>NZ_JACVBG010000003.1:0-1359060 GCF_014852215.1 Pseudomonas sp. PDM19 | reverse complement strand
ATTGCTTGATTCAACTTGTTAAAGAGCGTTTGGCTGAGGCTTTCATCTCAACCGAGGCGCGCATTCTACGCTAACCTCTCTTTCCGTCAAGCTTTATTTTTCGAAAATTTCTTTTCTACTCAATCGCTTGTGCTTCAGCGAAGGAAACCTTCTCATCAGCGGGAGGCGCATTCTACAGCGATCAAACTCGCTGTCAACCACCTCGGCGATCTTCTTTTCAGCTCGCTGCCGGAGCAGCTAATGAAGAGCGGCAAGTGAATCACCTGCCTGACCACCACTCTCAACTTCAAATCTCTGTAAGTACTTGATTTTCAAGTTCTTTCAGCGCTTCGTCGCTGGGAGTGGTGCGCATTATAGGGAGTTTAAATCGGCCGTCAACGACTTTTTGCAGAAAGATGACAAAGGGGCCTATCCCCTCCTCCTCTCAATAGAGAAGCAGCACGCTCCTGCACCCGCTCCGCACGGGCGCATCGACAGCTTCCGGGCAACTGCGTCCTGCCACCTATATAAAGAAGGCACCGCTAAACCTCATATCCCAGAGGCGCGCTTCCCGAATTCCTACGCGCTTTGCAGGTTGCCGCCTCGGCAAACCCTCCCCCATCCTCCGCCCGTCACGATCAATCCCGTGGCCAGGTTTAGCGACTTGAGAGATGGCGCGACTGCGCTGAAAGCGCATGCGGGAAACAGCGAAGGTTTCCTGTAGGCCCTTTCACGCCTGTAGTATTCACTACTGGCTCTATGGCGGATCGCGCGGGGAGACCCTCGGGTCTGCCGGTACCATCTCCCGGTTCGCTAACCCTGCGCGGTCCGCCACCCTTCGAATAGCGACGACGTGTGGCGGCTCCTCAACCTCGTAGATGGAGCTCCACCATGCAAGACGCCTACAGACCTGTCATTTTCCAACGCCACACCCACCAGCTACGCGCCATCCTGATCGACCGCCAGCCCTGGTTCGTCGGCCTCGACTTCGGCCGCTTGATCGGCACCGGCCGCCCCTACCACCTGCCCAAGCGCATGGATCCGGAACAAAAACGCGCCGTTGTCCTGGAATACCTCAGCGGCTTCCGCGAGGAAGTGGAAGTCATCAGCGAATCCGGCGCCTACAAAGCCCTCTACCGCTTCTGGCACCCCGAACACCGCCACATCGCCAAATGGCTCAGCGACGAAGTCCTCCCCACCCTCCACGACACCCAGCACATCCCCGACACTCACCCCCACCGCGCCTTCATGACCTGGGCCGACCAACGCATCGGCGTCATCAAGTGGCAAGGCGAAATATGGATAGCGCGACGGGACCTGCCGACATTTCTGGCGGCGCAGGATGATTGGGCGCTCAGGGACGCGCCGAGTTGGCGGACGATTTAGGTAATCTTTGCGAAAAGAGAAATACAAAAAGGCCGGTTCATTGCTGAACCGGCCTTTTCAAATTTGGTCGGGACGGAGCGATTCGAACACTCTACCCCTTGCACCCCATGCAGCGCGCGAATCCTCCGCAACAGAATGATTAATAAGGAGAAAATACCATCACTGCCGGTGCAAAAATCACCAATGTGGGTGCTTATACAAACGTAGCCATGCGGGCTGCAGGGCCGGTTTTGCGCAACCGAAAAGCCCTCGAAGGATCTGCAGCAGAGCATCCCCCCTTCGCTAGCTAGGCTTTCGAGCGCTCGACAAGCAATCGCCTTTTGAGCGTTTTCACGTCTGCCTTATCATTCAAGACATGCATACGTCGGTGGCAGTTCGGGCAGAGCGCCACTGTGTTCTCTACGGTGTCCTCGCCATCACGAGCTAGCCAAACAATGTGATGTGTCTCCAAGTAGGCAGTCCCATCTTTCCGCGTAAACGGAGCGAGCCCCTCACAAAGCTCGCACCTCCCTTTGGCACGTCGCTTTGCATGCTCCGCTACCCAAAGAGACCGCTGGTGTTGAGTCGCATGAACGCTGCGCTGGCCTACGCGCTTCCGACCGGTCCTGCGTGCTTGCTCCGCCACCTGCTCGTCACTCAACCGTCGAATCTGCTTCTCCTTCAGCACTCTCAACTCATAGAGAGTTGCCTCAGGTATCTCCGGGGGCACTCCCGTCTTTAGCCTCAGGGGGAAGATCCATACCAAACGAGAGCTCCCCAGAACATCAAACTGCTTCTCGGAGTAGGCGCTGCCGGATAATTCGACCTCTCCAATGTAGGTGTAAACCTTCGGCGTGAAGACCTCAAAAAGGTGAACCGCCACGCCATTGGAGCTGGATTTGTGGAGCGTCTTATTTTGAGCGAAGGTCAGTGATTGGTTTCCCTTCTGCCCCATGCCGGTGTAGTGCAAGACATCGCTACTCCAGCGATCGTCATAAACAGACTTCACGTGATTGGAGACAATGACCAGCGTATTGGTCTCCTTTGAACGTCGCATGCCACCTTGGGGGCTGCACTTAAACCAGCGCGTAAGCTCTTCGTTGTTGAGCGTGGCACCAGGCTTTGGGGGAACGAAGCTATCCATACTTCCGGATGATCTCCATGGCTATCGGAATGTCTGCAGGAGCCAGCTCGTAGCTCAGCAGCTTGCAAGGCGCACACCACTCAACGCGATCATGTACCTGCAGAACAAAATTTGTTGAATTAAGGGTTAGCTCCACGGCAATCAACCGGATAGTGCCGCCCGGATACGTGAACACCGATTCAGTGAGAATGTCACCGGCAATGGAGCCGACTCCTAACTCTTCTTGAATCTCGCGAACAATGCAGTGTTGCGGTGTTTCATCGGCCTCAAGCTTCCCGCCCGGGAATTCCCACATCCCAGCAAGCTTTTCACCTGGAGCGCGGCGAGCGACGAGCACCGTCCCGTCCAGATACACAACTGCAGCTGCAACCTTCTTCATTCTGACCTCTGAATTCCTTTCACTGGGAACATATCGAAGCGAAGTTGCATGAATAGATGCAGCTGTCTTAGCCGGGCAGCAGGCATCGAGGACGCTCCAAGCCAATCAATTCGCATGTCTCAAAGCGAATGCGCACAAGACAGGTACCAACACTCGTATCAGTGAAGGCCGATCACAGCACGACGTTAAACTTGAGATCCAGTGCTTCGGGGCTTGGAGCAAGCGCCTTGTCGGCTGGTAGGCGAATGAACTGATCTCCGTACTGCTCATATACGGTGCCGCGCAGCTTCTCATGAAGGTGCACAGTCCCTTTCGCGTCGACTTTGAGCATGCCAAGGTCGAAGAGAGTGTGGATGTCGGCCCGAAGCAGTAACCCATTCTGGACGGAGTTCGAGTCCTTCCCGAGATAAGGAGCAATGTGTGCGGCTTCCAGCACTGCCTCTACGTCACATCCTGTCACCGTACACCGGCCATCATAAGCTGCGAGCAACTGCTTACGGAACTTAGGCTGCCCTTGACGACGAACAATCTCCTGCAAGACTTTTTTGCGCCCGTCCACCAAATCTTTTGGAGAAAAGGGATCAACGGACTCAGCCTCGAGCGCGATCTCCTGTAGCTCACGTTCGAAGTGAGTTTCAGGGATCTGCCCCTGGAAAGCCTGCTCAACAAAGGCCTCCAGGCTGCCAAATGTCTGAACGATTGCGCGAGTTTTCTCATCCGAGATTCGAGTGAACCCCCGATACCCCTTATTCAGGTAGATCGGAGCCAAACCATCCACAACCGAAGCGTGGATTGGTTGAGGTTTACTCAGAAAGTACATGTACTCCCACGTATTCCCCTTGTCGTCGGTGCCCCAGATTCGGGTCGCCAAGCTCTTGCTGTTGAGCTTTCCTGTAACGGAGGAAAGGAAGTGATAGGTGTTGTCGAAAACAGTAAGGACTACATCCCCTACCTGCATTGCCCCCCAATTTCGCTCATTAACAGGGCCGGGGACAGCGCCCCACGCATAGAAGCCATCCGCACTGGGCGACAGGGACTGAAAGTAGGCAGCCTGATCCGGCGTAAGCGCAGTGCTCATCCAGTCAAATGGTGCTGGATTCAGAATGGAATCACGGAGGTGAGCCCGCGCATCTTTGTCTCGTGCGGTAAAGATGAAGATCTGGCGCATGGTTTAGTAATCAGAGTACTTATCGGACTTGCCCTTGACCAAGCTGGCCGGGTATTTGGCATCATTGAGCTGCAGCTTCTCCTCCGCCGCACGGAGAGGATCGATACCTGTGACAGAGCAGAAGCGCATGAGATAGATAAAGACGTCCGCCACCTCGTGCTCTACAGCGGCCTTCTTGCTCTCGGGCAGCCCTAAATACCCCTCACTGCCCTCCTGCCACTGGAAGATCTCCATCAGTTCAGCAGATTCGATACTCATCGCCATGCTCAGATTCTTCGGGGTGTGGTACTTCCCCCAATCTCGAACCTCGGAAAACTGATCGATCTTCTGACGCAACTCTGCCAGTCGATCCGTCGAGCTAGTGTTTTTCATCGTTTAGTCCTGTGCTTAGGGCTTGCCAGACCTCTGCTCCTCGATCCAGAGCCAGACCAGCAAATTCTGCACGGAACAATAACCTCCTGAACGTAGGTTGGCCACGCAAGCGATGGGCTCTTTTCATGCGGCTTTGGGAGACAGAAATCCAAAGCCTCTCAGTAGCATGGGGAATTGTCAGCGCCGACGAAATGAGGCAGGTTACTCACAAAATTTGAGATATCCCTCTCATAGCAGCACCTCAAGGACGATGCCCCATGGAATGGCTTCTATTTGCAGCTGTCATCGCTATTGCTCTCCTCTGCGCTAAAACGTACCAGGTGCTAAGGACAGCCCGAAAGGTTCACGCAGGAGAACTCGCACTACGTGATCTCCGAGCTCATGAACTGGATGAGCACGCTGCACAACTCGCATCGCAGCTCAAACTACTGCAGCTCGAGCTGTCCCTTCTAACTGAGGAGAGAGACGGCCTTCTTAAGCGAGTCGAAGCGCTATCCAAATACACGCATATCGTCGATACCGAAGCGGCGGCGAAAGCTATTCGGAACGAGGCAGAGGATGTCCTTCAGCGGGCCAAGGCGCATAGTGATGTGCTCCGTCAACGAGCAGAGGACTCCGCTAAGGCTACAGTCGAAGCCGCAAACCAATCAGCCAAACTAGCCCTAGATAGAGCCAATGAACGATCACGCAATGTGCTCGAGGAAAGTGAGCGCCGCATCATTGCTGCAGGGAAGGAAGCAGAGAAGATCATTGTTGCTGCTCAGCAGAAAGCTGACGAAATTGCTGGTGATGCCTACACCGCAATGAATCGCGCCAAGGAATTCGCAGTCACCGCGCAGGCAATGAAGAACATCATCGAGGGTTACGGCGACGCCTACATCGTTCCTACCTACAACCTATTAGACGATTTGGCAGAAGAGTTCAGCTTCACCGAAGCCGGGCAAAAATTAAAGGACGCCCGCGATACGAGCCGCATGATGGTCAAAGCAGGCCAGGCAGCAGCTTGCGATTACGTTGAGGCCAACCGCAAAGATACTGCAATTCGTTTCGTAATCGACGCATTCAATGGGAAAGTCGATTCGATTCTGTCCCGTAGTAAGTCCGATAATCATGGAAAGCTGGAACAGGAAATCCGGGATGCCTTCTCGTTGGTGAACCACAATGGTGGGGCCTTTCGGAACGCTCGAATCACCGATAGCTATCTAGCCGTTCGACTCGATGAGCTGAAGTGGGCGGCCATCGTTAAAGCACTTAAGGACGAAGAAAAAGAAGAACAGCGTCGCCTGCGAGAGCAGATCCGCGAAGAAGAAAAGGCTCGCCGCGAGTACGAGCGCGCAATCAAAGACGCGGCGAAGGAGGAGGACGCTCTTCGCAAAGCTATGGAGAAAGTCCAAAAGCAGGTTGAGGCTGCTAACGAAGCACAGCGAGCGGAATTCGAGGCCCGCCTTCAGGAGCTCGAGACCAAGCTGCGCGAGGCCGAAGAGAAGAACCAGCGCGCACTCTCCATGGCACAACAGACGCGGTCAGGGCACGTCTATGTGATCTCGAACATCGGCTCATTCGGACAGGAAGTCTTCAAGATTGGAATGACTCGTCGACTGGAGCCTCAGGACCGAATTCGGGAGCTGGGTGACGCAAGTGTACCGTTTGAATTCGATGTTCACGCCATGATCTTCAGCGAAGATGCCCCTGGCTTAGAGAAGAGCCTGCACCGCCATTTCCTTCGCCAGCAAATTAACAAGGTCAACCCGCGCAAGGAGTTCTTCCGCCTGGGCCTAGAGGAAATCCGAGGCGAGCTTGAAACTCTAGGAGTTGAGACACACTGGACCATGACAGCAAGGGCTCATGAGTATCGTGAGAGTCTCCGGATCGAGCAACAAATCCAAGAGAACCCTGAAGTCGAGCGTGAGTGGACGCGACACCAACTTGAGGTAGAAGCGGAGATTGAGGATGTAGAGGAGACTGCTTAGACAACTATCCTTAGCTTCTAGCCGTCATACCCACTTCCCGATGATATGAGGAAACTCAGTGGAACAGACCCTGCCTTCCCTCTGGCATATGCTGAGCTGGACACTAGAAAACACTGCTACTGCGGTCTACGGAGCATTCATACTCTGGGCACTGACAAAGCTCAGACGTCTTGTCGGATGGTTGATCAATCATGGACCGACTGAGTTCAAACGATGGCGGCGGCGAAAGATGAGGGCGTTTCTTCTCAAGTTTAGAGAGTACGAGTACGCCCCTGCCCTCCTCCACTTTGAGATCAATCGATCTGGCGTCTACATGAGCCTTTTCTGGGTTGCTGCACTTCTATGGCTACCCCTCAGCGTTATTATTCTTACATTGGTACCGGAGACCAGAGCTTGGCCAAACTTAACACTCCTGGCGTGTACACCACCGATTTACTTCTTTGAGGTGTTGTGGCTTCTGAAATCCATCGATGTGAATGAGGTACTCAAACGCAAGCGTCGTTTGGCAGAGCGCCAGATTAAAAAGAGCAAGGGGAAGGCAATTGCAAAATCCGCCCTATTGACCGTACTCCTACCTCAAGGTTAATAGCCCAGTACAGTGCCCTCCTCGTCACGGCTGATCTGACAAGGTCTACACCTACACAGCTTTATGAATCACATGATCCCCCTCGTGATACCGCAGAGCTTTGTAAACGGACCTTTGGGATGCGGCAAAACCTCATTTCAACCGGCTATTTCTGACAATTAGCCTTATGTAGTCCCCCTAGAGTCTTTACGGGTACTAACGTCTCGCGTTAACTTTGACATGGCCACATGCCATACAGATTCACGCAGGGAAGAACCATGGGACTGGATGATCGCGAATGGATGCGTCGCGAGAGTAGTGAGCGACAGCGCGAGGGGAGAGCCCGGAAACGACGCAGGGCCTTCCGCTGGAACGCTCTACACGTGTTTGGCGGCATGATACTGCTCACGGTGCTAGCGCTGGCTTGGCCCTCGCTCCGTTCTCTCGTAGATCGTCCATCTGCGTCCGTCCCTGGCGAAGGCAGTATTCCGATTGCCGAAAGCCCTCAGAATGTTCCTGCATCTCCTCCTGAAGTCGCCCACCGCCCAACCGCGCCAGAAGCCTCAAGTCGTCGCTCGCTACGCGATTGCCTGAACGGCGGTAATGCCATCGATGAAAACGTGATCCGTTGCCAGAACGGCGGCGAGCTGCCACGTGTCCCTACTCCGCAGGTAGCGTCGGAGCGCCAAGGCATGGTCTCTCAGGAATACCTAGCGCAGTTTCAGGCTGAGCGAGACCAGCGAATAGTTCGACAGAACAGTGCCCAAAATTACGCTCAGGAGCGTGATTCTCAGTGGATAAAGAGCTGGGGTGGTGGCAGCGGCTATTTGGCTGAGTGGGTTGTTGTTAACAACGTGATTGACGGCGGATCTGTCTGCCGGAACCAAGGTTGGGGCTCCGTTGAGTATCGGGAGTGCAGAAAAGGCGCAAAGGTGCATTTTCGAGAGCAGTGCCGTGCTTGGGCTGCACGTGCTGGTAGAGATCGTTCGGATTGGAGCAATCAGATGAAGGAACGGTACTGCACGGCCGAAAGCTCATTTAACTCGATGGGATAACTCTCGGTATGAATTGGCTGTTGGCATATCTTCAGATACACAAATTGAGCCTGCCCTTAGCCTAAAACTTCTGAGGAATTACCCCCATTCATATTGAAGCTGTAGGATTAGGTGCCGATAGACGTTCTATAATCCACGTTTGATTTAATTAGAGGCTAATTATGGCTAAAAGCATCAAAGCACACGGTCATGGACTGTTAAATTTTTTCGACATTACAGAAGATGGCCTTTACTCAGTGCAAAGCAAGTTATCGGGCGATGAAATTTTGTCAAAGAGCTCTGGCCTGGAGGTGGGGCATGTTCTTCCCCTTATTAAGGGCTGGGTTAATAGCAGATCCTTTAAAGCAACATGCCCCTGGCCGGAGGAGTCAGATGGCCCACATTCGCCTGAAATGTGCTACTGCAAAGAGATTTTTGAATGTCCAAATGGGGATTACATATTGGTTCTCTGGAAGAACGACCCATCTGACAGTGAAGGGTATCGAGGACTGATCCTCGATGATTCTGGGGCCCCGTCTACTTATCTTAATAACTCATCTACCAGTACAGGCGACAATGTCGTCTGGGGACATCCATGCTATTATTGGGTGATACCTGATAGAAAACTTGTTATTTCCATTAAGTTTTCTGATTCAAAATGTGATAATGGGCTATTTAAAAAGTGGGTGAAAAGCGTGGTACGGACCAGGCTGATGGTTCCAGGGTATAACTCTCGATCTGTGACAGACAATGCTGTGCGGATTAGGTTTAGCACACCATCCGCCCCGGAAGATTATAGCCTGCTGTATAGATTCGAAACATCTATTCGCGAGTTCGATACCAGCGTCGAATATTTAGAAAGGATCGCGGAGAGTACAAAAGAAATCACCGTAAGGGACTACGTAACAACATTCTCTCCTGATGGAGCTTCAGATGGAGGTTCTGGCCTGTTTGAAGCCGCCAATCTTGGAGTGCTAGAAACCATTACTAAAATTATTGAAATGTTTAGAAAGTCCGGTGGCTCTGATGACTCTCTTGGCAAGAGAAAAGTAGAACTTATGATTGAGGGAAAACCTTCGATTGAGATTGTGCAAGAGCTGCTTAAGCATAACGAAGCAGCTGATGAGGACGACGACTGGAGCGATGTCATCTTTAAAACTGAGGATGATAACAATGTGAGCTTTAAGAGTCATCGACTGGTGGAGCGCTTGGTTATGAGTCGCTCTGGCGATCCTTACACGGGCGAGGAGCTATATAGTGCATTGGAAGACCAACGAGCCAAGTACCTTGAACGCTTCAATTCGGCAGATGAAACGGGCGACTCGTTAAAAGCTTCTTAAACTTGAGGTGGGCGATGGCTCTCTATTTTGTATCATTATTACTCTCAATAATACCCGGGGCACTAGGGATCACGGTAGAGTTCAAATATTACGAACCTCTACTATCAGTGATGGTAGGGGTTTCTGGAGCAATATTTACAATCATGGGTATTTGGATTGCACACCTATACCCTGGATTGGTTGTTGCCTTGAAGGACCCTCAAGTTATTAATGCCGACTTTTCAGACGAGAAAAAAGATACGAAAAATCTAGGCGTTATAGTGGGAGTGATAATAATATCCGCATTCAATATGGCCACATCCGTCGCGCTACTGATTTTGGTTTCTATATATACGGGGCTTTCTTTTTCAGTGCAGAAAATTTTATTGTGGATATTTCAGACATCCATGCTGACGATATCTTTAACTCAGTTATTTGCAATTTTTAGTGTTATTTATGTATGCTCAAAATTTGTGTCCGAGGTTCGAAAGGCAAGTCAAGGCAGAGGACATGGAGCGGACAACTAAAGCTGCGCATAGCAAACCTATATAACTTGCCTACGTGATGTTTGGCTTTCACCAACTGCGGGCCTTTATCTTAAGGACTCTGCATCTGCTATTTGTACTACCTGTCAGAGCTACGCACTCTTTCATGGGCTTTCGCACGCCTTTATTTGTTTTCCCTTCGCGTTTGTCCTGCATCTTGGGATTGTCTCTTACGGCGCCCCTATCATCCCATTCGTACCTGCCATGAACTTGTTCTCAATGCGACTGGGTCTTCAGCCGATAGCTTCTGCTTTGGGTGACGTCTCAGTCGCTGAACTCTAGGCGCTTTCTGCGTAGGCAAACCCGCACAGCGTTAAAGGTACAATGGTGGATGCAACTGCTCTCATCCCTTTACGCCAATCCTTGAGATGAACCAGCGCTCTGCTACTTTCCTGGTGACAGCTATCCCGCGTTGGGATTGCTTAAGTTTTTATTTGCCTCGTCATAGGCGGGACTGGTCTGCCCACTCTCGGGAGCGATATTACCGGTCACTAGCCAAAGAGCATACTGGGGGAAAATCTGTATCACTGCCTCGATCTCTGCGTCAGTGATTCTGGCCTTCCCGTTTCTGACATTACCCCACCGATAGCGATCAATTCCGGTCTCCTTCTCGAACCAGACGCTTGTGCGCTCCTTATCGAACAAAGTTATAAGGCGGTCTTTTATCATGCAAAAATAATCTACTTAGTAGATTGTACTTAGTAACAATCTAGATGTATGGTTTCCCTACTTAGTATTTATTACTCAGTAAGCGTGATTTTTATTATAGGGCAAAACCATGGAAGAGTCTGGAATAGTGGGGTTCACCGTCACGGGTGCGATGGAAAAGGTCACGGACTTCCGTACCGCGCCGTTCTGCTCCCAGGCGGTATTCGCTCAGATGCTCGGCCTGGAGGACATCACCGAAGACGTGGTGCGCGGCTGGGTCGAAACCAAGACCGTGCCGACCGCCAAGATTGGCCGCCGTCGCGTCATCAACCTCCACAAAATCCGCCGTGACCTCGACCGGGGTAAGTCGATCTTCTGCCAAGGAGACTACGACGATGAGTAACCGCTATCTGGTTGAGATGTGCACCTTCCACGGTCCGACCCGCCAGCGCCGTTGGCACCGTGTTCATCAAGGCGCTTCCCGCGTGGACTGCCAGCAGTGGATTGATGAAGCCGTCTCCGGGTTCCCCTCCGATGCCGAAGCTCCTCGCTCCTGGAGCCTGACCCGTGAACGCGCCTTACAGGGCTACCGAGTGCGCGGGGTGAGGGCATGAGCCATGAACCTAATCCGTGCGTACTTGGGAAGACCGCATGCTTCGGACTGCGACTGCTCTGTCTGCTGGTCCAGTCGCGAACTGGCGAAGCCCGCTCACTCCCAATCCACACTCTGCACCGAGTGCCGCCCTACGCGGGTCTTCACGGTCGTTACTACGATGGCGCAGGTCGGGGGAGTGTGGCGCTCGATCCACTCGACGTACCGGGTGGAACCGGGCTCTATCTGCGCGAAACACATGCCCGCGCTCCGTCCGCCGAAGTACTGGCACGTTATCTACGACAGTGGCAGGCCGACGCCCTTCGTCCCCGTGCGCGAGCCATTCGAGCTGGAGGGCTGAGTCATGATCTCTAACCCGATCCCGCACCTGATCTTCTGGCTCGTCCTGCTGGCAGTTGGCGCTGTGGTTGGCCGCCACCACGCTCGCCACACCATCCCCGCATGGGCCAGTCAGGTCCAGGGCCGCCGCACCGGCTTGTCCGAACACGCTTTCCCGTTCGGACAAACGGAGCGCCGGGCGAAGCGCACCCTTGACCGTCCCCCACCCTGAATAGCCTCCGCTCGGGAGTGAGGGGCAGCACCACCGCCCCGCGCTCCTGAGCCCTCGGCGGCGAGAGCGGGATGACAAGGGCAGAGCCCTTTGTGTTGACCCCACTCACCGCCAGCACCACCGCAAAACCCAGGCACCACCACACCCGCTGAAAGACGGCCACCAACGCGCCCAATTTGCAGCAGCGGGCCAACTCATGCCCGAAAAAGGCAAAGGAGCTTCGGATGAACATGTTTGCAACCACCGGCGGCGTAGTCGAACTCTGGGTCACCAAGACCGACACCTACACCTCCACCAAGTCCGGCGAGATCTTCGCCAGCGTCCAGGCCATTTCCCCGATCCCGGAAACCGCTCGCGGCAACGCCAAGGGCTTCGAGATCAGCGAATACAACGTTGAACCGACCCTGCTGGACTCCATCGTCTTCGAAGGCGCCCCGGTGCTCTGCAAGTTCGCCAGCGTCGTCCGCCCGACCCAGGACCGTTTCGGCCGCACCACGAATACACAAGTGCTGACCGAACTGTTGGCTGTAGGCAAAGAGTCCAGTGCGCCGGCTCCGGCCGCACGCCCCGCTGCTCAGCCGCAAGCCCAGCGCCCGACTCAGCCCGCCGCTGAGAAGCCCTCCGACAACAGCAAGTCCTGACGGCGAGTGTAGGTAGATGAAAGCGCCGCTCCGTTTCGCCTTCGGCTGGGTTCTGTACGTGGCAATTCTCTGCGCCGTATCGCCTGCCGTGCGTGCGGTGCGCGAATTCCTCGAACCCTACCCGCTGGATTCCGTGATCGCTGTGGTCGCGGCTGCGTTCGCCTTCTTCGCCCTGTGGTGGTTCGTCCTGCGCTCCTTCTGGAGCTGGTGCGACCGCCCGCGCAAGGAGGCTCGCTGACATGTCAGGCGTGGTTGCCATTCAGGTCTGCACCAGCTGGGCGTCCACGGCGGACGGCCTCATGCGCTGCCAGCAGATCGAGTGGCAACAGGCCTATCTGATTCCGCCCGAGGCCGCTGGAGCAATTGAAATCCTGGTCAACGGCGGGTTCTCCCTGGAGGCCTTCAGCATCGGTGCTGCGGGCGTTCTCGGGGCATTCGTGACGGGGCTTTTAACTGGCTGGGTCGCGTCACTTCTTCGTAAAGCCAAGTAGAGAGGAAACACCATGAACGCCATGAAACAACAGATCGCCAAGTTCAACCCGGTCCGCTCGTTCCGCAACCTGTGCATCGCCGGCACCGTCACCGCCGTGACTTCGGTCCCGGCCTTCGCCGCCAGCGTGATCGACACCAGCGCGGTGGAACAGGCCATCACCGACGGCAAGTCCGACATGTCCAACATCGGCGGCTACATCGTCGGTGCCCTGGTCATCTTGGCCGTGGCCGGCCTGATCTACAGCATGCTGCGCAAGGCGTAAGTGCTCTGGTCGGTGTGGTTGGGGGCGTTCTTCGCCGGCGCCTTCATCACCGGGTACCGCTGCGGCGAATTCTTCTAACGCGCTGATCCAAAGCGGAAGCCCCTCCGGTTCGTCCGCAGGGGCTTTTTTGTTGCTTGGAGTTCACATGAGGCAGGCACTTCTACTGCTCGCGCTATTGGCCGGCTTCTCGTCGTCCGCCTTCGCCGAAGAGTACTACTGGTACATGGTGAACGGGGATCGATATCCCTCTCCGCAGGCGGCGTGTGATGGGTATGTCGCCAAGGGCTATCCCACTACCGGACTTCGTAACGCGGTGGCCGAAGCCTACGTGCTGCCGATGGATACCAAGATCTCCTTCCGCTGCCACTTCTACAACCAGCTTGGCGAAAACTATGGTCGCCTGCCGCTATCTCGGGGTGGTGATACCTGCTCCGGCAGCTACGACACCAACACCGGCATCTGCACGCGCCCCTCGGATGCCGAGTGCAAGACTCGCGGCAACTACACCAAGACGATTCAGTTCTCGTACACCGATGGCGGCGCAGTGCTTGAGCTCGATCCCGAAATCAAAGACGGATGTGTGTACGAGCCAGGAACACCCGATAGCTGTGACGACAATGTCTGCACCGTAGACATGATCCCGGTCGGCAACGACGACATGTCGGATAACCCGGACAACCCCGATCAGCAGCTGCAGGACTACCTCGACGAGCTGGCGAAGAAGTTCGAATGCAGCAAGACCGCCAACGGCACGGTCGGTTGTACCGGTGCCCAGACTACGCCCCCCCGATATCGATCCTGACGACAAGTGCCCGGACGGCTATTCGTGGTCGGGCAGCGCCTGCTTCCCCACGACCGGTGGCGGTAACGAAAACCCCGACAACCCTGGCGGCAATACCGGTGGCGGCGATGGCGGAAACAATGGTGGCGACGGCGGCAGCAACCCCGGCACGGGTAACGGTGACGGCGGCGGCTCCACGGGTGGTGGCACGGGCGGCGGTGATGGCGGCACCAACGGCGGCGACGGCCCCAAAGAGTCCCTGGCGCAGCCCAAGCAAGGTAACTGGGATGACGCCCTCAGCACCTGGGAAGCCAAGGTTGCGGAAGCCAAGAAAGAGTTCTCCGAGAAGATCAAAGAGAACGCCGATCAGCTGAAAGGGGTGTTCGATCTCAACCTCGGCGAGGGCGGCGGCAAGCTCCCCTGCGACACCTTCGTGGTCTGGAAAAAGACCGTCAGCCTCTGCTTCACCCCCTACGAAGAAAAACTCTCCTACCTGCGCTACGCGCTGATGTTCATGGCATCGGTGTTGGCGGCGTTCGTCATTCTGAAGGAGTGACCTCATGGAATGGCTATCCAGCTTTTTCGACCAGATCGTCCTGTTCCTCCAATGGATCTGGGAGTTCTTCACCCAAGGGATCTACGACTTCATCAAGGACGGATTCGTGGTCGCCACCCAGTGGGCGATGTACAGCGCGCTCCAGGGCTTCTTGTTCCTGCTCGATGTCAGCTACACCGTCGCCCGCGAGCTGATCGACAGCCTCGGCGTCTCCAACATGGTTCGTTCCATGTACGCCACGCTCCCTGGCCCGCTGGCGGCAGCGCTGCAATTTCTCGGCGTGCCGCAGGCCCTCAACATCATGTTCTCCGCCCTGGCTACGCGCTTCTGCATGCGCTTCGTGCCGTTCATAGGGAGGTGAGTGAATCATGTCGATCAAGATTCACCACGGCCCCAACGGTTCGTACAAAACCTCCGGCGCGATTCAAGACGATGCCGTCCCCGCGCTGAAGGAAGGCCGCGTCATCATCACCAACGTGCGCGGCTTCACCCTGGATCGGGCCTACACCGTGTTCCCCGATCTGCCCAACACCGCGCAGATCATCAACCTCGATCTTGAGTCCCTGGCCGACCTCGAAAAGATGCGCACGTGGTTTCAGTGGGCACCGCGGGGCGCCTTCCTGATCTTCGACGAAACCCAGCTGCTGTTCCCCAAATCCTGGCGCGAACGTGATCTGGAGAAGTTCGACTTCCCCGGCGGTCCCGAGGCGGCGCACGAAGCCGACCGGCCCATGGGATGGCTGGATGCCTGGACCCGGCACCGCCACTTCAACTGGGACATTGTCCTCACCACGCCCAACATCAGCTACATCCGCGACGACATCCGCATGACCTGCGAGATGGCCTACAAGCATTCCAACCTCGCGGTCATCGGCATCCCTGGCCGGTACAAGGAGGCCCAGCATGACGCCCAGCTCAACCGACCACCCGCTGACGGCACCATCGTCGAATACAAGCGAATCAAGCAGCAGACCTTCCGCCTCTACCAGTCCACCGCGACCGGAAAGACCCAGGACACCAAGGCAGGGAAAAGCCTGCTCCGGTCGCCTAAGTTGGTTCTTCTACTGGCACTGCTGGCCGGCACTATTGGCTTTGTCAGCTATATGGGACCTCTCAAGGTCGTCGGTGGCGGCGCTCAGCCGAAGCCTGATCCTGCCCATCCTGAGCAAAGCACTTCACCTCGTCCTCAAGGGAGCGCTGTACCTGCTCAAACGCCTGCTGCTGCGCATAGCGCTCTTCCTGCTGGTGCTGTTTTTGGCCAATCAGGTGTTCCGACTCTTCCACTAGCCGAGCATCCCTTCGCGGGCCGGCAGATCGCCGTGGCGGCCCGCGTGAAAGGACTGGTGAAGGGCATGCAGCGCGAGATGTACATGTTCGTCATCACCGACTCCGAAGGACGCCGGCTGATGCTCAATTCCTGGCAGATGGGCGAATCCGGCTACGGCGTGAAGGCCCGCTCGGAATGCGTGGCCGAGCTGTCCTACGGCGAGTACCACGAAACCATCGTGTGCGCCGGAGCCTTCCCCAGGCAAGCACAACCACCCGCAGCAACGCCCGTAGAACTCGTAGCCGCCCCAGCAGCGCCCCCAGGGCCAACGCTGACCATCGTCCCCGATTCCGAATACCCCGCACGCCCCTGGAGGACCCAATGACCCTGCACGGCCTAATCAACGCCCTTGGGCTGCTCGCACTCGCGTATGCGCTCGGCTTTCTCACCGCCTTGCAGGTGATGCAGCCGGTGGCGGCGTTTCCGTTTTGAGTCGGCGAGCCGCGCCGCCGGCCGGGAGCGCCAGGCACGAGCGGTAGGCCGAAGGCGCGGCCGACGACCCTGTAACACGTCGGATAGCTAACGAGTAAGCACCTCAATAAACCTCATTGAAGGTACGAAAGAATGAAAAAGGCAGTTCACCCCCTTCGCCTGATCCTCAAGGAGACCGGGGATTTTTATGAGTCGTCCGAAGGACGGATTTTCATGGACCCGAGCAACGGCAGATTTGCCGACCTGTCGGGTGTGCGCCTGCTGCGCTGTGGTGTCGATACCGTGCGGCAGTTGTACAACGGCATGATCCGCCCGGAAGTGATGGCGCTGTTCGATGAGCCGGAGGATCTCGTCAACTTCGCCGGCTACAAGTGGGCCAAGGGGCGCATCGGTCGCGACTCGGGCTACCAGTACCGTCTGCAGAACGCCGACATGGGCCTGATCCTGCTGATCAAGAACCACAACGTGAAGCTCGAAAACATCGGCCCGCACCTCAAGGTTGAAGTGTCGCCGCACGCCCTGGATGGTGCTGATCCGAAGATCCTGCAGGGCGTAATGGATGACCTGGCCGCTGGCGTCCTCTCGGCCTGCGAGGTGAACCAGTGCGCCGTCCATATTGCCCTCGACGTGCAGGGCTGGACCCCGCCCGTGGACTTCGTGGATCGCATGCACTGCCGGTCCCGGCGTGTACGCCAGATCAGCGGCATCGACCGCATTGAATACGACGGCAATGCCTCGGTCTATGGGCGTGGTGAGACCTTCATGTTCGGCTCGGCCAACGGCCTGCAGATGTGCCTCTACAACAAGACGCTGCAGGCGAGAGCGACCGACAAGCTCGACTATTGGGAATCGGTGTGGGCGTCCCTGAATGGAGATCCCTTCGGCGATGGCGAACCCGCCTTCAACCCGCTGGAAACCGTGTGGCGCATTGAGTTCCGCTACCACCACTCCATCGTCCAGCAGTTCTCCGAAGGCTCCACCATGTCCTCTGGCGAGGTGATCGGCTGCCGGACCTATGAGGGCCTGTGTCCGCACCTGCAAGGCCTCTGGCAGTACGCTTGCGACAACTACAAGCTGATTTCCCGGGAAGGGATCTTCGACGCCTTCTGGTCGCTGATCAGCCTAGATACCAAGGTCCAGGTGGAAGCCGATCCGCTCATCGAACGCACCGAGTACCGCCGCTACTACAAGACCGCTCAGGGCTTCTCCGGCAAGAACTGCGAGATGTTCCTGGGCCAGTTCGCCAGCCTCATCGCTCGGGAGCGCATCCCGCCAAAAAAAGCCTTAGAGGTCGGGCGTACTTTGCCCTTTTGGCACGTGATCGAGGATCACTACACCGCCAAGGGCTACAGCACTCGCGACCTCGAAAAGCACGTCATTGGACTCATAAATGATCGCTACATCAGACGCGGCTACGCCATTTGATGACATCAGCGGATCAAGTAGTAGCGATGGAGAAATAGAAATGGAATCGAACGCACGCCCTCGCAGAATTCTGCGCTTACCCGAAGTGATTCATCTTTGCGGCATCAAGCGCTCGACCATCTATCTCTGGATGAGCACGGGAGCGTTTCCCAAGGCCAAACAGATCGGCCCATCGATAGTGGGGTGGGACTCCCTGGAAATCGATCAGTGGATCTCCGCTCGACTCAATGGAGAGGACTGGAAGCCTGAGGGGGAAGCATGAGCAAAGAACTGATCAAGATTGCCGAGTTCCAGCGCCGCTATTGGGGAGCAAACGGCACACCACTCTGCAGTCAGACAATACGTAACCAGATCCGCAATGGTGATATTCCGGGCGTCAGGATCGGCAAGCTTTGGTATGTGGATTGGCGAGCTTTCAATAAGGGGACAAGCAACGAACTGGTCGCCATGGTGCTCAAGGACCACTGCTGATGTCACCGCGTCCTCGCAATAAGGCAAATAGATCCCTTCCGCAGAATCTCTACCTCGATAGTCGGCGTGGGACTTTCAGGTACAGGCGCCCTACTGATGGCGTCTGGTTTCAATTCGGAAAGGATCGGCTCAAGGCAATTGATGCTGCCAAACAACTGAATCTCACCTTCATGGAAGGTGCCGACCTGGTTGCGAAGGTTAAAGGCCTGGCTACAACCTTGTTCGTCGACTTTCTGGATTACTACCAGCGCGAAGTACTGCCGCCTCGCGAGTTGGCAAAAGCCACCCTGGAACTCTACGCAGTGAGATTCAGGCAGTTCCGAACAGCCTGGCCGTTTCAGGCCGTGGATGAAATAACGCTTCGAATGGCCGCTGAGCTACTCGATAGTTTGACGCCGAGGGCTGCCAACCAAGCGCGGGCACTCCTTATCGATATCTTCAACCATGCCGCCGCGAAAGGGTTGTGCCCGGATAATCCGGCAGCTGGGACTATTCCCAGGATTGAAAAGAAGCAGCGGAAGCGTCACACCGGAGATGGACTCAAGACGATCAGAGAACAGTCTCCGACCTGGCTGCAGAACGCGATTGATCTTGCGCTAATCACTGGTCAACGGCGATCAGATATCTTGTCGATGAAATTCGACGATATCCGGGACGGGTTTCTGTACGTCATCCAGCAGAAGACAGCGAAAGTATCGGATGCTGCCTGGATCCGTTTCCAAGTTACCCCCGAGCTGCAGGAGGTATTGGATCGTTGTAACGATGGCATCCCCTCCCCCTTCCTGATCCATCGGCGACCGGACCGGAAGCTGGGGCTTGCTGACCGAAAGGAGCATTGGACGAAGATCGATGAGCGTTATCTGTCCAGGGCATTCAAGGAAGCGCGGGACGCTGCAGCCTGCTATTCAGGATGGAAAGACGAAGAGATGCCGGGCTTCCATGAGATCAGGGCCCTGTCGCTGCACTTGTATAAGAAAGCCGGGAAAGACGGCCAGAAGATCGCTGGGCATGCCAGCGCGGAGATGACGAAGAACTATCAGCGGGACCATGCCGAAGTGGTCTGGTCAGATGCGACTCCTGATCTTGATATCAGTGAATTCCTCTAGTCACTATGCCGCTACGCTTGCACGAATCAGTGCGAAAACAGTCCAGATGCTAAGCAAGATCGGTATCCCACAGTCTGTGGCGATCCGAGCCCATACGACCCTCAAAGCCCGCTGGTAATACCAAGAAATTCTTGGCAACCCATCTCGGTCTGCATCCTCATCCTCTTGATCCTCAGGGTTCCAACGTCTCATCAGCCGATTGACTCCTACGTGATAGGCATCAATCTTTTTTCTGAGAACGAAATAGTCTGGGATGACGTAGGTAGCAAAAGCAAAGAAGAAATAGGCTACCAGCGCAATCAGGATGTATAGGAAAGCATCTTGCGCAGGAGCATCGAACTCAATCCCAAGAGCAGAAATCTTGGTAGGGACGATTTTCATATAGACCACGGACAGAGATACGACACAAGCAATGAGCAGATTTCGCCGCTCCTTCCTTGTTGGCTCATTCAGCCAGTCCGTCAAAAATGACTGGGGATCGACCTCATCCATGTGGCGTAGCTCCGTGCTTTTTGCGCACATATTGCGCCAGTTTTGCGCATATCAAAAATGAAAACGGCCCAAGCACTGTAAGTACTTGAGCCGCTTATCAAATTTGGTCGGGACGGAGTGATTCGAACACTCGACCCCTTGCACCCCATGCAAGTGCGCTACCAGGCTGCGCTACGCCCCGACGTTGCTTCCAAGTTCCCTCAGAAGCGGATCGCACTATACCCCAAGCATTTGCTTTGGAGAAGTGCTTTTTTCATTTTTTTCAGTTACTTGCGCAGCACATGCAGGACATCTTCCAATTCGGCGATCATCTGCCGGATCAGTTGTTTGTACTGGGTGGCGTCATCGCGGGCTTCGTCGCCGGTGAGGCGCTGACGGGCGCCACCGATGGTGAAGCCCTGATCGTAGAGCAGCGCACGGATCTGGCGAATCATGAGCACGTCCTGGCGCTGGTAGTAGCGCCGGTTGCCCCTTCGCTTGACCGGGTTGAGTTGCGGGAACTCCTGTTCCCAGTACCGCAGCACGTGCGGCTTCACCGCGCAAAGGTCGCTCACTTCACCGATGGTGAAATAGCGCTTGCCCGGGATGGGGGGCAACTCGTCGTTATGACTTGGTTCCAGCATAAGCTTCAACCCTGGCCTTCAGTTTCTGCCCTGGACGAAAGGTGACGACGCGCCGGGCTGTGATCGGGATTTCCTCTCCCGTCTTCGGGTTGCGTCCGGGACGCTGGCGCTTGTCGCGCAGATCGAAGTTGCCGAAACCCGACAACTTCACCTGTTCGTTATGCTCCAGCGCCTGGCGGATCTCTTCAAAGAAGAGCTCCACCAGTTCCTTGGCTTCCCGCTTATTCAGGCCCAGCTCTTCGTACAGACGTTCAGCAATTTCAGCTTTCGTCAGAGCCCCCATACGCTACTTCCTTAACGTGGCGTTGAACCTTTGTTCCAGCGAGGCGACGATATTCTGCGTAGTCGCGTTCACCTCGTCATCATTAAGAGTGCGTGATGGATGCTGCCAGGTCAAGCCAACGGCCAAGCTTTTTCTAAGCGGATCAATGCCTTTACCGTGGTAGACGTCAAAGAGCCTGAGGTCCGTCAGCCATTCGCCCGCCGTTTCACGGATATTTGCCAGGACGAATTCGGCCGGGGTATCCAGATCGACGATCAGCGCGAGGTCACGGCGCACTTCGGGGAAGCGCGACAGTTCGCTGAATTTCGGCAGGCGGCCCTTGGCGACTTCGGCCAGTACCAGCTCGAAGACGTAGACCGGGCGATCCAGGTCCAGCGCCTTGGCCAGTTCCGGGTGCAGGGCGCCCAGGTAGCCGACCAGCACGCCGTCGCGCTCGATCTTGGCGGTCTGGCCCGGGTGCAGCGCCGGGTGTTCCGCCGGGGAGAAGGTGAAGGCATCGATGGCGCCGGCATTACCCAGCAGCGCTTCGACGTCGGCTTTCACGTCGAAGAAGTCGACGTTCTCGCGGCCGTTGGCCCAGCCTTCCGGCTGACGGGCACCGCAGACGACACCGGCGAGCATGTTTTCCTGCACCAGCCCTTCCAGTTGGCCGACGAAGCGCAGGCCGCTTTCGAACAGGCGCACGCGGGTCTGCTGGCGGTTGAGGTTGTGCTGCAGGGACTTCACCAGCCCCGGCCAGAGCGAGGCGCGCATGGCGGCCATGTCGGCGGAGATCGGGTTGGCCAGCATCAGCGGCTCGACGCCAGGGTGGAACAGCTGGAACAGCTTGGGATCGATGAAGCTGTAGGTGATGGCTTCCTGGTAGTCGCGGGCGACCAGCAGGCGGCGCAGCGCCGGCAGTTCGGCCTGGGACTCGGACTTGGTGTTCGGCGCCAGGCGCGCTTGCGGGTAGCGAACCGGCAGACGGTTGTAGCCGTACAGGCGGCCCAGCTCTTCGATCAGGTCAACTTCGATGGAGACGTCGAAGCGATGGCTCGGCACACCCACGGTCCAGGCATCGGCACCGGCCTTCTGGACGTCGAACTCCAGGGCAGTGAGCAGACGCTCGATCTCGGCGTTTTCCAGGGTCATGCCCAGCATCTGGGTGACGCGCTCGGCACGCAGGGTGACCGGTGCGACCTTCGGCAGATCGGCTTCGCTGGCTTGCTCGACGATCGGGCCAGCTTCGCCGCCAACGATCTGCAGCAGCAGTTCTGTGGCGCGCTCCATGGCACGACGGGCCAACTGCGAATCCACGCCACGCTCGAAGCGGTGCGAGGCATCAGTGTGCAGGCCATAGGAACGGGCCTTGCCGGCCACGGCGATGTTGTCGAAGAAGGCGCTTTCGAGGAACAGGTCGCGGGTCTTGGCGCTGACGCCGCTGTGCTCGCCGCCCATCACGCCGGCAATGGCCAGGGCGCGTTCGTGGTCGGCGATCACCAGGGTATCGGCACGCAGGGTGACTTCCTGGCCATCGAGCAGAACGAGCTTTTCGCCCTCCTCCGCCATGCGCACGCGAATGCCGCCCTTGATCTCGTCGAGGTCGAAGGCGTGCATTGGCTGGCCCAGTTCGATCATCACGTAGTTGGTGATGTCGACGGCGGCATCGATGCTGCGGATGTCAGAACGGCGCAGGCGCTCGACCATCCAAAGGGGGGACGGCTTGCTCAGGTCGACGTTGCGGATAACGCGGCCGAGGTAGCGCGGGCAAGCCTTGGGCGCCAGCAGCTCGATGCTGCGAACCTCGTCGATGCGCGGGGCAACGGCATTGACCACCACCGACTTGACCTCGGCGCTGTACAGCGCGCCGACTTCGCGAGCGAGGCCGGTCAGGGACAGGCAGTCGCCGCGGTTCGGGGTCAGGCCGATCTCGATGGAGGCGTCGTCCAGTTCGAGGTAGTCGCGGATATTGGCGCCCACCGGCGCATCCACGGCGAGCTCCATCAGGCCGGAGTTTTCTTCGCTGATTTCCAGCTCTTTGGCCGAGCAGAGCATGCCGTTGGATTCAACGCCGCGCAGCTTGGCTTTCTTGATCTTGAAGTCGCCCGGCAGTTCGGCGCCGATCATGGCGAAGGGGATTTTCAGGCCTGGGCGCACGTTGGGCGCGCCGCAGACGACCTGGAAGGTCTCCGAACCGTTGCTGACCTGGCAGACGCGCAGCTTGTCGGCGTCCGGGTGCTGTTCGGTCGAAAGGACTTCGCCCACGACCACGCCGCTGAACTGGCCGGCGACCGGGATCACGGCGTCGACCTCGAGGCCCGCCATGGACAGACGAGCCACCAGCTCGTCACGGGATACCTGCGGATTTACCCAGCTCCGCAGCCACTGTTCACTGAATTTCATCCTGCTCTCCTGAATGCGTTGACGGTCGTGCGGGCTAGCGGAACTGGCCGAGGAACCGCAGATCGTTGTCGAAGAACAGGCGCAAGTCGTTCACGCCATAGCGCAGCATGGCCAGGCGCTCGATCCCCATGCCGAAGGCGAAGCCCTGGTATTTCTCGGGGTCGATGCCGGACATGCGCAGCACGTCGGGGTGGACCATGCCGCAACCCATGACTTCCAGCCAGCCGGTCTGCTTGCAGACGCGGCAACCCTTGCCGCTGCAGAGCACGCACTGGATGTCGACTTCCGCCGAAGGCTCGGTGAAGGGGAAGAAGGACGGACGGAAGCGGACTGAGAATTCCTTCTCGAAGAAGGCGCGGAGGAATTCCTCGATGGTGCCCTTGAGGTCGGCGAAGCTGACGTCTTCATCGACCAGCAGACCTTCGACCTGGTGGAACATGGGCGAGTGGGTCAGGTCGGAGTCGCAGCGGTAGACGCGGCCCGGGCAGACAATGCGAATCGGCGGCTTCTGGTTTTCCATGGTGCGGACCTGTACCGGCGAGGTATGGGTGCGCAGCAGCATGTTCGCATTGAAGTAGAAGGTGTCGTGCATGGCACGAGCCGGGTGGTGGCCCGGAATGTTGAGCGCTTCGAAGTTGTGGTAATCGTCTTCGACTTCCGGACCTTCGGCCACTTCATAGCCGATGCGGGTGAAGCACTGCTCGATGCGCTCTTTGGTGCGGGTGACCGGGTGCAGGCCGCCGGAGGACTGGCCACGGCCCGGCAGAGTCACGTCGATGCGCTCGGCAGCCAGCTTGGCGGCGAGGGCGGCGCCCTCAAGCTCAGCCTTGCGGGCGTTCAGCACATCCTGAACCTTTTCCTTGGCGACGTTGATCAGCGCACCGACCTTGGGGCGCTCTTCGGCCGGCAGGTCGCCCAGGGTCTTCATGACCTGGGTCAGCTCGCCTTTCTTGCCGAGGTAGTGAACCCGGATCTGCTCCAGGGCGTTGACGTCTTCGGTGTTCCGCACGGCGTCCAGGGCCTGCGAGACCAGCGCGTCCAGGTTTTCCATGTACCAACTCCAGATACAAAATAGGGGAAGAGCGGTAAGGCTCTTCCCCTATCGGTGACGTTACGTCCGGACCGAGATCCGGTAACTGTCGTGGGGCTTAAGCCAGGCTGGCCTTCGCTTTCTCGACAATCGCGGTAAACGCCGCTTTTTCGTTCACAGCCAGATCGGCCAGGACTTTACGGTCGATCTCGATGGCCGCCTTTTTCAGGCCAGCGATCAGACGGCTGTAGGACAGACCGTTCTGACGAGCACCAGCGTTGATACGGGCGATCCACAGGGCGCGGAACTGACGCTTGCGCTGACGACGGTCACGGTAGGCGTATTGGCCGGCCTTGATTACCGCCTGTTTGGCAACACGGAACACGCGCGAACGCGCGCCGTAGTAGCCTTTTGCGAGCTTCAGAATCTTTTTGTGACGACGACGGGCAATCACGCCACGCTTAACACGAGCCATTTATTTATCCTCTACCAGAAATCAACGCAGACGCAGGGAGCGCGCTACACGGCGAACGTCGGAAGCAGCGAGCATCGAAGTGCCGCGCAGCTGACGCTTACGCTTGGTGGTCATTTTGGTCAGGATGTGGCTCTTGAAAGCGTGCTTGTGCTTGATACCACCAGCAGTCACTTTGAAGCGCTTTTTGGCGCCACTCTTGGTTTTCATCTTTGGCATGTTTGGTACTCCGCATTCGTTAACAACTGATAACCATCAGGCCTGCCAGTGCCCGGGAGGTTATTTACGCTTCTTGGGAGCGATGACCATCATCAGCTGGCGTCCTTCCAGCTTAGGATGCTGTTCCACGGTGCCGACTTCGGCGAGGTCGGTTTCGACTCGCTTCAGCAGCTCCATGCCCAGCTCCTGGTGGGCCATCTCACGACCACGGAATCGAAGCGATACCTTGGCCTTGTCCCCTTCATTAAGGAAACGTACCAGGTTGCGTAGTTTTACCTGGTAATCCCCCTCTTCCGTCCCTGGACGAAACTTGATTTCTTTGATCTGTTGCTGGTGCTGGTTCTTCTTCGCAGCAGCGGCTTGCTTCTTCTTCTCGAAGAGGTGCTTGCCGTAGTCCATGATGCGGCAGACAGGGGGCACCGCATCAGCAGAAATTTCCACCAGGTCCAGCTTGGCTTCGTCAGCCAGACGGAGAGCCTCATCGAGGGAGACCACACCAATCTGCTGACCGTCAGCACCAATCAGGCGAACCTCACGGGCGGTGATGTTCTCGTTGATCGGCGGTTTCGGGACAGCCCGCTTATCCTGTCTCATTTCACGCTTAATAATGATTACTCCGAGTCTTGGCGACCACGCCGGGAAACCGCCTGAGCGAGCAGCTCAGCGAACTGGGCGACCGGCATCGAGCCGAGGTCTGCCCCTTCGCGCGTACGTACGGCGACGGCCTGCGATTCAACTTCTCTATCGCCGATAACCAGCAGATAGGGAACCTTGAGCAAAGTATGCTCGCGGATTTTAAAGCCAATTTTCTCGTTTCTCAAGTCAGACTTGGCACGGAATCCGCTTTGCTCGAGCTGACGCACCACTTCTTCAGCCCATTCGCCCTGCTTGTCAGTGATATTCATCACCACTGCCTGGGTCGGTGCGAGCCACGCCGGGAACAGGCCGGCATAGTGCTCGATGAGCATGCCGATGAAGCGCTCGAAGGAGCCGAGGATCGCGCGGTGCAGCATGACCGGGCGGGTACGGCTGTTATCTTCGGCGATATAGCTGGCATCCAGACGCTCCGGCAGGTTCGGGTCGTACTGCAGGGTGCCGCACTGCCAGTTACGGCCGAGGCAGTCCTTCAGGGTGAACTCGATCTTCGGACCGTAGAAAGCCCCCTCTCCCGGCTGGTATTCCCACTCCAGGCCGGATTCGTTCAGAGCGTCGGCCAGCGCACTTTCGGCGCGGTCCCACAATTCTTCGGAACCGACTCGCTTGGCCGGACGAGTGGACAGCTTCATGGAAACATCGGTGAAGCCGAAGTCCGAGTAGACCTGCAGGGTCAGCTTGATGAAGTCGGCCGCTTCCTTCTTCACCTGTTCTTCGGTGCAGAAGATGTGGGCGTCGTCCTGGGTGAAGCCACGCACGCGCATGATGCCGTGCAGCGCGCCGGACGGCTCGTTGCGGTGGCAGGCACCGAACTCGGCGAGACGCAGCGGCAGGTCGCGGTAGGATTTCAGGCCCTGATTGAATATCTGCACGTGACATGGGCAGTTCATCGGCTTGACCGCGAAGTCACGGCTTTCCGACGAAGTGGTGAACATGTTCTCGGCGTAGTTGGTCCAGTGGCCGGAGCGCTCCCAGAGGATGCGGTCAACAACCTGCGGGGTGCGGACTTCCACATAACCGTGGTCGCGCTGCACCTTGCGCATGTACTGCTCGAGCACCTGGTAAACGGTCCAGCCGTTCGGGTGCCAGAAGACCATGCCAGGAGCTTCTTCCTGGAGGTGGAAGAGGTCGAGCTGCTTGCCGATGCGACGGTGATCGCGCTTCTCGGCTTCCTCGATGCGCTGGATGTAGGCAGCCAGTTGCTTCTTGTCCGCCCAGGCGGTGCCGTAGACGCGCTGCAGTTGCTCGTTCTTCGAGTCGCCACGCCAGTAGGCACCGGAAATCTTGGTCAGCTTGAAGGCCTTCAGGAACCGGGTGTTCGGCACGTGCGGGCCGCGGCACATGTCCACGTACTCCTCGTGGAAGTACAGGCCCATGGCCTTCTCGCCCGGCATGTCGTCGATGAGGCGCAGCTTGTATTCCTCACCACGAGCCTTGAAGGTCTCGATGACTTCGGCACGCGGCGTCATCTTCTTGATGACGTCGTAGTCCTTCTCGATCAGCTCGGCCATGCGCTTTTCGATCGCAGCCATGTCTTCCGGCGTGAAGGGGCGCTCGAAGGCGATGTCGTAATAGAAGCCTTCGTCGATCACCGGGCCGATAACCATCTTGGCGGTCGGGTACAGCTGCTTGACCGCATGGCCCACCAGGTGAGCGCAGGAGTGGCGGATGATTTCCAGCCCGTCCTCGTCCTTCGGGGTAATGATCTGCAGGGTCGCGTCGCTGTCGATGATGTCGCAGGCATCGACCAGTCGGCCGTTGACCTTGCCGGCCAGGGTGGCTTTCGCCAGTCCCGCGCCAATGGATTGCGCCACCTCGGTCACGCTGACCGGATGATCGAAGGAACGCTGACTACCGTCGGGAAGAGTAATGATGGGCATGGCGCCTCCTCTCCTAGTGGTGACCCCTACGAAAGGCCACATGGGTTGGGATGTGCCAGTAAGCGTCGCCCGCCGGGTAAGCCTGCCTCACAGTGGCAGGCGCCTTGTCGGCACCCTGCGCATTCGCGCGCGGACGTAGATCACTGGAAGAAATCGAAAACCTGCCCGCAAACGATAGCGGGCAAGGCGTGGGATGTTACTGCAAGTTAAGGAAGCTGACGAGCGGCAAGCCTGACTTCGCTCAGTACTGCTCGACAAATTCCAGCACGCTGCGATTGAACGACGCAGGGCGGATCACATTCATGCCGTGGGACGCACCAGGAATCGTCACCGAGCGCGCATCCACCAGTGTCGATTGCAATGCCTGGATGATTCGCGGAAACGGCTCCGGACTTTTTGCCCCGCCGATCAGCAATACCGGCAACTGCAATTGCAGGATCTGCTCATGTTTTATAGGCACGGGATGATCGGCGACCTGCCCAACCAATGTCATGGCATTAGCTGTCGCCATTTCGCGGAATTGCCGGGAAGACCGCGACCAGACTCCCGCACCACTGACAGTATCGACGAAGAGTTGCAGCCCCTCTTCCACCGCCCCTGCTCGAATCATCTCCAGCGCCTGCTGACGAAACTGATTACGCGCCACGGGAGATACTGGCGCTTCGATATTTACCCCCGCAAAAACATCATCGGCAAAGTCCCCGCCGGGATCGGCGAGCGTCAACGAGAGCAATTTCTGCGGAGCCGCCAGCGCCACACGCAGACAGATATTGCCGCCCCGCGAATGCCCCAGCAGGTGAACCGGACCGGGCAACTGATCGAGCAACGCCAACAGATCATCGACATGCTGCTGCGTGGTAAAACCCGACCCCGCGCCATCCCACTGCTCGGGAAAATAGTGGCGCAGGCTGGGCACCACCACACGATAACGGGCAGACAACGCCTGAACCTGCCCCTGCCAGTAGCGGTAGTCACAGAGTGACCCATGCACAAGCAGCAGCGGCACGCCCTGCCCGGCAACCTGGCACGTCAGTTCATAATCATTGACCCGGTATTGCACTATCTCGTTATTCATCCAGCACTCGCACGCAACGCACCACAATAAAGCACACAGATTTCACAGGGGTTATAGATCGACGAAAAATACCGCCACACCCTTTAGCCTGGGCATTATCCCTCATTGATCAATTAATCGACCAACCCTTCATGCGCCCTTAACATTTAAAGCGTGCCTCCCAATCGCAACAATTCATATATTCAGTTGACGCGAACAATCACAAGAACACAGAATCGCGCCGTACTAATCACCCTGCATACGGGAGCACCCAGATGTCCAAACTTGCGGAATTCCGCGAAGCCGAGCGCAAACTCCAGGAACAACTCGCCCTGCTCGAGAAACTCAAGAGCGATGGCGGCCTGAAGAAAGAACTGGAGTTCAAGGATCAACTGCAAGCCTTGATGGACCAGTACGGCATGAACCTGCGCAACGTCATCAACATTCTCGACCCGCAGAATTCCACCGAGCCGGCTGCCGCACAACAGCCGCGCCGCACCCGCCAACTGAAGGTCTACAAGAACCCGCACAACGGCGAGACCATCGAGACCAAGGGCGGCAACCACAAGACCCTGAAAGCCTGGAAACAACAATACGGTGGCGACACCGTGGAATCCTGGCTGCAGTAATGCTGATGTTCTGCGGAGCGCTCCCGCTCCGCGGAATCTCTCCCTCGCTCGGCGACTTCTGACAGACGGTTGTATAAAAACTAGCCATCGTTAGAAGAAATCCTTATACTGGCCGACAGCGAGCACCAAACCCAAGGTCGCCCCTCCCAGCACTCCCTACCTGATCCAGGGCAGAAGCTGGGCTCTACAGGGCCACGGCCAGCGCATCCTCCGCATCGATTCCAGAGCACGCCAACCGCGCCAGGAACATTTGCCCGAGCGATCAGCGCCCCACGTCAGATCCTCTGCTTTCACCCAACATCGCAGCCTGACGCGAACAGACCCTCAAGTTTCCAATCGCTGCCATATTCCGGTCATACGTTTTCTGCATTCTCAGATCGCACCCGGAGCTTTTGACGATTTCGACGGTCATAGGACCGTTACCTATTTGGAAAGACAAGACAATGAAAACCTCCCTGCAAATCCAGGAGGCGATTCGCACCCTCTCGGCGGCTTTCGCCCCTCTGAACTGCGTCATCCAGGCCAAGCGCAAGCACGGCTTCAGCTTCACCCTGGTGAACGAGCATGGCATCGCCAAGCACACCGAACGCCTCTACCCTCAGCAGTACCAGGGCGAGGCACCGCTGAGCGCGGTGATTCAGCGAGTGCAAGCCACTATCGCTGCCTGAGCCTGAAAACGAAAAAAGCCCCGCATGAGCGGGGCTTTTGCTTTTCTGCCTCTCCTATAGAGGCAGCACCTCAATTCAGACTGATGCCCGCCTTCACCGCTTCGATCTCCGCCATCAGTGCCGCATAGCGCTCCGATGGTGCCGCATAGGTCAGCGAGTACGCCGCCCCATCACCCAATGCGACCTGAACGGTCTGCTTGAGCACCTCGGTGCCGTTCTGGCTGATGCCGCAATGCACTTCCAGCCCCGCGAGCCCACCCAGCTTTGCATCCAGAGGCTTGCTGCACGCTGCCTGGAACCCCTGGCGCATGAAGTCCTTCTGGAGCGCCTTGCGCATCTCGACGATAACATTCTCGACACTGACCTGGGCGGCAGAGCCAAGTCGACTGCGGGTAACCTCCATGACCAGGTCCTGGGAGCCATCCTCCGCCATGCGCACCCCACGCTGACGAACCACGGGCGCATCAGCTGCCGCATCCATTGGCGAGCGCGAAACTTCCCAACCCTGCGGCCAGATCACCTGCATTTCCGCCAACGCCGGTAGCGGCACCCACAACACGCTGAGCAACAACCAGGATCGCAGACCGCTCATCACCACCTCCGAGCACACCTCAACGGACACCATAGCAGGCTCCCCTGTCATTTCGCGGGCCAGCCGCCCTTCGGAGAACCAACGGAAGGGCGACCCTACCGAACCGCCCATCCAGCGCCAAGTGCCACTGACGACACCTGACGAGCCAACCACTGGAAGGACGCCAGGCCGGAGCTACAGTCCACAGTGCAGCCGAAGGACCGGCCAGCCCGCAATCCCCTGAGTTGCCGTCTTGAAGCCCCGCTCTCTCCAGGTGCGGGGCTTCTCGTTAGTGCCGCCGGCACAATCCCTTCCATCGCCGCCAGTCATGCACCGGCGCCGACACAATACTTACCTTGCCGATACCAAATTCTTCGAGACACCCGCGCCGCCTGCGGGTCTACTTTGCGCCGTTTTTCCTGCCTCATGGTGTCTCGATGTTGTCCAAGCTGACCAAAGCCGCCCTGCTCACCACCTTAGTATTGCTCTCCGGCTGCTGGCCGTTCTTCCCACCCTTCGGCGGCCCGGGCGGCGGCCCAGGAGGCGGAAGCAACCATGGAGGTGGCGGTCACGGCGGCGGCCCCGGCTTTGAAAACCACCGATAAGACGACGCCCGATGCACAGCATCGGGCGTTTTTTGTTTACGACCCGGGCAACCCCGCCCGATCAACACCCTAAAGATGAGCCCCACCGGACAAGCAGAAGACCGCAGCAGACTCCATACTGACAGGCAGAACCAAATTGCAGGCTCAGTGAGGCCAAATGAACAAGCTCACAGCGATGCTCCTGCTCATGACCCTCGCAAGCAGCGCTCAAGCGTCTGACTTCTGCACCGGCATCGGCTTGTTTGCACGCGCGGGAGCGCTGTACCGAAACGAGGGGAAAACCGAACAGCAGGCCATCGCAGCCATTCACGAGGGTAGCGCCAAGCTTGACGCTGATACGCAGGTGATCGTCAGGTACTTCGTGCGCTTCGGCTACCACGGCAACCAGACTCCCGATCAGGCGTCCGCCAACGCCGAACAGAAGTGCCGACAGTACGAAGCCTCCAGCGAACGCAGGAACGCCATGAACTAGGGCCGGCACCTTTAACCCTCGCCCCACACTCCTACTGCCGAAGAGCAGCACGGGCACACACACGAACTGCACGCGAATGAATTCAGGCTCTCTATATAAGGAAGGCTTGCCAAGCGAACAGACAGAAGCTCCGCCAAGCCGTACCAACCCAAATCAGAAGCAGCAGGCGCGCCAAGCCGAAGCAACGGAGCATGCAGGCGCTTCCCGACTCAGAAAAGAAACGCGCAAAACAAAAAGGGCGACCCTTTCGGATCGCCCTTTCTGAAATCGCCGAAGCGATTATGTTTGGTAGGCACAATTGGACTCGAACCAACGACCCCCACCATGTCAAGGTGGTGCTCTAACCAACTGAGCTATGTGCCTGTCGTGTGGGGCGCATTCTACGCGATCGTTTTAGAGCGTCAAGCACTTTCTCAGCTAAGCCACTGAAAAAGTGAATTTTTTTATGTTCGACCGTCCGTAAATTATTTTGCACGGGCACTAGCCGGTCTGATTCGACTCAGGTAGCATCCGCACATCTCGTAAAAAATAACAAACACAGGTGCATTATGCCGCACACCTCCTACCCCTCCTCCTATTACGCAGCTTCGGCCAACCCGGTCCCGGCCCGTCCTGAACTGCAAGGCGAGGTGGAAACCGATGTCTGCGTGATCGGCGCAGGCTACACCGGCCTGTCGACCGCCCTGTTCCTGCTGGAAAACGGTTTCAAGGTCACCGTACTGGAAGCCGCCAAGGTTGGCTTCGGTGCCTCGGGCCGCAACGGCGGTCAGATCGTCAACAGCTATAGCCGCGACATCGACGTCATCGAACGCACCGTCGGCGCCAAGCAGGCCAAACTGCTGGGCGACATGGCCTTCGAAGGCGGCCGCATCATTCGCGAGCGCATCGCCAAGTACAACATCCAGTGCGACCTGAAGGACGGCGGCGTGTTCGCTGCCCTCAGCGCCAAGCAGATGGGCCACCTGGAGTCGCAGAAGAAGCTGTGGGAGCGCTTCGGCCATACCCAGCTGGAACTGATGGACGCCAAGCGCATTCGTGAAGTCGTCGGCACCGACAGCTATGTCGGCGGCATGCTCGACATGAGCGGCGGCCACATCCACCCGCTGAACCTCGCCCTGGGCGAAGCCGCCGCCGTCGAGTCGCTCGGCGGCGTGATCCACGAGCAGTCCCCTGCCGTGAAGATTGACCGCGGCGCCAACCCGGTAGTGCACACCCCGAAGGGCCGCGTGAAGGCCAAGTTCATCGTGGTGGCCGGTAACGCCTACCTCGGCGGCCTGGTGCCGGAACTGGCTTCCAAGTCCATGCCGTGCGGTACCCAGGTGATCACCACCGAGCCGCTGAGCGCCGACCTGGCCAAGTCCCTGCTGCCGACCGACTACTGCGTCGAGGACTGCAACTACCTGCTCGACTACTACCGCCTGACCGGCGAAAACCGCCTGATCTTCGGCGGTGGCGTGGTCTACGGTGCACGCGACCCGTCGAACATCGAAGCGATCATTCGTCCGAAGATGCTCAAGGTGTTCCCGCAGCTGAAGGACGTGAAGATCGATTTCGCCTGGACCGGCAACTTCCTGCTGACCCTCTCGCGCCTGCCGCAGGTTGGTCGCATCGGCGACAATATCTACTACTCCCAGGGCTGCTCGGGCCACGGTGTGACCTACACCCACCTCGCGGGCAAGCTGCTGGCCGAAGTGCTGCGCGGCCAGGCCGAGCGTTTCGACGCCTTCGCCACCCTGCCGCACTACCCCTTCCCGGGCGGCCGCATGTTCCAGGTTCCGTTCTCCGCGATCGGCGCCTGGTACTACACCATGCGCGACAAGCTGGGCATCTGACGCCTCGCTTCTCACCGCACGAAAAAACGGCGCCTCAGGGCGCCGTTTTTCTTTTCGGGGACTTCTCCGGCGGCGACGTATCGCTGCGCACCTGGGCATGGCTCATCAAAGCGAAGATCAGGCTGCCACCGACGATATTGCCCACCAGCGTCGGCAAGGCGAAATCGACGACGAACGCCGCCAGCCCCACTTCGCCGGCAAACATCAGGTAACCCACCTCGCAGGTGCCGACCACGATGTGGCTGAAGCTGCCCAACGCCATCAGGTAGGTAACCAGGAAGATGATCCACACCTTGGCGTTTTCCGCCGCCGGCACCAGCCAGACCATGGTGGCGATCATCCAGCCGGAAACGATGCCCTTGGAGAACATCTGCCAGTGGTCGTTCTCCATCACCTCGCGGCCTATGTCGAGGAAGGCCTGGTCGGCCTTCGTGTCGAAGATCGGCAGATGCAGCATGCCGTAGGCGAACAGCAGCGCGCCGACGACATTGCCCGCCAAGACCACCGACCACAGCCGCAGCAACTGGCCGAACTTTTCCAGCGTTGGTTCGCTCATCACCGGCAGCACTGCCGTCAGGGTGTTCTCGGTGAACAGCTGCTGGCGCGCGAGAATGATCGCCAGGAAGCCCACCGGATAACCCAGGCTGGTGGTGATCACCGCCATGTCGTGATCCGGCAGCCGAGCACGGAACAACCCCATGGCCATCAGCGACAGGCCGATGGTCAGCCCGGCCGCCAGCGCCGACCACCAGAGCGCCGCAAGGGTGCGGTCCAGTTCATGATTGCCCTGCAGGCGGATGACTTCATGCAGCACCAGCGCGCGGGGCGGCTGGCTTTTCTCGACCTTGCGGCGCTCCTCGGCGGAGAGATCGTCGGCCGTGTCACTTCCGGCTTTCGAGCTGCGGGAAGGATTGCGAGGCGCCGCCTTCTTGGCAGTCGACGCGCTCTCCTTGGCACGCGCGCCGCCGCGTGCCGGTGGTTTTTCGCTGGCCATGCCAAGCACCTCGCTGGGACATTGCAGGTTTAGGCTGTGCCCTTCCCGCTTCGGTTCCAGAAACCTTCGCGCCTCAGTTCGCCGGGCAGGCCGGAACCGCCTGGCAACTGCCACCTGCCGCGGCCGTACTGCCGATCTTCTGCGAGAAGCGCGCATCGTCCGGCGCCAGGTACCGCGCACAACTCGCCGCTGCGCCAGCCTGCTGCGGACAACCACGCTCGCCCAATACGTTGGCCAGATTGAACCAGCCCGCCGCAAACCCCGGCTTCGCGCCGACGCTGTGGCGCAGCGCATCCTCGGCATCGCCGAGATTTCCGTCGCTGTAGCGCGCATTGGCCAGGGCGAACCAGCCGAGCGACTCCTGCGGCCAGGCCCTGGTCGCGGTGCGGTAGGCCTGCTCCGCCAATGCCGGCTGACCGGTTTCCTCCAGATCGTGGGCCGCCCTCAACCAGGCCGTCGGCTCCGCCGTCGCCGGTAGCCGATCCGCCGGCACGGTCAGCACAGCCCAGCGCTGGCTGCGCTTCCAGGTCACGTCGAAGGCGGTGAAGTCGATCACCAGGCGCTCGGTGATGCCCGAGCGGAGGATCAGTTCGTGCCGATTGCGATCGAAGCCGACCACCACCGCGAAGTGCCAGACAGGCAGCCAGTCCAGCCCCTGATTCTGCAGGATCAGCACCGGATTGCCCGCCGCCACTTCGGTCAGGATGTTCTCCAGGCGCGGCTTGAGCGGATAGACCAGCATGCCCTTCTCCCGCGCCGCCGCTACCAGCTCCACCTGCAAGCTGCCCTCGCGCCCGGGGATGAACACCCGATTCTTCAGTTCGCGAGGAGTCACCCGCACGCCGCGCTGGTTAAGCATGGTCGCCAGCGCGGCCGGGCCGCACTGGAACTCCTGCTGCGGGAAGAACTGCACATCACTCAGTTCCACTCGCTCCGGCAACGCCTCCACGCTGGCTGGCAACGTCGGCGACTGCGAGCAGCCGCCGAGTGCCACGGCCGCCGCAAACGCGACGGCCATGGCCCAGCGTCTCAACGCTGGCACCTCACAAAGGTGAAGATGTGGGTGATACAGAGCAGGTCGGTGATCACGAAGATCAGCAGGAACAACAGGATGATGCCGATGATGCCGCCAGCGGGGGCCTCGTCCAGTTGCTGGTTGAACTGCGCCAGCTCTTCATTGGACAGGCTCTTGATGCGCTGCTCGACCTTGCTGCGCTCGACGCCCATGGACTGCAGTTTTTTCTGCACGCCCTGGTCATCGAGCATTTTCAATAACTGTTCGCGGTCGACCTGTTGCTGCTGTGTCTGCAGCACTTCGCCGGTGCCAACCATGGCGGCCTGAGCCAACGGGACTTCCGCAACGACACCCAACTGCGCGAACACCAGGACTACTGCAAGGCTCTTTACCCGTCTTGTTATGGTCATTCTGGGTCACCTCATCATGGACTGCATGCACTGGGCAGGAGGTGCAGGCCGCTCGCACGCGAGACAACCGACCATGACGCTCCCGCCATATCGGCGGCAACCGCAGGGCCGCTATCTAGTGTGATGCCGGCTCAGGAAAAGAGTTCGAAGCGTATTTGGCGCCAGTCGGCGTCCAGATGCCCCAGGTAGATGCAGGCATGGCCACGGGGAAAGAGGATGTGCTCCGGGCCGATGCCCGGACCTTCGAGACGCAGCAGACGCCCCCAGGGATGGTGGCTGATGCGCCCGCGCACATCGTCGACCGCGCCGCTACGCCACCAGTGGATGGCGGCCTCGGCATCCTCGACGCCTTCGGGCTGCTCGATACGCACCGGCTCGTCGCGCCAACCGATCACCCGCTGCGGGTCGAATCCGACCTGCTGGGCCAGCGGCAGCGGCGTGATCCACTGTGCGCCGTCACGCTCCTCGAGCGACACGGCCAGCGGGCACCACTGCGGCTGCTCCAGCGCCCAGAGCAGATCGCCGTCGATGGCCAGCGAGGGTTCGGGCTGGGACTGGATGCGGAAACCGGGGCAGACCAGCGTGCCTTCGCGCAGGGGAATATGGAGCTCGCTCATGCACTCTCCTGCCGCAGGAGAGGTCCGACCTTGCGCTCCAGCAGGAGTACCAGCTCGGGCTGCAGATAGACGTAATCGTCAGGGATATCCAGGCACACCAGACGCTTGCCGCGCATCGCCACGGGGAAGCGGCGCAGCAGTGCCTGCCGATGGCGGCGCTCCATGACGAAGACCAGGTCGGCCCACTCCAGTTGCTCGGCGCTCAGCAGGACTTCCGCATCCGGCGCCAGCCCGGCGGAGTCGGTCTCGACCTCCGGCCAGCTGGCGAAGACGGTTTCGGCGGTGGGGCTGCGCAGACGGTTGCGGCTGCAGATGAACAAAGCGCGGCGCACTTCATCCTCCCTACGGCTGGCGCGCAAACGGCAGCGGCGATTCTAGGGAAGAAGGCGGCTCACGGCGACTTCTGTTTCGCTTTCTGGCGCTCGAGGAAATCCACTTTCCACTGCTCGACGCCCAGGTGCTCAGAATCCAGGCTCGCCTCGACGCCGTACTTGGCCTTGAGCACGGCCACCTCCCTGGAATGGTCGACGAGGAAGCGGTCGAAGCGCTCGATCAGCTCGCCCTGCTTCACCGTGGACAGGTGGAAGGCGCTGCGCGTGTGTGGCAGCGAAGGATCGAACACCAGCGCCCCCGGCTTCGCACGGATGTTGTCCAGGTAGAAAGTGGCGACCACCACGTTGAAGTAGACGCCATCGGCCTGCTTCTTCAGCGCGGCATGGATCATCTGCTTGAGGTCGGCGCTGGGCGTGAGGGCAATCTGCCCGGCCTGCACCGACTGCTCGTAGCCACGCGGCGTCCAGCCGTCGACCAGCGCCAGCCGCTTCAAGGCGCCAACGCCTTGCCCCAGCCGCTCCGGCGCCACCAGCACGCCGTCGACGTACTCGGTCACCGGCTGGCTGTAGCGCAGGGTTTTCCCGGCTTTCTGCTCGGGCGCCCAGTTCGGGTTGTCCGGGTACTTGAGATCGATCTGGCCCGACAGCAGCGCCGGCAGCAACTCATCCACCGGCAGCGGGCGATATTCCAGGGTGATGCCGCTGGTACTGGCGAACAGGTCCAGCACCTCGCGGGCGAAGCCCTGGTAACTGCCCTGCGCATCGGTGCTGTAATGGGGGGCGAACGCCAGATTCTCGACGCCGACGACGTAGGTCTGGGCCATGGCGGCACTTGAAACACCGCTGGAAAAAATGCTGGCGAGCGCGCAGCAGAATGCCTTGAGCTTCAAACGACTCTCCTTGTTGCCTGTTGTTTTTGTTCTGTCCGGCGGGCCGGGCGCCCGCCGTGGCGGACTCAGCCGCCGGTCATGCTCATGAAGCGCAGCACCTGCACCTGCTGGTCGGCTTCGAAGTGGTGGCGTTCGGGCTTGAGCTGCAGCGCCTGCATCAGCGCATCGCGCAGGCGCGCGCCATCGCCGGGGTGCTCGCGCAGCTGTTGGCGCAGGTCCAGCGCGCCCTCGTGACCCAGGCAGAGCACCAGCTTGCCTTCGGCGGTCACCCGCACCCGGTTGCAGTCGCCGCAGAAGTTGTGGCTGTGCGGGGAAATGAAGCCGATGCGGCTGGCGTATCCGTCGATGCGGTAGTAACGCGACGGGCCGCCACTGCGCTCCGGCGTCGGCAACAGTTGCCAGCGCTCGGCGAGCTGCGCACGGACTTCGTCGCTGCTGCACAGAGTCTGCTTGCGCTCGTGGCTGCTGACGCTGCCCAGCGGCATCTCCTCGATGAAGCTTATGTCGATACCCTTTTCCAGGGCGAAGGCCACCAGGTCGCAGACTTCGTCGTCGTTGCGGCCCTTCTGCACCACGGCATTGAGCTTGATGCGCTCGAAGCCGGCCTCGCGGGCGGCGTCGATTCCGTCGAGCACCTGCTCCAGCTTGTCGGAGCGGGTGAAGGCGGCGAAGCGTTCGCGGCGCAGCGAGTCGAGGCTGATATTCAGCCGACGCACGCCGGCCGCGCGCAGCTCTGCTGCACGCTCGCGCAGTTGCGAGCCGTTGGTGGTGATGGAGAGATCGTCCAGCTCCGAACGTGCGCCCAGTCTTGCCAGCAGACCGGTCAGGCCCTTGCGCACCAGCGGCTCGCCGCCGGTGATGCGGATGCGCTTCACGCCCAGGCCGATGAAGGCGTCGGCGACGGCTTCGAGTTCCTCCAGGCTCAATACCTGGTCGCGCGGCAGGAACTGCATGTCTTCGCTCATGCAGTAGGTGCAGCGGAAGTCGCAGCGGTCGGTGACCGACAGGCGCAGGTAGGTAATGCGTCGACCGAAGGGGTCGACCAACTGGGAATCGGACATGGGGGGTTCCGGATGGCAGGTGCCGAACGAAAGTGCGCTAGAAATACCTTAGAACGCCGTCGCTGTACACACAAAACCGACCCGCGAGTCAGGAAATTGCACGCAAGTACCCGCAACGGGGCCGAGTTGAGGGGCTCAAGAGCCCGGTGCTACCATGCCCGGCTCGGTGACAACAGCTATAACAGCAATAAAAGAAAAGAAGACCAGCCAATGACCAGCATCCGCGAGCGTAACCGTCGCCTCATCCTTCGCGCCGCCAGCGAAGAATTCGCCGAAAAGGGTTTCGCGGCGACCAAGACCAGCGACATCGCCGCTCGCGCCGGGCTGCCCAAGCCCAACGTCTACTACTACTTCCAGTCCAAGGAAAACCTCTACCGCTGCGTGCTGGAAAGCGTGGTGGAGCCGCTGCTGCAGGCCTCCGCGCCGTTCCGCGAGGATGACGAACCGAGCGAGGCGCTGCGCGCCTACATCCGTTCCAAGGTGAAGATTTCCCAGGAGCTGCCGCACGCCTCCAAGGTGTTCGCCAGCGAGCTGATGCACGGTGCGCCGCACCTGCCCAGGGAATACCTGGATGAGTTGAACGCCCAGGCACAGCGCAACATCGCCTGCCTGCAGAGCTGGATCGACCGCGGCCTGCTGGCGCCGGTGGACCCGCATCACCTGCTGTTCACCATCTGGGCGGCGACCCAGACCTACGCCGACTTCGACTGGCAGATCTCCATGGTCACCGGCAAGACCAGCCTCAGCGAGGCAGACTTCGAAGCGGCCACCGAGACTATCACCCGCCTGGTGCTGCGCGGCACCGCGCCGGACAATGGCGCCGAACACAAGCCGCAGGGGCGTTTGCGGCCGTTGTCGATCTGACGGTTATCAACCGCTGCAGCATGGGTATCGCTTCGCTCCACCCATCCTACGGATGCCCCGGAAACGCGTAGGAGCGAGGCGCGCGATGAACCGCGCGCGCTGCCCTTCTTCGATCAGCCCGCGTCAGCGACCAGGCCCAGCGCCTGCACGCCACGGATCGCGCATTGCTCGTCGATGTCCGAGACGTCACCGCTGATGCCGATGGCACCAATCACTTCATTGGCCGAATTGCGGATCAGCACGCCGCCGGGCGCGGGCACCACATTGCCTTGCGCCAGGGTGTTCACCGCCGCGATGAACGACGGCCGCTGCTGAGCGTCCGCCGCCAGCACGCGCGACGACTTGCCCAGCGCCACCGCGCCCCACGCCTTGCCGATGGCGATCTGCGGACGAAGCATGCTCGCGCCGTCCTCGCGCTGCAGGCTCAACAGGTGCCCGCCGGCATCCAGCACGGCGATGGTCAGCGGAGCGGTGGACAGCTCGCGGCTGGCGACCAGGGCGTGACGGGTGATGTCCAGTGCGGTTTCCAGACTCAGGGTGCTCATGAGGTTTTCCTCTTCAAGTTGATAAGGCGGTTCAAGGTCGACAAGCCGGGCCACGCCATGCGCAGAGGTGAATGCTGCGCACACGCGTATCAGAAATCTGTACGCAATCTAGTAGCCGAAGGTCTCAACCAAAGCAACTGAAAAGGACAATTCACATCTATTTTTGTATACATTTTTTCAAACGACAGTTTGACCCAGCGTTCAGCTTTTTCTCGAAATCCCCGGAATACAAGGCCCACAGCAAAAAATGACCACTCAGTCCCTCGTATACAACCCGTCTTGACCTTCGTCGAATTGCCTGCCTAGAATCGCCTCAACTTTTGTACACAATCAGTATAAGAACCGAGGAACAAAATATGGCCAGAATGAGAGCAATCGAGGCTGCCGTACTCGTCATGCGTCGCGAAGGCGTGGATACCGCCTTCGGCGTACCGGGCGCCGCCATCAACCCCATGTATGCGGCCATGAAGAAACTCGGTGGCATCGATCACGTCCTGGCCCGCCACGTGGAAGGCGCCTCGCACATGGCCGAGGGCTACACCCGCACCAACGCCGGCAACATCGGCGTGTGCATCGGCACCTCCGGCCCCGCCGGCACCGACATGGTCACCGGCCTGTACTCGGCTTCCGCCGACTCCATCCCGATCCTCTGCATCACCGGCCAGGCTCCCCGTGCGCGCATGCACAAGGAAGACTTCCAGGCCGTGGACATCACCAGCATCGTCAAACCGGTCACCAAGTGGGCAACCACCGTGCTGGAGCCGGGCCAGGTGCCCTATGCCTTCCAGAAGGCCTTCTTCGAAATGCGCAGCGGCCGTCCCGGCCCGGTGCTGATCGACCTGCCCTTCGACGTGCAGATGGCCGAGATCGAATTCGACATCGACGCCTACGAACCGCTGCCGGTGAACAAGCCCAAGGCCACTCGTGCCCAGGCCGAGAAAGCCCTGGCCCTGTTCAATGACGCCGAGCGTCCGCTGATCTGCGCCGGCGGCGGCATCATCAACGCCGACGCCTCCGACAAGCTGGTGGAATTCGCCGAGCTGACCGGCGTGCCGGTCGTCCCGACCCTGATGGGCTGGGGCACCATCCCCGACGACCACCCGCTGATGGCCGGTATGTGCGGCCTGCAGACTTCGCACCGCTACGGCAACACCACCGTCCTGGAATCGGACATGGTGCTGGGCATCGGCAACCGCTGGGCCAACCGTCACACCGGTTCGGTCGACGTCTATACCGCTGGCCGCAAGTTCGTCCATGTGGACATCGAACCGACCCAGATCGGCCGTGTATTCACCCCGGACTTAGGGATAGTTTCCGACGCCGGTTCCGCCCTCGACGTGTTCCTCGAAGTAGCCCGCGAGTGGAAAGCCGCCGGCAAGCTGAAGGACCGCAGCGCCTGGGTCGAAGCCTGCCGCGAACGCAAGCGCACGATGCAGCGCAAGACCCACTTCGACAACGTGCCGGTCAAGCCGCAGCGCGTCTACGAAGAGATGAACGAGTTCTTCGGCAAGGACACCTGCTACGTCAGCACCATCGGTCTGTCGCAGATCGCCGGCGCGCAGTTCCTGCACGTCTACAAGCCGCGCCACTGGATCAACTGCGGCCAGGCCGGCCCGCTGGGCTGGACCATTCCGGCAGCGCTGGGCGTGGTCAAGGCCGACCCGAGCCGTCAGGTCGTCGCGCTGTCGGGCGACTATGACTTCCAGTTCATGATCGAAGAACTGGCCGCCGGTGCGCAGTTCAACCTGCCGTACATCCACGTGCTGGTGAACAACTCCTACCTCGGCCTGATCCGTCAGGCGCAGCGCGGCTTCGAGATCGACTACTGCGTGCAGCTGGCCTTCGACAACGTCAACGCTCCGGAGCTCAACGGCTACGGTGTGGACCACGTCGCGGTGGTGGAAGGTCTGGGTTGCAAGGCGATCCGCGTATTCGACCCGAACCAGATCGGCGCCGCCTTCGCCCAGGCTCGCGAGCTGATGCAGCAGCACCGTGTACCGGTGGTGGTCGAGGTCATCCTGGAGCGCGTCACCAACATCTCCATGGGTACCGAGATCAACGCGGTCAACGAGTTCGAAGAGCTGGCCCTGAAAGGCGTTGATGCGCCGACCGCCATCTCGCTGCTGGACTGATAGATCCGAACGACTCCTCCCTTCGGGGAGGAGCAGGGGGTGGATATTTCCTGGCGGAGAGTCCCCCACCCCCTGCTCTCTTTCATCAGGAAGCCGAGCGCCACGCACCACCCGTTCAACAGGAGTGACCCCATGCCCCGTTTCTGCGCCAACCTGTCCATGCTGTTCACCGAGGTGGACTTCCTCGACCGCTTCGAAGCCGCCGCGCGCGCCGGTTTCAGCGGTGTCGAGTACCTCTTTCCGTATGACGTCGAGGCCGAGGTGATCAAGGCCCGCCTGGACGCCAACAAGCTCGAACAAGTGCTGTTCAACCTGCCGGCCGGCGACTGGTCGAAAGGCGAGCGCGGCATCGCCTGCCACCCGGACCGCGTCGAGGAATTCCGCGCCGGCGTCGACAAGGCCATCGCCTACGCCAAGGTGCTGGGCAACACCCAGGTCAACTGCCTGGCCGGCATCCGCCCGCAGGGCCACGACTGCGCGACCATCGAGAACACCTTCCTGAACAACCTGGAGTACGCGGCGGGCAAGCTCGAAGCCGCGGGCATCAAGCTGGTCATGGAAATGATCAACACCCTCGACATTCCCGGCTTCTACCTGCAGACCACCAAGCAGGCCCAGGACATCCGCGAGAAGGTCGGCAGCGCCAACCTGTTCCTGCAGTACGACATCTACCACATGCAGATCATGGAAGGTGACCTGGCGCGGACCATCGAGAAGAACCTCGCCTCGATCAACCACGTGCAGCTGGCCGACAACCCCGGCCGCCACGAGCCGGGCACCGGCGAGATCAACTACCGCTTCCTGTTCGATCACCTGGACCGCATCGGCTACCGCGGCTGGATCGGCTGCGAATACAAGCCCAAGACCACCACCGAAGCCGGCCTCGGCTGGCTCAAAAGCCACAACGTCATCTGATTCGCCGGCCGGCGCGGTGGGTACGCACTGCGCCAGCCAGCCTAACAAGAACAACCAGGAGAACTCCTCATGGCCAAAATCGGATTCATCGGCACCGGCATCATGGGCCTGCCCATGGCGCAGAACCTGCAGAAAGCCGGTCACCAGATCTTCGTTTCCACCCACCACGACGCAGCCCCGGCGGCCCTGGTCGAAGCCGGCGCCATCGGCCTGGCCAACCCCAAGGAAGTCGCCCAGGAAGCCGAGTTCATCATCGTGATGGTCCCGGACACCCCGCAGGTCGAAGACGTGCTGTTCCGCAAGGACGGCATCGCCGAAGGCGTGGGCCCGAACAAGGTGGTGATCGACATGAGCTCGATCTCCCCCACCGCCACCAAGACCTTCGCCGAGAAGATCAAGGCCACCGGCGCGCAGTACCTGGACGCCCCGGTCTCCGGCGGTGAAGTCGGCGCCAAGGCTGCTTCCCTGAGCATCATGGTCGGCGGCTGCCCGAACACCTTCGAACGCGCCCTGCCGCTGTTCCAGGCCATGGGCAAGAACATCACCCGCGTCGGCGGCAATGGCGATGGCCAGACTGCCAAGGTGGCCAACCAGATCATCGTCGCCCTGAACATCCAGGCTGTTGCCGAAGCCCTGCTGTTCGCTGCGAAGAATGGCGCCGACCCGGCCAAGGTACGTGAAGCGCTGATGGGCGGCTTCGCCTCCTCGCGCATTCTCGAAGTGCACGGCGACCGCATGGTCAAGGGCACCTTCGATCCGGGCTTCCGCATCAGCCTGCACCAGAAGGACCTCAACCTGGCCCTGGCCGGTGCTCGCGAACTGGGCCTGAACCTGCCCAACACCGCCAACGCCCAACAGGTGTTCAGCACCTGCGCGGCCATCGGCGGCAGCAACTGGGACCACTCCGGCCTGATCAAGGGCCTGGAGCACATGGCCAACTTCTCCATCCGCAAGGACTGAGAAAGGCATTCGTAGGATGGATGGAGCTTGCGATACCCATCATTCAGCGGTACCGGGATCGATGGGTATCGCTTCGCTCCACGCCATCTTACGAAGAGCAAGTTGTACGGCGGATAACGCCAGCAAGAGCAAAGTGACGGGCGAAGTTATGGGAGTGGCCTCGCCCGCCACGCTGCAAAGCGACTCGAACACCCGGCCGTAGGGAACACGGCCTCGCCGGCCGGGATGTTCGATTCCATCGCTGAGTCTTCTGCAAGACAGAAGCCTGAGCCATGGAACACCACAACAAGAATCATCGGAGCCTGTCATGAGCCTCGACCCACGCGCCTTCCTGCGCGAGCTGTTCGACACCGCCATTGCCGCCGCGCATCCGGCCCAGGTACTGGCGCAGCACCTGCCCACCGACAAGGGCGGCCGCACCATCGTCATCGGCGCCGGCAAGGCCGCCGGAGCCATGGCTGAAGTCGCCGAGAAGCACTGGAATGGTGACGTCCAGGGTCTGGTGGTGGCGCCTTATGGCTATGGCGCCGAGTGCCGCAGCATCGAGGTGGTGGAAGCCTCACACCCGGTGCCGGACGACGCCGGCGAACGCGTCGCCCGTCGCGTGCTGGAACTGATCAGCGGCCTGTCCGAGAACGACCGGGTGATCTTCCTGCTCTCCGGCGGCGGCTCCGCCCTGCTCGCCCTGCCGGCCGAAGGCATCAGCCTCGACGACAAGCGCAGCGTGAACAAGGCGCTGCTGAAATCCGGCGCCGCCATCAGCGAAATGAACTGCGTGCGCAAGCACCTCTCGGCCATCAAGGGCGGCCGCCTGGCCCGCGCCTGCTGGCCGGCCAGCGTGTACACCTATGCGATTTCCGACGTGCCCGGCGACGAGGCCACGGTGATTGCCTCCGGCCCGACCGTGGGCGACCCGACCACTTCCGCCGATGCCCTGGCCATCCTCAAGCGTTATGCCATCGACATCCCGGCGAACGTGCGCGCCTGGCTGGAAGACCCGCGTTCGGAGACCGTCAAACCCGGCGACGAATGCCTGTCGCGCAGCCACTTCAAGCTCATCGCCACGCCTCAGCACTCCATTGACGCGGTAGCTGCCAAGGCCGAAGCCGCCGGCATCCCGACGCTGATCCTCGGCGACCTGGAGGGCGAATCCCGCGAGGTCGCCAAGGTCCACGCCGGTATCGCCCGGCAGATCCGCAAGCATGGCCAGCCGCTGAAGGCGCCGTGCCTGATCCTTTCCGGTGGCGAGACCACCGTGACCGTGCGCGGCAACGGCCGTGGCGGACGCAATGCAGAGTTTCTCCTCAGCCTCACCGCCGACCTCAAGGGCGAACCGAACATCTGGGCCCTGGCGGGGGACACCGACGGCATCGACGGCATGGAAAGCAACGCCGGTGCCCTGATGAGCCCGTGCAGCTACAGCCGCGCCCTCAAGGCCGGCCTGAATCCGCTGCACGAACTCGACAACAACAACGGCTACGGCTTCTTCGCTGAACTGGGCGACCTGGTGATCACCCGGCCGACCCGCACCAACGTCAACGACTTCCGCGCCATCCTGGTCCTCGAGAACGACAAATGACTCCGGATAAAAAAGTAAAGATCCTCGCCACCCTGGGCCCGGCGATCAAAAGCCGCGACGACATCCGCGCCCTGGTGGAAGCCGGCGCCAACCTGTTCCGCCTGAACTTCAGCCACGGCGAATACGACGACCACGCCCAGCGTTTCGCCTGGGTGCGCGAAGTGGAAGCCGAACTGAACTACCCCATCGGCATCCTCATGGACCTGCAAGGGCCGAAGCTGCGCGTGGGTCGTTTCGCCGACGGTGCGGTCCAGCTGCAGAAGGGCCAGACCTTCACCCTCGACCTGAACGACGCACCGGGCGACGACAAGCGCGTCACCCTGCCCCACCCGGAAATCATCCAGGCGCTGGAGCCGGGCATGAGCCTGCTGCTGGACGACGGCAAGATTCGCCTGCAGGTACTCAACGCCCATAGCGACGCCATCGAGACCCGCGTGATGAACAGCGGCGAGCTGTCCGACCGCAAGGGCGTCAACGTCCCCGAAGCGGTGCTCAAGCTCAGCCCGCTGACCGCCAAGGACCGCCGCGACCTGACCTTCGGCCTGGAGCTGGGCGTGGACTGGGTCGCCCTGTCCTTCGTGCAGCGCCCCGAAGACATCGTGGAAGCCCGCGAGCTGATCGGCGACAAGGCCTTCCTCATGGCCAAGATCGAGAAGCCCTCGGCGGTGCAGTCCATCGAAGCCATCGCCAGGCTGTCCGACGCGATCATGGTTGCCCGTGGCGACCTGGGCGTGGAGATGCCGGCCGAGAGCGTGCCGGGCATCCAGAAGCGCATCATCCAGGTGTGCCGCCAGCTCGGCCGCCCGGTGGTGGTCGCGACCCAAATGCTCGAATCCATGCGTTTCTCCCCGGCGCCGACCCGCGCCGAGGTGACCGACGTCGCCAACGCCGTCAGCGAAGGCGCCGACTGCGTGATGCTCAGCGCCGAGAGCGCCTCGGGCCAGTACCCGCGTGAAGCGGTGGAGATGATGGCGAAGATCATTCGCCAGGTCGAAGCCGAGCCGGACTACCAGGCCACGCTGGAAATCAACCGCCCGGAACCGGACGCCACCGTCTCCGACGCCATCAGCTGCGCGATCCGCCGGATCAGCCGCATCCTGCCGGTGGCGGTGCTGGTGAACTACACCGAGTCCGGTGCCTCGACCCTGCGCGCTTCCCGCGAACGGCCTAAGGCACCGATCCTCAGCCTGACGCCGCAACTCAAGTCCGCCCGCCGCCTGACCGTGGCCTGGGGCGTCCACTCGGTGGTCAACGCGCAGCTCGCCCACGTCGACGAGATCTGCTCCACCGCCCTGGACATCGCCCTGGCCCAGCGCATGGCGCGCCGTGGCGACACCGTGGTGATCACCGCCGGCGTGCCCTTCGGCCAGCCGGGCAGCACCAACATGCTGCGGATCGAGACGGTGGCGCCGGCACTGGAAGTTTGATGCACGGCTGAAAGCCCCTCCCCCCAACCCTCTCCCGCAAGCGGGAGAGGGAGCTGATCGGAGTCGCCGGCCAGAGTGGCGCTCCTTGAAACCACGGTGCGGCCAGATGCTATCGGGCAGCACCGGACTGAAAGCCACGCCGAACGGCCCCCTCTCCCTCTGGGAGAGGGCTGGGGTGAGGGAAAGCAGGCTGACAGCAGAAACACCAAGTTCAGGAGCCACGCCCGCGAGCGTGCCTCCGCACCGAGTCACTCCCGGACGGACGGGGCCGGGAATACGGGGCCGCGTCCCCGTCCGTCCGGGATTGACCTTTGTACTGAGTGCTTGTGCACCAGCAACATGCGTACCGAATGCTTGTCGGTCCATGGCCCCCACGCAGCAACTCCCAATGCTGGCCATGGAATTTCGAGGTTGTCTGCGGTGATCCCGCCGGCAGCCTCTTTTCTTTTTCCAGACCCGTGGCGCGGCCCCGTATGGCGGCGTCACAAGATTCTCACGCAGCGCCCGCCGATGGGGCCTCGATGCCCCACACCCAACGAGGCGCTGCGGAGTCACTTCCAACTGCCCAGAACCAAGATGCCCCTGACCCTCTTCTCGCAGAAACGGCTCCTCCCCAACCGGCTGATCGGCTTCGGCCAGATCTACCTGCAGGCCGACGCCCGCTTCGGCCTGATCCTGCTGCTGACCATCGCCTGGTCCGCGCCGCAACTGCTGCCCGGTGCCCTGCTCGGCGCACTGCTCGGCCCGCTCACCGCGCGCTTCGTGCGCGAGCCGCAGGCGGACATCGACGCCGGCCTGCACGACTACAACCCGATCCTCATCGGCCTGCTGCTGCCCTTCCAGTTCCAGTGGTCGCTGGGGCTGGTGATGCTGACCGTTGCCGCCATCCTCACCAGCGTCGCCGTGCAGGCCGTGCTGCTGCGCCAGTCGCGCCGGCGCTTCGGCCTGCCGGCCTACACCTCGGCCTTCGTGCTGCTGGGCTGGGTCTCGGTGGCGCTGGGCAAGGCGCTCGGTTTCGCGCCGGCCAGCGGCGTCGCCTGCCTGTCCTGCGGCGCTGCCAATCCGCTGCTGGATTCGACCGCACTGGGCTTCGGCGAAGTGATCTTCCTCGGTGAACCACTGGCCGGCCTGACCATCGCCCTCGGCCTGCTGCTGGTGGAGCGTCGCGCCGCGTTCTGGGCACTCGCCGGCGCCGCCGGTGCGCTGGCCATGGCGCCGCTGTTCGACCTGCCGGCCGCCTCGGCGCAGGCCGGCCTGCTCGGCCTGAACGGCGCGCTGGCCGGTATCGCCCTGTCGCTGCGTTTCCGCAGCCCGCTGGCGCCGCTGTGCGGCATCGTCCTGGCGGTGCTGCTGCAACCCGGCTTCGCCCTCGTCGGCCTGCCCGCGTTCACCGCGCCGTTCATCCTCGCCTGCTGGCTGGTGATCCTCGGCCAGCGCGCGCTGGAAGCGCTGCTGCACGATCCGCGAAGGGAAAACAGCGGCCCGCGTGTATAGTCAGGAGCCTTCTTCCGGCGACGGATCGCACCGATGAACTTCGTGAAATACCAGGCCCTGGGCAACGACTACCTCGTCTATGCCAGCGACGCACCTTTTGCCCTGACCGCTGCGCAGATCGGCCGCGTCTGCGACCGCCACCACGGCATCGGCTCCGACGGCATCCTGGTGGCGAACCACAGCGACGCCGCCTTCGGCCTGCGCATCCTCAACCCCGACGGCTCCGAGGCGGAGAAAAGCGGCAACGGCCTGCGCATCTTCTCCCGCTACCTGTGGGACTGCGGGCTGGTCGCCGGGCAGGCGTTCGACATCGTCACCGCCGGCGGCACCGTCACCAGCCAGGTGTCCGACGAGGGCCGCACCGTGGAGGTGTCCATGGGCCGCGCCGAGTTCGCCTGCGCGAAGATCCCGGTGCAGATCGATGCTCCCGAGGCGCTGGACTTTGCGCTGGAAGTCAACGGCGTGGCGCTGAGGATCAACGCCGTCTCCATGGGCAACCCGCACTGCGTGGTGTTCGTCGAACAGACCAGCCGCGAGCTGGCCTGCCGCCTCGGCCCGCTGCTGGAAAACCACCCGCTGTTCCCCCGCCGCACCAACGTGCAGTTCGTCCAGTGGCTATCCCGCGATGCGCTGCGCGTGGAAATCTGGGAGCGCGGCGCCGGCTACACGCTGTCCTCGGGCACCAGCAGCTGCGCCGCCGCTGCGGTGGCGCGCCGGCTCGGCCTGTGTGACGGGCACATCGACCTGCACCTGGCCGGCGGCCTGCTGAAAATCCGCGTCGAAGACGACTTCCAGGTGACCATGCGCGGCGCCGTACAGCGGGTCGCCGGCATCGACCTGGACCCGGAAGCCTTCGCCGACCTCGGCTGACCCGCCGGCTGGTTCCTCGGGAATTGCCGACGCGACCGGCATGGATCAATGCCGGTCCGCTCGCGCCCGTCCAGACTGCGACCTGACACCTGCCGAAGCAAAGCCTGACCGATCAATCGACGGGTAACCGCGCATTTCCCGGCATCAGACGGCATAATCCGCGACCTTTCGCACCCGGCCCGCCGGGGCGATCCCACTTCCAGCAGCGAAAGACGTCATGACGCTTCCAACTCCCACCCTCCTGCAGCGCCTCAAGGGCACCAGCCTGGTCCTGCGGATCTTCATCGGCATGCTCTGCGGCATCGCCCTCGCCGTACTCTGGCCGCAGGGCGCGGCGGCGGTCAGCCTGCTCGGCAAGCTGTTCATTTCCGCCCTGAAGGCCGTGGCGCCAGTGCTCGTCCTGGTGCTGGTGATGGCCTCCATCGCCAACCACAAGCAAGGCCAGCGCACCCACATCCGGCCGATCCTGCTGCTGTACCTGATTGGCACCTTCTCGGCTGCCGTGGTCGCGGTGATCGCCAGCTTCACCTTCCCCTCGACCCTGGTGCTCAGCGCCCCCACCAGCGAACTGGCGCCGCCCGGCGGTATCGGCGAAGTCATGCGCTCGCTGCTGTTCAGTGTCACCACCAACCCGGTGAAGGCGCTGCTGGAGGCGGACTTCATCGCCATCCTGGCCTGGGCCATCGGTCTGGGCATCGCCCTGCGCCACGCGCGCCAGAGCACCCGCGACCTGCTCGATGACATGGCGGGCGGCGTGACCCTGATCGTCCGCGTGGTGATCGCCTTCGCCCCGCTGGGCATCTTCGGCCTGGTGGCCGGCACCATCGCCGAATCCGGCTTCGACGCACTGCTGGGCTACCTGCACCTGCTGGCCGTGCTGCTGGGCTGCATGCTGTTCGTGGCGCTGGTGGTCAACCCGCTGATCGTCTTCGCCAAGATCCGCCGCAACCCCTACCCGCTGGTCCTGCTGTGCCTGCGCGAGAGCGGCATCACCGCTTTCTTCACCCGCAGCTCGGCGGCCAACATCCCGGTCAACCTGCAACTCTGTGAACGCCTGGGCCTGCACGAGGACACCTACTCGGTGTCGATCCCGCTGGGCGCGACCATCAACATGGCCGGCGCGGCAATCACCATCAGCGTGCTGACCCTGGCGGCGGTGCATACCCTCGGCATCGCGGTCGACCTGCCCACCGCCATCCTGCTCAGCGTGGTCGCCTCGGTCTGCGCCTGTGGCGCCTCCGGCGTGGCCGGCGGCTCGCTGCTGCTGATCCCGCTGGCCTGCGGCCTGTTCGGCATCTCCAGCGAAGTGGCGATGCAGGTGGTGGCGGTCGGCTTCATCATCGGCATCCTCCAGGATTCGGCCGAGACCGCGCTGAACTCCTCCACCGACGTGCTGTTCACCGCCGCGGCGTGCATCGCCGAAGGCGACGTGGACGAGCCGCAGGAAGGCGAGCGCGCCTGAACCTGCTTTCCCGGATGTGAACCGGGGCGGCTGCGGCCGCCCCGGTGCTTCTCGGCTAAGGTGTCTGAATCCCTTCCGTGGATTCCCCCATGGCCGACTCACCCAGCTGGCGCCAGCGTCTCTACGTCGTCATCTTCCAGTCCGACACCATTGCCGGCCGGCGCTTCGACAGTGCGCTGCTGATAGTCATCCTCGCCAGCCTGCTGGTAGTGATCCTCGACAGCGTCGACGACATCAGCCACGCCTACGGCGGCCTGCTCAGCGACATCGAGTGGGTGATCAACGGCCTCTTCCTCATCGAATACCTGCTGCGCCTGTACTGCTCGCCCAAACCGCTGCGCTACGCGCTGAGCTTCTACGGGCTGGTCGACCTGCTGGCAGTGCTGCCGGGAGTGATCGCCATCTTCTATCCCGACGCGCAGTACCTGCTGGCGGTACGGGTGATCCGCGTGCTGCGCATCTTCCGCATCCTCAAGCTGCGCCAGTACCTGCGCCAGGCCGACTTCCTGCTCACCGCGCTGCGCGGCAGCCGGCAGAAGATCACGGTGTTCTTCGTCTCGGTGATGAGCCTGGTGACGGTGTTCGGCTCGCTCATGTACGTGGTCGAAGGCCCCGAGCACGGCTTCACCAGCATCCCGCGAGGTATCTACTGGGCCATCGTCACCCTCACCACCGTGGGCTTCGGCGACATCACGCCGAAGACGCCGCTGGGCCAGGCCATCGCCAGCTTGGTGATGCTCACCGGCTACTCGATCATCGCCGTACCCACCGGCATCTTCAGCGCCGAACTGCACAACGCCATGCGCCAGGAACGCCCAGCGGGCGCGCTGGACAAGCCTTGCCCCGCCTGCGCCAAGGCCAGCCACGAGGCCGAGGCGGCGTTCTGCTCGCGCTGTGGCAATCCGCTCTATCCGCGTATGGACGACGCCGCGCAGCGCTGATCCGCGCTGGATAGCCGTTCGTCGGTCATCCTCACCCACGCTCAACCCGTTCCGCACGCCCTCTTCGTCACACGCTGCATGGACGGACGCCGTGGTGGCGTTCCGCAGTGCCGGCCGCCTTCCAGGCCGCGAGGTGAGCACATGCCCTTTCGATTCCACCCACTGATCCTCGCCATGGCCGGCGCGCTGGCCAGCCCTTCGCTGCTGGCCGCACCGCAGGTGGCCGACAGCCGCATCAGCGCGGTCACCGTCTACACCGACCGCGCCATCGTCACCCGCACCGCCACCCTGCAGCTGCCCGCCGGCCAGCACGAGATCGCCCTGGAGCAACTGCCCCTGCGCATCGACGACAACAGCCTGCAGGCCTCGCTCAGCGCCAGCGCCGCCGCGACCCTGCTCGATGTCAGCAGCGCGCCGCAGGTGTCGCCGCCCTCCGCGGACAACCGCTTGCAACAACTGGACGCACAACTGCGCGACATCGAGCGGCAGGAGCGTGAGATCAGCGACCGAGGCAGCGTGCTGGAGAACCAGAAGCAGTTTCTCGCCGACATCCAGGCCAGCAGCACCAAGCCGGGCAAGAACCAGGCACTGCCGAGCATCGACGAACTGAAGAACCTGCTGCAGATGAGCGAGGGCAACCTCGGCCGCATCCTCGACGAGCAGCGCAAGCTCGACCAGCAGGGCGAGGAGTTGCAGCAGCGCAAGCAGGAGCTGGAGAACCAGCGCAGCCACCTGGCCGGCGACGGCACCCACTACAAGCGCGCGATCCTGCGCGTAGCGCTGGAGAAGCCCGCGCAGGTCCAGCTGCAGCTCAGCTACACGCTCTATGACGCCTCCTGGCGCCCGGCCTACGACGCCCGCCTGCGCGATGGCGAAGAGCAGATCGAGATGACCTACCAGGGCATCGTCCGGCAGAGCAGCGGCGAAGACTGGACCGACGTCGACCTTACCCTGTCCACCGCCCGCCCCAATCTGGGCAGCAGCGTACCGGCACTCTCGCCGTGGTTCGTCGATACCTTCGACCCGCGCACGGTGATGGCCGCCCGCCCCGCCCCGGCGCCAGCCGCGCCGATGATGGCGCTGGAGGCGAAGAAGGCCCAGCGCTTCGCCGCCGACGAGATGGCCGTTGCCGGTTCGCTGGAAGAGATGCCGGTGGCCGTCGCCGAAGTCAGTGGCGCCACCACCAGCGCCTCCTTCCATATCCCGACCCGTGCCACACTGAACAGCGACGGCAGCTCGCAGAAGGTCTCCATCGCCCAGTTCAAGCTGCCGGCGACCTTCCGCTACCTGGCCACGCCGTCGCTGCGCGAAGCCGCCTACCTGCAGGCCGACACCCGCAACGCCAGCGACTATCCGCTGCTGCCGGGCACACTCAACACCTACCTGGGCAACACCTTCGTCGCCAGCGGCCAGCTGCGCGCAGTGATGCCGGGCGAGACCTTCGAGCTGGCCCTGGGCGGCGACGAGGCGATGTCGATCAAGCGCAAGCTGGTCAACCGCTACACCGACTACACCGGCCTCACCGGCGGCCGCAAGCGCGTCACCTACGAGTTCCGCATCGACGCGCAGAACAACCACAAGACCGAGCAGCGCCTGCAGTTCAAGGACCAGTTGCCGGTCTCGCGCAACGAGCAGATCAAGGTGGCCCTGCTGGCGCCCGAAGACCAGTCCGCCACCCGCGAGGACGACGGCAAGCTGCTGTGGGACTGGCAACTGAAGCCGGGCGAGAAACGCAGCACCACCTTCAAGTTCAGCGTGGAGTATCCGAAGGAGCTGGAAGTCAGCGGGCTGGACTGACGTCCGTCGGGGCAGTCATTGCCCGGCAGGCCTGCTAGGCTGCCGGGCAAGCTTCCCCTTCGTTGGGTGCGGAATTCGCGGAACCGCGAATCGGGTCCCCGCATAAGCAAATAGCCTTTAAGTATTTAAGTGCCATATAACCTGTCGGCATAATCGACACCCAACAACACTGCCAAAAGGAACTGCTCGTGAAACGTCTGTTCAGCGCCTCGCTGCTGGCCGCCGGCCTCGCCCTGGCCTCCACCGCCCAAGCCGCCCAGCCCCTGCTCAACGTCTCCTACGACGTGATGCGCGACTTCTACAAGGACTACAACGCCGCCTTCCAGAAACACTGGCAGGCCGAGAAGGGCGAGAAGATCACCATCCAGATGTCCCACGGCGGTTCCAGCAAGCAGGCCCGTGCCGTGATCGACGGCCTGCCGGCCGACGTCATCACCATGAACCAGGCCACCGACATCGACGCCCTGGCCGACAACGGCGGCCTGGTGCCCAAGGACTGGGCGACCCGCCTGCCCAACGACAGCGCACCCTTCACCTCCGCCACCGTGTTCATCGTGCGCAAGGGCAACCCCAAGGGCCTGAAGGACTGGAACGACCTGGTGAAGCCGGGCGTGCAGGTCGTGGTGCCGAACCCGAAGACCTCGGGCAATGGCCGCTACACCTACCTCTCCGCCTGGGGCTACGCGCAGAAGCACGGCGCCGATGAAGCCAAGGCCAAGGAATTCGTCGCCCAGCTGTTCAAGAACGTCCCGGTGCTGGATACCGGCGGCCGCGCAGCGACCACCACCTTCATGCAGAACCAGATCGGCGACGTGCTGGTGACCTTCGAGAACGAAGCCGAGATGATCGCCCGCGAATTCGGCCGTGGTGGCTTCGAAGTGGTCTACCCGACCGTCTCCGCCGAAGCCGAGCCGCCGGTGACCGTGGTCGACAAGGTGGTCGACAAGAAAGGCACCCGCGCCGAGGCCGAGGCCTACCTGAAGTACCTGTGGTCCGACGAAGGCCAGACCATCGCCGCGAACAACTACCTGCGCCCGCGCAACCCGGAAGTGCTGGCCAAGTTCTCCGACCGCTTCCCGAAAGTGGACTTCTTCTCCGTGGTGAAGACCTTCGGCGACTGGCGCACCGTGCAGAAGACCCACTTCGCCGACGGCGGCGTGTTCGACCAGATCTACACTCCGAACTGATTCCACACCCGCGAAAATGTGAAAGCCGGAGCTGCCCAGCAGCTCCGGCTTTTTTATGGCTCGGCAATCCCCTGCAGGAACGCGCCGCTTTTTAGAAGGCATTTGGGGCGCGCCCGCGGGCGTGGCCCGCTCCTGCAAGAAGCCACTGGCTCGCTCGCGTCGGCTCAGTGAAACTCGTGCTTCACCTCGCTCCACAGACTGACCCGCAACCCACGTGCCTCGAAGAACTCGATCTCGCGGCGAATACCGGCGCTCTGGTCCCAACCCTCCAGGTCCAGCACCACCAATTCCTCCAGCGCTTCCATGAAGAACGCATCCACCGGCCCCCACATCTTGCCGATGGCCGCCCGGTCCAGTTCCGGCAGGCAGCGATTGATCGGGTGGGACATGGACACCTGGCTGTAGACCGCATGGCCTGACTTGACGATTTCGGCAGCTACCTGATTGCAGGCCGCGAAGCGTTGCTCGACCACTGCGGCGTCCGCATGGCTGTAGGGGCAGGCCAGGAATATCTTGCGCATGAATACCTCTTGCAGAGAAAAACGCCCCGGCCGGCATCACCGGCGCGGGGCTATGGGAAGGGTTGGATCAGGCGGTGCGCAGTGCGCCGTCCTGTTCCTCGGGCTGCGGGTCCTGCAGGGCAAAACGCTCAGCGGCAGGGACCGAGATCTTGATGGCGATGAAGACGGCGAACAGACCACCAAACAACTTGCCGAGCAGGATCGGCAGAATCAGCGTGGGCTGGAAGTTGGCGGTAAAGGCCAGGTGATCGCCGATGGTGGCCTGGGCGCAGACTCCCAGCGCCACGCACAGCACCTTGTCGCGCGCGTTCATGTACTTGAACAGGTGGTAGGTGGCGATGATGTTCGCCAGCACCATGACGAAGGCCGTGGCGCCGATGCGCGTCAGGTTCAGCTGACGGCCGAGCAGCTCCATGGGCTTCCTGCAGTAACGCTGGAACAGGTAGCAGATGGGGAAGGTACCGGCGAGCATGATGCCGATGTAGCCGGCGATCTCGATGGCGCGGATCAGTTCCTTCTCGTCGGCGAACATCGGGTCGAGCCCCCAGCTGCCGAAGACCTTGGCGAATACCCCGGTGAAGTGCTCGACGATGGACAGGGCCAGGGCGATCTTGATGAAGGCATCCATGATCTTGCCGAACACCAGGAACCCCGAAACCATCATGTTGGCGCGGTACTTCAGCCCCGCCGCCAGCAGGAAGCAGAAGACGAACAGCGGCGCCAGCAGCTTGAGCATGCCGATGAAGTCCAGCGCCAGATAATGCGTGGCCGGCGAAGAGGTGGAGACCAGCTCGCGGACCGGCAGCTCGCCCAGGGTGATCAGCAGCAGCGCCGCCAGCACCGCGAAGGGAATGCTGATCAGCCCGGCCATCGCTCCCAGCGCCAGGTACTTGTGATCCTTGCGCTCGAGCATCGTCAATCCGACCGGGATGAGATAGACGATGGTGGCGCCCGAGGTGTAGCCCACCAGCATCGCCGTGATCCACATGTCGCGATTGGCCGTCAGGGCATCAGCCAACTGATAACCGCCCATGTCGACCGCGATGATCGATAGCGCCGCAATGGATACGTCCGAGCCCATGGCGTGGAAGAACGGCCCCAGCACATGGGAAATCAGCTTCGACAGGTAAGGGATCGCCACCATGATCCCGGCCTGGGCCAGGAACACCGGGCCAATGGAGTGAATGCCATTGACGAATTCGCGCCCCAGCCCGCTGTCGGGCCGCAGTATCGATGCCAGCGCGCCGATGACGGCCCCCAGCATGATCAGATAGATCACGTAATTTCCGAACTCGGCCATCTGCCGTGCACTCCCCTCATCGAGTCTTGTAATGGACGCGTTCAGCGTCGCTGCTTGCCGACCAGTCAGGCGAATGGTCGTTCTGGCTGTGGTTGCTTCGAATGCTCTCTCGCACGCAGCGTGCCAACGCTTGGTTTTAATGTTGATTTGAGGTTTTAAACTGCCTAAATTAATGGAAAAACCACAGCCAGCGACTTCCGTGTCTGAGCAGGGAAAAGCCTTACAGAGCTGTGGGAGATTTTTTCCAAACGTACAGAAGACATGTCTTGCACACCCCACCTGGTGCAAAGCGCGGCTGGCCCGGCGCCCCAATGGTGTGCCTTGGTAACAGTCACGGCCCCAGTGGGTGGCAAGACAATGATCCGGAGAACGGCGCATGCGCCCCAATGAAAGACGGCAACAGATTCTCGAACTGCTCCGCCAACGCGAACGCGTGTCGGTGGATGAACTGGCGCACCTGCTCGCCACATCCCAGGAAACCATTCGCCGCGACCTCGCCGAACTCGCCGCCGGTGGCCACGTCACCAAGTTCCATGGCGGCGCCTCGCTGCCTCCCAGTGGCGAGCACGAGAACGCCTTCCAGACCCGACTGAACGAGCATGCCCAGGAAAAGCGCGCGGTGGCGCGCTACACGGCCGGCCTGTTCGCTCCCGGCGACAGCATCTTCGTCGATACCGGCACCACCACACTGCTGCTGGGGAGGGAACTGGCGCGGCTCAATCGCCTGACGGTCATCACCAACTCGCTGCTGATCGCCAACGAGGCGGCGGCGTCCGGCAATCGGGTGTTCATGATCGGCGGCGAATTCCGCAGCGAATCGCAGCAGAACGTCGGCGCCCTGGCGCTGGAGCAGATCAGCCGGTTCAACGCCGAGCACGCGGTGATCACCATCGGCGCCCTGGACTGTGACGGCGCCATGGACTTCTCCATCGAGGAGGCCGAAGTGGCGCGCGCCATGATTGCCCAGGTGCGTACCCTGACGGTGATTGCCGACTCCTCGAAAATGGGACGTCGCGCACTGTTCAAGGTGTTTCCCCTGAACCGGATCGACCGCCTGGTAGTGGACCGCTCGCCGACTGGCGCGCTGCTCGAAGCCTTGCAGGAAGCGGGTGTCGAGATCCACGTGCCGCCCGTTCGCAACCCGATCAGCTGAGCGGTGCCTGAGGCGAAGGGAATGATCGGCTGTTGACTGAGTTGAAATTAAAAGCCACATTAAAACAACATAATCTCAACACAATTCCGCTAATACGGTAACAAAACCTCCTAAAATGGGAGTGTTACCACAGGAAACAGTCAATAAAATGACCGATCATACCGCGAAGGCCGAAACGGCCTTCGACATCGCCGTCATAGGTGGCGGTGTAGTGGGCTGCGCCATGGCGCGCCGCTTCACCCTCGAGGGTGCGCGAGTGGTGCTGCTGGAGCGTGGCGCCGATATCCTCTCAGGGGCCAGCAAGGGCAACAGCGCGATCCTCCACACCGGCTTCGATGCGCCGCCGGGCAGCGTCGAACTGGCCTGCATGCAGGAGGGTTACCAAGAGTACCTGGAGATTCACCGCAAGATGAATCTGCCCCTGCTGGAAACCGGAGCCCTGGTGGTGGCCTGGAGCGAAGAAGACCTCGCCCGGCTCGACGGCATAGTCGCCCAGGCCCACGCCAATGGCGTCATGGACACGGTCAGGGTCGACGGCAGGGAACTGCTCACCTATGAACCCGCGCTGGCGCGCAGCGCGCTGGCTGCCGTGCGGGTTCCCGGCGAACACCTCATCGACCCCTGGTCCGCACCGCTGGCCTACCTGCGCCAAGCCGTGTTGCATGGCGCCGAGGTTCGCCTGGGCACGGAAATCCTCGGCGGCGAGTTCGATGGCGAGTGCTGGTCCCTGCGTTCGGCCGACAGCACGCTGAAGGCCCGCACCGTGATCAACTGCGCCGGCCTGTTCGGTGATGTACTCGAAGAGCGCCTGCTGGGCGAGGCAGCCTTCCGCATCCATCCCCGCAAGGGTCAGTTCGTGGTGTACGACAAGGCGGCCTCAAGCCTGATCAATCACATCATCCTGCCGGTGCCCAACGAGCGCACCAAAGGCATCGTGTTCACCCGCACCATCTTCGGCAACCTGCTGGTCGGGCCGACCGCCGAGGAGCAGGACGATCGCGTACACGCTGGCCTGGAAACGCCAACCCTGCAACACCTGATGGAGGCCGCCGAGCAGCGCATTCCCGGTCTCGTCGGCATGCCGGTCACCGCGACCTACGCCGGGCTGCGCCCCGCCAGCGACAAGAAGGAGTACCGCATTCGTGATCTGCCCGAGCGCCACTGGATCACCGTCGGCGGCATTCGCTCCACCGGCCTCACGGCGGCGCTGGGTATCGCCCGGCATGTCCATCGACTCTATGCCCAGCGGCAAACCCATGTACCGCCGGGCGACCTCCAGTGGCCGCAGCTGCCCAACCTCGCCGAACACCTGCCGCGCGACTGGCAGCGAGCCGGCTATGGGGAAATTGTCTGCCACTGCGAAATGGTCACCGAACGGGAGATCCGCGAGGCGCTCGACGCCCCGCTGCCTCCGGGAGACTTCGGCGGACTGAAACGGCGCACCCGTGCCTGCATGGGGCGTTGCCAGGGCTTCTACTGCGGCGCGCGGGTTGCCGAACTGAGCGCGGGCCGACTGGCCCTGCCACTTGCCACCGGGGCCTGCCATGAACCGCACTGAGACCACCGACGTCGCCATCATCGGCTCCGGCCCGGCGGGCCTGGCTGCCGCCATCGAACTCAAGCGCCTGGGTGTTGCCCGGGTCATGGTACTGGAGCGCGAGAGCGAAGCCGGCGGCATTCCACGCCACTGCGCTCATCCGCCCTTCGGTTTTCGCGAATATGGCCGGTTGCTGACCGGCCCCGCCTATGCCCGTTTCAATGCCGAGACCGCCCGAAATGCCGGAGTGGACATCCGCCTGCGCCACAGCGTCGTCAGCCTGGGGCTGCTGGGGCATCTGGAAGTCGCCACCCCGGAGGGCCCGCTGAAGGTGGAGGCCAGGCGCGTCCTGCTGGCCACCGGCGCGCGGGAGACGCCCCGCTCGGCACGCCTGGTCGGCGGTGACCGCCCCTTGGGCGTGATCAATACCGGCGCCCTGCAATCCTACCTCTACCTGCAAGGGCTCAAGCCTTTCGAACGCCCGCTGATCGTCGGCACCGAACTGGTCAGCCTGTCATCGGTCCTCAGCTGCCGGCGCGCCGGCATCCGTCCGGTGGCGATGATCGAGGAACGTGACCGCGCCACCGCACGCTGGCCGCTGGGCCTGTTCCCGAAACTCTGCGGCGTGCCGATGCACTTCGGCTGCGAGCTGCTGGACATCCAGGGAGCCGGCCGCGTGGAGTCCGCGCGGGTACGGCAGGCCGACGGCAGTATCCGCGAGATCGAATGCGATGGCGTGCTGCTGACCGGGCGCTTCACCCCGGAGTCCAGCCTGGTGCGCCTGAGCCACCTGCACCTGGACCCGGCCAGCGGCGGCCCGAGCATCGACCAGTTCGGGCGCTGCTCCGACACCAGCTACTTCGCCGCCGGCAACCTGCTGCGCCCTATCGAGACGGCTGGCTGGTCGTATCGCGAAGGCAAGCGGCTTGCCGGGCTGATTGCCGAAGATATCCAGCGGTCGCTACCGGCTCCCGGCGACTTCATTACCGTGAAGTGCTCGGCGCCCCTGAAGCTCTGCGTGCCGCAGCGCCTGGTACCCAGCGACAAGGTCGGCCTGCAGCAGTTGCAATTGCGCGTGGACCAGGCCGTCAGCGGCGAGCTGCAGGTCTGCCTGGATGGCCGCGAGATCTGGCGCCGCCGGACCTCCTGCCTGCCGGAGCGACGCCTGCTGATCCCGCTGGGCGAGCTTCCGCTGAGCGCGAGCGCCCAGCGCCTCGACATCGCCTTCCTGCCACGCTGAACATCGTCCAAGAGAGCACGCCATGCGCATTGCAGCACTCGACCAGGGAACCACCAGTACCCGCGTTCTGGTCACCGGCCAGGATGGCTCGGCCGACATTCATCTGGCCTTGCGGCATCGGCAGCACCACCCGCAGTCCGGCTGGGTCGAGCACGACCCGCTGGAGCTGCTGGCCAATCTGCAGAGCTGTCTGGAGGCTGCAGGCCCGATCGACGCCATCGGCCTGGCCAACCAGGGCGAAAGCTGCATGGCCTGGGATGCTCGCAGCGGTGAGCCGCTTTCGCCCCTGATCGTCTGGCAGGACAACCGCACCACCGGGCGCATCGAGGAGCTGCGCGCCCAGGGCGGCGAAGCACTGACGCTGGAGCGGGCAGGCCTGCCGCTGGACGCCTACTTCTCGGCCAGCAAGCTGGCCTGGATCATCGAGCATCTGCCCGCCGCGCGTGACGCGCTGGCGACAGGGCGACTGCGCCTGGGCACCAGCGATGCCTGGTTCCTCGACCGCCTGACCGGGGTTTACGCCACGGACGTCACCACTGCTTCACGCACCTCGCTGATGAATCTCTCCAGCGGGCAATGGGACCCGGACTTGTGCGCCCTGTTCGGCGTGCCGATCGAGGCGCTGCCGGAAATCCGCGATACCGTCGGGTACTTCGGCGACATCGGTGTGACGCCGGTGACCGCCTCGGTGGTCGACCAGCAAGCGTCCCTTTACGGGCATGGCTGCCGCCAGCCCGGCGATGCCAAGATCACCTTCGGCACCGGCGCCTTCGCTCTGACGCTCAGCGGCGACCGCATCATTCGTTCGCCGGAAAACGGCCTGCTCGCCACCATCGCCTGGCAGCTCGACGGCAAACCCGTCTATGCCATGGATGGCGGCGTGTACGACGCCAGCGCCGCCGTCGAGTGGGCCGGGCGGCTGGGGTTGTTCAGCGATGTCTCCGAGCTCGCCGGATTCGACCAGCCGGCAGCCATCAGTCGCGGGCTGGCGTTTGTCCCTGCGTTGTCCGGGCTCGCCTGTCCGCACTGGGACCGCAGCGCCGGAGCACTCTGGCTGGGCATGAACGCCGCCACCACCCGCGAGGACATGTGCCAGGCACTGCTGGAGGGCGTCGCCCTGCGCAGCGCGGAGGTGATCCGCTCGATGGATGGTTTCCTGACCGTCACCGACCGCCTCTCCATCGACGGCGGCCTGGCCCGGAGTCCCTACTTCGCACAGTTCCTCGCCGATATTCTGCAGCGCCACATCACCACGCAACGCTTCGACGAGCTCACCGCGTTCGGCTGTGCTGCGCTGGCGGCGCGCGGCCTGGGCGTTGAGCTGAAAGCTCCGCGCAACACCTGCACCGAGTTCCGCCCGAAGATCGACAAGGCGACCGCGGAGCAATGGCAGGCGCGCTTCAGCGATGCCATCGGCCGTAGCCGCGGTTGGCGCTGACGGCGCGAAAATGAAAGCCGGAGCTGCCCAGCAGCTCCGGCTTTTTTCATGGCACGGCATTCCCCTGCAGGAGCGCGCCATGCGCGCGATCGCGCCCCTGCATTTCTAATAAGCGGCCCGCTCCTACAGGGATGCTCGCCGCCAACTGTTTTTCGTAGGAGCGAGCTTGCTCGCGAACCCGCCCAGCTCTGGATCTGCCGGAAAATCCGTTCGCGAGCAAGCTCGCTCCTACACATCCTGCAAATACGTCACGTCATCCCTTCCAACCGACCTCGCGCAACGCTGCCAGCAGGCGCTCCCCACTCAACGCCGGCACCAGCACGCCGTCATCGGTGCGCATGTCCTTGCCGGCCAGCAGCACGTTGACGATGGCTTCCTCCACTGCCTCGGCGGCGGCGGAGAACAGCGGCGAGATGTGGTCGTTGTTGAGCATTTCCAGCGCCGTGGCGAAAGGCAGGTCCTTGCGCCCATAGTCTGCCGGCGGCAGGTCGCGGTTGCCGGTGGCGAAGGCCAGGAAGATGTCGCCGCTGGAGTCGTCGGTGCCGCCCCCCGTGCGGGCGATCCCCAGCGAAGCACGCTGCGCCAGGCGCTGGCACTGGTGCGGCAACAGCGGCGCGTCAGTGGCGAGGATCACCACGATGGAGCCCATGCCCGGCGTGCCCTGCTCGGCGAAGGGTGACGGCAGGTCACCCAGCTGGCGGCCGACCGGGTAACCATCCACCCGCAACTCGCGACGCTGGCCATGGTTGGCCTGTACCAGCGCGCCCACGGTCCAGCCGCCCTGCTCCATCGGCAGCTTGCGCGAGGAGGTGCCAATGCCGCCCTTGAACTCGTGGCAGATCATCCCCGTGCCGCCGCCCACCGGCCCCTCCCGCACCGGACCGGATTCAGCCGCGGCCAGCGCCTCGCGCACCTGTTCGGCGCCGATGTGCTGGCCCCAGATGTCGTTGAGCAGCCCGTCGTAGGTTTCCATCACCACCGGCATGCACCAGTAGATGGACGGGTCCGCCAGTTCGGCATGTTCGGCGGCGATCAGCGCATCGCGCACCGTGCCCACGCTGTGGGTGTTGGTGATGGCGATGGGCGTGGTCAGCAGCCCTGCCTCGCGAATCCACTCAAGCCCGGTGGCGTCGCCGTTGCCATTGAGCACATGGCAGCCGGCGAAGCAGGGTTGCTGACGCGCTGCGCCGTCACGGGGTTGCACTACCGTGACACCGGTGCGCACGGCCTTGCCGTCATGCTCGCCGATCAGGGTGCTGTGGCCGACGCGGATGCCGGGAACATCGGTGATAGCGTTGAACTCGCCGGGAGTACCCAGGCCGAGGGTGATGCCGAGTTGACGAGCGCGCATGCTGTCTCCTTGGAGGGGTATCAGAGCTTCTGGAAGGCCGGACTGAGCTTGCCGTAGGTGCTGTAGAGAATCACCGACACGGCCAGTATCCCGACAATGATCATGACGTCCCGCGAAGAGGCGTCCAGTAGCAGGTTGAGCAACAGGTAGCCGGCGCCGACCACCGCCAGCATCGCCGGCAGCGGCCACAGCGGCATGCGGTAAGGGTGTTCACGGTCGCGGCGCAGTACGCGGCTGAACAGCGCGCAGAGCGCCACCACCAGGTAGACCATCACCAGCAGCAGTACGGTGAAGGAGGTCAGCTCCTCCAGGTTCGAGCTGAAGCTCAGCGCCGCCGAGGGCACGCCGAGGAACAGCGTGGCGATCCACGGCGATTCCCAGCGCGGGTGGATGCGGGTGAAGGCGCGGTTCATCAATGGCGTCCACAGCTCGTCGCGGCCGCTGCTGAAGATCACCCGACCGACCTGGATGACGATGGCGACGATGGCGTTGAACACCGAGAGGAAGATGCCGGCGCTGACCAGCCGCGACAGCGTTGCATTGCCGTGGGCGGTGAGCAGGTAGCCGACCGGATCGGGGCTGGCGATCATGTCCTTCAGCGAAGGCGCGCCCAGCAGCAGCGCGGTCAGCGGGACGATCTCGATCGCCACCACCAGCACCAGCGACCAGATCACCGCGCGGTGCACGTTGCGCCCGCCGCACTTCATGTCCTCGGCCAGCAGTACCGCGCCGCCGAAGCCGTTGTAGGAGAACAGCGCGGTGCCCACGGCGCCGATCACCAGCGCCCAGGGCGCAGCGGCCAGTATCCCGCCGTCGATGTGCTGTGGCTGCACCAGCACGCTCACCGGCTGGCTGACGTGGCCGAAGCCGAGCACCACGATCACCAGCAGCGCCGCCACTTCGCAGAGCAGGAACACGCCGGTGATCCAGGCGTTCACGCGGATGTTGAGGATGCCCAGCACGTAGCTGGCGGCGACTATCACCAGGGCGACGGTCTGGGTGTCGAAGCTCGTCCCCAGGGCGTTGTTCAGGTAGGTCGCCGCGCCCGTCGCCAGTACCGGCGGGATGAACAGCAGCGAGACCAGCACGGTAAGGAAGGTGGCGTAGCCGGCGAGGCCACCGAACACGCGCTTGGCGTAGACATACTCGCCGCCAGCGGAGCTGTGCGCGCGGCCGAGTTCGGCATAGCACCAGGCGAACATCAGGGCCAGGAAGCCGGCGAAGACGAAGGCCAGGAAGGCGCCGCTGCCGGCCTGCTGGATGGCGAAGGGAGCGATGACGAAAACGGAGCTGGCGGGGGTGACCGCCGAGACGGTGATGGCGACTACGTCGAGCACGCCCAGGCTGGGCTTGAGCGCGCTCGCTGGCGCAGGGGAAGCGCTCATATCGTTGTTTCCTCGTGTTGTTATTGGTGGCTGAGGCAGGAACGAAAACCTTGTTGCGCCCTCTTGCTCGGGGCGTCAGGTGGCGCTGAGTCTGTGCGTGGCAGGCAAAGCGGCCAATCACCATTTGGGGTTACGCCCCCTTGACGGCGAACCGGTAAAAGGAGGAAACCGTGGGCCGAACCCACGCCGCCTCTTTCGGAGAAACGCCGCCGATGCACACCCTGTTCCGCGAGGTCGGCATGCACGCCAACCTCGGCCGCGCCATCGAGCAGATCGGCCAGCCGCGCTTCTGGAAGCAACTGGTCCTGCTGCTGCACCAGTGGTTGCCGTTCGACAACGCTCTGGCGATGTTCTACCCGGCCAGCGGCACCCCGGTGGCGCTGGAGGAGTACGACGCCGAGCCCACCGCCGGCCCGGCCGCCATGGCCATCTACCTCGACGGCCTGTTCCAGCTCGACCCGTTCTACCAGGCCTGCCGCGAGGGCGTGCCCAGCGGGCTGTACCGGCTGGAGGAAATCTCCCCGGACCAGTTCCGCCAGAGCGAGTACTTCCTCAGCTACTTCCACGACAACGTGCTGGAGGACGAGGTGCAGTTCATCCTCCAGCTTCCCGGCCAGGGCGCGCTGTCGCTGTCACTGGGTATGCGCCAGCTGTTCGATGGCGAGCAGACCGGTCTGCTGGCGATGCTCTGCCCCTGGGTGCTGGCACTGATGCAGCAGCACTGGCAACAGCGCAGCCAGCGCCTGCTGCCGGGCACAACCGACGGTGTGGCGGTGCAGGTGCGCGACGCCCTGAGCCACTTCGGTGCCGGCGTGCTTTCCGAGCGTGAGCTGGAGATCGCCCGGCTGATCCTGCGGGGTTACTCCTCCAAGGCCATGGCCGAGCGCCTGGCGATCTCGCCGGAGACCATCAAGGTCCACCGCCGCCACCTGTACAACAAGCTCGACATCTCCTCGCAGCCGGAGCTGTTCTCGCTGTTCCTGCAGTCGCTGGGGCACGACCCGCAGAATCCCTGAGCGTCGCTTCAGGCCAGAGCAGCCGCCATCCGCGCGGCTGATGCCAAGCCATTCGCGCCCACCGGGACACCCCGCTGGCGCTGCACGGACACTACCGCGTGCCCGTCAGGCTTCTAGACTGGACCCGTGCCATCCAGACACGCCACGACAATCACAAGAGAGCACAGCCTGATGAACGCACGCGCCAACTTCACCCACATGGAAGACGGCAGCGCCGAGGACTGGGCGATCATCGCCAAGGACTTCGGCCAGTACGCCGCGCTTCTGCCCGACCGGATCATGACCCACCTGCGCCTGCTCGACGGCGACTTCGGCGGCTTCCCGGTGGACCGCCTGACCCACTCGCTGCAGACCGCCACCCTGGCCCACCGCGACGGTCGCGACGAGGAGTACGTGGTCTGCGCCCTGCTCCACGATATCGGCGACACGCTCGGTTCGTTCAACCACGCCGACATCGCCGCGGCCATCCTCAAGCCGTTCGTCAGCGAGGCCAACCTGTGGATGATCGAGAAGCACGCGATCTTCCAGGGTTACTACTTCTTCCATCACCTGGGCCTGGACCGGCACCTGCGCGAGCAGTTCAAGGACCACCCGCAGTTCGAGCAGACCATCGAATTCTGCGCGCGCTACGACGCCGCCGCCTTCGATCCGGACGGCGAAGTGCTGCCCCTGGAGTTCTTCGAACCCATGCTGCGCCGGGTCTTCGCCCAGCCCCGCCGCTCGATCTACCAGAAGCCCGACGGCACGATGGCCTGAGGGTCCCGTGGTGACCGGCGGTCCGCGACGAAGAGTGGCGAACCGCCGCTGGCCCGGGGGCTGCGCATGGAATAAGATTCCTCCCAAAATCAGACGCGCAATTGGCCACGAGCCTACGCGCACCAGGGAAGTTTCTTGCGCATGAAGCCTAACGTTCTCGAGCGTTCCAGCAGTCCGCTCACCCCCGCCCCTCTGCGCGAATACCATTCCCGCGTGCTGGCGTATATCGCCGTCGCCGCGACCATCACCGCCGGCACCTTCGCCAGGTACTTCGGCTACGAGATCCTCTGGATGATCCCGTACGCCCTGCTCTACCCGCACCTCGCCCAGCAGGTCAGCCGCCGCTTCAAGCGTGACAACCCGCAACGCACCCGCCTGGTACTGCTGTTCATCGACGCCCTGCACGCCGGCATCGCCACCACGCTGCTGGGCTTCTCCGAAGTACCCAGCCTGATGCTGGTGCTGATCCTCGCCTTCTCCGCGCTGATCATCGGCGGCCTGCGTTCCCTGGGCCTGGCACTGCTGGTGGCGCTGAGCGCCGCGGTCCTCAGCGCCGCGCTGATCGCCCCGGCCTACAAGGGCCAGACGCCGAGCATCGTCGCGCTGGTCAGCGTGCTGTTCTCCACCCTGTACATCTGCATCACCGCCTTCTTCGTGCACCAGCAGGGCCTGCGCCTGGCCCAGGCCCGCTCGGACATCACCCTGGAGCAGGAAAAGGCCGCGCGCCTGGCCAGCAACCTGGCCAAGTACCTGTCGCCACAGGTGTGGGAATCGATCTTCAGCGGCAAGCGCACGGTGCGCCTGGAGACCCAGCGCAAGAAGCTCACGGTGTTCTTCTCCGACATCAAGGGCTTCACCGAGCTGTCCGAAGAGCTCGAAGCCGAAGCCCTTACCGACATGCTCAACAACTACCTCAACGAGATGTCGAAGATCGCCCTGAAGTACGGCGGCACCATCGACAAGTTCGTCGGCGACTGCGTGATGGTGTTCTTCGGCGACCCGGCCACCCAGGGCGCGAAGAAAGACGCCGTGGCCGCCGTGTCCATGGCCGTGGCCATGCGCAAGCACATGAAGGTCATGCGCCAGCAGTGGCGCGCCCAGGGCATCACCAAGCCGCTGGAAGTGCGCATGGGCCTGAACACCGGCTACTGCACCGTGGGTAACTTCGGCGCTGACACGCGCATGGACTACACCATCATCGGCCGCGAAGTGAACCTCGCCAGCCGCCTGGAAAGCGCCGCCGAAGCCGGCGAGATCCTCATCAGCCACGAGACCTACTCGCTGGTCAAGGACGTGCTGATGTGCCGCGACAAGGGCCAGATCGCCGTGAAGGGCTTCAGCAAGCCGGTGCAGATCTACCAGGTGGTCGACTTCCGCCGCGACCTGGGCTCCAACCCCAGCTTCGTCGAGCACGAGGTGCCGGGGTTCTCCATGTACCTGGACACCAACAACGTGCAGAACTACGACAAGGAACGAGTCATCCAGGCGCTGCAGCAGGCGGCGGAGAAGCTCAAGGACAAGATCATTCTTTGATCGTCCCGATTTCCTCGCCGGCAGCTCGAATTCGCAGAATTGTTCTCCCTTCGCTGACGCCTCCCCTAACGCGGACGGAGACCGCTCCTGCGCTCACCGGGTGCCATCTGCCGTCCGGCAAGGCTGACGCCTTGCGTCGCGGGCATGGCTCGCTCCTACACCACACCGGATAGCCCCACGCCAGCCCCCCCTGCAGGAGCGGGCCATGCCCGCGATCGGTCGCCTGGCGACGGCCATCCCAACCACAACTGCTGGGCCATGCGCGCCGCCGTGGCCTTGCTTGCGAACCCGCCCCACTCCGCAATTGCCGGGAAAGGCTTCGCGAGCAAGAGCTGGCGCCCCCTCGCTCCTACGAAGAGCCGCCGTCTTTCACCCGCCCATAAAAAAGCCCGCTCAATCGAGCGGGCTGGAAAGGCTCCGGCGCTTCACGTTCACCGGGCCGAATTGCTCGTTGAGGAACTCGTCAGGAGGGCTGAAGCTCCGCGGAGTTGCCCGGGCCGGCGGCCAGTTCGGTGGACAGGGTCTTCTCGTCCAGCTGCTTGCACCACTTGGCGACCACGATGGTGGCCACGCCGTTGCCGACCAGGTTGGTCAGGGCGCGGGCCTCGGACATGAAGCGGTCGATACCCAGGATCAGCGCCAGGCCGGCAACCGGCAGGTGGCCGACGGCGGACAGGGTGGCGGCCAGCACGATGAAGCCCGAACCGGTGACGCCGGCAGCGCCCTTGGAGGCGATCAGCAGCACGACCAGCAGGGTCAGCTGGTGGGTGATGTCCATCGGGGTATCGGTGGCCTGGGCGATGAACACCGCAGCCATGGTCAGGTAGATCGAGGTGCCGTCCAGGTTGAACGAGTAGCCAGTGGGGATCACCAGGCCGACGACGCTCTTGTCGGCGCCCAGCTTCTCCATCTTGGCGATCATGCGCGGCAGGGCCGATTCGGAGGACGAGGTGCCCAGCACGATCAGCAGTTCTTCGCGGATGTAGGAGATGAAGCGCAGGATGCTGAAGCCGTGGGCGCGGGCGATGCCACCCAGCACGATCAGCACGAACAGCAGGCAGGTGATGTAGAAGCACAGCATCAGCTGGCCCAGCTGCACCAGCGAGCCGAGGCCATAGGCGCCAATGGTGAAGGCCATGGCACCGAAGGCACCGATGGGAGCGACCTTCATGATCACGTTGATGATGTTGAACATCACGTGGGTGATGCGATCGATGAACTCGAACACCGGCTTGCCGTAGTCACCCAGGCGGTGCAGCGCGTAGCCGAACAGCACGGAGAAGAACAGCACCTGGAGGATGTCACCGTTGGCGAAGGCGCCGACCACGGTGCTGGGGATGACGTTCATGAAGAAGTCGATGGTGCTCTGCTTCTCGCCCGAAGCGATGAAGCCGGTGAGCGCCGCGTTCTTGTTCATTTCGGCGGTCAGCGTGGCGACGTCGGCGTGCATGCCGGCACCCGGCTGGACGACGTTGACCACGACCAGGCCGATGATCAGCGCGACGGTGGAAACGATTTCGAAGTACAGCAGCGCCATACCGCCCGTCTTGCCCACGGCCTTCATGCTCTGCATGCCGGCGATGCCGGTAACCACGGTGCAGAAGATGATCGGCGCGATGGCCATCTTGATCAGTTTGACGAAGCCATCGCCCAGCGGCTTCATCAGTTTGGCGGTGTCGGGGTAGAAGTGGCCGAGTGCGATACCGATGGCGATGGCGATCAGTACCTGCACGTACAGGCTTTTGTAGAAGGGTTGCTTGGTCATGGCAGCTCTGTCCTCACGGGCGAGTGCTCCCTGGGAGGAAACACAAGACCGAACGCGTTATCTCCCTGCAATGGGAGAATTTGTTTTCAGGGCATGCCAGAAGGCAGGCCTTGATCGCATATGGCAAGTGCTGTGCCAGACCTTTAAAAAATATGTAATCCCTTTAAATTCAATAGCTTCCGTAAAAAGTCGCGGCACGGAAGGCCTCAGAAATGGCGGAAACCCGCCTCCGTACTGGCGGGTTTCCCGCCCTCTGGCGGGTATCCGCCACGGCCTTCGTACCGTAGATTGTAGAACTCCGATCAGGTTCGATCGGGTTAACCGCGCGGCTGTTGGACGTGCGGCCAGAACAACAAGGACCGCTCATGCGTGAACGCACCATTGCCAGCCATTTCGTCCGCGCCGCCGTCCACGGGGCCCAGCGCAAGGGGCTGGATGTCCAAGTCCTGCTGCGTGACGCCGGTATCGCCCCGGCCATCCTCGACGAGCCCCGCGCACGCATCGATCCGTCGCAGTTCACCTGCCTGATGCAACGCCTGTGGGAAGTGCTCGACGACGAGTACATGGGCTTCGGCGCCATGCCCAGCAAGCGCGGCACCTTCGCCATGATGTGCAACGCGATCATCCACTGCCGCACGCTGGAAAAGGCTCTGGGACGCGGCGCGCTGTTCTACGGACTGTTTCCCGAGGCGCCACGGATCGAGCTGGTGCGCGACGGCGACCGCGCCCGCCTGACCCTGGATGAAACGCACCTGCGCGACCCGGACCACTTCCTCGCCGAGAGCCTGCTGCTCATCTGGCACCGCCTGGCCAGCTGGCTGATCGGCCAGCGCATCCGCCTGGAGGAAGCTACCTTCAGCTACCCGGCGCCCGAGCATCAGGCCGAGTACGACCTGCTGTTCCCCTGCCCTCGCCGCTTTTCCGCCGGCAGCACCAGCCTGCTCCTGCAGGCGCGCTACCTGGACATGCCGCTGCTGCAGGACGAGCGCACGCTCAAGCACTTCCTCAAGGATTCCCCCGCCGACCTGCTCGCCCGCCCCGATGGCGGCGACAGCCTGACCAGCCAGATCCGCCGCCTGCTCGGCCGCGACTGCCGCAGCTGGCCGGACCTGGAACAGGTCGCCGCGCAACTGCACATGAGCCCGCAGACCCTGCGCCGGCACCTGCGCGAGGAAGGGCCGAACTTCCAGGAGCTGAAGGACCAGTTGCGCCGCGACCTGGCGATCTACTACCTGGGGCGCGCTGAGCTCTCGATCCAGGACATCGCCGACCAGCTCGGTTTCTCCGAGCCTTCGGCGTTCCACCGGGCGTTCAAGAAATGGACGGGGTTGACGCCGGGGGCCTACCGGGCGCAGCAGGGGGAATAGCTCGGTTTCAACCTGTAGGAGCGCCTGCGCCCAGGCCGTAGGGCGCATAACCCGGAACGGGTTATCCGCCGATTGCTCTCGCGGCGGATAACGCTGGCGCGTTATGCGCCCTACGACCTAGAACGAAACTCCGGTTCGGGTTCCCGATTACCCCGGCAGGCGAATGCGGAAACACGCCCCGCCCAGCGCGGAATCCTCCAGCGCCAGCTCGCCGTCGTAGCTGTCGATGATGTCCTTCACCACCGCCGTGCCGATGCCCTGGCCGGGGTGCTGGGTGTCCAGGCGCTCGCCGCGCTTGAGGATACGTTCGCGCTGGCTGGCCGGCACGCCGGGGCCGTCGTCCTCGATGATCAGCTCGAACAGCCGGCCGTTCTTGCGTGCGCTGACCTTTACCGTGGTCAGGCACAGGCGGTAGGCGTTCTCCAGCAGGTTGCCGAGCATCTCCAGCAGGGCGCCCTTCTCCAGCGGCAGGGAAAAGCCCGGCGGAATCTCCCGCTCCAGCTTCACACGCTTGTCGCGGTAGACCTTGTCCAGCGCACCGCCGATGGTGTCCAGCAATGGGTCGAGTGCCGCGCGGTGGCGGATCAGACCGCTCTTGCGCATCGTTGCACGCTGCAACTGGTAGCCGATCTGCTGGCTCATGCGCTCGATCTGGGTCTGCAGCACCTGCACCTGCTCGCGGTTCTTCGGCTCGTCGGCGAGGGTTTCGCTGACGCCCTGCAGCACCGCCAGCGGCGTCTTCAGGCTGTGGGCAAGGTCGCCCAGGGAGTTGCGATAGCGCTCGCGCTGGGCTCGCTCGCTTTCCAGCAGGCGGTTCACCGAGTCGGTCAGGCGCAGCATCTCGGCGGGGTGATCGTCACTCAGGCGCTCGCGGTCGCCGGTCTCGATCTGGTCCAGTTCCGAACGCAGGCCGCGCATGGAGCGGAAGCCCCAGCCGAGGCCGAGCCACAACAGGCCCAGCAACAGCAGCAGCGCGCCACCCAGCCAGAGGTAGAGCTGGTCGCGGAAACCGCTGACCAGCTCGCGGAACTCGCTTTCCGGCTGCATGGTGACGATGCTGTAGGCCGCACGCTTGCCACCGAGCAGGTCGATCTCCACGTCGTAGACGAAGAACTCCTGGCCGGTGGCGTCGCGGATGCGGGTGAACTCGTCGATCAGGCCGTCGTACTTGGGCGAGTAACTGACGCTCTCGTCCTGGGCCGAGGTGGAGCGCCACACCAGCCTGCCGGACTGGTCGTAGATGAAGCCCAGCAACTTGGACTCGGGGAGGTTGAAGTCCTCCACCGGCAGGTGCTCGGGCATGCTCAGGACATTGCCCTCGATGCGCGCCGAGGACACCAGGGTCGCCACGTCCGCCGCCAGGCGCTGCTGGATGGCGTTCTCCAGGGCGATGCTGAACGCACGCTGGAGAGCCGGCAGCAGCGCCGCCATGAACAGCACGGCGAGAATCGCCGCACCGATCATCAGCCGCAGCCGTAGCGAGCGGATCATTTACACAGCTCGTTGAAGATATAGCCCTGGCCGCGCACGGTATCGATCGGCTTGAAGCCCGCGGCACTCTCCAGCTTGCGGCGCAGGCGGCCGACCAGCACTTCAATGACGTTCGGATCGCGCTCGTCGTCGTCCGGATAGAGCTGCTCGATCAGGCGCTCCTTGGCCACCACCTGCTGGTGATGGCGCATGAGGTATTCAAGGATGCGGTACTCGAAGGCCGTCAGCTGCAGCGACTCACCGTTGACCAGCGCCTGCTTGCGGTTGGTGTCCAGCACCAGCGGGCCGGCCTCGATGCTCGACTGGGCGAAGCCGCTGGAACGGCGCAGCAGCGCGTTCAGCCGGGCCTCCAGCTCTTCGAACTGGAAGGGCTTGACCACGTAGTCGTCGGCGCCGGCGGCCAGGCCTTCGACCTTGTCCTGCCAGTTGCCGCGAGCGGTGAGGATGAGAATGGGGAAGGTCTTGCCCTGGCTGCGGAATTCGCGGATCAGGTCCAGGCCGCTCATGCCCGGTAACCCGAGGTCGATCATCGCCAGGTCGTGATGGTATTCGCTGGCGCGGTACAGCGCCTCTTCGGCATTTGCGACGGCATCGACCACATGGCCTTGCTCGCCGAGCCGGGTATACAGGTGATGGCGCAACAGCGCCTCGTCTTCCACCACCAGCAGTTTCATGCGCGTGCTCCCTGAGTCAGGCAACCGGGCCACGCGGGGCCCGGTTGCGGTACCGGTCAGAACTTGTAGTTGGCACCCAGGTAGAACTGGGAGCTGCTGTGCAGGTCAAGGGATCCCACCTTGCCGCCGCCGTGCGGGCTCATCTCGGTACTCGCGTTGGTACGCAGGTAACGGTAGCCGCCTTCTACGGATGCGTTCTTGCCGAGTTCCTGGAGGATACCGGCTTGGGCGCCGATGGCGTAACCCACATCGCTGTCGCGGCTGTAGCCCTTGGAGTCCTGCTCCAGCTTGACCAGGCCGGCGGTGCCGCCGCCGAACAGCTTGGTGCCCTGGTCGCCCAGCGGCAGGAAGGCGTCGTAGCTGCCGAGCAGGTTCTGCTGGCGCAGCTTCAGGCCGTTCTCGGTGTCGGAGACGTTTTCATAGGTGACGTAGTAGCGACCCTGCTCCATCTGCTGGCCGGCGCGTACGCCCCAGGTGCCGCTGTTGTTGATCACGCTGTCGAATTTCGGGTTGCCGAGGTTGCGGTTCAGCGCGTCGGACTTCTGGATGTTGTTGCTGGTTTCACCCCAGGTCATACCGACGAAAGTATCGGCGGCATTGGCTGCGGTAGCGGCGACACTGGCACCGAGAATGGCGGTGGCGAGGGCGATTTTCTTCATGGCTTTCATGGGGATTCTCCCGTCAAGGATGTCTGTAATGTGTTGACGGGGAGTAGGTTACGAGGGGGGCACTGAACCGAACCTGTCGGACTGCTGAACCAATGCTGAACGACCTGGCTGTAGGAAATTTCGCTCCTACAGAAATGCAAAGCCCCGGCACAGGCCGGGGCTTTGCTGGAGCTGACGGGATGCTCAGCCGCCCTGCAACGCCTTGAGGATCTTCTGCCCCGCGCGACCGTCCGCTGGCGTCATACCGCGCTTGTTCTGCTCCTGCTGGATCGCCTTGCGCGTCACGTCGCCGATCATGCCGTCGGGCTGGCCGATGTCGTAGCCACGCTGGATCAGCAACTCCTGCAGCTCCTTGCGCTGCGCCCGGCTCAGGCCCGGATCATCGGTCGGCCAGGGCGTGCGCAGGCCCTGCTCGCCACGCAGGCGATCGGACAGCAAGGCAATGGCCAGCGCGTAGCTTTCCGCCGCGTTGTAGGAATAGATCGCGTCGTAGTTGCGCAGCACCAGGAAAGCCGGGCCGTTGGCGCCCGCCGGCAGCAGGATGGCGGCCTTGGAATCGATGCTCGGGATCAGCTTGCCGTCGACGCGCTTCACGCCACGGCTGGTCCAGTCGGACAGCGCACGGCGCTTGGTGCGCCCGGCCAGCGAGGCGTCGAAGCCCGCCGGCAGTTTCACTTCGTAGCCCCACGGCTGCCCTTCGCGCCAGCCGGCCTTGCGCAGGTAGTTGGCGGTGGACGCCAGGGCATCGGCGGTGCTGCCGACGAGGTCGCGATGACCGTCGCCGTCGAAGTCCTCGGCGATGCGCGCGTAGGTCGAGGGCATGAACTGCGTCTGGCCAAAGGCGCCCGCCCAGGAACCGGTGATGCCGCTGTCGCGGATATCGCCCTGCTGCAGCAGCTTGAGGGTGGCGATGAACTCACCCTGGAAGAACGACTGGCGCCGCCCGTAGCAGGACAGCGTCGACAGCGACACCAGCAGCGGGCGCTTGCCGGTGATGCGCCCGTAATCGCTCTCCACGCCCCACACCGCGACCACCGTGGCCGGGTCGACCTGATAGCGCGCCGCGACTTTGCGCAGCAGGTCGGCATGCTCGGCCATGCGCGCCTTGCCGTCGGCCACACGCTGGTCGTCCACCAGCCCGGCCAGGTAGTCCCAGATCGGCGTGGTGAACTCGGGCTGGGCGTCCAGCAGCGGCAGCACGCTCATGTCCGGCTGCAGGCCCTGGGTGAACTGCGCGAAGCTGGCGGCGCTGACGCCCTTGGCCTGGGCTGCGCCCTGCAGGCGGTTCAGGCAGGAGCCGAAATCGTCGCCCGGCGCTGCCTGCGCCAATGCCGCCGGGAGCAGCAGGGACAAGGCCAGGGACGCGCGGCGCGCGATGGAGGAAGTCTTCATTGGTGTCGAATGCTCAGATCGGTGAAGGTGGCGCGCCCGCCCTCGCTGGCGGGCCCGCGATTGTCCTGCAGGTAGAGCCCTGCCTTGAAGTACAGGCCCTGGTAGGCCCATTTCGTATCCAGTTGCTGGCTGACCTGGCCGCCCTCGACCTGCACGCTCAGCACCCCGCTACTGGACACGCCCAGCCGGTAGGTAAAGGTATCGCCCAGCGCAATGCCGTCATAGACGGTATAGGTGCGCGTGGTGATGTCGTCCGGCCGATCGCGAACCAGCGCCTGTACCCGCGCCTTGTCCAGGCGCTGCTGGTAGACCAGCTTGACCAGCGGCAGGGCCTCGGCGCTGCCGCTGCCGTTGCTGTGGATCTGCCCGATGACCATGCGCCGGCTGGAGGGCACGGATTCCACGCGCAGGGTGGCGACCATCAGGTTCTCCGCCAGAGGATAGCGCCAGGTCACCAGGCGGCCGTCGGGCTTGGTCTCGCGCAGTTCGGTACGGGGATATTCGCTGCCGCTGGTGTGGGCGCCGTTCACCGGCACCCAGAACTCCACGCCATCGGTGCTGCGGCGGAAATACGGGCTCTCGTAGTCACGGCCGAGTTTCGCCGTGGAAATGGTCGCGGCCGGGCCGCGTTGGGGAATGGTCAGATTCCAGGTGCTCAGGTCCAACATCGGCCTATCGCTTCGCGGGTCAGGACATGGGCGCAAGGGTAGACGAGGCTGTCGGACTTTTCATCCATATGGCTTCCCCATCTTCTGGCGGACAACCGCGCCCTTGAGCGGCCGCGTACAGGCTGCACAGGCGTTTTCCGCATCAGCGGCTATCGTCATGGTTTCCGCCATCCGCCATCGCCACGGAGAAACCTCATGCGCCTGCTCACTGCCTTGCTGCTGTTCGCCTTCGCGGCCAGCGCTTCAGCCGCGATCAAGACTCAGGAAATCCCCTACGAATCCACTGACGGCACGAAGATGATCGGTTACTTCGCCTACGACGACGCCAAGTCCGGCATCCGTCCCGGCGTCATCGTCGTCCACGAATTCTGGGGCCTGAACGACTACGCGAAAAGCCGCGCGCGGCAGCTCGCCGAACTGGGCTACAGCGCCCTGGCCATCGACATGTACGGCGAAGGCAAGCACACCGACCATCCCAACGATGCCAAGGCCTTCATGGCCGAGGCGCTGAAGAATGCCGACGCCGCCAAGGCGCGCTTCCAGGCCGGCCTGGAGCTGTTGAAGAAACAGCCGCAGACCGACCCGAGCAAGATTGCCGCCATCGGTTACTGCTTCGGCGGCAAGGTGGTACTGGACATGGCCCGCGCCGGCCTGCCGCTGGCCGGCGTGGCCAGCTTCCACGGCGTGCTGGCGACCCAGACGCCGGCGCAGCCGGGGCAGATCAAGGCGAAGATACTGGTCGAGCACGGCGGCGCCGACACCCTGGTACCGGCCGAGAGCGTTGCGGCATTCAAGACAGAAATGGACAACGCCAAGGCCGACTACAAGCTGGTGATCCAGCCTGGCGCCAAGCACAGCTTCACCAGCCCGGACGCCGACAAGCACAAGGGGCACGGCCTGGACGTGGGCTACGACAAGACCGCCGACCAGAAGTCCTGGGCGGACCTGCAGGCGTTCTTCAAGGAAATCTTCGACGTCAAACCGGACGCGTCATAAATCGCAGGCAATAAAAAACGGGAGCCCATTCGGGCTCCCGCACTCAATCAAGTGTCTAAGGTCAGAGCCCGCCTTGGCGGCACTCCAACAACAACCTCACCTGCGTCCCCTAGGGAACGCGGCGTGCAGTGTGACAAAGCTTGTCAGACGAATCCGTACGCCTTTGGTGAAGGTTTGCAAACGAATGTAAGTGCCGCGTGACTGGTGAGCCACGTTCTGGCGCGGCAGAATGCTCCCATGACTGCCCTCCCCGACTTCTGCACCCCCCTCGATGCCGACTGGCCCCTGCCCACCCCGCTGGCAGGCATTCAATTGCGCAGCACCCGCTTCGACCGCCAGCGCCTGCAGGCCGGGGACTTTTCCCTGAGCCAGGTCGAGGCGCCGGCCAACATCCAGCGCTCCGTCGCCAAGCGCCAGGCCGAGTACCTGGCGGGGCGCATCTGCGCCCGCGCGGCATTGCTGGCCGCAGGCTCGACGGCCTGGGTACCGGGCACCGACGAGGAACGTGCGCCGGTCTGGCCGACGGGCTTCTGCGGCTCGATCACCCACGGTGACGGCTGGGCGGCGGCCATTGTCGCCCGTGACAGTTGCTGGCGCGGGCTCGGCCTGGACGTGGAGAACCGCCTGGAAACCGCACGAGCGGAGCGACTGGCCGCTGAAATCCTCACGCCGGACGAACTGGCGCGCCTCGATCCGCAGCAGGCGGCGCTGCAGGTCACCCTGACCTTTTCCCTCAAGGAAAGCCTGTTCAAGGCGCTCTTCCCGCTGGTACGCAAGCGCTTCTACTTCGAGCACGCCGAGCTGCTGAGCTGGTCCGCCGGGGGCCATGCGCGCCTGCGCCTGCTCACCGACCTGTCGGAGGAATGGCACCACGGCAAGGAGATCGACGGGCAGTTCAGCCTGTTCGATGAACGCCTGCTGAGCCTGGTGGCCATTCCTTCGGTCAAGGGCAGCGCCTGACCGCCGCGACCGACAGACACATCTGAAAGTCTTGACTTAAAAGTCAGAATTTGGCGTCATGCACGCCATCCAGACGTCCCCGTACCTCTTTTGATCCTCAGATTTTGCCTTCAGAGGAATCGTCAGCAGGCCTATCGGTATATAGAATCTTATACAGCCAAACGGCAACGTCTGGTTCTTGGGGTCCCCACAAAAAGAAATGACCATCGGAGCAAACGTAATGACCAGAAACACCCTGGCGCTCGCCATTGCCGCCAGCTCGCTCGGCCTCATCGCGCAATCGGCACACGCCGGCGGCTTCATCGAAGACAGCAAGGCCAGCCTGACCCTGCGCAACTTCTACATCAACACCGACAACCGCAACGGCCCCGCCTCGCCCAGCAAGCAGGAAGAATGGGGCCAGGGCTTCATGCTCAACTATTCCTCGGGCTTCACCCAGGGCACCGTGGGCTTCGGCGTCGACGCCCTGGGCCTGCTCGGCGTGCGCCTGGACGGCGGCGGCAAGTCCGGCAAGGCCGGCGTGGATCGCCAGCCCGGCACCATCTTCCCGCTGGAGAGCGATGGCAGCGCCGTCGACGAATTCAGCAGCCTCGGCATGACTGCCAAGGCGAAGATCTCCAAGACCGAATTCCGCTACGGCACCCTGCAGCCCAAGCTGCCGGTGGTGGTCTACAACGACGCCCGCCTGCTGCCGATGACCTACGAAGGTGGCCAGGTCACCTCCACCGACATCGACAACCTGACCCTGACCGGCGGCCAGCTGACCCACACCAAGGGCCGCAACTCCACCGACTGGCGCAGCATGTCCATCGCCGGCGCCAACGGCAGCAGCGCCTCTTCGCGCGACAGCAACAAGTTCTACTTCGCCGGCGGCGACTACAAGGCCAGCAAGAACCTGACCCTGTCGTACTACTACGGCGAGCTGGACAACTTCTACAAGCAGAACTACCTCGGCCTCGTCCATAGCTTGGCTGTAGGAACGGGTACCCTGAAGTCCGACATCCGCGTCTTCATCAGCGATTCCGACGGCAAGAACGGCAGCGCTTCCGGCCGCGCCGACGGCTACGTCAGCAGCGGTTACTACGGCGGCAACAGCCTGAAGGGCGAAGTGGACAACAACGTCTACAGCGGCATGTTCACCTACTCCCTGGGCGGCCACAGCATCGGCGCCGGTTACCAGACCATGACCGGCGACAGCGACTTCCCCTACCTCAACCGCGGCGACGGCGAAGGCACCAGCACCTACCTGATCTCCGACGCCCAACTGCTGAAGTTCAACCGTGCCGGCGAGCGCACCTGGATCGGTCGCTACGCCTATGACTTCGCCGACCTCGGCATGCCCGGCCTGACCTTCAGCGTGCTCTACCTGAACGCCGACAACATCGACACCAAGCAAGGCGACAAGGGTGAGTGGGAACGCGATATCGCCTTGGGCTACGTGGTCCCGGAAGGCACTTTCAAGGGCCTGGGCCTGGCCTGGAAGAACGCCGCCATGCGCAGCGGCCTGCCGGCAACCAGCACCGCGGGCGTGCCGAGCCAGCGCGATCAGGACGAGAACCGCCTGATCGTCAGCTACACCATTCCGCTGCTGTAAGGCGTGGAGTGAAACGAAAAAGGGCGGCCACTGGCCGCCCTTTTTGTTTCTGATCTATCCGCAAAGCTGGACGTCAGGAGGCATCTGCAGGATGGCGTGGAGCGCAGCGATACCCATCCTACGAGAGGCAGGCGCAGTCTCAGGCCAGCAACGCCACCGATTTGATCTGCGCCCAAACTTCCTGCCCGGCGTGCAGGCCGAGCTGGTCGTGGGAGTAGCGGGTGATCCGCGCCAGCAGCGGCGTGCCGGCCACATCCAGCTTCACCAGCAGGTGCGCCGGGTTGTCCGTCGGCACTATCTCGACCACCGTCGCCGGCAGCACGTTGAGAATGCTGCTGTGGGCCGCCGGCTCCAGGCTCAGGCTGACGTCCCGCGCCTGCACCTTGATGCGCAGCGCCCTGCCCTTGTCCATCGGCGCGTGGGCCAGGCGGATGCGCTGCTCGCAGTGGGGCAGCGCCAGGGTCAGCAACCCGTAGTCGGCGTTGTGCCCCAGCACCTGGCCGTCGATTACCACACCGGCGTCTTCCAGATGGGAGATGGGCAGGTCGGTGCGCGCCAGGGTTTCCACCACCGGGCCACTGGCGATGGCCTTGCCCTGGTCCAGCAGCACCAGGTGATCGGCCAGCCGCGCCACTTCATCCGGCGAGTGGCTGACATAGAGAATCGGGATATCCAGCTCGTCGTGCAGGCGCTCCAGGTACGGCAGGATTTCCGCCTTGCGCTTGAGGTCCAGCGCCGCCAGCGGCTCGTCCATCAGCAGCAGGCGCGGGCTGGTCAGCAACGCGCGGGCCATGCCGACACGCTGGCGTTCGCCGCCGGAGAGGTGACCCGGCATGCGCTCCAGCAGATGGCCGATGCCCAGCAGCTCGGTGGCTTGCTCCAGCTCGACTCGGTGCTGGTCGCGCGGCACGCGCTTCATGCCGTAGGTGAGGTTGCGCTTCACCGACAGGTGCTCGAACAGGTTGGCGTCCTGGAACACATAGCCCAGTGCCCGTTTGTGCGGCGGCAGGAACACGCCGCTGGCGCTGTCCTGCCAGACCTCGCCGTTGACCACCAGCCGGCCGAGCGGCGCGCGCTCCAGGCCCGCCACGCAGCGCAGGCAGGTGGTCTTGCCGGAGCCGGAATGGCCGAACAGTGCAGTCACACCCTTGCCCGGCAGCTGCAGGTCGACGTCGAGGCTGAAGCCCGGATAGGCGATCTGGAAGCGGGCCTCGATGGCACGCGCGGAAAGCTCTTGCGACATGCCCACCTCAGGCCCAGGCCGACCGGCTGCGGCGACTCGCGTAGAGCGCCAGCAGGACGAAGAAGGAGAAGATCACCATGCCGCCGGCCAGCCAGTGCGCCTGGGCGTACTCCATGGCCTCGACGTGATCGAATATCTGCACCGACACCACGCGGGTCTTGCCCGGGATGTTGCCACCGATCATCAGCACCACCCCGAACTCGCCCACCGTGTGGGCAAAGCCGAGGATGCTGGCGGTGATGAAGCCCGGCCGCGCCAGCGGCAGGACCACGGAAAAGAAGGTATCCAGCGGGCTCGCGCGCAAGGTCGCGGCGGCCTCCAGCGGCTTGTTGCCGATGGCCTCGAAGGCGTTCTGCAACGGCTGCACCACGAAGGGCAGCGAATAGAACACCGAGCCCACCACAAGCCCGGCGAAGGTGAACGGCAGGCGCCCCAGCCCCAGGCTCTCGGTCGCCTGGCCGATGACGCCGTGAGGCCCCATGGTGATCAGCAGGTAGAAGCCGATCACCGTCGGCGGCAGCACCAGCGGCAGCGCCACCACCGCTCCCAGCGGACCTTTCAGCCAGGAGCGGGTGCGCGACAGCCACCAGGCGATCGGCGTGCCGATCAGCAGGAGGATCAAAGTGCTCAGGGCGGCCAGCTCGATGGTGAGCCGGATGGCCAGGAAATCCTCCTGCGTGAGGGGCATCGCTATTCCTTGAAGGCTTAGAGTTCGTAACCGTAGGACTTGATCACCGCAGCGGCCTTCGGCCCTTTCAGGTACTCGACCAGCGCCTTGGCGGCGGCACTGTCCTTGCCCTTGTTGAGGATCACCGCGTCCTGGCGGATCGGGTCATGCAGGTCGGCCGGGACGATCCAGGCGGAACCGCTGGTCACCTTGCCATCCTTGTAGATCTGCGACAACGCCACGAAGCCCAGCTCCGCGTTGCCGGTGGAGACGAACTGGAAGGCCTGGGTGATGTTCTGGCCTTCGACGATCTTGCCGGCGACCTTGTCCTTCAGGCCGAGCTTGTCGATCACCTGGGTCGCTGCCAGGCCGTAGGGCGCGGCCTTCGGGTTGGCGATGGACAGGTGCTTGTACTCATTCTTCTTCAGCACGTCGCCCTTGGCGTCGACGTAGCCGTCCTTCGCCGACCACAGCGCCAGGGTGCCCACGGCATAAGTGAAGCGCGAACCGGGGACGATTTCCTTCTCTTCCTCGAGTTTCTTCGGCGTGGTGTCGTCGGCGGCGAGGAAGACCTCGAACGGCGCGCCGTTCTTGATCTGGGTGTAGAACTGGCCGGTGGCACCGTAGGCGGCGACCAGCTTGTGGCCGGTGTCCTTCTCGAAGTCCTTGGCGATCGCCTGGATCGGCGCGGTGAAGTTGGCGGCGACGGCAACCTGCACTTCATCGGCCAGGGCCGAGTGCAGGGTGAAGCAGGAAGCGACCAGCAGGGAAAGACTTGCGAAGCGGTGTTTCATCGTGAGGCTCCAGTGGGTGTTGTTTTAAAACTTCGATCTGTCAGGACTGGTCTATAAACTCGGTTCAGCCCCGTGTTACGTCCGGCGATAAGTCGGCCATTCAAAACGTTCAAGGAGAGTCAGTTCATGAAGGTCAGTGCACGCAACGTGTTCAAGGGCAGCGTCAAGCAACTGCGCAACGGTGCGGTCAACGCGGAAGTCGTGGTTGCCCTGCCCGGCGGCAGCGAGCTGGTGGCGATCGTCACCGAGGAAAGCGTGAAGAGCCTGAGTCTTGCCCAGGGCAAGGAAGTCATCGCGCTGGTCAAGGCGCCCTGGGTGATGCTGATGACCGAGGCCGACGGCATCCGCCTGTCCGCGCGCAACTGCCTGGCCGGCACGGTGAAATCGGTCACCGACGGCGCGGTGAATGCCGAAGTCGTGCTGAGCCTGCCGGGCGGCACCGAAGTGGTGGCCGTGGTCACCCGCGATGCGGTCAGCGAGCTGGGCCTGGCGGCCGGCGTGAAGGCGACTGCAGTGATCAAAGCGTCCCATGTGATCCTCGGTGTTCCTGCCTGAAACCCTGTGCGGGCCTGTCGCTGACAGGTCCGCCTGCCGTGCCTGCAAGCGATCGTTATAGCAAAAATTACATAACGATACCGGTGACTCTGCAATACCCCCTAAGAGAGAGTGATCCCGGAAGGGCTATTTACCGTAGGGAAGGCATGCAGAGTGACGCGGCGACTGCCATCCACCCGTGATGGCACCGCAGCATTCTGCATTTTTTGACTTCAAGGTCAAATACTGTCTTCGACCTTCGGCGCCTGGCGGCGTGGCCACATCAGCGTGAAGCACGCGCCGCCCAGCACTTCGCTTTTGGCGATCTGCGCGCGGCCGCCGTGCCAGTGGATGATCCGCCGCACGATGGAGAGCCCCAGCCCATGCCCGCCGGTAACCCGCGCGCGGCTGTCGTCGGCGCGGAAGAACGGCTGGAACAGCCGGTGCCACTGCGCTTCCGGCACGCCGGGGCCGTCGTCCTCCACGTCCACCTGGCAGCGGTCCACGCTCACCCGGTAACTGATGCGCACCCGCCCTTCGGCGTAGCGCAGCGCGTTGGTCATCAGGTTCTGCAGCGCGCGATGCAGGTAGCGCGGCTCCGCCTCGATCCAGCTGCCCTGGTCGAACGGCACCAGCGCACCCGCCTCGCAGGTGACGGTGATTTCCCGGCGCAATGGAGCGATCTCCGACACCACCTGCTCCACCAGCGCACCCAGCTCTATACGCTGGTAGCTCAGCGCCGGCGAGCCCTGCTCCAGCCGCGCGTAGGTGAGCATCTCGTCCACCAGCTGGTCGAGGTCCTGGATGTCGCCATCCATGCCTTCCATGTACTTGCGTCGCGCCTTGTCGGTCTCGGCGGACTCGATCATCTCCAGCCCGAAGCGCAACCGCGCCACCGGCGTGCGCAGCTCGTGGGACACCGCGCGCACCAGCTCGCGCTGCACCGTCAGCAGCAGGTGCAACTGCTCGGCCATGTGGTTGAAGGCCCCGGCGAGGCGCCCCACCGAGTCCGCGCCGCGTACCTCCACGCGGGTATCCAGGCTGCCGCGGGCAATACGCGTGGCGGCGGATTCGAGGCCGCGCAGGCGCTGCTCCAGGCCGCTGATCAGCAGGTACAGGGTCAGGCCGATCAGGGTCAGCGCGACCACCACGATGATCGTCAGCAGCTGCGGCGGGTACGGGTTCATCTGGTAGATCGGCCCCAGTTCCAGCACCCAGGGGGTGTCGAGGATGCCGGAGAGCACGCGGATCGAATCGCCGCCCTTGCCCAGCGCCATCACCGTGTCGCCCTCCTCCACACGACGGCTCTGGTCGTCGTCCAGATCGACTTCCTTCAGGCGCAGCAGGTGCACCTCGAAGCCGAAACGCTTGTCGCGGACGATGCGCGCCAGGTGATAGGGCTGCTCGCTGGCCGGGTAGCGCTTGAGCTCGTCCATCAGCAGGTAGATGGTGGCGCGCGCCAGCTGCTCGCTGACCTGCTCCACCTCGCCGGCGAGGACCAGCCCTTCCGCTGCGCTCACCTGGGTCATCACCTTCACTTCATGGGGCGCACCGGCCTGCACCAGCACCTGGTCGTTCATCAGCCGCGCCCGGCTGCGCCCTTCCATGCCCAGCGCGTCCAGGCTGGTGAGCTTCAGCGGGATGCCCAGCAGGCGGCTCCACTGGCTCAGCGCACGCTTGCGGTCCACCTCGCTCATGGGCAGCAACTCATCCGCCATCAGGCGGAAGGTGCCGCGCGCCAGGTCCTCGCGGTAGCGCTCACCACGCACGTCGTTGACCAGGTGCAGCGTCAACACCGCCAGCGCTGCGACCGCCACCAGGGTCAGCAGCATGCCGCCGTAGATGCGCAGGAAGATGGATTTCATGGCCGGGACTCTGCCGCTGGCGCGAGCAACCCATAGTTGTCCAGGCTGAGGAACGCCCCGTCCTTCACCTCGCACTCACGGCGCCGGCCTTCCAGCGTGAACCCCTGGCGCAGCAGCAGGCGGCCGCTGGCAAGGTTCTCCGTTTCCACCTCGGCCTCAATGCGGTGCACGTTCATTTCGCGGAAGGCGTGGCGGAAGATCAGCGGCAGGCACTCGCCCATCACGCCCTGTCCCCAGTGCTCGGGCAGCAGCCAATAGCCCAGTTCCAGGCGCCGATGTTCCTGCTGCCAGTTGTTGAAGCCGCAGCCGCCGAGGATGTCCTCGGGCGCATCCGGCCGGCAGATCGCCCACCAGATGCCGCTGCTTTCCTTATAGATGCGCTCGAACCATTCCATCTGCTCGCGGGTGGCTTCCAGCGTCGCGTAGGAGACGCCGTAGTAGCGGATCACCTCGGGATGCGACAGCGCGCGGAACACCGCCGGTTGGTCAGCATCGGTGAAAGGCCGCAGGCGGAAGCGTTCGCCGTGCAGCTCGGGGAACGGTGGCACGGCGCTCACGGCTCAGAGTTCCCCGACGAACAGGTAGCCCTTGCTGCGCACCGTCTTGATCAGGCGCGGGTGCATCGGGTCGTCGCCGATCTTCGGGCGGATGCGCGAGATACGCACGTCGATGGAGCGGTCCTGGCCGTCGTACTCGATGCCGCGCAGGGAGTTGAAGATTTCCTCGCGGGAGAGGATGCGCCCGGCGTTGGCCGCCAGCAGCCAAAGCAGGTCGAACTCGGCGCTGGTCAGCTCGATGGTCTGCTCGTCCAGCCAGGCCTCGCGCATGGCGTTGTCGATCACCAGCTTGCCGAAGGTCAGGCGCTTGCCGCCCACCACAGGCGCGGCTTCGGCCGGCTCGCTGCGGCGCAGCAGGGCGCGGATGCGCGCCAGCAGCACGCGAGGGCGCACCGGCTTGCACACGTAGTCGTCGGCGCCCATCTCCAGGCCCTGCACCTGGTCCATGTCGTCGGTACGCGCGGTGAGCATCAGGATCGGCCCGTCATAGTCCGGGCGCAGGCGCTTGCAAATGGACAGCCCATCCTCACCCGGCAGCATCAGGTCGAGCACCACCAGGTCCGGCCGTTCGGCCAGCACCCGCTCCACCGCCTTGCCGCCATGGGACTCGATGGACACCGCCAGGCCGTTGCTCTCCAGGTAATCCTGGGTCAACTCGGCCAGTCGCTGGTCGTCCTCGACGATGAGAATGCGCGCTTCTTGTTCCACCTTGCCTCCTGATGCGCCATGAGCGAGCACGGGCCCCCTAACTATAGAGAGCCCGCAAAAGCGGCCGGCATTGTAGCCAGATTGCCAGCGCCGCCGCACGCCAACGGCGTAAACAGGCATTACGCAAAAAGGTCAAGGGCTGCTGCGCCAGAAACACTATATATTGTGGTAGTGTTCCTCCCCGTGCAGCGCCCCCTACGCGTGTGAAAAATCTGTCGCCAGGCACGACGAACGGTGAAAGGCAGACAGCATCAGGGATAGCGCGAGTTACCCCGCTTCACCCACATTCCATGCACATTTTATCCACAGCTTTTCCCCGTCTCCCCGCCTTGCAAACACCCCCTTAGCGCATTATCTTGTATCCCCGTTGCGGTATACCCCTACATCTTGGGGTTGCAGCAGCGAACCGGACACAAGAAGAAAGTCGAAATCCCGAGCCTGTTCCACGGCTCCTCCGGTTCCACCACAACGTATTCCAGACGTACTGATGTGCCAGGCGGGCCCACCCGCAAGGAGCGATTCATGTCGATGGAAATGCGGTACGGGTGTTGCAACGTAACGTTCAACACCACTAGGTATTGTGGTCCCGGCCCGTAAAGCCGGCACCCGAGATGGGCCAGGGAGGCGCTTCGGGTCATTCCCCCTGTTCCAGAAGAATTCCAGCTCGCGGCTGCAATCGCGGGCGACTGCTCTTTTTGCTCTTTTTATCTAGGAACGGCGCCCCGGCGTCAGCAACACACCAAATTACGAGAACGTGGAGACAACCACCCATGCAAATCGACACCACTCGCGAGAACCCGCAGGCCGCAGCGCCCACGGCGGCCGAATCCGCTCAGGATCTGGCTGCCACTGCGCCCGGCCAGCTGCGCGTGATCAAGCGCAACGGCACCGTAGTTCCCTACACCGATGACAAGATCACCGTAGCCATCACCAAGGCGTTCCTCGCCGTGGAAGGCGGCACCGCCGCCGCCTCGTCGCGCATCCATGAGACCGTGCGCCGCCTGACCGAACAGGTCACCGCGACCTTCAAGCGCCGCATGCCCTCCGGTGGCACCATCCACATCGAAGAAATCCAGGACCAGGTCGAACTGTCCCTGATGCGCGCCGGCGAGCAGAAAGTCGCCCGCGACTACGTGATCTACCGCGAAGCCCGTGCCAACGAGCGCAAGACCGCCGGCACCGCCAGCGACATCGCCCAGCCGCACCCGAGCATCCGCATCACCAAGGCCGACGGCAGCACCCAGCCGCTGGACATGGGCCGCCTGCAGACCATCATCCGCGAAGCCTGCGAAGGCCTGGCCGAAGTCGATGGCGCCCTGATCGAACGCGAAACCCTGAAGAACCTGTACGACGGCGTAGCCGAGAAGGACGTCAACACCGCCCTGGTGATGACTGCCCGTACCCTGGTCGAGCGCGAGCCGAACTACTCCTACGTCACCGCCCGTCTGCTGATGGACACCCTGCGCGCCGAAGCCCTGGGCTTCCTCGGCGTCGCCGAGAGCGCCACTCACCACGAGATGGCTGACCTCTACGCGCAGGCCCTGGTTGCCTATGTAGAGAAAGGCTCCGAGTTCGAGCTGATCGACAGCAAGCTCAAGGGCTACGACCTGGCCAAACTGGGCGCCGCGATCAACCACGAGCGCGACCAGCAGTTCACCTACCTCGGCCTGCAGACCCTGTACGACCGCTACTTCATCCACAAGGACGGCATCCGTTTCGAACTGCCGCAGGTCTTCTTCATGCGCGTGGCCATGGGCCTGGCCATCGAAGAGAAGGACCGTGAAGCTCGCGCCATCGAGTTCTACAACCTGCTCTCCTCGTTCGACTACATGTCGTCGACCCCGACCCTGTTCAACGCCGGCACCCTGCGTCCGCAGCTCTCCAGCTGCTACCTGACCACCGTTCCGGACGACCTGTCGGGCATCTACAACGCCATCCACGACAACGCCATGCTGTCCAAATTCGCAGGCGGCCTGGGCAACGACTGGACTCCGGTCCGCGCGCTGGGCTCCTACATCAAGGGCACCAACGGCAAGTCCCAGGGCGTGGTTCCGTTCCTCAAAGTGGTGAACGACACCGCCGTCGCCGTCAACCAGGGTGGCAAGCGCAAGGGCGCCGTCTGCGCCTACCTGGAAACCTGGCACCTGGACATCGAGGAATTCCTCGAGCTGCGCAAGAACACCGGTGACGACCGTCGCCGCACCCACGACATGAACACCGCGAACTGGATTCCGGACCTGTTCATGAAGCGCGTCTTCGACGACGGCAAGTGGACCCTGTTCTCCCCGTCCGAAGTTCCGGACCTGCACGATCTGACCGGCAAGGCCTTCGAAGAGCGCTACGAGTATTACGAAGCCCTGACCGAGTACAACAAGATCAAGGTGTTCAAGGTCGTCCAGGCCAAGGACCTGTGGCGCAAGATGCTCTCCATGCTCTTCGAGACCGGCCACCCGTGGCTGACCTTCAAGGACCCGTGCAACCTGCGCAGCCCGCAGCAGCACGTGGGCGTGGTCCACAGCTCGAACCTGTGCACCGAGATCACCCTGAACACCAACAAGGACGAGATCGCGGTCTGCAACCTGGGCTCGATCAACCTGGTCAACCACATCGTCGACGGCAAGCTGGACACCGCCAAGCTCGAGAAGACCGTGAAGACCGCCGTGCGCATGCTCGATAACGTTATCGACATCAACTACTACTCGGTCCCGCAGGCTCGCAACTCGAACCTCAAGCACCGCCCGGTAGGCCTCGGCATCATGGGCTTCCAGGACGCGCTGTACCTGCAGCACATCGCCTACGGCTCCGACGCTGCCATCGAGTTCGCCGACAAGTCCATGGAAGCGGTGAGCTACTTCGCCATCCAGGCTTCCTGTGACCTGGCCGACGAGCGTGGCGCCTACGAGACCTTCGACGGCTCCCTGTGGTCCAAGGGCATCCTGCCGCTGGACTCCCAGCAGATCCTCATCGAAGCCCGTGGCCAGAAGTACATCGACGTCGACCTGACCGAATCCCTCGACTGGGCTCCGGTACGTGCCCGCGTACAGAAAGGCATCCGTAACTCGAACATCATGGCCATTGCGCCGACCGCGACCATCGCCAACATCACCGGCGTATCACAGTCCATCGAGCCGACTTACCAGAACCTGTACGTGAAATCGAACCTCTCCGGCGAGTTCACCGTGATCAACCCCTACCTGGTTCGCGACCTGAAAGTGCGCGGCCTGTGGGACCCGGTCATGGTCAACGACCTGAAGTACTACGACGGCTCCGTGCAGCAGATCGAGCGCATCCCGCAAGACCTGAAGGACCTGTACGCCACCGCCTTCGAAGTCGAGACCAAGTGGATCGTCGACGCCGCCAGCCGCCGCCAGAAGTGGATCGACCAGGCCCAGTCGCTGAACCTCTACATCGCCGGCGCCTCGGGCAAGAAGCTCGACGTGACCTACCGCATGGCCTGGTTCCGTGGTCTGAAGACCACCTACTACCTCCGTGCCCTGGCCGCTACCAGCACCGAGAAGTCCACCATCAACACCGGCAAGCTCAACGCCGTGTCGGCCGGTGGCAACGAAGGCCTGCAAGCCGCCGCTGCCGAGCCGCAGCCGGCTCCGGTCCCGCAAGCCTGCTCCATCGACAATCCTGATTGCGAAGCCTGCCAATAAGGTGAGCGCGCCGCGAAAGCGGCGCTGACACCGAAACGGCAGACCGCACGGACTGTCCCCTCTCCCTCTGGGAGAGGGCTAGGGTGAGGGGCTCTTCCGGGCCCCTTTTCCCCACCGAACAACAGCCTCCTCCGCCGCGCACCGCGCAGGACGGAAGACGCACAAGCTCTTAGCGTGCACCACACGCCACCAGACATCAGGCCGCCCTAGAACGGCCATCCAGAACAGGAGAGGACCCATGCTGAGCTGGGACGAATTCGACAAAGAAGACGCCACCGAAGCCAAGGCCGCCCCGGCCGTCGCCCAGGCCGCCGCGCAGAACGCTGACAAACTCGACGCCGACGCCGCTGGCTCCGTCGAAGAAGCGCGCGCCGTATCCGCCGACGACTCCGACGCCGTCGCCCGCGCCAAGCAGGCCCTCGACGCCCTGGACATCCAGGAAGGCCTGGACGATCTCGAAGGCTCCGCCGCCCGCGTACAAGTCGGCGACAAGCAGATGATCAACGCCCGCGCCGACCTCAATCAGCTCGTACCCTTCAAGTACGACTGGGCCTGGCAGAAGTATCTGGATGGTTGCGCCAACCACTGGATGCCCCAGGAAGTGAACATGAACGCCGACATTGCTCTGTGGAAGAGCAAGGACGGCCTGTCCGAAGACGAGCGCCGCATCGTCATGCGCAACCTCGGCTTCTTCTCCACCGCCGACTCCCTGGTCGCCAACAACCTGGTGCTGGCCGTCTACCGCCTGATCACCAACCCCGAGTGCCGCCAGTACATCCTGCGCCAGGCCTTCGAAGAAGCGATCCACACCCACGCCTACCAGTACTGCATCGAGTCGCTGGGCATGGACGAGGGCGAAATCTTCAACATGTACCACGAGATTCCTTCGGTCGCTAAGAAAGCGTCCTGGGGCCTCAAGTACACCCGCTCGATCTCCGATCCGAAGTTCGAAACCGGCACCCCGGAGACCGACCGCCAGTTCCTGCGCAACCTGATCGCCTACTACTGCGTCCTGGAAGGCATCTTCTTCTACTGCGGCTTCACCCAGATCCTCTCCATGGGCCGCCGCAACAAGATGACCGGCACTGCCGAGCAGTTCCAGTACATCCTGCGCGACGAATCCATGCACCTGAACTTCGGCATCGACGTGATCAACCAGATCAAGATCGAAAACCCGCACCTGTGGGATGCCCAGATGAAGGACGAGGCCACCCAGATGATCCTCCAGGGCACCCAGCTGGAGATCGAATACGCTCGCGACACCATGCCGCGTGGCGTACTGGGCATGAACGCCGCGATGATGGAGGACTACCTCAAGTTCATCGCCAACCGTCGCCTGACCCAGATCGGCCTCAAAGAGGAATACCCGGGCACCAGCAACCCGTTCCCGTGGATGAGCGAAATCATGGACTTGAAGAAAGAGAAGAACTTCTTCGAGACCCGCGTGATCGAGTACCAGACCGGCGGCGCGCTGAGCTGGGACTGACGGAAGTAGTAGCACCACCGCAAGTCAAGACCATTAGAAACGCTGTAGACCGAAATGGATTTTTGGGGCAGTGATAGAAAGACAAAAAGCCCCGCCTTGTGCGGGGCTTTTTTCATGGTGAAAAGATGAATAAAAAAGAAAGCCTTATACAATACATACAAGCTCTACAAGAGCAACAAAAAACACAAGAAAGCAAGAATGGAATTACGTTATGGGGCATCGGAGCCGGCGTAATCTATATTGCCTGGCAAATAATAGGAAAAATCACTGACCTGCAAGAGAATGCAGAAACATCTGCACAATTTATTGAGTTACTTTCACCATTCTCCATTATTGCCGTATGCGCGATTATGCTAATACAGAACTACTCATCAAACTCGAGGAGCGCCCTCGACTACAGATTCTCTCCTGCCACTAGAAACATCAACATCACGCCCGGGCTAGCAATCGTATTTTCTCCCGCAATTTTCCTCTCTTTTCTATCCACTTATTTTTTTGAACCCTCAAGCACAGCTGGCTTTTCGAAACTTTGCGGCTACACGCTCTCGGTAATCATTGCCCTGCTTTTTACGGCTGAAATCAGCTTAGCCTCAAAGAAAGAAATGCCCGATGTATCATCTCTTTCCATCGCTCAAAGAAGTGCTGCTCACAAATTTCTCTCGACTCTTTTTATCGTCACCTTTGCTGCAGCTGGAATATTTGCAACCTACAAAATCGCACTGGGAATATCCACAAAAATATATGCTCAGTATCAAATTGAAGCCGCATTCAACATCTGTTTAATCCCGATCTGCCTATACATAGCGAGAGAGATCCACAATAACGGGAAAAAATCTCTTGACCTAAGCAAGCTTCAAAGAGACATATTCATACATGACATCACCACTGATGAAATTGAAAATCGCCTGAAAGAAGAATTCGTGGGACTTCAGTTTGACGAATGGCTAGAGTCCGAACTTGAGAAAATACAAAGAAAAATTGAAGACCTCTCAAAAGTCATCGACGGCTACGAAAATATCAAGGATTCAATATCGCAGATAGCTCAAAATCTAAAATACGAAAGAGATGGTCAGAAGAACGAATATAAAAAGAGGATACTGGACTCTTACAGCGACTACTTTAAGGCTTTTGGCACTCTGGACCGCTGGATAGATAGAGCGCTGAGAAGCCAAGTATCAAAGGACTCCTACCTCAAGGAAAGACTGAGCGAAATAAAGACATCAATAAACAACACTAGCAACACCAACAAAATAACCGTCAGTAAAATCCTTGAAGACTTAAGCTCTATATAAAATTATTCACAAAGTAAATTTTTTACAACTTTTATCATGAATTTAACTAACAGTATCCAAGGAGTGAAATGCAAGAAATTACTTTCTGCCCGTGTTGACCCGTCGTCACCAACCCCCTACCCTTCCGCCCGGCGCCTAAGAAACGCCTGTCACGTAGCGGCCAGACCGCTCCCGAAAGTTAAGCGGCTTTTTCGAGCACGCTGGATTCATTCGTCCTCGAAAAACTCTCTGCGACGTCGGGAGTGGGCTAATACAAGACCCGAAAGGGGAATACGTCCGGCCCTCTACGTGGGGTTTCTTAGCTCCCGGCACCCAGCCCTAAGAAAGCTGGCCACATCACGTAGAGGTAATGGAAATGCCTATCCCCCCCCAGCCTTCGCCCCGAAGGCGCTTCGCTGTACCCGCCCTCTTCTCCCTCCTTCCCGGAGGTGCGCCATGTCTGAAGAGTTCCTGATCCCCACCGAATTCATCCGCCACAAGCGCCTGCTGCGCGCCGTGCTGCTGGAAGACCAGTGCTGGTTCTGCGCCCACGACCTGGGCCGGCTGATCGGTGTTCCATGGCTGGCCGAGCGCGTGGAGCGCAACTTGGACGACGACCAGTTCCGCCGCGCCTGGGTGCGCGATGGCAGCGGCGATTACGTCGATGAGCTGCTGATCAGCGAGTCGGCGGTGTATGCGGCGTTGATTCACTACTTCCATCCGGAGAATCGCAGCGTGCGGCAGTGGTTGTCGCAGCATGTGATCCCGGCGTTGCGGGACCAGCATCGGCTGGATGCTGGCGAGCCGAGACGGGAGCTCCTGCGGGGGACGACGACGTTGTCGGTGTTGAAGTGGCAGGGCGTGACCTGGGTGCCCTACCAGAACTGGCCCGAGCTGAGCCTCGGGCCGGAGAGCACGACGTAGGATGGTGTGGAGCGGAGCGATACCCATCGCTCTGCTCTTCCGTTGACCTGCTGACTCCCCTGTAGGAGCGGGCCATGCCCGCGATCCGCCGACAGGGCCGGCGTCTGTTTCTTCGCCGGTGTTGGTCGGTTGCTTCGGAATGGGTGTTTCTGCGCCGCTTCGGCGTGCGCGCGGGCTTCTTGTTTCGCCCCCTCGGGCGACCTTCTTTGGCAAACGCCCCAAAGAAGGCAAAGGTCTTGCCCCTGACATCCGGCTTTCCGCTTCGCGAAAAGTACCCTCGGTTCTTCGGAGTTTCAGGGGGCCGCCGCGAAGGGCCATCCCTGGCCAGTCGCGGCTTCCGCGGCATCCATGCCGCTCTCCCCCTGAAACTCCGATCACCTTCGGCCTCCTGAAAGGGGCACTTCGGCGCGTGTGGATAGTTCTCTGGAAGACATTAAAAGAAAGTGCAGGAGCCAAAAGCTGTTCGCGAGCAAGCTCGCTCCTACGAAAAGCCCAACCTGCCAATCCCCGGCTCTGGCTTTGGCTCTGGCTCTGAAGGCTTCCAGAGAAATACCAGCGCACTCCGACCTGCCCCGTTCAGGAGGCCTCGTTGAATTGGAGTTTCAGGGGTTGAGCGACATGGATGTCGCGAGAGCGCTGTCGGGCCAGGGATGGCCCGTCAGCGCGTGCCCCTGAAACTTCAATTCAACGAGGGAATTTTTCGCCCCAAGCGAAAAACCGGATGTCCGGGGCAAGCCTTTTTGGTTCCTTTTGTGGCGTTTGACAAAAGGGACTCGCCCGAGGGGGCGAAACACGAAGCCCGAGCGCACACCGAAGCGGCGCTGGAATACCCAAGCCAACGCAGCAGCAGCAGCAACAGCCCTGCAACACCACAGCAAAAGAAAACGTCGGCCCTGCCGACGGATCGCGGGCATGGCCCGCTCCTACAGGGAGCACCATGCAAACTCGCAACGAATAAACCGGAGCCCCAAAGGAGGCTCCGGTTTTCATTTCAGCGGGCTATTACTTGCCAGCCGCAAACGCGTTGTAACTGGTCATCAGATTCCGGTAATCCGGGATGTGGTTGGAGCACAGCGCCGCCAGCCCTTCGACATCGTTGCGCCAATCGCGGTGCAGCTCACAGGCCACCCCGAACCAGGTCATCAGTTGCGCACCGGCGGCTTCCATCCGGCGCCAGGCGGCGTCGCGGGTCATCTCGTTGAAGGTGCCGGACGCATCCGCCACCACGAAGACGTCGAAACCTTCCGCCAGGGCCGACAGCGCCGGGAACGCCACGCAGACCTCGGTCACCACGCCGGCGATGATCAGCTGCTTCTTGCCAGTGGCCTTCACCGCTTTCACGAAGTCTTCGTTGTCCCAGGCGTTGATCTGACCGGGGCGAGCGATGTACGGCGCGTCCGGGAACTGTGCCTTCAGCTCGGGAACCAGCGGGCCGTTGGGGCCGGTTTCGAAGCTGGTGGTGAGGATGGTCGGCAGGTTGAAGAATTTGGCCATGTCGCCCAGCGCCAGCACGTTGTTCTTGAACTTGTCCGGATCGATATCACGGACCAGCGAGAGCAGACCGGCCTGGTGGTCGACCAGCAGTACGGCGGCGTTGTCTTTGTCCAGGCGGTTGTAGGTGGCGTTGGTCATGGTGAAATCCTCGATTTGCTTTCAGTGGGTGCCGGCTGGGCCGGGAAGGTTTGGACTCGTTTGCAGTGCGTCACTGCATGGAACAAAGATTAAATTCGACACCCTTGTTCCACCAGACGGCAAAATTCACTTCTAGCGTTCCATTTTCAGAACGATAGCAACAAGACACCCCGCAAACCCACAGCTCCCAGGGGCTGCCCCCTGAGCAAACGCCGACCATCACTCCAAGCACCGCCCCAGAGCTCCCGATTTAACGTCCTTCAGAAATCAGCCTACCAACGATCACCCAGGCCTTTACAAGAAATACTGTATTTACATACAGTATTTCCATCCACCCCGAACCGGAGGCCTCCCATGCACGCCGCAACCTACAACCAGCTGTCCGCCCGCGTGAACGCCCTGCTGGCAGACCCGACCACCCTGAAGAACCTCGGCATCACTCTGCGCCGCGAACCCAGCGACGACTCCGCCGCCTGGAGCCAACTGGTCACCGACCTGCGCCAGGCCCCGAACCTGACCCTGCTGCCCTTGCAGGACGGCGCGATCCGGCTGGCCTGGCACAGCTGGCTGGATTGATCGGCGACTAGGAAAGCGAATCAGGATGGACCACAAACACCCCATCCCAGGTGACTTACGGCGAACTGGTCCGCGCCGTATCGGCGATGGCGTTGCAGGTGGTGGGGTTGAGGCAGTAAGTGATGTAGGTCGCCTGCTTGTTACAGCCGCGCACGCCGATGGTGTATTCGGTGCGCTCCATGGCACGGCGCACCTGGGTGACCTTGCTCGACAACACGCTGCTGGTGACCGACTCGCAATTGAGCTCGAACTTCGCCCGTGATTCAGTGGCACTGATCGCGGCCTGCTGGTTCGAGGCAAGGAACTCTTCGTTACTCATGCAACCGGACAACGCGGCGACAGCAGCCAGCACCGGCAGGGACAGCGGTAGACGTTTCATGAAGACGCACTCCGTGTGATTCCCCCGGTAGGGTCAGCTTCTGGAGTCTAGATCGCGCTGAAGGAAACGTCTGACGTGCAGTCCGTCGGCTGATACGGCGCAACGCCACTACGCTTCTACGCTCACCTCTGAGGGTATTGCAGTGGAGCGACGCGTGATGAATCTCGACGACGATTTCGACCTCAGTGATTTCAATTTCGATGACCTGAACGGTGATGAGCTCAGCCTGGTTCCCATGGAACCCGCCGCAGCGCCCGTTGCGGCAATGCCGGCCAAGCCCAGGGCCAAGTTCCAGATCGACACCCGCCACACCGAGCGCCGTTGCAGCGCCGACCGACGACAAACCATCCGCTTCGAAGACGACCGCCGCAAGGGCGACCGGCGCGGTAGCAGCGTCAGCGATCCCTGGGCGAAGACAGTCGACTTCTGAGCGTCGGCGGCGCCAGGTGATTTGCCGGGGCTCGGGCTGAGCTGCTAGAAAGCGGTATCGCATTCAGATTTCCGATACCGCCATGAGCGACAGTGATAAACCGAATACCCGTCTCTTTGACCTCGATCTGCTCCGCGCCATCGTCACGGTGGCCGACTGCGGCAGTTTCACCACGGCCGCTACGCGCCTGCACTCGACCCAGTCCACCGTCAGCCAGAAGATTCGCCGGCTCGAGGAAATGGCCGGGCACCGGCTGCTCGAACGCGGCAACCGCGATGTGCTGCCCACCGATGCCGGCGACACGCTGCTGGGCTATGCCCGGCGCCTGCTGGCGTTGAATGACGAGATGCTCGAGGCGCTGTCCGGCGCCACGGTGGCGCTGACAGTGCGCATCGGCGTGCCGGACGACTTCGCCACCGGGCGCACCACCGAGCAACTGGCCGCGTTCAACCGCCGCTATCCGCAGGTGAAGCTGGAAGTCACCAGCGGGCTGAGCCGTGATCTGTCCGCCAGCTATGACCGTGGCGAGCTGGACCTGGTACTGCTCAAGCAGCGGCAGAACGCCCGCGAGGCGGTGGCCTGCTGGCCGGAGAAGACGCGCTGGGTGGATAGCGCGAAGAACGCCTGCATCGAGCTGGACCCGCTGCCCATCGTGACCTTCCCGCCGCGCGGGGTGTACCGCGACGAGATGATCACCGCGCTGGAATCCATTGGTCGGCGCTGGCACATCAGTTTCACCAGTTCGAGCCTCTCCGGCATCCAGTCGGCCATCGCCGACGGCATGGGCATCGGTCTGCTGCCGCAGCGCGCGGTGACCACGGAGCACGCCGTGCTGCCGAAGAATATCGGGCTACCCTCGGTGGACGTGTTCGAAGTGGCGATGCTCCACCGGCCGGCGGTGGACCCGATGGTGAAGGAGCTGGCGCGGGTGCTGTCGCGGGTTCTGGCGCAGGACACGAAAGGCTGAGCTCCACCACCATCGCATTCATAAATTGAATACAGCGGATTCCAACATTTAATTTGTGCATGAACACGCTGCTGGATATCGTGGTTTCCAGCGACGGCCAGCGCACCGACAGCGCGCCGCTCTGCACCAATTGCTCACCACGGCGCCGCACGCGCCGGGCAGCAAGACAACAATGAGGAATTACCCCATGGCCAAATCCACTTATTACGCGCCGCACGGCGGGCACCCGGCACAGACCGAGCTGCTCACCGACCGCGCCATGTTCACCGAAGCCTATGCCGTGATCCCCAAGGGCGTGATGCGTGACATCGTCACCAGCCACCTGCCCTTCTGGGACAACATGCGCATGTGGGTCATCGCCCGCCCGCTGTCGGGCTTCGCCGAGACCTTCGCGCAGTACATCGTCGAACTGGCGCCCCAGGGCGGCAGCGACAAGCCCGAGCAGGACATCAACGCCGAAGCGGTGCTGTTCATCGTCGAAGGCGAGCTGACCCTGACCCTGCAGGGTGAAGTGCACAAGATGCAGCCGGGCGGCTATGCGTTCATTCCGCCGGGCGCCGACTACAAGGTGCGCAACACCAGCGGCCAGCACACCCGCTTCCACTGGATCCGCAAGCACTACCAGAAAGTCGACGGCGTACCGCTGCCCGAGGCCTTCGTCACCAACGAGCAGGACATCGAGCCGAAGGTGATGCCGGACACCGAAGGCCGCTGGAGCACCACCCGCTTCGTCGATATGGCCGACATGCGCCATGACATGCACGTGAACATCGTGAACTTCGAGCCGGGCGGCGTGATTCCGTTCGCCGAGACCCACGTGATGGAACACGGCCTGTACGTGCTGGAAGGCAAGGCGGTGTACCGCCTGAACCAGGACTGGGTCGAAGTGGAAGCCGGCGACTTCATGTGGCTGCGCGCCTTCTGCCCGCAGGCCTGCTACTCCGGTGGCCCCGGTCGCTTCCGCTACCTGCTGTACAAGGATGTGAACCGTCACATGCGCCTGACCCTGAACCAGCCGCACTGAGTGGCAGGCTCAGCCGGGAGCTGACTCCGGTTTCCGCAGCGACACCCGAAAGACCGGCGCCCAGGCGCCGGTTTTTCTTTTGCGCGTAGCCCGCAGCGTGACCGGTCTCGCGTGGCAAGCATGGCCTGGTCTGCTAAAACGTCTGGCTGGGAAATGTTTTGCAGTCGCCGAGGAAACAGGTACATGGAAGTCCGGTTCTTGCCGCAGACCGAGTTCGACAACGTCCATTTCTACCGCGCCGCCACGCTGCTGATCCTGCTGGCGATGGCCGCCTTCACGCTGATCAAGATGTTCAGCGGCGTCGTTCCCCTGTTCTCCGCCCTGCCCCTCTGCCTGCTGCTGCTCGGCGGGCGCTTCGCCGTGGAGTGGCGGCGGGTGTCGAAGGCGGAACCGGCCTTCATCGACAAGGGCGAACTGGTGCTCTGCGGCCAGGAAAGCCACCGGAAGATCGCCCTGGAGAAGATCAGCTCGGTACGCAGCCGCCACAGCCTGTTCATGGTGCGGCGCTATCGCTCCTGGTCGGAGCACCTGGCGTTCGTGGAATTCACCCTGGACAGCGGCGAGCGCGTCTCCACCCTCGCCGAGAGCCGCGTGTTCGAACTTCCCGCGGCCTCGGGCACGCTGGCGGCGGTCGAGTCGGCCATCCTCGCGGCGAAGGTGAAGCGCCAGGGCGGCGAGGCCGACGCCGTCAGCGGCGGTCGATGACGGCTCAGGGCGAGCCAAACATGGCCGTCCAGTAGATGCCTGCGTCGCTCTTCGGGTCCGCCGCGTAGGCCGCGCCCAGTTCGCTGTACTGCGGGTTCATCAGGTTGGCGCAATGCCCGGGGCTGGCCAGCCAGCTGTCCACCACCTTCTGCGCGTTGCCCTGCCCGGCGGCGATGTTCTCGCCGATGCGCTGGCCGGCGTAGCCGTCCAGTTCCGCGCGGTCGCCCGGCGTGCTGCCGTCGCGGCCCTTGTGGTCGAAATAGTTGTTGTTGGCCATGTCGCGGCTGTGGGCTTCGGCGGTGCCGCCCAGAGTGGCGTTCCAGCTCAGCGCAGCGGCCGGGCCGAATGCCTGGCCGCCGCACTGGCGGCCCTTGCCGCGTGCCGCGTTGATCGCCTGCAACAGTTGCTGGCCTTCGGCTTCCCAGGTGCCCAGCTTGCCCTGCAGCAGCGGGCGGCCGAGCAGCACGCGCCAGTCATCACCCTCGCGGACGATGCCGACATCGACGAACTGCGGGTCCAGCAGCACCTGGCAGAAGCTTTCCTGCAGCGCCTTCATGGCCGCCGTCACGTCGCGCGGGCCGGTGAGGCTGAGCATGCGCACGCTGCTCATCGGGTAGCCGGCCTGGTTCAGCGCGGCCTTCCACTCCCCCGCAGAAGCGGGCAGCGCCAGGCGCGGGTCCGGCGACAGTGGCGGCAGCACCTGGGAGGCCTGGCCACCGCAGGACTGCACGTCGCCACGGTAGGCGTTGATAGCTTCGAGCAGTTGATCCTGGTCGGCCGCGCCGGCATTGGCGGCGGCCAGCAGGCCGAGCGACAACAACAGGCTACGCGGAAGGAACGACTGGCTGGGCATGGATGGCTCCGATGGTCGAAAAGGGCTCAATGATGCGTGATTTCTCGGCGTTTGGCTGCGGCCGGGACGTTCCGGTTCCCTTTGCGGAAAAAACCGGCAACGTTTGCCACCACCCCGCCGCAAAAGAAATCGTGACGCGCCTGACATAGGACAAGGGAGTCCGGGACTGCGATTGAAGGCCGCGCGCCAGCACGGACAATTCAGGTACCTGAATGAATCCTGAATCGCCCGGGAGGTGGGCATCGTGCTCAAACCGCTGCATGTCTTCGCCCTGACCTTCCTCCTGGCCGTGCTCGCCACGCTGCTGGCCGGCTGGCACATGCTGCAGATGAAGCAGGACGCGCTGATGTACGCCCGCGCCAGCGGCACCAACACCCTGCTGCTGGTGGAGCGTGAATTCCACCGCGACCTCGACGTCCACGCGCAGACGTTGCAGACCCTCGCCAATGTCATCACCGGCCCCAGCACACCGGCCATGACCCAGCAGGTGCTGCAGGAACTGGTACAGGGGCACGCGGCGGGCGCGCTGCAGTCCGGCACCCTGGTGGTGACCAACGCCAAGGGGCAGTTGCTGGTGGACCTCAACCATGCCGGCGAAACCCGCCGCGACCTGTCGGCCCGCGAGTACTTCACCGCGCAGCGCGCCAACCCGGGGCATCTCTACCTCAGCCACCCGTTCCTGCCGTCCTATCCCGGCTCGGGGCCGAGCATCGCGCTCAGCCGCGCCATCGTCGGCAAGGACGGTCAGTTCCAGGGCGTGGCCGTGGCGATCAAGGACCTGCATCACCTGGACGCCTTCGTCCACGGCCTCGACCTGGGCCAACGCGGCGTGGTCGCCATTCGCCTGCTCGACGGCACACCGCTGACGCAATGGCCGCCGCAGCACCCCATGCACGAGGACGAGAGCGGCACCTTCCATGACTTTGTCGCGTCCGGCCGCGCCGAAGCGATCGACGAGAGCATCGGCGGCGCCAGCGCCCACTGGCGCGGCTACCGGCGCATCGGCGATTACCCGGCGGTGGTCTCGGTGGAGTTGTGCCGCGAGGAAATCTTCCACACCTGGACCGGGCGCACCTGGATCACCGCGGGCCTGCTGCTGGCGATCAATGCCGCGACCATCTATTTCGCCTACCGCCTGACCCGCCACCTGAAGCGCCGCAATGCCAAGGAGAACAAGCTGCGCATCCAGGCCGACACCGACCCGCTGACCGGCCTGCACAACCGTCGCTGGTTCGATGAGAAGGCGCAGCACGAATGGCAGCGCCGCCGTGCCGGGGATGGCCACCTGGCGGTGCTGATGATGGATATCGACCAGTTCAAGGCCTACAACGACCACTACGGCCACCCGCGCGGCGACCTGGCGCTGATCAATGTCGCGCACCTGGTGCGCAAGGGCTGCCGCCGCGAGGAAGACGGCGCGGCGCGCTACGGCGGCGAGGAGTTCGTGATGATCCTCCCCGGCTGCGACAGCGCCGCCGCCGCCCAGGTCGCCGAATCGATCCGCCGCGACGTGGAGGAAACCGCGCTGCCCCACGAAAAGAGCCAGCGCGGCGTGGTGACTATCAGCATCGGTGTGGCCAGCACCTCGGACACACCGGCGGACAGCCTGCAGGCGCTGATCGATGCGGCGGACGCCAACCTCTACAAGGCCAAGGAAGCCGGGCGTAACCAGGTGGTGGCCTGAGCGCCGGTCAGCGCGGCTGCATGACCTCGACTTCCTGAATATCGAAATCGCGGCGCAGGTATTCCATGCGCCGCTCGTGGAACTCGCGCATGTGCGGTAGCGAGGAGTGGATGGCCAGGTGCTCGCGGCTCTGCCAGACCTCGAAGAAGGTGAACAGGGTCGGGTCTCTGGCGTCGCGCAGCATGTGGTACTGGATGCAGCCTTCCTCGGCGCGGCTGGGGATGAGGTAGGTACGGAACAGGTCCTCGAAGGCCTGGGATTTTTCCGGAAGGGTGTGGCCTGGAGGGTGAAGGCGTACATCGGATTGGCTCCTGGGGGGCGAAAAGATTGCCTAATCCTGACGCAAATCAATCCTCTTCATTCTTGATTCTCACGCACGGATCATTTGTCCGAGAACGGGTTTTTCCGTCCCGCTGCGCTCGATATTCTGCCGCCATCCAATTTCTCACCTCAGGGCCCACACCATGAAAAAGATCCTGCTGATCAATGGCGGCAAGCAGTTCGCCCACTCCGATGGCCGCTACAACGCGACCCTGCATGAAGCCGCCATCGCGCATCTGGACCACGCCGGTTTCGACGTGAAGGAAACCTTCATCGACGGCGGCTACGACATTCAGGAAGAAGTGCAGAAGATGCTCTGGGCCGACGTCATCGTGTACCAGATGCCCGGCTGGTGGATGGGCGCGCCCTGGACCGTCAAGCAGTACCTCGACGAGGTGTTCACCGCCGGCCACGGCAGCCTCTACGCCAACGACGGCCGCACCCGCTCCGACGCCTCGCAGAAGTACGGCAGCGGCGGCCTGCTGCAGGGCAAGCAGTACATGATCTCGGCCACCTGGAACGCGCCGCAGCAGGCCTTCGACGACCCGACCGATTTCTTCGAGGGCAAGGGCGTGGACGCGGTGTACTTCCCCTTCCACAAGGCCAACCAGTTCCTCGGCATGAGCCCGCTGCCGACCTTCCTCTGCGTGGACGTGATGAAGCGCCCGAACATCGAGAATGATGTGGTGCGTTATCAGCAGCACCTGAGCGAAGTGCTGGGCGGCAAGGCCTGATATCCCGAAGCGCGGGCGCCGGGCTTAACCTGTAGGAGCGCGCCACCCGCGCGATCGCGGGCATTGCCTGCTCCTGCAGGGGAACGCCGTACCGCTTGGCCAACAGCATTGGGTTCGAGCCTGGAATCGGCTAGGCTTCGCCCTTTCCTACTGCCTGTTCAGGAGTTATCCCATGGCCCGTGCATCCGCCCGTCACATCCTGGTTTCCAGCGAAGCCAAGTGCAATGAACTGAAAACCGCCATCGAAGGCGGCGCCGACTTCGCCCAGGTGGCGCGCGACAACTCCACCTGCCCGTCCGGCCGCAGCGGCGGCGACCTGGGCACCTTCCGCCCGGGCCAGATGGTTCGCGAGTTCGACCAGGTCGTGTTCAGCGCCCCGCTGAACGTCGTCCAGGGTCCGGTGAAGACCCAGTTCGGCTACCACCTGGTGGAAGTGACCAGCCGCGAGGACTGATCCACTTCGCCCGCGCCGCGCCCTTTTCCGGGGGCGGCGCCTGCTCTGCTTTGCGCTCCAGATCCCCGCGTCACACCGGCCCGCCCCGCGCCACCAGCATCACGCCCAGCCCTACCAGAATCGACCCGCACACCCGCGGCATCAGCCGTTGTCCGCGTCCCTTGCCCAGTGCGCCCAGCAACAGCGAGGCGAACAGCACGGCGAGCACGTCGGCGGTGGAAAACACCAGGTTGACGATCATCCCGAGGATGAAGAACTGCAGGCCCACCGGCAGGCTCGCGGTCGGGTCGACGAACTGCGGCAGGAAGGTCAGGAAGAAGAGCGCCGTCTTGGGGTTGAGCACCTCGACGATGATGCTGTCGCGCAGCACCTTCGGCCGTGCCTCACCTGCGCCCTGCTCGTTCCCGAGCAGGCGGCGCCGGCCGAAGATCATCGTGCCGCCAAGCCAGATCAGGTAGGCCGCGCCGGCCAGCTTCAGCGTGAGGTACAGGTTCGGCGCGTGGTGCAGCAGTGCGGCGAGGCCGGCGCTGGCGGCGAGGATGTGTGCGTAGCAACCCAGGTGAATGCCCAGCGCGGCGTGCAGGCCGGCGCGGCGGCCGTGAGCGAGGGTCTGCGAAGTCATGTAGAGGATGGCCGGGCCCGGCATGCAGGCGAAGGCCAGCGTCGCCACGGCGAACGAGGCCCAGTAGGCAGGCAGTGTCATGGTGTGATCCTTCCCTTGATCGGGTGTCGGCCGGCGCTAATCGAGGCGGCGTCTGGTCCGTGACGGGAAAGGTTAAGCAGCGCGGGCGGCCGGGCACATACGGCAGTTGCCGTATTTTTTCCCGGCGTGTGGGACGCTAGTCTCTGCCAGAAGATTCACCCACGGGACGCGCCGCATGCGCACGCAGGCAAGGCACAGGTTCGACTCAGGCGCTGGGCAGCCCCAGGCGCACGGCGAAGGCAGCCAGCTCCGCTGGGCTGTGCAAGTCGAGCTTGCGCATGAGGTTTTCGCGGTGCTTGCGCACGGTCAGCGGGCTGATGCTGAAGTGCTCGGCGATTTCCCGCGCGCTGTGCCCCTGGGCGGCGAGGATGAGAATCTGCCGCTCGCGCCTGGTCAGTTCCACGGCCGACAGCAGGCTGGAATCAACCGGGGCGCGCGCGTTCGGGCTGTCCAGCAGGACGCGCAGGCTGTGCGCCAGGAAGTGCCGGCCGCCGCGCAGGGCATCGATGGCTTCGAGCAGCTCGCCGGTATCATCGTTCTTGCTCAGGTAGCCATGTACGCCGGCGTCGAGCACCGAGCGCACCGTGGCCGTTTCCGTGTTGGCGGTGAGCACCAGTATCTTCAGCCGGGGGTGACGCTGGCGCAGTTCGTGGATGAACTGCAGCCGGTTGAGGCCGGGCATGTTCAGGTCGAGCAGGAGCAGGTCCGCGCCCTGTTCTTCCAGCAGGGCGTGCAGGCGCATGCCGTCCCCCGCCTCGCCCACCACCTGGATGCCGTCCTGGGTCGACAGCAGCAGGTGCAAGCCGTCCCTTACGATGCCGTGGTCATCGGCGATGACCACCCGCATTTCGCGCTTCCCGTCCATCTTTCGTCTCCCTGAGGCATTCCGGATATGCACAACAGCCTGCAGCAGCGCGATCTGGTCGATCTCTTGTTCCGCCAGTCCTACGCCGTGCTCTTTGCCAACCTGGTGATACCCCTGCCGGTGCTGTACATCTTCCGCAACGCCCTGTCGCCGACGACGATGGTCTTCTGGTTGGTCGCGCTCTACGCGCTCACGCTGGGGCGGATTGTCCTGGCACGCACGTACTTCCGGCAAGCCCCGGCGCGCACGCGGGAAGAAAAATGGTTGTGGAGCAATACGCTGCTGTCCTGGGCCAGCAGCCTGCTCTGGGGATGGCTGGGCTGGGCCGGCTTCGCCCATGGCGATCCGCAGCTGTTCGCCTTCACCTGCATCGTGCTCACGGGCCTGGTGTGCGGCGCGGTGCCCTCGCTGTCGGCCTTTCCGCCGGCCTACATCGGCTCGCTCACCGCCATGCTGCTGCCCATGCTGGTACGCTGCCTGAGCATTGCCGATGAACAGCACACCACCTACAGCTTCTTCATCGTCTGCCTGGCCGCGGTCAACCTGTACTACAGCCGGGTGACCTACCGCAGCCTGTGCGAGACAATCCGCCTGCGTCAGGAAAACTCCGAGCTGGTGCACGATCTGCGCGAGCAGCGCGACCGCGCCCGCGCTGCCGACCAGGCCAAGACGCGCTTCCTCGCCGCCGCCAGCCACGACCTGCGCCAGCCGATCCACGCCCTCGGGCTGTTCGTCGGGGCGCTCTCCGCCCTCGCCGAGCGCGGCCCCGTCGATGCCCGCCAGGCGCGCGATATCGCCTCGCGCCTGCGCGCCATGCTCGGCAACCTGAGCGACCTGCTCAACGGCCTGCTGGATATCTCGCGCCTGGACGCCGGCGTGGTGCCGGTGGCGCGCGAGCCGATCTCGCTGCACAAGCTGTTCGCCGACCTGCGCGAGGCATTCGCCGGCACCGCCAGCGAGCACAACCTGCGCTGGCGGGTCCAGGACAGCCGGCTGTGGGTGGACAGCGACCCGCTGCTGCTCAAGCGCATCCTCGACAACCTGCTGAGCAACGCCTTCCGCTATACGCCCAAGGGCAGTGTGCTGCTGGGCTGCCGGCGCCGCGGCGACGAGCTGGAGATCCAGGTGATCGACACCGGCGTCGGCATCCATGCCAGCCAGCAGGAGGTGATCTTCGACGAGTTCGTCCAGCTGCATAACGCCGAGCGCGACCGCAAGCAGGGGCTCGGCCTGGGCCTGGCCATCGTGCGCCACACCGCGCGGCTGCTCGGGCATCCGCTGGCGCTGACCTCCGAGGCCGGCCGGGGCACCTGCTTCAGCCTGCGCGTGCCAGTGGCCGAAGCGCCGTTGCAGGCTCCGCCCCTGCCGCTGCCGACGGCCGCCCGCGGGCCCGGCCTGGGCATCATGGTGGTGGAGGACGAAGTCGACGTGCTGCACGCGCTGTGCAGCCTGCTGGAGGTCTGGGGCCATCGCGTCTATCCCGGCACCAGCGCCCTGCTCGCCTGCCAGCGGCATATCGAGGCCAGCCACACTGGCCGCGCGCCCGTGGACCTGATCCTCAGCGACTACCGCCTGGGTGAGGGCCAGACCGGCGCCGACGCCGTCCGCCGCATCCGCAGCTACCTGTCGCGCGGGCAATTGGGAGAGGTGCCGGCGCTGATCATCACCGGCGACACCTCCCCCGAGCGCCTGCGCGAGGCCGCCGCCAGCGGCAGCCAGCTGTTGCACAAGCCGCTGGACACCGACCAGCTGCGCGCCGCCATCGCCAGCAGTCAGGATGTGACCAGTACCGCCTGAAAACTGGCGCCAGGCCTTGTGGCATGGGGGCTACGCCGATTCATCCGGGGCTAAAGTCGCGGCTGGATCGGCCGATGCAATGGGTGAAACGAATCGGCAGCAGCCTTCGTGCCTCACCACTAGAGAAAGCCCTCGCATGTTCAACTCGCGTCTGAAGCAGGAAATCGCCACCCTGCGTGAAGAACTCGCTTCCATCGAAGAGATCCGCGCCAGCCTCGACGAGGAAATGCTCGTGCTGTTCCTCGACCCCCGAGGGCGCATCGAGTCGGTGAATGCCAACTTCGAGAAGGAAATGCTCCACCGCGGCGAACAGCTCAAGGGCCGCCCGCTACTCGACCTGATTCCCGACCATGTACGCGGGCTGGACTTCCACCTGAAGGTGAAGCACGCCATCGAACGCGGCGAGCACCTGGCCGGAGTCATTCGCCTGCTGCGCGGCGACGGCGAGGAAGCCTGGCTGCGCTCGATCCTGCAGCCGGTGCACGACAGCGCCGGGAAGATTCAGCGCTTTTCGATCTACGCCAGCGACCTGACCCGCACCATCGAGAACTCCCGCGAGCACGAGAATCTGATCGAAGCGCTGCAACGTTCCACCGCGGTGATCGAATTCAACCTGCAGGGCGAAGTGCTCGCCGCCAACGACCGCTTCCTCAACGCCATGGGCTACAGCCTGACGCAGATCCAGGGCAAGCATCACCGGATGTTCTGCGAGCCGGCCGAATACAACTCGTCGAACTACGACGCCTTCTGGGCCAAGCTGCGCCGTGGCGAATTCGTCACCGGCCGTTTCAAGCGCCTCGACAGCCGCGGCCACGAAGTCTGGCTGGAGGCCTCGTACAACCCGATCATCGACGCCCACGACCGCCTCTACAAAGTGGTGAAGTTCGCCACCGTGATCACCGAACAGGTGCACCGCGAGAACGCCGTCGCGCAGGCGGCGACCATTGCCTTCGACACCTCGCAGACCACTGACGACAGCGCCACCAAGGGTGCGGCCGTGGTGCAACAGACCGTGGATGTGATGCGCGAGCTGGCGGATCGCATGCAGGAGGCCGCCCAGGGCATCGAGGCACTGGACCGCCAGTCCCAGGCCATCGGCGCGCTGGTGCAGAGCATCCGCAGCATCGCCGACCAGACCAACCTGCTGGCCCTCAACGCCGCCATCGAAGCCGCCCGCGCGGGCGACCAGGGACGCGGCTTCGCGGTGGTCGCCGACGAGGTGCGCCAGCTCGCCTCGCGCACCAGCGCTGCCACCGAGGAAATCACCCGCGTGGTGGAGCAGAACCAGCACCTGGCGGGTCAGGCCGTGGCCATGATCGACCGCGGCAAGCAGCAGGCCGAGCTGGGCCTGGAGCTGTCCGGGCAGGCCGGTACGGTGATCATCGAGATCCAGGACAGCGCCCAGCGCGTGGTCAACGCCGTCGGCCAGTTCGCCAACCAGCTGTCGACCTGAGGTGCTTCCCTGCGGCACGTCAACACGGCGTGTCGCAGCCTCCCCTAGGCTCCCGTCCGGCATTGCAGCTAGGCTCAATGCAGATGCGCACCCTCGCCATCGAAGGACGATCCCATGAGCGACACTCCCCTCCCCGACGTCATCCAGTACCTGCGCCTGCTGCCCGAGCGTGGCGGCTCGGACATGTTCTTCAGTGTCGGCGCGCCGCCGCACCTGAAGGCCGAAGGCCACAGCCAGCCGGCGGATGACCGCGTGCTGCAGAACGGCGAAGTGAAGACCCTGGCCTGGCAACTGATGTCGCCGGCGCAGGCCCAGGATTTCGAGCGCGACCTGGAGATGAACCTGGCGCTGAGCGTGCCGGACGTCGGGCGCTTCCGCGCGAACATCTACTACCAGCGTGGCGAAGTGGCCATGGTGGTACGCCTGATCAAGCAGGTGATCCCCGACGTCACCTCCCTCGGCCTGCCGTCGATCCTCGACAAGCTGGCCATGCAGGATCGCGGGCTGATCCTGGTGATCGGCGCGGCCGGCGCGGGCAAGTCGACGACCCTGGCGAGCATGCTGGACTTCCGCAACCGCCACCGTTCCGGGCACATCGTCTGCATCGAGGACCCCATCGAGTTCCTCCACACGCACAAGAAGTCGATCATCGACCAGCGCGAGGTGGGCCTGGACACCCACAGCTACGAAGACGCCCTGCGCAACGTGCTGCGTGAGGCACCGGACGTGATCATGCTCGGCGAGATCCGCGATGCCGCCACCATGCAGCACGCCCTGCACTACGCCGAGACCGGCCACCTGTGCGTCGCCACCCTGCACGGCACCAGTTGCCGCCACGCCATCGAGCGCATCACCCGCTTCTTCCCCGACGAGGCGCGCCCGCAGGTGCTGGCCGACCTGTCGCAGAACATCCTCGCGCTGGTCGGCCAGCGCCTGGTACCCGGCACCCACCAGCGCCGCGCCGTAGCTGTAGAGCTGGTGCTCGGCACGCCACACATCCGCGGCATCATCCAGCGCGATGAACTGCCCGAGCTCAAGGGCGCGGTGGAGCGCGCGCTGGAAAGCGGCATGCAGAGCTTCGACCAGAGCCTCTACAAATTGCTCGAGGAAGGCCGCGTGAGCGTGAGCGATGCGCTGAAGTTCGCCGACTCGCGCACCGACCTGGCGCTGAAGATCAAGCTGGAGCGCGGCATGGACGACGACAGCGTCGGGCCGGTGTTCGGCAGTTGAGTTGACCCGGCTCGCTCCTACAGGTGTGGTGCGTGGAACTTGCAGGAGCGGGCCATGCCCGCGATCAGCGCCCGCAGGGCGCTCCTACAGGATGCCCTTGAGCAACGCATCGATATCCACGCTCTGGGCCATCGCCCGGTTCCCCGCATCGTTGGGGTGCAGGTGGTCGCCGCTGTCGTAGGCCGGCAGCAGGCGCAGCGGATGGGCGGGATCGCGCAGGTGCGCATCCAGGTCCACCACCGCATCGAACTCGCCGCTCTCGCGAATCCACTGGTTAACCCGCTGGCGCAGCGCTTCCTTGTTGGCGGCGTGATAGTTCTCGATGGGCGACCCGCTGAGCGCACGCTCGAACGGCAGAAGGGTCGCGCCGATGAGACGCACACCACGCACATGGGCCTGGGCGATCAGCTGGCGGTAACCGGCGACCAGGTCCTCGTACTGCACCAGCGGGTTGTTCGGCGCGAAGGTACTGCCGGGCCAGGAGATGTCATTGATCCCCAGCGCCACGATGGCCGCCTTCACACCCGGCTTGCCCAGCACGTCGCGCTGGAAGCGCACCAGGGCGCTCTGCCCCATGCCGTCGGAGAGCAGGCGCGCGCCGGAGATGCCGGCATTGATCACACCCACGTCACGCGACGCCAGCCGCTGCGCCAGCAGGTCCGGCCAGCGCTGGTTGCCGTCCAGGCTGGCACCACGACCATCGGTGATCGAGTCGCCGAGCACCGCCACCACCGGGCGCACTTCGGAACTCTCCACCAGCACGTCGGCGAGGAACAACCGCGCCTCCATCTTGCCGTCCGCCGGCAGGCGCGCGGCGTCGAGCTGCTCGCCCGGGCCACCGTAGACGCGCTGCTTGCCGTCCCAGTGGAAGCTTTCGATGGCGGTGGTCTGCGGTAGATAGATCGACACGGCCAGTTCGCCCAGCGCCGGAACGGCGAGGTCCAGCGGATCACTCAGCAGCTCGGCGCCCGATGCGATGTACGCCGTGGGCTGACCGGCGAAGGTGAGGCGGCGGCTCGGGCCATCGAGCTGGCCGGCGGGCGCGGCGCGTGCGACGGCGACACCACCGATGGCCACCGGCTGGCTGCCATAGGCGTTGGACAGCGCGATGCGCACGCGCTGGCCACCCAGGCTGAGCTTCACGCTCTGCCGCAGTGTGTGGTTGCCGATCACCGACGGCACACCCAGCGGCAGCGGTACTTCCTTGCCCCAGGTGCGTTGCGGGCTGGCGCTCCAGGTCGCCTGCCAGTGTCCTTCTTCGGCCTGCGCCAGCGGCAGGGCCAGGGTGATCAGGGCGGCGAGCAGCAGTCGTTTCATGGCATTCCTCGAGATCGGTGATGGGATGACCACAGGCTCGGCCATTCCCAATCACGGCGGTAGACGGCATATTTGCAGACCCGTCATTCGATAAACGAATAGGACATGGATACTCTCAAGGCGTTGCACTGTTTCGTCCGCGCCGTGGAGCTGGGCAGCCTATCCGCCGTGGCCCGCGAGTCCGGCAGCAGCCAGCCGACGGTGAGCAAGACCATGGCAGCGCTGGAGCGGCAGGTCGGCGCGCAACTGCTGATCCGCAGCACCACCCGCGTGCAGCCCACCGAACAGGGCCGGCGCTTCTACGAGCATGCTCGGCAGACGCTGGAAAGCTACGCCGAGGGCGTCAGCGAGGCCCGTGGCGAGACCGAGCAGGTGCGCGGCCGCCTGCGGGTCAGCGCACCGGTGAGCCTGGGCGTGCTGCGCCTGAATGCGCTGCTGCTGGAGTTCATGCAGTTGCACCCGGAGGTCGAGGTGGAATTGCTGCTCAACGACCGCTTCGTCGACCTCGCCGAAGAAGGCATCGACCTCGCCCTGCGCCTGGGCGGCGAACTGCCGGACCAACTGATCGCCCGCCCGCTGGCGCGCTCGCCGCGTTATCTGGTGGCCGCCCCGGCATGGCTTGCGCGGCAGCCCGGGCTGCAGGCTCCCGACGACCTGCCGCTGGCCGACTACCTGCGCTTCGCCTGGCTCGACGCCGGGCAGAACCTGTTGCTGCGTCACGCCGACGGGCGCGAGCTGAACCTCGCCACACGCAGCCGCTACACGGTGAACAGCTCCCTGGCGATCCGCGAGAGCTACTGCCTGGGCGCCGGCTTCGGTCTGACGCCGGCCTGGCTGGTGGCCGACCTGCTGGCCGACGGCAGCCTGCAACGCCTCCTTCCGGAGTGGCGCGGGCCTACCCAGGAGGCCAGTCTGCTGTATCCTTCGCGGCTTTTTCTGCCGGCCCGGACCCGTGCGCTGATCGATTTCCTCATCGAGCGCCTGCCGCGCCTGCCTGGTTTCGAAGCTCTCTGACGGGCAGAGGCTATGCTTTTCGCCAATGAGCAGAACCGGCGCGCCCACCGACCGGTCGAACCCTGACATCCGCTCCCGAGGGACTTGCATGGGCAAGCAACACATACCTTACCTGCTGGCCGCCCTGGCCCTGCCGCTGCTGCTCGCCGGTTGCTCGACGAACGCCAGCAACTCCTGCGACGAGCCACTGAGCGGCGAGGCCTGCCGGCAGGAGCACCTGCTCTACCAGAACGACATGCTGCAGGCGAAGCTGCTGATCGCCAGCGGCGACCTGGCCAACTACGAGCTGGCCGAGGCGCTGCTCGCCCGTTCCATGGAAAAGGACGTGCGCGGCGAGGCGAGCTTCTACCTGGCGCTGCTGAAGATCAAGGAAGGCCCGCAGGTGGACGAGGTGCTGCCGCTGCTGGAGAAGGCCGCCGACGCCGGCCAGCCCTACGCCGTGGCGCTGCTCTACAAGATCTGGTCCGAGCCCTTCCTGGTCGAGCAGGCCGACCCGGCCAAGGCCCGGCAGTATCTTGAGGACTACGGCAACCTGGACGTCGCCAGGAGCGGCTACCCATCGTTCGAGAAGGCCACCGCACTGGTCAACTCGCTACTCAGCGAGCCACCCGCCGTCGCCGGCCAGCCGGCCCAGCCCTAGCCCTCATCGGGCGCCGGAGCGGCCTGCTCGAAGGTCTTCTCGCCCTCGTCCTTGCCGTGGGGCAGATGGTGCTCGATCACCGCATTGAGTTCCGCGCCCAGCAGCAGCACCGCCGACGAGATGTAGAAGTACAGCAGCAGCACGATGATCGCCCCGACGCTGCCGTACATGGCGTTGTAGTCAGCGAAGTTCTTCACGTAGTAGCCAAAGCCCAGCGAGGCGGAAATCCACAGCACCACGGCGAGCACCGAGCCGGGGGTGATGAAGCGGAATCTCTGCTGCACGTTGGGCGTGACGTAGTAGATGATCGCCACCGCCATCATCATCAGCAGCACGATCACCGGCCAGCGCAGGATGCTCCAGAGGATCACCACGAAGTCCTCCAGGCCCACCTTGGCGGCGATCCAGCCCATCACCTGGGGCCCGAGGATCATCAGCGCGGCGATCAGCATCAGCATCGCCACCAGGCCGAAGGTGTAGAACAGCGACAGCGGGATGCGCTTCCACGCCGGGCGTGCTTCGCGCACATCGTAGGCGGCGTTGAGCGCGATCATCAGCGAACGCACCGCCGCCGAGGACGACCACAGCGCCACCACAATACCGATGGACAGCAGCCCGCCCTGGCGCTGCTGCAACTGGTCGATGACCGGGTTGACCTGATCCAGCGCCTGCGCCGGCAGCACGTAGTCGGCCTGCTGGCGGAGGAAGTCGAAGAACTCCGGCAGGTGCAGGAAGCCCAGCAGCGCGATGAGGAACAGCAGGAAGGGAAACAGCGAGAACAGCCCCTGGTACGCCAGCGCGGCGGCATAGGTGGGCATCTCGTCGTCGAGGAACTCCTTCACCGTCAGGCTGATCAGCTTCCAGGGCCCCAGACTGAGCCCGCGCATGTCCATGAATCGCATCCCGCACCGTCCTCCCGATGAGCGTCCCGCTCGCCGGCGGGCTGCAGGGTGGACCTGCGCAACGCCGGCAAAGTTGCAACAAAAGCGCGACGCAGAGCGCCCGCCAGCACAGACCATAGCCGCTGGCGGGGCGTGGAAGCCAGTGCGGAGGCGGTTTCAGTCGGCCAGGCGATAGACCTTGGCGAAGCGCTCGGCCTTCACCACACCGTAGTCGCCGGGGGCGTATTGCATGACCCAGTCGCCAGCGGCACCGGTGAGGCGGTCGCCACCGGCCGAGCGCAGCAGGGTGAAGGGTTCGTCCATGCGCCGGGCCAGCACCGGGCTGGGGATGTTGCGGTAGGCACCCGGCTCGCCGTGGGTGAGCGCGGCTTCGGCGGGCCGGTACTTCGGATCGAAGCGCTCGCGGGAAACGACCCAGCGCTCGCCGGTCGCGCCGCTGATGATCGCGTCGCCGACTGCATAAAGGTTCGGGCCTTCGAGGCTCATCAATTCGCCGGCCACCGCAGCGAATTCGACGGTGACGGTTTCGTCCTTCACCACGCGCTGCGCGGCGGGATCGGTGCGGAGGTCGACCTGGGTCAGTTCGATCATGGCGGGACTGCGGACCTGCGGAAAAGGTGGAGGAAAGAACGGGGGCAAGCCTACTCGCAAAAGAATCGCCCTGCGAGAAGCCAGCCGCTGGTGGTGCTCTACACTCACTGACCATGCGTGCCGTCACGACACTCCCGGCCGAACCCAGCCCGCTTTCCGGCGGTCGCACCTACTGAGCCAACCCCATCAGCCGTACAGGAATCTCCCATGCCGTTTGCCCGTCTCGCCCTGCCCTTCCTGTTGCTCACCAGCCTTGCCGTCCACGCCGAAGACACTCCCGAAGAAGCGAAATTCCTCAAGGAATCGGCGGACTATTTCGACCAGGTGACCAAGTCCAACCTGCCACGCCAGGTAGACAAGGTGACCACCCTCAACAGCGTGCAGCTCGACCCGGCGAAGAAGATGCTGTATTACCGCTACGCCATCTCCAACCTGCGCCTGGACGCCATGGACCTGGGTGCCCGCGCCAAGTTCGAGAACGGGCTGAAGAAGCAGCTCGAAGGCACCACCTGCGAGCAGCCCGACCTGCTGCAGCGCTTCCGCGAGCACCACCTGAGCGTCACCCACGAGTACGCCGGCAGCGACGCCAAGCCGCTGGCCAGCATCACCATTGATCCGCAGACTCTGAGCTGCGCCAAGACCTGACGTTGCACCGAAGAACCGCCGATGAGCCGTGCCGACTACCACCAGGAAAACGCCCAGCGCGCCGAAGCCGAAGCCCGGCGCCTGCTGGCCGAACGCGACCAGCTCGGCGCCCGCTGGCTGCCCTGGGTGGCCGGCGAGCTGTACCGGCTGAGCCCGCCGCACTACGCCAACATGGTGCGCCGCGAGCTGGAGCGCCTGACCGCCGGCTGAACAGCCGCCTGCCACGGGACTATGCTGAAGCAGTCAGCTCTCGGCCCGAGGGCGTCCCGTTGGAGGACAGGCTCGTGAAAGGTCTCGACGCGAAGAAACAGGCGAAGAAGAAGCCGCTGAAAACCGCGCACGAAAAACGCATGGCCAAGCGGCAGAAGAAAACCGGCAAGTCGCTGCTGGGTACTCCGCAGCAACCGTCCTGAGGGCGCGCCCCTCGTCCTGCGGATGGCCTCGGTGAGGCTGTCCGCTCACCTCTCTTCCCAAGACTCTGCAGGAGCACACCATACGCGCGATCGCGGGCATGGCCCGCTCCTACAAGTGTGTTCCGACGCACCGCCCAGGTAAGAGTGCGCGAAACCAATCCGGGTCAGATCAATCCGGCCCGCAGATTCAGCAGCATCCGCTCGCCCTGGGCAAGAATCAGCCCGCCGGCGCGATAGCCGGCGGCGCCGATGCACAGGAAGCGCTCCGCTTCACCCGGCTCCACCTGTTCCACCGCCCGGCTGCCGGGGTGCCAGATGACACTGCCGGCGCTGGTGTTCTTGTCGATGCGCAGGCGCCGCTGCCAGCCGGCATCCTCCAGCACCAGGGAACCGGTGTTGTAGAGCACCTGCTTGACCGCGCCACGGGGAGCCCAGGTGTTGGGCAGGCCGCTGGCCTTGCCGTCCAGCTCCATCCCATGGACCACCGAGCGGCGCAACGAACCCACGCGCCAGTAAGGCTGCAGGGCGAAGCTGAAGAGACAGTCGCTGTCATCCTCGTGGTAGCTGGAGAGTTCGATGTCCAGGTCCTGGCCAAGGCGCGCTTCCAGGCGCACGTGCCAGTCCTCGATATCCAGCTGCCAGCTGACCACCACCTTGCTGTCGTCGGCCCAGGCATCGAGCATGCGCCACTCGCGCTGGCGCGCCCAGCCGTGCTGCGGCCAGTCGGCTTCCACCGGGTGGCTGCCGAACCAGGGCCAGCAGACCGGAATACCACCGCGGATCGGCGCCGTGCTCAGGCTCGGCCACTGGCTCGAACACCACAGCAGCGGGCGCGCGCCGCGCGGCTGGAAGTGCAGCAGTTGCGCGCCCTGGCGGCTGAACACCGCCTGGCACTGCGGGTGATCGATGAGCAGCAGGTCGCGACGCTGGAAGCGCACCCAGTCGAAGGGGCGCTTGCCCCGCATGGAATGAAAAAAGCGCTGCAGCGGATGCTCGAGCATTGTCCGGATGTCCTGATCCAATCCCTGCCCGGACATTCCGGGGCGTGAAGATCTCTGTAGTTTCACTACATCTTACAGAAAAGGCGGCGATTCTAACCGCAAAGCCTAGTCACGCGCAGCGCCCACGCCAATGAAAAAGGCCCCTTAACCACCTGGGATTCATATTTCTGTAGGAGCGAGCTTGCTCGCGAATCGCTTGGCCCCGAAGCCCTGCACCGTAGGGCGCATAACCTGGAACAGGTTATCCGCCGGCCCGCGCGGCGGATAACGCTGCCGCGTTATGCGCCCTACAAAAGCTGGCGCCCACCAGGGGCAGGCAGAGAATCTGCTACCAAAGGCCGTCCACTCAATCCGCACACAGACCCTTAGACGCTGGAAAAAAAGGCCCGTCGCAAGGACGGGCCAGGTTCGCACCAGGGAGCAATCAGAAACTGGACTGGATCTTCAGGCCGGCCACCACGGCGTTGTTGACCTCGTCCACGCCGCCCGGATGGCGGATGTACTGCAGGTTCGGCCGCACGGTGAGCCAATTGGTCACATGCACGCCGTAGTACAGCTCGGCGTTGTACTCGGTGTCCTGGATGGGCTGGTACAGCGGGTTGTCGTAGTCGTCGATGCCGTTGACCTGGTTCACCAGGCGCTGGCGATCCTGCACGTCGTCGTTGACGTGGATGCGCGCCACGCCGAAGCCGATGTCGTCCTTGGGCCGCGCGTCGAACGGGCCCTTGTAGACCACGCCGAGCTGCTGGTAGTTGTCGACGGTGTTGGTGGCCTTGTCGTGCACGGTGAAGTTGGCGAACAGGCTCAGGCCGCGCGAAGTGTCGCCGTCATGGGCGGTGACCTGCTGCTGCGCCACCACCCACCAGCCGTGCTTGCCGCTGTGGGTCTTGGCCGGCTCGCCGGTGAGCGCCTGCGGGTTGCCGTTGACGTCGTCGTACACGTCGTCGGCCTCGGCCGTGCTGTAGTAGTAGCCCAGGCGGTACTCGCCGGGCAGTTGCTGGGCGCCGACCTTGGGCATCCACACCAGCTCCACCGGCAGGATGGTGCCCTTGGTGCCGCTGCCGTTGAGCTTGAAGCCGTTGCCGGTTTCCAGGTTCGACGGGTTCTGGTTGTACGCGCCGACCTGGGCGTACCACTCGTCGTTGAAGTTCCACTTCACGCGGGCCGCCCACTGGCTGACCGGCCAGTTGTACCAGATGCCGCCGACCCAGTTGCCCACCTGCGAGCCGCAGAAGGCCAGGTTCTGGAAATCGCAGGGGAAGCTGTTGAAGTCCTCGCCCTCGCCGAAGCGGCCGACTTTCACGTCCAGCGCGCCGTCGAAGTACTGCTGCTTGATCCACATCTGCGTCAGGCGCCAGGTCTGGCCTCGGCCCCAGACTTCCTGCACGGAGCTGAACTGCCCGGCACGCGGGTCACTGATACGGTCGTTGGAGAGGTTGCGGCCGCTACGCTCGGTGACGGTCAGCTGGAACTCGGTGGCATCCCAGCCAAGGATCTTCTGCAGGTCCAGGTGGGTGCCGAGGGCGAACTGGTCGGAGTAGCGTGCCGTGGTGTGCTGGTCGTAGCCGCCGCCCAGGTTGCTGGCGGCCTCGCCGACGTAGTCGAGCTTGAAGTCGTAGCCCTTCTCCAGCAGCTCGGTGCGCTTGCCGCCCCAGTCACCCAGGCCCCACTTGGACTCGGATGAGAAGGCATCGGCGGCATGCGCGACGTTGCCCGCGCAACCCAGTGCGAGCAGGCAGCCCAGGGTTCGTGCTGCAGGCCGGTTCTTGTTGTTCTTGTGCATCTCCAGCGTCCTCGTTGTCTTGGTTTCTAGCGTAGTTACAGGCAAGGGTGTTTCAGGAATGCTTCTGGCGGGCCAGCGGCGTCACCTTGTTCGCGCCGTCGCCGCGCGGCTCGGCGCGCAGGCGCTCGCCGCTCTGCGCGTCGAACAGCAGCGCGCGGGAAGGATCGAAGCGCAGCTGCAGGGACGCGCCCGGCTGGGGCGCCTGGTCCGGCGCGAGGCGGCAGCAGACCTTGGCGCCATTGAGCGTGACGAAGGCCAGGGTGTCCGGGCCGGTGGGCTCGACCACCTCGACCTCGGCGCGCAGGTCGCTGGGACCGTTGGCGCCATCGCTGGCCAGCTGCACCTGTTCCGGGCGCACGCCGAGGATCAGCTCGCGGCCGTCGATCAGCCCGGCCTCCAGTTGCAGCGGCAGCTCGCAGCGGTCCTGGCCGCTGTCCAGCAGGCCGACCAGCCGGCCGCCCTGCTGCTGGACCTTGAGCGGGATGAAGTTCATCGGCGGCGAACCGATGAAGCTGGCGACGAACAGGTTCGCCGGGTCGTTGTAGATCTGCTGCGGTGTGCCGAATTGCTGGACGATGCCGTCCTTCATCACCGCCACCTTGTCACCCAGGGTCATGGCCTCGATCTGGTCATGGGTCACGTACACCGTGGTGGTCTTCAGGCGCTGGTGCATCAGCTTGATCTCGGTGCGCATCTCCACGCGCAGCTTGGCGTCGAGGTTCGACAGCGGTTCGTCGAACAGGTAGATCTTCGGCCGCCGCGCCAGCGCCCGGCCCATGGCCACGCGCTGCTGCTGGCCGCCGGAGAGCTGCGAGGGCTTGCGTTCGAGCAGGTGCTCGATCTGCAAGAGCTTGGCCACGCGAGCCACCTCGGCATCGATCTCGGTTTTCGGCAGCTTGCGGATCTTCAGGCCGAAAGCGATGTTCTCGCGCACGCTCATGGTCGGGTACAGCGCGTAGGACTGGAACACCATGGCGATGTCGCGATCCTTCGGGCTCATGCCGCTGATGTCCTGGCCGTCCACCAGGATGGCGCCGCCGGTGACGTTCTCCAGCCCGGCGATGCAGTTCATCAGGGTGGATTTGCCGCAGCCGGAAGGGCCGACCAGGATCAGGAACTCGCCCGACTCGATCGACAGGTTGATCGACTTCAGGGTGTCCGCCAGGCCTGCGCCGTAGGACTTGTGCAGGTTGTGCAGTTCAAGGGTGGACATCGGTGCTTACCTCAACCTTTGACGGCGCCGGCAGTGAGCCCGCGCACGAAGTACTTGCCGGCCAGTACGTAGACCACCAGCGTGGGCAGCGCCGCGATCATCGCGGCCGCCATGTCGACGTTGTATTCCTTCACGCCCGTGCTGATGTTCACCAGGTTGTTCAGAGCCACCGTGATCGGTTGTGCATCGCCACTGGCGAACACCACACCGAAGAGGAAATCATTCCAGATCTGGGTGAACTGCCAGATCAGGCAAACCATCACGATGGGGGTGGACATCGGCATCAGAATGCGCAGGAAAATGGTGAAGAACCCCGCGCCGTCCAGGCGCGCGGCCTTCACCAGCGCATCCGGGATCGCCACGAAGTAGTTGCGGAAGAACAGCGTGGTGAAGGCCAGGCCGTAGATGCAGTGCACCATCACCAGGCCCGTGGTGGTGTTGGCCAGGCCGAGCTTGCCGAGGGTGAAGGACATCGGCAGGAGGATCACCTGGAACGGCAGGAAGCAGCCGAACAGCAGCGCACCGAAGAACAGCTGCGAGCCACGGAAGCGCCACATCGACAGCACGTAGCCGTTCATGGCGCCGATGAAGGTGGAGATCAGCACGCCCGGCACGGTGATCTTCACCGAGTTCCAGAAGTAGTCGCCCACCGCGCCCCAGGCTTTCACCCAGCCAACCACGGTGAACACGTCCGGCAGTGCCAGCAGGTTGCTGTTCCGGATGTCCTCGGGCGACTTGAAGCTGGTCAGCAGCATCACCAGCAAAGGGATCACGTACAGCGCCACCGCGCCCCAGAGGGTCGCGTGCACCGCCAGGCGGCTCAGGCTGAACGACGGTTTCAGAGTCGAGTCATGCATGGCGCTTACCCCGCAGTTCGGAGTACAGGTACGGCACGACGATGGCCAGTACAGCGCCCAGCATCAGCATCGCGCTGGCCGCGCCCAGGCCCATCTGGCCGCGAGTGAAGGTGTGGGCGTACATGAACATCGCCGGCAGGTCGGAGGAGTAACCCGGGCCGCCGGCGGTCATCGCGGCGACCAGGTCGAAGCTCTTGATGGCGATGTGCGCGAGGATCATCAGTGCGCTGAAGAACACCGGGCGCAGGCTTGGCAGGACGATGCGCAGGTAGATGGTCGGCAGGCTCGCGCCGTCCACCTGGGCGGCGCGCACGATGGCCGGATCGACTCCGCGAAGGCCGGCGAGGAACAGCGCCATGACGAAGCCCGAGGCCTGCCACACGGCGGCGATCACCAGGCAGTAGACGACTCGCTCCGGGTCCACCAGCCAGTCGAAGCGAAAGCCGGTCCAGCCCCAGTCGCGCAGCAGCTTGTCCAGGCCCAGGCCGGGGTTGAGCAGCCACTTCCAGGCGGTGCCGGTGACGATCATGGACAGCGCCATGGGGTACAGGTACACCGTGCGGATAAAGCCTTCGCGACGGATGCGCTGGTCCAGCAGCACCGCGAGGAACACCCCGAGCACCAGGCAGACGCCGATGAACAGGCCGCCGAACAGCAGCAGGTTCTTGCTCGCCACCCACCAGCGGTCGTTGTCCCACAGGCGCAGGTACTGGGTCAGCCCGGCCCAGCTGTAGGCGGGCATGAAGCGTGAGTTGGTGAAGGACAGCAGCAGCGTCCAGCCGATGTAGCCGTAAACGCAGACCAGCACCACGAGCATGCTCGGGGCCAGCACCAGCTTCGGCAGCCAGGCCTGCAGGCCATCGAGCAGCGAAGCGCGGGGCGCGGCGGCGGGAGTGAAAGTCGGAGATCGGGTCGCCATCTGCTTTCTCGAGGATGAGTGAGCCCACCCGGGCTGCCATGGCGGCCCGGAGTCGTTCAGTTGGGGAGAGAGGCCGGCTCCGCGACGGAGCCGGCGAGCGCCTTACTGCGCGGCGGCCTGGATGGCGGCGCCCAGTTGCTGCGCGGCCTTCTGCGGGTCGGCGGCGGGGTCGTTGAAGAAGTTGGTGACCACGTCGAAGATCGCGCCCTGCACATAGCTGGAGGCGGCCATGCTGTGAGCCATGCTTGGCACCAGGTTGCCGCTGGCGGAGGCGGCCTTGAAGTCCTTCATCGACTGCTGGGCGCAGCTGTCGAAGGGCGTCATGTCGACGTCCAGGCGCACCGGGATCGAGCCCTTGTTCAGGCTGAAGTCCTTCTGGAAGGACGGGTCGAGCACCGCGCGCGCCAGGTCTTCCTGGGCCTTGCGGTTCTCCTCGTTGCTCAGCTTGAACATCACCAGGGAATCGATGTTGTAGTCGAAGGCATTCTGCGTGCCGGGGAACGGCAGGCACTGGTAGTCCTTGCCCGCCACCTTGCCGGCGGCGGTGAACTCGCTCTTGGCCCAGTCGCCCATGATCTGCATGCCGGCCTTGCCATTGATGACCATGCCGGTGGCGACGTTCCACTCGCGGCCGGCGGCGTCGGCGTCAACGTAGCCGTGCAGCTTCTTCAGCGCGGCGAAGACGTCGGCCATCGGCGCGCCGGTGAGGGTTTCCTTGTCCAGTTCGACGAAGGCCTTGCGATAGCCCTCCGGGCCCATCTTGCTGAGCACCAGGTTCTCGAACAGGGTGCCGTCCTGCCAGGGCTGGCTGCCGTGGGCCAGCGCCGTGAAGCCGGCGGCCTTGAGCTTGTCGGCGGCGGCGAAGAATTCATCGAGGGTGGTCGGCGGCGTGGCGCCGGCCTTCTTGAAGACTTCCGGGTTGATGTACAGCCAGTTCACCCGGTGCACGTTGACCGGCACGGCCACGTAGTCGCCCTTGTACTTCATGATCTGCGCCACCTGCGGCGGCAGCAGCTGGTCCCACTTGCCTTCGGCGGCGACGTCGTTGAGGTCGGCGAGCAGCCCCAGCTCGCCCCACTCCTGGATGTCCGGCCCCTTGATCTGCGCGGCGGCCGGGGGATTGCCGGAGACGGCGCGGGTCTTCAGCACGGTCATGGCCGCTTCACCACCGCCACCGGCGACGGCGAAGTCCTTCCAGGTGTGCCCCTTGGCTTCGACGAGTTTCTTCAGGGTTTCGGCAGCGCGCTTCTCACCGGGGGAGGTCCACCAGTGCAGCACTTCGACTTCACCGGCGTGGGCCAGCAGGGGGGAGAGACAGAAGGAGGACAGACAGATGGCGGCCGACAGGCGACGGATCGCATTCATGGGGAGCACCTTGTTCTTGTTATTGGAGGCAAGTCTTCGCTTGCGATGGTCCGAGTCTATCCAAGGCATTCCGTTCTCCGGGTAACGAAGCGATCTTTGATTGTCACCGGCCGGTGACATTGGGCGAATGTTCATGGCGAAAGATGACGGAAGCGCGAAGCGCCCTACTCCACTTCCAGCCGCGGCAGCCTCAACGTCACCCGCAGCCCACCCTCACGGCGGTTCTGCAAGGTGACTTCGCCGCCGTGGGTATGCGCGATGTTGCGCGCGATACCGAGGCCAAGGCCGTACCCCTGGCCGCGTTCGGACAACCGGAAGCGCGGTTCGAAGACTTTCTCCAGGCGTTGTTCCGGCACGCCGGGGCCCTGGTCGTCGACGTGCAGGACCACCGCGTCGGGATCATCCTCGATGCTCAGCTGGGCGCGGCCGCCGTACTTCAGGGCGTTGTCCAGCAGGTTGCCGATACAGCGCTTGAGCGCCAGCGGCTTGCCCGGATAAGGCTCGAGCGCCGCGCCCAGCACTTCGACGCGGCCGTCGGCGATGTAGGGGCCGGCGACGTACTGCAGCAACTGGTTGAGATCCACCGACTCGACGTTTTCGTGGATGTCGGTGTCCTTCACGCATTGCAGCGCGCCCTTCACCAGCAGTTCCAGTTCGTCGAGGTCGTGGCTGAACTTGTCCTGCGCCTGTTCATCCTCCAGCAGTTCCACGCGCAGGCGCAGGCGGGTGATCGGCGTGCGCAGGTCGTGGGAGATGCCGCTGAACAGCTGCGCGCGTTCGTTGACGTAGCGGTCGATGCGCTCGCGCATGGTGTTGAAGGCGCGGGAGACCTCCACCAGCTCGCTCGCGCCGCTCTCCTCCAGCGGCTGTTCCTCGCCGCCCAGCGCGATGTCGCGGGCGGCACGGGCCAGGCGCTTGAGCGGGCGGCTCTGCCAGTGCACCAGCAGGCCGGTGAACAGCAGCAGCAGGAGGCTGGTGAAGACGATGGAGATGACCTGCTGCGGCGGCAGGCCTTCGGGTTCCAGGGTGACGTAGGGCGCCGGCATCAGGCTGGCGATGTACAGCCACTCGCTTTCGCCGATGCGGATCTGCGTGACCAGCACCGGCGGGTTCACCGGTTCCAGGGTCAGCGCGTAGTGCGCCCAGGAACGCGGCAGTTCCTCCAGCTTCAGCTCGCCGTTGAACAGCCGCAAGTCGTCCGGGCTGACGAACTCGACCTGCAGCTCGACGTCCTTGCCCAGCTTCTGGTGCAGCACGTCCTGCACGATGTCGATCACCGCCTGCTTGTTGGTGGTGTCCGGCAGCGCGCGCAGGTTCAGCGGGCGTTCGTTGAGCGAGACGAAGAAGCGCGTACCGCCCATGCTGCGCAGCTGGTCGAGCACCAGCGGACGGTAACCGATGGGCAGCGAGCGAAAGTAGCTGACGCTGGCGGCCATGGAATAAGCCAGGCTGCGCGAGCTGGTGAGCAGGCCGTCACGCTGGCTGGTGCGCAGGTGGGATATCCAGAACAGGCTCGACAGGCCCTGGGCGATCAGCACCGCCAGCAGGGTGAGCAGCAGCATGCGGCCGAGCAGCGAGCGCGGCACCAGGGCCCAGCGGCGGCGTTCACTCATGGCCGGCGAGGTGCGGGCGAACCTGGGCGGCCAGCAGGTAGCCGCTGCCGCGCACGGTCTGGATCAGCCGCGCCGGTTTCTCGGTGTCACGCAGGCGCTGGCGCAGGCGCGACACGGCCATGTCGACGATGCGCTCCAGCGGCATCACTTCGCGGCCACGGGTGGCGCTGGCGATGGTATCGCGGTCGAGAATCTGCCGGGGGTTGTCGAGGAACAGCTTGAGCAGGGCGAAGTCGGCGCCGCTGAGGAAGTGCTCCTCGCCGTCCTCGTGGAACAGCCGGTGGCTGATGGTATCCAGCCGCCAGTCGTCGAAGGCGATGACCTCGCCGCCGCGCACCTGGGTGAACTGCGCACGGCGCAGCAGCGCCTTGATCCGCGCCAGCAGCTCGCGGGGGCTGAAGGGCTTGCCGAGGTAGTCGTCGGCGCCCAGCTCCAGACCCACCACGCGGTCGGCTTCGTCGGAACTAGCGGTGAGCATGATCACCGGCATGCAGGCGTGGCGCTGGTGTGAGCGAATCCAGCGGCACAGGCTGAAGCCGTCCTCGTCGGGCAGCATCACGTCGAGGATCGCCAGGGCGGCGTCCTCGTCGCACAGCGCGCGGCGGAAGCTCTCGCCATCGGCGACGCTGCGCACCTGGAAGCCGGCGCGGCTGAGGTAGGTTTCCAGCAGCTCGCGGATTTCCTGGTCGTCGTCCACCAGCAGGATGGATCGGGCAGGCTGGTTCACTTCGGGCGTCCTTTGTTCTTGTTGTTCTTCAGGGATGAAGCGGGGTGTCAGCCTTCGTTGCGCAGCGCCTGCTCCAGGGCCACGCCGGCGCCGAACAGGCCCGGATGATCCGCCGTCATGACCCACACCGGAACCTGGTCGAGGTACGGCCCGCTGGTCTTGCCACGGCTGCGGAAGGCCTCGGCGAAGCCGCTGTGCTGGAAGCGCTCGAGGAAGCGCGGGACGATGCCACCGGTGATGTACACGCCACCCAGCGCGCCGACCGTCAGCACGGCGTTGCCGGCGACGCGCGCCAGCCAGACGAAGAAGTGCTCCAGCACCGCGTCGGCATAGGCGTCGCCAGCCATGGCGCGCTCGCCGATCTCGGCGGCAGTCGCGCATTTCGGCTCCACGCCATCGAGCTGACAGCTCATGCGGTAGAGGTTTTCCAGGCCGCTGCCGGAGAGCACGCGCTCGGCCGAGACATGGCCGTACTTCTCGCGCAGCAGTTGCCAGAGGGCGAAGTCACGTTCGGAGGTCACCGGCAGGTCGACGTGGCCGCCTTCGCAGGGCAGCACTTCCCAGCCGCCACCCGGCAGCGGCATCAGGCTGCCGACACCCAGGCCGGTGCCTGGGCCGATAATCAGCTTGGCGCGGCCTTCCAGTGCCTTGCCGGGGCGCACCTGCACCAGATGTTCTTCGGAGAGACGCGAAGCCGCCCAGGCCATGGTGCTGAAGTCGTTCACCAGCAGCAGGTGACTCAGGCCCAGTTCGGCACGGAAGGCGTCGCGTTTGATCACCCAGTGGTTGTTGGTGAACTTGAAGTCGCCTGCGCCAACGGGGCCGGCGCAGGCCAGGCAGACGTTGTCGACGGCCGACAGCGGCTGGCCGACGCGCTGCAGGTAGTCGCGCACGGCATCTTCCGGGCGCGGGTAGTCGGCGCAGGCCAGGACCTGGATGGACTCGAGGACTTCACCGCGCCACAGGGCGAAGCGGGCGTTGGTGCCGCCGATGTCGCCGACCAGGGCGAAGCCGTTCGGGGCGAGCTGAGCGTTGTTGGAAATCATTGTGGGCTCGGGCCTGGAAGTGGGGGGAAAGATTCAGCGTAGGACAGCACCGGAGGCTCTCCCGCGCGGCGGACAGGCAGTCAACGCCGCGCAGAAGATTCCATCAGGTGAGCGTCTCAGCGCAAGCCGTCGAGCTCGGCGGTGAAGCTGCAGGCGCCCTGCTCGGCCGAACTGAAGGCATTGCGCATGAAGGCGAACAGCTCGCGGCCCATGCCCATGTTATCCAGCGCGGGGGTTTCCACGAGCGGACGGGCATCCCATTGCGCGGCATCCACCAGTACGCGCAGCTCGCCGGTAGTGCCGTCGACGCGCACCACATCGCCGTCGCGCAGTTTGGCCAGCGGGCCGCCGTTGAGCGCCTCCGGAGACACATGGATCGCCGCCGGCACCTTGCCGGAAGCGCCGGACATGCGCCCGTCGGTGACCAGCGCCACCTTGAAGCCACGGTCCTGCAGCACGCCAAGGAACGGCGTGAGCTTGTGCAGCTCCGGCATGCCATTGGCGCGCGGGCCCTGGAAACGCACCACGGCCACCAGGTCTCGCTCCAGCTCGCCGGCCTTGAAAGCGGCGGCCAGGCTCGACTGGTCATGGAAGATGCGCACCGGGGCTTCGACGATCTGGTGCTCCAGCGCCACGGCGGAGACCTTCATCACGCCGCGACCGAGGTTGCCTTCCATCAGGCGAAGGCCGCCTTCGGCCGAGAACGGCTTGTCGATGGGGCGCAGGATGTTCTCGTCCAAGCTCGCCGCCGGGCCTTCGCGCCAGACCAGCTTGCCGTCGTCGAGGAAAGGCTCCTGGATGTAGCGACGCAGGCCCTTGCCGACCACCGTCTGCACGTCTTCATGCAGCAGGCCGCCATCGAGCAGCTGACGGATCAGGAAGGACATGCCGCCCGCCGCCTGGAAGTGGTTGATGTCGGCCTGGCCGTTGGGATAGATGCGCGCCAGGGTCGGCACGATTTCGGAGAGGTCGGCCATGTCCTGCCAGGTCAGCTGGATGCCGGCGGCCTGGGCGATGGCCAGCAGGTGCAGGGTATGGTTGGTCGAGCCGCCAGTGGCCAGCAGCGCCACCACCGAGTTGACCATGGCCTTCTCGTCGACGATCTCCGCCATGGGCACGAACTGGCCGTTCTCCGGCGCCAGGCGCGCGGCCTGGCGCGCGGCTTCGCGGGTCAGCTCGTCGCGCAGCGGGGTGTTCGGGTTGACGAAGGAGGCGCCCGGCAGGTGCAGGCCCATCACTTCCACCAGCAACTGGTTGGTGTTGGCGGTGCCGTAGAAGGTGCAGGTGCCCGGCGCGTGGTAGGAGGCCATCTCCGAGGCCAGCAGCTCCTCGCGGGTGGCCTTGCCTTCGGCGAACAGCTGGCGCACCGCGGCCTTCTCCTTGTTGGAGATGCCGGTGGGCATGGGGCCGGCGGGCACGAACACCACCGGCAGGTGGCCGAAGCGCAGCGAGCCGATCAGCAGGCCGGGGACGATCTTGTCGCACACGCCCAGGCACAGCGCGGCGTCGAACATATTGTGCGACAGCGCGATGGCGGTGCCCATGGCGATCACGTCGCGGCTGGCCAGGGACAGTTCCATCCCCGGCTCGCCCTGGGTCACGCCGTCGCACATGGCGGGCACGCCGCCGGCGAACTGGCCGACCGAGCCGATCTGCCGCAGGGCGTCCTTGATCAGTTCCGGGAAGCGCTCCAGCGGCTGGTGCGCGGAAAGCATGTCGTTATAGGCGGAGACGATGGCGACGTTGGCCTGGTTCATCAGCCGCAGCGCCTGTTTGTCGGAATCACCACAAGCCGCGACGCCGTGGGCGAGGTTGCCGCAGGGCAGCGTGCCGCGGTGCGGACCCTTGGTGGCGGCTGCCTTGACCAGATCGAGGTAGCGCTGACGCGTGGCCGCGCTGCGGGCCTGGATGCGCTGGGTGACTTCAAGCACACGAGGGTGCATGGCAGCATTCTCCTACAGACTATCGGTTGTTGTTTTTACAACATTATCGTTGATTACTCGGTGTTTACTTTTCATCAACGTGGAAATTTAATTGTTTTTACCACAACAAAAGAAAAGAGACGACCTTCATGACTATACGCCTGGCAATCAACGGATTTGGCCGCATCGGTCGGAACGTACTCCGCGCGCTCTACTCGGGCCCCTACCGCCAGCACCTGCAAGTGGTGGCGATCAACGACCTGGGCGACGCCGCGATCAACGCCCACCTGTTCCAGTACGACAGCGTGCATGGGCGCTTCGCCGGCCACGTCGAGCACGACGCCGAAAGCCTCAGGGTAGAGGGCGACCGCATTGCCGTCACGGCGATCCGCCATCCGGCCGAGTTGCCGTGGAAGGCCCTGGGGGTGGATATCGTGCTGGAGTGCACCGGCCTTTTCACCTCCCGCGACAAGGCTGCGGCGCACCTGCAGGCCGGCGCGCGCCAGGTGCTGATCTCCGCGCCCGGCCAGGACGTGGACGCCACCGTGGTGTTCGGCGTCAACGAAGACATCCTGCGCGCGGAGCACCGCATAGTCTCCAACGCCTCCTGCACCACCAACTGCCTGGCACCGGTGGCCCAGGTGCTGCACCGCGAGCTGGGCATCGAACACGGGCTGATGACCACCATCCACGCCTATACCAACGACCAGAACCTTTCCGACGTCTACCACAGCGACCCGTACCGCGCGCGCTCGGCCACCCAGTCGATGATCCCGACCAGAACCGGCGCCGCCGAAGCCGTTGGCCTGGTGCTGCCGGAACTGGCGGGCAAGCTGACGGGCCTGGCGGTGCGGGTGCCGGTGATCAACGTGTCGCTAGTGGACCTCACGCTGCAGGTCGCCCGCGACACCAGCGCGCAGGAGGTCAACGCGCTGCTGGAGCGTGCCAGCGAAGGCTCGGCGATCCTCGGCTTCAACCGCCAGCCGCTGGTCTCGGTGGACTTCAACCACGACCCGCGCTCGGCCATCTTCGACGCCAGCCACACGCGGGTGAATGGCCGGCTGGTGAAGGTGATGGCCTGGTACGACAACGAATGGGGCTTCTCCAACCGCATGCTGGATACGGCGCGGGCGATGGCTGCGGCACGCGGCTGACATTCTGTAGGGCGCATAACGCGCCAGCGTTATCCGCCGTGGAGGATGCGGCGGATAACCCGTTCCGGGTTATTCGCCCTGCGTCTAACGCCTCTCAGCGGTATAGCCGCTTGCCCTGCGCCTCCAGCACCAGCAGACGCATGTCCGCCTCGGCCAGGATCGCCTCCTGGCCCAGGTGGTCGACACGCTTCCACGCCTTGATTTCCTCACGGCTGCGGCCGCAGCCCAGGCAAATGCCCTCTTCGAACTCGCAGACCTTGATGCACGGACTCTTCACGGACTTCCTCTCGATTCGATGGGTGAACGTCAGTGGGCCTGCACAATGGACACCCGCGCGGCGCCAAGGTCCAACTCGATTTCCCCATCGGCGCCATCGACGCGGGTTATCGAAGCAGCCAATCGAAGGCTGCGCGCCTTGCTAGAATCCGCCCTCCACGCACTCCGGCGTCCCCCATGCTCGCCCTCAAACTCACCCTGGTTCCGCTGTTCCTGCTGCTGGTGTCCCTCTCCGGGCGCTGGTGGGGGCCGACCGTGGCCGGTTGTCTCGCCGCCCTGCCCGCCATCGCCGGGCCGATCCTCTATCTGATCACCGTGGAGCACGGCCGTGACTTCGGCGCTCAGGCCGCGCTGCTGGCGCTGGCGGCGATCTTCGCCTCGGAAGCCTTCAACTTCGCCTATGCCTGGCTGTGCCGGCAGCACCCCTGGCCGCGGGCGCTGAGCGGCGCGATGCTCGCCTGGCTGGTAGCCGCCTGGGCCTTGACGCAACTCCCGGCCATGCCTGTCTGGGCCCTGATCGCCGCCGCACTGGGCGCGCTGACCAGCCAGTTGTTCATGCCCCGCGCCGAACTGCCGGGTACCGTCGCCGCCCTGGGCCGCTTCGAGCTGGGCCTGCGCATGCTCTCCGGCGCGCTGCTGACCCTGGCCGTCACCGCCCTCGCCGGCTGGGCCGGGCCGAGCTGGAGCGGTCTTCTGGCGGTATTCCCGCTGCTCTCCATCGTGCTCTGCGTATCGTCGCAGCGGCTGCACGGCGCGGGATTCGTCATCGCCCTGCTGCGTGGCATGGTCACCGGGCGCCCGGCCTTCGCCGCGTTCTGCCTGTGGCTGGCGCTGCGCCTGCCGGTCAACGACATCCTGCCGAGCTTCGCCGAGGCGGCGCTACTGGCCGTGCTGGTGCAAGGCGCGGTGCGCTGGCTGATCGGGCTCCGCTCCCGCAAGGCAGCCAAAGCTGCCTGAAAGCAAAACGCCACGGCTGGGTCAGCCGTGGCGTTCTAGTTTGCAGCAGCGAGTGACGCTTAGAGCAGCGTGAAGCTCTGCTCTTTCACGTTGTCCGAATCCAGGCCGACGTAGACCTTGAACTCGCCCGGCTCCGAGGCGTAGCGCAGCTGGCTGTCGTAGAAGCGCAGGTCTTCCTCGCGGATCGGGAACTGCACCACCTTCGACTCGCCCGGCTGCAGCAGGATCTTGCTGAAGCCCTTGAGCTCCTTGACCGGGCGGCTGATGGACGCGGCGACGTCGCGCAGGTAGAGCTGCACGGTGGTCTCGCCGGCAACTTTGCCGGTGTTCTTCACGGTCACGCTGGCGGTCAGCTGGTCACCCTTCTTCAGCTTGCTGCCCGACATCTTCACGTCCGAGACGCTGAAGTCGGTGTAGCTCAGGCCGTAGCCGAAGGGGTACAGCGGGCCGTTCTGCGAGTCGAAGTAGCGCGAGGTGTACTTGTTCGGGTGCTCGTGGTCGAACGGGCGGCCGGTGTTCAGGTGGTTGTAGTAGATCGGCACCTGGCCCACCGAGCGCGGGAAGGTCATGGTCAGCTTGCCCGACGGGTTGTAGTCGCCGAACAGCACGTCGGCGATGGCGTTGCCGCCCTCGGTGCCGCTGAACCAGGTTTCCAGCACGGCGTCGGCGTTGGCGCTTTCCCAGCGCAGGTCCATCGGCCGGCCGTTCATCAGCACCAGCACCAGCGGCTTGCCGGTGGCCTTGAGGGCCTTGAGCAGCTCGATCTGGCTCTGCGCGATGTGCAGGTTGGTCTTGCTCGACGCTTCGTGGGCCATGCCCTGGGATTCGCCGACCACGGCCACCACCACGTCAGCCTGCTTCGCCTTCTCGACGGCCTCGTCGATCATGGCTTTCGGGCTGCGCGAGTCGACCTTGACGTCTTCGCTGTACTCGTTGAGGTATTTGACGATCTCCGGATCGTCGGTGACGTTGGCGCCCTTGGCGTAGAGCAGAGCGGCATGGCCACGGGTGGCGGCGCCCATGCCCTCGAGCACGGTCACGGCCTGGAAGGCCTTGCCAGCGGCGGACCAGCTGCCCATCACGTCGCGCTTGCTGTCGGCCAGCGGGCCGATCAGGGCGATCACGCCGTCACGCTTGAGCGGCAGCACGCTGCCTTCGTTCTTCAGCAGGACCATGCCCTTGCGCGCGATCTCGCGAGCGTCGGCACGGTGCAGGCGGTCCTCGGCGTCGGTGTCGACCGGGTCCTTGCCCTGCAGGTAGCGGTACGGGTCGTGGAACAGGCCCATGTCCCACTTGGCGGCGAGCACGTCGCGGCAGGCACGGTCGATCTCGTCCTGGCTGATCAGCCCGGCCTTGAGCAGCTCGGGCATGTGCTTGCCATAGAGATCGTCGTTCATGTTCATTTCGACGCCGGCGTTGATCGCCGCCTGGGTGGCGTCACGCTCGGTGGCGGCCACGCCGTGCTTGATCAGCTCCAGCACCGCGCCGTGGTCGCTCAGGGTCAGGCCCTTGTAGCCCCACTGGCCACGCAGCAGGTCCTGCAGCAGCCACTTGTTGGCGGTGGCCGGCACGCCGTTGATGCTGTTCAGCGAGACCATCACCGCGCCGGCGCCAGCGTCGATGGCCGCGCGGTACGGCGGCAGGTAGTCCTGGAACATGCGCTGCGGACTCATGTCCACGGTGTTGTAGTCGCGGCCGCCTTCGCCGGCGCCATACAGGGCAAAGTGCTTGACCCCGGCCATGATGGTTTGCGGCTGGTTCAGGCCCTGGCCCTGGTAGCCCTTGACCACCGCGGCGGCGACCTTGCTGGTCAGCCAGGCGTCTTCGCCGAAGCCTTCGGAGACACGGCCCCAGCGCGGATCGCGGGCGATGTCGACGGTGGGCGAATAGGTCAGGTTGAGGCCGTCGGCGCTGGCCTCGATGGCCGCGACGCGGGCGCTGCGCTCGATGGATGCCATGTCCCAGCTCGCCGCCAGGCCCAGGCCGATGGGGAACACGGTGCGATGGCCGTGGACCACGTCATAGGCGAAGAACAGCGGGATCTTCAGCCGGCTTTTCATGGCCGCGTCCTGCAGGTCGCGGATGCCCGGACGGACCACGGTGTTGAACACCGCGCCGGTGGTGCCCTCGGCGATTTCCTTCAGCAGTACCGGCTTGGGATGGTCCGGCCCGACGCTGACCAGGCGCAGCTGGCCGATCTTCTCTTCCAGCGTCATGCGCTGCATCAGGCTGTCGATGAAGGCGTCCTTCGACTGCCCGGCCAGCGGCACGGCGGGTGCAGCGGCAGGTGCCTGGGCGGCGGAAAGCGAAGCGCTGCCAAGGCCCAGCAGGAGGCCGAGCCAGCAGATACGGCTGATTGGAGTTCTTTTCATATGGGTACTCAGCAGCCTGCGCGCAGCGCCAGGCCACTGTGGATTGTTGTCGAGAGACGTCGTCAGGGCGGTCGATCGGGCGGCATCCCCGGGTGTTGCCGCCAGCGCCTTGCGAACGCGGCACATAAGGTCGTCGCGCCGAGGGCGGAAGTCAATCACCGAACGGCTGGAAAGCCTCGGTCAGATGCGCCAAAGGCCGGGCTCAATGGTCGCGATTGCGCGCGTTGAACTCCATTTCCTCGAGCATGGCTTCGCGCAGGGCGCGCTCTTCGTCCCATTCGTCTGCCGCGGGCGCGGACGGCGCAGGGGCTGGCGGCGGCACGGGCGCTTCAGGCTCGGCTGCCGCTTCGGGCTGGCCTTGTGTTTCGGGCGGGACATCCGCTTGGGCTTCGTCCTGCGGCTCGACCTCCGGCAGCGCGTGCACGCCGCTGAAGTCGGCATCCACGCCGGTGTCTTCGTCGTCGCTCGGCGGACGGTCGATCAGATCGTCGAAGTCGGTCTTCAGGCCCTGTTCCATCTCGTCCAGCTCGGCGAGCAGGCTGCGGAAGCTGGTCTCCTCCTTCGGCTCCTCCGGCGGCGCGGGCTCCGGCTCCTCGCCGGCATCGCGCACGGCCTGGTCGGCCAGGGCCTGCAGCGACGGCGGCACGTAGTCCTCGTCGTATTCCTCGGGGCTCGGCAGGCTCGCTACTGGCGCCATGTCCTCGAGGATCGGCTGCGGCTCGGGCTCCATCAATTTCAGCTCGGCCAGCGGCGGCAGGTCTTCCAGGCTCTTGAGGTTGAAGTAGTCGAGGAAGGTGCGGGTGGTGGCGAGCATGGCCGGGCGGCCGGGGACTTCGCGGTAGCCAACGATGCGGATCCACTCGCGCTCCATCAGCGTCTTGACGATCTGGGTGTTCACCGCAACGCCACGGATTTCCTCGATCTCGCCCCGGGTGATGGGCTGGCGATAGGCGATCAGCGCCAGGGTCTCCAGCAGCGCACGGGAGTAGCGCTGCGGACGTTCCTCCCAGAGCCGGCCGACCCAGGAGGCGAACTTCTCGCGCACCTGCAGGCGGTAACCAGTGGCGACTTCCTTCAGCTCGAAGGCCCGCCGGGAACAGGACAGGCCCAGCACCGCCAGCGCATCGCGGAACTGCTGCGGCTCGGGGCGCTCCGCCTCTTCGAACAGCTCGCCGAGGCGCTCCAGCGACATGGGCTTGCCGGCAGCCAGGAGGATGCCTTCGAGCAGGGTCGCCAGTTCTTGCGGGTCGGAGAGATTCATCGGGGGCTCGGGTCAGGGTTGAAGGTTTCGCCGTTCAGGCGGGAAAGCTACTCAAAGCGCGGCGCCAGGGCAACGCTGGCGGATCAGAGCGGCTCGTCTTCCGGCTCGCTGTCCAGGGCCTGGTCGAGCGCCGACTCGCCTTCGGGGCCGTCGAAGTGGCCGTCCTCGAAGGTCAGCTCGGCCGGTGGCTCTTCGCGCGGTTCGAAAACGTCTTCGTCGCCCTCTTCCAGTACATCTTCCGGCACTTCCCCGAAGCGCGCGGCGCCTTCCTGCACTTCCGTGCGGGCGCGGACGTGGATGGGCGCGAAAGCTTCGTTCTGCACCAGTTCCACCAGCTGTTCCTTGACCAGCTCCAGCACCGCCATGAAGGTCACCACCACGCCGAGCTTGCCCTCCTCGACACGGAACAGGCTGATGAAGGGCACGAAGCCCTCGCCCTTCAGGCGTTCGAGGATTTCGGTCATGCGCTCGCGGGTGGAGAGCATCTCGCGGGTGACCTGGTGACTTTCGAACAGGTCGGCGCGGCGCAGCACCTCGGCCATGCACAGCATCAGTTCCTGCATGTCCACTTCCGGCAGCAGCCGGCGCGCCCGCGCATCCGGCGCGGCGACAGTGGGCACCACGTAGTCGCGGCCCAGGCGCGGCAGGTCGTCGAGGTCCTCGGCGGCCTTCTTGAAGCGTTCGTACTCCTGCAGGCGGCGAATCAGTTCGGCGCGCGGGTCTTCCTCTTCTTCCTCGGCCTCGGCCGAGCGCGGCAGCAGCATGCGCGACTTGATCTCGGCGAGCATGGCGGCCATCACCAGGTACTCGGCAGCCAGCTCCAGACGCACCGATTTCATCAGTTCGACGTAGCCCATGTACTGGCGGGTGATTTCCGCCACGGGGATGTCGAGGATGTTGATGTTCTGCTTGCGGATCAGGTAGAGCAGCAGGTCGAGCGGGCCTTCGAAGGCTTCGAGGAAGACCTCCAGGGCGTCCGGCGGGATGTACAGGTCCTGCGGCATCTCCGTCAGGGCCTCGCCGTAGACGAGCGCCAGCTGCACCGGCACCTGGTATTCAGGGGCGGCGGCGGGGGCTTCCGGCTCGGTCAGGTCACTCATCGGCCACTCGTCAGGCGCTGGGGTTCGAAGGCGGCATTATCCCTGCTTTTGCCGGCGGCGCGAGGGGCTTTTGGCGGATTTGCGGCCTGTGCGGTTTGCCTGCGCGTAGGAGCGGGCTCTGTCCGAGATGGGGTCTGCGCTTGGCTTCGGCGCGATGCGGGCCTATCACGGACAACGTCCGCCCCTACAAAGAGCGAAGGCCCCTCACCCTAACCCTAGCTGCGCGCCCCGCTCCTCAAGCGGGAGAGGGGACAGATCGGAGCCGGCTGAAGCCACGGAGTCAGCCGGCACGGACGGCCCCCTCTCCCTCTGGGAGAGGGCTGGGGTGAGGGAGTCGCGAGCACCAACTACCCGAAGAGCAATGGCGCGTCAGCGGTAGGACAGCCCCATCGCATGCCGCACTTCCACCAGCGTCTCCCGCGCGGCCTCGCGGGCGCGCTCGGCGCCTTCGGCGAGGATGCTGCGCACCAGCTCGGGGTTGTCCTCGTAGTCCAGCGCGCGCTCCTGGATCGGCGCCAGTTCGTGGAGGATCGACTCGATCACCGGCCGCTTGCAGTCCAGGCAGCCGATCCCGGCGCTGCGGCAACCTTCCTGCACCCACTGGCGGCAACTCTCGTCGGAGTAGATCAGGTGCCACTGCCATACCGGGCAGCGCTCCGGGTCGCCTGGATCGCGGCGGTGCACGCGCGCGGGGTCGGTGGGCATGCGCGCGATCTTTTCCTCGATCACCGCCGGGCTGTCGCGCAGGGCAATGGTGTTGTGGTGCGATTTGGACATCTTCTGCCCGTCCAGCCCTGGCATCTTCGGCGCGTGGCTGGTGAGGGTCTGCGGCTCGGGCAGCAGCACGCGGCTGGTGCCTTCGAGGTAGCCGAACAGCCGGTCGCGGTCGCCCAGGGTCAGGCTCTGCTGCTCCATGAGCAGCGCGCGGGCCGTCTCCAGCGCCTCGGCGTCGCCCTGTTCCTGCCAGGCACGGCGCAGGCTGCTGTAGAGCTTGCCGGTCTTCTTGCCCAGGCGGGCGATGGCGGTCTGGGCGCGGTCCTCGAAGTCCACCTCGCCGCCATAAAGATGGTTGAAGCGGCGGGCGATCTCGCGGGTGAATTCGACGTGGGCGAACTGATCCGAGCCTACCGGCACCAGGCCTGCGCGGTAGATCAGGATGTCCGCGGCCTGCAACAGCGGGTAGCCGAGGAAGCCGAAGGTGGAGAGGTCCTTGTGGACCAGCTTTTCCTGCAGTTCCTTGTAGGTCGGCACGCGCTCCAGCCAGGACAGCGGGCAGATCATCGACAGCAGCAGCTGCAGCTCGGCGTGCTCGGGCACCTGGGACTGGATGAACATAGTCGCGGCGCTGGGGCTGACGCCCACTGCCAGCCAGTCGATGGCCATGTCGCGCACGTGCTGGCGGATGCTGGCGGTCTCGTCGTACTCGGTGGTCAGGGCGTGCCAGTCGACGATGGAGAAGTAGCATTCGTACTCGTGCTGCAGTTTCACCCAGCTCTGCAGCACACCGTGGTAATGGCCCAGGTGCAGGCGCCCGGTGGGGCGCATGCCGGACAGCACACGGCGCAGGGATTCGACGCTGGTCAAGCGGTCAACCTCGCGGGTTCGGCGATGGGACGAGGGAGTATAGCCAGCACGCCGGGCGTGTTCAGGCGTTGACCATGAAGGGTTCCGGGTCGCCGCAGCCGACGCGCACGACCACCGGGTCTTCGTCGGTCAGGGCGATCACGGTGGAGGCCTCGCCGCCGCCGAAACCGCCGTCGATGATCAGGTCGACCAGGTGCTCCAGCGAATCGCGCATCTCGTACGGATCGTTCAGCGGCTCGCTCTCACCGGGCAGGATCAGGCTGACGCTCATCAGCGGCTCACCCAACTCCTCCAGCAGCGCGAGGGCGATCGGGCAGGCCGGCACGCGCAGGCCGATGGTGCGGCGCTTGGGATGCAGCAGCATGCGCGGCACTTCGCGGGTGGCGTTGAGGATGAAGGTGTAGGGGCCGGGCGTGTGCGCCTTGAGCAGGCGGAACAGGCCCGTGTCGACCTTGGCGTAGAGGCCCAGTTCGGACAGGTCGCGGCAGACCAGGGTGAAGTTGTGCTTGTCGTCGAGCCGGCGGATGTGGCGGATGCGCTCCACCGCGGACTTCTCGCCGATACGACAGCCCAGCGCGTAGGAGGAGTCGGTGGGATAGGCGATCACCCCACCCTGCCGGACGATCTCCACCGCCTGCTTGATCAGGCGCGCCTGGGGATTTTCCGGATGGATCTGAAAGAACTGGCTCATGGAGTCTCCTTGGTCCCGATGGCGTTCTCGGCGCTGGCGAAGCGCGGCCAGAGCGGCGCCAGGTCTTCGGGCACGCTCCGGTAAAGGCCCAGCTCCGACCAGTCGCTGGGGCCGTGGAAGTCGCTGCCGGCGGTGACCATCAGGCCGAATTCACGGGCGAGAATGCTCAGCACGCCGACCTGCTCGGCCGGCTGCGGGCCGTTGCAGACTTCCAGCGCATGCCCGCCGGCGGCGATGAAGTCGGCCACCAGCTTGCGCCGCTTGGTGCGGGTGAAATCGTACTGATAGGGGTGCGCCAGGCTGATCCAGGCGCCCGCCGAGCGCAGCGTGCCGACGGCATCGGCGAGGCTCGGCCAGTGCTGTTTGACGTCGCCCAGCTTGCCGGCGCCCAGCCACTTGCGGAAGGCCTCGGCGCGGTCCTTGACGTAGCCCTGGCGCAGCAGGAACTCGGCGAAATGCGGGCGTGCCGGGGCGTTCTCGCTGTCGCCCAGTTCGGCCTGAATCGCCCGCGCGCCCTCGAAGGCACCGGGCATGCCCTTGGCTTCCAGGCGCCGACCGATTTCCTCGGCGCGGGTCCAGCGGGCGCGGTGCAGGTCGTCCAGCGCCTGCACCAGCGGCTCGGCCGTCACATCGAAGCCGTAGCCGAGCACGTGGATGGTCGCCCCGCCCCAGGTGCAGGACACTTCGACGCCGTCCACCAGCTCCATGCCCAGCGCCTGCGCGGCGCGGCGCGCCTCGGGCAGGCCGTCGAGGGTATCGTGGTCGGTCAGCGCCAGTACGCGCACGCCGCGCCCATGGGCACGCTCGACCAGGGCCGTCGGGCTGAGCTGTCCGTCGGACGCGGTGCTGTGGCAGTGCAGATCGACTCGCATGGGGCTTCCAGGGAATGCAGGATGACTTTCAGTCGGGATAACTTTGCGTCGGGATAGCTTTCTGTATAGACGTTTCTGTGCCAACGCTCCCGCAGCAACGCATTGAAACCATGATCTGACGCAGCGTTGGGCGGATGGCTCTTTCAGTTCATCCGCAGGTTGGTATTATGCCGGCTCTACTGGGCTCTGGCTGCCGTAATGAAGCAATTCATCGATTTCATTCCCCTCATCCTCTTCTTCATCGTTTACAAGCTCGACCCGCGCAACGTCGAACTCGCCGGCCAGAGCTTCTCGGTCGGCGGGATCTACAGCGCCACGGCGGTGCTGATCGCCGCCTCCGTGGTGGTCTACGGCGCCCTGCTGATCAAGCAGCGCAAGCTGGACAAGGGCCAGTGGGTGACGCTCGCCGCCTGCCTGGTGTTCGGCGGCATGACCCTGGCCTTCCACAGCGAAACCTTCCTCAAGTGGAAGGCGCCGGTGGTGAACTGGCTGTTCGCCCTGGCTTTCGCCGGCAGTCACTTCATTGGCGGCCAGCCGCTGATCCAGCGCATCATGGGCCATGCGGTACACCTGACCGATACCCTCTGGGCGAAACTGAACGTCGCCTGGGTGCTGTTCTTCCTGATCTGCGGCTGTGTCCAGCTGTTCGTCGCCTTCACCTTCCAGGACTACTGGGTGGACTTCAAGGTGTTCGGCAGCCTGGGCATGACCCTGCTGTTCCTGATCGGCCAGGGCGTATTCCTGGCCCGCCACATGCACGATGAGCCTACCGGCGAAAAACCCAAGGACTGACATGCTCTACGCGATCATTGCCCGTGATATCACCGCTTCCCAAGAACGCCGCCTGGCCGCCCGTCCCGCGCACATCGCACGCCTGGAGCAGCTGAAGGAAGAAGGCCGCCTGGTGCTGGCCGGCCCGCACCCGGCCATCGACAGCAACGACCCGGGCGCCGCCGGCTTCACCGGCAGCCTGATCGTCGCCGAGTTCGACTCGCTGACCGCCGCCCAGACCTGGGCCGACGCCGATCCGTACCGCGCCGCCGGCGTCTACGCCGAAGTCGTGGTCAAGCCGTTCAAGAAAGTCCTGCCCTAACAGCGCGCGAGCGTTGCACCCCGAGGCACGGAGCGCCACGGGGCATCGCAGCCGGACTGCGCCGGGATGGCCATGGACGGCGGCACATCATCGAACAAGGAGTCCCGATGCGCCGTTTGCCCCTGCTCGCCTGCCTCGCCCTGCCGCTGCCCGCCCTCGCCGAAGAGCCCGTCACGGAGCAACCGGCGCAAGGCGCTGTCCAAGCAACAGCTCAACCGCCGGCCGCCAAATCTGAACTGGAGCAGCGCCTGGCCGACAGTGAACGGCAGCGCGCCGAACTGGCCGCGCAACTGGCCGCGCAACCGGCACAGCAGGATAACAGCCAGGATGAAGCCCGCATCGCCCGCCTCACCCAGGAAAACCAGCGCCTGAAGCTGCAACTGCGCGAGGCCCAGGCCAACCAGCCGCCGCGCCTGCTCAGCGAGCAGCAGACCTGGTACGTGGCCGGTGCCGGCACCGCCCTGCTGGCGTTCATCCTGGGCATGCTGAGCCGTGGCCGCCGCCGCTCGCGCCGCGAATGGATCAACTGAAAGAAGCCTCTTCATGAGTGAACTGCTGCTGATCGACGACGACGTCGAACTCTGCGAACTGCTGACCACCTGGCTGACCCAGGAAGGTTTCAGCATCCGCGCCGCCCACGATGGCGCGCAGGCCCGCGCCGCGCTGGGCAGCCGTGCGCCGGACGCGGTCGTGCTCGATGTCATGCTGCCCGACGGCAGCGGCCTGGAACTGCTCAAGTCGCTGCGCAGCGACCATCCGGACCTGCCGGTGCTGATGCTCTCCGCCCGCGGCGAGCCGCTGGACCGCATCCTCGGCCTGGAGCTGGGCGCCGACGACTACCTGGCCAAGCCCTGCGACCCCCGCGAGCTGACCGCCCGCCTGCGCGCCGTACTGCGCCGCAGCCACCCGGCACAACCCGCCGCGCAACTGGAACTGGGCGACCTGGCGCTGAACCTGTCGCGCGGCGTGGCCACCATCGGTGCCGAAGAAATCAGCCTGACCCTCTCCGAGAGCCGCATCCTCGAAGCCCTGCTGCGCCAGCCGGGCGAACCACTGGACAAGCAGGCGCTGGCGCAGCTCGCGCTGGGCCGCAAGCTGACCCTGTACGACCGCAGCCTGGACATGCACGTCAGCAACCTGCGCAAGAAGCTCGGCAGCCACCCCGACGGCCGCCCGCGCATCCTCGCCCTGCGCGGGCGCGGCTACTTCTACGCAGCCTGAAATCTCGCCCTGCGGAGGGCCCGGGCCGCTCTGGCCCGGGCTTCGTAAAGTTTCCAGCCGGGCTTCACGTAATCTTTACCGAAGCTTTACGTGGGACTGACCGCCCTTGACCTTGCCGACCCTAGACTGGGCTCATCCGGTAACGACCGGCCCCTGAAAGGAGAAACACCATGCGCAAGACCCTGACCGCCCTGCTGATCGCTGCCGCCCTGCCGACCGTCGCGCTGGCGGCCACTCCCGCGCCGACCGACGCTCCGCCGCCGGCCCCGTTCATGAAGGACCACGGCCCGGGCATGCACCGCGGCGAACACGGCGGTGCGTTCCACGAACTGAACCTGACCCAGGACCAGCGCCAGCAAGTCGGCAAGCTGATGGGCGACTCGATGAAGGATCGCCGCGCAATCACCGAGAAGTACTGGAACAAGCTGCCCGAGGCCGACCGCAAGGCCATGCAGGAAGAACTGAAGGCCAACCGTGACAAGGCCGACGCCGGCATCCGCGGCATCCTCACGCCCGAGCAGCAGAAGAAGTTCGACGAGATGAAGAAGCAGCGCGAACAGCGCAAGGCCGAATGGGCTGAATTCCAGACCTGGAAGGCCCAGAAGGACGGCGCCAAGACCAACTGATTCGCTCCAGCAAACGCAGGCGCCGGGTTCTACCCGGCGCCTTGCCGTGGAGCCCCCGACAACGGATAGACCATGCGGCTGAACAGGAAGACCATGCGTTCACTCTTCTGGCGGATCCTCGCCGCCTTCTGGCTCGCCCTGCTGCTGGTGGCCGGACTGTCGATCCTGCTGGGCCGCGCCCTGAACCAGGACACCTGGGTGATCGCCCGCTATCCCGGCCTGCATGACATCGCCAAGCAATGGACCCTGCTTTACGAGACGCAAGGCCCGGATGCCGCGCAGGAACTGCTGGAAAGCCGCCGCAAGCAATACGAACTCTCGGTGCAGGTGCTCGACGAGACTGGCCAGCGCCTGGTCAACGGTACCTACCTGCCGCGCCCGCCACGCCCGCGCGACAACAACTTCGACCGGGAAAACCTGCCGCGCTTCCCCTGGCGCCAGTTGAGCCAGGAATACACCAGCAGCCGTACCGACCAGACCTACCTGTTCATCTACCGCATTCCGCACCCGACACTGCAGGCCTGGCACCGCAGCAGCCTGCTCTGGCCGCTGAGTGCGCTGGGCATCGCGCTGGTTGTGCTGACCGTGTTCAGCCTGCTGCTGACGCTGTCCATCACCCGCCCGCTGAACCGCCTGCGCCGCGCTGTGCATGACCTCGGCCAGACCAGTTATCAGCAGGACAGCCTCGCCCGCCTCTCCCGCCGTGGCGACGAACTGGGGGTGCTGGCCCGTGACTTCAACCGCATGGGCGCCCGCCTGCAAGGGCTGATCGGCAGCCAACGCCAGCTCCTGCGCGATGTGTCCCACGAGCTGCGTTCACCGCTGGCGCGCCTGCGTATTGCCCTGGCCCTGGCCGAACGCGCCGAGCCCGACCAGCGCGCCGCCATGTGGCCGCGCCTGGAACAGGAATGCGACCGCCTGGAAGCGCTGATCAGCGAAATCCTCGCCCTCGCCCGCCTCGACGCCGAGCCCGGCCCGACCAGCCGCATCGACCTGCTGCCGCTGTTCGAGCGCCTGCGCAACGACGCGCAACTGCTTTACCCGCAGCAGAACATCCAGCTCGACGTTGCCCCGCAACTGGCCCTCGACGGCTGGCCGGACATGCTCGAGCGCGCCCTCGACAACCTGCTGCGCAACGGCCTGCGCTTCAACCCGACGGAGCAGCCGCTGGAAGTGCAGGCGCGGATCGATGACGAACGCCTGCACATCAGCATCCGTGACCACGGCCCCGGCGCCAGTGAGGAACACCTGGCGCAACTGGGCGAACCCTTCTTCCGCGCGCCCAACCAGAGCAGCCCCGGCCATGGCCTGGGTCTGGCCATCGCCCGCCGCGCCATCGAGCGCCACCACGGGCGGCTGCGCCTGAGCAACCATCCCGAGGGCGGTTTCCTGGCCAGCATCGACCTGCCGCTGCACCGTCAGATCGCCTGAACCGAGCGCATTATCGGAGAGCAACCATGAGCCTTCCCGCCTTCGCTGTCCCGACTCCCGCCCTGGAAAGGCCGCTGCCGCCGGCAGCCCTGCTGAGCCACGAGCCCTACGACGATCCGCAATACCTGGTGCTGGCGGTGGAACTGGCGCGCCTCGCCACGCAATGGCGCGCACGCTGGCCCGGCTTGCGCCTGAGCCTGCCGCAGAGCGGCACCTGGCCGCTGGAAAGCTGGCCGGATGCGCTGGGCGAAGCCCTGGATGCCTTGCTGGAAGGGGCGCTGGCGCGCCATCCACATGCTGCGCTGGAGCTGTCGCTCAGCTCAGCCCACGGTGAATTGCGTCTGGATCTGCAAGGCTACGACCCGCAGGCGCGAGCCTGGCTGCCGGAAGCCCTGCCCCCGGCGCGACGCCTGGCCGCCTGGCAGGGCGGGCACCTGCTCTGGCGCGCCCGCGGCGCTGGCTGGAAGGTGCGCCTGGAACTGCCGCTCAGCCCCGCCAGGCGCTGACGAACTCAGCCGGGTCCAGCGGTGCCGGCCGGCGCAGCTCGCCGATAGGCGTGCCGAGGTAGATGAAACCGACGATACGTTCGTTCTCGGCCAGCCCCAGGCCCTCGCGCACCAGCGGATCGAACGCCATGGCGCCAGTGCGCCACATCGCTCCCAATCCTTCGACGTAGGCCGCCTGGATGATGCCGTGGGCGGCGCAACCCGCCGCCAGCCACTGCTCGATCTCCGGCACCTTGGGGTGATCCTGCAGACGGGCCACGGCGACCACCAGCAGCGGCGCGCGCAGCGGCATGGCGCGAGCCTTGTCCAGCGCCTCGGGCTTGCCATCCGGCTCATTGGCCGCCACGGCACGGGCGAACAGCTCACCCAGCTCCTTGCGCGCCTCGCCTTCCACGGTGAGGAAGCGCCACGGGCGCAATTGCCCGTGATCCGGGGCGCGCAAGGCGCTGCGGAACAGGCGGTCCAGCTGCTCGGCAGACGGTGCCGGCTCGCTCAGGCGGGCATGGGACACACGGTTGAGCAACGCGTCGAGAGCCTCCATGGGCTGCCTCCAGTCAATCTCGAAAGCCGCCATTGTAGACGCAAAGGGTTCGCATTTGTCCGGGAAAGACGGCGCACTCCTTCTCCGCCCAACTTGTAAAGGGGAACGGTGTCACGCGGTTTACTCTCGGCAGGCGGCAGGTAAAATGGCCGATTCCTCCTGGATTCAGACCTCAGCGCATGGCCCTGCCGACACTACGCACCCTCGGATTCATCATCGGCATCTTCGTGATCACGCTGGCGGTCGCCATGCTGGTCCCCATGGCCACGCTGCTGTATTACGGCCGTGCCAACGAGCTGCACCCGTTCATCTGGTCGGCGATCATCACCTTCACCTGCGGGCTGGGCATGGTCATTCCCGGCCGCCCGGAGCAGGTACACATGCGCCCGCGGGACATGTACATGCTCACCGTGTCGAGCTGGGTGATCGTCTGCTTCTTCTCCTCCCTGCCGTTCATGTTCGCGCGGCACATCAGCTTCACCGACGCGATCTTCGAGAGCATGTCGGGCATCACTGCCACCGGGTCGACCGTGCTGTCGGGGCTGGACAAGATGTCCCCGGGCATCCTCATCTGGCGCTCGCTGCTGCACTGGCTGGGCGGCATCGGCTTCATCGCGATGGCGGTGGCGATCCTGCCGATGCTGCGCATCGGTGGCATGCGCCTGTTCCAGACCGAATCCTCGGACCGCTCCGACAAGGTCATGCCGCGCTCGCACATGGTGGCCAAGTACATAGTCGGGGTCTACGTGGCCATCACCATCGCCGGCACCCTGGCCTTCTGGTGGGCCGGCATGGGCCTGTTCGACTCGCTCAACCACGCGATGTCGGCGATCTCCACCGGCGGTTTCTCCACCTCCGACCAGTCCCTGGCCAAGTGGCACCAGCCGGCGGTGCACTGGGTCGCGGTGGCGGTGATGATCCTGGGCAGCATCCCCTTCGTGCTCTACGTCGCCACCCTGCGCGGCAACCGCAAGGCGTTGATCCGCGACCACCAGGTGCACGGTTTCCTCGGTCTGCTGGTATTCACCTGGCTGGTGATGGGCACCTGGTATTCGGTGAACTCGGGCCTGCCCTGGTTCGACGCCTTCCGCATCGTCGCGGTGAACGTGACCTCGGTGATGACCACCACCGGCTTCGCCCTGGGCGACTACGGTCTGTGGGGGCACTTCTCGATCATGCTGTTCTTCTACCTGGGCTTCATCGGCGGCTGCTCCGGCTCCACCGCCGGCGGCATCAAGATCTTCCGCTTCCAGGTGGCCTACACCCTGCTGCGCGCCAGCCTGTACCAGCTGATCCACCCGCGCGCGGTGATCAAGCAGAGCTACAACGGCCACCGCCTGGACGAAGAGATCGTGCGTTCGATCCTGACCTTCTCGTTCTTCTTCGGCGCCACCGTCGGCGGTCTGGCGCTGGGCCTGTCGTTCCTCGGCCTGGACTGGATGACCTCGCTCACCGGCGCGGCCAGCACGGTAGCCGGCGTCGGTCCGGGCATGGGCCCGATCATCGGCCCGTCGGGCAACTTCGCCTCACTGCCGGACGCGGCCAAGTGGCTGCTCTGCGGCGGCATGCTGCTCGGGCGCCTGGAGATCATCACCGTGCTGGTGCTGTTCACCCCGGCGTTCTGGCGCCACTGATCGCTCCAACAGCCGCTTAATGGGCCGAATGAACAGGCCGTAGGATGGCGTGGAGCGCAGCGATACCCATCGAATCCGCGCACCGACAGCATGGGTATCGCTGCGCTCCACCCATCCTACAAATCGATATACCGGGAACGCCGGCACACGGCGCTTCTACACAACGACTCACAAGTCCTCGCGGTACTCCCCCGGCGTCTTGCCGAACCAGCGACGGAAGGCGCGGAAGAAGTTGCTCGGCTCCGAGAACCCCAGCAGGTAGGCGATCTCCAGCAGCGTCATGCGCGGCGTGGCGAGGTACTGCTGGGCCAGTTCGCGGCGGGTGTCGTCGAGCAGTTGCTGGTAGCTGGTGCCCTCTTCCTGCAGGCGGCGCTGCAGGGTGCGCTCGGACAGGTTCAGCGCCTGGGCCACGCTTTCGCGCTTGGGCTCGCCCTGGGGTAGCAGGCGGCACAGCACCTGGCGGGTCTGGTGACTGAAGCGGCTGCTGACGAAGCGCGCCAGGTACTCCCCGGCGAAACGGTCATGCAGGCGCGCCAGCTCCTCGTTGGCAGTGGGCAGCGGCGCGCTCATGTCCTCGTGGGAGAACAGCATCGCGCAGTCGGCATGGCCAAAGCTCAGCGGCGCCTGGAACAGCTCGCGGTAGGGTTCAATGTCCGGCGGTGCCTCGCCCGCCAGGCGCACCTCCAGCGGCTTGATCGCCCGCCCGGTGATCCAGCGCAGCATGGCGATCAGGCTGGCCAGCGAGCACTCCGCACTCTGGCGCGGCACCGGCAGACGATCACCGTGGACCACGATGCGATACAGGCAGCCCTCGGGCAGGCGGCGGAAGGTCAGGTCGGCGCCCTCGGCGATGATCCGCTGGTAGCGCTCCAGGCGCTCGAAGCCCTCGCCCAGGTTGCGGCTGGACATCAGCGCATAACCCACCACGGGGAACGCCGGCGTGTGCACGCGGGCAATGTTCAGGCCGATGGCCGGGTTGCCGGACAGCTCCACGGCGCGGTTCCACAGGCGGCTCATGGCGTCCTGCGGGAAGCGCGCATCGGGGTCGTCGAGGGCGGCGAAGTCCAGCTGCAGTTCAGTGAACAGCGCGCGGCAGTCGAGGCCTTCCAGCTCCAGCGACTGGACGATCCCCCGCACCCAGCTCGACAGGGTTGTACGCTCAGGCATGCAATTTCTTCTGGTTATGGTGGTGATCCGCGCCGAACGGCCGGAGAAGCCGGCGGCACAGGGGGATACTAAACTGGCCCCCTATGTCATCCGCAAGTCTGAAGGCACCGGCCTACACTGGCGCCATCACAACAACAGGAGGTGCGCCATGAGCACCCAGACCGCCGATCGATTCCAGAGCTTCGCCGAGTTCTACCCGTACTACCTGCAGGAACACAGCAACGCCGTGTGCCGTCGCCTGCACTACGTGGGCAGCCTGCTGGTGCTGTCGATCCTCGCCTACGCCCTCGTCAGCGGGCACTGGCTGTGGTTGCTGGCCATGCCGCTGGCCGGTTACGGCTTCGCCTGGGTCGGCCACTTCGTGTTCGAGAAGAACCGCCCCGCCACCTTCAAGTACCCGCTGTGGTCGCTGATGGGCGACTGGGTGATGCTCAAGGACGCCTTCACCGGGCGCATCCGTTTCTGAGCCATTGAGCGGTCAGCGCGCGGCGTTACGCAGCGACGCGCGCTCGAACAGCAGCGCCTGCACTTCCCCGCCGGCATGCTGGGCGATGCGCCGCCAGTTGGCCGGCACGTCGGGAATCTCCTGGTCGTTGTAGCGACTCATCACCAGCCAGACACGGCCATCGCCTGGCGGCAGGTCGGCCAGGCGGTCGACGAAGCTGTGCTGGCGATCATCGATCAGCGAGCCGAAACCGTAGAGCCCCGGCCGCCCGGACGAACCTTCCGCAGCCGGCGCGGTGTACAGCAGCGGTTCGCTGCCGGTGCGGTTGTAGTAACGGAACGCCAGGTACCAGAGGATATCGTCCACCACCACCCGGTCGCCGGCGTGGTAGTGGGCATTGACGTAGGCGACCATGCCGTCGAACTGCTCGTCCGGGTCCGTCTCGTAGGCCCGCGCCAGCCCCAGGCCCTGCAGGCCGAGCAGAGTCGCCAGGGTCACCACTCCCAGTGCCCGCCGCGCCTCCAGCAGGCGGTCCAGCGCCAGCGCGAACAGCAGCGGCAGCCCCAGCGCGAAGGCCGTCAGGTAGCGCTCGACAAACACCGGCGAAACGAAGGACACGCCATACAGCCCCAGCAGCGGCAGACCGACGTAGAGCGAGAGCAACACGCCGGCGCGCTGGTGGCTGCGATCATGATGCAGCACCAGCAACATCGCCCCCACCACCAGCAACGGCACGCCCACCAGCAGGGGCCACGCCAGCTCGTTGCCATCGGACTGCGCGAGCCATTGCCAGAGCATCGACGGGACGGAACGGCCATCCACCGGCGGCGCCCAGCCCACGTCTCCGCCAGCGACCAGCACCGCCATGTGGCGAACCAGGTCCAGCAGGCCGGGCAACCAGGGCAGGAACAGCATGGCGATGGCCAGGTTGGCCAGCCACCAGTCGCGGCGACGCAGGGGAGCGTTCGGCAGCGACGCCAGCCAGGCCCAATGCACCAGCAGGCCGAACAGGCTGAAGTAATGGGTGTAGAACGCCGCCGCCATCAGCAGGACGTAAGCCAGCAGATGGCGCCGTTTGCCCTCCTCCAGCCAGTAGAGCAAGGCCAGTGTCGCCGCCAGCAGCCAGCAGCCGAGCAACGAATACATGCGCACTTCCTGGCTGTAGCGCACCGCCGTGGGCAGCAGCGCCAGCAACACGACAGCGAGCAAGGCCGCGCGGCGACTGGCGAGGCGCCACGCCAGCCAGCCGCCAAGGAACACCGCGAGCGTGCCGAACACCGCACTGAACAGGCGCAGCGACAGCACGCCCTCGCCCAGCAGTCCGGTCCACAGGTGCAGCAGATAGAAGTACAGCGGCGGATGCACGTCGTGGGCAGCGTGCTGCCAGAGTTGCAAAGGCGAATAGCGGGCGAGGAACAGGCTAGAGCTTTCGTCGCCCCAGATAGCCGAGCCGGTCAGCTCATACAGGCGCAGGCACAGCGCGAGGGTCAGCAACGGCAGGAACCACCACTGGCGCAACAGCTCAGGCAGGCTCGGGGACTCGCGGGAAGACATCACGGCCTCGCAGGGACAAACTTCCGTGCCGCTGAGTGTACGTCAGGCGCGCCCGGCTTACCGGCGGATCAGCAGCTCCCGCGCGCGGGCCTGGTCGTCTGGCGGCAGCTCCGCGAGCAGCTCCACCTCGCCGGCGATCAGCGCGCCCACCGGCACGCCATCGCGATAGAGCACGCGGTTGCCGCTCACGGCCGGCACCTTGCGCCCCGGCAGCAGGGTGCCAGCCAGGTTCAGCGGGTCGACCGCCGACACCACCACCCATTCGCCGCTCGCTTCACGGCGGCGCACTTCGCGCAGCAGGCCGACCGCTTCGGGCAGGGCGAACTGCTCGCCGGTCAGCCCGGCGACGAAGCGCCCGCCACGGATTTCTCCGCGCGCTTCCAGGCGGTGGTAGACCCGCAGCAGGTCGCGCCACGGCGGCAGCCAGTCGGCTTCGCGGTCGAGCAGGCGCCAACAGACCACGCCGTAGCGGCGCAGCAGGGTCATGGCGACATGCTCGAGCACCTCCGCCGGCAACCGCGTTCCTGGTTCCAGCGTGGCGCGGCGCAGCAGCGCCCAGCGCCCGGCATCGGCCATGCCGAACAGTGGCGTACGCGAACGACGCTGCGGGTGCCGCCGAGCCGCCGGCATCAGCAGGGCGCGCAGGCCGGCTAAGCTGTCGGCATTCACCCGCCCGGCCGCCACCAGTTCACCCAGCACGGTTTCCAGCTCGGTGCGCAGCAGGTGACTGTCGCTGGCCAGCTCCTCGAAGAAGGACGCGCCGTGCTCCTTGAGTACCTCCAGCACCTTGCTGGCCTTGGCGGACAGCTCGGCCTCCGTCTGCCCCGCGCTCAACGCGCTCCACTGCGCCATCTGCGCGCGGGGCAGCAGCACGATGGGCGTGCTCTTCAGCGGGCCGCCGCGCCCCTTCGCAGCGGCTCGGCCGGGCAGACGCGCCCAGACGATGCGACCGGCGCGGCACAGGTCGTCCAGCCAGTTGATGCCGTAGTCGGCCACGCGGCTGGGCAGGAGGTCGCTTTCCCAGGCGCTGGCAGCGGCCTGGAAGCCTTCCAGCTGGCTGAGTACGCCGGCCAGGGATTCAGCACCGCGCACCCTCGATCCAGCGGACACTCGCTGCCAGTCGAACAGGAAGCGCATGAAATCCGCCCGCGCCACCGGTTCGATCTCCCGGCGCAGGCGCTTGACCGTGTAACGGTGGATGCGCGCCAGCAGGTGGCGCTCGCACCATTCCTCCTCGCTCACGCCCGGCGTGAAGCGACCGCGCAGCACGTAGCCCTCGCGCTCCAGGCTGGCCAAGGCGAAGCCGGTATCGCCGGAGGAAATGCCCAGGTCATCCGCCAGCTCGCGCAGCAGGCGCGGGCCGAAGCAGGTCAGGCGCGCCCGCACCAGTTCGACCTGCGCTTCGTCCACCGCACAGGGCTCGCACAGCGCCGCAGGCAGATCGAGCGAAGGCTTCATCGCGACCTGCGGATGCAGCGCAAGCCACTGGCTGAGCCGTTCCGCCGCCACCCAGACTGCGCCCGCGAGCAGCTCCAGGCGCGTCGCCCTCCCCGCTTTGGCCAGTGACTTGAGCAGGAAAGGCCAGCCCTCATTGGCCTGCGCCTCGCTGTCGCGGATGCCACCCAGACCGGTCAATGCCTCGTGCATCTCGTCGGCGTCGCGGGCTTCGGGCCAGGCCTCGGCGCGTACCGCGTCGATGGCATCGGCATCCAGCGCACCGAGGTCGTCGGCGCTTTCCGGGTCGGTCCAGCGGCGGCTCTGCACGGCCTGGGTGCGGCGCTCTTCCAGCGGTGCGTCATCGAGGAAGGAATAAGGGCTGGCGGACAGCACCTCCGCCGCCAGCGGCGATGGTGCTGGCAGGTCACGCGCCAGCAGGGTCACCGCTCCGCGTTCCATGCGCCGCAGCAGGTCCAGCCAGCCTTCACAGTCCATCGCCTCGTGCAGGCAGTCGTCGAGGGTCTGAGCCACCAGCGGATGATCGGGGATCTCGCGCTCGCCGACGATGTTCTCCAGGCACGCGACCTGGTCGGGGAACACCGAGGCCAGCAGGTCCTCGCTGCGCATGCGCTGCAACTGCGGGGCGACTTTCCGCCCGCCGCTGTAGCGCGGCAAGGCCAGCGCGGTGGTGGCGTTCCAGCGCCAGCGCACACCGAACAGCGGTGCATCGAGCAGCGCCTGGATCAGCACATGTTCGCCGCTGTTGGAGTGCAGGTAGCGCCACACCTCGTCCAGCGGGAAGCTGTGACTGGTGGACAGCGAGAGGATGATCGCGTCTTCCGTGGCCGCAGCCTGCAGCTCGAAGTTGAAGGTGCGGCAGAAGCGCTTGCGCAAGGCCAGGCCCCAGGCGCGGTTGATACGGCTGCCGTAAGGCGAATGGATGACCAGTTGCATGCCGCCGGATTCATCGAAGAAGCGTTCGAGGATCAGCGTCTTCTGCGTCGGCAACGCGCCGAGGGCGTGGCGTGCGCGGGCCAGGTACTCCACCAGCTGCCGCGCCGCAGCGTCGTTCAGGCCGAGCAGCCCCTGCAGCCAGTCGATGGCCCGTGCCAGCGGTTCAGGGTCGTTCTCGCCCTGGGCGAGCAACTCGTCCAGCTGCCCGCGCAGGCGAGCGACACTGGTGGACAGCTCATCGGTGCGCCCTGGCGCCTCGCCGAGCCAGAAGGGGATGTTCGGCGGCTGGCCCTGGGCGTCTTCGACGCGCACGCGGCCCGGCTCCACGCGCAGGATGCGGTAGGAGATATTGCCCAGCTGGAACACATCGCCGGCCAGGCTCTCCACCGCGAAGTCCTCGTTCACCGTACCCACGCTGAGGCCCTGCGGCTCCAGCAGCACGGCGTAGTCGCCGGTGTCGGGAATGGTGCCACCGGAGGTCACGGCGGTGAGCTTGGCTCCGCGCCGGCCACGCAGGCGCTGGTGCACGGCATCACGGTGCAGGTAAGCGCCGCGCTGGCCGTTGCGGCTGGTGTAGCCCTCGGCGAGGGTACGCAGCATGGCGTCGAAGTGCTCGCGGCTGAGGTCGGCGTAAGGTTGTGCGGCAGTGAACAGTTCGAACAGCGCGTCCTCGCGCCATTCCTGGCAGGCCACTTCGGCGACTATCTGCTGGGCCAACACGTCCAGCGGAGCGTGGGGAATGCTCAGGGCATCCAGCTCGTTCTGCCGCACGCTGTCGAGCAACGCCACGCATTCGATCAGGTCATCCCGCGAAGTGGGGAACAGCCGCCCCTTGGGCGTGCCGCCAACGCTGTGGCCGGAGCGGCCGACCCGCTGCAGAAAGGCGGCGATGGAACGCGGCGAGCCGATCTGGCAGACCAGCTCGACGTCGCCGATATCGATGCCCAGCTCCAGCGACGCGGTGGCCACCAGCACCTTCAGTTGCCCGGCCTTGAGCCGCCGTTCGGCGCCCAGGCGAAGTTCCTTGGACAGGCTGCCGTGGTGCGCCGCGACCCAGCCGGCGCCGATGCGCTCGGCGAGGTGCCGGGTGATGCGCTCGGACAGCCGCCGGGTGTTGACGAACACCAGCGTGGTGCGGTGCTCGCTGGCCAGCTCGGCGAGGCGGTCGTAGACCTTGTCCCAGACATCGTGGGACATCACCGCCTCCAGCGGCGCTGCGGGCACTTCCAGGTTCAGGTCGCGCTCGCGGCTGTAGCCGATGTCGACGATGCGGCAGGTCTGGTGGCGCCCGACCAGGAAGCCCGCCACTGCCTCGATGGGCTTCTGCGTGGCGGACAGGCCAATGCGCACCAACGGCGCTTCGCACAAAGCCTGCAAACGCTCCAGTGACAGCGCCAGATGGCTGCCACGCTTGCTCGCGGCCAGCGCGTGGATTTCATCGACTATCACGCTGCGCGCGCCGGCGAGCATGGCGCGGCCGGAATCCGAGCCGAGCAGCACGTAGAGCGATTCGGGTGTGGTGACGAGGATGTGCGGCACCTGCCGGCGCATGGCCTCGCGCTCGCTGGAAGTGGTGTCGCCGGTGCGCACCGCCGTGCGGATATCCACCTCCGGCAGGCCCATTTCCAGCAGCGCCGAGCGGATGCCGGCCAGGGGCTCCTCGAGGTTGATGCGGATGTCGTTGGACAGCGCCTTGAGCGGCGAAACGTAGACCACCGAGGTGCGATCCGGCAGCGTACCGCCGTTCGCCAGCCCCTCGCGGACCAGTGCATCGATGGCCGAGAGAAAGGCCGTGAGCGTCTTCCCCGAACCGGTGGGCGCCGCCACCAGGGTCGATTCGCCTGCCTGGATTGCCGGCCACGCCTCGACCTGCGCCTGCGTCGGTGCCGCGAAGTGCGCACGGAACCAGCCGGCCACCACCGGGTGGAAGGCGGACAGCACATCGGCGCGCCTGGCGCGGGAGGAAGTTCGAGGAGCAGTCATGCAGACCAATATGGTGGTGCGCGAAGCCCGTCACAAGGACCACTGATCGCGCCTCGCAGCAGGTCGCGCCAGCCGTTACTCTTCACGCATCCACCCGGCGGAAGCACACCGATGAGCGAGCGTGATCGCGACTATTACTGGGAGCAGGTCAGGCAGCGGAACAAGCAGAAGCCGCCCGAAGACCCGAAACGCAACTGGCGGCTGCTGGTGAGGCCGCTGCTGTGGTTCCTCATCCCGCTGCTGCTCCTCGCCGCCGGTACTGCCCTGTGGCGCAACCCCACCAGCCATGCCTGGCTTCAGGAGCGCTGGGTGGTGCTGCAAAGCCGCCTGGGTATTTCCCCTGCCGGCCCACAGGCGACTCCAGCGGCCTCTCCCTACAGCGATAGCCCGCGCAGGCTGTCCGACTGCATCAAGCCGGGCAACGTGATCGACGACGAGGTGCGGGCCTGCGTGAAGGGGTATCGGCCGAAGACCTGGTGATTGGCTGGCGCCGGCCCTGCCGACGGATCGCGGGCATGGCCCGCTCCTGCAACGCGCGCTCCCCCGTTTACGTAGGGCGGATAACCCGGAACGGGTTATCCGCCGATGCCCCAGCGGCGGATGACGCTGGCGCGTTGTGCGCCCTACGAACTGCTCGGGAAGGAACGGGCCTTGTCCGCGAAATCCTGCACACCGGAACGTCCCCCACCCGCGACCGCGAGCAGGTCCCACGCCCTCATCAGGATTCGTCGTTCTGCCCCAGCCCATGCATTCGCAGCTTGTTGGCGATGGTGGTGTGCGACACCCCCAGCCGCTTGCCCAGCTGCCGGCTGCTCGGGTGCTCGCGGTAGAGCCGCTCCAGCACCGCCCGTTCGAACCGGCCGACGATGGCGTCGAGCCCGCCTTCCAGGGAGAAATCCCCCAGTGGGTGCGGCGCGCCGTAGTCCGGCAGGCGGATGTGCTCGGGGCGGATGGTGCCGCCTTCGCACAACGAAACCGCCTGGAACAGCGCGTTCTCCAGCTGCCGCACGTTGCCGGGCCAGTGGTAGCGACCGAGGCGATCCAGTGCCTGCGGCGACAGCCTGGGCAGCGAGCAGCCGATCTGCCGGCTGGCCTGGTCGAGGAAGTGCTCCACCAGCGGCTCCAGGCCGTCCAGGCATTCGCGCAGCGGCGGGATGTGCAGCGACAGCACGTTGAGGCGGTGGTAGAGGTCCTGGCGGAATTCGCCCTTGGTACACAGTTCGGACAAGTCGACCTGGGTCGCGCAGATTACCCGCACGTCCAGGTACACCTCCTCGTCGCTGCCGACGCGGCGGAAGCAGCCGTCCTGCAGGAAGCGCAGCAGTTTGGCCTGCAGGCGCGGGCTCATTTCGCCGACGCCGTCGAGGAACAGCGTGCCGCCGGCGGTCAGCTCCAGCAGGCCGAGCTTGCCTTCCGGGCGGGCGCCCTCGAAGGCACCGGGGCCGTAGCCGAACAGTTCGGTCTCGGCCATGGATTCGGGCAGGCCGGCGCAGTTCAGCGCCATGAACGGCGACTGTCCGCGCGGGCTGGCGAGGTGGCAGGCGCGGGCCAGCAGCTCCTTGCCGGTGCCGGTCTCGCCTTCGATCAGCAGTGGCGCGTCCAGCGGCGCCATGCGCCGCGCTTCGCGCACCACGGCGGCCATCACCCGCGAGCTCTGGAAGATGCTGTCGAAGCCGCGCAGCTCCAGGCGACGCACGTTGTAGATGCGCTCGCCGACGCGGTCGGCGCGGTGCAAGGTGAGCACAGCGCCAGCCAGTGCTTCGCTTTCGTCGTGCTCGGTCTGCAGCGGCGCGATGTCGGCGAGGAACACGTCGCCCTTCACTTTCACCCGCAGGCCGTTGATGCGCGCCTTGTTGGCCCGCACCAACTCGGGCAGGTCGAGGTCCTCGACGTAGCGCGACAGCGGGATGCCCGGCACTTCGTCGACGCGCACACCCAGCAGCTGAGCAGCGGCGCGGTTGCCCGCGACGATCTGCCCGGCCATGTCGATGGACAGCACCGGGAACTCCAGCGCCGCCAGCAGCGCGTTCAGCTCCAGGTGACGGCGTTCGCTGGGCATCAGGCCGACGCGCTTGACGCCGAACACGCCGGGCACCGCTTCAAGCTTGGGCTTGAGCGACTGGAACTGCAGGTTGATGAGGTTCGGGCAGAGCAGGTAGATGGCGTTGCCCTGCTCGCCACCGACTTCGCCGCGGTTGACGTTGATGCCGTAGTCGACCAGCAGGTTGAGGATGTCGCGCAGGATGCCGACGCGGTTCTGGCAGTGCACTTTGATGCGCATGGCGGGCCCGTGGTTGTCGTTGTGGTGGGCGCTCCGGCACGGGTATTCGCAAGGCGGCCGGAAATTACCGTCAAGAATATGTGACAGATCACCGCACCTTCAAGCCATGGCCGGATGCTGGCGCCGACGATCGTAATGTTTTCTTTACGGATTGACGGACCACCGACCTGCCAGGGTAGCGCCAAGGGGGCTGTTCGCCGGCACGCATCGCGCTATTTGTGAGTCATCACAAGAACAGGCAGCTCGACGCCGGAGGCTCCATGAAGACAACGCAGTACGTGGCCCGCCAACCTGACGAAGACGGTTTCATCCACTACCCGGAAACCGAACATCAGGTCTGGAATACCCTGATCACCCGCCAGCTGAAAGTGATCGAGGGCCGCGCTTGTCAGGAATACCTGGACGGCATCGAGCAGCTCGGCCTGCCCCATGAGCGCATCCCGCAGCTGGGCGAGGTCAACCAGGTGCTCCAGGCCGCCACCGGCTGGCGCGTGGCGCGGGTGCCGGCGCTGATCCCGTTCCAGACCTTCTTCGAGCTGCTGGCCAGCCAGCAATTCCCCGTTGCCACCTTCATCCGCACCCCGGAAGAGCTGGACTACCTGCAGGAGCCGGACATCTTCCACGAGATCTTCGGCCACTGCCCGCTGCTCACCAATCCCTGGTTCGCCGAATTCACCCACACCTACGGCAAGCTCGGCCTCGCCGCCAGCAAGGAAGAGCGCGTGTACCTCGCCCGCCTCTACTGGATGACCATCGAGTTCGGCCTGCTGGATACCTCGCAGGGCTTGCGCATCTACGGCGGCGGCATCCTCTCGTCGCCCAGGGAGACGGTCTACAGCCTCTCCGGCGAGCCCGAGCACCAAGCCTTCAGCCCGCTGGAATGCATGCGTACGCCGTACCGCATCGACATTCTGCAGCCCCTGTATTTCGTGCTCCCCGAACTCAAGCGGCTGTTCGAGCTGGCCCATGAGGACATCATGGCGCTGGTGCGCGAAGCCATGCGCCTGGGCCTGCACGCGCCGAAGTTTCCGCCGAAACAGGCCGCCTGATCCGCTGCAATCGATCCCATCTGTGCCTAGGATGAGACGTGCTCGCGAGCCTAAGATGGTTCGCGAGCGCACTCCTATGCCACCCCACGACAAGGAGAACCTTTCATGACCGCACTCACCCAAGCCCATTGCGAAGCCTGCCGCGCCGACGCCCCGAAGGTGTCCGACGAAGAACTGGCGGTGCTGATCAAGCAGATTCCGGACTGGAACATCGAGGTCCGTGACGATCACATGGAACTGGAGCGGGTCTTCCTGTTCAAGAACTTCAGGCACGCCCTGGCCTTCACCAACGCCGTAGGCGCCATCGCCGAGGAAGAAGGCCACCACCCCGACCTGCTGACCCAGTGGGGCAAGGTCACCGTCACCTGGTGGAGCCACGAGCTGAAGGGCCTGCACCGCAACGACTTCATCATGGCCGCGCGCACCGACGAGCTGGCCGCGACAGCAGAGGGACGCAAATGAACCATTTCGCCAAGGTCACCCGCGTACCGGGCGACCCGATCCTGGGCCTGCTCGAAGCCTACCGGGCGGACCCCAATCCCGCGCGGCTCGACCTTGGCGTGGGCGTCTACAAGGACGCCCAGGGCCTCACCCCGATCCCCCGCGCGGTGAAGCTCGCCGAACAGCGCCTGGTGGATAGCGAAACCACCAAGAGCTACGTCGGCAGCCACGGTGATGCCCTGTTCGCCGCGCGCCTGTGCGAGCTGGTGTTGGGCGTCACCTCGCCGCTACTGGCCGACTCCCGCGCCGACGCCACCCAGACACCCGGCGGCACCGGTGCCCTGCGTCTGGCGGCGGAGTTCATCGCGCACTGCCTGCCGGGCAAGAGCATCTGGCTGAGCGACCCGACCTGGCCGATCCATGAGACCCTGTTCGCCGCCGCTGGCGTGCCGATCAAGCACTACCCCTACGTTGGCGCAGACAACCGCCTCGACGCCGAAGCCATGTTCGCCATGCTGGAGAAAATCCCCCAGGGCGACGTGGTGCTGCTGCACGCCTGCTGCCACAACCCCACTGGTTTCGACCTGGATCACGGGCAATGGCAGCGCGTACTGGAGATCGTCCGTCGCCGCGAACTGCTGCCGCTGCTGGACTTCGCCTACCAGGGCCTGGGCGACGGCCTGGAAGAGGACGCCTACTCCGTGCGCCTGCTTGCCCAGAGCCTGCCGGAAGTGCTGATCACCAGTTCCTGCTCGAAGAACTTCGGCCTCTACCGCGACCGCGTCGGCGCGCTGATCGTCTGCGCCGAGAACGCCGACAAGCTCACCGACATCCGCAGCCAGCTGGCGCTGTTCGCCCGCAACCTGTGGTCCACCCCGCCGGCCCATGGCGCGGAAGTGGTCGCCACCATTCTCGGCGACCCGGAACTGAAGAACCTCTGGCTGGACGAACTGGACGGCATGCGCGGGCGCATCGCCGAGCTGCGTGTCGGCCTGGTGGAAGCCTTGCGCCCCCACGGGCTGGCGGATCGTTTCGCACACATCGCCATCCAGCGCGGCATGTTCTCCTACACCGGCCTGCAGGCCGACCAGGTGCGCATCCTGCGCGAGGAGCACAGCATTTACCTGGTGAGCAGCGGCCGCGCGAACATCGCCGGGCTCGACGGCGAGCGCCTCGACCACCTGGCGGCGGCCATCGCCCTCGTCTGCCGCTGACGACGAATTCTTCCCCCTCGACCGGCCTTTGCGCCGGTCTTTTTTTGCCCGGACGCCGGAATCACCGTGTAGGAGCGCGCATGGCGCGCCGCTACAGGGAAATCCCGTCAGTAATCGTCGCGCTTGCGGAACGCCCAGCGCCCGGCCAGACCGGTGAAGCTGGCCACCAGCACCACCAGGATCCAGAAACCTTCCGGGTCGCCGGAAAAGGGAATGCCACCGACGTTCATGCCGAAGAAGCCGGCGATGATGTTGATCGGCAGCGCCAGCACCGTGACCACGGTGAGGGTGAAAAGCGTGCGGTTGCTCTGCTCGTTGATCTTCGCGGCGATCTCTTCCTGCAGCAGCTTGATGCGTTCGCCCAGCGCGGTGAGGTCGTTGATCACCAGGGAGAACTCCTCGGTAGCCTCGCGCAATACGCGCACATCGTCCTCCGTCAGCCACATCGGTGGGCGGTTGAGCAGGCGCATCAGCGAGCCCGGCTCCAGCGCCAGCAGGCGCTGCAAACGCACCAGCACGCGGCGCATGGCACCCAGGTCGGCGCGGCTGGCGGAGAGGCGCGAGGACAGCAGCTGGTCCTCGATGCGGTCCACGCTGATGCTGGTCTCGCGAACGATGCGGGTGAGGATTTCACCCTGGTCGCGCAGCAGGTGGATCAGCAGCTCCAGTGGCGAGTTGAAGCTCTCGCCGTGCTTCACCGAAGAACGCAGCGTGTCCACCGAGCGCAGCGGCTGCGCACGGGCGGTGACCAGCAGGCGACCACGGGCGCAGACCCAGAGGGTGGCGACATCCGAGGACATGCGACTGCCGAAGTCGAATACCACGTCGTTGACCACCGCCAGCAGCGCACCGTCCACATGCTCGATGCGGGTGGAGCGCGAGCCTTCGCGCAGGGTCTCGAAGAAGTAGTCGGGCAGCTCCAGGTGCGACTTCATCCAGCGCTCGCAGGCCGCGTGCGCCAGGTTCAGGTGCAGCCAGAGGAACTCGTCCGCCGCTCGCGGCTCCTGCAGACGCTGCAGGGCGGTGGGCGAATCGATCTCGAGCCCTGGCTGACCGGGGCGAAAGCTGAAGCCATACAGCAGGCCGAACAGGTCGGAATCCTGATGGTTCTGGACGATGCTGTGGTTCATGGGACCCCGCTGAACCTGGGATATCTGACGTAGGGCGAATGACCGCTTGCGGTCATCCGCCATGGCGGATGAGGCGTTCCGCTTCATGCGCCCTACGAAAGCCGCGTCGCCCTTCCGGTGTTATCAGAACCGGGTGAACGGCAGATGACAGCCCCGTGTCAGCCGAACAGTGCGGCAACAGTGCGTTCACCCAGCGCCGGGCCGATGCTCATGCCCACGCCGGTGTGCATCAGCACGGCGCTGATGCCGTCGGCGGCCTGCAGCACCGAGAACGGTCCTGGCCCGCGCGAGCCGTAGACGCCCTGCCAGCGTTCGACAACCTCGACGCGCATGCCCAGCGTGTCCTCGGCCAGCTCCAGCATCAGCCGGTCGACGAATTCGGCGTTGAACGGCGCGGCGTCGCTGCCGTAGTGGTGGGAATCGCCGATGATCAGCTCGCCATGGGGCGTCGGGCTGACCAGCAAATGGATGCCCTGCTCTTCCAGCTCCGGCGTTTCGCGGCGGATCTGCTCGCGCACCGCTTCGGCCTCGGGCAGGTCGGAGAAGGCGCCGTAATGCACGCAGCTCAGGCCGGTGAGGATCGAATGGGAAAGACCGATGTCGACCTGCGGGCGGGCGCGCAGCATCTGCAGCCGGCATACCTGCGGCTCCAGCGGCGCGATGACCTCGGCCAGCAGCGTCTGGTAATCGTGGCCGGAGCAGACGATCACCTGCCCGGCGGTGAAGGTGCCCGCCGTGGTGCGCAGCACGCCGGTGTCGACGTCACGCACCAGGGTGGAGAAGTGGAACGCCACGCCGTGCTCGCGGCGCAGGTAGTCGATCAGGCTCGGCAGCGCCTCGCGGGAATACAGTTGCTGGTCGTCGAAACCCAGCAGTGCCGCGCGATGATGACGGAAGTGGCCCTGATAGAGGTCGTTCAGTTCGCTGCCGCGCAGCAGGCCCACGCGGTAGTCCAGTTCCCTGGCGCGACCGGCGCAGAAAGCTTCCAGCAGGTGTTCCTCGGCTTCGCTGCGGGCAAACAGCAGCGAGCCGTTGCGCCGCAGGGAGAACCCGGCGCCTTCCGCCCATTGCGCCCAGATCGGCCGGCTGGCACGGGCCAGTTCCGACATCACGCCCGGCGGCTGGCCGGTGACCAGCGCCTGGCCGAAGTTGCGCACGGAGGCGCCCAGGGGCGTGGCGGTGCGTTCGAAGACACGCACGGACAGGCCGCGGCGGGCGGCGGCGTAGGCATGGGAAAGGCCGAGGATGCCGGCGCCGACTATGGCGACGTCGCAGTGGGTCTGGGTCATGGGGATAAGTTCCTTGCGTATAAAACAAGCAGAAAAGCGCCTCTCCCAGCCCTGGCTACGCGCCCCGCTCCGAAGGGAGAGGGGACCCTCCTCTGCCGAGAAAAGTTACGAGTTCATCCTGGTGTTCTAGGTGCAACCTTCAGAGCGAATGCACTTTCAGTCGCGCGTTGTCCTGCCCTCTTGGGTTCCACGACTGCACCAACCTCGAACCAGCACACCGGACAGCCCCCTCTCCCCTCGGAGCGGGGCGCGTAGCCAGGGTTGGGGAGAGGGAGCCGCCAGTGCCGAATATCAGTCGAACCTTACTTCTGCGCGACCTTCTCCGACTTGCCGTCATAGCGCTTGCGCCACTCGGCGAGGATCTCGTCGCGGTTCTTCGAGGCCCAGGCGAAGTCGTTCTTGATCAGGCGCTGTTCGTAGTCGGCCGGCAGTTCGGTCTGCGGCTTGGCGATCCCGGGCTGGGCCAGCACGGCGAAGTTTTCCTTGTACAGCTCCATGGCCTTGGGGCTGGCGGAGAAGTCGGCGAGTTTCTTCGCGGCGGCTTCGTGCTGGGTGCCCTTGACGATGCCGGTGGCTTCGATTTCCCAGCCCAGGCCTTCCTTCGGCAGGACGATGTCCAGCGGCGCGCCCTGGCGCTTGAGCTGCACGGCCGGGTACTCGAAGGAGATGCCGATCGGGAACTCGCCGGCGGCGGCCAGCTTGCACGGCTTGGAGCCGGAGTGGACGTACTGGCCGATGTTCTCGTGCAGGGCATCCATGTAGGCCCAGCCCTGCTTCTCGCCGAAGGTCTGCAGCCAGGCGGAGACGTCGAGGAAGCCGGTGCCCGAGGAAGCCGGGTTCGGCATGACGATCTTGCCCTTGTACTCGGGCTTGGTCAGGTCCTGCCAGCTCACCGGCTTCTCCAGACCGAGCTTCTCGGCCTCGACGGTGTTGAAGCAGATGGTGGCGGCCCAGACGTCCATGCCGACCCACGCCGGCGGGTTGGCCGGGTCGCGGTAGTTCTTGCCGATGGCGTCCAGGTGCTTGGGTGCGTACTTCTCCAGCATGCCCTGCTGGTCGAGGATGGCCAGGCTGGAAGCCGCCAGGCCCCACACGGCGTCGGCCTGCGGGCGATCCTTTTCGGCCAGCAGCTTGGCGGTGACGATGCCGGTGGAGTCGCGCACCCACTTGATCTTGATGTCCGGGTTCTCGGCTTCGAAGGCCTGCTTGTAGGCGGTCAGCTGTTCCGGTTCCAGGGCGGTGTAGACGGTCAGCTCGGTGTCGGCGGCGTGGACCTGTGCAGCGAAACCGGCAACCACGGCGGCGGCGAGGGCAAGACGTTTGAACATGTGGAGCTCCTTGGCAGTGTTGGTCTCCCGCTCGGGGCGGGTTTGTCAGGGGTTGAGCCCGGCGCACAGGCGCCGGGCGACAGCGTCCAGCGGTGTTAAGGGTTCGCGCCCGTCCTCCAGGCCTGCGAGCGGCGCAGCAAGCCGCGCGAGGCGCCGGCCAGCAGCAGCGACACGGCCGCGGAAGTGAGCAGGATCAGGGTCGACATGGCAGCAGCGCCGCCGACGTTGCCGGAGTCGTCCATGTTCAGCACGGCGACGGCGGCGAGAATGGTGTCCGGGTTGTAGAGGAAGATCGCCGCCGAGACCGTGGTCATCGCCGAGACGAACAGGTAGCGGGTGATGTCCAGCAGCGCCGGCAGGCAGATCGGCACGGTGACGCGCAGGTAGTGGCGCCACAGCGGCATCTTCAGCGACAGCGCGGCAGCCTCGAACTCGCCGTCGAGCTGGCGCAGCGCGGCGGTGGCGGTCATCTGCGCGGTGGTCAGGTAGTGGGCAATGGTGCACACCACCAGCAGCGCCATGCTGCCGTAGAACACGTGCAGCGGGTTACCCGGCAGGTTGAAGAAGAACACGTAGCCCAGACCCAGCACGAGGCCCGGCACGGCCATCGGCACGAAGCACAGCATGCGCAGCAGTTGGCTCAGCCAGCGCTGCTCGCGGGTCTTCTCGATCAGGTAGGCACCGGTGAAGATCAGCGCGCTGCCGATTATCGCGGTGCACGCGGCCATGGTCAGGCTGTTGCGGTAGGCCAGCCAGCCGCCGCCGGCGGTGGTGTTGAAGTCGTAGTGGTTCAGCGACAGCGAGAGGTTATAGGGCCAGAACTTCACCAGCGAGGAATACACGGCCATGCCCAGCACGCCCAGCAGCACCGCGCTGATCAGCACGACGATGGCGAGGAAGGCACCGTCGCGGCGACGCGACGGCTTGGGATGGTAGACCTGCGCACGGCCGCTCATGGCGTCGCCCTGGCGACGGCGCAGCCAGGTGTCGACGGCGAAGCTGAGCAGTGCCGGCAGCAGCAGGATCATGCCGATCTGCGCGCCACGGCCGAACTGCTGCTGGCCGACCACTGCCTTGTAGGCTTCCAGCGCCAGCACCTGGTAGTCGCCGCCTACCACGACCGGCACGCCGAAGTCGGTGATGGTCAGGGTGAACACCAGGCAGAAGGCGGCGAACACACCCTGGCGCGAGGCCGGCCAGGTAATGCTGCGGAAGGCCTTCCAGGGCCCGGCGCCCATGCTCGAGGCGGCGTCGAACAGGCGCGCATCGGCCAGCGACAGCGCCGACAGCAGGATCATCAGCGCATGGGGGAAGGTGTAGATAGCCTCGCCGAGGACGATGCCCCAGAAGCCGTAGATGTTGTCCGGCAGCAGGTGGCGCAGCAGGCCCTGGTTGCCGAACAGGTAGATCAGCGCGATGCCCGGTAGCATCGACGGCGCCAGCAGCGGCAGCAGGGAAATCCCGCGCCACAGGCCCTTGGCCGGGATGAGCGTGCGTTGCAGCGCGTAGGCGAACAGATAGGCAGCCGGCACGACGATGCACGCCACGCTCAACGAAACCTTCAGACTGTTGCCCAGCAGCCAGTGGAAGTTGTCGCTGCGCAGCAGCTCGCCCATGGCTGCCAGGCCGCCGCCCTGCCCTGCTTCGCCGCTGAAGCCGCGCCAGAAGATGGCCAGCAGCGGCATCAGCACCGCGAGAGTGAGCAGGAGCAGCAGCAGGTACTTGCCGCCGCGGACGAACAGGCGATCACCCAGATCGCCGCGAATCTTGCCGGCGGACAGCGCCGGGCTGTGTTTCACCACGGCTTCCATCTCAGGCGAACACCTGCAGGCTGCGGGGCGGCAGCGACACCCAGATGTCCGGGGTGCCCAGGCGCGGCATGTCCTCGGGCGCCAGCTCGGCGAGCAGCGCGTGGCCCGGCAGCTGCTCGAGCTCGAAGCTCATGCGGCAGCGGTTGCCAAGGAAGGTGATCTCGCGGACCTGCGCGCGGAACAGGTTTTCCTGGTGCACGGCGGGGTTCACGCTGATCGCTTCCGGGCGGCAGAACAACCGGCCCGAGGCGCTCGGTGCCTGGCAGTGCAGGCGCAGATTGAGGCTGCCGACCCGCGCGTGACCGTCACTGCCGCGCTCGAAGGGCAGCCAGTTGCCCTGGCCGACGAACTCGGCGACGAAGGGCGTGCTCGGGCTGCTGTAGATCTCCTGCGCCGTGCCGTACTGCTCGATGCGCCCGTGGTTCATCACCGCGATGCGGTCGGCCATCAACATGGCCTCGTCCTGGTTGTGGGTGACCATCACGGTGGTGATGCCCAGGCTCTTCTGCAGCTGGCGCAGCTCGCCGCACAGGTGTTCGCGGACGCGGGCGTCCAGCGCCGACATCGGCTCGTCGAGCAGCAGCAGCGACGGGCTCGGCGCCAGCGCGCGAGCCATGGCGACGCGCTGCTGCTGGCCACCAGAGAGCTGGCCGGGGTACTTCTTCTCACTGCCGCTGAGGCCGACCAGCTCGAGCATCTCGGCGACGCGGCGGCGCGCTTCATCCTTCGAAGCGTTGGCCAGGCCATAGGAGATGTTCTGCTCGACCGTGAGGTTGGGAAACAGCGCGTAGGACTGGAACAGGATGCCGTAGTCCCGCGCCTGCGGCGGCAGGTTCGAGACATCGCGCAGGCCCAGGTGCAAGGTGCCCTCGTCCTGCTGCTCCAGCCCGGCAATGCAGCGCAGCAGGGTGGTCTTGCCGCAGCCGGAAGGGCCGAGCAGGCACACCAGCTCACCGGCCTTGACGTCCAGCGACACGCCGTCGAGAGCGACGAACTGACCGAAACGTTTGCGGATGTGGCGCACGCTGAGCGGCGTGCCGGCAACGGTGGGATGCATGGCGGTACCTCGTATTCTTGTGGTCCACGCCGCGTGAGCCGTGACGTGAAGGAACGAGGTCCATGCTAGGGAGCGATTGCGACGACACTATTGCTAAAGGGCCAAGTGCGCCGATAGATCCATAGGCAGATTTGGGTATGGGGGCGAAGATTTTTTGGAAGTGGCGGTGTTGAGCGGGCAAACGTAGGGCGCATAACCCGGAACGGGTTATCCGCCAATACCCATGTGGCGGATAACGCTGGCGCGTTATTCGCCCTACGAACTGCCACCTTGCCCGGCGCCCTGCCGTCCTAGCCGGTGAACACCATCCTACGTTCGTGCGTCGCTCTGACTTCGGTGGGGAGGGAAACTCTGATCGCGGGCATGGCCCGCTCCTACACAGGAATCGGTTCTACACCTGCGCCAACGCCAGAAACGCGCTCGGCAGGCGCGCCTGCCGCCGGTCCTTCAGGCAATACAGGTACTCGTCGATCAGGCTGGCGCCCTTGATCTCAAGCACGCACAACTGCGGGTTATCCGGCACTTCCTGGCGGGCGATGATGCTCACGCCCAGGTTGCGGATCACTGCCTCGCGGATCGATTCGCGGCTGCCGATCTCCAGCATCGAGGCGGGTGTCACCCCCGCCTGCTGCAACATCGCTTCGGTCAACTGGCGGGTGGTAGAACCCGCCTCGCGCATCAGCAGGCAATGGCTGCGCAAGTCGCCCAGGCTCACCGACTGCAGCGCCGCCAGCGGGTGGCTGCGGTGTACCGCCAGCACCAGCGGATCGCTGCCCAGCACCACGCGGGTCAGGCGCGCGTCGTCCACCTGCTGCGAGGAGGCCGCCAGGTCCACCCGGCATTCGATCAGCGATTCGAGCACCTGCTGGGAGTTGCCGATCTCCACCGACACTTCGATCTGCGGGAAGCGCTCGCGAAAGTTCTTGATCAGCCCGAGCACGTAATAAGGAGAGGTGGCGCCGATGCGCAGCGCGCCCTGCATCTGCCCGCAGTTGCGCAGGTAGAACTCGATGTCGGCTTCCTGCTGTAACAGCGTCTCGACCATCGGCAGCAGACGCGAGCCCTCGTCGCTCAGGGTCAGGCGACGGCCGCCGCGATAGAACAGCTCCACCGCATACTGGCTCTCCAGGTTGCGGATCTGCGTGGTCACGGTCGGCTGGCTGAGGCCGAGCTTCTTCGCCGCCTGGGTGATGCTGCCCAGCTTCGCTACCCGGTAGAACGCCTTCAATTCCGCGCTCAGCATCGACCGATCCGCCTTTTCGAAAAATTCATCAACAGTTTTTCTCGGCGCTGCCGGCAAACCGGCGCCAGCCCACTGACGACGCGGCCTGCAGCCAGGCGACAAAACACCCAAAAAGGTCAATGTACCTGACCTGTATCACTGGCAACACCAGTTGTCGCTGGACAGCCCGGACTTGAGCGACTTTCATTGCCCTTGGAAAAATCCCACACGGAAAACCGAAGGCGGCCCCACAAGGGTGCGCCCAAGGAGCAATTGATGAAGTACAAAGTCACCATGGTTTTCGGAACCCGTCCGGAAGCCATCAAGATGGCCCCCCTCGCCCGCGTCCTCCGCCGTACCCCGGAAATCGAGCTGCGCATCTGCTCCACCGGCCAGCATCGCGAGATGCTACAGCAAGTGCTGGACTCCTTCGAACTCGAGGTGGATGAAGACCTCGACGTCATGACCCAGGGCCAGACGCTGAACAGCCTGTCCCTGCAGATGATGGGCAAACTGGACGACAGCTACGACCGCCATCGTCCGGACATCGTGCTGGTCCACGGGGATACCACCACCAGTTTCATCGCCGCCCTGACCGCCTTCCACCGGCAGATCCCGGTGGGCCACGTCGAGGCCGGCCTGCGCACCGGCAACATCCACCAGCCCTGGCCGGAGGAAGCCAACCGCCGCCTCACCGCGGTGATCGCCGACCTGCACTTCCCGCCGACCAAGGCCTCGCGCGACAACCTGCTGCGCGAAGGGGTGAACATCGACCAGATCGAGGTCACCGGCAACACGGTGATCGACGCCCTGCTGTGGATGCGCGAGCACCTGCACGAGACCGGCTGGAAACCCGCCATCGACTCGCCCCTGGCCAAGTTCACCGGGGACCGCCGCCTGGTGCTGATCACCGGCCACCGCCGGGAGAACTTCGGCAAGGGCTTCGAGCGCATCTGCCAGGCCCTGGCCGAGCTGGCCCAGCGCTTCCCCGAGGTGGACTTCGTCTACCCGGTGCACCTCAACCCGCAGGTGCAGAAAGCCGTCTACGGCCTGCTCTCGGACAAGCCGAACATCCACCTGATCGCCCCGCAGGACTACCAGCACTTCGTCTGGCTGATGGACCGCGCATACATCATCCTCACCGACTCGGGCGGCATCCAGGAGGAAGCGCCGGCGCTGGGTAAACCACTGCTGGTGCTGCGCCGCGTCACCGAGCGCCCGGCCGTGCTGGAAGGCGGCACCGTGGTGCTGGTGGGGACCAACACCGGACGCATCGTCAGCGAAGCCAGCCATCTGCTGCGCGACGAGGAAGTCTACGAGCAGATGAGCCGGGTATTCAGCCCCTACGGCGACGGCCATGCCAGCGAGAAGATCGTCGCCCGGCTGCTGTCCTGGTTCGGTGAAACACGCACGACAAGCGAGTTCGAATGAGCCTCGAACTGGTCGATATCCTCACCTACGTTCTCTATGCCCTGAAGTACCTGGCGATCATCCTCGCCGCGCTGATGTTCCTGCTCGGCCTGGATGACCTGTTCATCGACCTGGTGTACTGGGGCCGGGTGCTGGTGCGCCGCTTCCGTATCTACAACCGCTTCGACCGGGCCGACGAGGAACGCCTCTTCGCCGCCCCGGAAAAGCCGCTGGCGATAATGGTGCCGGCCTGGAACGAGGTCGGCGTGGTGGGCGAGATGGCCCGCCTGGCGGCCTCCACCCTGGACTACGAGAACTACCAGATCTTCGTCGGCACCTACCCGAACGATCCGCAGACCCAGGCGGACGTCGATGCGGTGTGCCTGCACTACCCCAACGTGCACAAGGTGGTCTGCGCGCGCCCCGGCCCGACCAGCAAGGCCGACTGCCTGAACAACATCATCGACGCGATCCTGCGCTTCGAGGCCGACGCCCGCATCGAATTCTCCGGCTTCATCCTGCATGACGCCGAAGACGTCATCTCGCCGCTTGAACTGCGCCTGTTCAACTACCTGCTGCCGGCCAAGGACCTGATCCAGATCCCGGTCTACCCCTACGCCCCGGAATGGACCGGCTTCACCGCCGGCCACTACGTCGACGAGTTCGCCGAGAACCACGGCAAGGATGTGCCGGTGCGCGAGGCGCTGACCGGCCAGGTGCCCAGCGCCGGCGTCGGCACCTGCTTCAGCCGCCGCGCCATCGCCGCGCTGCTCGAAGACGGCGACGGCATCGCCTTCGATGTGCAGAGTCTCACCGAGGACTACGACATCGGCTTCCGCCTCAAGCAGAAGGGCATGAAGTGCATCTTCGCCCGCTACTCCATCACCGACCCGCAGCTGGCGCTCAAGAGCGACTGGGTGCCGGGCATGGACCGGCGCTTCTCCCAGGTCATCTGCGTGCGCGAACACTTCCCGCGCACCTGGCAGCACGCCATCCGGCAGAAGTCCCGGTGGATCACCGGGATCGTCTTCCAGGGCACGCGCAACCTGGGCTGGAGCAGCAAGGGCATGCTCAACTACTTCCTCTGGCGCGACCGCCGGGGGCTGATCGCCTACCTGCTGAGCTTCCTGGTCAACCTGCTGTTCCTGGTGCTGATCACCATGTGGCTGATCACCAGCCTGTCGCCCAACGCCTGGCGCTTCCCGTCGATCCTCGAAGGCAGCCAGTTGCTGGTGGTGCTGCTGTTCCTCAACGGCTTGATGCTGCTCAACCGGCTGTTCCAGCGCTTCTGGTTCGTCACTCGCTTCTACGGCATCTTCGAGGGGCTGCTGTCGGCGCCGCGGATGATGTGGAGCAACTTCGTCAACTTCTTCGCCAACCTGCGCGCACTCAAGCAGGTGATGGAGATGGGCGATTCGCGCCGGGTCGCCTGGGACAAGACCACCCATGAATTCCCCGCCCTCGCCGGCCCGCAGCGCACGCCGCTGGGCCAGCGCCTGGTCGCGCAGGGCCTGATCACCGAAGAACAGTTGCAATCAGCACTGACCAGCCCGGTCCGTCGCCGCCTGGGCCGCGAGCTGCTGCTGCGTGAGCTGATCACCAGCACCCAACTGGTCACCACCCTGGCCGAGGAACTGGGTGAGGAATGGGCGCCGCTCAACCCCTTCACCCTCGACGAGAAGCTGATCGAAGCCCTGCCGCGCAAGCTGGCGCTGCGCTATGCAGTGCTGCCGGTGGCCATCGACGGCAACACCCTGGTCCTGGCCAGCGAGCAGCAGATCAGCCAGGTTTCCCTCGGCGCCATCAGCCGCCAGCTCAAGCGCCCGGTGCGCGGTCGCCTGGCTCCCCAGGGTCGCGTCACCCTCGGCTTGCGCCACTGGTACGGCAGCCGTAACCAGACCGACGAAACCCGCGCCATCGTCGATGCGCTCCGTCAGCGCCAGGGCGACGAGTCGCTGATGGAACGCCTGTGCGGGCACGTGGTGATGTTCGGCACCCTGCTGCAGGTTCGTGGGATGGTCCCGCCGAGCCTGTTCAACCAGGCCCTGATCGATTTCGACCCGGAGCAGGACTCCCTCGGCGAACACCTGATCAAGCGCGGCATGATCACCCAGCAGGTGCTCGAGGAAGCCCTCAAGGAACAGGCCAGCGAACAGCACGAGGCCTATCGCATTGCCCGGGAGGCCGTGTGAAACCGCAACAACCCCTGCTTTACGGCCTGATCCTGGCGAGCTTCGCCGCCCCGCTGGCGCAGGCCGCCGATGACCAGCTCACGGAGTTCCAGCGCTTCCGCAGCTTCCCCTACCTCGACAAGGGCTACAAGGAAGCGAAGAAGAGCAACTGGGCGGAAGTCGAACGCCTGATGCGCCACCTGCTGGGCCGCGTGCCGAACAACACCGAGGCACGCTCCCTGCTGATCCAGTCCCTGGCCAAGCAGCGGCGTTTCGACGATGCCGAGAAGGAAGCCCAGGCACTGGCCGGCACCGATGCCGGCGCGCAGGCCCTGACCGAACTGCGCCTGGACCTGATCGAGAACGGCCCACCACCCGAAGCCCAGATCAATCAGTGGCTGGCCCACACCAGCAACGCCAACGAGCGCGTACGCCTGTGGCAAGCCTACAGCCTCAAGCTCGGCCAGACCCAGGGGGCCGCCAAGGCGCTGGACTGGCTCGGCAGCCTGCCACCGGGCAACGATGGCCGCGTGCTGCGCGAGGCCCGCGCCAACTGGGCCGAACAACTGCGCGACTGGGACACCACCATCGCCCAGCTGGCTCCGCTGGCCACCGCTCACCAGCTCTCCGCCGATGACTGGCGTCGCCTGGCCAACGCCTATGCCCAGCGCCTGGAAGAAAAGCCGCTGGAGCAGTTGATCCAGCAGGCCCCCGACGCCAACGCCGCGCGCCAGGCAAGACTGGCGATCATCGACCGTGCCATCGCCGTCGATCAGACCGAGGTGGCCAAGCGCTGGTTGCTCACCCTGCCGGAGCAGGACCGCAACGACCCGACACGCCAGGCGCAACTGCTGGAGGTCGCCCGCGACAGCGCCGACACCTCGCTGGTGACCAAGCTCAGTGACCAGCAGAATCGGCCGTGCCTGGAAACCACCGAATGGCTATCACGCCACGACCAGGCAGCGGCGCTGGCGAAGCTGCAGCAGTGCAAGCCGGCAGACGACCCGAAGACCTGGCTGGTGCTGGCCCAGCGCCTGGACGCCACCGACCTGCTGGAAAACACCCGGCTTCCCGAACCCTGGGACACCGCCCGGCGCGACCAACTGGTGGACTCCTGGCGGCGCCAGGGGCGCACCGATCTGGCGCTGGCCTGGCTCTCGCGCCAGCCACAGACACCCGACACCGTACGCCAGCGCGCCGAGCTGCTGCAGGCCCGTGGCCGCACCGGCGAAGCGGCGGCACTGTGGGAACAACGCTACCGCCAGACCGGCGACCTAAAGGCGCTGGATCAGGCCAGCTACCTCGCCCTCAACGCCGGGCGCACCGAACGCGCCAAGCAACTGCTGGAGAGCGCCTACGACCGCCGCGGGGGCAACCTGCCTCCTGCGCTGCTTCAGCGCCTGGCCGGCATTCACGCGCGCAGCGACACGCCTCTGGATGTCGCGCGCATCGAAGCCCTGCTGCCCAAGGCCGATCCGGTCTCGCGCGGCTACCTGCTCGGCCGCCTCGCCGAAGCCGGGCGCTGCGACGCCCTGCAACGCTACCTGAGCCCGGACTCCAACACCCCCGGCGAGCTACGCGCCCTCGGCCGCTGTTCCATGCCCGCGCGGCCCGGCGAGGCGGTGGTCTACTACCAGGCCGCGATCGCCCACGGCGACAAGCAAAGCCAGCTGCCACTGGCCTATGCGCTGGAAGCCGCCGGCGACCCGGCCGGCGCGCTGCGCATATTCAACGCCCTGCCCGCCAGCGAACTCAACGACAACGCCCGTCTCACCGCCAGCCGCGCCGCGTTGCTCACCAACGACAATGCCGGCGCCGAACGCTACTGGCAGCAGGCGAAGAAAGGCAGCGCGGACGACTGGGCACTGGGCGCCAACATTGCCGACGCCCGCGGCGATTACCCCGAAGCCCTTTCGCGGCACCGCGAGGCCCTGCAGCACCAGCCCAACGGCCAGCACTTCTACAACGCCGCCGGCAGTGCACAGAAGGCCGGGGACACGCAGCAGAGCAAACTCTGGCTGGCCGAGGCGGTACGCCGCGAACCGGACAATCCGCGCTTCCGCGCCGACTACGGCATGCGCCTGGCCGGCACCGACACCCCGGAAGAACGCCGCACCGCGATCCCCTACCTGGAGCGTGCCACCCGCGACTACCCCGAGGACTTCCGCCTGGGCGAAACCCTCGCCTGGCGCTATGACGAAGCCGAAGACAGCTTCGCCGCCCGCCGCGAGCTGCGCCGGGTGATCGATCTGGAACAGGACCCGGTCGCCGCCGATGACGAGTACGGCAGCCTGGAAGCCCGCCGCTTCCGCCAGCGCCGCGCGCACCAGGTCATGTCCCAGCGCGACAACCTGACCATCGCCAGCACCTGGTCGCCGGCCGGCGTCACCACGGTGCCGATCCTCAATGGCGACACTCAGACCGGCGACCGCCGCCGCGCGCAATCGCAGAACCTGCAGACCTTCATCTGGGACCACGCCCTGGGCGAGGAGCCGACCCGCAACGGCAGCACCCTCTCGGTCTATGGCCGGGCGATCGCCGGCAACGAAGGACGCAAGCAGTACACCCAGACCCTCGCCGCGGGCTTCGGCCTGCGCTACAAGCCCTTCGGCGACTACAACCTCAACCTCTACAGCGAGCTGTACAAGCAGAACACCGTGAACGACGACGGCGATTCCGACTACGCCTTCGACGGCATCCGCCTGCACGAGATCGGCACCCCCGAGAAGTTCGAGCGCTATGTGCGCCAGCGCGACAAGTACGGCCAGACCTCGACAGACTTCCTGCTGCGCGCCACCGCCTCCTTCCTCGACCAGGGCGAGTACCGCAACGACTGGCGAGTCGACGAGAGTGACTGGGACGAGCGCTTCCTCTACACCGACTTCGCCTGGTGGACCCACGCCGGCGATCACCAGTGGGTCTCGCGCTACCAGCAGGGCCACACCTGGAAGCTGCCGGTGGACTCGCCGCAGACGATCATGCCGTACGGCTTTGCCGAGTTCTCCGCGCAGGACCCGAGCAACGACTGGCGCCAGGACCTGCGCAGCGGCGTCGGCCTGCGCTGGCAGTACTGGTACGGCGAGGACCGCTACAACGCCTACCGCGCCCACGTCACCGTGCGCACCGAGTACCAACTGGGCATGGCGGGCAATCTCTACGAACAGGCCAACGGCTGGCTGGTGGGACTCGAGGTGAACTTCTGATGCGACGTCTGATTTTCGCCCTGGCCCTGCTGTGCTCCGCCGCCACGGCGCACGCCGATGACCGTTTGTTCTACCAGCCGCTGAATGTCGATGCTGCACTGAGCGACGCGCAGTGGCAGCAGATCTGGCGCGCCAGTGCGGCCCAGGGTGCGAAGACCCTGATCGTGCAGTGGACCGCCTATGGCGACTCCGACTTCGGCGGTGCCAACGGCTGGCTCGCACGCTCCCTGAAAAGCGCCCACGACAACGGCCTGCAACTGGTCCTCGGGCTGTACATGGACCCGGCCTACTACCAGCGCCAGAGCGAGCTGGACACGCCCGGCCTGGAGGCCTACTGGCAGCATCAGCTGGGCCGCTCCCTGGCGCAGCAACGGCAGGTGAGCGAGCAGTGGAAACTGCCCGTCGCCGCCTGGTACCTGCCGATGGAACTGGACGACTGGCACTTCCAGGCCGCCGAGCGCCGCCAGGCCCTGCAGCATCAGCTCAAGGACTTCGCCGGCCAGTTGAAGGCGTCGCTGCAGCTGAGCGCCTTCTCCGGCGGCAAGCTGGCACCGCAAGTGTATGGCGACTGGCTGGGGCAGATTGCCGGGCTCGGCGTGCAGGTCTGGTGGCAGGACGGCGCCGGCACCGGCGCGCTACCCGAGCGCGTGCGCCAGGCTTACGCCGCCGCCCTGCCCTGCCCGGTCGGCATCGTCCGCGAAGCCTTCCGCCAGACCAGTGCCGCCGGCCAGCCTTTCCATGCCGAACCTGCCGCGCCTTCCAGCGCGTCCACCGGCTGCCACGCCAGCGCCGTGTTCGAGGTGCGCTATCGGCCCTGGGGCAAGGCGCTGCTGGACAACCAGCGCGCGCATCCCAGCACCTCCGCAACGCCCTGAAACATCCCCCACCCGATGCCCGCCGCACGCTAGCGCGGTGGGCATCGGGTTCGGCTATTCTCGCGCGAGCGATCCCACACGCGCACAGGGCGGTTCATGTTCAAGACCATCGAGTCCGAGATACTCAAGCAAAGCGTCCCGGCCGGGATCAGGGCCGAATTCCTCCAGCACGATTTCGAGCGACTCCACGGGCTCAGCCTGCTGATCTTTGCCGTGAGCGCCGCCATGTGGCTGCTCTTCGACCTCATCGTCAGCTTCCAGGCCGGCCAGGGTTTCACCTACGTCTCGGTGCTCTTCCTCGGTGTGTTCTTCCTCATCACCGTGGTGGCCAGCTTCGTACGCAAGGCGGTGCACTTCTACTGGCTCAACCTGGCCTTCGTCATCACCTTCAGCCTCGGCGCACGCCTGGTGATCGACGGCTTGCCGGAGCCACTGCGCCCTGCCTGGCTGGTGATCGCGGCCGCCACGGTGCTCTACAGTGCCACCGCGATGCCGCTGAACAATCTCGCCTTCTATTCCGTGCTGGTAGTGACCTGGACCTTCCTCAACCCGTTGCTGGGCGATGTGCCGGCCCTGGACGCGCGGCGCAGCATGCTGGTCTGCTACCCGCTGTTCATAAGCGCGCTCTCGGTCTATATCTTCCACCACCTGAGCAAGGCCAAGCTGTACAACTACGCCATGGCCCGGCTGCTGCTGGACCAGGCCTACCTCGACGTGCTCACCGGCATCCCCAACCGACGCTCCTTCATGACCCGCGTCGGCCAGCGCCTGGGAGGCGACGGCGAGCAGCGCTACCTGGTGATGATCGACATCGATCACTTCAAGCGGGTCAACGACACCTACGGGCATGACATCGGCGACGAAGTGCTGACCCGCGTCGCGCGCGCCATCCAGCATGAAATGCAGGACTTCGAATTCGCCCGCCTGGGCGGCGAAGAGTTCGGCCTGTACCTGTGGGGGATCAGCGTGGAGGAGGCTCAGTCACGGGTCGAGCAGTTGCGCCGCGTGACCGCCGAGCTGCCCGGCACGCCCAGCGTCACCATCAGCTTGGGGCTGGCCCATCTCACCGCCGACGGCACCCTCAGCCAGGCGCTGATCAAGGCCGACCAGGCCCTGTACGACGCCAAGCACAACGGGCGCAACCGGGTGACCTATTCGCCCTGATGACCACCCCGGGCAGAAACGAAAAAGGCCCGCAGATGCGGGCCTTGGCGTACTGGTGTCCCGGAGAGGGGTCGAACCTCCAACCTTCCCCTTAGGAGGGGGACGCTCTATCCAATTGAGCTACCGGGACAATCGGGTCGGCATGTTAACCACCGACAAGCGATTTGTCATGCCGCCGCCACCGTCGCGGTCCATAATTTCGCCGTCAGCCGGAGAATCACCATGACCACAGACGACGGCGCCCTGCCCGATTCCCCTTTCGCTACCTTCGATGTGCGCGTCGCCACGGCCGATGATGCGGCGGCGCTTGCTCCGCTGCTGCAGCAACTGGGTGCGCGTGACCCACTGCCCGACACCGCTTTGCTCGCCCTCGCCCTGAGCGACCGGCAACCGTCACGAGTGACACTGATCGCCGAGCGCGACGGAGCCTTGCTCGGCACTTGCACGCTGCACCTGATCGAACACATCGCCCACGGTTTCGCCCGCTCGGCAATCCTCGAGGACATGGTGGTGGACAGCCGCGCACGCGGCCAGGGCATCGGCCAGGCACTGATCGGCCGGGCCGTGGAATGGGCGCGGGACTGGAAGTGCTACAAGCTGGCGCTCTCCAGCCACCAGGACCGGGAAATGGCGCACCGCTTCTATGCCGCGATGGGCTTCGCGCCCCACGGCGTCAGCCTGTCGCTGAGCCTGGACTGACCTCAGCTGGCCTGGGCATCCGGCGGGGCGAGCAGGTCCAGCAGGTGGCCCACCGTGACATCCAGGGACACCGAGTTGTCCAGTTCCACCAGCGGCCCGGGCAGGCCATCGGCGAAGTGCGCATTGCGCGCCAGGCGCTCCTCGATTTCCGCCAGCGTCTCCCGCCCACGCTGGAGCAGGCGCTGGCGCAGCACCTCGGAATCGACCTTCAGCAGCACTGCGATCAGTCGCGGATAGCGACGACGGGCCTCGGGCAGGTACTTGCGCGAGCCATTGACCAGCACGTCATGGCCGGCGGCAAGCCAGGTGTCTATCTCGCGGGGAATGCCGTAGTGCAAGCCATTGGCGCGCCAGCTCATGGCGAAGGCGCCGGAGCGCTCCAGCTCGGTGAATTCGTCGACGCTCACCGAATGCGCTTCTTCACCGCGTGCCTCTGCAGAACGGGTGATGACGCGCCGGACGATCCGGCAATCCATCGCGGCCAGCGGAACGCTGGCGGCCTGCAATACGCTGTCCTTGCCGGAACCCGAAGGGCCCATCAGGAAAATCAGTCTGCCTGGGGTCATGAAACTCTCGGTGCGCCGGCGGCTCGGCGCTACTTCAATTCTGATCCGCGGGGCGGATAATACTCCGAGCCTTGTGCGATATCAGTGAAATCCCGATATCGATGCCTGCCCTCCGCCACCGCTCCTGACTCTCCACCCAGCGCTGTGCCATCATGGCAATCCGCGACGAAGTGCCCTCATCAGGCTGCCCAACGGCAGGCAGGCGCACGGTACACATCGACTACGCTGACTGGAACGGGCACTTCGCCAGCTTTCCCTTCAATTCCCATCCAAAGAAGGGTCTGCCTAGGCGGTCTCATTTCGGACGATTGGTGCTGGCATTTAGCCTTCACCCGAGACACAATATGCCGAAGGTTTGACGTCAAGTTATTGGATATTTTTTCAAAAGCTTTGACGACGCGCTGAACGGCCACTGGAAATCGCTGTCAAAGGGCCTGAACGAACGCTGACCCATGGCATCGGCCTCCCTGACTTACAGGTTTAAAGTATGCGCCCATTGAAACAGGCAACCCCCACCTACTCCAGCCGTACCGCTGACAAGTTCGTCGTACGTCTGCCCGAAGGCATGCGTGAGCGTATCGCCGACGTCGCTCGCAGCCACCATCGCAGCATGAACTCCGAGATCATCGCGCGTCTCGAACAGAGTCTGCTGCAGGAAGGTGCGCTGCAGGACAACCTGGGCATCCGCCTGGACAGCCCGGAACTCAGCCTGCACGAACGCGAACTGCTGCAACGCTTCCGCCAACTGACCCATCGTCAGCAGAACGCACTGATCGCCCTGATCGCGCACGATGCCGAGATGGCACAGAACGACGCCTGATTCGTTCGCGACACCCGAAACAGCCGGCCTTGAGCCGGCTTTTTCATGCCCGCGATTTACCGGTGCCGCATAACCACAGGCACAAAAAAGCCGCCTCGCGGGCGGCCTTTTCGGCAGGGCTGGCGTTACATCAGGAACAGCGTGGCTAGCCCAAGGAAGATGAAGAAGCCGCCACTGTCGGTCATGGCGGTGATCATCACGCTGGAGCCCATGGCCGGGTCGCGACCCAGGCGCAGCAGCGTCATCGGGATCAACACACCCATCAGCGCGGCGAGCAGCAGGTTGAGCGTCATGGCGCCGGTCATGACCGCACCCAGCTCCCAGTTGCCGTACAGGTAGAAGGCGACCAGACCGATCACTCCACCCCATACCAGGCCGTTCACCAACGCCACGCCCAGCTCCTTGCGCAGCAGGCGGTTGGCACTGCTGGTCTGGATCTGATCCAGTGCCATGGCGCGGACAATCATGGTGATGGTCTGGTTGCCGGAGTTGCCACCGATGCCGGCCACGATGGGCATCAGCGCGGCCAGCGCCACCAGCTTCTCGATGGAGCCTTCGAACAGGCCGATCACCCGCGAGGCGATGAAGGCGGTGACCAGGTTGGTGGCCAGCCACGCCCAGCGGTTGCCGACCGACTTCCAGACCGAGGCGAAGATGTCTTCTTCCTCGCGCAGACCGGCCATGTTCAGGACTTCGCTTTCGCTTTCCTCACGGATCAGGTCGACCATCTCGTCGATGGTCAGACGGCCGATGAGCTTACCGTTCTTGTCCACCACAGGGGCGGAAATCAGGTCGTAACGTTCGAACGCCTGGGCGGCGTCATAGCCGTCCTCGTCGGGGGTGAAAGTCACCGGATCGGTGGCCATGACTTCAGCCACGTCCTTGTCCGGATCGTTCACCAGCAGGCGCTTGATCGGCAGCACGCCCTTGAGCACGCCGTCGTAGTCGACCACGAAGAGCTTGTCGGTATGGCCCGGCAGCTCCTTCAGTCGACGCAGGTAGCGCAGCACCACTTCCAGGCTGACGTCGTCGCGGATGGTGACCATCTCGAAGTCCATCAGCGCGCCGACCTGGTCTTCCTCGTAGGACAGCGCCGAACGCACACGCTCGCGTTGCTGCTGGTCGAGGCTTTCCATCAGCTCGTGGACCACATCGCGCGGCAGTTCCGGCGCGAGGTCCGCGAGTTCGTCGGCGTCCATGTCCCTGGCCGCAGCGAGGATCTCGTGATCGTCCATGTCGGCGATCAGGGTCTCTCGTACGGAGTCGGAGACTTCGAGGAGGATGTCGCCGTCGCGCTCGGCCTTGACCAGCTGCCAGACCGTCAGGCGGTCATCCAGCGGAAGGGATTCGAGAATGTGGGCGATGTCGGCCGGGTGCAGCTCTTCCAGCTTGCGCTGGAGTTCCGCCAGGTTCTGGCGGTGCACGAAGTTTTCGACGAGGTCTTGATGCTGGCCTTCCTGACGATGCGTCAGGTCTTCCACCAGCTTGTGCTTGTGCAGCAGGTCGACCACCTGGTTGAGGCGGTCCTGCAGGCTTTCCTGCGGCTTCTTGGCTTCTACTTCGGTCATAGCACGCTCCACCCCCAGTGGCAGAACGGGCCAGAGGGGATCAATACATCAGGTCGTGTGTACGCAATCGGGGTTCTGAGTAACTACTGGGTAAGTCCATGGTGGTGTCCCATGCGCCCATCGAGGGCAGATGCGGGAAATGATAACACTCCGGGGTGTATTAGGCGTTACAAAATGGCGGCCAGAACAAACGCTTGCGGGCGAAAGTTCACTAGCGAATCACTGCCCGGTTCGACGCCCGAAAGCTCCCACAGGACACCCGGCTCCGACTGACAATTTCCACTCCTAGGCTGCAGGCAGGCCCGCCATCACGGAGGAAACCATGCGCCTGTCCGCCCTGCTCTGCTCACTCCTGATTCCACTGGTTCCGACCAGCGAGGCGGCCTCGGTGTTCCGCTGCACGGCGGCCGACGGCAGCGTGCTGTTCAGTCAGTATGGCTGCCCCGCGGAAAGGCAGCAGGAAATCCAGGAAGCGAACAACCCCACGCCCGGCAGCGGCGAGCCGGTGCCGATGGCGATCCCGCAGGAGTCCGCCCCACAGAAGCCGCTGACGCGCAGTAAAGGCCAGGGCAAGGAAGCCGAGCGCGAGTCCGTCGTGGTCGTTGGTGAACAGCAGAACGGCTGCGGCAACCGCGTCACCGGTAGCGCACGACGCAAGGCGATCATCGAGGGGCGCGTGAGGACGGGAATGACGCGCGGCGACGTGGAGAGCGCCCTCGGGCGGCCGGACAGGACCAGCCAGCACAACGAGACGCTGCGCTATCACTACGAGGCGGACAAGAAGCACGGTGCACGCACCGTGACCTTCGATGAGGATGGTTGCGTGATGGGCAAGGCGAAGCGCTGATTACGCTGCCCATGTTTTTCGAATGGAAAGTTTTTTGAAGGCAAAGAAAAAGGGCCTGCATTACTGCAGGCCCTTTTGTATATGGCGCACTCAGGAGGATTCGAACCTCCGACCGCTCGGTTCGTAGCCGAGTACTCTATCCAGCTGAGCTATGAGTGCGTCGTTGGCAAAGTTTAACCAGATTCACCAACTGGTTGCAGCTAATGGCTTTTCAGCCCTTCGCCACTGAAGCCCCGCTTTCGCGTTGCCTCGTATATGGCGCACTCAGGAGGATTCGAACCTCCGACCGCTCGGTTCGTAGCCGAGTACTCTATCCAGCTGAGCTATGAGTGCGCTGATGAGGGCGCAAATTCTAGGGCGATTTTTCTGACCTGTCAACAAGATTTTTCAATCTTTTCAGTCACTTACGTAACCGGACAACTCATCGCACCAGAGGATGCAATGGCGGAGAGGGGGGGATTCGAACCCCCGACACCCTTTTGAGGTGTACTCCCTTAGCAGGGGAGCGCCTTCGGCCACTCGGCCACCTCTCCGCAACACGGGGCGCATGATATCCATGTTTTCCCCGTTTGCAAAGAAAAATTTTAGAAAAATTAATGGTTTGGTTCTTGGTCTTTCTCTTTCTGGATGCGCTGGTAGATTTCCTCACGGTGCACGGCAACTTCCTTCGGCGCATTCACACCGATACGCACCTGATTACCTTTGACGCCCAGTACAGTCACGGTGACGTCATCACCGACCATCAGGGTCTCTCCGACCCGGCGTGTCAGAATCAGCATTCCTTTCTCCTTACGTGTTACGGGATAAGCAGTCTGCAAAAAAAGAAATGGTGGCAGATTCGTATAGATCAAGTGCGCGAATCCTTCACCCAAGTATTGACCAGTCCTGCCGGAAAGAAAGTTCCTGTCAGACAGTCAAAAACGACAAAAGGCGCGGGGTAGCCGCGCCTTTCGGTATATCCCGCCTTACTCGCCCTGTCGGGCCGGGGCATCGAGTTCGAAAGCGGTGTGCAGGGCACGGACCGCCAACTCGAGGTATTTCTCTTCGATGACCACGGAAACCTTGATTTCCGAGGTGGAGATCATCTGGATGTTGATGGTCTCCTTGGCCAGGGCTTCGAACATGCGGCTGGCGACACCGGCGTGGGACCGCATGCCGACACCGACGATGGAAACCTTGGCGATGTTGGTGTCGCCAGTGGCTTCGCGCGCACCGATGGTGGTGGCGGTCTGCTTGAGGATTTCCAGGGCAGCCTGGTAGTCGTTGCGGTGCACGGTGAAGGTGAAGTCGGTGGTGTTATCGTGCGCGACGTTCTGCACGATCATGTCGACTTCTACATTGGCGGCACTGATCGGGCCGAGAATCTTGAAAGCAACGCCGGGGGTATCCGGTACGCCACGGATGGTCAGCTTGGCTTCGTCGCGGTTGAAGGCGATGCCGGAGATGATCGGCTGTTCCATGGATTCCTCTTCATCAAGGGTAATGAGGGTGCCCGGACCCTCCTGGAAGCTGTGCAGCACGCGCAGCGGGACGTTGTACTTGCCGGCGAATTCCACCGAGCGGATCTGCAGCACCTTGGAACCGAGGCTGGCCATTTCCAGCATCTCTTCGAAGGTGATCTTGTCCAGGCGACGCGCCTGCGGCACGACGCGCGGGTCGGTGGTGTAGACGCCATCGACATCGGTGTAGATCTGGCACTCGTCGGCCTTCAGTGCCGCCGCCAGAGCTACGCCGGTAGTGTCGGAACCGCCACGGCCGAGGGTGGTGATGTTGCCCTGCTCGTCCACACCCTGGAAGCCGGCGACCACGACTACGCGGCCTGCTTTCAGATCTGCGCGAATGTTCGCATCGTCGATGCTCAGGATACGCGCCTTGGTGTGGGAACTGTCGGTCAGGATACGGACCTGGTTACCGGTGTAGGAAACCGCCGGCACGCCGCGCTTCATCAGCGCCATGCTCAGCAGGGCGATGGTCACTTGCTCGCCGGTGGAGACCATCACATCCAGCTCGCGCGGAATGGGCTGGTCCATGATCTGTTTCGCCAGACCAATCAGGCGGTTGGTCTCGCCGCTCATGGCGGACACCACCACGACGATGTCGTCGCCCGCTTCACGGAATTTCTTCACCTTCTCGGCTACCTGCTCGATTCTCTCGACGGTGCCGACGGAGGTCCCTCCAAACTTCTGTACGATCAAAGCCATTTCAAAAGCCGCCTGATTCCTGAAGGGCGCCCATTAAACATGCATCACCGCATGCTGCCAAGGCCCGCCGGACGCGCTGCGGGCCCCGTATTTCAGGGCCTTTAGAGGCCCTGTTCGACAAATTTCACTGCCAGCGCCAGAGCTTCGTCCAGCTTGCCGGCATCGACGCCACCGCCCTGGGCCATGTCCGGGCGACCACCGCCCTTCCCGCCCACGGCCGCCGCGGCCTGCTTCATCAGATCGCCCGCTTTCAGCCTGGCGGTCAGGTCCTGGGTCACGCCGGCAACCAGCACGACCTTCTCTTCGAACACGCCGCCCAGCAGGATCACGCCGCTGCCCAGCTTGTTCTTCAGCTGGTCGACCAGCGCCAGCAGCGCCTTGCCGTCCAGGCCATCAAGGCGCGAGGACAGCACCTTCACGCCACCGACGTCCACGGCAGAGCCCGCCAGATCGTCGCCGGCAGCGCTGGCAGCCTTGGCCTTCAGCTGTTCCAGCTCTTTCTCCAGCTGACGGTTGCGCTCGATCAGGCCGGAGAGCTTGTCCAGCAGGTTGTCGCGGCTGCCCTTGACCAGGCCGGCCGCTTCCTTGAGCTGCTCTTCGGCGCCGTTGAGGTAGGCCAGTGCAGCACCGCCAGTGACTGCTTCGATACGGCGCACGCCGGAAGCCACACCGCCTTCGCTGGTGATCTTGAACAGGCCGATGTCACCGGTGCGGGACACGTGGGTGCCGCCGCACAGCTCGACGGAGAACTTGCCGCCCATGCTCAGCACGCGGACCTGATCACCGTACTTCTCGCCGAACAGCGCCATGGCGCCCTTGTTCTTGGCGGACTCGATGTCGGTCTCTTCGGTCTCGACCTCGGAGTTCTTGCGGATTTCGCTGTTGACGATGTCTTCCAGCTGCTTCAGTTGCTCGGGCTTGATCGCCTCGAAGTGGCTGAAGTCGAAACGCAGGCGCTGGCTGTCGACCAGCGAGCCCTTCTGCTGGACATGATCGCCCAGCACCTGGCGCAGCGCGGCGTGCAGCAGGTGGGTAGCGGAGTGGTTCAGCGCAGTGGCCTGGCGCACGCCAGGCGCGACCTCGGCCTTCACGGCAGCGCCAACGGTCAGGCTGCCCTGGGCAACCACACCGTGGTGCAGGTGAGCGCCGCCAGCCTTGGTGGTGTCGCGCACGTCGAAGCGCACGCCGGCAGCCTCAAGGAAACCGCTGTCGCCAACCTGGCCGCCCGATTCGGCGTAGAACGGAGTCTGGTCGAGGACGACCACGCCCTCCTCGCCTTCACCCAGCTGCTCGACGGCCTTGCCGTCCTTGAACAGGGCGATGATCTGGCCGGCGCCGGAAACGCCCTGGTAGCCGAGGAAGCGGGTGTCGCCATCCACTTTCACCAGGCTGTTGTAGTCCATGCCGAAGGCGCTGGCGGAGCGGGCACGCTCGCGCTGGGCCTCCATCTCGCGCTCGAAGCCTTCCTCGTCGAGGGTCAGGCTGCGCTCGCGGGCGATGTCGTTGGTCAGGTCCACCGGGAAGCCATAGGTGTCGTACAGCTTGAACACCACGTTGCCGGGGATGACGCTGCCCTTGAGCTCGGACAGGTCCTGCTCGAGTATCTTCAGGCCCTGCTCCAGGGTCTTGGCGAACTGCTCTTCCTCGGTCTTGAGCACGCGCTCGATGTGCGCCTGCTGCTGCTTGAGCTCGACGAAGGCTTCGCCCATCTCGCCGACGAGGGCGGAGACGATCTTGTGGAAGAAGGTGCCCTTGGCGCCCAGCTTGTTACCGTGGCGGCAGGCGCGACGGATGATGCGGCGCAGCACGTAGCCACGGCCTTCGTTGGACGGCAGCACGCCGTCGGCGATCAGGAAGCCGCAGGAACGGATGTGGTCGGCAACGACTTTCAGCGACGGTGCGTCGTCGTTGGCGCAGCCGATGGCGTCGGCCGAAGCCTTCAGCAGGCTCTGGAACAGGTCGATCTCGTAGTTCGAGTGGACGTGCTGCAGCACGGCGCTGATCCGCTCAAGGCCCATGCCGGTGTCCACGCTCGGCGCCGGCAGCGGGTGCATGACGCCGTCCGCGGTGCGGTTGAACTGCATGAAGACGTTGTTCCAGATCTCGATGTAGCGGTCGCCGTCTTCTTCCGGCGAGCCGGGCGGGCCGCCCCAGATGTCGGCGCCGTGGTCGAAGAATATCTCGGTGCACGGGCCGCACGGACCGGTGTCGCCCATCGCCCAGAAGTTGTCCGAAGCGTAGGGAGCGCCCTTGTTGTCGCCGATGCGGACCATGCGCTCGGCGGGAATGCCGACTTCCTGGGTCCAGATGTCGTACGCCTCGTCATCGCTGGCATAGACGGTGACCCAGAGCTTTTCCTTGGGCAGGTTCAGCCACTTGTCCGAGGTCAGGAATTCCCAGGCGTAGGTGATGGCGTCACGCTTGAAATAGTCGCCGAAGCTGAAGTTGCCCAGCATTTCGAAGAAGGTGTGGTGGCGCGCGGTGTAACCGACGTTTTCCAGGTCGTTGTGCTTGCCGCCGGCACGCACGCACTTCTGGCTGGTGGTGGCGCGGGTGTAGGCGCGCTTTTCCAGGCCCAGGAAGCAATCCTTGAACTGGTTCATGCCTGCGTTGGTGAACAGCAGGGTCGGGTCGTTCGCGGGGATCAGCGAACTGGACGCTACGCGGGTGTGCCCCTTCTCTTCGAAGAAGCGGAGGAAGGCTTCACGGATTTCAGCGCTTTTCATAGGTTCTTCCACGGAAAAATGCGGCCACGAATCGCCGGCAAAGGGCCGCATTATATCGGCCCCGCATCAAGGTTGTAGTGTCTTTGCGCGATAGTTAACCCCTATCGCGCAATAATTTCTGTCAGGAACGACGAAAGGCGGCAAAAGCTTCGACGATACGCGGGATATCGGCGTTTTTCACATCCAGGTGGGTGACCAGCCGCAGGCGCGCCGCCGGGCTGACGCGAATGCCGCGTTCGGCCAGGTGCTCGCCCAGCGCGCCGGCCTGCTCGCCGATGCCGACGTAGACCATGTTGGTCTGCACCGGCTCGATGGCGTAGCCCAGTTCAGCCAGGCCACGGCCCAGCGCTTCAGCGTTGGCGTGGTCCTCGGCCAGGCGCTCGACCTGATGGTCCAGCGCATACAGCGCCGCCGCCGCGAGGCCACCGGCCTGACGCATGCCGCCGCCGACCATCTTGCGCAGGCGACGCGCGCGGCCGATCAACTCGGCATCGCCGCAGAGCACCGACCCCACCGGCGCGCCAAGGCCCTTGGACAAGCAAACAGAGACGGAGTCGAAGTGGCGGGTGATCTCGCTGGCATCAACGCCCAGCTTCACTGCCGCGTTGTACAGGCGCGCGCCGTCCAGGTGCAGCGCCAGGCCACGGCGGCGGGTCATTTCCCGTGCAGCGGCCAGATAGGTCAGCGGCAGGACCTTGCCCTGCATGGTGTTTTCCAGCGCCAGCAGGCGGGTGCGGGCGAAGTGGAAATCGTCCTGCTTGATCGCCGCCTCGACCTTGGCCAGGTCCAGCGAGCCGTCGGCTTCGCCATCGATGGGTTGCGGCTGGATCGAGCCCAGGACCGCGGCACCGCCGGCTTCATATTTATAGGTGTGCGCCTGCTGGCCGACGATGTACTCGTCGCCCCGGCCGCAATGGGCCATCAGGCCGAGCAGGTTACTCATGGTGCCAGTGGGCACGAACAGCGCGGCGGCGAAACCCAGGCGCTCGGCCAGGGTCGCTTCCAGGCGGTTCACCGTCGGGTCTTCGCCGTAGACGTCATCGCCCAGCTCGGCCCGCGCCATCGCCTCGCGCATGCCGGCGGTGGGCAGGGTCACGGTGTCGCTGCGAAGGTCGATGATGGACATGGCAAGGCTCCTCGGGCATCAGGCTCAAAGGGCCGATGCTAAGCGCTCGCCAGAGGGGAAACAAGGCGCGCGATGGGCGCGCGCCGGGGAGATCAGAGCTCGGTGGGAATGACCAGGATGCCGGCGCGCAGGCCGTTCTTCACCCGCGGGTTGGGGAAGATGATCCGCGCGCCCTGCTCTTCCACGATCCAGCGGGTGCCGCCGATGTCCTCGGCGAGCAGGAAGCCGTGGTCCAGCTCGGTGAAATTGTCCACCGCGTCGTCCAGGTGCAGGCGGAAGTGGTCGCTGTGCTTGATCACTTCGCGGGAGACCGCGAACAGTTGCAGGCCGTCGAGCTGTGCGCCGTCCGCTTCCTGACCGCTGATCACGCGCTGCAGCATCGCTTCGAGGCGATCGAGGTTCACCGCCTGGTTCTGCCCGAACGGCCGCGCCTTGCCCAGTTCCAGGGTGAACGCCTCGGCGCCGAGCTGGCTGTAGGTGTAGGCGCTGAAGGTGATGCCCGGCTTGCTTTGCAGCAGCACCGCATCGATGCCGGCACTGCGCAGGCGCGCCAGCTCGTCGCGGGAGTGCTCGCGGCCGCTGGCCCAGGGGTAGAGCGCGAACTGCTCGATCTTCGAACCCCGGATGGCCGTGTGCAGGTCGTAGTGCAAGCGCGGGCGGCCCTCACGGGCGAAGAATGCGGCAGCCAGACGCTCCAGCTCCGACGCACGCAGGGCCTCGTTGCCGCTGCCCTCCTCGTGGCGACCGCAGAACAGGCGGTTGATGTCCTGTTCCAGGTAACGCTCGCCACGGCGCATGGCCTCGGGATTGCCGAGCAGGAACAGCACCCGCGACGCCGGCTTCAGCTCGCCACGGGCGATGCGGTGCACCAGTCGGTCGAGCAGTTCGATGGGGGCCGTCTCGTTGCCGTGGATACCTGCCGAGAGCAGCAGGTCGCGGCCATTGTCGCGCGCCACCGGCGGAGTGACTTCGAGGGCGCCTTCAGCCAGCCAGTGCAGACGGGTGCCGTCCGCGGTGAGCTGAATCTTTTCCGTCGGCTCACGGCCGGCGAGGGTCAGTTCGAGCAGTTTGCCCAGAGCTAGCATGCGGACGCCTCCATCATTCCCCGCGGCCGGAGCGGCCACGGACTCCGCGATCAGTGGTGATGGTCACATCCACAGTCTGGACCATGTTCGTGGACTTCGGCGGCTTCCAGCTCGAGGCTCAGGCCCAACTGGTTCACCGCCTGCGGGCGCACCACCAGCAGCGGGATCTCGGCGTCGTCCTCATGGGAGTCGGCGTAGATCGTAAGGCCGCCCTTGCCGTCGGCCTCCAGCCACAGCTCGCGCCCTTCCAGGCGGATGGCCAGGCGCGCGGTGTGGGTCTCGCGGCGCTCGCCCTTGTTGTCTTCGAGAATCAGCGGGAGGCTTTCGGTCATGTCAGTTACTCAAATCTGCTGGAAGGGATAAACCGAGCCCAGTTTAAGGATCTGGCTCAATTCATCCAACGCCGTCCGGCACTCGACGAGCAATTGCGGATCGGCCAGGTCGGTTTCGGCCAGGCGATCGCGGTAATGCTTGTCGACCCAGGTGACCAAGGTGTCGTGCAGGGTCGGGGTCATGATCACGCCCGGATTGACCGCAACCAGCTCGGCGTCGCTGAGCGCCACGCGCAGGCGCAGGCAGGCGGGTCCACCGCCGTTCTGCATGCTCTGCTTGAGGTCGAACACCTTCACCTCGCGGATCGGGCCGTCCTCGGCGGTCAGACGCGAGAGGTATTGCCACACGCGCTCGTTCTTGCGGCACTCCTCCGGGACGATCAGCAGCATGTTGCCGTCGGCACGGGTGAGCAGCTGGCTGTTGAACAGGTAGGACTTCACCGCGTCCTCGACGGTGACCTGGTCGCGCGGCACGCACACGGCGCGGAAGCGACCGCCACGGCGCCCCAGCTTGTCGTGCAGCTCGGCAAGCACGCGCTCGGTGTCGAGGAAGGCGTCTTCGTGGTGGAACAGCACTTCGCCGTTGCCGACCGCGATCACGTCGTTGTGGAACACGCCCTGGTCGATTACCGCCGGGTTCTGCTGGGCGTAGACCACGCCGTCATCGCTCAGGCCGTGCAGGCGGGCGACCGCCTGGCAGGCTTCCAGGGTCTGACGCGCCGGGTAGCGCTGCGGTGCCGGGAAGCGGCTGTCGAAGGCGCTGCGACCGAACACGAAGAACTCGACGCCGGCCTCGCCATAGGATTTGCAGAAACGCGTGTGGTTGGCCGCGCCCTCATCGCCGAACTGGGCGACCGCCGGCAGCGCGGCGTGGTGGGCGAAGTGCTGCTCGTCATTGAACATCGCCGCGAGGATACGGCTGGTCTGCGGATGCTCGATGGAGCGGTGGAACTTGCAGTTCAGGTTGGCGGCGGTGAAGTGCACGCGGCCATCGGCCGTGTCGGCACCGGGGCTGACGGTGGCGGCGTTGGCGGTCCACATGCAGGACGCCGAGCTGACGGCGGCGAGCAGCGGCATGGCCTCTTTCGCCGCCCTGGCGATCACTTCGGCGTCGCTGCCGGAGAAGCCCAGGGCGCGCAGCGAGGCAACCGCCGGACGCTCCTGCGGGGCGAAAACGCCCTGCTTGAAGCCCATCTCCATCAGCGCCTTCATCTTCGACAGGCCCTGCTTCGCCGCTTCGCGCGGGTTGGACGCGGCCTGGCTGTTGCTCTGCGAGGCGACGTTGCCGTAGGACAGGCCGCCGTAGTTGTGCGTCGGCCCGACCAGACCATCGAAGTTCATTTCATAGGCGGTCATCACAGGCTCACTCCCGGAGTCAGGGTTGCAGGCAGGCTCAGGCTGTCGCTTTCCAGCGAGGCGACCGGGTACGCGCAGTAGTCGGCTGCGTAGTAGGCGCTAGGGCGGTGGTTGCCGGAGGCGCCGATGCCGCCGAACGGCGCGCTGCTGGCGGCGCCGGTCAGTTGCTTGTTCCAGTTGACGATGCCGGCGCGGCTCTCGATGAGGAAGTCCTCGTAGCGCTCGCGGGAGTCCGACAGCAGGCCGGCGGCGAGACCGTACTGGGTGGCGTTGGCTTCACGCACGGCGGCGTCGAAATCGGCATAGCGGATCACTTGCAGCAGCGGGCCGAAGAACTCTTCGTCCGGGCGCTCGCTGACGGCGCTCACGTCGAGGATGCCGGGAGTCAGCAGCGCGGCGGTGGCCAGCGGCTGGGTCATCGCCAGCAGCGGCTTGGCGCCCTTGGCCAGCAGTTGTTCCTGGGCCTTGATCAGGTGCTGCGCGGCGGCCAGCGAGATCACCGAGCCCATGAAGGGCGCCGGCTGCTCGTCGAAGGCGCCGACCTTGATGGTCGCGGCCACGGCCACCAGGCGCTCGATCAGCGCGTCGCCCCAGGCGCCCTGCGGGACCAGCAGGCGACGGGCGCAGGTGCAGCGCTGGCCGGCGGAAATGAAGGCGGACTGGATGATGGTATAGACGGCAGCATCCACGTCCTTCACTTCGTCGACGATCAACGGGTTATTGCCGCCCATTTCCAGCGCCAGGATTTTCTGCGGGCGACCGCCGAACTGGCTGTGCAGCAGGTTGCCGGTGCGGCTGGAGCCGGTGAAGAACAGGCCATCGATGTCGTCATTGCCCGCCAGAGCCACGCCGGTATCGCGGGCGCCCTGCACCAGGTTGATCACACCAGAGGGAATGCCCGACTCGATCCAGGCCTGCAGGGTCAGCTCGGCGACCTTGGGAGTCAGCTCGCTGGGCTTGAACACCACGGCATTGCCGGCCAGCAGGGCCGGCACGATGTGGCCGTTGGGCAGGTGGCCGGGGAAGTTGTACGGGCCGAACACGGCGACCACGCCATGGGGCTTGTGGCGCAGCACGGCGGTGGCGTCGGCCAGCGGGCCGCTCTTCTCGCCGGTACGCTCACGGAAGGCCTGGACCGAGATGGCGACCTTGTTGACCATGCTGGTCACTTCGGTGGCAGCTTCCCACAACGGCTTGCCGGTTTCCTCGCCGATGGCACGGGCGAGCTCCTCGGAACGGCCCTTGAGGGCAGCGGCAAAGCGCTCCAGCACGGCGATGCGCTCTTCCACCGGGCGACGGGCCCAGGCCGGGAAGGCATTGCGCGCGGCGGCGACGGCGGCAGCGACTTGCGACTCGGAAGCGGCGCGGCCGGACCAGACCAAGTTCTGGCTGACCGGGCACAGCGATTCCAGAGGCTCGCCTTCGCCCGCCAGCCACTGGCCGGCAATGTAGTGGGTATTCATCATCAGGCTCCCCTGACGCCAAGCGGCGTCAGTTGCGTTTTCCGGAGAGGGGCACCGCGCGGACCGAGGCCCCGGCGGACAGGCGCAGGCGCTTGGCGGTCTGCGCATCGACCACCAGTGAGCCGGCGGCCACGCGCGCCGGGGCCGCGGTGATACGGCACTCCTCGCGCTTGCGGTTGTGGATCAGGTAAGGCTCGGCGGCGTCGCCCGGCGTGCCGATCGCCAGCACCAGGTTCTGGCTGTCGGCAATGGCGCGGACCTTCTCGGTCGGCGCCTCGATGGCCGGGCCGGCGTCGAAGATGTCGACGTAGCCCTGATAGCTGAAGCCCTCGGCCTTGAGCATGGCCAGCGCCGGCTCGGTATCGGAGTGCACGCGGCCGATCACCGAGCGTGCCTCTTCCGAGAGGAAGCAGGTGTAGAGCGGGAACTTGGGCATCAGTTCGGCGATGAAGGCCTTGTTGCCCACGCCGGTCAGGTAGTCGGCCTGGCTGAATTCCATCTTGAAGAAGTGCCGGCCCAGGCTTTCCCAGAACGGCGAACGCCCGGCGGCATCGGACATGCCGCGCATCTCGGCGATCACCTTGTCACCGAACAGTTCGCGGAACTCGGCGATGAACAGGAAGCGCGCCTTGGACAGCAGGCGACCGTTCAGGCCGGCGCGATGATCGGCATGCAGGAACAGCGAGCACAGTTCGGACTGCCCGGTGAGGTCGTTGGCCAGGAACAGCGTGGGAATCTCGCGGTGGATACCCAGCTCCTGGGAGGCGCTGACGGTGAGGCCGACACGGTAGTTGTACCAGGGCTCGCGCAGGCCGACTGCGCCGGCCACGGCGGAGATGCCGACGACCTTGCCTTCGTCGTTCTCCAGCACGAACAGGTAGTCGGCATCGGCGCGCTCGGCTTCGCCGCGGAAGGCCTTCTCGGCCCAGCTCACACGGTGCTGCAGGCGCTGCTCGTTGGCCGGCAGCGTGGTCAGGCCGGTGCCGGTGCTGCGCGCCAGGTCAAACAGAGCCGGCAGGTCGGCACTGGTTACGGGACGGACGATCATGCTCTCTCCCCTCAGATCGCAACCAGGCGCACGCTGGCGCCCTCGCCGATGCCCAGGGCATCGGCGGTTTCCTGATTCAGGGTGACGGGCTTGCCCGGCACCCAGTCGAGTTCGGCGACAATGGCGCGGAAATCCTGCAACTGGCCGTTGGTGACGAGGTAACCACGGTTACCCTTGCCGCCCTCGCCAATACGCACCGGCACCTGCCGGCTTTGCGCGATGGAGCGGATGTTCGAGGTGCGCGCATGCAGCGCCGGGCCGCCATCGAAGATGTCCACGTAGTTCTCGGACTCGAAGCCGTCGCGCATCAGGATGTCGAAGGTGATCTGCGCACGCGGATGCACCTGGCCCATCGCCTCCTGCGCCTCGTCTGGCAGCAGCGGCACATAGATCGGGTAGTGCGGCATCAGCTCGGCGAGGAAGGTGCGGCTCTTCAGCCCGGAAAGCTTCTCGGCCTCGGTGTAGTCGAGGTCGAAGAAGTTGCGACCGATGGCGTTCCAGAACGGCGACTGGCCCTGATCGTCGCTGTAGCCGACGATCTCCACGACCACCGCATCGGCGAAGCGCTCCGGATGACTGGCCATGAACAGCAGGCGGCCACGGGAGTTGAGCTCGGCGATCGGCGTGTTCACCAGGTCGCGCTCGACGTAGAAGCTGGTCAGCAGGCTGTTGCCGGTAAGGTCATGGCACAGCGAGAGGACGTGGATCTTGTTGTGGATCTTCAGCTCGCGGGAAGCGTGCACGAAGGTCTCGTTGCGGAAGCTGTAGAACGGCTCGGAGAAACCGGCCGAGGCGACAATGGCCGAGCAGCCGACGAGGCGGCCGGTCTCACTGTCCTCGAGCACGAAGAAGTAGCTCTCTTCACCGTTGAAGCTCACTTCGGCGGTAAACGAAGCCTCCGAGGCAAGTATCTTCTCGCGCAGGCGTTCCGCGTCGTCCGGCAGCGACGTGACGCCGACCGGGCTGTCCGCGGCGAGACGCTGCACTTGCTGCAGGTCGGCCACTTGGGCGGGGCGCATCACCAGCATGGCGTCACTCCTCTAACCAGACAAAAATTGTGATTCTTGGTTGATGAATCATGGGCGCGACACGGCCTGTGCCGCGCACATAGGGGCATTCGAAGAACCGGCCGGGACGATCCGACCGGTTGAGCGGCGAGGCGCGGGCCCCGCCGGTTCAGCGTAGCCGGGGGATCAGCCGCGGGTCAGCTTGGCGATGGCGCGCTCGAGGCGATCCAGGCCTTCGTCGATGTCCGCGTCCGGGATCACCAGGCTGGGGGCGAAGCGCACCACGTCCGGGCCGGCCTGCAGGACCATCACGCCTTCCTTCTCGGCAGCGTTGAGCACGTCCTTGGCCTTGCCCTTGAAGGCATCGTTGAGCACCGCGCCGATCAGCATGCCCATGCCGCGGACCTGGGTGAAGATGCCGTACTCGGCGGCGATCTTTTCCAGGCGGACCTTGAAGCGCTCATGCTTGGCCTTCACGCCTTCGAGCACTTCCGGGGTATTGATCACGTCGAAGGCCGCGCCGGCGACCGCGCACGCCAGCGGGTTGCCGCCGTAGGTGGTGCCGTGGGTGCCGACGACCAGGTGCTCGGCGATCTTCGCGGTGGTCAGCATGGCGCCGATCGGGAAGCCGCCACCCAGGCCCTTGGCGCTGGAGAGGATGTCCGGATTCACGCCGTAGTACTGGTGGGCGTAGAGGTAGCCGATACGACCGAAGCCGCTCTGCACTTCATCGAAGATCAGCAGCGCGTTGTTCTCGTCGCACAGCTTGCGCACGCCTTCCAGGTAGGCCTGGTCGGCCGGCAGCACGCCGCTCTCGCCCTGCACCGGTTCGATGATCACGGCGCAGGTCTTGTCGGAGATGGCCGCCTTCAGGGCTTCCAGGTCGTTGAACGGGATGTGGGTGATGCCTTCGACCTTCGGGCCGAAACCATCGGAGTACTTGGCCTGGCCACCGACATTGACGGTGAACAGGGTACGGCCGTGGAAGCTGTTGACCATCGAGATGATCTCGTACTTCTCGGGGCCGTAGACGTCGTGGGCGTAGCGGCGCGCCAGCTTCAGCGCGGCTTCGTTGGCCTCGGCGCCGGAGTTGGCGAAGAACACGCGCTCGGCGAAGGTGGCGTCGATCAGCTTCTTGGCCAGGCGCAGGGCCGGCTCGTTGGTGAAGACGTTGGAGACGTGCCAGATCTTGCCGGCCTGCTCGGTCAGCGCCTGCATCAGCGCCGGATGGGTGTGGCCCAGGGAGCTGACCGCGATGCCGCCAGCGAAGTCCACCAGCTCTCGGCCGCTCTGATCCCAGACTCGGGAACCCTCGCCACGCACCGGAATGAAGGCAGCCGGCGAATAGTTGGGAACCATGACCTGGTCGAAGTCGGAGCGTTGGACCTGAGCTTGCGGAGCGGACATCGGTGTTCTCCTGCCTGGTTGAGGCGGCTATCGATGAATGGATTGTAGGGACGAACAGCGGGCCGTCATTGCCGCCATGCGACAACTTGTTATAGCGCCAACCCGCGAATTGCCGAGGCTTACGGAAATGCGACAGAAAGCGTCGGGAAGGCGCAGTGTAAGGCCTGCGGCCTGCTGCGGGTACAAGGAGGCGTGGAATTTGTTCGCTGCGCGAACGGGGGAAAAAGGAATAAGGCAGGAAGGGGCTTTTATGCAGGAGCAAGGGGGCGCCTGGCCCTTGCTCGCCAACTGCGCAACAAGAAAGTATCAGGTAAACCTTGTAGGGCGGATAACCTGTTCCAGGTTATTCGCCCTACGCTCCCCGTGCCAGCCACCGAAGGATGGATACATGCTGATCAACGGAATCGAATACCGAATTCAATTCGCTTCGGACGTCAATCCACGAGATGGACTGGGGCTAGAGTGCTGGGCCGATAACGTGCCGATACTGGAGATTTTCCGGGACGACAGGAATCAGCGCTACGTCGTGAATCTGTTTCAGCAAGATGTTCCGCTGGAAATCCTCGAAGCACTCATACCTACGGCCAGGAAGGAGTTGGGCGATTTCATGCCGTAGGTTGCATCAGCCGCGCTCGGTGGCGACCGGCGCGGCTTCGGCGGCGCCCTGGCCGCGGCGCTGGTTGCGATCTTCGCGCGGGGTCACGCCAAAGAAGTTGCGGTAGGCGCTGGAGAAGTGCGGGCCGCTGGAGAAGCCGCAGGACAGGCCGATCTGGATGATCGACTTGCTGGTCTGCATGAGCATCTGCCGCGCGCGGTTCAGGCGCAGCTCCAGGTAGTACTGGCTGGGCACGCGGGTCAGGTACTGCTTGAAGATGCGCTCCAACTGGCGGCGCGAGACGCACACGTGCTGGGCGATCTCGTCGGTGGTCAGCGGCTCCTCGATGTTCGCCTCCATCAGCAGCACCGCCTGGGTGAGCTTCGGGTGACTGGAGCCCAGGCGGTTCTTCAGCGGGATGCGCTGGCGTTCGGAACCTTCGCGGATGCGCTCCACCACCAGCTCTTCGGAGACTGCGCCCGCCAGCTCCGCACCATGGTCGCGGGACAGCACGGCCAGCAGCAGATCGAGCACCGCCATGCCGCCGCAGGCACTGAGTCGATCACGGTCCCACTCGAACAGGTGGTTGGTGGCGATGACCTTGGGGTAACGCTCGGTGAAATCGTCGTGCCAGCGCCAGTGCACAGCGGCGCGGTAACCGTCGAGCAGACCCAGCTGCGCCAGCGGGTAAATACCGGCGGACAATGCTCCGATGCTCACACCGCTGCGCGACAGCTGCTTGAGTACGGCAGCCAGTGGCGCGGGGACCGTCTGCGGAATCTCGTCGGCGACCAGGAATATCCGCTGGCACTGCTCCAGCACACCGTTCCAGGCCTGCCCCGGCAAGCGCCAGCCATCGGCCTCGGCCACCGGCTCGGCGCTCATGAACACCGGCTCGTAGAGCGCTTCGGGATGCAGTCGGCGGGCGACCCGCAGGGCCTCCTCGGCCAGACCGAGGGTCAGCGCCCGCGTGTGCGGCCAGAGGAGGAATCCGATGCGTTGTGCGGTCATGCGATCAGGTCACCAGGCGACTGTAACGGACAGCTTACTTCAAGCTGCCGGAAAGGAACTGCTTGAGGCGTTCGGATTGCGGATTGGCCAGGACTTCCTTCGGGCAGCCCGCCTCTTCCACCAGGCCCTTGTGCAGGAACACCAACTGGTTGGAAACCTCGCGGGCGAAGCCCATCTCGTGGGTCACCACCACCATGGTGCGGCCTTCCTGGGCCAGGTCCTGCATCACGCGCAGGACTTCGCCGACCAGCTCGGGGTCGAGCGCCGAGGTCGGTTCGTCGAACAGCATGACTTCCGGCTCGACCGCCAGGGCACGGGCGATGGCCACGCGCTGCTGCTCACCGCCGGACATGTGGGCCGGGTAGGCATCCTTGCGGTGCGCCACGCCGACTTTCGCCAGGTAGTGCTCGGCCTTTTCCAGTGCCTCTTTCTTCGATACGCCCAGCACATGGACCGGCGCTTCGATGACGTTTTCCAGGGCGCTCATGTGCGACCACAGGTTGAAGTGCTGGAACACCATCGACAGGCGCGAGCGCATGCGCTGCAGCTGCTTGGCGTCGGCAGCCTTGAGCGCGCCGTCCTTGTTCGGCACGAGCTTGAGCTCTTCGCCGTTGAGCAGGATCTTGCCCGCATGGGGCTGTTCGAGCAGGTTGATGCACCGCAGGAAGGTGCTCTTGCCCGAGCCGGAGGAGCCGATGATGCTGATCACGTCGCCCGCTTTCGCCGCCAGGGAGACGCCCTTGAGCACCTCGTGGGTGCCGTAGCGCTTGTGCAGGTCCTGGATTTCCAGTTTGTACATGGTGTCGGTTCTCGAATTCAGTCGTTGATCAGCCGGCCCTTGCGGAACGGCTCACGCCCGGCCACCTTGGCCAGCCAAAGCCCCGGCTGGGCGTAGCGCCCACGCTCGATGGCGAACAGCACGCCGGAAGTCCCGGCGCGAACAATGCTGACCTGGTCGTTCAGTGGGTCGACCACCTCGAACAGTGCGTCGCCCATCTCCACCCACTCCCCCGCCTTGCGCAGGAAACTCACCACGCCAACGTGGGGTGCGTAGAGGTATTCGGTGCCTTCGAAGGGCATGCCCTCGCAGCATTCGGCCGGTGCCGCCGGCCAGTCGCCGGCGATCAGACCCTGCTCGGCTAGGAAGCCGAGGATGGCCTCGGCATTGGCCTGCCCCTGGTCGACGCGGGTATCGCCCACGCCGCCCAGTTCGACGGTGGTCGCCAGGCACGCGAGCGGAATTGCCGCCTGCGGGAAGGCCTGCGCCAGGCGCAGCCAGGGCAGCGAACAGGATTCGTCGAAGGAACTGCCGCCGGAATCTTCGGCAAGCAGAGCGACGCCGGCTTTCAGACGCGCTGCCAGGGACTTCCAGCGCGGCCAGTGCTGCGGGATCGCGTAGACGTGGATGGCGGCGTCGAAGTCGCAGTGCAGGTCGAGCACCACTTCGGCGTCGCAGGCGTGGCGCAGCAGGATGCGCTGCATGCCCTGCAGCTCGGACGAGGCCGGCGGCAGCGCGTCGAGGCCATCTCGCATGGCCTGGCGGATCAGCTCGACGTTGGCAGCTTCATCGGCGCCCAGTTGGTCGCCGACACGCTCGGCAACCAGAGCGCTCAGCTCGACGAAATCGCGGTTGAAGTTCTTCCCGCTGCCAAACTCGAAACGGCCCAGATGGCTGGCCTGCAGGGTCTGGCCCAGGCCGATGGGGTTGGCCACCGGCACCAGCTCGACGACGCAGTTCAGTTGCCCGCGCGACTCGAGGTCGGCCAAGCGCTGCTTGAGCTCCCAGGCGGTGCGCATGCCCGGCAGCTCGTCGGCGTGCAGACTGGACTGGATGTAGACCTTGCGCGGGCCCGTGCCGTAGCGGAAAACGCTCAGGCGGCGCTCGCTACCCAGGCTGCTCCACGGCAGCAGATGATCGATACGTTCCACGGTGTATTCCTCAGTGCTTGCGCGGCGCGAGATAGGCCAGCCAGCGGCGCTCGGCCAGCTTGAACAGGCGCACCAGGGTGAAGGTCATGATCAGGTAGAAGATGCCGGCGGTGATGAACGCCTCGAACGGCAGGTAGTACTGCGAGTACACGGTGCGCGCGGCGCCGGTGATGTCCACCAGGGTCACGATGGACGCAAGGCTCGTGGTCTGCAGCATCATGATCACTTCGTTGCTGTACTGCGGCAGCGCGCGGCGCAGGGCCGAGGGCAGCAGGATGCGGCGGTACAGCTTGAGCCGCGACATGCCCATGGCCTTGGCGGCTTCGATCTCGCCGTGCGGGGTGGCGCGGATGCTGCCGGCGAGGATCTCGGCGGTGTAGGCGCTGGTGTTGATGGCAAAGGCTGCGCAGGCGCAGAAGGTGGCGTTGGACAGCAGCGGCCACATCGCGCTCTCGCGTACCGCCTCGAACTGTGCCAGGCCGTAATAGATGAGGAACAGCTGCACCAGCATCGGGGTGCCGCGGATCACATAGGTGTAGAGCCAGGCCGGGAGGTTCACCGCCGGGTTCTTCGAGCAGCGCATCAGCGCCAGCGGCACTGCCGCCAGCAGGCCGAAGAACAGCGAGATCGCCAGCAGCTTGAGGGTCACCAGCAGACCGCTGAAGTAGAGCGGCAGGCTGTCCCAGATGACGGAGAAGTCGAAAATCATGATCAGGCTCCCGGTCTCAAAGCTCGGCGACTTTCACGCCGACCGAATAGCGGCGTTCGAGCATGCGCAGCAGCACCAGGGAAACACTGGTGACCACCAGGTACAGCGCCGCCACGGCGAGGAAATAGGTGAAGGGTTCGCGGGTGGCGTCCGAGGCCTGCTTGGCCTTGAACATCATGTCCTGCAGGCCGACCACGGAGATCAGCGCGGTGGCCTTGACCAGCACCAGCCAGTTGTTGGTGAAGCCGGGAATGGCCAGGCGGATCATCTGCGGCACCTGGATGCGGAAGAACACCTGAAGCGGGCTCATGCCGTAGGCGAAGCCGGCCTCGCCCTGCCCTTTCGGGATGGCCATGAAGGCGCCACGGAAGGTCTCTGACAGGTAAGCACCGAAGATGAAGCCCAGAGTGCCGACGCCGGAGGCGAAGGGGTTGAGGTCGATGTAGTCGTCATAGCCGACCATGGGCGCGATCCAGTTCACCGCAGCCTGGCCGCCGTAGAAGATCAGCAGGATCAGCACGAGGTCCGGTACGCCGCGGATCACGGTGGAATAGAGGTCGCCGCACCAGGCCAGCCACTTCACCGGCGACAGGCGGATGGCCGCGCCGAGCAGACCCAGCGCGATCGCCAGGGCCATCGACAGCAGGGACAGCTGAAGCGTCAGCCAGGCACCATCGACGATGGTGGCTCCGTAGCCATTGAGCATAATTTCGTACCTCGTGAAACCGGACGCCGCCCGCAACGACACGGACGCTCAGGGCGAGCGCGACTGCAGGCTCACCCCCAATAAAAAAGTGGCACAAACTTCAGGATCAGGCCTGGGTCTGTGCCACTTCTGGACGTGGATCAGTTCTCGCCGTAGACGTCGAACTTGAAGTACTTGTCCTGTACTTCCTTGTACTTGCCGTTGGCACGGATGCCGGCGATGGCCGCGTTGAATTTCTCGGTCAGGGCGGTATCGCCCTTGCGCACGGCGATGCCGGCACCACCACCGAAGTACTTCGGATCGTTGTATTCCGGACCTACGAAGGCGTAGCCCTTGCCGGCGTCGGTTTTCAGGAAGCCGTCGTCGAGGTTGACCGAGTCGGCCATGGTCGCGTCGATGCGGCCGGAGACCAGGTCCATGTTGGCTTCGTTCTGCGAGTTGTAACGCACGACTTCGATGCCAGCCGGGGCCAGGACGTCGGTGGCGTAGCGGTCATGGGTGGAGGCGCGCAGCACACCGACCTTCTTGCCCTTCAGGTCCGCCAGCGGATCGTTCAGGGTCACGCCTTCCTTCATCACGAAGCGCGCGGGGGTGTGGTAGTACTTGTTGGTGAAGTCCACGGACTTCTTGCGCTCGTCGGTGATGGTCATGGACGAGAGGATGGCGTCGATCTTGCGAACCTTCAGTGCCGGGATCAGGCCGTCGAACTCCTGCTCGACCCAGGTACATTTGACCTTCATCTCTTCGCACAGGGCGTTGCCGATATCCACGTCGAAACCGGCGAGCTTGCCGTCGGGAGTCTTGAAGGAGAAAGGCGGATAGCCGGCTTCGATGCCGATGCGGACCGGCTTGTCGTCAGCGTGGGCAACCAGGGAAAGCGCGGACAGGGCCAGCGCACCGAGAAGTGCAAACTTCTTCATCAGTAACTCCTTCGAGGGTAGGGCTTCGATTGGCAGGAGAAAGGGGTTGGCCCAGGCTGCCCGTGCAGAAGTGAAGGTTATTGTTCGTCTGCGCATTGCTGGCGCGATTCTTGTGAAAAGCGCGCCTACCGGGGTGAGCGGCATTCTAGCGACAGCCCCGGAGCGGTTATTTCTTCAATGCGACAAGTAATTATAGAAGCGCTGGAGACAGAGCCCCGGCGGCTTGACGGCGCGGATTTTACGTGATCTGAAAGCGAGTAGTAAAACCCAATTTACCTGCAGTAATTGGGCCATAAATACCAGGCCTCAGTCCCTGCGCGGGGTGCGCGATATTGACTCATTCCGCACGGACAGAAAAGACGCACCGAAGCTGTGCGAAATGTTTCCTGGCGCCTCATTTTGTCGCAGGGAAATGTTACCGGTGGGAGGGAAACACACTGCAGGAGCAGCCGCTCAAGTCTAAATCGGCACTGAAGGCAACCTGTGCGTAGGGCGCATAACCCGGAACGGGTTATCCGCCGATGCCACGACGGCGGATAACGCTGACGCGGTATGCACCCTACGGTCTGCCCGATCCATGCCGGAATTGATGGGTATCGCTGCGCTCCACGCCATCCTACGTTCGAGCTCCGCCAGGGCTTGCATCCGGTAAAGACGAAGAAATGAAAAACGCCCCGGCAAGCGGGGCGTTTTTCATCGGGCGGCGGATCAGGCCGCGCGCATGGCCTGGTGCGTGTCGATCAAGTGCTGCACCACACCCGGATCAGCCAGGGTGGAGATGTCACCCAGGGTGTCGTACTCGGCCGTGGCGATCTTGCGCAGGATGCGGCGCATGATCTTGCCCGAGCGGGTCTTCGGCAGGCCGGGCGCCCACTGGATCACATCCGGGGTGGCGATCGGGCCGATTTCCTTGCGCACCCAGGCACGCAGTTCCTGGCGCAGTTGCTCGTTGCTTTCCTCGCCGGCATTCAGGGTGACGTAGACATAGATGCCCTGCCCCTTGATGTCGTGCGGTACGCCAACCACCGCGGCCTCGGCCACTTTCGGGTGGGCAACCAGGGCGCTCTCGATCTCGGCGGTGCCCATGCGGTGACCGGAGACGTTGAGCACGTCATCCACGCGGCCGGTGATCCAGTAGTAGCCGTCTTCGTCGCGACGGGCGCCGTCGCCGGTGAAGTACATGCCCTTGAAGGTCTTGAAGTAGGTGTCCACGTAGCGGTCGTGGTCGCCGTACAGGGTGCGCGCCTGGCCCGGCCAGGAGTCCAGGATCACCAGGTTGCCCTCGGTGGCCCCTTCCAGGATGTTGCCCAGGTTGTCCACCAGCGCCGGCACCACGCCGAAGAACGGCTTGGCAGCGGAGCCCGGCTTAAGGCCGTGGGCGCCCGGCAGCGGGGTCATCAGGCAGGCGCCGGTTTCGGTCTGCCACCAGGTGTCGACGATAGGGCAGCGCGACTGGCCAACGGTCTCGTAGTACCACTGCCAGGCTTCCGGGTTGATCGGCTCGCCCACCGAACCCAGCAGGCGCAGGCTGGAGCCGTCGGCGCCTTCGACCGCGGCCTTGCCCTCGGCCATCATGGCGCGGATGGCGGTCGGGGCGGTGTAGAGGATGTTGACCTTGTGCTTGTCGACGATCTTCGCGACGCGGGAGATGTCCGGGTAGTTCGGCACGCCCTCGAACAGCACGGTGGTCGCGCCGTTGGCCAGCGGGCCATAGACGACGTAGGTGTGACCGGTGACCCAGCCGATGTCGGCGGTGCACCAGAAGACTTCACCCGGGCGGTAGTCGAACACCCGCTCATGGGTCAGCGAGGCGTAGACCAGGTAGCCGCCGGTGGTGTGCAGCACGCCCTTGGGCTTGCCGGTGGAGCCGGAGGTGTAGAGGATGAACAGCGGGTCCTCGGCGCCCATTTCCTTCGGTGCGCAGGTGGAGCCGGCGACCTTCATCAGGTCCTCGAACCACACGTCGCGGTGCTGGTTCCACTTGATGTCCGAACCGGTGCGCTTGCAGACGATGATCTTCTGCACGCTGTTGGTTTCCGGGTTGGTCAGGGCGTCGTCGACGTTGGCCTTGAGCGGGGTCTTCTTGCCACCGCGCAGACCTTCGTCGGCAGTGATCACCACCTTGGAACGGCAGTCGATGATGCGGCCGGCCAGGGCTTCGGGGGAGAAGCCGCCGAACACCACGGAATGGATCGCACCGATGCGGGCGCAGGCCAGCATGGCGACCACGGCTTCCGGGATCATCGGCATGTAGATGGTCACCACGTCGCCACGGTGCACGTCCTGGCCGCGCAGGGCGTTGGCGAACTTGCAGACCTGCTCGTGCAGCTCGCGGTAGGTGATTTCACGGTGCTCGGAAGGATCGTCGCCTTCCCAGATGATGGCGAGCTGGTCGCCCCGCTCGGCCAGGTGGCGGTCGAGGCAGTTGTAGGAGAGGTTCAGGGTGCCATCGGCGAACCACTTGATGTCCACGTGGTGATCGTCGAAGGAGGTCTGCTTGACCTTGGTGAACGGCTTGATCCAGTCAATGCGCTGGGCCTGTTCGCGCCAGAAGCCGTCGGGGTTGACCACCGACTGCTGGTACAGCTTCTTGTAGGTGGCCTCGTCGGTCAGAGTGGTCGCGGCCACTTCGGGACGCACGGGGTACACGGATGCCGCTGTCATGGCGTTTTACCTCGGTGAAGAGTGTTGTTTTTGTTGCCCTAAGTTGTAACGGCGACACCCTCTCCCGAACCATACGACCATGGTCTTACCAATCCTTAGTCTTAGTGATGAGCCCCATAAGCCGTTGTTTTGGCAACGGACTCATGGGGCCGCGACAACCTGTCACATGCCAAGGGCGTGGGGCAGCGCCAGCGAGATGTAAGGCACGTAGGTCACCAGCATCAGGAACAGCAGCAGGATCATCAGCCACGGCAGTGCCGCGCGGATGGTCGAGCCCAGCGGCAGGCCGGTGACCGCCGAGGTGACGAACAGGTTGAGCCCCACCGGCGGGTGCACCAGACCGATCTCCATGTTCACCACCATGACGATGCCGAGGTGGATCGGGTCGATCCCCAGGCGCATGGCGATGGGGAAGAAGATCGGCGCCAGGATCAGCACGATGGCCGAGGGCTCCATGAAGCTGCCGGCCACCAGCAGCACCACGTTGACCATCAGCAGGAAGCCGATCGGCGTCAGCCCCTCCTGCATCACCCACTCGGTGATCTGCTGGGGAATCTGCTCGGTGGTCAGCACGTGGGCGAAGAGCATGGCGTTGGCGATGATGAACATCAGCATGATGCTCAGCCGCCCGGAGTCCACCAGCACCTTGGGGCAGTCGCGCAGGCGCATGTCCTTGTAGACGAACAGCGCGACGAAGGCCGAGTAGACGGCCGCCACCGCCGCCGCCTCGGTAGGCGTGAACAGCCCGGAGTAGATGCCGCCGAGGATGATCACCAGCAGCAACAGGCCCCAGATCGCCCGGCGTGCGGCGGACAGCCATTCGCGCAGGCTGGCGCGCGGTTGCGCCGGCAGCTTCTTCACCCGCGCGACGATATAGATCACCACCATCAGGATCACGCCCAGCAGCAGGCCCGGCACCACGCCGGCGACGAACAGCTTGCCCACCGAGGTCTCGGTGGCGGCGGAATACACCACCATGACGATCGACGGCGGGATCAGGATGCCCAGGGTGCCGGCGTTGCAGATGATCCCGGCGCCGAACTCGCGCGGGTAGCCCGAACGCACCATGCCGGCCACGGCAATCGAGCCCACCGCCGCCACGGTCGCCGGCGAGGAACCCGACAGCGCGGCGAACAGCATGCAGGCCAGCACCGCCGCGATCGCCAGGCCGCCACGGATGTGGCCGACGCAGGCATTGGCGAAGTCGATCAGCCGGCGGGCCACGCCGCCGGTGGTCATGAAGGCGCCGGAAAGCAGGAAGAACGGGATCGCCAGCAGCGTGTAGGCCTCGGAGGTCTCGAACAGCTTGATCGCCAGCGAACGTACCGAGTCAGGGCTGAACAGCAGGATCGTCAACGCACCGGACAGGCCCAGGGAAATGGCGATGGGCACGCCGATGAACATGAAGACGAAGAGCAGGAGGAACAGGATCATCACGGTCATGGACGGCTCTCCGCGGCTTCTTCACCGGCCAGCTTCGAGGCTTCCGCGGCCTCGTCGGCGAGGCCCAGGCCGAGCTGGCGGCCGCGCAACAGGTTGACGAGGATTTCCAGGTAGCGCAGGACCACCAGGCCGAAGCCGATGGGCACGATCACCGCGATGTAGGCCTGGAGGATGCCGAAATGGTCGAGGTCTTCCGCACCGATGCCGGCGATGAACAAGGTCTTCACCCAGTCGAAACTGGCGACCATGAACAGCCCGGCGTAGCCCAGGCAGCAGAGGCAGGCGAGCACGCCGATGCAGCGCTGTACCGGGCGCGGCGCCAGCCGCACCAGCGCGTCCACGCCCAGGTGGCCGGCGGTGCGCACGCCATAGGCGATGCCGAAGAAGATCAGCCAGCCGAACAGCGCCTTGGTCAGCGCGTTGCTCCAGGACATGTCCTGGGCGACGCCGAGAATCGCATCGCCGATGGCGTAGAGCGGCCCCTGCAACGATGGCAGGCGGTCGCCCAGGTCATAGAACAGGGTGAAGACGTTGGTCATCACCACGTAGACGAAGGTCACCAGCGTCATGGCCGCCAGCAGGAAGGCGATGGCGCCTTCCTCGAAGTGGTTCCAGACGCGCACGAGTCGGTTCATCGAAAGTTCTCCACAACGGAACATCCGCACACAGCCCTGCCAGCCGGCGGGGCCGGGTGGATCAATGGGGACGGTTGGAGGCTTCGGCGGCCTGGAGGAAATCGGCGCCGACGTTGTCGCGGAATTTCTGCCACACCGGCTGCATCGCCTCGCGCCAGTCGGCGCGCTGCTGCGCGGTGAGCGGGTGGATCTCGCTGGTGCCGCTGGCGAGGATGCGCTGGCGGGCGTCGCGGTTCAGCCGCTCGGCTTCCTGGTTCACCTTCACGGTGACCTCGGCCATGATCCTTTCCAGCTCGGTGCGCAGGTCCGGCGGCAGGCCGTTCCAGAACTTCGCATTGGTGATCACCATGTAGTCCACCAGGCCGTGGTTGGACTCGGTGAAGTACTTCTGCACCTCGTTGACCTTCTGGCTCTCGTAGTTCGACCAGGTGTTCTCGGTGCCATTCACCACGCCGGTCTGCAGGCCCTGGTAGACCTCGGCGAAGGACATCTTGCGGGAGATCGCACGCAGCTCGCGGAACTGCTCGTTGAGCACGTCGGAGGCCTGCACGCGGAACTTCAGTCCGCGCGCATCGCCCGGCTCGAGCAGCAGGCGATTGGCCGACAGCTGCTTCATCCCGTTGTGCCAGTAGGCGAGGCCGAGGATGCCCTTGCCCTGCATGCTGGTCAGCAGGCTCTGGCCCTGCGGGCTGCGCTGGAAGTTGTCGACGGCGTCGATGTCGTCGAAGAGGAACGGCAGGTCGAAGATCTGCACCTTGCGGGTGTACTGCTCGAACTTGGCCAGTGACGGCGCGAGCATCTGCACGTCGCCCAGCAGCAGCGCTTCCATTTCCTTGCCGTCGCCGTACAGCGAGGAGTTCGGGTAGACCTCCACGCGCACCCGGCCGGGCAGGCGCTCCTCGGCCAGGCGCTTGAACATCAGCGCGCCCTGCCCCTTGGGCGTGTTCTCCGCGACCACGTGGGCGAACTTGATCACTATCGGCTCATTGGCAGCCGGCGGTTCATCGGCAGCCTGACTGGCAGAAGCGCAGGCCAACGCCAGGACGGCGAGCAACGCCCGCCCCATGGTTGTAAACATCGCGTCACCCTCAATTTGTTCTTGTGCTTGCGAGGTGAGCCTGGCGACAGGCTCGCAACGAGACTGACGCAAATAGTCGCGTTCGGAGAATTCGTCTTTTCCCAAAGCGGCGTTCGACACAGCGGAACGCAAGGTACGAAAAAACGCGCCCGGCAGATGCCGGGCGCGGTGAGGTTCAAAGGCTCAGGACAGCGGAATGGCGCGTCAGCCGGGCACTTGGGTGCGATGATCGAGCATCATCCGTTCGTGCTCCTCGAGCATGCCGGGCACGCAATCACGGAGGAACTCCACCCAGGTGCGGATCTTCGCGTCGAGGTACTGGCGCGACGGATACAGCGCATAGACGTTGAGGTGGAACAGGCTGTAGTCGGGCAGCACGCGCACCAGGCTGCCGTCCTTCAGGCCCTGCACAGCGGAGTACACCGGCAGCGCGCCGATACCCATGCCGGCACGTACCGCCTCGGTCATGGCGTCAGCGGTGTTGACCTGGAAATGCGTCTGGTTGATGCCGACCATTTCCTGGCCGTCGGGGCCGTCGAACAGCCACTTGTCCAGCGACATCACCGAGTTCACCAGGCGCAGGCAACGGTGATCGGTCAGCTCGCCGAGTTGCTTGGGCAGGCCATGGCGCGCCACATAGTCGGGCGACGCGCAGAGCACGCTGTAGGTCTTGCCGATGCGCTTGGAGACGAAGCCCGAATCAGGTAACTCCTGGGCGATGACCACGGAGATGTCGTAGCCCTCGTCGAGGATGTCGGTGATGCGGTTGGCCAGGGTCAGGTCGAAGGTGACCTCCGGGTAGATCTCGCAGTACTGCGAGATCGCACGGATCAGGTAGTGCTGACCGATACCGGTCATGGCATGCACCTTCACCTTGCCGTGGGGCCGGGCATGGGCGTCGCCCGCTTCGGCTTCGGCCTCCTCGATGTAGCCGAGGATCTGCTGGCAGCGCTGCAGGTAGCGCTGGCCGGCTTCGGTGAGGGCGATGCGGCGGGTGGTTCGGTGCAGCAGGCGGGTGCGCAGGTGTGCTTCGAGCTTGGCCACCGTCCGCGAGACGTAGGCGGTGGTGAGGTCCATGCGCTGGGCAGCGGCGGTGAAGCTGCCGGTCTCGGCGACACAGACAAAGGCACGCATGTTGTGCAGCAGGTCCATCATTTCTCCAAAAGAGCCTGTCCACGCCACGGCGGGCGGCCTCTGCAACGGCGCTCGGGCGAGCAACGCCTTGTTACAGACTCATGACAGGCGGCGAATTGTCGCATACCTGTCGCGACGGGATTATTGTCCTTTCAGGCAACAATAATTCATCCAACCGTCAGCTTATCCTGCCCCCCGGCGCACTTCTAGAATCGCCCTCCCCAACGCGGCCCGCCGCGACACCCCAGGATTCGCACCCGTGCTCCGCCTTTCGTGCAACGTGCTGCCACCCCTTCGCTCGGCCTCAGAACTACAGGGTTGTCCAAACCCGTCCGCCGCCTGCCAAGAAAAGCCCGACCACCGCCTGCCGAGATAAGCCCGATGAGCAGTCTGTCCGTGCGCCTGCCCAAGGCCGCCGCGGTGCGCTTCGCCCTGTCCGACTGGGCGCACACCGACGGCGTTACCTGGATGTTTATCCTCAAGGCGCTGATCACCGCCTTCACCGCGCTATGGCTGGCCTACCGCCTTGAGCTGCCGCAGCCCAACACCGTGCTGGTGAGCGCCTTCATCGTGCTGCAGCCGCAGAGCGGCCAGGTGCTGGCGAAGAGTTTCTACCGCATCCTCGGTACGCTGGCCGGGCTCACAGTGATGGTTACCTTCATTGCCCTGTTCGCCCAGGAGCGCGTGCTGTTCCTGCTCTGCGTGGCAATCTGGGTCGGCCTGTGCACTGCGGGCGCGGCGCGCTACCGGGATTTCCGCGCCTACGCCTGCCTGCTCGCCGGCTACACCGCGGTGATGATCGGCATCCCCGCCACCCTGCACCCCGAGGGCGCCTTCATGCAGGCGCTGTGGCGGGTGATCGAGATCACCCTGGGGATTCTCTGCACCGGCGTGGTCAGCGCCGTGGTCCTGCCGCAGACCAGCACCGCCGCCCTGCGCAACGCGCTGAACACCCGCTTCGGCGACTTCGCCGGCCTCGCCAGCGCGGGCCTCAACGGCACGCTGGAGCGCGAGCGCTTCGAGCAGGCCAGTGCGCGCATCGCCGCCGAAGTGGTGGGTCTGGAAAGCCTGCGCAACGTCACTGCCTTCGAAGACCCGCACATGCGTCTGCGCAGCGGCCGCCTGGCGCGGCTGAACAGCGAGTTCATGCAACTGACCACACGCTTCCATGCACTGCAGCGGTTGCTCGACCGCCTGCGCGAACGCCAGGCCAGCAACGTGCTGGAAGTGCTGATGCCGTGCCTGATCGATGTCAGCGAGCTGCTCGCCAGCTGGCACGGCCGGCCGCTAAGCGAAGCGGATGCCGAGCGCCTGAGCGTGCAACTCGAACTCTGCAAGCATCACCTCATGCCCCGCATCCGCGAAGCCCGCGCCAACCTCGGCCACACCTGCCCGCGGGAAGCCGACCAGCTGGATTTCGAGACGGCTGCCGAACTGCTCTACCGCTTCGCCGACGATATGCACAACTACGCCCAGACCCACGCCTCGCTCGCCGCGCACAAGCACGAACGTGAGCAGTGGAAGGAGCGCTTCACACCCAAGGCCAACGCCCTCGCCGCCGCCGTCGCAGGGTTCCGTTGTGCGCTGCTGGTGATAGTCGGCGGGGTATTCTGGATCGAGACCTCCTGGCTGAGCGGAGCCACCTTCGCGCTGACCTCGGTGCTGATCGCCGCGCTCTCCTCCGCCTCGCCGAATCCCAAGCGGCTATCGCTGCAACTGACCCTTGGCACGCTGCTCGGCGCCACGCTCGGCTTCATCCTGACCTTCCGCGTGCTGCCGCACATCGACGGCTTCCCGCTGCTGTGCTTCGTACTCTCGCCGGTATTCGCCCTGGGCGCCTTCCTGATCACCCGGCCCAAGTGGAGCGGCTACGGCGTGGGCCTGCTGGTGTGGTTCTGCATCGCCTCGCTGCCGGCCAACGTGGCGCGTTACGACGCCTACACCTTCATCAACGAATACCTGGCGATGCTGCTGTCGATGGGCATGGCCGTGGTCGCGGCCATCGTCATCCTGCCGCCGAACCGGCCGTGGCTGTGGGAGCGCCTGGAAGCCGAGCTGCGCCTGCGCGTAGTGCGGGTGATCAGCGATCCGCTGAGGGGTCTGTCGTCGAATTTCGAAAGTGGTACCCGCGACCTGCTGAACCAGGCCTATGGGTTATCCACAGGCCGTCCGGATGTGCAGCGCCGGCTGCTGCGCTGGACCTTCCAGGTGCAGGAGATCGGCCTGTCGATCATCGAGCTGCGCCGCGAACAGGAAGCCCTGCCGAAGGAGCCCTGGTACGCCGAGCGCATGCCCTGGCGCCGGGCGATCCGCGCGCTGGGCCGGGCGCTGATCCGGCTGTTCATCCAGCCCAGCGAGAGCAACCGCCAGCGCGCCCTGGCGGCAGTGGAACACGCCATCCATGCCACGCGCACCACGGATGATCGCCGCCCGCCGCACTTCGACTCATCGCCCCTGCGCCGGGTGTGCAGCTACCTGCACTTCATCCGCACTTCGCTGCTCGACCCGCAGTCGCCGCTGCGCGATTGAGGGCGCCCATGTTCGCGAGCAAGCTCGCTCCTACGAAGACCCCAAGCTGCATGCGGGACATATAGGAGCGAGCTTGCTCGCGAACTACACGGCACGCTGCGGCACTCCCCTGCAGGAGCGCGCCATGCGCGCGATCGCGGGCATGGCCCGCTCCTACAACAGCGTCATGTCTCGCTATCCCGCTCCCACGCATCCTGCAACTCCGCCGCGAATCCGCCAAACCTGCGACATCCTGCCGCAACACCACCCCTAAAACCCGCGTCACGCCTGGATTGTTGCCTCTGAGTACGAAGTCTTGTTGGCGCCTGGATATATGACTCAGGTCAGGCAAATCCTATTATTTCCGTGCTGTTACAGCGCGCGCCGCAACACCACCCAAGACCCATCATCATTCCCCAACGCTTCCCGATGCAGCCATGAGCTGAACGTCACGGACCCGTCACGTCCGGACTCCGGGAACAAGGCAGGTAAATTCATGAAAGCTGTAGTCATCCTGGCCATGCTGGGCTTCTCTTCGCTCGCCCTCGCCGAGCAGGTGAACGCCGCCGACCAGGCGCCAAGCGCGGCCGTGGAGCAGTACACCTACGACATGAAACTGGACGTCGCCCACGTCATCTCGACCACCGACGTATCCAACGAATGCGGCATCGTGCCGGCACGCATGACCTACGACGACTCCAACGGTCAGCGCCACACCGTCGAATACCAGGTGTGGGGCAACGGCTGCTCCGGCGGCTAAGCGATTTGCGCACTCCCGCCGCGGCCCACGCAGCCCCGGCGGGAATGCCAACCCCTCTTTACGGCTGCAGGGCCGCCTTCGCGATATTGCGACTGTGCGCGCCGAAGTGCCGGATCAATTGCAGAATCTGCTCATCCAACGCCTCATCGTGGCGGAACGGTTCCGGTGAGTTCCCCGCGCTGAAATCCCCCGCCGGCGCCTTCTCGTTTTCCAGCCAATGGCCGATCGCCGCATCGAACGCCGCCGCATGGGCATGGGACTCGCTCGCCACGACCTCGCGCAGGTACTGGGTCGAATACGGCGGATAAGTGCCATCCGTGCTGACATCCGCATAGGCCGCCAACAACGGCGACTGCCCACCCAGGCGCAGCGTCTCGCGCAGCCAGTCCACCTGATAACGCTCCACCCCCGTATGCCGGTCCGCCACGCGCTGGATCGCCGCCTGCTTGTCGGCATCGAAACCGGCGATGGACTTGCCCGCCGTCCACAGCATGCTGGTGGTGGTCTCGCCCGGCAGCGGCGTCGAGTGGTAGGGCTGGGTCATGTCCTGGATGTAGTGCATCGCCCAGCCGAGGAAACGGTAGCCCCAGTACGGATGGCCCTTGTCGAAGGCGAAGCGCGCCAGGCCGTAGAACTGGTAGGCACGCCACTCCGGCCAGTTGCGCTCCAGGTACGGTGCACCGGCGTAGATGACCGCGTCCTCGTGGTAGAAGCCCATGTGGAACGGCGCCTGGGAGCTGAACTCGTAACGCGGGTCGCCGAACGGCTGGGTGCCGAAACCGTAACGCTGGCCGGCCTCGCCGGGGTTGTCGCTGAACAGGTTGATGTCGTGGCCGAAGTCCGGCTCATCGGCAGCGCTGGCCAGCACGTCCAGCGCAGGAATCTTCTCTCCCGCCTGCAACTGCACGAAGCGCCACTGGTTCCAGCCCGACAGGTTGCGGAACACCAGCACGTCCGCCGGCTGCAGGGCCGCATGCTTCTGCAACAAATCGCTCGGCGGCTCGCCCCCCGGCGGCGGCTGCACGGCGGTGGCCAGCTTGATCTCGGGGTTCAAGCGCAGCGCCATGAGGAAGGCCTTGCGCAGGTCGTCGCGACCGTCCTCGGTCAGGCGCAGATCGTCCGGGCGCGGCGGGTACTGGCGGAAGTGCTCGCGCGCATAGGCCTCCTGCTCGTCCAGCAACTGCACCAGGCCGGCGCGCTGCTGGCTGACGAAGCTTTCCAGCGGCTCGACCTCGACGTCCGGCGCCTGGGCGAGCGCTGGCAGTTGTTGCAGGGCGATGTAGCTGCCCAGGGTGTGATTGGACCAGGCCCAGAGGCTTTGCGGCAGGGCCAGCAGGCCCGCCAGCAGGCAGGTGGGCAGACAGATGGAAAGTCGCTTCATCGGCTCTTCGCTCTTATTTGCCAGTGCAGTTATTTGCTAGTGCAATGCGGAAAATTCCGACGCAGCCTAACAATCCAGAGCCACTCCGGCACTGTCGAAGCTTGCCAGCGCGAGTCACCGATAACGCCATCGCTGACCATCATCAATGGCACGAACCGTCCCAGCCACTACACTTGCCCGGCATGGAAAGGCACCGGTTGCGCGCGCGTGCCGGCCACTCGAAATAAGGGCGTCCCCATGCTGCAGTCCGTTTCACCCAAGCAAGACCTTCCCCTCAAGCCCGATCCAGCCGAACCCCGCAGCGGCGTCCTCGCCCCCTTCAGCATCGCCGCGTTCCGCATCATCTGGATCTGCAACCTGTTCGCCAACCTGGGCACCTGGGCGCAATCGGTTGCCGCCGCCTGGGTGGTCACGGAGGCCCATGCCAGCCCGCTGATGGTGGCGATGATCCAGGTCGCCTCGGCGCTGCCGCTGGTGCTGTTGTCGATCATGTCCGGCGTGCTGGCCGACAACCACGACCGGCGCAAGATCATGCTGGTCGGCCTCACGGTAGAGCTTTCCGGCGCCGCCCTGGTAACCGTTCTGGCGTTCATGGGCTACCTCGACCCACTGATGCTGATCGTGTCGATCCTCTGGCTGTCGCTGGGCAGCTCGATCACCATCCCCGCGTGGCAGGCGGCAGTGAACGAACAGGTGCCGCCGCGCATGCTCGGCGATGCGGTGCTGCTCAACAGCGTCAACTACAACGTCGCCCGCGCCGTCGGCCCGGCCATCGGCGGCCTGCTGCTGTCGGCCACCGGGGCTTCCTGGGTATTCCTGTTCAACTGCCTCTGCTACGCCGCGCTGATCTGGGCGATCTGGCAATGGCGCCGCGACGTGCCCAAGCGCACGCTGCCGCCGGAGCACATCTTCGAAGGGGTGATCGCCGCGCTGCGCTTCACCCAGTACTCCAGCGTCACCCGCCTGGTGATGCTGCGTTCGGCGGTCTTCGGCCTGTCGGCCAGCGCCGTCTGGGCGCTGTTGCCGCTGCTGGCGCACCGCAACCCGGACGGCAGCGCCTCGGTGTACGGCTACATGCTCGGCGCCCTGGGTCTGGGCGCCATCGTCGCCAGCACCATGGTGAGCAAGGCGCGGCAGTGGCTGGGCAGCAGCCGGTTGATCAGCTTCGCCGCCGCTACGCTCGCCGTGGTCATGCTCATCCTCGGCTGGGTCGACAACCTCTGGGTGATCTTCCCCGCGCTGGTGCTGGGCGGCGCCTGCTGGATCGCGGCAGTGGCCACGTACAACTCCGCCGTGCAGATCCTCGTGCCCGACTGGGTCAAGGCCCGCGCCCTGGCGCTGTACCAGACCGCGATCTACGGCGGCCTGGCAGCAGGCTCCTTCCTCTGGGGGCATTTCGCCGAAACCATGGGCGTGCAGGGCGCGCTGATCGCCGCCGGCTGCCTGCTGCTGGTTTCGGTGGCGCTGCTCTACAACTCCCGGCTGCCGGAGCTCGATTCGACCAGCATTGCCCGCGCACCGGGCGGCGTGCCAGGACAGCCGACTTTCGTGTTCAACCCCGAGCGCGGCTCGGTGCTGGTCTCCATCGAGTATCGGATTCCCGCCGAGCGCACCCGTGACTTCGTCCGCTCCGCCAAACCCCTGCGTCGCCTGCGCCTGCGCAACGGCGCGGAGCGCTGGGCGCTGTACCGGGACGTCAGCAACCCTGAGGTCTGGCAGGAGCTGTTTCTGGTGGACAACTGGATCGGCCACCTGCGCATGCTCGATCGCCTGACCCTGGAGGACAAGACCATCATCGACAACGTCACCAGCCTGCACGTGGGCGACGCGCCGCCGGTGATCCGCCACGGGGTGAGCTACGAGTCGGGCAGCTATGAGCCGCCGCCGGAGACGCTGGGCTAGCGGCGCACAAACAAAAACGCCTCCCGGTCAGGGGAGGCGTTTGGGGTGACGCGAAAGACTTATTCCGCAGCAGGCTTCTTGCGCTTGAGCGGCGCCAGGCCGTCCTGGCTCACGACCTTGGACGGGCCAGCCTTGCGCTTGGCAGCGGGCTTCTTCTTCGCCGCCGCCTTGCCACCGGCCTTCTTCGCATCGTCCTTTTTCTTCTTGGTGCCAGCGGCCTTGCCGGAAGCCTTGACCTTCTTCGGCCCCTTGTAGGTGGCCTTCAGCTCATTGATGACACGCAGTTCGAAGCGCAGCTTGAGGTAGCGCTCGATGCTCGACATCAGGTTCCAGTCGCCATGGCCCACCAGCGAGATCGCCGCACCCGCGGCGCCTGCACGCCCGGTACGGCCGATGCGGTGCACGTACTCATCGCCGCGACGCGGGATGTCGAAGTTGATCACCAGGTCCAGGCCGTCGACGTCCAGACCGCGTGCGGCCACGTCGGTGGCGACGAGGATCTTCACCGCACCCTGCTTCAGGCGCTCGATGGCCAGCTTGCGATCCTTCTGGTCCTTCTCGCCGTGCAGCACGAAGACCTTGTGGCCAGCGGCGATCAGGCGGCCGGTCAGACGGTCGGCGGCAACACGGGTGTTGGTGAAGACGATGGCCTTCTCGTAGGTCTCGTTGGTCAGCAACCACTGCAGCAGCTGCTCCTTGTGGCCAACGTGGTCGGTCAGGATCACCTGCTGGCTGACGTCCTCGTTCAGCTCGCTGACGCGGTTGAGTTGCAGGACCTGAGGCTCGCGCAGGACCTTCTCGACCATCTCGTGCAGGCCGCTGCCGCTGGTGGCGGAGAACAGCAGGGTCTGGCGCTCGGTCGGGCACTGTGCGGCGAGCTTGAGCACGTCCTCGGAGAAGCCCATGTCGAGCATGCGGTCGGCTTCGTCGAGGATCAGCACTTCAACGTCGCCCAGCGGCAGGTTGCCGGCGTTGAACTGCTCGTTCAGGCGACCCGGGGTGCCGATGATGATCTCCGGGTTCTTGCGCAGACGCGCACCCTGCACCTTGAAGTCCTCGCCGCCGGTGATCAGGCAGGCCTTGATGTAGGTGAACTGGGCGAAGCGCTCGACTTCCTTGAGGGTCTGCTGGGCCAGCTCGCGGGTCGGCAGCAGGATCAGCGCGCGGGCCCCGCTCTTGGGCTTCTCCTCGGCGAGCAGGCGATGCAGCAGCGGCAGCAGGAAGGCGGCGGTCTTGCCGCTGCCGGTCTGCGCCGTCACCCGCAGGTCGCGTCCCTCCAGGGCCTTCGGAATGGCCGCGGCCTGGACCGGGGTCGGCTCGGTGAAGGACAACGAATCGAGCGCCTTGAGCAGGCGTTCGTGGAGGGCGAATTGGGAGAACAAGGCAGACCTCGATATCACGTAAAGACCAAATAGCTGCATAGCTTAATGTTTGCCGAGCCGGCGCGCTGGAATTATTGCCGATGGCCCCTGTGCGCGACCCGCCGCGTCAATAACCCGACAAACGTACCGGCGCCCCGCCTAAGGCGATGCCATGCTCTGATGGGCCTGACAAAAAGGAGAATACAGGTGCCATCGACTCTCATTTATTACGTGGCGGCCAGCCTCGACGGCTACATCGCTCGTCCCGACGGCAGCGTGGACTGGCTCGAAGGCTACGGCAGCGAAGCCGACGACCACGGCTACAACGCCTTCTATGCCGGCATCGACGGGCTGCTCATGGGTCGCGCCACCTACCTTTTCTGCCTGAAGCAGGACCAATGGCCCTACCCGGACAAGCCCGCGCTGGTCATGACCCGCTCCAACCATCTGCCCAAGGCCGCGCCGCAGGTGGAACTGGAGCACTACACACCAGTGGACGCGCTCGCCTCACTGGAGGCGCGCGGCTGCGAGCGCATCTGGCTGGTGGGCGGCGGCAGCCTGGCGGGCAATTTCCTCGCCGCAGGCTTGCTGGACGAAGTGATCGTCAGCATCATTCCGCACCTGCTCGGCGCTGGCATTCCCCTGTTCAGCATCGGCCTCGAGCAACGCCTGCAGCTGCTGGAGCAGCGCAGCTTCCCCAGCGGCATCGTGCAGATGCGCTATCAAGTTCTGAAGGAAACGCCCTCGCCATGACCATTCATATCGCCGCCGCCTGCCTGCTGGATGAAGCCGGACGCCTGCTGCTGGTACGCAAGCGTGGCACCCAGGCCTTCATGCTGCCTGGCGGCAAGCACGAGCCCGGCGAGACTTCAGTCCAGGCGCTGCTGCGCGAACTGGGCGAAGAGCTCGACCTGCACCTGGCGGCCTCCGCACTGACGCCGCTCGGCCACTTCCAGGCCAATGCCGCCAACGAGCCGGACATGCGCGTGGACGCGCAGGTCTACCTCGCCGCCCTGCCCCACCCAGTCCAGCCCGCCGCCGAGCTGGAAGAGCTCGCCTGGCTGGACCCAGCCGGCGACTACCCGCACAACCTCGCCCCGCTGCTGCGCGAGCAGGTGCTTCCCGCTCTGCTTGCCCATCTGGGCTGATTCGTTCAGCTCAAATACCTGCATTTCGTCGGGTTTTTCCTTAAGAAGCCTTAAGCGACTGGCTTCTGGCTAGTACCCCGCCAGTTTTCTGCCGCCAGGCGGAAAGCCCCGTTTTATAGGGCTTCCGGCTATAAGGTCAGGCCATGACTGATGCGTCGGAGCACATGTCACGCAGCGCCCTGCAAGTCACAAGGGAAAAGTCAGAATCGACAGACGGTACGAACTGTCATGAAAAGTCGTTCAGAATGCGTGGAATTTTTGAGCGGACCAAAGGAAACCACGCCGACAACAATGGCGATCCAGCGGAGTCTGGGCGATATCAACCAGCAAGAAGACATGCCGAATGCGAAGTACCCTTTTGACATGCCTTTCCATAGGCTTGGCGACCTTTTTGGCCGCTACCGAGGCTACCGCCTCCTACAAGATCACGCGCACCTATCAACCCGCCCCGGTTGATCTCCGTGTCCCGGTCCAGGGCAGCGCCCTGCTGACCTTCAACGCCAAGCCGGTCAAACAGACCAAGAGCGAGGCGCACCAGGTTACCCAGCGTGCCTACAGCATGATCGGTACGCCTTACCGCTGGGGCGGCACGTCGCCCAAGCGCGGCTTCGATTGCAGCGGCCTGGTGAACTACGTGTTCCAGAACGTCGACGAAGTCGACCTGCCGCGTACCGCGCAGCAGATGTTCAGCATGCGCGGCAACTCCAAAGTGGCGCGTGATGATCTGCAGCCCGGCGACCTGGTGTTCTTCCGCATCCACAACCGCCGCAATGTCGACCATGTCGGCATCTACGTCGGCGACAACCAGTTCGTCCACGCGCCGCGTCGCGGCCAGAAGGTCCGCGTTTCCGACCTCGGTGGCGACTACTGGAAGAAGCACTACACCGCTGCCCGCCGCATCCTGCCGGAAACCCTGGCCAAGGCTGACGTCGGCGGTCGCTTCGACTGACGCCGAGCGCTCTCCCCTTGCGGTAGAGCGCTCGCTCCTCATCTCTCTCCCTGCGCTTACAGGCCGCGACGCGCCTGTCGGCGCAGCAGTCGCGCGCTATCCCAACCGGTCAGCAGCACGGCGATCCAGATCGGCCCGTAGGTCCAGATCTGCGCCGGGTTGAACGCCTCGCCCAGGAACAGCACGGCAATGGCAAACAGCAGCACCGGCTCGACGTAGCTCAGAATCCCGAACAGCCCCATGGGCAGCAGCCGGCTGGCGGCCATCATCGCGCCGAACGCCAGCGCGCTGATCAGTCCCAGCAGCGGCAGCAGCGCCCACAGGCGCGGCACCTCCTCCAGCACCTTGCCGCTATCGGTTATCCACAGGGCCGCCAGGGCGAACGGCAGCAGCACGATCATCTCGAAGACGAAGCCCGACAGCGAATCCACCGCCATCTTGCGGCGCAGCATGAAGTACGGCGGATAGCCCAGCGCAGTGATCAGGGTGAACCAGGAGAATGCGCGGGTCAGCCAGAGTTCGTGCAGCACGCCCGCCAGCGCGAAGGCAACGGCGATGGCCTGCAGCGTGGTCAGGCGTTCGCCGTAGAACACCCGACCGCACAGCACCATGGTCAGCGGCAGCAGGAAATAGCCCAGCGACAGCTCCAGCGTACGCCCGACCATGGGCGCCCAGATGAACACACCCCACTGGATCAGCATCATCGCCGCCGTCAGCGGGAAGCACGCCAGCAGCCACGGTTCACGCAGCAGGCGCCGGCCTGAGTCGCGCAGCACGCCACCCTGGCGGGTGAACAGCACCAGCAGCAGGACCATGGGAATCGACCAGACGACCCGGTGCGCAATCACCTGGATGCTGGTCAGCGGCTCCAGCGAGTGGATGTAACCCGGCAGGGTCACGAACAGCACGGAAGACGCCAGGGACAGCGCTACGCCACGTCCGGATATGTTCATGCGAAGCGCTCCTTCTGACGACGCAGACCGAAACGGTTGACGCCCAGCGACGCGACGATCACCACACCACCCAGCGCCAGGCGCGGCAGGTCGGCGGCTTCGTTCCAGATCAGCAGGTTGATCAGCAGCCCCACCGGTACGTGCAGGTTGTTCATCACCGCGAGCGTACCGGCATCCACCAGCGTGCCGCCCTTGTTCCACCAGAACTGCCCCAGCGCGGTGGCCAGCAGGCCCATCCACACCAGCACGCCCCATTGCAGGTCGGTGGTTGGCAACTTCTGTGGGTTGCCGAAGAGCAGCCAGCCCGGCAGCGCAATCAGCAGCGCGCCAACGAAGAAGTAACCGAAGCGGCGGTATTGCGGGATATCCGAGGGATAGCGCTGCACCAGGTGCTTGTAGAACACCTGCCCCGCGGCAAAAGTCGCGTTGGCCAGTTGCAGCAGCAGGAAGCCCTGGATGTAGTCGCCGCTGACGCCGTCGTAGCGAATGATCCCGGCACCGAACACCGCCACGGCGGCTGCCAGCAGCGCCCAGGCGTTGAAGCGGCGGTTCAGTGTGTCATCGATCAGCGCCACGTGCAGCGGGGTCAGCACAGTGAACAGCAATACTTCCGGCACCGTCAGCACGCGGAAGCTCTGGTACAGGCAGACGTAGGTAATGCCGAACTGCAGCGCGCCCACCAGCATCACCCCGGCGATGAAGCGCGGTTCGACGCCGCGCCAGCGGGTCAGCGGCAGGAACACCAGGCCGGCCAGCACCACGCGGGTCAGCACGGCAAAATAGCTGTCGACCTGCCCGGCAAGGTACTCGCCGATCAGGCTGAAGGAGAACGCCCAGAGGACGGTGACAAATAGCAGGTAAGGCATGGAAAAGGCGACCGGAACGGGGCAGGCAACATAGCGCCAGTCTCAACGTAGAGAAAGCACTGCGCGCCCGCGCCCAAGGAAAGGCAGAAACGAAAAAGGGCGACCGAAGTCGCCCTTTTCCTTGGATGGTGAATCAGGGATTAGCCCTGGTTCTCCATCTGAGCACGGATCAGATCACCGATGGTGGTCGGACCAGTGTTTTCTACGTCTTGCTTGGTGCGCAGTTCTTTCATCGCATCCTTCTCGTCATCAACGTCTTTCGACTTGATGGAGAGGGAGATGACGCGGCTCTTACGGTCGATGCTGATGATCTTGGCTTCGACTTCTTCGCCTTCTTTCAGAACGTTGCGAGCGTCTTCAACGCGGTCACGGCTGATTTCGGAGGCTTTCAGAACGCCTTCGATTTCGCCGCCCAGGCTGATGACAGCGCCTTTGGCATCGACTTCTTTCACGGTGCCGCGAACGATGGTGCCTTTCTCGTTGAGCGAGGCGTAGTTGGAGAACGGATCGTCTTCCAGCTGCTTGATGCCCAGGGAGATGCGCTCACGCTCCGGATCAACGGAGAGGATGACGGTTTCCAGCTCGTCGCCCTTCTTGAAGCGGCGAACGGCTTCTTCGCCAACTTCGTTCCAGGAGATATCGGACAGGTGAACCAGACCGTCGATGCCGCCTTCCAGGCCGATGAAGATACCGAAATCGGTGATCGACTTGATGGTGCCGGAGATCTTGTCGCCCTTGTTGAAGCGGCCAGAGAAGTCTTCCCACGGGTTGGACTTGCACTGCTTGATGCCCAGGGAGATACGACGACGCTCTTCGTCGATGTCCAGAACCTGAACTTCCACTTCGTCGCCAACCTGAACGACTTTCGACGGGTGGATGTTCTTGTTGGTCCAGTCCATTTCGGAGACGTGTACCAGGCCTTCCACGCCCTCTTCCAGCTCGGCGAAGCAGCCGTAGTCGGTGAGGTTGGTGACGCGCGCGGTAACGCGGGTGCCTTCCGGGTAACGGGCTTTGATGGCAACCCATGGGTCTTCGCCCAGTTGCTTCAGGCCCAGGGATACGCGGTTGCGCTCGCGGTCGAACTTCAGAACCTTGACATCGATCTCGTCGCCAACGTTGACGATTTCCGACGGATGCTTGATACGCTTCCAGGCCATGTCGGTGATGTGCAGCAGACCATCGACGCCGCCCAGGTCAACGAACGCACCGTAGTCGGTGAGGTTCTTGACGATACCTTTGACCTGCTGGCCTTCCTGCAGCGATTCCAGCAGAGCTTCGCGCTCGGCGCTGTTTTCGGCTTCCAGGACGCTGCGACGGGAAACGACAACGTTGTTGCGCTTCTGGTCCAGCTTGATGACCTTGAACTCGAGCTCTTTGCCTTCCAGGTGAGTGGTGTCACGCACCGGACGCACGTCGACCAGCGAACCCGGCAGGAACGCACGGATGCCGTTGACGTCGACGGTGAAGCCACCCTTGACCTTGCCGTTGATGACGCCTTTGACCACTTCGTCGGCAGAGAAAGCAGCTTCCAGAACGATCCAGCTCTCGGCACGCTTGGCTTTTTCGCGGGACAGCTTGGTTTCACCAAAGCCATCTTCTACCGCGTCCAGCGCAACGTGGACTTCGTCACCCACATTGATGGTCAGCTCGCCCTGTTCGTTGTAGAACTGCTCGACCGGGATGACGCCCTCGGATTTCAGACCGGCATGGACGGTGACCCAGTCACCATCGATGTCGACCACGATGCCGGTGATGATTGCACCCGGCTGCATGTCGAGGGATTTCAGACTTTCTTCAAAGAGTTCTGCGAAGCTTTCGCTCATGTCTATACCTGTAGTCAAAGGCTTGTAAGCCCGATTCCGCGCCACCAGCAGACACGGTCAAGTGATGAAAAAGAAGCCAGCGGGATCAAGACTGGTATCCCGCCGGCCCCCTGTTGCACCCGCCGAAACGGATGCTCCACATTCAGATTTTAAGGGAACGTTTCGCTCGATATGGGCGAAACCCTCCCGATATAAGGTCTGGAATGGTAGCAACGGATCCCGATTGCGTCAATCGGCGCTCCCGGTTTCCAACGCTCTTCGCGGCTCCAGCCTCACCTCTTCATTTTCGCCCAGCCTCGGGAATTGGGAGAACCGCCCGTCAGATCCCTCCTGCGGACGTCCTTACCCGAAAAGAAAAATCCCCGGCATGGCCGGGGATTTTCGTTTCCCGATCGACTAGTCGGCCAGACCCAGCCGCGATACCTCGGCGAGGATGCTCTCCACCACCTCGTCGATACTCATCGAGGTGGAGTCCACCAGGATGGCGCCTTCGGCAGGCTTGAGCGGGGCGACGGCACGCTGGCTGTCGCGCTCGTCACGGGCGCTGATTTCCTCGGCCAGTTGCGCCTGGTCGCTGTCGATGCCCTTGCCCTTGAGTTGCAGGTAGCGGCGACGGGCGCGTTCCTCGGCGGAAGCGGTGAGGAAAATCTTCAGCGGAGCGTTGGGGAAGACCACGGTGCCCATGTCGCGACCATCGGCCACCAGCCCTGGCGCTTCGAGGAAAGCACGCTGGCGTTGCAGCAGCGCATCGCGGACCGCCGGCAGCGCGGCAACCTGCGAGGCGCCGGCGCCGACCTGCTCGGTACGGATCACGTCGGTGACGTCTTCGCCTTCGAGGATGATGTGCTGGCCCTGCCCGCCCTTGGCGTGGGTGAACTGCACGTCCAGGTGCGCGGCGAGGACCTTGAGGGCTTCCTCATTGGTCAGGTCGATGCCGTGGTTACCGGCGGCGAACGCCAGCAGGCGATACAGTGCACCGGAGTCCAGCAGGTTCCAGCCCAGACGCTTGGCCAGCAGACCAGCGACGGTGCCCTTGCCCGAGCCGCTGGGGCCGTCGATGGCGAGGACCGGCCATTCGCCGTTCATCAGTTCTTCTCCTCGGCGACACGGATGCCTGCACCGGACGCCAGCCCGAGGAAGTTCGGGAAGGAGGTCGCGACGTTGGCACAGTCGTGGATGCGGATCGGCGCGCCGGCGCGCAGGGAGGCCACGCTGAAGGACATGGCGATGCGATGGTCGCCGTGGCTCCAGACTTCGCCGCCGCCGTAGCTGCCGCCGTCGATGATGATGCCGTCCGGGGTCGGCTCGCACTTCACGCCCAGGGCCAGCAGGCCGTCGGCCATGACCTGGATGCGGTCGGACTCCTTCACCCGCAGCTCTTCCGCGCCGCGCAGCACGGTTCGGCCTTCCGCGTTGGCGGCGGCAACGAAGAGTACCGGGAATTCGTCGATAGCCAGCGGCACCAGGTCTTCGGGGATATCGATGCCTTTAAGCTGCGCCGAACGCACGCGGATGTCGGCAACCGGCTCGCCGCCCACTTCACGCTGGTTTTCCAGGGTGATGTCGGCGCCCATGAGCTTGAGGATGTCGATGACGCCGGTGCGGGTCGGGTTGATGCCGACGTGCTCCAGGGTCAGGTCGGAACCTTCGGCGATGCTCGCGGCGACCAGGAAGAAGGCCGCCGAGGAAATATCGGCCGGCACTTCGATGGAGGTGGCGCTGAGCTTGTGGCCGGACTCGACGCGGGCGGTGGCGCCTTCGACGTCGACCGGGTAGCCGAAGCCGCGCAGCATGCGCTCGGTATGGTCGCGGGTCGGGGCCGGCTCGGTGGTGGAGGTTTCGCCAGCGGCATAGAGGCCGGCGAGCAGCAGGCAGGACTTCACCTGGGCGCTGGCCATCGGCATGTCGTAGTGCATGCCGGTGAGTTTCTGGCCGCCACGGATGGTCAGCGGCGGACGGCCTTCGGGGCCGGTCTCGATCACCGCCCCCATTTCACGCAGCGGTTTGGCGACGCGGTTCATCGGGCGCTTGGACAGCGAGGCATCACCGGTCAGGGTGGTGTCGAACGGCTGGGCGGCGAGCAGGCCACTGAGCAGACGCATCGAGGTGCCGGAGTTGCCCAGGTAGATCGGGCCAGGCGGAGTCTTCAGGCCGTGCAGGCCAACGCCGTGAACGGTCACGCGGCCGTGGTGCGGGCCTTCGATGACCACGCCCATGTCGCGGAACGCCTGGATGGTGGCGAGGGCATCTTCACCCTCGAGGAAGCCTTGCACCTCGGTCGTGCCTTCGGCGAGGGAGCCGAGCATGATCGAGCGGTGGGAAATGGACTTGTCGCCCGGTACGCGAACACGTCCGGAAAGGCGGCCACCCGGCTGGGCCAGGAAAATCAGGTCATTGTTGTGCATGGCGTCCACATAGGCCCGACGGGCCAGGATTTTGCTGAAATGCTCGCGGGCAACGCGGGCGCGGGTAAAGACGCCCATCAGTTGTTGCCCGTCCCCTTTGTCGACGGCCTCGCACAGATCATCGAGGTCGTCACGGAATACGTCGAGGATGCGCAGCACCGCCTCGCGGTTGGCGAGGAAGATGTCGTGCCACATCACCGGGTCGCTGCCGGCAATCCGCGTGAAGTCGCGGAAGCCGCCAGCGGCGTAGCGGAAGATTTCCAGATTCTCGCTGCGTTTGGCCAGCGAGTCGACCAGCGTGAAAGCCAGCAGGTGCGGCAGGTGGCTGGTGGCAGCGAGGACTTCGTCGTGGTGCTCGACGGCCATCTGCTCGACATCCGCACCCAGCTCGCGCCAGAGGCTCTCGACGCACTGGATCGCGTCCGCGTCGGCATTATCCAGTGGAGTGAGGATGACTTTATGACGGCGGAACAGTTTCGCGTTGGCCGCCTCCACCCCGCTCTGCTCGGAACCGGCGATGGGATGGCCAGGGACGAAGCGCGCCGGCATGCCACCGAACACTGCTTTCGCGGCGCGCACCACGTTGCCCTTGGCGCTGCCGACGTCGGTAAGAATCGCGTTGCCGATGTCGAGGCCCGCGAGTTCGCCGAGGACCTTCTCCATGGCCAGGATCGGCACGGCGAGCTGGATCACGTCGGCGTCGCGGCAACCGACGGCAAGGCTTTCCTCGCAGCGATCAACCACGCCCAGCTCCACCGCCAGGCGACGGGTCTGCGGGTCACGGTCGACACCGACCACTTCCTCGAACAGGCCTTTCTCGCGGATACCCTTGGCGAAGGAGCCACCGATCAGGCCGAGCCCCACCACCACCAGGCGGCGCAGCTTGTGCGACTGGACATCAGGCACGGGCGAGCACCTTGGCCAGCGCGTCAAGGAAGCGGGCGTTCTCGGTCGGCAGGCCGATGGAGATGCGCAGGTGCTGCGGCATGCCGTAGCCGCCCACCGGACGGACGATCACGCCCTCGGCGAGCAGGGCCTGGTAGACCGGGCCCGCATCGCGCTTGAGGTCCACGGCGATGAAGTTGCCCTTGGAGGGGATCCATTGCAGGTCCAGCGCGCGCAGGCCGCTTTCCAGCTGAGCCATGCCTTCGTCGTTGATGCGCTTGCCTTCGGCCAGGTACTGCGCATCATCCAGCGCGGCGCAGGCGGCGGCCAGGGCCAGGCTGTTGACGTTGAACGGCTGGCGCACGCGGTTGAGCACGTCGGCGACCTGCGCCGAGGAGATCGCGTAGCCGACGCGCAACGACGCCAGGCCGTAGGCCTTGGAGAAGGTGCGCGAGACCAGCAGGTTCGGGTAGCGGGCCAGGTACTTCAGGCCGTCCGGCAGCTCTTCGCCTTCGGCATATTCGATGTAGGCCTCGTCGAGCACCACCAGGACGCTTTCCGGAACCTGCGACAGGAAGCGCTCCAGCGCGTCCGGGCCGAACCAGGTACCGGTGGGGTTGTTCGGGTTGGCGATGAAGACCACGCGGGTGTTGGCGTCGATGGCCGCCAGCATGGCTTCCAGGTCATGGCCCCAATCTTTCGCCGGCACGACCTTGCCCTGGGCACCGACGGCCTGGGTGGAGATCGGGTAGACGGCGAAGGCGTACTGGCTGAACACGGCGTTCAGGCCGGGCGCGAGGTAAGCGCGGGCCACCAGGTCGAGGATGTCGTTGGAGCCGTTGCCCAGGGTGACCTGCGCAGTCTCTACGCCGCAGCGAGCGGCGAGGCGGGACTTCAGCTCGAAGCCGTTACCGTCGGGATAGCGGGTCAGTTCGGCGAGTTCGGCACGGATGGCCTCGAGAACCTTCGGGCTCGGGCCCAGCGGATTCTCGTTGCTGGCCAGCTTGACGATGCCGGCGGGGTCGAGCTTCAGCTCGCGGGCCAGTTCATCGACCGGCTTGCCGGGGACGTAGGGGGAAAGCTTCTGCACGCCCGGTTGGGCCAGGGCAAGGAAATCACAGCTCATGAACATCTCTCTCGACTGGGACCGCGCAGATTTACCCGATGTAACCGGCGGCAGCCATGTAATCGCAGATACGGTGGACAGATTCCTCTACCGACAGCACGGAGGTATCGATGCTCACTTCGGCGGCCAGCGGCGCCTCAAACGGAGCATCGATGCCGGTGAACCCCTTGAGTTCACCGGCTCGCGCCTTGCGGTAGAGCCCTTTGGGATCCCGCTCCTCACACACTTCCAGCGGCGTGGAGACATGAACCTCGATAAAGCGCTCCGGCAACAGCTGGCGGACTCGATCACGGTCCGCACGGAACGGTGAGATGAATGCAGCGATGGTGATAAGCCCGGCATCCACCATCAGCGCACCCACCTCGCCAACCCGGCGAATATTTTCGCTGCGGTCTTCGGCACTGAACCCCAGATCCCGATTCAGCCCCTGACGGAGGATGTCGCCATCCAGCAGGTAGGTATGCCGCCCGGCGGCGTGCAGTCGCTGTTCGAGAGCTTCGGCCAGCGTCGACTTGCCGGAGCCGCTCAGCCCTGTCAGCCATACCATGCCAGGGCGCTGGGCCATCAGCCTTGCGCGCCCCGTACAGTCGACCATTGGCGACCGCCGACGGGCGTTTCGCTCCATGTCAAAGCACGGCCTTGGGGTACGAGCCCAGCACCTTCAGGGCAACGGCTTCGCTGTTAATCTTCTCCAGCACATCCTTGATCAGCGGATCCTTGTGGTGGCCGACGAAGTCGATGAAGAACACGTAGGTCCACTTGCCGCTGCGCGACGGGCGGGTCTCGATGCGGGTCAGGTCGATGCCGTTGTTGTGGAACGGCACCAGCAGCTCGTGCAGCGCGCCCGGCTTGTTGCGCATGGAGACGATGATGGAGGTCTTGTCGTCGCCGGTGGGCGGCACTTCCTGGTTGCCGATCATGAGGAAGCGCGTGGAGTTGTCCGGGCGGTCCTCGATCTTCTCGTGCAGCTTGTCCAGGCCATACAGGCTGGCGGCCATGTCGCCGGCAATCGCGGCGCTGTTCCACTCGCTCTTTACCCGCTTGGCAGCGTCGGCGTTGCTGGAAACCGCCACGCGCTCGACGTTCGGGTAGTGCGCGTCCAGCCACTTGCGGCACTGGGCCAGGGACTGGGCGTGGGAGTAAATGCGGGTGATGTTGCTGGTCTTGGTGTTCTCGCCCACCAGCAGGTGGTGGTGGATGCGCAGCTCCACCTCGCCGCAGATCACCATGTCGTGCTCGAGGAAGCTGTCGAGGGTGTGGTTGACCGCACCCTCGGTGGAGTTTTCCACCGGCACCACGCCGAAGTTCACCGCACCGGCGGCGACTTCGCGGAACACTTCGTCAATAGCCGCCATCGGCGTGCTGATCACCGCATGGCCGAAGTGCTTGAGCGCCGCGGCCTGGGTGAAGGTGCCTTCCGGGCCGAGGTAGGCCACTTTCAGCGGCTGTTCCAGGGCCAGGCAGGAGGACATGATCTCGCGGAACAGACGAGCGACTTCCTCGTTGTCCAGCGGGCCCTTGTTCAGCTCCATGATGTGCTTGAGCACCCACGCCTCGCGCTCGGGCCGGTAGAACACCGGCTTCTCGCCTTCGGGCAGGGCGGCCATCTTCACGCGCGCCACATCGGTGGCGCAGCGGGCGCGTTCGCTGATCAGCTCGAGGATCTTCTCGTCGAGGCTGTCGATGCGTACGCGCAAAGCCTTGAGCTGGTCAGCGTCGCTCATCAGCCGTGCTCCTTCTCGAACTCGGCCATGTAGCCAACCAGGGCTTCGATGGCGTCCAGGCCCAGGGCGTTATAGATGGAGGCACGCATGCCGCCCACCGAACGGTGGCCCTTCAGGTTGAGCAGGCCGCGCGCATCGGCGCCTTCGAGGAAGGCCTTGTCGAGCTTCTCGTCGGCCAGGCGGAATGGCACGTTCATCCAGGAGCGGGCGCTGGGCTGGATCGGGTTGGTGTAGAAGTCGCTGTTGTCGATGAAGCCGTACAGCATGTCCTTCTTGGCGCGGTTGCGCTGCTCCATGGCATCGACGCCGCCCTGCTCCTTCAGCCACTCGAAGACCAGGCCGGAGAGGTACCAGGAGTAGGTAGCCGGGGTGTTGTACATGGAGCCGTTATCGGCGGCAACCTTGTAGTTGAGCATGGTCGGGCAGATGCTGCGGGCGCGGCCCAGCAGGTCTTCGCGAACGATGACGACGACCAGGCCGCTTGGTCCGATGTTCTTCTGCGCGCCGGCGTAGATCAGGCCGAACTTCGACACGTCGGTCGGACGGGAGAGGATGTCCGAGGACATGTCCACCACCAGCGGGACGTCACCGACTTCCGGAATCCAGTCGAATTCCAGGCCGCCGATGGTCTCGTTGGACGCGTAGTGCAGGTAGGCGGCGTCCTTGGACAGGTTCCACTCGTTCTGCCCGGGAATGGCGAAGTAGTCGTACTTGGACGCACTGGCAACCACGTTGACGTTGCCGTAGCGGCGAGCCTCTTCGATGGCCTTCTTCGACCAGATGCCGGTTTCCACGTAGTCCGCCACGCCGTCTTCGGGCAGCAGGTTCAGCGGGATCTCGGCGAACTGCTGGCTGGCGCCGCCCTGCAGGAACAGCACCTTGTAGTTCGACGGCACGCCCATCAGGTCGCGCAGGTCCTGTTCGGCCTTCTCGGCGATGGCCACGTAGTCGTCGCTACGGTGGCTCATCTCCATGACCGACAGGCCCTTGCCCTGCCAATCCAGCAGTTCGGCGCGGGCGCGCTCCAGCACCTCGGTGGGAAGCGCCGCAGGACCGGCGCAGAAGTTAAAGGCTCGCTTGCTCACATCCACTCTCGCTATCAGTCTTCGCTGGCCTGCGGGGCTTCTTCAGCCGCAGCTTCGCCTGCTTCTGGGTTCTCTTCCGACACTTCGCCCTCGACGATCTCGCCGTCGATGACGTCGTCTTCGTCTTCCACCACCGTCGGCTCCTGCACCCGCTCCAGACCCACGACGGTCTCGTCGGCGGCCAGCTTGATGAGGATCACGCCCTGGGTGTTACGGCCAGCGCCGCGGACTTCGTCAACACGGGTACGCACCAGGGTGCCCTGGTCGGAAATCAGCATGATCTCCTCGCCGTCCAGCACCTGTACGGCGCCCACCAGGTTACCGTTACGCTCGTTGATCACCATGGCGATCACGCCCTGGCCACCACGACCGCGACGCGGGTAGTCGGCCAGCGGGGTGCGCTTGCCGTAGCCACGCTCGGAGGCGCTGAGGATCTGCGCTTCGCGGCACTCGGGGATCAGCATGGAGATGATGCGCTGGCCTTCGGCCAGGCGCATGCCGCGCACGCCACGGGCGTTACGGCCCATGATGCGCACCTTGCTTTCCTTGAAGCGGATGACCTTGCCGGCGTCGGAGAACATCATCACGTCCTTCGAGCCGTCGGTGATGGCGGCGGCGATCAGCGAGTCACCCTCTTCCAGCTTCAGGGCGATCAGGCCGTTGGAGCGCGGCTTGGTGAACTGGATCAGCGGGGTCTTCTTCACGGTGCCTTTCATGGTGGCCATGAAGATGTACGCGCCAGTCGGCTCGTCCTGGCTGAAGTCGGCGTCGTCGCCCTCTTCGGCCTCTTCGGCTTCCACCACTTCGGCGACCTGCTCGGCAACCACGTCGTCGTCATCGTTGTCGTCGCCGGCGAACTGGGCGCGCACGGCTTCCAGGTCGATCTGCAGCATCGCGGTGATGCGCTCGCCTTCGTCCAGCGGCAGCAGGTTCACCAGCGGACGGCCACGGGCGGTACGCGAGGCTTCCGGAATCTCGAAGGTGCGCAGCCAGTAGACCTTGCCCTTGCTGGAGAACAGCAGCAGGGTGGCGTGGCTGTTGGCGACCAGCAGGTGCTCGATGTAGTCCTCGTCCTTCACGCCACTGGCGGACTTGCCCTTGCCACCGCGACGCTGGGCCTCGTAGGCGGCCAGCGGCTGGGACTTGGCGTAGCCGCCGTGGGAGATGGTCACCACGCGCTCTTCTTCGGTGATCAGGTCGGCGATGGTCAGGTCCATCTGCGAGGCGACGATCTCGGTGCGACGGGCGTCGCCGAACTCGGCCTTGACCTTCTCCAGTTCCTCGCGGATGACTTCCATCAGGCGCTCGGGGCTGGTCAGGATGCGGATCAGCTCGCCGATCAGGGTGAGGATTTCCTGGTACTCGGACAGGAGCTTCTCGTGCTCCAGGCCGGTCAGGCGGTGCAGGCGCAATTCCAGGATGGCCTGGGCCTGTTCCGGCGACAGGAAGTACTTGCCGTCACGCAGGCCGTACTGCGGGTCCAGGTCTTCCGGACGGCAGGCATCGGCGCCGGCGCGCTCGACCATCGCTTCCACGGCGCTGGATTCCCAGCCAGTGGCGATCAGGCGCTCCTTGGCCTCGGCCGGGGTCGGCGAGGTCTTGATCAGTTCGATCACCGGGTCGATGTTCGACAGGGCAACGGCCTGACCTTCGAGGATGTGGCCACGCTCGCGCGCCTTACGCAGCTCGTAGACGGTCCGGCGGGTCACCACTTCACGGCGGTGACGGATGAACACCTCGAGCATGTCCTTGAGGTTCATCGTGCGCGGCTGGCCATCGACCAGGGCCACCACGTTGATACCGAAGACGCTCTGCAGCTGGGTCTGGGCGTAGAGGTTGTTCAGCACGACCTCGCCCACTTCGCCGCGACGCAGCTCGATGACCACGCGCATGCCGTCCTTGTCGGACTCGTCGCGCAGCTCGGTGATGCCTTCGATCTTCTTCTCTTTCACCAGCTCGGCGATCTTCTCGATCAGACGGGCCTTGTTCAGCTGGTAGGGCAGCTCGGTGATGATGATCTGCTGGCGGTTGCCGCCCTTCTCCATGTCCTCGATGGTGGCGCGGGCACGGATATAGACGCGGCCACGACCGGTGCGATAGGCCTCGATGATGCCCGCACGGCCGTTGATGATGCCCGCAGTCGGGAAGTCCGGGCCGGGGATGTACTGCATCAGGTCATCGATGGACAGCTCGGGGTTGTCCATCAGCGCCAGACAGCCGTCGATCACCTCGGTGAGGTTGTGCGGCGGAATGTTGGTCGCCATGCCCACGGCGATACCGCTGGAGCCGTTGACCAGCAGGTTCGGGATCTTGGTCGGCATGACCGCCGGGATCTGCTCGGTGCCGTCGTAGTTGGGCACCCAGTCGACGGTTTCCTTGTCCAGGTCCGCCAGCAGCTCATGGGCGAGCTTGGACATGCGCACTTCGGTGTATCGCATGGCTGCGGCGTTGTCGCCGTCCACCGAACCGAAGTTGCCCTGGCCGTCGACCAGCATGTAGCGCAGCGAGAACGGCTGGGCCATGCGGACGATGGTGTCGTACACCGCGGTGTCGCCGTGCGGGTGGTACTTACCGATCACGTCGCCGACCACACGGGCGGACTTCTTGTAGGGCTTGTTCCAGTCGTTGCCCAGTTCGCTCATGGCGTACAGGACGCGGCGATGCACGGGCTTCAAGCCGTCGCGCGCATCGGGCAGGGCACGACCGACGATCACGCTCATGGCGTAATCGAGGTAGGACTGTCGGAGTTCGTCTTCGATGTTGACCGGGAGGATTTCTTTGGCCAGTTCGCCCATGAGAAGCCTGGTTCCTTTTTCAAATGGGACTCCGCCAAGCCCGTCCTGAGCCCGGCGGAGCGCGGTGCGCCATCAAAGCGCCACCGACTCTCTACAAATCAACGACTTGGCCGTTGATCCGCGATGCTGTGGGGGCCGAAAAAATGCCCCATCAAGAACCGTCGGAGCTTACCACAAGCCAGGGTCAAACCCTACCCTCGGCCAAGCCCCTCGATGAATTGCCGCAGGCCCCGTCAGTGCAGGCGCTTGCGGCTCATCAGCTGGGCCATCCGCTCGGTGTCCGGACGTTCGACGACGCCGCGCTCGGTCACAATGGCGTCGATCAGGTCGGCCGGGGTCACATCGAACACCGGATTGAAGGCTTCGACGTCAGCCGCGACACGTTTGCCGCCGATTTCCAGGAGTTCGCGACCGTCACGCTCCTCGATAGGGATGTCCTCGCCGCTTTCCAGGCCCATGTCGATGGTCGAACTGGGCGCCACCACCATGAAACGCACGCCGTGGTGCATGGCGGTGACAGCCAGCTGATAGGTGCCGATCTTGTTGGCGACGTCGCCGTTGGCGGTGATGCGGTCGGCGCCGACGATGACCCAGGTGATGCTTTCGGTCTTCATCAGGTGCGCGGCGGCCGCGTCCACGTTCAGGGTGACCGGCACGCCTTCGTTGGCCAGTTCCCAGGCAGTCAGGCGAGCGCCCTGCAGCCAGGGGCGGGTCTCGTCGGCGTAGACACGCTCGATCAGCCCTTCCAGGTGCGCCGCGCGCAGCACGCCCAGTGCGGTGCCGAAGCCGCCGGTGGCCAGGGCGCCGGTGTTGCAGTGGGTGAGGATCTTCTGCGGGCCGCCATGGTGCTTGCGGATCAGGTCCACGCCCAGTTGAGCCATGGTCAGGTTCGCCTCGCGGTCGCTCTCGTGGATCGCCACGGCCTCGGCTTCCAGCAGCGGCAGCGGGTCCTCGCCCGGCTTCAGGCGCTCCAGGCGGTCGCGCATGCGGTTCAGCGCCCAGAACAGGTTGACCGCGGTCGGACGCGACTCGGCCAGCACCGTGAAATCATCTTCCAGCGCCGCGCGCCAGTCGCCACCAGCGGCCACACGGGCACGCAGGCCCAGCACCAGGCCATAGGCAGCGGCGATGCCAATCGCCGGCGCGCCGCGCACGACCATCTGGCGAATGGCGTCGGCTACGCCTTCGGCGGTCTCGTACGACAGCCAGGTTTCCTCCAGCGGCAGCAGGCGCTGGTCCAGCAGACGGAGTGTGCCCTTGCGCCAATCAATGGCCGTGACCCGTTCGGCCGCCAACAGTCGCTCACGCATGGAACACCTCTTCATTTCAATGGAATCGCGGGCCGCTCCGGCGCCACGGGAATCACCCGGAAACACCGGGAAACGGCCGAGTATACCGAGCCTGAAGCCCTGGTGCTCGGCTATACTCGGCGCCTTTATCCACGCGCCCAGGATGCGCTTCATGCCGACCGAAAAAGTCCCGCTCGACCTGCTGCTCTTCCCCACCTGGATCGTCCCCGTCGAGCCCGCTGGCGTCGTCCTGCGCGATCACGGCCTGGGCATCCGCGACGGCCGCATCGCCCTGCTCGCCCCGCGCACCGAAGCGCTGCGCCATCCGGCCACGGAAACCCGCGAGCTGCCGGGCATGCTGCTCTCCCCCGGCCTGATCAACGCCCACGGCCACGCGGCGATGAGCCTGTTCCGCGGCCTGGCGGACGACCTGGCGCTGATGACCTGGCTGCAGGAGCACATCTGGCCGGCGGAAGCCAAGTGGGTCAGCGAGGACTTCGTCCGCGACGGCACCGAGCTGGCCATCGCCGAGCAGCTCAAGGGCGGCATCACCTGCTTCTCGGACATGTACTTCTTTCCGCAGGTCGCCTGCGAGGTGGTGCACAAGGCCGGCGTGCGCGCGCAGATCAGCGTGCCGGTGCTGGACTTCCCGATCCCCGGCGCCCGCGATGCCGACGAGGCGATCCGCCAGGGCCTGGCGCTGCGCGACGACCTCAAGCACCACCCGCGCATCAAGGTCGCCTTCGGCCCGCACGCGCCCTACACGGTCAGCGACGACAAGCTGGAAAACATCCTGATGCTCGCCGAGGAGCTCGACGCCGGCATCCACATGCACGTCCACGAGACGGCCTTCGAGGTCCAGCAGGCAGTGGAGAAGCACGGCGAACGGCCGCTGGCCCGCCTGCACCGTCTCGGCCTGCTCGGCCCGCGCTTCCAGGCGGTACACATGACCCAGGTGAACGACGAGGACCTGGTCATGCTGGTGGAAACCAACAGCTCGGTGGTGCATTGCCCGGAATCCAACCTCAAGCTGGCCAGCGGCTTCTGCCCGGTGGAGCGGTTGTGGCAGGCCGGCGTCAACATCGCCATCGGCACCGACGGCGCCGCCAGCAACAATGACCTCGACCTGCTCGGCGAAACCCGCACCGCCGCGCTGCTGGCCAAGGCCGTGGCCGGCCAGGCCACCGCGCTGGACGCCCACCGTGCGCTGCGCATGGCCACCCTGAACGGCGCCCGCGCGCTGGGCATGGAACAGGAAACCGGCAGTCTGGAGCTGGGCAAGTCCGCCGACCTCACTGCCTTCGACCTCTCGGGACTGGCCCAGCAGCCGGTGTACGAGCCGGTCTCGCAGGTCATCTACGCCAGCGGCCGCGACTGCGTGCGGCATGTCTGGGTCGGCGGCAAGCAACTGCTGGACAACGGCAAGCTCACCCGCCTGGACGAAGAACGCCTGATCGCCGTCGCCGGCGAGTGGGGCCGCAGGATCGCCGGCGCCTGAGCCCCGACGCCCCTGGCGCTGCGACAATCTGTCATGCCGCGCCCCATCCAGTGAACGAAGCTGGCATCATAGTCAGCCTTCGTTTCCAGCTTTTTGATCAATAGGGACACCATGAGCAACGTCGACCACGCCGAGATCGCCAAATTCGAGGCCCTCGCCCACCGCTGGTGGGACCGCGAAAGCGAGTTCAAGCCCCTGCACGACATCAACCCGCTGCGGGTCAACTGGATCGACGAGCGCGTCAGCCTCGCCGGCAAGAAGGTGCTCGACGTCGGCTGCGGCGGCGGCATCCTCAGCGAAGCCATGGCCCAGCGCGGCGCCACCGTCACCGGCATCGACATGGGCGAAGCGCCCCTGGCGGTCGCCCAGTTGCACCAGCTGGAATCCGGCGTGCCGGTGGAATACCGCCGCATCACCGCCGAAGACCTGGCCGAAGAGATGCCCGAGCAGTTCGACGTGGTGACCTGCCTGGAGATGCTCGAGCACGTGCCGGACCCGGCCTCGGTCATCCGCGCCTGCTACCGGATGGTCAAGCCCGGCGGCCAGGTGTTCTTCTCCACCATCAACCGCAACCCGAAGGCCTACCTGTTCGCCATCGTCGGTGCGGAGTACGTGATGCGCCTGCTGCCGCGCGGCACCCACGACTTCAAGAAGTTCATCCGCCCCTCCGAGCTGGGCGCCTGGTCGCGTGACGCGGGCCTGGCGGTCAAGGACATCATCGGCCTGACCTACAACCCGCTGACCAAGCACTACAAGCTGGCGGGCGACGTCGACGTCAACTACATGATCCAGACCCTGCGCGAGGAGTGAGTCGCATGCTCAGAGCGGTTCTCTTCGACATGGACGGCACGCTGCTGGACACCGCGCCGGACTTCATCGCCGTGTGCCAGGCGATGCTTGCCGCCCATGGCCGTGCGCCAATCGATGACCAGCGCATCCAAGACGTGGTTTCCGGCGGCGCCCGCGCCATGGTTGCCGCGACCTTCGACATGGACCCGGAAGCCCCCGGCTTCGAGGCCCTGCGCCAGGAGTTCCTCGACCGCTACCAGGAGCATTGCGCCGTCTTCACCCGCCCGTACGACGGCATGGCCGAACTGCTGGAGAGCATCGAGCAGTCGCGCCTGATCTGGGGTGTGGTGACCAACAAGCCGGTGCGTTTCGCCGCGCCGATCATGGAGCAGCTCGGCCTGGCCGAGCGCTCCGCCGTCCTGGTCTGCCCGGACCACGTGACCAGGAGCAAGCCGGACCCGGAAATGCTCCTGCTGGCCTGCAGCCAGCTGAAGGTCGACCCGTCCGAAGTGCTGTTCATCGGTGACGACCTGCGCGATATCGAGTCGGGCCGCGCCGCCGGGACCAAGACCGCGGCCGTGCGCTACGGCTATATCCACCCGGACGACAACCCCGCGCACTGGGGCGCCGACGTCATCGTCGACGCACCCCGCGACCTGCTCGCCGTCCTCGCCCGCGCTCTCTGCTCCTGCTGAGCCCCATCCCCGCGAGCCCGTTGTCCGTCGCGCTGACGGGCTCCGCCAAGGAGAAACCATGTTCGACTATTCCGCCCGCCCCGACCTGCTCAAGGGCCGCGTGATCCTGGTGACCGGCGCCGGCCGCGGTATCGGCCGGGCCGCCTCGCTCGCCTTCGCCGCCCACGGTGCCACCGTGCTGCTGCTGGGCAAGACCGAGGACTACCTCAACGAGGTCTACGACCTGATCGTCGCCGCGGGCCATCCGGAACCGGTAGTGATTCCGCTGAACCTGGAAACCACCCTGCCGCACCAGTACGACGAACTGGCGGCGATGATCGAGAAAGAATTCGGCAAGCTCGACGGCCTGCTGCACAACGCCTCGATCCTCGGCCTGCGCTCGCCCATCGAGCAGATATCCACGGACAACTTCACCCGCGTCATGCAGGTGAACGTCAACGCCATGTTCAGCCTCACCCACACCCTGTTGCCGCTGCTCAAGCTCTCCGAGGACGCCTCGGTGGTCTTCACCTCCAGCAGCGTAGGCCGCAAGGGTCGGGCCTACTGGGGCGCCTACGCGGTATCGAAGTTCGCCACCGAGGGCCTGATGCAGGTGCTGGCGGACGAGTGCGAGGACATCACCCGCGTGCGCGCCAACAGCGTCAACCCCGGCGCCACCCGGACCGCCATGCGCGCCCACGCCTATCCGGGCGAGAACGCCTACAACAACCCGGCGCCGGAAGAGATCATGCCGGTCTACCTGTACCTCATGGGCCCGGACAGCCAGGGTGTGAACGGCCAGGCCTTCAACGCCCAGGACTGATTCCGCCCCCGAATATCCGGCACGGACGTACCAGCGGCGTCGGCCTGCAGCCCAGCAACCACGCCGCTTTCCGCCAATTTTCCGGCTCCATCGCTGACCGCCCTCCGGCAAAGTGCCACTATTTCGCCAGACTTCTGGCGAAACCTTCCGCCCCTCGGGAACCCTGACCGCCATCGGTCGGTCAATACGGCGTCTTTTCAGGCCTTTCCGCGCCCTGGCACGGAAATCGCTCTGTCCTTCGCAAACGCCGTAAAAATGGTCACCGCCATGGTTCCTCCCAAGCAGTCCAACACCATCGATTTCGATGCTGCCAAGCTCCAGCGCGCAGCCAGCCAGGACCCCCGCCCTCTCTCGCGGCGTCCGCTGGACCTGCTGGAATTGCGCCAGCAGTTGAACCTGCAATTGCAGGTGAGCCTGGAGGCCGAGCGCATCCTGGCGGTGTTCTTCCGCGAGATCCAGCAGATGCTGCCGGTGGAATACATGGCCTACTACCACGCCGGCGCCGACCTGCGCCTGGAGTTCGGCGAGGCGGCCCGGCACAGCGCCGACTACCGCCTGACCCACGGTAGCGAATACCTCGGCGAGATCAGCTTCCGCCGCACCCGGCGCTTCTCCGAGGCCGAGCTGTCGCAGCTGGAATCGCTGATGGCCTGCCTGCTCTACCCGCTGCGCAACGCCCTGCTCTACCGCGCCGCCGTGCAGTCGGCACTGCGTGACGCGCTGACCGGCACCGGCAACCGCATCGCCATGGACCAGACTCTGGGCCGCGAGGTCGAGGTGGCGCGGCGGCACCTGCTGCCGCTGTCGATCCTCATGCTCGACCTTGACCACTTCAAGCAGATCAACGACGAGCACGGCCACAGCGTCGGCGACGACGCCTTGCGCGCCGTGGCCACTGCACTGAAGAACAGCCTGCGCAACGTCGACATGGTGTTCCGCTTCGGCGGCGAGGAGTTCCTCGTGCTGCTCTCCAACACCCCCGGCGTCTCCGCCGTGCAGGTGGGCGAACGGCTTCGCGCTGCCGTGGAGGAGCTGAACCTGGCCGCCGACGGCAAGCGCTTGCCGCTGTCCATCAGCCTGGGCTGCGCGACACTCAATGGCGGCGAGTCGGTGGACGATCTCCTGCGCCGGGCAGACAACGCCCTCTACGAGGCCAAGCGCGACGGTCGCAACCGGCTGGCCTGCGCCAGCTGACGCCTGCCTCGCTCCTACGAAGAGCCCATCCGGGTAATTCGCAGGCAATAAAAAAGGGCTCCGAGGAGCCCTTCTTCATTTACTGCTGTCGCTTAGCGCTTGAAGCCCGGACGCATGCCGTCACCGGCAGCTTGCGGACGACGCTTGGCGATCGGCTTGCGGGCGACTGGCTTGCCGGGACGCTCGGCCAGCGGGGCGCCTTTCTCGCGAGCCGGGCGGTCGCTCGGCGCCTTGCGCGGTGCGCGGCCTTCGCCGGCATCGCTGCGCGGACCACGGGCCGGACGATCGGCGCCGTCACGCGGCTTGCGCGGAGCGCGGCCTTCACCAGCATCGCTGCGCGGGCCACGAGCCGGGCGATCACCCGCATCGCGCGGAGCACGAGCAGGACGATCACCACCGGCGTCACGCGGCTTGCGCGGGGCGCGGCTGTCGGCGGAATCACCACGCGGGGCGCGCGCCGGACGGTCGCCTGCATCACGCGGAGCGCGAGCCGGACGCTCGTCGGAATCGCGCGGAGCACGGGCCGGACGCTCACCAGCAGCCGGACGCGGAGCACGCTGCGGACGCTCGCCTTCGGCGCGCTCGGTGCGGGTACGCGAGCCACGGCCCGGACGCTCGCTGGGCGCCAGCTTCTTGCCGAGCTTGCGCTCCTGGCGCTCGACCTTTTCCTTGGTCTTGGTCGAGACCGCCGGCAGGGCGATCGGCGTCAGGCCGACTTCCTCGCTGAGGATGTCCAGCTCGCGCTGGCCCATCTCGCGGTAGCGGCCCATGGTCAGCTCGGAGGTCAGGAAGACCGGTCCGAAGCGCACGCGCTTCAGGCGGCTGACCACCACGCCCTGGGATTCCCACAGGCGGCGGACTTCGCGGTTACGGCCTTCCATCACCACCACGTGGTACCAGTGGTTGAAGCCTTCGCCACCCGGCGCTTCCTGGATGTCGCTGAACTTGGCCGGGCCGTCTTCGAGCATCACGCCGGCTTTCAGGCGCTCGATCATCTCTTCGTCGACTTCGCCACGCACGCGTACGGCGTACTCGCGGTCCATCTCGTAGGACGGGTGCATCAGGCGGTTGGCCAGCTCACCGTCGGTGGTGAACATCAGCAGGCCGGTGGTGTTGATGTCCAGGCGACCGACGTTGATCCAGCGACCACTGCGCAGGCGCGGCAGGCGGTCGAATACGGTCGGGCGGCCTTCCGGATCGTCGCGGGTGCAGACTTCGCCTTCGGGCTTGTTGTAGATCAGCACGCGACGGACGTGCTCTTCGATCTTCTCGCGCTTGAGCAGGCGGTCATCGACGGCGATGGCATCGCGGTCGCCTACGCGCTGGCCGAGGGTGGCCACGGCGCCATTGACCTTGACGCGGCCTTCTTCGATCCAGGCTTCGACGTCGCGGCGCGAGCCGACGCCCATGCGGGCGAGGACTTTCTGCAGTTTCTCGCCGGCCGGGGCTGGGGTAAGTTCTTCAAGGTTTTCGTGCGTGTCGGTCATCTGGGCACCTCCCGGTGTGGCATGCAACGAATAAAAAAGGTCGCGCATCATACGCGCTTGCGGGCAGCAAAGCACCGTCCGCAGTCGGGAAAGACTAGTCGACTTACAGGGGGAAGAAAGCCATGCAGCCAGAAGAAGACTTCACCGGCGCCAAGCTCGCGCTGTTCCACGCCGGCCAGCTGGTGGTCTACAAGCGCGACGAGAAGCCCGGCATCCCCTACCCCGGCTGCTGGGATTTCCCTGGCGGCGGCCGCGAAGGCGACGAAACGCCGGCGCAATGCGCGCTGCGCGAACTGGAGGAAGAATTCGCCCTGCGCCTGGACGAGCAGCGCATCGAATGGCAGCGCCGCTACCCGGCCACCCATGGCCCGGCGCCCTGGGCGTGGTTCCTGGTGGCGCGCCTGGAGCAAGCCGAGTTCGAGGCCATCCGCTTTGGCGACGAAGGCCAGTACTGGCGCCTGATGCGTGTGAGCGAATACCTCGCCCATGACGAGGCGGTGGATTACCTGCAGGAACGCCTGCGGCATTTCCTCGCAGGGCGGCTGGATATCGCCTGATTCCGCAGCGCAGGCCGCTGATCCGTATTTGCGCGGCCTATCTGAATCTGTTTCCTGCCCGCGCATTTTCCTAGATTGCCCGCTCACCGAAGCGTGTCGGACTCGCAGTCCATGGCGCGCTCGGACGTTCTGTCACAAGCGGGAATCGAGCATGAACACGAGAAGCACGGAGCAGGCGTACAACTACAAGGTGGTCCGCCAGTTCGCCATCATGACGGTAGTCTGGGGCGTCATCGGCATGGCCATGGGGGTTCTGATCGCCTCCCAGCTGGTCTGGCCGCAACTGAACCTGGACCTGCCCTGGACCAGTTTCGGGCGCCTGCGCCCGCTGCATACCAGCCTGGTGATCTTCGCCTTCGGCGGTTGCGCACTGTTCGCCACCAGTTACTACACGGTGCAGCGCACCTGCCAGACGCGGCTGTTCTCCGACAGCCTCGCCGCCTTTACCTTCTGGGGCTGGCAGGCCCTGATCGTGACCATGATGATCACCCTGCCGCTGGGCTACACCACCACCAAGGAATACGCCGAGATCGAGTTCACCGGCGCGGTATGGATGGCCATCGTCTGGGTCGCCTACGCCGTGGTGTTCTTCGGCACGCTGATGAAGCGCAAGACTCCGCACATCTATGTGGGCAACTGGTTCTTCGCCGCCTTCATCCTCGTTACGGCAATGCTGCACATCGTCAACCACCTGGCCATTCCGGTGGACTGGTTCAAGTCCTACCCGGTGTACTCCGGCGCCACCGATGCCATGGTGCAGTGGTGGTACGGACACAACGCAGTAGGCTTCTTCCTCACCACCGGCTTCCTCGGGATGATGTATTACTTCGTGCCCAAGCAGGCCGGACGACCGGTGTACTCCTACCGGCTGTCCATCGTGCACTTCTGGGCGCTGATCACCCTGTACATCTGGGCCGGCCCGCACCACCTGCACTACACCGCGCTGCCCGACTGGGCGCAGAGCCTGGGCATGGTGATGTCGCTGATCCTCCTGGCGCCCAGCTGGGGCGGCATGATCAACGGCATGATGACCCTCTCCGGTGCCTGGCATAAGTTGCGCACCGACCCGATCCTGCGCTTCCTCGTGGTTTCCCTGGCGTTCTACGGCATGTCGACCTTCGAAGGTCCGATGATGGCGATCAAGACCGTCAACGCCCTGTCTCACTACACTGACTGGACCATCGGCCACGTCCATGCCGGCGCACTGGGCTGGGTGGCGATGATTTCCATCGGCTCGCTCTACCACCTGATTCCCAAGGTCTTCGGTCGCGAACAGATGCACAGCATCGGTCTGATCAACGCACACTTCTGGCTGGCCACCATCGGCACGGTCCTCTACATCGCCTCGATGTGGGTCAACGGCATCACCCAGGGCCTGATGTGGCGCGCGGTGAACGCCGACGGCACGCTCACCTATTCCTTCGTCGAAGCGCTGCAGGCCAGCCACCCCGGCTTCGTGGTGCGCATGAGCGGCGGCATGCTGTTCCTCGGCGGCATGCTGCTGATGGCCTGGAACACCTGGATGACCGTGCGCCAGGCGCGCCCGGAAGCCCTGCGCATCGCCGAGCGGATGGCCTGAGATGACGCTCTGGCTGGGGCTGGTCAGCCTGCTGGCGCTGTACTTCGGCGTCGGCTGGTGCCTGCGGGCGCACCGCGAGCGGGGCATCGAGGAGGCCAGCATGCTGCCCTTCGCCGATGACGAAGAAGCCGCCCAGCGCATGGAGAAAGCCACGGGCCGCAGCCGCACCGGCTGCGCCTGCCCCGGCCGCTGCCAGGGCGACTGCGAGCACTGGCGCGACTGGCAGCCCTAGCGCGCCACCTCGGGCGCGCACCTGCGACAGAGCGCCGCATCACCTCCATCAATTTTCATTAGCAAGCACATCAATTTCCCGGCGGGCAGCCCGAGGAGGAATATCACTCCCGTGCCCCGCCACCTGATGGACGCCTGAAGCATCGTCCCCTGTCCTGTCTGGACCCCAGGACAGACATCATCGATGCCAGTGCTCCCCGGTGGGGCTTTCAAACCCATTCAGGGCCCCAGCGGGCCCTCACCGAGCGTTTTATCGAGGGAATAAAGAATGAAGCTTGCCTCTGTCGTGTCGGCTGTCATCTCCAGCCTCGCCCCGATGGCTTTTGCCCAGGACGCAATCAAGAACCCCGGCGCCGAGCTGCCGGTTACCGAATACCACTACGGCATGTCCCTGGACGTCGACAAGGTTCTGCACCGCACCGACAACTCCGGCAAGGTCGGCATCGTGCCCGCCTACATGGTCTACCAGGATCACAACGGCGAGACCCACAAGGTCCGCTTCCTCGAATGGGGCGGCAGCACCAGCCAGGGCTGAGCCTTTCGCGAACATCGTCCTCCGGCCGTCTTGGCCCAACCCCGCGAGCCTGTGGTGGCGGTCGGGGGGCGATCCTGATTTCCTGCACAGCGATGCAGTTCGCCCCTGCGAAGAGCCATCAGCACGGGGCTGCACCCACAATGAAAAAACGCGCCATTGGGCGCGTTTTTTCATACAGCGAAAACTCAGATTTCCACCTGCGTCCCCAGCTCGATCACCCGGTTCAGCGGTAGGTTGAAGTAACGCAGGTTGCCATTGGCGTTCTTCAGCAGGAAGGCAAACAGCGCTTCGCGCCAGCGCGCCATGCCGATCAGCTTGGACGGGATCACCGTCTCGCGGCTGAGGAAGTAGGTGGTGCGCATCGGGCTGAAGTCCAGCTCGTTGAGGTGGCACAGTTTGAGCGCCTGCGGGATGTCCGGGTCTTCCATGAAGCCGAAGTGCAGCACCACGCGGAAGAAGCCCTCGCCGTAGGCATCCACCTCGAAGCGACGGTCCGGCGGCACGCGCGGACTGTCTTCGTTGACCACGGTGAGCAGCACGACCTGCTCATGCAGCACCTGGTTATGCAGCAGGTTGTGCAACAGCGCATGGGGCACGGCGTCGGTGCGGGCAGTGAGGAACACGGCGGTGCCCTGCACACGGTGCGGCGGCTGCGAGCGGATGCTGGAAATGAACAGCGGCAGCGGCAGCGAGCCCTCGTCGAGGCGGTCCACCAGCAGTTGGCGGCCGCGCTTCCAGGTGGTCATCAGGATGAACAGACCGATACCGGCGATCACCGGGAAGGCACCGCCCTGAACGACCTTGGGCAGGTTCGCGGCGAAGAACAGGGTGTCGACGAACAGCATCATCAGGAAGAACGGAATCGCCAGCCACAGCGGCCACTTCCACAGCAGCCAGACCACCACGCCCATCAGCAGGGTGGTCATCAGCATGGTCCCGGTCACCGCCACGCCATAGGCCGAGGCCAGGGCGGCGGAGGATTCGAAGCCCAGCACCAGCAGGACCACGCCGACCATCAGCGCCCAGTTCACGCCCGGAATGTAGATCTGCCCCTGCTCGTGGCTGGAGGTGTGCTGGATCGACATGCGCGGCACGAAGCCGAGCTGGATGGCCTGGCGGGTCAGCGAGAAGGCGCCGGAAATTACGGCTTGCGATGCAATCACTGTCGCCGCAGTGGACAGCGCCACCATCGGCACCAGCGCCCAGCCCGGCGCGGTCAGGTAGAAGGGGTTCCGCGCGGCTTCCGGGTTGACCAGGATGGTCGCGCCCTGGCCGAAATAGTTCAGCACCAGCGCCGGCAGCACCAGGGCGAACCAGGCACGGGCGATGGGCTTGCGGCCGAAGTGGCCCATGTCCGCGTACAGCGCTTCGGCGCCGGTCAGCGCCAGCACGGTGGCGCCGAGGATGGCCACGCCGATGCCCGGATGGGAAACGAAGAAGTTGAAGGCCCAGGCCGGGTTCATCGCCTTCAGCACTTCCGGCTGCCGCGACACGCCGTAGGCGCCCAGCGCCGCCAGCGCGAGGAACCACGCCACCATCACCGGGCCGAACAGAATGCCGATGCGCGCGGTGCCGTGCTTCTGGATGAGGAACAGGCCGACCAGCACGATCAACGACAGCGGCACCACCCAGTGCTCCAGGCCGTCGAAGGCGATCTCCAGGCCCTCGATGGCCGAGAGGACCGAGATCGCCGGGGTAATCATGCTGTCGCCATAGAAGAGTGCCGCACCGATCAGGCCGGCGATCACCACCATTGCCTGCAACCGATGCTTCCCGGCGGCGGCGCGGCGAGCCAGCGCGGACAGCGCCATCACCCCGCCCTCGCCCTGGTTGTCGGCGCGCAGTACGAAGATCACGTACTTGATCGACACTACCCAGATCAGCGACCAGAAGATCAGCGACAACACGCCGAGCACGCCGTCGTGGTTGGCCTGTACGCCATATCCGCCGACGAAGACTTCCTTGAGGGTGTACAGCGGGCTGGTGCCGATATCGCCGTAGCAGACGCCCACGGCGCCGACCATCAGGCCGATCGCGGAGCTCGAATGGGGCTGCTCATGCTCAACGGTGCCGGCGCTTGCATCGGACATGTAACAAAATTCCTCAAAAAAATTCGGCGCATCCTGCTCCGACCCTTTCGTCGATGCAAGAGCCGGGTACGAAGGTTCTGAATGACTATAGAGCCTGTTGCCCGGAATTACCGGGCGAACGGGGCTGTCAGGCGGCGTGCGACAGCTTGTCCCAGAGAGGCTGGTCAAGTGCGCGGGACGCCGCTAGAATTGCGCACTTTTTGATCAGAGGCGCCGCCAGCGCGCCCTTCGAGGTTAGCCGCACATGTCCACCGCCACACCCAAAGTCGGATTCGTCTCGCTCGGATGCCCGAAAGCGACCGTCGACTCCGAACGCATCCTCACCCAGCTGCGCATGGAAGGGTACGAAATCGTTCCCACCTACCAGGACGCAGACGTGGTGGTGGTGAACACCTGCGGCTTCATCGACAGCGCCAAGGCCGAATCCCTGGACGCCATCGGCGAAGCCATCGCCGAGAACGGCAAGGTGATCGTCACCGGCTGCATGGGCGTCGCCGAAGACAGCATCCGTGACGTGCACCCCAGCGTGCTGGCCGTGACCGGCCCGCAGCAGTACGAGCAGGTGGTCAATGCCGTCCACGAGGTGATCCCGCCCAAGGCCGAGCACAACCCGCTGATCGACCTGGTGCCGCCGCAAGGCATCAAGCTGACCCCGCGTCACTATGCCTACCTGAAGATTTCCGAAGGCTGCAACCACAGCTGCAGCTTCTGCATCATCCCGTCGATGCGCGGCAAGCTGGTCAGCCGGCCGGTCGGCGACGTGCTCAGCGAAGCCCAGCGCCTGGTCAAGGCCGGCGTGAAGGAACTGCTGGTCATCTCCCAGGACACCAGCGCCTACGGCGTGGACCTGAAGTACAAGCTGGACTTCTGGGACGGCCAGCCGGTGAAGACCCGCATGCTGGAGCTGTGCGAGGCGCTTTCCTCGATGGGCGTGTGGGTGCGCCTGCACTACGTCTACCCGTACCCCAACGTCGACGACGTGATCCCGCTGATGGCCCAGGGCAAGCTGCTGCCCTACCTGGACATCCCCTTCCAGCACGCCAGCCCGAAAGTGCTGAAGTCCATGAAGCGCCCCGCCTTCGAGGACAAGACCCTGGCGCGCATCAAGAAGTGGCGCGAGATCTGCCCTGAGCTGACCATCCGCTCCACCTTCATCGTCGGCTTCCCCGGCGAGACCGAGGAAGACTTCCAGTACCTGCTGGACTGGCTGACCGAAGCACAGCTCGACCGCGTCGGCTGCTTCCAGTACTCCCCGGTGGAAGGCGCTCCGGCCAACGACCTGGGCCTGGACGTCGTACCCGATGACGTCAAGCAGGACCGCTGGGAGCGCTTCATGGCGCACCAGCAGGCGATCTCCGCCGCCCGCCTGCAACTGAAGATCGGCAAGGAAATCGACGTGCTGATCGACGAAGTGGACGATGAAGGCGCGGTCGGCCGCTCCTACGCCGACGCCCCGGAAATCGACGGCGCCGTGTACATCGACAGCTTCGACGTGAAGCCGGGCGACAAGGTGCGTGTACGCATCACCGACGCCGACGAGTACGACCTCTGGGCCGAACTGGTCTGATCCGCAAAAGCCCCGCTGAAGCGGGGCTTTTCATTTCAAGGGTAAGAACATGACCAACAACGACGTGCTGCGCAGCCTGCGCTACCTGCTGGACATCCGCGATGCCCAGGTGGCCGAGATCACCGCGCTGGCCGGGTTCAACGTCAGTGCCGAGGAAATCGGCGCCTACCTCGCCCGCGACGACGAGCCGGACTTCAAGCCGTGCAGCGACCGCGTGCTGGCGCCCTTCTCGACGGCCTGATCGTGCATCGCCGTGGCCGCGACGAATCGCGCCCGCTGCCGCCGGTGGAACTGCCGCTGACCAACAACATCACCCTGAAGAAGCTGCGCGTCGCCTTCGAGCTGCGCGATGACGACATCCTCGCGATCCTCGACAGCGTCAGCTTCATCGTCACCAAGACCGAACTGGGTGCGCTGTTCCGCAAACCCGGCCACAACAACTACCGCCCCTGCGGCGACCAGCTGCTGCGCAACTTCCTCAAGGGCCTGACCCAGCGCCAGCAGCGCTGAGGCCAACGTGCTCTATCGCCTGGCCGCCGACGCCGTCGTCCTGCTGCACCTGGGGTTCATCCTCTTCGTGCTGCTCGGCGGCCTGCTGGTGCTGCGCTGGCCGCGCCTGGCCTGGCTGCACGTGCCGGCGGCGGCCTGGGGCATGGCGGTGGAGTTCCTCCACCTCTACTGCCCGCTCACCCCGCTGGAAAACCACTTCCGCGCACTGGCCGGCGACAGTGGCTACAGCGGCGGCTTCGTCGAGCACTACCTGATCCCGCTGATCTACCCCGCCGGCCTGACCGAGGCGACCCAGGTCGTGCTCGGCCTCGTGGTGGTCGCGGTCAATCTGCCGCCTTACCTGCTTCTGCTGCGCCGGGCACTGCGTTCGCGCTGAGCGGATTGGTCATGGGCAGATACGCCAGGCTGGCTTCCTTGTTCTTCGCATGGCCCAGGCGCTGGCCATTGTTGAGCCTCGACTCGATCAGCCGGTGATCCGCCGTCAGCCAGTTCAGCGGCTGCTTTCCTTCGTGCGTCACCTGGGAAATGATCAGGGTACGCGCCGGGTCCCAGTCCTCGCCGGTAGTCTTGCGCAGCCAGTCGAACAGCGCGGCGCTGTCGCCCTGTGGATAACCGGAGTGGATATAGAGGAACGGATGCGCCTGGCGTTCGCCGCGCTGCTCCAGATACATTGGCAGGCGTGCATCGTCATCGCCGAGGATCAGCACCCGCCACTTCGACCAGGGCGCGGCCTGCTCCGCCGCGGCGCGCACCTCCTTGGCGAACAGCGGAACCCCGCCACCGCCGTTGCTCCACGGATAAGCCACGCCAACCACCAGCAGCATCAGCACCGCTCCCGCGCCCACCACCCGAGGCCAGATACGCCCCAGCCCCGCGAGCCCGCGCTCGTGCCGCGATTCGACCACCCACCAGGCCGCCAGCAACTGGGCGAACGGCACCAGCGGCAGCACGTAGTAGCTGCGCCGGCCGCCGCTGGCGGTGAAGAAGGCGAACAGCAGCACCAGTGCCCAGACCAGCCAGCGAGCGTTGGGTTGCAGTTGCTGCCAGCGGCGCGCGGCGAACCACAGGCCGAGTATCCACAACGGCGCCCAGGGCAGCGTGTAGGCCGGCAGGTAAAGCAGGTAGGTGTAGATCGGCCCCTCGTGGTCAAAGGGCTGGAAGAAGCGCACGACGTTCTCGCGGAACACCAGCGCCAGGCCGCTCTCACCGTAGCTGGGCTGGCCGTAGAAGTGCGACAGCACGAAGGGAATCGCGTAGGCCGCGCCGGCCACCACCAGCGCCGCCAGCAGCCGCAGGTTCAGGTGCCGACGCCAGCGCCTCTCGCTGAACAGGTGCGGCAATAGCACCAGCCCCGGCAGGACGAATCCGATCAGCCCCTTGCACAGCGACGTCAGTGACAGGATCAGGAAGAAGCCCAGGTAGCCGGAGAACCGTGTGTTCTCCGGATCACGCCAGTACCAGGCCAGCGCCGCCAGCACGCCGAACACCGTGAGCACGTCCGCCGTTGCCACCCGCGCCCAGAACAGGAAATAGAAGGTGGTCGCCAGCAGCCAGCCGGCCAGCACTCCAGTCCCCTTGCGCAACAGGCGCTCACCCAGCCACAAGGTCAGCCAGACGCTGCCCAGCCCGGCCAGTACGGTGCTCAGACGCAGCGTCCAGTGGTTGAGGCCGAACAGGCTGGCGGGCGCGGTAATCAGCCAGTAGGACAGCAGTGGCTTGTCGTAGTAAGGCGCGCCACGCAGGTAGGGATCGAAGTAGTCTCCCGACTGCAGCATCTGCAATGAAATGTCCGCCCAGCGCACTTCCGGCCCCCAGACCTCGCGCCAGCCCAGCCCGAACACCAGCAGCACCAGCGTGGCGCCCAGCAATAGCGCCAGCGCCTTGCGATCGTTACTCCAACCCTGCATCACCCGGCCCCCGGCCTCTCGAACGTGCGCCGGACACTAGGGCAGCGATGGTTATGCGCAGGTTAAGAAAATGCAGCCATCGCGTAATGCGTCGGCATTTGCCGATTGGATAGTGCTCGGAGCGCCCCGGCGATACCGCTAGGGTGAGGCGAAAACCCAGCCAGGAGAGGCTCATGCACCCGTACTTTTCCCTCGCCGGACGGACCGCTCTGGTCACCGGCGGCACCCGCGGCATCGGCCGGATGATCGCCCAGGGCCTGCTCGAAGCCGGCGCCAAGGTAATCATCTGCGCCCGTGATGGCGCCGCCTGCGCCGACACCGCCGCCGAGCTGTCGCAGTACGGCGAGTGCATCGGCCTGCCGGCCAACCTCGCCACCGAGGAAGGTGCGCGCGCCCTGGCCGCCGAGCTGAACGAGCGCCTGGACCACCTCGACATCCTGGTGAACAACGCCGGCACCACCTGGGGCGCACCGCTGGAAAGCTACCCGGCCTCGGGCTGGGAGAAGGTCATGCAACTCAACGTCACCGCCGTGTTCAGCTGCATCCAGCAACTGCTGCCGCTGCTGAAGAAAGGCGGCAGCGCGCAGAACCCGGCCCGGGTGATCAACATCGGCTCGGTGGCCGGCCTCACCTCCCACGGCGAAAGCGCCTACGCCTATGGCCCGAGCAAGGCCGCGCTGCACCAGCTGTCGCGCATGCTCGCCCGCGAACTGGTGAAGGACCACATCAACGTCAACGTCATCGCCCCCGGCCGCTTCCCCAGCAAGATGACCCGCCACATCGCCAACGACGAACAGGCCATGGCCGAGGACACCGCTGTCATCCCCATGCGCCGCTGGGGCCGCGAGGAAGAGATGTCCGCCCTGGCAATCAGCCTGGCGAGCTCCGCCGGCGCCTACATGACCGGCAACATCATCCCCATCGATGGCGGCTTCCACCTCGGCTGAGCCCCGCTACGAGGGGAATCGGGTACCATGGCGGCCCCAGCAACAGCCCGTGCCGCCATGTCCCACAGCATCTCGCCGATCGGCCACGTCCGCTCCTGCTTCAAGGAGAAGTTCGCCATTCCGCGCCAGCCGCAACTGGCCCCGGCCGCGACCGGCGTGCTGGAACTGCTGCCGCCATTCGACACCGGCGACGCGGTGGAAGGCCTGGAGCAGGTCAGCCACGTCTGGCTGATCTTCCTCTTCCACCAGGCGCTGGAAGACAAGCCGCGGCTGAAGGTGCGCCCGCCGCGCCTGGGCGGCAACCAGTCGATGGGCGTGTTCGCCACCCGCGCCACCCACCGCCCCAATGGTCTTGGCCAGTCGGTGGTGAAGCTGGAGAAGGTCGAGCCCGGCCGCCTCTGGCTATCCGGCATCGACCTGCTCGACGGCACCCCGGTCATCGACATCAAGCCCTACGTGCCCTACGCCGATATCGTGCCGGACGCACACAACGCCATCGCCGACGCTCCGCCCGCACCCATCGCCGTGCACTGGAGCGACGAAGCCCTGCGCCAGGCCCATGAGCACGGCCTGCGCCTCGGCCAGCCGGTGCGCGAACTGGTCGAGCAGTGCCTCGCCCAGGACCCACGCCCGGCCTACCAGAAGCCGCCGCCCGAGCGCCGCTATGGCGTGCGCCTGTGGGACCTTGACATGCACTGGCACTACCCCAGCGACGGCGAAATCCGCGTGCTGGACCTGCAACCCGCCGCCGACTGAAGCCTGCGTCAGTCCACCGGATTGAGGGCGATCACGTCGCTCTCGAAGCACTCCTGCTCGAGGATCAGCGGTTCCACCAGCGGGCGGCTGTCGCGGAAGTGCGCGGTTTGCGTGTGCGCCTCGTAGGCCGCGTCGTCGCGGTAGATCTCGTAGAGGTAGATCACGTCCGGATCGAGGCGATCCTGGGACACATCGAAGACCAGGCAGCCGGGCTCGCTGGACACGGAAGCGGCGGCGTTGGCCTTGATGGCGTGGAGGAAATCCTCGGCGCTGCCGGGCTTCACGCGGGTCTTGATGAACAGACTGTACACAGGACGTTCCTTTTGTTTTAAATTTGAAATCAAATTGTATACAAAAAAGGAACCGCGTCCATGTCCGATCTCCCTGCCCGCCCCGGCCGCCTCAACGGCCTGCGCCACCTCGCCCTGCTGGTACCGAACCTCGAGGAGTGCGAGCGTTTCTACGTCGAGGTACTCGGCATGCAGGTGCTCAACCGCGCCAACGAAGACCTGGTCTACCTCACCTGCGGCAACGACAACCTCTCCCTGGGGCGCGGCTTCGGCGCGGCCAACGGCCTGCAGACCATGGACCACTACGGCTTTGTCGTCGACAGCGTGGAAGAGCTGGAGGCCTGGTACCAGTATTTCAAGGCGCGCGGCGTGACCCTGCTGGACCGCCCTTTCGACCATGGCGACGGCGCGCGCAGCTTCCACCTGCTCGACCCGGCGGGGAACAAGGTGCAGCCGCTGTATCACCCGGCGGTTTCCGGCCAGTGCCTGGCATAAGCCGTGCCTCGACGCTCGCGCAGGGCGCATAAACCGGTACGGGTTATCCGCCAATTCGGCGGATGACGCCGCTGGCGTAATGCGCCCCACGTCCCGCACCACAGGAATCCGCGCATAAAAAAACGCCGCGATCCCAAAGGAGTCGCGGCGTTCTTTCGACTGAAGCGTCGTGCGCTTCTTACTTCTCGGCTTACTTTTCTACGAAAGCGCGCTCGATCAGGTAGTCGCCCGGCTCGCCCATGCGCGGGGAGATCTGCAGGCCGAAGCCGTTCAGCACTTCGCTGGTCTCGTCGAGCATGCTCGGGCTGCCGCAGATCATCGCGCGGTCGTCCTGCGGGTTCATCGGCGGCAGGCCGATGTCGGCGAACAGCTTGCCGCTGCGCATCAGGTCGGTCTGGCGGCCCATGCTGTGGAACTCTTCACGGGTAACCAGCGGGCAATAGATCAGCTTCTCTTTCACCATATCGCCGAAGTACTCGTGCTCCGGCAGGACCTTGGTGATGAAGTCGGAGTAAGCCAGCTCGCTGACCCAGCGTACGCCGTGGACCAGGATGACCTTCTCGAAGCGCTCGTAGACTTCCGGGTCCTGGATGACCGACAGGAACGGCGCCATGCCGGTGCCGGTGCTCAGCAGGTACAGGTGCCGGCCGGGCTTGAGGTCGTCCAGCACCAGGGTGCCGGTGGGCTTGCGGCTGACCATCAGCTCGTCGCCTTCCTTCAGGTGCTGCAGACGCGAAGTCAGCGGGCCGTCCGGGACCTTGATGCTGAAGAACTCCAGGTGCTCTTCGTAGTTCGGGCTGGCGATGCTGTACGCGCGCATCAGCGGACGACCGTTGACTTCCAGGCCGATCATCACGAACTGACCGGTCTTGAAGCGCAGACCCGGGTTACGGGTGGTCTTGAAGCTGAAGAGAGTGTCGTTCCAGTGGTGCACGCTGAGAACGCGCTCGGTGTACAGGTTGCTCATCAAGGACTCCTAGGAGAAACGTGGCGCACCCCAGCAGATCCCGGACGTAGCGCAATTGCGCGACATTTTATAGGCGGCGACAATATCCGCAAAATAAATTATCTGGATATTGCTAATCCAAAACGCAGATAAGGCCGCCCAGTCGCCGCGAAAGGATACCGTCAGGTGCTTCCTACGCCGGGGTGACGAAATGTCGCGCAGCCTTCTCCGGAGCCCCACAGCATGAAGTTCACCCTGCGCCAGCTCGAAGTCTTCGTCGCCGTCGCCCAGCAGGAAAGCGTCTCCCGCGCGGCCGAAGCCCTGTCCATGTCGCAGTCGGCCACCAGTACCTCGCTGGGCGAGCTGGAGCGACAGTTCGACTGCAAATTGTTCGACCGCTCCGGCAAACGCCTGACACTCAACGCCCTCGGCCGCCAGTTGCTGCCCCAGGCAGTGGCCCTGCTCGACCGCGGCAGCGAGATCGAGAACATGCTCAACGGCAAGAGCGCCTTCGGCTCCCTGGACCTGGGCGCCACCCTGACCATCGGCAACTACCTGGCGACCCTGCTGATCGGCACCTTCATGCAGCGCCAGCCCGATTGCCGGGTGCGTCTGCATGTGCATAACACCGCCCACGTGGTGCAGCGCGTGGCCCACTACGAACTGGACCTGGGCCTGATCGAAGGCGACTGCCAGCACCCGGACATCGAGGTGCAGCCATGGATGGAAGATGAACTGGTGGTGTTCTGCGCGCCGCAGCACCCGCTCGCCCGTGAAGGCCGCGCGAGCCTGGAGCGACTGACGGAGGAGGCGTGGATTCTGCGGGAACAGGGCTCGGGCACACGGCTGACCTTCGACCAGGCCATGCGCCATCACGTGGAGCCCTTGAACGTGCGACTGGAGCTGGAACACACCGAGGCGATCAAGCGTGCGGTGGAGTCGGGGCTGGGCATCGGCTGCATCTCGCGCCTGGCCCTGCGCGACGCCTTCCGCCGTGGCAGCCTGGTGCCGGTGGAAACGCCGGACCTGGACCTGCGCCGGCAGTTCTACTTCATCTGGCACCGGCAGAAGTACCAGACCGCGACCATGCGCGAGTTCCTCGAGCTATGCCGCAGCGAAACCGCCGGGGTCACGCGCAGCGACGACATTGTCCTGCCGATGATTCCCTGACGGGACTTCGGATTTGGCGTAGGGCGAATAACCTGGAACAGGTTATCCGCCGGCTCTTGCTGGCGGATAACGCCGGCGCGTTATCCGCCCTGCGAAAGCCCCTGCAGAAAACCGTTTAGCCGAGCAGGATGCCCGCCCAGGTCACGGTGATGATGGTCAGCGCGACGAACTGGGCGGCGCTGCCCATGTCCTTGGCGTTCTTCGACAGCGGGTGGCGCTCCAGGGAAACCCGGTCCACCACCGCCTCGATGGCGGAGTTGAGCAGCTCGACGATCAGCGCCAGCAGGCACACGGCGATCATCAACGCGCGTTCGCCGCGGGTCACGTCGCAGAAGAACGACAGCGGGATCAGGATGACGTTGATCAGCACCAGCTGGCGGAAGGCCGCTTCACCCTTGAAGGCGGCGGCAAAGCCGGCCAGGGAGTAGCCGGCGGCGTTGAAGATGCGTTTCAGGCCAGTCTGGCCCTTGAAGGGGGAAGCGGACACGTGTGGTTCTCACAGGCAAAGGTCGCGGCACTCTATACCAGCGATCGTCAAAATGGGGTCAAGGCCATTACAGAATGTGACGGCCTCAGGGGCTGAATGTGACGGGCCTCAGGCCCCCGGCACCGATTCCATTTGCGCCAGCAGCAACGCCGCCTGGGTGCGGGTGCGCACGTTCAGCTTGCGGAAGATCGCCGTCACGTGAGCCTTCACCGTGGCTTCGGAGACACTCAGCTCGAAGGCGATCTGCTTGTTCAGCAGGCCTTCGCAGACCATGGTCAGCACGCGGAACTGCTGCGGGGTGAGGCTGGCCAGACCGGCGCTGGCGGCGCGCACGTCGTCGCTCATCTCGGTCACGGCGTCCACCTGCGGCGGCCACCAGACATCACCATCGAGCACCGCACGCACGGCCTGCTGCAGCACGCTCAGCTCGCTGGACTTGGGGATGAAGCCGCTGGCACCGAACTCGCGGGAGCGCTGCACCACGGCGGCATCTTCCTGGGCCGAGACCATCACCACCGGAATCTGCGGGTACTGCCCGCGCAGCAGCACCAGGCCGGAGAAGCCATAGGCGCCGGGCATGTTCAGGTCCAGCAGGACCAGGTCCCAGTCGGCCTTCTCGTTCAGGCGCGTCTCCAGCTCCGCGATACTCGCCGCCTCCGACAGCCGCGCCTCGGGGCCGAGACCGATGGTCAGGGCCTGGTGCAGGGCACTGCGGAACAGCGGGTGATCGTCAGCGATCAGGATCTCGTAGGAAGCCATGAATTTTCCTTGAAGGCCGCGCCGAAGTCCCGCCGTGGATAACAGCCAGACTTGCGCAGGAAAGGTCGGAGCACGGATAGAGCACTACTTGTCACATTGTACGCAAAGAGCGGCTTCGCTGTCCGCCGCGAATACGTCCCTCGCAGTACATGCACAATGGCCTGAAAGCCCCTGCCACTGTGCCCGCCGGGAACCCTGTCCCCTTTCCAAAGGCCCGGCGTTACGGCAGAGTTCCGCTTTTTTTCCTGCCCGTTACGAGAACAAGATGAAAAGCCATGCGCTGCGCGCCGATTTCCTGATGCTGTTCACCGCGATGATCTGGGGGGTCTCCTTCGTCGCGCAACGCCTCGGGATGGATGCCATCGGTCCCTTCCTCTATACCGGCCTGCGCTTCACCCTCGGCGCCATGGCACTGCTGCCGCTGCTGGCCTGGTCGAGCAAGCGCGGCGCCCAGCCGTTCAACCGCGGCCTGATCCTGGCCGGTCTGGCCATCGGCACCGCGCTGACCGTGGGGATCAACCTGCAGCAGGTCGGCCTGATGTTCACCAGCGTGACCAACTCCGGCTTCATCACCGGCCTGTACGTCATCATCGTGCCGCTGCTCGGCCTGCTGATCGGTCATCGCGCCGGCACGGGCACCTGGATCGGTGCTGCGCTGGCGGTGACCGGCATGGCGATGCTGAGCATCGGCCCGGACTTCCACGTCGCTTCCGGTGACTGGCTGCAACTGACCGGCGCCTTCGTCTGGGGCGGCCACGTCCTGCTGGTGGGCCTGTTCGCCAGCCGCTACGACCCGATCCGCCTGGCCTTCCTGCAGTTCGCCACCTGCGCGGTGGTGAGCATGATCCTGGCGCTGGTGTTCGAGGAGATTCACCTCGACGCCATCCTCCAGGCCGGCCCTGCCCTGCTCTACGGCGGCCTGTTCGGCGTCGCCACCGGCTTCACCCTGCAGGTCATCGCGCAGAAGCACGCCATCGCCTCCCACGCGGCGATCATCCTCTCGCTGGAAGCCGTGTTTGCCGCCATCGCCGGCGCGCTGTTCCTCAACGAAACTCTGCACGTGCGCGGCTACTTCGGCTGCGCGCTGATGCTCGCCGGCATGCTGGTCGCTCAGCTGTGGCCGAAGAAGGCTGACGCCAAGGCGGCTTGAAACACCCAATAAGCCTGCAGGCGCGCGCATGACCCGCGTCTGTAAAGGTTGCGTTGGCGAGGCAGGTTATCGCTGGGTAAACGGCATCAACGCCTGATGCGCCGGGCTCTGCTCGTCCAGCGGCTGCTGGCGCTTGGAGCCCAGGTAGCGTTCGCTGAACACATCCAGGTAGGCATCCAGCGCATCGCCGGCGCGGCGGTCGCCGGCCAGCCCCAGGCACAGCGCGGCAACCTCGGCGGTGCACAGGTGTTCGTCGAACTTGGAGCGGCGCAGGCGATAGCGCGACAGCGCATCGGGGGTGATGCTCAGCACCGGGAAGCGGTCCAGGTACGGGCTCTTGCGGAACATCTTGCGCGCCTCGTTCCAGGTGGCATCGAGCAGGATGAACAACGGGCGCTTGCCGTCCTGCGGCTCCACCGTGGTGACCACGCGCTCGGGCTGGACGAACTCGCCAGGGAACACCACATACGGCTGCCACTGCGGATCGTCGAGCAGCGCCAGCAGCGCCGGGTCGACCTCAATGCGCGACCAGCCGAAGGCCCAGGTCTCGGGCACGGTCTCGGCGATCAGCCAGCCGGTGTTGCTGGGCTTGAGCGGTTCGGTGTCGAACATCACCAGGCACATCGCCGAGTTGGACTCGACCTGCGGGCGCAGGCTGCACATGCAGTAGTTCGGCCGCAGGCGGCAACCGGGGCAGCGCGGCGAGCGTGAGCCACGGGCGAAGAACGGCTTGATGCAGCGGGCCAGGCGCTTATCGCGAAGGCGGGCGACGGCGTGGCTCATGCTGCAGCCACCGGGATGAGGAAAAGCGAACGGGACATCGAAGGCTCGAACGGGACGACGGTTGCGGACCGCCGATTGTACCAGAGCCGCCGCCCGCCTCCCTGCGAGCGGCGCGGTGGCTTTCAAGGCAAGTGGCTTGGAGATAAGCGGCCTTCAGAAGCTGTGGTTGAGCGCCAGGCCGATGAACTGGATCTGCTGCTTGTATTCGCCCTTGTAGTTGCCGCCGTTACCGGTGCAGCGCACGCCGCTATCGACGTAGAGCCCTCCGGAACCGGGCGCCCAGCCAGCCGGCGAGCAGCCGTCGGCGTAGTCCATCTTGCCGCTGTCGAACTTCACGAAGCTGTAGGCCAGGTCCACCGAGGTGTCCTTGGTGAAGTGGTAGTTGGCCCCCAGCGACAGCCACTTGCGATTGGCGTCGGGGAAGGCCGGGTGGCGTAGCCCGTCGCCGCTGACCGGGGTCTTGTCGTAGGCGATGCCGCTGCGCAGCAGCAGGTCGTCGTTGAACTGGTAGTTCATCCCAAGCGAGACCTTGTAGGTGTTCTTCCAGTCCTGCTTGACGCTCAGGTCCCCCTCGTTGACGCCATTGAAGTACGGGTAGCCCTGCACCTGGTCGATGCCGATATCCACCGAGTCCAGCCGCGAGTGCCGCGTCCAGGTCACGTCGGCCATCAGCGCGACCTTGTCGTTGAGCTGGTGGAAGCCGTTGATGGACAGAGATTCGGGCGTGTCGATGGTGACCTTGGCATTGGAGTTGGGGTGCAGCCGGGTGGCGGCGAACTGGCCGGGGTTGACCCACTGGTCCGGGTCGAACAATTGCTGGATGGCGTCCTTGGGCGGCAGTTCGATGATGCCCAGGTCCAGGCCGCCGCTGAGGTCGGTATCCGGCGAGGGCACCGTGCCCTGCACGTCGGAGAAGCTCCACTTGGTCTTGCCTTCCAGTTCATGCTTGATCCGCGAACGGTAGGCGATACCAAAGCGCGTGCGCTCCGTGGGTTCCCACAGGTAGCCGAAGTTCCAGCCGTAGCCCCAGTCGTCACCCTTCACGCGGAAGTAACCGTCGCCCTGGACGTTGTCGGAAAAGTTCTTCGCCACGCAGTCGACGAAGGCATCACCGTTCTGGCCGTTACAACTGGTCACCTCCTCCGGCACCTGCACGCCGTAGACCAGCGGGATCACCGCCTGCCCCAGGGGCGAGGCGGCCAGTTCGGTGACGTCCTGATTCTCCTTGACGAACTGCCCGGCCAGTTGCCGCGAGGCACCCTTCACGTCGGCCGCGCCGCGCTGGATGGAGCGGATGTACTGGGCCGAGACGCCGAAGCCGACGCTATGGTGCTCGTTGAGGCGGAAGGAAATGCTCGGGTTGAAGGTGACGGTTTCCAGCGAGGCCGACTGGATGCCGTAGCGGCCGCTCCAGTCCTTCTCGTAGTCGAGCTTGGCGCCATAGGGCGTGAAGATGCCCAGGCCGATGTTGATGGTGTCGTTCACCTGGTGGGAGAAGTAGAAGTTCGGCGCGGCGGCCGCGTCCGGCAGGTAGGAGCCGGCGTCGCCGTCGCCCTCACCGGTGCGGTTGCCGAACACGTCGGTGGAGCCGTCGTCATCGTACTCGCCCTTGGGCAGCAGGATGGTCAGGCCGCCGGTGACCTGGTTGCCGGGCAGGCGGGCCATGCCGGCGGGGTTGTAGAAGATGGTCGAGGCGTCGGCCGCTTCGGCGCCGTTGGCGTGGGCGGTGCCCTGGGCGGACACCGACTGTGAGCCGAAGTGATAACCGGACGCCTCGGCCTGCTGCGCGGGGACTGCGATCAGGCACCAGGAGCCCAGGGCAAGCGGCCAGGGGCGCAATACTCTTGTCATTGTTCTTCTCCTGCGATGGGATGATTCGCCCGACGCATCGACAAGAGTCCGCCCTACCGCAGAAGCAGCATGAAAATGGCACCGCCTTGCGCGGCGGCTGGACCTCCCGATGGTCGACCCTCCCGCTCGGAGGGCAGAGGTTGTGACCGGAGAGCGGCGCCATCCTCCCCCCATCCTTTGACGGGGTTGGCCGCCCGGCGGCGCGGTCTGGGGTCTGAGGTAACAGTTCCTCGGCAGGCGCGCCGTTTTAAGGGACAATAGGCGGCTTGAATGACCGTCGAACCCGGAAGGCTCGCCACGGTCGAATCGGCACCATTGTCAGGAGATGCCCATGCTGCGCCTCACCGCCCTCGCCCTCTGCCTCGTCATTCCCGTCGCGCACGCCGCGTCGAAGAAGGACTTCGAACTGACCCAGACCCTGGAAAAGGTCGCCAAGGAAAGCAGCGAAGGCACCCCGCGCGCCATCAACGAGGACATCCTCGACCAGGGCTACACCGTCGACGGCCCGCAGTTGATCAACCACCTGAGCGTGCGCGCCAGCCATGCCGAGCGCATGCGCGAGAACCCCGACAGCGTGCGCAGCCAGCTGGGCGACAGCGTCTGCAGCAACACCGCCTACCGCCAGTTGCTGGCCGAGGGCGCGATCCTCACTTACAGCTTCACCGAGTACAAGACCAACGCCCCGGTCGCCACCGAGCGCTTCGACGCTGGCAGCTGCAAGATCAAGCTGAAGAAGTAAGCCGCACCCATGCTCGACAAGGAAATGCTGCTGAAGATCGCGCGTACGCCGATGCCCTTCGGCAAGTACCAGGGTCGCATGCTGGTGGACCTGCCTGACGAGTACCTGCTGTGGTTCCACAAAAAGGGGCAGTTTCCGGCCGGCGAATTGGGCCGGCTGATGCAGCTGACCCTGGAACTGAAGATCGATGGCCTGGACGACCTGATCAAAGCGCTCAAGCGCTGAGGCCCGCGCAACCGCCCTGTGGCGGTTGCGCCAGCGCTCGTCAGCGCAGCACGGCGGGGTTCTCCTTGCCGGCCACCGCCGCTGCTTCGTCCGGCGCCAGCAAGGCGCTGCGCGGCACATCCAGCAACCGCGCGCAGGCCGCCAGCACGTGGGCCCAGCTGCAGCGGTTGGCAAACAGCATGCCCGCCTCGTCCAGCGTACCGCCCTGGTTGCGATAGCCCAGCACCGCCGTCTTCAAGGCGTCCGGCAGGATCGGCCAGAGGTGCCCGCGCGCCACTTCCGGACGCATGTGAGTGAGCAGCACACGGCGCTGGTAATGGTCTGGGAACAAACGCATGGCCACGGACTCATCCGTCAGCGCCTGCAACTCCCAGTTGTCACGCGGCGCGCGGAAGCGCCCCGGCTCCTGCAGATAGACCAACCGATACGGATAACCGGCCTCCTCCAGCCGCAACGCGGCGCGACGCATCTCGGCCAGTTGGTAGCTGCCGTTGGCGATCAGCAGCAGTGGCTCGGCACCGGGATGTTCGTCCATCAGGATCGCGCCATCGCGGGCCAGCTGTTCCGCCTGGGCCTGGTTGAACACGGCCGGACGCTCGCGCTTGGGTGCCACGATGCAGGCCAGTTGCCCGCGACTGCGGTAGATGTCCGGCAGCAGGGCCAGGTGACTGTTGTGGTCGGCCGGGAAAACCACCCGAACCATGTCGCTCATCTCGCCCAGCAGCGCCTCGCAGAAGGTGGTGTCCTGGTGTGACTGCTGGTTCTTGCCGTTCTCCCACGTATGCGAAGTCGCCACCAGCGGCCAGCCGAGCCAGCCCGCAGGACGCCCGGCTTCCTTCTGCTGGCGGGCAAAAATCAGCGTCTGGCGCACGGCCCCGAGCATCTTCACGCAGAAGGCTTCGTAGCTGGCCACCAGGTTCAGTCCACCCTGGTTGGCCAGGCAGGCGGAAACCACCGCTTCCTCGTTGAGCGCGGTGATGATCCGGCCATCCACGGCCTCCAGATCGCTTTCCGGCTCACTCACCCGGTGCCGCAGCGCCTTGAGCACGCCGCCCAGGCGGTTGCTCGCCAGCTCGTCCGGGTTGCCGACGCGGGCGCGCAGGTCCGGGTTGGCGCCGCACAGGTCAACGAAAAAGCGATCCAGCGCGGCCATGGGCGAGCATTCGTCGTTGCGGTAATGCAGCGGCGGAATCGAAGGTTCGATAGGCCGACGCACGGCCAACGGGTTGTCCCGCTCCAACACCCGGCCGCTGCGCGAGGCAGTGAACAGGCCGCAGGCCTCGGCGAGCTCTTCCGGCTCCACCCACAGCGGCGCCGCATGCTGGTTGAACAGCTCGCGCGCCTCGGCGTCCACTCCGGGGTTACCCGGGAGTGGCAGGTTGTGCGCGGCGTTGCTGCCGGCCCCGTAGAAGCCGTAACCCTTGGTCGTCTCGGCAATGCCATAGGGAATCGGCAGCGGATAGCGCAGGATGCCGCGCTCCTTCTCGTCGACGCGATGTTGCAGGCGTTCTTCCATTTCCCACAGGGCGCAGACGAATGCCGCCGGGTCACGTCCATCGAAGCTGATCGGGTCGAAGCCACAGCGCCGCAGGTGCAGCTTGAAGCCTTCCAGTCCCTCGTGGGTGCCCAGGTCGGTACGCTGCTCGATGCGCCGGCCGTTGGCGATCATCACCGGCAGCGCCGTGCCGCAATCTTCGGCGCGCCACCAGCGGGGAATCCAGTCGCTGCCGCGCTGTTCCTCGGCGGCGCCGTCGGAAAGAAACGCCACCAGGGTTTCGCCCGGTAGCGGCATGTGCGCATACATCAGCTCGGCGAAGCCGAGGTAGCCGCCTTCGGCAATGCCACCAGCGGTATGCGGGTTGACGTGGCTGCCCAGCGGCGCGGCGACCTTGCCGTCCGGCTGCTGGGCGTAGCTGTAGAAGTCCTGCAACAGCCGATCCAGCCCAGCCGCGCCACTTCCGTAGGCGGCAGCCTGTTCCGGATGCAGGTTACCGGTGAGCACGTTGAGCGCGTCGATCGCCGCCACACAGTGCCCCTGCCCCATCAGCCAGCCGCGGGTCTTGCCGCTCAGGGCATTCAGGGCGAGGTAACCGGCGTAAGCCGGCACCATGTTCAGCGCCCCGCCGGTGTGCCCTTCGGGCTGCGCCTTGAAATCCTCGGCCTGCAAGGGAGCGCCATCAAGGCGGACGCGCCTGGCGTAGGTCATGTGCGCCACCAGCCAGAGCCCGGCGCAGGTCAGCCGGTCCAGCGCGCCAAACAGTCGGTAGACGCTGGCCAGATCAGGCTGCAGACCGTACTGGACCAATTGATGAGCAACACGAAAGACCGCCGCCTGGGTCTGCGGGCTATGCTGAAGCGGTCCACGGCCTTGCCGCCAACGGGCAAATTCCGGCTCGGCTGCCGCGTGGCTGTCGAGTTCCTCGGGACTGGGCAGTATCTGTGGCATCTCGGCTCTCCCTTGGCTTTGCAGGAAAGTCTAGGTCGCCACGGATCGGACCGGCGCTGACATGTATCAACGAGCGCCCCGACCATTCGAGCAAGGCTGAAAGAGAATTCCCACAAGGAGACGACATGGCGCTTCTCACTTTCATCGGCGCGATCCAGGAAGTCACCGGCTCCTGCTACCTCCTGGAAACCCGCGACGGCGTCCGCGTGCTGCTCGAATGCGGGATGCGCCAGGGGCGCGGCGGCAACAAGGGTACCCGCGAAAACGAAGCGACCAACCGCACGCCCTTCCCTTTCGACCCGAAGGAGCTCGATGCCGTCGTCCTGTCCCACGCCCACCTGGACCACAGCGGCCTGCTGCCGCGCCTGGCGAAGGAAGGCTACAAGGGTCCGATCTACGCCACCGAATCCTGCTGCGACCTGCTGGAGCTGATGCTGATGGACTCGGCGCACCTCCAGGAGAAGGACGCCGAATGGGAGAACAAGTGGCGCGCGCGCCTGGGCAAGCCGCCCGTCAAGCCGCTGTACACCGTCGAAGACGCTTCCCGCGCCCTGAACCAGCGCCGCCGCGTCAGCTATGGCAGCACGGTAGACGTAGCGCGCGGCATCCGCGTGACCTTCCACAACGCCGGGCACATCCTCGGCTCGGCCATCGTCGAACTGGAAATCCATGAGTTCGGCTCGACCCGCCGCCTGGTGTTCTCCGGCGACCTGGGCAGCACCTGCTCGCCACTGATGCGCACGCCGACCCCGCTGACCCGCGCCGACGTAGTGCTACTGGAATCCACCTACGGCGACCGCGACCACCGCGAAGCCAACGAAACTCTGCTGGAACTGGCCGGCATCCTGCAACGCGCGCAGAACGAAGGCGGCAACGTGCTGATCCCGTCGTTCGCCGTCGGCCGCACCCAGGACCTGATCTACTACCTCGGGCGCTTCTACCAGGAAGGTCGCCTGCCGCAGCAGGTGGTCTACCTCGACAGTCCCATGGCCGCCCGGGCCAACAACATCTACCTGCAACACATCGGCGAGATCGCCGACGTCGACCGCGAGTACATGCGCGGTACCGGCACGGCCAAGGTCGGCGAGTGGCTGCCGATCCTGCGCACCACCCAGAGCGCCGATGAATCCATGGCGCTGAACCGGATCAAGAGCGGGGCCATCATCATCGCCGGCAGCGGCATGTGCACGGGAGGGCGCATCGTCCACCACCTCAAGCACAACCTCTGGCGCGAGGAATGCCATATCGTCTTCCCTGGCTTCCAGGCCAAGGGCACGTTGGGCCGCGCCATCGTCGACGGCGCCCAGACGGTACGCATCCTGCGCCAGCGCATCAGCGTGAAAGCGCAGATCCATACCCTCGGAGGGTTCTCCGCTCACGCGGGACAATCACAATTAATTCAGTGGGTTGGCCACTTCGAGAACAAACCCGAGCTATACCTGATACATGGCGAGCGGGAAAAGATGGATGTACTCAAGGGTGCACTCCAGGATCGCCTGAACTGGACGGCCAACATTCCGGAGCCCGGAGACCGGATCGCCATCTGAAATCGGGGCCTCACCGACTGTCACACCCCGCGTGCCAGACTGGGCAGGCCTCCTGCTGAACCCTGTGCGTGCGGCGAAGCGCCAATGCGTCAACACCAGAGCCACCTTGCGTGGCCGGCGCCGCCCATGGACAGGCGATCAGGGGTTGATGAACAAGGAGTATCAACATGCCCTATGAGCCCGACGACTACCTCTCCAGACACTTCCAGACCAGCGGCACCGACCTCGCACAGAAGATCGAGGAACTGGCCGAACTGGCCGCCCCCGGAAACAGCCAGAACCTGCCGCTGTACCGCGAGATGCTCACCACCGTGGCCCGCATGGCCCAGGCCGACCGCAACCGCTGGGACGCCAAGATCATGCTGCAGACCCTGCGCGAGATGGAGCACGCCTTCAGCACCCTGGAGCAGTTCAAGCGTCGCCGCAAAGTCACGGTGTTCGGCTCGGCCCGTACACCGGCCGACCACCCCGTCTACGCCCTGGCCCGCGAACTGGGCGAAACCCTCGCCCGCTACGACCTGATGGTCATCACCGGCGCCGGCGGCGGCATCATGGCCGCGGCCCACGAAGGCGCTGGGCTGGAAAACAGCCTTGGCTTCAATATCACGTTGCCCTTCGAACAGCACGCCAACCGCACCGTGGACGGCACCAGCAACCTGCTGTCCTTCCACTTCTTCTTCCTGCGCAAGCTGTTCTTCGTCAAGGAGGCCGATGCCCTGGTGCTCTGCCCCGGCGGCTTCGGCACGCTGGACGAAGCACTGGAAGTACTGACGCTGATCCAGACCGGCAAGAGCCCGCTGGTACCGATCGTGTTGCTGGACCAACCGGGTGGGCACTACTGGGACCACGCCCTGGAATTCATCAAGGAACAGCTGGAAGACAACGGCTATATCCTGCCCAGCGACATGAACCTGATGAAACTTGTTCACACCGCCGAGGAAGCCGCCGAGGAAATCGCCCAGTTCTACAGCAACTTCCACTCCAGCCGCTGGCTCAAGGATCGCTTCGTGATCCGCCTGAACCACCCGCTGAGCGTGCGCGCACTGCAGTTGCTGGAGCGCGAGTTCGGCAGCCTGTGCGTCACTGATGGCTTCCACCAGCAGCCCTACAGCGAATCGGAACTGGACGAGCCGGAGTTCTCCCACCTGACCCGCCTGGCCTTCGCCTTCAACGGCCGTGACCAGGGGCGCCTGAGGGAACTGCTGAACTTCATCAACCAGCCGGAGAACTGGGAGCGCTGATTTCCTGGGCAACTTCCAGAGCAAGAAAACAAAAAAGGCACCCGGTGGGTGCCTTTTTCGTTCAATCATCTGATCGTCGACCGCTCAGAAGCCGGCTGATGGCTTCCATCGAGTAGCCCCGATAGCTCAGGAACCGGCCCTGCTGGGCTCGCTCGCGAGCGTCCTGCGGCAGTCGGGCGAACTTGCGGCGCCAGACCTCACGCAGGTTTTCACTCCAGTCGACATCCGACTCGCTCAGCGCACCGTCGATCTCGCTACGGGGCAGACCACGTTGCGACAGCTCCTCGCGAATCCGCACCGGACCGTAACCGGCCCGCGCACGGCTGGCGATGTAGCTTTCCAGGTAGCGGCTTTCGTTGAGCAGCCCTTCCTCGGCCAGACGGTCGAGGGCGGGATCGATCAGGTCCTGCGTGGCGCCGCGTTGCCGCAGCTTGCGTGAGAGCTCGGCCCGGCCATGCTCGCGTCTTGCCAGCAGGTCCATGGCGACCCGCCTCACCGCGACGGGGTTATCGAGCTCGACGGCCATCGCTATCAGTAGTCGGCTTCAGCTTCTGCTTCGGCTTCCGCCGCAGCGAGCTCGGCCTTGGTCGGCGGAGTCTGCTTGGACAGCAGCTGATCACGGATAGCCTTGTCCAGGGTGGCGCAGACCTCGGCGTTGTCTTCCAGGAACTTGGCGGCATTCGCCTTACCCTGGCCGATCTTGCTGCCCTGGTAGCTGTACCAGGCGCCGGACTTCTCGATCAGGCCCAGCTGTACGCCCAGGTCGATGATCTCGCCGGTGCGGTAGATGCCGCGGCCGTACATGATCTGGAACTCGGCCTGACGGAACGGCGGAGCAACCTTGTTCTTCACGACCTTGACGCGGGTTTCGCTGCCGACCACTTCGTCGCCTTCCTTCACCGCGCCGGTACGGCGGATGTCGAGACGGACGGAGGAGTAGAACTTCAGCGCGTTACCACCGGTGGTGGTTTCCGGGTTGCCGAACATCACGCCGATCTTCATGCGGATCTGGTTGATGAAGATGACCAGGCAGTTGGCGTTCTTGATGTTGCCGGTGATCTTGCGCAGCGCCTGGGACATCAGGCGGGCCTGCAGGCCGACGTGCTGATCGCCCATCTCGCCTTCGATTTCGGCCTTGGGTACCAGGGCCGCTACGGAGTCGACGATGATCACGTCAACGGCATTGGAGCGCACCAGCATGTCGGTGATTTCCAGGGCCTGTTCGCCGGTGTCCGGCTGGGAAACCAGCAGGTCGTCGACGTTGACGCCCAGCTTGCCGGCGTAGTCCGGGTCCAGGGCGTGTTCGGCGTCGACGAAGGCGCAGGTGGCGCCGATTTTCTGCGCCTGGGCGATGACCGACAGGGTCAGCGTGGTCTTACCCGAGGATTCCGGGCCGTAGATCTCGACGATACGGCCGCGCGGCAGACCGCCGATGCCCAGCGCGATGTCCAGGCCCAGCGAGCCGGTGGAGATGGCGGGGATTGCCTGGCGCTCATGGTCGCCCATGCGCATGACCGCGCCTTTGCCGAATTGGCGTTCGATCTGTCCCAGGGCCGCGGCCAGGGCGCGCTTCTTGTTGTCGTCCATTGAAGTCCTCGCGAAGTCAGGCGGCCGGGCGGCCACGAACAACTGTATAAGTAGACAGTATTATTCCACAGGGCAAGCCGCTCGCCTACCCCTGAATCGGATTTTCCCCGTCCGCCAGTCGCAATAGCCCTTCCAGAGCGGTCGCCACGGTCTGCCGGCGAACAGCTTCCCGATCACCGGCATACAGACGGCGTTCACTGAACACCTGTGCGCCTTTCCTCCAGGCCAGCCAGACGGTACCCACGGGTTTCTCGGCAGAACCACCATCCGGTCCGGCAATACCGCTGACCGCTACGGCGATATCCGCGCCACTGCGCGGCAACGCACCGTCCACCATGGCCTCGACCACCTCACGGCTCACCGCGCCGACTTGCGGGAACAGCTCGGCCGGCACATCCAGCTGACGCGTCTTCTGGCTGTTGGAGTACGTGACGTAGCCTGCCTCGAACCAGGCGGAGCTTCCGGATATACGGGTGATCGCCTCGGCAATGCCGCCACCTGTGCAGGATTCGGCGGTGGTGACGCGCAATTTGTTGGCAGCCAGCCGCGCGCCAAGCCGGGAGGAGAGTTCAGTAATAAAGGAATCGGTAACGGGCACAGTGCGCTCCGGGGTTAAAGAAGGCCAGGCGGATACCGTACACTAGGCGCTTTTGCATGTTGAAGCCGGACAGCCAGAAGCCATGAGTCAGAGCGACCTCTCCGCCCACACACCGATGATGCAGCAGTACTGGAGGCTGAAGAACCAGCATCCGGACCAACTGATGTTCTACCGCATGGGCGACTTCTACGAGCTGTTCTACGAGGACGCCAAGAAGGCCGCCAAACTGCTGGATATCACACTGACCGCACGCGGCCAGTCCGCCGGCAACTCCATTCCCATGGCCGGCATTCCCTTCCATTCCGCCGAAGGCTACCTGGCCAAGCTGGTGAAGCTCGGCGAATCGGTGGTGATCTGCGAACAGATCGGCGACCCGGCCACCAGCAAGGGGCCGGTTGAACGCCAGGTTGTACGCATCCTGACCCCCGGCACCGTCAGCGACGAAGCGCTGCTCGACGAGCGCCGCGACAACCTGATCGCCGCCGTGCTGGGCGACGAGCGCCTGTTCGGCCTGGCCGTGCTGGACATCACCAGCGGCCGCTTCAACGTCCAGGAAATAAAAGGCTGGGAAACCCTGCTGGCCGAACTGGAGCGCCTGAACCCCGCCGAGCTGCTGATCCCCGACGACTGGCCCCAGGGCCTGCCGGCGGAAAAGCGCCGTGGCGCACACCGCCGCGCCCCCTGGGACTTCGATCGTGACTCGGCGAAGAAGGGCCTGTGCCAGCAGTTCGGCGTGCAGGACCTCAAGGGCTTCGGCTGCCAGGAACTCACCCTGGCTATCGGTGCGGCCGGCTGCCTGCTGACCTACGCCAAGGAAACCCAGCGCACCGCCTTGCCGCACCTGCGCAGCCTGCGTCACGAGCGGATCGACGACACCGTGATCCTCGATGGCGCCAGCCGCCGCAACCTGGAGCTGGACACCAACCTCGCTGGCGGCCGCGACAACACGCTGCAGTCGGTAGTCGACCGTTGCCAGACTGCCATGGGCAGCCGCCTGCTGACCCGCTGGCTGAACCGACCGCTGCGTGACCGAGCCGTCCTCGAAGCCCGCCAGGAGTCCATTGCCTGCCTGCTGGAGCGCTATCGCTTCGAAATCCTCCAGCCGCAGCTGAAGGAAATCGGTGACGTCGAACGAATTCTCGCCCGAATCGGCCTGCGCAATGCCCGCCCGCGCGACCTCGCGCGCCTGCGCGACGCCCTCGCCGCCCTGCCGGAGCTGCAGACTGGCATGACCGAGCTGGAAGCCCCGCACCTGGGCGAATTGGCCGTCAGCATCCGCACCTACCCGGAACTGGCCGACCTGCTGGCCCGCGCAGTGATCGAGAACCCGCCGGCCGTGATCCGCGACGGCGGCGTCATCGCCCGCGGCTACGACGCCGAGTTGGACGAACTGCAGATGCTCAGCGAGAACGCCGGCCAGTACCTGATGGATCTGGAGACTCGCGAGAAGGCCCGCACCGGCCTGCCAAACCTGAAGGTCGGCTACAACCGCATCCACGGCTACTACATCGAACTGCCCCGTGTGCAGGCCGAACAGGCACCCGCCGACTACATCCGCCGCCAGACCCTGAAAGGCGCCGAGCGCTTCATCACGCCGGAACTGAAGGCCTTCGAAGACAAGGCGCTGTCAGCTCAAAGCCGTGCCCTGGCTCGCGAGAAGCAACTCTACGAAGAACTGCTGGAACTTCTGATCGGCCAACTGGCGCCACTGCAGGACACCGCTGCCGCCCTGGCCGAACTGGACGTGCTGTCCAACCTCGCCGAGCGTGCACTGAACCTCGACCTGAACCGCCCGCGCTTCGTCGAAGAGTCCGGCATCCTGATCGAGCAAGGCCGCCACCCGGTGGTCGAGCAGGTGCTGGATACGCCCTTCGTCGCCAACGACCTGAACCTCGACGAAGACACCCGCATGCTGGTGATTACCGGCCCGAACATGGGCGGTAAATCGACCTATATGCGACAAACAGCGCTGATCGTGCTGCTAGCGCACATCGGCAGTTTCGTCCCGGCTGCGCGTTGTGAACTGTCCCTCGTGGACCGAATTTTCACCCGTATCGGCTCCTCCGACGACCTCGCCGGTGGCCGCTCCACCTTCATGGTGGAGATGAGCGAAACCGCGAACATCCTGCACAACGCCAGCGACCGCAGCCTGGTGCTGATGGACGAAGTGGGCCGCGGTACCAGCACCTTCGACGGCCTGTCGCTGGCCTGGTCGGCCGCCGAACACCTGGCCAAACTTCGCGCCTTTACCCTGTTCGCGACGCACTATTTCGAGCTGACCGTGCTGCCCGAAAGCGAGCCGGCGGTGGCCAACGTTCACCTGAACGCCACCGAACACAACGAGCGCATCGTGTTCCTGCACCACGTACTGCCCGGTCCCGCCAGCCAGAGTTATGGTCTTGCGGTTGCACAATTGGCCGGTGTGCCGGGTGCGGTAATTCAGCGCGCCCGCGAGCATCTGTCGCGCCTGGAAACCACCAGCCTGCCCCATGAAGCACCGCGTTCGACCGACCCGAAAAGCCCGGCACCACTGCAAAGCGACCTGTTCGCCAGCCTGCCGCACCCGATCGTCGAAGAGCTGATGCGTGTCAGCCCCGATGACCTGACTCCGCGTCAAGCTCTCGAATTGTTATATGCATGGAAGATGCGGGTCTGACGGACCGCTGGACAAGCTGCTAGAATCGCGCGCGCTTAGCCGCCCGCCTGAGGAGAAAATTAGAAATGACCTTCGTCGTCACCGACAACTGCATCAAGTGCAAATACACCGACTGCGTGGAAGTATGCCCGGTGGACTGCTTCTACGAAGGCCCGAACTTCCTGGTCATCCACCCGGATGAGTGCATTGACTGCGCCCTGTGCGAACCGGAGTGCCCGGCACAGGCGATCTTCTCCGAGGACGAGGTCCCGGATGGCATGCAGGAGTTCATCGAGCTGAACAAGGATCTGGCCGATGTATGGCCGAACATCACCGAGAAGAAGGACTCCCTGCCGGACGCCGAAGAGTGGGACGGCAAGCCGAACAAGATGCAGTATCTGGAGCGCTGATTTCCAGCACCTCCGGAAATAGAAAAGGCCCGCCTGGTGCGGGCCTTTCTGCATCTGGATGCTTCACTTTTCTGCAGGCAAAAAAAGGGGCGGGATAACCCGCCCACTCTTTCTTCCCTTCTTCATCATCCTGATGAACCGCATCCTGCGGTGGGTCCTGACCGACATCCTTACCGGCCTGCGCCTTTCCGTGTACGCAGGAGTGATATTACCCGCCTGCCGGAACGCGGCAACTGGGACACTTCCGCGCATCCACCACCGCCAGCGCCCCATCATTGAAATAAAATGCTTACAAAACAATAAGATAAGAAAAATAGACGTCAAAGCTGGCGACACTTCAAGCTGAACACTCACACACTGTGTAAGCGAATGCTTACATCGCGACGCATAAAAAAGCCCGGAATCATCCGGGCTTCTTCGTTGTCGACCTGAACGCTACTGGAACAGTGCGTCGCTCGACAGGCCGTTCTTCTCGAGAATCTCGCGCAGACGCTTGAGGGCCTCGACCTGGATCTGCCGGACACGCTCGCGAGTCAGGCCGATTTCCTGGCCGACTTCCTCCAGGGTACTGCTTTCATGGCCACGCAGGCCGAAGCGGCGAATCACCACCTCGCGCTGCTTGTCGGTCAACTCCGACAGCCAAAGGTCGATGCTCTCGCTGAGGTCGTCGTCCTGCAGCAGTTCGCAGGGATCAGTGGGACGGTCGTCGGTCAGGGTATCGAGCAGGGTCTTGTCCGAATCCGGGCCGAGGGAAACATCCACCGAAGTGACCCGCTCGTTCAGACCAAGCATCCGCTTGACCTCTTCCACCGGCTTCTCGAGCAGGTTGGCGATTTCCTCGGGCGACGGCTCGTGGTCCAGCTTGTGGGTCAGCTCGCGAGCGGCCCGCAGGTAGACATTGAGTTCCTTCACCACATGGATCGGCAAACGAATGGTGCGGGTCTGATTCATGATGGCCCGTTCGATGGTCTGACGAATCCACCAGGTTGCATAGGTGGAGAAGCGGAAGCCACGTTCGGGGTCGAATTTCTCCACCGCGCGGATCAGCCCGAGGTTGCCCTCTTCGATCAGGTCGAGCAGGGAAAGGCCGCGGTTGACGTAACGTCGCGCGATCTTCACCACCAGACGCAGGTTGCTTTCGATCATTCGCCGCCGACCGGCCGGGTCGCCCTTCTGCGCGAGACGCGCGAAATGGACTTCCTCTTCCGGAGTCAGGAGCGGCGAGAAACCGATTTCATTCAGATACAGCTGGGTCGCGTCGAGCGCGCGGCTGTAGTCGATGTGCTTGTGTTGCTTGAGAGACGAGAGTGAGGTGGCTTTAGGAGTGACTCGAAGCGATACCTGCTCTTCGGCAAATGACTCTTCGAGGATGATGCCAGGCTCCAGCAGGAGCACTTCATCATCGACGTCAAACTCCGGCCCTTCTTTTTTAAGTGCCATGTCGTTATCCCTTGCTGAGTTCGACAACAAACCCAGGTGCTTCCTTATCCTTAGGACACCTAGGCCCGCTCACCCACGCAGGGGAACAGCAAGCGTCAACGACTTGGCAGGTATTGCAGCGGATCTACAGGTTTACCCTGGCGGCGAATCTCGAAGTGCAGCTTCACCCGGTCGGTCCCTGTGGAGCCCATCTCGGCAATGTTCTGCCCGACTTTGACCTGTTGCCCTTCCCGCACCAGCAACCTGCGGTTGTGACCGTAGGCGCTCACGTAGGTATCGCTGTGCTTGATGATCACGAGTTCGCCGTAGCCCCGCAAACCACTACCGGCGTACACCACCGTGCCATTAGACGCAGCCAGGACAGGCTGGCCCAATTGCCCGCCTATATCAATCCCTTTATTCAAACTGCCGTTTGATGCAAAACGCCCAATGAGAGTGCCATTGGTCGGCCATATCCAGCCCCCCGGAGCCCCCCCTGCAACCGCCGGAGTTCCGCCGCTGGCGGGGGGCTGCGCCGGAGTCGTGACAGCAGGCGTGGTCGGTTTGCTGGCGGTTGCCGGTGTGGATGTCGGTTTGTTGACTACGACTGGAGCGACAGGCGTCGTATTTTTTGCGACAGACGGTGCTGTCGACGAGCCACCATCGAAGCGGATGGTTTGGCCGGGGCGAATGGTGTACGGCGCGGAGATGTTGTTGCGCGCGGCCAGGGCTTTCCAGTCCCAGCCGTAACGGAAGGCGATGGAGTACAGCGTGTCACCGCGGCGCACCAGATACTGCCCACTGGTGACAGCCGGCTTCTGCTGGGCATTGCGGTCCACCACGGTCGTGGTGCTGCGCGAAGTCGAAGAACAGGCCGCCAGCAGAGAGCAGACGGCAATGGCCACCACAGCGTGGCCCAGGCCCTTGATCCAGTTCCGTTGACACAGGGTCGCTGTCAAGCTCACCCATCCCCCTTATCCATGAATTGACGTCCAGCCTCACTGGCCGGCAGTTACCGCAGACTTGACCGGCTTGCTCTCAGCCTAGCGGACCGTTGAGCAGCGGGACGAAGCGTACGGAATCCAGCACCTGGCGCTGGAAGCCGTCCTCGGTGCGGACGATCAGCATCAGTTGCTGCACCTCGCCGCCGCCGACCGGAATCACCAGCCGCCCCCCAGGCGCCAGCTGGTCCAGCAGCGCCTGCGGGACCTCGGCCGCTGCCGCGGTGACAATGATGCCGTTGTAAGGCGCTAGGGCGGGCCAGCCTTCCCAGCCATCGCCCCAACGAAAGACAACATTTCTCAGGTTTAGCTCCGCAAGTCGCTCCTTGGCGCGATCCTGCAGGGCCTGGATGCGCTCGACGGAGAACACCCGCTCCACCAGTTGCGACAGCACGGCGGTCTGGTAGCCGGAGCCGGTGCCGATCTCCAGCACCTTGTCGAGCGGGCCGGCGGCCAGCAGCAACTCGGTCATCCGCGCCACCATGAAGGGCTGCGAGATGGTCTGGTTGTGCCCGATGGGCAGAGCGGTGTCTTCGTAGGCGCGGTGCGAGAGCGCCTCGTCGACGAACAGGTGGCGCGGCGTACGACGGATCACTTCCAGCACGCGGGCGTTGGACAGGCCCTCTTCGTAGAGACGCTGGATCAGACGCTCGCGGGTGCGCTGGGAAGTCATGCCGATCCCGCCGCGACGCGACAATTCATTGGCCATGGTCGAGCCCTCCGAGCCAGTCGCCAAGGACATTGAACGCCTCCCGGAAGGTCCGGTCCATCTGCAGCGGCGTGATCGACACGTAACCCTGCATGACCGCGTGGAAATCGGTGCCCTCGCCGCCATCCTCGGCATCGCCGGCAGCGGCGATCCAGTAGCCTTCCTTGCCACGCGGATTGACCACCTTGACCGGCGGCTTGGCGCGGGCACGATGCCCCAGGCGGGTCAGCTGGATACCCTTGATGCGCTCCAGCGGCAGGTTGGGAATATTCACGTTGAGCACGGTGCGCGGCGGCAGCTCGAGCTTCTCGTGGGACTCCACCAGCAGGCGGGCGAAGTGCATGGCGGCCGGCAGGTTGTCGGTCAGGCGCGAGCACAGCGAGAAGGCAAAGGCCGGGCGGGACAGGAAACGCCCCTCCAGGGCCGCTGCCACGGTGCCCGAATAGAGTACGTCGTCGCCCAGGTTGGCGCCCAGGTTGATGCCCGAGACGACCATCTCCGGCACTTCTTCGAGCAGGCCGTTGAGGCCCAGGTGCACGCAGTCGGTCGGGGTGCCGTTGAGGCTGATGAATCCATTGCCCAGGCGATGGGGATGCAGCGGCCGATCCAGCGTCAGCGAACTACTCGCTCCGCTACGATCGGCTTCCGGGGCGATCACGATGCAGTCCGCATAGTCGGACAGCGCGTCGTGAAGCGCGGCGATACCGGGTGCAGTGACCCCGTCGTCGTTGGCAATCAATATGCGCATGGGCTTTCCGTCTGCCCTGCCGGCACGAGGTCGATCAGCTCGCGCACTACCACGGTGGCGAAGCAGCCAGCCGGCAGGACGAATTCCAGTTGCAGAATGTCAGGGGCGGGATAATGCCATGTAAGACCCGGGATGGGGAGGCGCAGAATGCGCCGTTCGTGCGCCATGTCCGCACTGGCGAGCCACTGGCAAAGCGCCATCTCCGCTTGCTGTACGTTGCTTTCGATCTCTCCGGGCTGGTTCGTCGCCGGTGAATCGCCCTCGCCCCACATCGGACCGGTGGGGTGCAGGTCGAGCGCGGCGAGGCGCGGGTCGGAGCACTCCGCTTCGCCAGCGGGGAAGAAGCTGCGGCTGTCGGTGAACGCCAGCAGGTCGCCGACCCGCGCCTGATTCCAGGTGCCTTCCGCGACGCGGCGGGCCAGCACCTGATTGAAGATGAAGCTGCGGGCCGCCGAGAGCATCCGCGAGCGCATGTTGCGATGTTCCGGCAACTTGCCACGCTCGGCGAAGCCACGGGCATCGAAGACGTTGCCGCCGTCATGGCCGAAACGCTGAGTACCGAAGTAGTTCGGCACGCCCTGGGCGACCAGGGCCTTCAGGCGCGCTTCGAGCTGTTCGCGATCGGCCTGCAACTCGGTCAGGCGCAGGGTGAAGCCGTTGGCCGAATGGGCGCCGCGTTGCAGTTTGCGGCGATGGCGATTGCGCTCGAGGATGCGCAGGCTGTCGTCCTCGGCGGCGGCCAGGTCCGGATCGGACTTGCCCGGCAGGTGCAGGCTGAACCACTGGCGGGTCAGCGCCTGGCGATCCTTGAGGCCGGCGTAGCTGATCATCTTCACCGGTACGCCGGCGGCACGGGCCAGGCGACGGGCGGCTTCTTCGGTGTTCAGGCCGCGCTTCTCGACCCACAGCCAGAGGTGTTCGCCGTCGCCGGAGAGCGGGATGTCCAGCACTTCGTCGACCTGGAAATCTTCCGCCACGGCCTTGAGCACGGCGCTTCCGCAGGCATCGCCATGGGCGCGCGGGCCCAGCAGTTCCAGCTCCGTCATGCGCGAACCAGCAAGGCGACAGCGTGGACCGCGATGCCCTCTTCTCGGCCGGTGAAGCCGAGTTTCTCGGTGGTGGTGGCCTTGACGTTGACCTGGTCCAGTTCGACCTTCAGGTCGGCGGCGATGCTCTCGCGCATGCTCTGGATGTGCGGCGCCATCTTCGGCGCCTGGGCGATGATGGTGGTGTCGACGTTTTCCACCTTCCAGCCCTTGGCTTCCACCAGGCTCAGCACGTGGCGCAGCAGCGCGCGGCTGTCGGCACCCTTGAACTGCGGGTCGGTGTCGGGGAAGTGCTTGCCGATATCGCCCAGCGCGCAGGCGCCCAGCAGGGCATCGGAGAGCGCGTGCAACAGCACGTCGCCGTCGGAGTGGGCGACGAGCCCGAACTTGTGGGGAATACGCACGCCGCCGAGGGTGATGAAGTCGCCCTCGCCGAAGCGGTGCACGTCGTAGCCATGTCCGATACGCATGAAATAACGCCCTGTAGATGTCAGGGCGTCGATTCTACCGGATCACTGCCCCGAGGGTGTCAGCCACAGAGCGCCGCAGCGTGGTGGCGCAGGTGATCATCGATGAAGCTCGCAATGAAGTAGTAGCTGTGGTCGTAGCCGGGCTGCAGGCGCAGGTCCAGCGGATGGCCGACCGCAGCGGCCGCTTCGCGCAGGGCTTCGGGCTTGAGCTGCACGGCGAGGAAGTCGTCGCGCTCGCCCTGGTCCACCAGGATCGGCAGGCGCTCACTGGCATTCGCCAGCAGTTCCACGGCATCCCACTCACGCCAGGCCGCCGGGTCTTCACCCAGGAAGCGGCCCAGGGCCTTCTGCCCCCATGGGCAATCGCTGGGATGGGTGATGGGCGCAAAGGCCGACAGCGACAGGTAGCGGCCCGGGTTGCGCAGGGCGCAGATCAACGCGCCATGGCCACCCATGGAGTGGCCGCTGATGCCGCGCTTCTGGGAAACCGGGAAGTTCGCCTCGATCAGTGCAGGCAACTCCTGCACCACGTAATCGTGCATCCGGTAGTGGCGCGCCCAGGGTTCCTGGGTGGCATTGACGTAGAAGCCGGCGCCAAGGCCGAAGTCCCAGGCGCCATCTGGATCGCCCGGCACTTCCGGCCCGCGCGGGCTGGTGTCCGGCGCGACGATGACAATCCCCAGCTCGGCGGCCATGCGCTGCGCGCCGGCCTTCTGCATGAAGTTCTCGTCGGTGCAGGTCAGGCCGGACAGCCAGTACAGCACCGGCAAGCCCGCCTCGGGCTCGGCCTGGGGCGGCAGATAGACCGCGAAGACCATGTCGCAGCCCAGGGTTGCGGAACGGTGGCGGTAGCGCTGGTGCCAGCCGCCGAAGCTCTTCTGGGTGCTGATGAGTTCGATGGAATCCGTCATGGAGCCTCCTGTGAGGCCGGGCGCGTGGCGCGCCCGGCGGTTCGATCAGTAATGGATGACGGAGCGGATGCTCTTGCCTTCGTGCATCAGGTCAAAGGCCTCGTTGATCTTCTCCAGGCCCATGGTGTGGGTGATGAAGGTATCCAGCGGGATTTCGCCCTTCTGCGCCTTCTCCACGTAGCTCGGCAGCTCGGTGCGGCCCTTCACGCCGCCGAAGGCGGAACCGCGCCAGACGCGGCCGGTGACCAGCTGGAACGGACGGATGCTGATTTCCTGGCCGGCACCGGCGACGCCGATGATGGTGGATTCGCCCCAGCCCTTGTGGCAGCACTCCAGCGCCGCACGCATCAACTGGACGTTGCCCACGCACTCGAAGGAATAGTCCACGCCGCCATCGGTCATTTCGACGATGACTTCCTGAATCGGCTTCTGATGATCCTTCGGATTGACGAAGTCGGTGGCGCCCAGTTCCTTGGCGATGTCGAACTTCGCCGGGTTGATGTCCACCGCGATGATGCGCGAGGCCTTGGCCATCTTCGCGCCGATGATCGCCGCCAGGCCGATGCCGCCCAGGCCGAAGATGGCGACGGTAGCGCCCTCTTCCACCTTGGCAGTGTTCAGCACGGCGCCGATGCCGGTGGTCACACCGCAACCGAGCAGGCAGACCTTCTCCAGCGGCGCCTCCTCGGGGATCTTCGCCAGGGAGATTTCCGGCAGCACGGTGTACTCGGAGAAGGTCGAGCAGCCCATGTAGTGGAAGATCGGCTCGCCCTTGTAGGAGAAGCGGCTGGTGCCGTCGGGCATCAGCCCCTTGCCCTGGGTGGCGCGCACGGCCTGGCAGAGGTTGGTTTTGCCGGATTTGCAGAATTTGCACTCGCGGCATTCGGCGGTGTACAGCGGGATCACGTGGTCGCCCACTTTCAGCGAGGTCACGCCCTCGCCCACCGCTTCGACAATGCCGCCACCCTCGTGGCCCAGGATGCACGGGAACACGCCTTCGGAATCCTGGCCGGACAGGGTGTACGCGTCAGTGTGGCAGACGCCGGTGGCGACGATGCGCACCAGCACTTCGCCCTTCTGCGGCGGCGCAACATCCACTTCGACGATTTCCAACGGCTTGTTGGGGGCGAAGGCGACGGCGGCACGGGACTTGATCATCGGGAAACTCCTGAACGAAGGAAACGACAACGCCCGCCTGGGGCGGACGGATTCGGCGCGGTGGCCGAGAAACCGGGACGGGCCTGGGCCACGTCGGGGAGCGTTCGGGGCAGCGCGGCAAAAGCACGCCCCAAAGCCTTGGAAGTGTAGAAAACCCCGTTTCAGGGAATAATCAGGCAATAATCAAAACATTATTGCCATACAGGGATAATCCAGATGCACCGCTGGGAAGGACTGGACGAATTCGTCGCCGTCGCCGAAACCGGCCAATTCACCGCCGCCGCCGAACGCCTAGGGGTTTCTTCGTCGCACGTCAGCCGCCAGGTCGCGAGACTGGAAGAGCGACTGCAGACGCGCCTGCTCTACCGCAGCACGCGAAAGGTGACGCTGAGCGAAGCCGGGCAGACCTTCCTGCAGCACTGCCGACGCCTGCAGGATGCCCGCGAGGAGGCACTGCGCGCGGTCAGCGATCTGTCCGCCGAGCCCAAGGGCCTGCTGCGCATGACCTGCGCCGTGGCCTACGGCGAGCGCTTCGTGGTGCCGCTGGTGAACGAATTCATGGCGCAGTTTCCGCAACTGCGGGTGGAGATCGAACTGTCCAACCGTCAGCTTGATCTGCTCCACGAAGGCTTCGACCTGGCGATCCGCCTCGGCCGCCTGAGCGATTCGCGGCTCGTGGCGACTCGCCTGGCGCCGCGCGTGATGTATCTCTGCGCTACCCCGGACTATCTGGCGCGTCACGGCGCACCACAGAGCGTCGCGGAACTGGCGCAACACAACTGCCTGGTGGGCAGCAGCGACCAGTGGAGCTTCCTCGAGGACGGCCGCGAAACCCAGCACCGGGTACAGGGCAACTGGCGCTGCAACAGCGGCCAGGCTGTGCTCGATGCAGCGCTACGCGGCTTCGGACTGTGCCAGTTGCCGGACTACTACGTACTGGAACACCTGCGCAGCGGCCGCCTGGTGTCCCTGCTGGATGCGCACCAGCCGCCCAACACGGGGGTCTGGGCGCTTTATCCACAGCAACGGCACCTGTCGCCCAAGGTGCGGCAGCTGGTGGATCATCTGAAGGAAGGCCTGCAGCATCTTCAACCCACTCCGTTGCCCTGAAACAAGCGCCTGAAAGACGCGTTGGCTAGAATGGGCGGTTTCCCACCCTTCGGATCAAGGACGACGAGATGTCAGCCCTATCTTCTTTCCGGGAGCGCTATCTGCTGCGCTTCTGGTCGCCCCTGCCAACCCTGGTTGCCCTGGGCGTCATCTCCGCCTACTACTTCGCCATGACCGGCACCTTCTGGGCAGTCACCGGCGAGTTCACCCGCTGGGGCGGCCACGTGCTGTCCTGGTTCGGCCTGCAGCCCCAGGAATGGAGCTACTTCAAGATCATCGGCCTCCAAGGCACGCCGCTCGACCGCATCGATGGCGTGATGATCATCGGCATGTTTCTCGGCGCGCTGGTCTGCGCGCTCTGGGCCGGCAACGTCAGCCTGCGCTGGCCGACCAGCAAGCGCCGCCTGCTGCAGGGCCTGGTCGGCGGAGTGATCGCCGGATTCGGCGCGCGCCTGGCGATGGGCTGCAACCTGGCGGCCTTCTTCACCGGCATCCCGATGTTCTCCGTGCACGCCTGGGCCTTCATGTTCTCCACCGTGATCGGTGCCTGGTTCGGCGTGAAGATCAGCCTGCTGCCCTTCCTGCGCATTCCGCTCAAAGTCGGCGGCAAGGCCGCCGCCCTGCCAACTGCCGAAGCGCTCGCTCGCCGTGCCAAGCTGCAATGGCGCCTGGGCATGGGCGTGCTGGCGATCGCTGCGCTGTTCGCTGCCTGGCGCTTCGAAGTCTCGCTGGTGCTGGGCATGGCCTGCCTGTTCGGCCTGCTGTTCGGCGGCCTGATCGAACGCGCGCAGATCTGCTTCACCAGCGCCGCCCGTGACCTCTGGACCACCGGCCGAACCCAGGCCGCACTGGGTATCCTGCTGGGCATGGCGGCCGCCTGCGTCGGCACCTTCGCGGCGATCCACAACGGCCTGCCGCCGAAGATCTTCTGGATGGGTCCGAACGCCGTGATCGGTGGTGTGCTGTTCGGCATCGGCATCGTGCTGGCCGGCGGCTGCGAAACGGGCTGGATGTATCGCTCGATGGAAGGCCAGGTGCACTTCTGGGTGGTAGGCGTCGGCAACGTCATCGGCGGCACCCTGGTCGCGGTGTACTGGGACCAGCTCGGCACCAGCCTTGCCCTGCCCTATCCCAAGCTCAATCTGTTGCAGGAGTTCGGCCCTGGCGGCGGCCTGCTGATCACCTTCGCCGGCCTCGCCCTGTGCATGCTGCTGGTACAACTCAACGCGCAACGCTTCACCCGTAAACGGAAACCGTCCGATGCCCGACACCAAGACGCCGACGCTGTCGCTTGATCTGCGCGGCGAACACTGCCCCTACAACGCCATCGCCACCCTGGAAACCCTGGAGACGCTCAAGCCAGGCGATCTGCTGGAGGTGATCACCGACTGTTCGCAGTCAGTGCACGGCATTCCGGAAGACACGAAGCGCCATGGCTATCACTGCCTGGCGGTGGAACAGCACGGGGCGCTGTTCCGCTTCCTGATCGAGGTGCCGCTGCTGGGCTGATGCCCGGCGCTCAACCTGTAGGAGCGGGCCGTGCCCGCGATCGTGCGCATGGCGCACTCCTACAGTCGTAGGGCGCATAACGCGCCAGCGTTATCCGCCGCACAACGCCGGCGGATAATCTGTTCCAGATTATTCGCCCTACAGCTTCGGTGCCGGGCGGGTTCGCGAGAAAAACGATGGCGTCCCCCTCGCTTCTACAGGGTCCGGATATGCCGGAGCAGCGGTGCCGACGGGATTCAGTGCTTGGCGAGATTGCGCTGCAGGCGCTGCAGGTCTTCCGGGGTGGTGACTTTGATGTTGTCCACCCGCCCTTCCACCATGCGCGGCGCATAGCCCGCCCACTCCATGGCAGAGGCCTCGTCGGTGATGGCCGCATCGGCCACCAGCGCATCGGCGAGCGCGCGGTGCAGCGCGCCGAGGCGGAACATCTGCGGGGTATAGGCCTGCCAGACCACGCTGCGGTCGATGGTTTCCACCACGCGGCCGTCAGCGCCAACGCGTTTCAGGGTATCCCGCGCGGGAACCCCGAGCAGGCCACCCACGGCGTCGAACTCCAGCTCGCCCAACAGGCGATCCAGATCAGCGCGAGCCAGGTTCGGCCGGGCGGCGTCGTGCACCAGCACCCAGTCGTCACTGCCAGCGCCCAGCTCGGTCAGGCGCAGCAGGCCATTGAGCACGGAATCGGCGCGCTCGCGGCCACCGTCGGCACGCTGGATCAGTTCGTTGGAAGCACTCGGCAAGGTCGGCCACCAGGGATCGTCGGCGGCCAGGCACACCACCAGACCCTTCAGCCGGGGATGGCCGAGGAAGCAGTCGAGGGTGCGTTCGAGAATGCTGCGACCGGCAAGGTCGAGGTATTGCTTGGGGCGGTCGGCGCGCATCCGCGAACCGATGCCGGCGGCCGGGATCACGGCCCAGAAGGCGGGTGTGGTCATTGCGCGAGCTGGTAGAGGGTTTCCTTGTCCTTGACCATGCCGAGTTCGTGGCGCGCACGCTCCTCGACGGTCTCGGTGCCTTTCTTGAGCTCGGCGACTTCCGCCTCGAGGATGCGGTTACGCTCGAGCAGGCGCTCGTTCTCGCCCTGCTGGTCGGCGATCTGCTTCTGCAGGTCGCGCACCTGCGCCAGACTGCCATCGCCAATCCACAGGCGATACTGCAGGCCGGCCAGCGCCAGGATCAGCACGACGAACAGCCAGTAAGGGCTACGTAACCTCAAACCATCAGCTCCATACGCAAAGGGGTGGCTCGTGCCACCCCTTTACCGTACCAGACTAGTATCAGGATCAGCCGCGGAATTCCGCGCGACCACGGTACGGCGCCTTGGCGCCCAACTGCTCTTCGATGCGCAGCAGCTGGTTGTACTTGGAAACACGGTCGGAGCGGCAGAGGGAACCGGTCTTGATCTGACCAGCGGCAGTGCCGACAGCCAGGTCAGCGATGGTGCTGTCCTCGGTTTCGCCCGAACGGTGCGAGATCACCGCGGTGAAGCCAGCGGCCTTGGCCATCTGGATGGCTTCCAGGGTCTCGGTCAGCGAGCCGATCTGGTTGAACTTGATCAGGATCGAGTTGCCGATCTTCTCGTCGATGCCGCGCTTGAGGATCTTGGTGTTGGTGACGAACAGGTCGTCACCGACCAGCTGTACCTTCTCGCCGATCTTGTCGGTCAGGACTTTCCAGCCAGCCCAGTCGGACTCGTCCATGCCGTCTTCGATGGAGATGATCGGGTAGCGCTGGGTCAGGCCGGCCAGGTAGTCGGCGAAACCTTCGGCGCTGAACACCTTGCCTTCGCCTTCCAGGTCGTACTGGCCGTCCTTGAAGAACTCGGAGGAAGCGCAGTCCAGGGCCAGGGTAACGTCGTCGCCCAGCTTGTAGCCGGCGTTGGCAACGGCTTCGGCGATGGCAGCCAGGGCGTCTTCGTTGGAAGCCAGGTTCGGCGCGAAGCCGCCTTCGTCACCCACGGCAGTGTTCAGGCCACGGGCCTTCAGCACGGCTTTGAGGTGGTGGAAGATCTCGGCGCCCATGCGCAGCGCGTCGGCGAAGTTCTTGGCGCCAACCGGCTGAACCATGAACTCCTGGATGTCGACGTTGTTATCGGCGTGCTCGCCGCCGTTGATGATGTTCATCATCGGAACCGGCATGGAGTACTGGCCAGGGGTGCCGTTCAGGTCGGCGATGTGCGCGTACAGCGGTACGCCCTTGGCCTGAGCGGCGGCCTTGGCGGCAGCCAGGGAGACGGCCAGGATGGCGTTGGCGCCCAGCTTGCCCTTGTTCTCGGTGCCGTCGAGGTCGATCATCGCGTGATCCAGACCTTTCTGGTCAGTCGCGTCCTTGCCCAGCAGCAGGTCGCGGATCGGGCCATTGATGTTGGCCACGGCTTTCAGCACGCCCTTGCCCAGGTAACGGCTCTTGTCGCCATCGCGCAGTTCGAGAGCCTCGCGGGAACCGGTGGATGCACCGGACGGGGCGCAAGCGCTGCCGACGATGCCGTTGTCCAGGATCACGTCCGCTTCAACGGTCGGGTTGCCGCGGGAGTCCAGGACCTCACGGCCCTTGATGTCGACGATCTTTGCCATTCTTGATAACACTCCGAAGATAGAGATAAACGGGGCGGCTGGTGAGACATCAGAACCTGCCCGATGCCCCGCCGAGCTTGACGCTACGGGGCACATCGGGCGGATTCTCAGGCAGTCTCGATAATGGGGAAACTCTTGACCAGGTCGTCCAGCTGCTTGAGCTGGGACAGGAAAGGCTCGAGCTTGTTCAGGCGCAGGGCGCACGGACCGTCGCACTTGGCGTTCTCGGGGTCCGGATGGGCCTCCAGGAACAGACCGGCGAGGCCCTGGCTCATACCGGCCTTGGCCAGGTCGGTGACCTGGGCGCGGCGGCCGCCGGCGGAATCGGCGCGGCCGCCCGGCATCTGCAGGGCGTGGGTCACGTCGAAGAACACCGGGTACTCGAACTGCTTCATGATGCCGAAGCCGAGCATGTCCACCACCAGGTTGTTGTACCCGAAGGAGGAACCACGCTCGCAGAGGATCAGCTGGTCGTTACCCGCCTCCTCGCATTTGCGCAGGATGTGTTTCATCTCCTGCGGCGCGAGGAACTGGGCCTTCTTGATATTGATCACCGCTTTGGTCCGAGCCATGGCCACGACCAGGTCGGTCTGCCGGGACAGGAAGGCCGGCAACTGGATGATGTCGCAGACCTCGGCCACCGGAGCAGCCTGGTAAGGCTCGTGCACATCAGTGATGACCGGCACGTTGAAGGTCTTCTTGATCTCTTCGAAGATCTTCAGCCCTTCTTCCATGCCCGGACCACGGAACGAGGTGATCGAGGAACGGTTGGCCTTGTCGAAGCTGGCCTTGAACACGTAAGGGATACCGAGCTTCTCGGTGACCTTGACGTACTCTTCGCAGACCTGCATCGCCAGGTCGCGCGATTCCAGCACGTTCATGCCGCCAAACAGCACGAACGGCAGGTCGTTACCGATCTGGATATCGCCGACGCGGATGATCTTCTGGGTCATGTTCAGGCTTTCCCGGCTTGCTTCAGGGCGGCGTTGACGAAGCCGCTGAACAGCGGGTGACCATCACGCGGAGTGGAGGTGAATTCCGGGTGGAACTGGCAGGCCACGAACCACGGATGGTCCGGCGCTTCCACGACTTCCACCAGAGCACCGTCGCCGGAGCGGCCGGAAATCTTCAGACCAGCGGCTTCCAGTTGCGGACGCAGGTTGTTGTTCACTTCGTAGCGGTGACGGTGACGCTCGACGATCACTTCCTTGCCGTAGCAGTCGTGCACCAGGGTGCCGGCGGACAGCAGGCATTCCTGGGCGCCCAGGCGCATGGTGCCGCCCAGGTCGGAGGCTTCGGTGCGCACTTCGGTGGCGCCGGTAGCGTCCTGCCATTCAGTGATCAGGCCGACGACCGGGTGGCCGCTGGACTTGTCGAACTCGGTGGAGTTGGCATCGGTCCAGCCCAGCACGTTGCGGGCGTATTCGATGACGGCCACCTGCATGCCCAGGCAGATGCCCAGGTACGGAACCTTGTTCTCGCGAGCGTACTGCACGGCGGTGATCTTGCCTTCCACGCCGCGCAGGCCGAAGCCGCCCGGAACCAGGATGGCGTCGGCGCCTTCGAGCAGGCTGGTGCCCTGCTGCTCGATGTCCTCGGAGTCGATGTAGCGCAGGTTGACCTTGGTGCGGCTCTGAATGCCGGCGTGGGTCATGGCTTCGATCAGCGACTTGTAGGCGTCGAGCAGTTCCATGTACTTGCCGACCATGGCGATGGTGACTTCACGCTCGGGGTTGAGCTTGGCGTCGACCACGCGGTCCCATTCGGACAGGTCGGCCGGGCCGCACTCCAGGCCGAAGCGCTCGACGACCAGGTCGTCGACGCCCTGGGCGTGCAGTACCGACGGAATGCGGTAGATGGTGTCGACGTCTTCCAGCGAGATGACCGCGCGCTCTTCCACGTTGGTGAAGAGGGCGATCTTGCGGCGGGAGGACACGTCCACCGGATGGTCGGAACGGCAGATCAGGATGTCCGGCTGCAGGCCGATGGAGCGCAGTTCCTTGACCGAGTGCTGGGTCGGCTTGGTCTTGGTCTCGCCAGCGGTGGCGATGTACGGGACCAGCGTCAGGTGCATCAGCATGGCGCGGCGCGAACCGATCTCCACGCGCAGCTGGCGGATAGCCTCGAGGAAGGGTTGCGACTCGATGTCACCGACGGTGCCGCCGACTTCAACCAGGGCCACGTCGGCATCGCCGGCGCCCTTGATGATGCGACGCTTGATCTCGTCGGTGATGTGCGGGATGACCTGCACGGTGGCGCCCAGATAGTCACCACGGCGCTCCTTGCGCAGCACGTCCATGTAGACGCGGCCGGTGGTGAAGTTGTTGTTCTGGGTCATCGTGGTACGAACGAAACGCTCGTAGTGGCCCAGATCGAGGTCGGTCTCAGCGCCGTCGTGGGTGACGAACACCTCACCGTGCTGGAACGGGCTCATGGTGCCCGGATCGACGTTGATGTAGGGGTCCAGCTTGAGCATCGTGATCTTCAGGCCACGCGCTTCCAGAATGGCAGCCAAGGAAGCCGAGGCGATGCCTTTCCCCAATGAAGAAACAACACCACCCGTGACGAAGATGTAGCGCGTCATGAAAAGCCCTGAATGTCAGCGTTTAGGCGGCTCGGCCGCCGGGGAAGCGAAGGTGTCGGGTACAAGACCCGGCTCACGACTTCGTCGTGAAAATAGCGAACTCCCACTGATTCGAAGGCGAATCAACAGGAGCGATACAAGACGGGAGCGTAGTCTACCGGAAAGCCGCTATCAGCTCAAACCCGAGTCATTCGTCGGAGGTGTCCAGCGCAGAGTCCAGCCCTGCCCCGCCTCCCCCCGCAGGTCCGGCAGCAGGGCTACGCCAAGCAGTTCGTCGGCTCGCCAGAGCAGCGGCAGACGACCACGCAGGAAGGCCGGCACGGCCGCTTCATTGAGCAGGCGCTTGAGGTCGCGGGAGCCTCGACCGGCTAGCAGCATGACCTCCCCACCCTGCCGGTAGCGAACCTCCAGCGGCCCGTTCGGCGGTTCGCCCTCGAAACGCAGCGAGCCGTTGTCCGGCAGCGAAAGCGGCTGCGCCGGATCACGCCAGGCCTGATTCGCCGGTACGAAGCCGAGCCAGGGGTTGGCCAACCACCAGAGCCGGCCATGGGCGCGGCGCAGTTCACCATCGGCGAGGCGCCAGATCGGTTCGGCATCCTCGCGGGCGTCACGCAGGTCCTGCCAGCCAGCCCAGTGCGCACGGTCGGGCAGACGAGCCAACGGTGCCAGCCAGTGACGCAATGCATTGCGCTGGCGCGGCTCACTCAGCTCCGCCAGCGCGGCGATGGCCAGCGAGGGCAATTGCATGCCGATGTATTCGTTGCGCGCCCCAGCGGAAATCAGGTCGCTTTGTGCCAGCTCGCCCAGCAGCCCGTCGGCTTCCGCCAGGTGCTCGGCGCTGCGGCTGATGGTTTCGACGGCCGCAGGCCAGCGCTCGACGATGCCCGGCAACACCCGGTTGCGCAGGTAGTTGCGGTCGTAATCGTCGTTGGCATTGGACGGGTCCTCCACCCAGGTCAGCCCATGACTGCGGGCGTACCGCTCCAGCTCCGCGCGACTGAAACCCAGCAACGGACGCAGCAGCATTCCAGCGCCAAACGGACGACTGGCCGCCATTGCCGACAGGCCCCGCACCCCGGCGCCGCGGAACAGCCGGAACAGGACGGTTTCCGCCTGATCATCACGGTGCTGGCCGGTCAACAGGCATTCGCCCTCCCCTAGCGCTGCGGCGAAGGCCGCGTACCGCGCCTCGCGCGCCGCGCGCTCCAGGCTGGCGCCGTCATCGACTTGCACGCGCGCCACCTGCATCGGCACGCCAAGGGAGTCGCAGAAACGCTGGCAATGTTCCGGCCAGGCATCAGCGACAGCCTGCAGCCCGTGGTGCACGTGAATGGCGGAAATCGGCGGCAAGGCCTCGCAGGCAGCGAGTTGCGCCAGGAGATGCAGGAGAACGGTGGAATCGAGCCCGCCGGACAAGGCGACACGCCACGCCGGCGCGTTGCGCCAGGGCGCGAGAAAAGTCAGCAGTCGGGATTGGAAATCAGCAGACATGGCGCAGATCGGCAGGGTCGGGGACGAGGCAAGGATACCTCGTCACCCGCGCTGCGCCGAAGGCGTCGATCAGGCGACGCCGTAGCTCATCAGGCGCTCGTAACGGCGCGCCAGGAGCTCTTCGCTGCTCAGCTGGTTCAGCGTGTCGAGCTGGCCGAGCAGGGACTTGCGGATGGTCTCGGCCATCGCGGCCGGGTCGCGGTGGGCGCTGCCCAGCGGCTCGGGGATGACGCTGTCGACGATACCCAGGTCCTTCAGGCGGTTGGCGGTGATGCCCATGGCTTCGGCCGCTTCCGGCGCCTTCTCGGCAGTACGCCAGAGGATCGAAGCGCAACCTTCGGGCGAGATCACCGCGTAGGTGGAGTACTGCAGCATGTTCAGCTGGTCGCACACGCCGATGGCCAGTGCGCCGCCGGAGCCACCCTCGCCGATCACGGTGGCGATGATCGGGGTCTTCAGACGCGCCATGACGCGCAGGTTCCAGGCGATCGCCTCGCTCTGGCCGCGTTCTTCGGCGTCGATGCCCGGGTAGGCGCCGGGAGTGTCGATGAAGGTCAGGATCGGCATCTTGAAGCGTTCGGCCATTTCCATCAGGCGGCAGGCCTTGCGGTAGCCTTCCGGACGCGGCATGCCGAAGTTGCGGCGCACCTTCTCGCGCACTTCGCGGCCCTTCTGGTGGCCGATGATCATCACCGGCTGGTCTTCCAGGCGGGCAACGCCACCGACAATCGCGGCGTCGTCGGAGAAGTGGCGGTCACCGTGCAGCTCTTCGAACTCGGTGAAGATGTGCTCGATGTAGTCCAGCGTATAGGGGCGACGCGGATGGCGCGCGAGCTGGGCGATCTGCCAGCTGGACAGGTTGCCGAAGATGTTCTCGGTCAGCGCCTTGCTCTTCTCCTGCAGACGGGAGATTTCGTCGGTGATGTTCAGGGCGTTGTCGTTACCGACCAACCGCAGCTCTTCAATCTTGGCGTGCAGGTCGGCAATGGGCTGTTCGAAATCGAGAAAATTCGGGTTCATGGGCTATCCGTCGTTCTGTTGGCGGCTGGGCCTGGTCCGTAGGCGCCCTACCTTACGGTATCGGGCGCCAAGGGTCGAGACTGGCGGGCGGCCTTTGGCCACCGGCTTCACTAGCGGGCTTCACTAGCGGTAGTTGAGGAAGACGTTGTCGCGGCCGAACTGGTCACGCAACGCTTGAATCAGGTTGTCTGCCGGGTCGATCCGCCACTGCTCGCCGAACTGCAACAGGGCGCGCGCCTGCTCGCCACTGTAGTCGACGGTGACCGGGCAGCTGCCGCGGTGACGGGTGCACAGGTCGGCCAGCCAGCGCAGACGGTCGCCCTTGAGCGCGTCGGCGTGGACGCGCACGCGCAGGCTTTCCGCCAGCGAGGTGCGCGCCTCTTCCAGGCCCATCACGCGCTTGGCGCGCAGGCGCAGGCCGCCGGAGAAATCGTCCTGGCTGACTTCGCCCTCGATCACCACCAGCGCGTCGGTCTGCAGCAGCGCCTGGTTGGCGGCGAAGGCTTCGGCGAACAACGAGGCTTCGATGCGGCCGGAGCGGTCGTCCAGGGTCACGAAGCCCATCTTGTCGCCACGCTTGTTCTTCATCACCCGCAGGTTGACGATCAGGCCGGCGACGGTCTGGGTATCACGCGCGGGCTTCAGCTCGACGATGCGCTGGCGGGCAAAACGTCGCACTTCGCCTTCGTACTCGTCGATGGGGTGACCGGTCAGGTACAGGCCGAGGGTGTCTTTCTCGCCCTTCAGGCGCTCCTTGAGGTTGAGCTCCTTGACCTTGCGGTGGTTGGCATAGACATCGGCCTCAGGCTCGGCGAACACGCCGCCGAACAGGTCCATGTGGCCGCTGTCGTGGCTGCGCGAGGTCTGCTCGGCGGCCTTGACGGCTTCTTCCATGGACGCCAGCAGCACGGCGCGGTTGATGTCGACGTGGGCGTGGTAGGCCTTCTGCTCTTCATGGAAGTGCGGGCCGAGGCGATCCAGCGCGCCGGCGCGGATCAGCGCCTCCAGGGTGCGCTTGTTGACGCGCTTGAGGTCGATGCGATCGCAGAAGTCGAACAGGGTCTTGAATGGCCCGCCTTCGTTGCGGCACTCGGTGATGGCTTCCACCGGGCCTTCGCCCACCCCCTTGATCGCGCCCAGGCCGTAGACGATCTGGTTGTCCTCGTCGACGGTGAAGCGGAACTCGGAGTTGTTCACGTCCGGCGCCAGGATGCGCAGCTTCATGTGGCGGCACTCTTCGATGAGCGTCACCACCTTGTCGGTGTTCTGCATATCCGCGGTGAGTACCGCGGCCATGAACGGGGCTTTCCAGTGGGTCTTCAGCCAGGCGGTCTGGTACGACACCAGACCGTAGGCGGCCGAGTGCGACTTGTTGAAGCCGTAGCCGGCGAATTTTTCCACCAGGTCGAAGATGTTGCCCGAGAGGTTTTCGTCGATGCCATTGCTGGAGCAGCCTTCGATGAAGCCGCCGCGCTGCTTGGCCATTTCCTCGGGCTTCTTCTTGCCCATGGCGCGGCGCAGCATGTCCGCGCCGCCGAGGCTGTAGCCCGCCATCACCTGGGCGATCTGCATCACCTGTTCCTGGTACAGGATGATGCCGTAGGTCGGCTTGAGCACGGGTTCGAGGCCGGCGTACTGGTAATCCGGGTGCGGGTAGGAGATTTCCTCACGACCGTGCTTGCGGTTGATGAAGTCGTCCACCATGCCCGACTGCAGCGGACCGGGACGGAACAGCGCCACCAGTGCGATGAGGTCTTCCAGGCAGTCCGGCTTGAGCTTCTTGATCAGCTCCTTCATACCGCGCGATTCAAGCTGGAAGACCGCAGTGGTTTCCGCCTTCTGCAGCAGGTCGTAGGTCTTCTTGTCGTCCAGCGGGATACGGTCGATGTCGACCAGATCGGTCTCGCCGTTCTTCTGCTGGATGCGATGGATGATCTCCATCGCCCATTTGATGATGGTCAGGGTGCGCAGGCCGAGGAAGTCGAACTTCACCAGACCGGCGGCCTCCACGTCGTCCTTGTCGAACTGGGTCACCAGGCCGGCGCCCTCTTCGTCACAGGCGATGGGGGCGAAGTCGGTCAGCTTGGTCGGCGCGATCACCACACCACCGGCGTGCTTGCCGGTACCGCGGGTGACGCCTTCCAGCTTGAGGGCCATGTCCCAGATTTCCTGGGCTTCCTCGTCGGTCTTGAGGAAGTCGCGGAGCATTTCCTCCTGCTCGAAGGCCTTCTCCAGGGTCATGCCCACTTCGAAGGGAATCATCTTCGACAGCTTGTCGGCCAGGCCGTAGGACTTGCCCTGCACCCGCGCCACGTCGCGCACCACCGCCTTCGCGGCCATGGAACCGAAGGTGATGATCTGGCTCACCGCGTTGCGGCCGTAGGCGCCGGCCACGTAGTCGATCACCCGGTCGCGGCCCTCCATGCAGAAGTCGACGTCGAAGTCGGGCATGGAAATACGTTCGGGGTTCAGGAAGCGTTCGAACAGCAGGTCATAGGCCAGCGGGTCGAGGTCGGTGATCTTCAGCACATAGGCGACCAGCGAACCGGCACCCGAGCCCCGGCCGGGGCCCACCGGCACGCCGTTGTTCTTGGCCCACTTGATGAAGTCCATCACGATCAGGAAGTAGCCGGGGAAGCCCATCTGGATGATGGTGCCCAGCTCGAACTCCAGGCGATCGACGTAGAGCTGCCGCTTCTCTTCGTAATTGGGCGTGGTGTCCTTCGGCCAGAGCACCGCCAGGCGCTCCTCCAGGCCCTCGTAGGAGACATGGCGCAGGTAGTCGTTGATGTCCATGTCATCAAAGGGAATCGGGAAGTTGGGCAGGAAGTACTTGCCCAACTGCACGTCGATATTGCAGCGCTTGGCGATCTCGACGGAGTTTTCCAGAGCCTCGGGAATGTCGCTGAACAGCTCGGCCATTTCTTCCGGGCTCTTCAGGTACTGCTGGTCGGAATAGCTGCGCGAACGGCGCGGGTCATCCAGGGCACGGCCTTCGCCGATGCAAACGCGGGTCTCGTGGGCCTCGAAATCCGCTTCCTTGATGAAGCGCACGTCGTTGGTCGCCACCAGCGGAGCGCCGCTGCGCGCGGACAGGGCCACGGCGGCATGCACGTGTTCTTCGTCGTTGACGCGACTGGTGCGCTGGATATCCAGGTAGAAGCGGTCCGGGAAGACCTCCAGCCACTCAGCCAACAGCGAGTCCGCCAGGGCGTCGTCACCCTCCAGCAACGCCATGCCGATCTCGCCTTCCTTGGAGCCGGACAGCGCGATCAGGCCTTCGGCGGCGTCCTTGACCCACTGCCGCTCGATGATGATCTCGCCGTTGCGCTGGCCTTCCTGCCAGCCACGGGAAATCAGCTCGGTGAGGTTGCGGTAGCCCTTGGCGTTCATCGCCAGCAGGGTCAGGCGGGTCAGAGGGCCGTCCTCGTCGCGGTTGGCCAGCCAGATGTCGGCGCCGCAGATCGGCTTGATCCCGCCACCCATGGCCGTCTTGTAGAACTTCACCAGCGAGCACATGTTGCTCAGGTCGGTCACCGCCACCGCCGGCATGCCCGCCCCACCCACCGCCTTGATCAGCGGCTTGACCCGTACCAGGCCGTCGACCAGGGAGAATTCGGTGTGCAGACGCAGGTGAACGAAGGTGGCGGTCATGGTGGTCCTTGGCAAACGCGAAAAACGGCAAGCCCCGGATTGTACCGGGGCTGTCCGCAAAGCTACAGGGATCAATGGGCCAGCCGTCGCGCCGGGTGTTTGAAGTCACCGGCGGGCCGCTGGCCGCGAGGAATTCCAGAGTAATAACAGGGTGTTACAGGATTCCGGCAGGGTTTTCCAGCAAGGCGCGCACCGGCCCGAAGGAGCGACGGTGGATGGGCGTCGGGCCCAGACGCTTTAGCGCCTCCAGGTGCACTGGCGTCGGGTAGCCCTTATGGCCGCCGATGCCGTAGCCGGGGTACTGCGCTTCCATTTCCTGCATCTCGCGGTCACGGCTGACCTTGGCCAGGATCGACGCGGCAGCGATGGCCGGCACCTTGGCGTCGCCCTGCACGACCGGCGCGGAAGGCACCTTCAGTTTCGGGCAGCGGTTGCCGTCGATCAGCGCCAGTTTCGGCGTGACGCTGAGGCCTTCCACCGCGCGCTGCATGGCGAGCATGGTGGCGTGGAGGATGTTCAGCTGGTCGATCTCGTGCACATCGGCACGGGCGATGCACCAGGCCAGGGCCTTTTCGCGGATCTCGTCGAACAGCGCCTCGCGGCGGGCCTCGCTGAGCTTCTTCGAGTCATTGAGCCCCTTGATCGGACGCGCCGGATCGAGGATCACTGCAGCGGTGACCACGGGGCCGCACAAGGGGCCACGACCGACCTCGTCGACACCAGCAACCAACTCTTCCACCAGGGTGAAGTCCAGGCCCATCTGCATCAGCGTTTCTCCACCAGGGCGAGCACCGCATCGGCGGCCTGCGCGGACGCGTCCTGGCGCAGGGCGCGATGGATGGCGTCGAAGGATTCGGTCTGCACACTGCCGTCGTCGAGCAGGGGCAACAAGGTCATGGCCAGCGCCTCTGGAGTCGCCGCATCCTGGATCAGCTCGGGCACCAGCAGGCGGCCGGCCATCAGGTTCGGCAGCGAGATGTACGGACTCTTCACCAGGCGCTTGAGGATGCGGTAGGTCATCGGCGCCACCTTGTAGGCGACGACCATCGGCCGCTTGTACAGCAGAGCTTCCAGCGTGGCGGTGCCGGAGGCGATCAGTACGGCGTCGCAGGCGGCGAACGCTTCGTGGGAAGCTCCGTCGAGCAATTGCACCGGCAGATCGCGACCCGCAAGCATTTCTTCGATCTGCACGCGGCGTTCGGGGCTCGCGCAAGGCAGCACGAAGCGCAGGCCAGGGCGATCCTGGAGCAGGCGCTGGGCGGTATCGAGGAACAACGCGCCGAGCTTGCCGACCTCCCCTCCCCGGCTACCGGGCAGGAGCGCGACGACGCTGGCTTCCTGCGGCAGCCCCAGACGCCCGCGCGCACCGGCGCGGTCGGCTTCCAGCGGAATGGTATTGGCCAGCGGATGCCCGACGAAACGCACCGGCACCGCATGTTCTTCGTAGAAACGCGCCTCGAAGGGGAAAAGCGCGAGCATCAGGTCGCAGGCTTCCTTGATCTTCAGCACACGCTTCTGCCGCCAGGCCCAGACCGAGGGGCTGACGTAGTGCACCGTACGGATGCCCGCGCGGCGCAGCTTCAATTCAAGAGTCAGGTTGAAGTCCGGCGCGTCGATGCCGATGAACACGTCCGGTTTGGCCGCGATCAGCATCTTCAGCAGGTCCTTGCGCCGGCGCAGCAGTTCGCGCAGGCGACCCAGCACCTCAACCAGGCCCATGACGGCCAGGCGCTCCATCGGGAAATGCGACCGCAACCCTTCGGCCTGCATGCGCGGGCCGCCGACGCCGATGAACTCGATGTCGGGGTGGCGCTGCTTGAGCGCCTGCATGAGGCCGGAGCCGAGGATATCGCCGGACGCCTCGCCCGCGACCAGGGCGACGCGCAGCTTGCGTGCGGTCGATTGCATGGTCAGCGGGTGATGCCGCGGGTGGAGCTCTGGATGGAGTCGCGGAACACCGCGACTTCCGGGAACTGCTCGGAGACTTCGGCCAGTTCGGCCAGCGCCTCGTCCACCGTCAGGCCCTGGCGGTAGACCACCTTGTAGGCACGGCGCAGCGCCTGGATCGATTCGGCGCTGAAACCGCGACGGCGCAGGCCCTCGAAGTTCATGCTGCGGGCCTCGGCGGGGTTGCCGAAGACTGTGACATAGGCCGGAACGTCCTTGCCGATGGTGGTGCCCATGCCGGAGAAGGCGTGCGCGCCAATGCGGCAGAACTGATGCACCAGGGTGTAGCCGGAGAGGATCGCCCAGTCATCCACATGCACATGCCCCGCCAGCGCGGTGTTGTTCACGAGGATGCAATGGTTGCCGATCACACTGTCGTGGCCGATATGCACATAGGCCATGAGCAAGTTGTGATCGCCGATGGTGGTTTCCGAGCGATCCTGGATGGTGCCGCGATGAATGGTCACACCTTCGCGGATCACATTGTTGTCACCGATCACCAGGCGAGTCGGTTCGCCCTTGTACTTCAGGTCGGGGGTATCTTCACCCACGCTGGAGAACTGGAAAATCCGATTGTGCTTACCGATCTTCGTGGGGCCTTTGACCACCACGTGCGGACCGATCACCGTACCTTCGCCGATCTCCACATCCGGCCCGACCATGGACCAGGGGCCCACTTCTACGTCGTCAGCCAGCTTTGCGCGCGGGTCGATGATGGCGCGAGGATCGATCAAACTCATAGTTTGCGTTCCGCACAGATGATTTCGGCCGAGCATACCGGCTTGTCATCGACGGTGGCATGGCAATCGAACTTCCAGATGCCACGCTTGACGCTCAGGAACTGGGCGTTGAGCTGCAACTGGTCGCCCGGCAGCACCGGCTGGCGGAAGCGCAGCTTGTCGGAGCCGACGAAGTAATACAGGGTGCCGTCGGCCGGCTTCACGTCGAGCATCTTGAAACCGAGGATGCCGGCCGCCTGGGCCATGGCCTCGATGATCAGCACGCCCGGCATGATCGGATGCTGCGGGAAGTGGCCATTGAAGAACGGCTCGTTGATGCTGACATTCTTGTAGGCGCGAATGCGCTTGCCTTCGATGTCCAGCTCGACCACCCGATCCACCAGCAGGAAGGGGTAGCGATGAGGCAGGTATTCGCGAATCTCGTTGATGTCCATCATGTTCAGGGGAGCCTGTTCAGAAAAGGGAAACGCCAAAAAATGCGTGGATCACGCATCTGATGGAGCGTCTCCGCTTGGGGTCACGGCGGCCACGCGCTTTTCCAGCTGCTGCAGACGACGGGCCATGTCATCCAGCTGACGAATGCGCGCGGCACTCTTCTTCCATTCAGCCGCAGGCTGCATGGCGGTACCGGACGAGTAGGAGCCCGGTTCGGTGATCGAACGGGTCACCATGGTCATCCCGGTGACGAAGACGTTGTCACAAATCTCGATGTGGCCGACCAGGCCGACACCGCCAGCAAGCATGCAGTGCTTGCCGATCTTGGCGCTGCCGGAAATCCCGCAGCAGCCGGCCATGGCAGTGTGATCACCGATCTGCACGTTGTGGGCGATCATGATCTGGTTGTCCAGCTTCACGCCATTGCCCACCAGGGTATCGGACAGCGCACCACGGTCGATGGTGGTGTTGGCGCCGATCTCGACGTCGTCACCCAGGGTCACGCCGCCAATCTGGGCGATCTTCTGCCAGATGCCCTTGTGGTTGGCGAAGCCGAAGCCCTCCCCCCCCAGCACGGCGCCGGACTGGATCACCACGCGCTTGCCAATGCGCACGTCGTGGTAGAGCGTCACGCGGGGCGCAAGCCAACCACCGTCGCCAACCACGCTGCGCGCACCGACGAAGCAGTGGGCACCGATGGTGACGTTGGCACCGATCTGCGCACCGGCCTCGATCACGGCATAGGGGCCGACACTGGCGCTCGCGTCGACCTGCGCACCTTCATCGACCACCGCAGTGGGATGAATGCCGACCGGCGCCTTGGGCTTGCGGTCGAACTGGTGGGACAGGCCGGCATAGGCCAGGTAGGGATTGGGGACGATCAGCGCGTTGCCGGTAAAGCCCTCGGCGTCAGCAGTAGTCAGCAAAATGGCGCTGGCCTGGCTGCCTTCGAGGAACTTGCGGTACTGCGGATTGGCCAGGAAGCTCAGCTGACCGGCGCCTGCGTCCTGCAGGGTAGCCAGCCCGCTGATCACCTGAGCGGGATCGCCGCGCAACTCGGCATCGAGTTGCGCAGCCAGTTCGGCGAGGGTAAAGGACAGCTCGGTCATCATCAGCGCAGTTGGTTCATGCGCTCGATGACTTGGCGGGTGATGTCGTACTGCGGCTTGACGTCGACCACGGCACCACGCTCGACCACGAGGTCATAACCACCTTTTTTGATGGTTTCCTCGACGGCCTGGTCCAGCTTCGGCTTGAGCTTCTTCAGCATGTCGCGGTCGGCGACGGCCTTGGCTTCGTTCAGCTCCTTGGACTGGAACTGGAAGTCACGGGCCTTCTGCTTGAAGTCACCTTCGGCCTTGTCGCGCTCGGAAGCGGACATCTTGCTGCCGCCGTTGACCAGCTTGTCCTGCAGGGCCTTGGCATCGGTTTCCAGGGCCTTGAGCTTGGTCAGCTGGGGGCCGAACTTCTTCTCGGCATCCACGGCGTACTGCTTGGCCGCATCCGACTCGAGGAGTGCCATCTGATAGTTGAGCACCGCGATCTTCATGTCGGCGAACGCGGGGCTCGCTGCCAGGGCGGCGGTGATCAGGACGAACTGGGTCAACTTACGCACAATGCACTCCTGCACAAAGCATGGTTGTCATTACAACGATACGGCCAATTAGAAGGTCTGCCCGAGGGAGAACTGGAAGATCTGGGTTTCGGCGTTATCCGGTTTCTTGATCGGCGTCGCCAGGCTGAAACTCAGCGGGCCCAGCGCGGTGATCCAGGTCAGGCCGACACCCGCGGACATAGCCATGTCCTGGAACTTGACGCCATCGCAACCCTGCGTGGAAGACGTCGGGCAATCGGTATCGAACACGTTACCGATGTCATAGAACAGCACGGTACGTAGTTGGCGCTGATCCTTGACGAACGGCAGCGGGAACAGCAGCTCGGCGCCGCCGGTGATCAGGATGTTACCACCGAAGGCTTCCGGATCCTGATCCGGGTCGGTGTAGCGGCCTTTACTATCCGGACCGCCACTAGCCATCTGCGACCCATCCGCATTGCGCGCAATACTCGGGGTGCTACGCGGACCAAGGGAGCTGTCCTTGAAGCCACGCACCGAGTTGAAGCCACCAGCGTAGTAGTTCTCGTAGAACGGCAGGCGATCGGTATCACCGTAGGCGCCGCCGTAACCCAGCTCGGTGTGGAAGCGCATGGTGTAGGTTTCAGTCAGCGGCGCGAAGATCTGGCCACGGTAGTCGAGCTTGTAGAACGACAGGTCGCTGCCCGGAACAGTGGTTTCCAGCACCAGACTCTGCGAGTGACCGCGGTTCGCCAGCACGCCCTTGTTCAGGGTCGACTCGGACCAGCCGATGGACGCCTTGAAGTTGGTGAAGCTGTCGCCTTCCTTCTCGATGAAGTCGAAGATCTCGTCGACGGTATAGGCGCCAGTGTCGATGTCATCGCGCTGCACGGTCAGGCCGTAGGTCAGGCGCGAGGTCTCACTGATCGGGTAGCCGATGCTGACGCCGGCACCCAGGCTGTTCACCGAGTAGCTGGAAACGTCGACATCGAGCTCGTCGTAGTCGGTCTTGCGGTAGAAGGCGTTGTAACCCAGGCTCACGCCGTCGACGGTCCAGTAGGGGTCGACGAAGCCGAAGTTGTAGCGTGTCTGGTAATCGGACTTGGTCAGGCCGATGCTGACCTTGTTACCGGTACCCAGGAAGTTGTTCTGGCTGATCGAGCCGCCGAGGATCAGACCGGCGCTCTGGGCGAAGCCCACGCTCGCGGTGATCGAGCCGGACGGTTGCTCTTCCACGCTGTAGTTGACGTCGACCTGGTCGTCGGTGCCCGGAACAGCCGGGGTTTCGACGTTGACTTCCTTGAAGTAGCCCAGGCGCTCGAGACGCTGCTTGGACTGGTCGATCAGGTAGGTCGAGGCCCAGCCGCCTTCCATCTGGCGCATTTCGCGACGGAGTACTTCGTCCTCGGTCTTGGTGTTGCCACGGAAGTTGATGCGGTTGACGTAGGCGCGCTTGCCCGGATCGACCACGTAGGTGATCGATACGGTCTTGTTCTCGTCGTTCGGCTCGGGAACACCGTTGACGTTGGCGAAGGTATAACCCTCGTTACCCAGGCGACGGGTGATCAGGTCGGAGGTGGTGGTCATCACCTTGCGGGAGAACACCTGCCCCTTCTTCACCAGCAGGAGCTTCTTCACTTCGTCTTCCGGCACTTTCAGGTCGCCGGAGAGCTTCACGTCGCTGACGGTGTACTTCTCGCCTTCGTTGACGTTGACGGTGATGTAGACGTGCTTCTTATCCGGGGTAATGGACACCTGGGTGGAGGCGATATCCATGTGGATGTAGCCACGGTCCAGGTAGTACGAACGCAGACGTTCCAGGTCGCCGGAGAGCTTCTCGCGGGAGTACTTGTCGTCGTTCTTGAAGAAGGACAGCCAGTTGGTGGTCTTCAGCTCGAACAGGTCGGTCAGGTCTTCCTCGGAGAAGACGGTGTTGCCCACCACGTTGACATGGGCGATGGCCGCCACGGTGCCTTCGTTGATGTTGATCTTCAGCGCGACGCGGTTGCGCGGCTGCGGCACGACTTCGGTCTCGATCTCGGCGGAGTAGCGGCCCTGGGCCACGTACTGGCGCTGCAGCTCGTTGCGCACGCCCTCGAGGGTCGCACGCTGGAAGATTTCGCCTTCGGAGAGGCCGGACTGCTTCAGACCCTTCATCAGGTCTTCGGTGGTGATGGCCTTGTTGCCCTCGATCTCGATGCTGGAGATGGACGGACGCTCGACCACATTGACGATCAGCACATTGCCATCACGGCTGAGCTGAATGTCCTGGAAGAAGCCGGTCTTGAACAGCGAGCGGGTCGCTTCGACCAGGCGGCGATCGTCGATCTGCTCGCCGACGTTCAGCGGCAGGGCCGCGAACACGCTGCCGGCAGACACGCGCTGCAGGCCGTTGACCCGGATATCGGAAACAGTGAAGGACTCGGCGTGAACCTGGGCGATCATCAGCGCGGAAAGGGCCGCGGGAAGCAGAAAGCGTTTCATGGAGTCCTTTTATTCCAACTGACAAATAGAGAATCTGCCGCAAAGGGCGGCAGATCCGAAAACCAACGGGCGGTTACAGTCGACTCAGATCGTTGACCAGGGCCAACAACATGACCCCGACTACCAGGCTGATGCCAATCTGCATCCCCCAAGCCTGGACCCGCTCCGACAGTGGGCGACCTCGCACCCACTCGACCATGTAGAACAGCAGATGCCCGCCATCGAGGACGGGAATCGGCAACAGGTTGAGAACCCCCAAGCTGATGCTCAGATAGGCGAGGAAATGCAGAAAATCCCCTACGCCGGACTGGGCTGAAGCGCCCGCCACTTTAGCAATGGTTATCGGCCCGCTCAAGTTTTTTACCGAGAGCTGCCCGAGCACCATTTTCTTTAGAGAATCCAGAGTTAGCAGGCTCATGGACCAGGTTCGGGAGAGCGCCTGCCCCACCGCAGCCACCGGCCCATAGCTCACTTCGCGGAGCATTTCCGGCGGCCACTGACCACCGGCGACACCCGCGCCCAGGTAGCCGGTACGGGCCTTGCCCTCCCCTTTGGCCGCCAGGGTCAGGGCAAGCTCCTCGCGCTGGCCTGCGCGCTCGATACCCAGCGTCACCTTGCCTTCAGGCATGGCGCGGACACGCGAGACAACTTCCTGCCAATCCGTGACCAACTGACCATCCAGACTGACGAGCCGGTCACCAATCTGCAGGCCGGCAGCCTTGGCAGGTCCTTTTTCATCCAGTTCAGCGATCACCGGTGCGACAGCGGGTCGCCAGGGCTGGATTCCCAGACCACCGATGGGATCGGGATTGTCTTCGTTCTTCAGCCAGGAACTGATGCGCACCTGGTGCACGACCGGAGCGCTCGAACCCTGCTCCAGCACCGAAACGCTCAGCTCGCCGGTTTCACCGAGACGGCGCACCAGCTGCAGGTTGACGCCGCTCCAGCCGTCGACGGCCTCGCCATCCACCGCCACGACTTCCTGGCCGGACGCCAGACCGGCGATGGCCGCGGGACTGTTCGCCACCACGGAACCGATGATCGGCTTGATCTGCTGACTGCCCAGCATGGCCAGGACCCAGAAGAACAGGATGGCCAGCAGGAAGTTGGCGATCGGACCCGCCGCAACGATGGCGATGCGCTGGAATACGGTCTTGCGATTGAAGGCGCGGTCGAGCAGCTCGGCGGGAACATCGCCTTCCCGCTCATCGAGCATCTTCACGTAGCCGCCCAGCGGAATGGCAGCGACAACGAACTCGGTGCCCTGGCGATCGTGCCAGCGCACCAGCGGCGTGCCGAAGCCCACGGAGAAGCGCAGGACCTTGACCCCGCAGCGGCGGGCGACCCAGAAGTGTCCGAACTCGTGGAAGGTGACCAGTACGCCCAAGGCGACAATCAGTCCCACCACCATATAAAGGGCGCTCATCGCTACCTCCTCGGGCTCAATGCCCGCGCTCCTGCAACCACGCCTGTGCGGCGCCGCGTGCACGCTGGTCGGCCGCCAGCACCGCATCGAGCGATTCGACCGGTGTGCGCGCCTCGCAGTTCAGCACTTCGTCGATGATAACCGGGATATCCGTGAAGCGGATGCGCCGCTCGAGGAACGCCGCGACGGCCACCTCGTTCGCCGCATTGAGCATCGCAGGCACGCTACCACCCGCCTCGGCGGCCTGCCGCGCCAGGCGCAGACAGGGGAAACGCTGCTCATCGGGCGCACTGAAGTCCAGGCGAGCGATGGAGAACAGGTCCAGTGGCGAGACACCGGAGTCGATTCGCTGCGGCCAGGCCAGGGCGTGGGCGATGGGGGTCCGCATATCCGGATTGCCCAACTGTGCGAGCACCGAGCCATCGACGTAGTCCACCAGGGAGTGGATCACGCTCTGAGGGTGGATCACCACCTCGACCTTCGACGGCGCGGCATCGAACAGCCAGCAAGCCTCGATCAGCTCCAGGCCCTTATTCATCATGCTGGCCGAATCGACGGAAATCTTCCGCCCCATCGACCAGTTGGGGTGTGCGCAAGCCTGCTCCGGGGAAACCCGGGCCAACTGCTCCAGCGGCGTTTCGCGGAACGGGCCACCCGAGGCCGTCAGCAGGATACGACGCACACCGACCTCACCCAGGCCGCGAGCGTAGTCCGCCGGCATGCACTGGAAGATCGCATTGTGCTCGCTGTCGATGGGCAGCAGGACGGCGCCGCTGGCTCGCACCGCATCCATGAACAGGGCGCCGGACATCACCAACGCTTCTTTATTGGCCAGCAAGACCCGCTTGCCAGCCTCGACGGCTGCCAGAGTAGGTTTCAGACCCGCAGCGCCAACGATGGCCGCCATCACCGCGTCCACTTCCGGATGAGCGGAAATCTCGCAAAGACCGGCCTCGCCGACCAGCACCCGGACCTCGAGCCCCGCAGAGCGCAGGCGTTCCTGCAAAGCACGCGCCTGCTCAGCCTCCGGCACGACGACGAAGCGCGGCTGGTGGCGCAGGCAAAGCGCCTCGAGCTCAGCCAGGCGGGAAAAGCCGCTGAGCGCGAAGACGCGATAACGATCAGGATGACGCCCGATGACGTCGAGGGTACTGAGGCCGATCGACCCGGTCGCCCCCAGCACGGTAATCCACTGCGGATGACTCACGGCGTACCCCAACCCACGGCCCAAAGCAGCGCAGTGAACACCGGGATGGCTGCGGTCAGGCTGTCGATGCGGTCCAGCACGCCACCATGACCCGGCAGCAGGTTGCTGCTGTCCTTGAGCCCGGACTGGCGCTTGAACATGCTTTCGGTCAGGTCACCGATGACCGACAAGGCCACCACGATGGCCGCACACGGCAGCGCCAGCAGCAGTTCACGCACAGTCCAGTCACGGTAGATGGCGACAGCAACGGTGATCGCCAGGCACAGCGCCATGCCGCCGAAGAAGCCTTCCCAGCTCTTGCCCGGGCTGACGCGCGGGGCGAGCTTGCGCTTGCCGAAGGCCTTGCCGGAGAAGTAGGCGCCGATGTCGGCAGCCCAGACCAGCACCATCACGGCAACGATCAGCCAGTTGGACAGCGGCCATTGCTTGAGCAATACCAGCCCTTGCCAGGCCGGCAGCAGGATCAGCAGGCCGATCAGCAGGCGACGCCAACGGCCGCCCCAGCTCGACGCACTATCCGGATAGGTCAGCACCATGACGGTCGCGAGCGCCCACCAGAGCAGTGCCAGTACCAGGACTGCACCTGCCAGCTGCGGCAACCAGGCCAATACCAGCATCAGAACGGCCACCACGGCGGCATAGCCGACGCGGGCGGGTTGTTCGTTGTAGCCCGCCAGCCGCGCCCATTCCCAGGCACCCAGGCTGACCACCAGACCGATGAACAGCGAGAAGGCCGCACCATCGAGCAGGAAGAAACCACCCAGCGCGATCGGCAACAGGATCAGCGCCGTGATGATTCGTTGTTTCAACATTTCGGGGGCGCCTCGGCCTCGACCTGCTCACTGGTCTTGCCGAAACGGCGCTGACGAGAGGCGTAGTCCTGCAACGCAGCCTGCATGGCTTCGTGCTTGAAGTCGGGCCAGTAGAGATCGGAGAAATACAGCTCGGCATAAGCCAGCTGCCAGAGAAGGAAATTGCTGATGCGGTGCTCGCCACCGGTACGGATGCACAGGTCGGGCAGCGGCTGGTCAGCAGTGGAGAGACAACCCTGGATCAACTCCGGAGTGATGTCCTCTGCCGCCAGATGGCCGGCCTGCACTTCACGGGCGAGACGCTGGGCCGCCTGGGTGATATCCCACTGGCCACCGTAGTTCGCCGCCACCTGCAGCAGCATGCTGCTGCCATTGGCGGTCAGCGCCTCGGCCTCGCGCATCGCCGCCTGCAAGTCAGGAGCAAAGCGACTGCGGTCGCCGATGATGCGCAGGCGGATGCCGTTGGCACTGAGCTTGCGCACCTCACGGCGCAGCGCCATGAGGAACAGCTCCATCAGCGCACCGACCTCTTCCGCCGGGCGCTGCCAGTTCTCGCTGGAAAAGGCGAACAGCGTCAGCACCTCGACGCCCGCCTCGGCGCAGGTTTTGATGACCGCACGAACGGCATCCACGCCAGCTTTGTGCCCGGCAACACCGGGCATGAAACGTTTCTTTGCCCAGCGGTTGTTGCCGTCCATGATGATCGCCACGTGCCGAGGCACGGGCGTCACCTGCTTGGTCTTTTCCATGACGAGAGCCCGGCCGTCAAACGGCCATCAGGTCCGCTTCCTTGGCCTCGAGGGCCTTTTCGATCTCGGCGACGAACTTGTCGGTGATCTTCTGCACATCGTCACCAGCGCGGCGCTCTTCGTCCTCGCTGATTTCCTTCTCTTTCTGCAGATCCTTCAGCTGTGCCAGTGCGTCGCGGCGGATGTTGCGCACGGAAACACGGGCCTGCTCGGCCTCGGCGCGAGCCTGCTTGGTGAAGCCCTTGCGGGTCTCCTCGGTCAGCGCCGGCATCGGTACGCGAATGGTGGTACCGGCGGTCGCCGGGTTCAGGCCCAGGTCGGAGGTCATGATGGCCTTCTCGACCGCCTGGATCATGCTCTTGTCGAACACGCTCAGAGCCAGGGTACGGGAGTCTTCCACGGTGACGTTGGCCACCTGGCGCAGCGGAGTGTCGGAACCGTAGTAGGACACCATCACGCTATCCAGGATGCTCGGGTGCGCTCGGCCGGTACGAATCTTGGCGAAGGCATGGCCCAGGGCTTCCAGGGTTTTGCCCATACGATCCTGCGCTTCCTTCTTGATCTCGTTGATCATCTCAATCCTCCTCGATCAGGGTGCCTTCAGCACCACCTACAACAATATTCAGCAGCGCGCCGGGCTTGTTCATGTTGAACACGCGCAGCGGCATTTTCTGGTCCCGGCACAGGCAGATGGCGGTGAGGTCCATCACACCCAGCTTGCGATCGAGCACTTCATCGTACGTCAGACGTTCGAACTTCTCGGCATTCGGGTCCTTGAACGGGTCGGCAGTGTACACGCCGTCCACCTTGGTCGCCTTGAGTACTACGTCAGCATCTATTTCGATGGCACGCAGGCAGGCGGCGGAATCGGTGGTGAAGAACGGGTTGCCGGTACCGGCGGAGAAGATCACCACTTCGCCACTCTTCAGGTGACGCATGGCCTTGCGGCGGTCGTAGTGATCGGTCACGCCGACCATGGAAATGGCGGACATGACGATGGCGGTGATGTTGGAGCGCTCCAGGGCATCACGCATGGCCAGGCCGTTCATCACGGTGGCGAGCATGCCCATGTGGTCGCCGGTGACGCGATCCATGCCGGCCGCGGACAGCGCCGCGCCACGGAAAAGGTTGCCACCACCGATCACCAGGCCGACCTGCACGCCGATACCGACGAGCTGGCCGATCTCCAGCGCCATGCGGTCCAGCACCTTGGGATCGATGCCGAACTCCTCGGAGCCCATCAGGGCTTCGCCGCTCAGTTTTAGAAGAATGCGTTTATAGCGAGGTTGACGAGCGCTCAGCTGCTGAGCCATGACCTTTTTCTCCTGCGGCGATTGAATGCTGTGCGCCTTGTGGGCGCTTGGCGGAAAGCTTGGACCAGCCAGCCTTACGGCGCTCTTAAACCCGCCTTGCGGGCCCGCGCCGTGGAAACCGCCCCTTTTGGCTTCCCCAGTTTGGCAAAGAGGCCGCGCGCGTTAGCGGGCAGCCTCTTGCGGGGCGACAGTCGTGAGACTGTCTATTACTGCTTGGAAGCGGCTACTTGAGCAGCAACCTCGGCAGCAAAGTCAGCTTCGACTTTCTCGATGCCTTCGCCTACTTCGAAGCGAACGAAAGAAACGATTTCGGCGCCGGCTTTCTTGGCCAGGTCACCAACCTTGACTTCCGGATCCTTGACGAACGCTTGTTCGACCAGGCTGGCTTCGGCCAGGAACTTCGAGATACGGCCTTTGACCATGTTCTCGACGATGTTTTCCGGCTTGCCAGCGATCTTGTCGGCGTTCAGAGCGAGGAAGATTTCCTTCTCTTTGGCCACGGCTTCTTCGGAAACCTGCGACGGATCGAGGAACTGCGGGTTGCTGGCAGCGACGTGCATGGCGATGTCGCGAGCCAGTTCAGCGTTGCCGCCCTTCAGGGTGACCAGAACGCCGATGCGGTGGCCGTGCAGGTAGGCGCCAACCACTTCGCCTTCGGTACGAGCCAGGCGACGGATGTTGACGTTCTCGCCGCACTTGGCGACCAGGGCTTCACGGGCCGGCTCTTGTTCCGCGATCAGCGGAGCAGCATCGGTCAGCTTCTGGGCAACCGCCTTGTCCAGGCTGGCAGCGACGAAGTTCTTGAAGTCGTCCTGCAGGGCCAGGAAGTCGGTCTGCGAGTTGACTTCGATGATGGTGGCCGATTTGCCGTCGTCAGCCACTTTGGCGGCGATGGCGCCTTCGGCGGCGATGTTGCCAGCCTTCTTGGCAGCCTTGATGGCGCCCGAAGCGCGCATGTCGTCGATGGCCTTCTCGATATCGCCTTCGGCGGCTACCAGTGCCTTCTTGCACTCCATCATGCCCTGGCCGGTACGCTCACGCAGTTCCTTGACCAGTGCTGCAGTAATTTCTGCCATTTCGAAATCCTCTTGAGTTGTTCTCAAAACCAGATCGCCCGGATACCCGGGCGGAATTCTCAGGGTGGCAAAAAGGGGGCCTAGCCCCCTTCCTGCTCACCGTAGGACGTCTGGACGTCCTGGAATCAGCCTTCGGCGGATTCGGCCGGTGCTTCTTCGACGAACTCGTCAGCAGTCACGCCGCCGGCATTCTTGCCGCGCAGGACGGCTTCAGCCATCGAGCCCAGGTACAGCTGCACGGCGCGGATGGCGTCGTCGTTACCCGGGATAACATAGTCAACGCCTTCCGGGCTGCTGTTGGTATCGACGATGCCGATAACCGGGATGCCCAGCTTGTTGGCTTCGGTGATAGCAATGCGCTCGTGGTCAACGTCGATCACGAACAGAGCGTCCGGCAGGCCGCCCATGTCCTTGATGCCGCCCAGGCTGCGATCCAGTTTTTCCAGATCACGGGAGCGCATCAGAGCTTCTTTCTTGGTCAGTTTGGCGAAGGTGCCGTCCTGGGACTGCACTTCCAGCTCGCGCAGACGCTTGATCGACTGACGGATGGTCTTGTAGTTGGTGAGCATGCCGCCCAGCCAACGGTGGTCGACGTACGGCATGCCGCAACGGGCAGCTTCTTCGCGAACGATCTTGCCGGCGGAACGCTTGGTGCCGACGAACAGGATCTTGTTCTTGCCCTGGGCCAGGCGCTCAACGAAGGTCAGAGCCTCGTTGAACATCGGCAGGGTTTTTTCGAGGTTGATGATGTGGATCTTGTTACGCGCGCCGAAAATGAACTTGCCCATTTTCGGGTTCCAGTAACGGGTCTGGTGGCCGAAGTGCACACCGGCCTTCAGCATATCGCGCATATTGACTTGGGACATGATAGTTCCTCGATAAGTCGGGTTAGGCCTCCATGCATCCCAACGGCCAACCCTCCGACTGTGTCGAAAGGCACCCAGGCCATCGTGTCGATGCATGTGTGGGTTAATGCCCCGAAATGGCCGTAGCCTTCAGAGCGGGGCGCTTTATACCACAACCATGGCCAGAACAAAACCCGAAAGGACGCCCGGCACCTCTCCTGCCGCCTCGCCTGAGCAGCCCCTCGGCCGCCTGCCCTTAAAAAGGCGCCAAATCTGATAGACTTGCGTATTCCTCTCATTTACCCGCGCGTACGCAGCGCCTGAAGAGAAGTCGCATGACCGTCACCATCAAGACGCCCGAAGACATCGAGAAAATGCGCGTCGCCGGCCGTCTGGCCGCCGAAGTGCTGGAAATGATCGGCGAGCACGTCAAGCCCGGCGTCACCACCGACGAACTGGACCGCATCTGCCACGACTACATCGTCAATGTGCAGAAGGCCATTCCCGCGCCGCTGAACTACAAGGGCTTCCCCAAGTCCATCTGCACCTCGATCAACCACGTGGTGTGCCACGGCATCCCCAATGAGAAGCCGCTCAAGGAAGGTGACATCGTCAATATCGACGTCACCGTGATCAAGGATGGCTACCACGGCGACACCAGCAAGATGTTCTCCGTGGGCAAGACCCCGGAATGGGCCGATCGCCTGTGCCAGATCACCCAGGAATGCATGTACAAGGGCATCGACGTGGTCAAGCCGGGCGCGCGCCTGGGTGACATCGGCGAAGTGATCCAGAAGTACGCCGAGAAGAACGGCTTCTCCGTGGTGCGCGAGTACTGCGGCCACGGCATCGGCCAGGTGTTCCACGAAGAGCCCCAGGTACTGCATTACGGCCGCGCCGGCACCGGCCTGGAGCTCAAGGAAGGCATGATCTTCACCATCGAGCCGATGATCAACCAGGGCCGCCCGGAAACCCGTTTGCTGGGCGACGGCTGGACCGCCATCACCAAGGACCGCAAGCTGTCCGCACAGTGGGAGCACACCGTGCTGGTCACCGCCGACGGCTACGAGATCCTGACCCTGCGTAACGACGAAAGCTTCCCGCGCACCTCGGCCTGAGGCGCGGTTTGCAATCTCGCCGACGGCTGGGTAGAACATAGAAATCCCGGCCCGGCACAGCCATCGGGCCTGGCGCCATGCGCGCAGGCCCGGTTGCCCTCTTGCCCCTGCCCTCCCCTAAGCCATTGATCAGGAAGGCCGCCATGCCGCAGGTGGATCCCGAGTTGTTCGACCGTGGGCAGTTCCAGGCGGAACTGGCCCTCAAATCCAGCCCCATCGCCGCCTTCAAGAAGGCCATTCGTCAGGCCAACGAGGTGCTCGACGCCCGCTTCAATGGCGGCCGCGACATCCGCCGACTGATCGAGGACCGCGCCTGGTTCGTCGACCAGATCCTGCAGCAGGCCTGGAACCGCTTCGACTGGGGCGACGACGCCGACATCGCGCTGGTTGCCGTGGGCGGCTACGGGCGCGGCGAATTGCACCCGCATTCGGACATCGACCTGCTGGTCCTGCTCGACAGCGAGGACCAGGAAAGCTTCCGCGAGCCGATCGAGGGCTTCCTCACCCTGCTCTGGGACATCGGCCTGGAAGTGGGCCAGAGCGTGCGCTCGGTCGCCGAGTGCGCCGAGGAAGCGCGCGCCGATCTCACCGTGGTCACCAACCTGATGGAATGCCGGACCATCTCCGGCCCGGACAGCCTGCGCCTGCGCATGCTCGAAGCCACCAGCACGAAACAGATGTGGCCCAGCGGGCAGTTCTACCTGGCCAAGCGCAAGGAACAGATTCACCGCCACACCAAATACAACGACACCGAATACAACCTCGAACCCAACGTGAAGGGTTCGCCCGGCGGTCTGCGCGACATCCAGACACTGCTCTGGGTCGCCCGCCGCCACTTCGGCAGCCTCAACCTGCATGCCCTGGTCCGCGAAGGCTTCCTGGTGGAAAGCGAATGTGCAGTGCTTGCCTCCAGCCAGGAATTCCTCTGGAAGGTCCGCTACGCCCTGCACATGCTCGCTGGCCGCGCCGAAGACCGTCTGCTGTTCGACCATCAGCGGCGCATCGCCGGGCTGCTCGGCTATGAAGGCAACGACGCCAAGCTGGCTGTCGAGCGCTTCATGCAGAAGTACTACCGCGTGGTGATGGCCGTTTCCGAGCTGAACGATCTGATCACCCAGCACTTCGAGGAAGTGATCCTGCGCGCCGGCGAGAACGGCCAGATCCAGTCGCTCAACAGCCGTTTCCAGCTGCGCGACGGCTATCTCGAAGTCACCCACGCCAACGTCTTCAAGCGCACCCCGTTCGCCCTGCTGGAAATCTTCGTGCTGCTGGCCCAGCACCCGGAGATCAAGGGCGTGCGCGCCGACACCATTCGCCTGCTGCGCGACAGCCGTCACCTGATCGACGACGACTTCCGCCACGACATCCGCAACACCAGCCTGTTCATCGAGCTGTTCAAGTGTCAGGAAGGCATCCACCGCAACCTGCGGCGAATGAACCGCTACGGCATTCTTGGCCGCTACCTGCCGGAGTTCGGCCTGATCGTCGGGCAGATGCAGCACGACCTGTTCCACATCTATACGGTCGACGCGCACACCCTCAACCTGATCAAGCACCTGCGCAAGCTGCGCCGCCCGGACATGGCGGAGAAATATCCGCTGGCCAGCAAGATCATGGAGCGCCTGCCCAAGCCCGAGCTGATCTACATCGCCGGCCTCTACCACGACATCGCCAAGGGCCGCGGCGGCGATCACTCGGAACTGGGCGCGGTGGACGCCGAGCACTTCTGCCAGCGCCACCAGCTGCCGCCGTGGGACACCAACCTGGTGTCCTGGCTGGTGCAGAACCACCTGATCATGTCGACCACGGCCCAGCGCAAGGACCTGTCCGACCCGCAGGTGATCTACGACTTCGCCCAGCTGATGGGCAACCAGACCTACCTGGACTACCTCTACGTGCTCACCGTGGCCGACATCAACGCCACCAACCCGACGCTGTGGAACTCCTGGCGCGCCAGCCTGCTGCGCCAGCTCTACACCGAGACCAAGCGCGCACTGCGGCGCGGCCTGGAGAACCCGGTGGACCGCGAGGAGCAGATTCGCCAGACGCAGAGCGCGGCCATCGACATCCTGGTGCGCGGCGGCATCGACCAGGACGATGCCGAGCAGCTCTGGAGCCAGCTGGGCGACGACTACTTCCTGCGCCACAGCGCCGCCGACGTGGCGTGGCACACCGAAGCCATCCTCCAGCACCCGGACGACGGCACCCCGCTGGTGCTGATCAAGGAAACCGCCCAGCGCGAATTCGAGGGCGGCACGCAGATATTCATCTACGCCGGTGACCAGCACGACTTCTTCGCCGTGACCGTGGCGGCGATGGACCAGCTCAACCTGAACATTCAGGACGCGCGGATCATCACTTCCACCAGCCTGTTCACCCTCGACACCTACATAGTGCTCGATGCCGATGGCGGCTCGATAGGCAATAATCCCAGCCGGGTCGAGGAAATTCGCGAGGGTCTGGTCAACGCCCTGAAGGACCCGGACGAGTATCCGACCATCATCCAGCGCCGCGTGCCGCGCCAGCTCAAGCACTTTGCCTTCAACCCGCAGGTGACCATCTCCACCGACGCGGCCCGCCAGGTCAGCGTGCTGGAAGTCACCGCGCCCGATCGCCCCGGCCTGCTGGCGCGCATCGGAGGGCTGTTCCTGGACTTCGACCTGTCGGTACAGAACGCCAAGATCGCCACCCTGGGCGAGCGCGTGGAGGACGTGTTCTTCGTCACCGATGCGCACAACCAGCCGCTCTCCGACCCGGAGCTGTGCAAGCGCATCCAGACGGCCCTGGTGGACATCCTCTCGGATGGCGGCCAGCCGAGCATGCCGGTGCGCATCAGCATCTAGCCCCCATTCAGTCAGAATCAGTCGTCAGAATCAGAAAGAAAGAGCCTTGCCATGAACCCTGCCCTCGACTCGCTCCAGCCCTACCCCTTCGAGAAGCTCCGCGCCCTGCTGGCCGGCGCCCAGCCGCCGGCTGAGCTGAAGCCCATCGCGCTGTCCATCGGCGAACCCAAGCACCGCTCACCGGACTTCGTCGCCAAGGCCCTGGCCGACAGCCTCGACCAGCTGGCCGTCTACCCGACCACCCTGGGCATCCCCGCCCTGCGCGAAGCCATCGCTGCCTGGTGCGAGCGCCGCTTCAAGGTGCCGGCCGGCTGGCTGGACGCCGCGCGCCACGTGCTGCCGGTGAACGGCACCCGTGAAGCGCTGTTCGCCTTCACCCAGACCGTGGTGGACCGCAACGCCAAGGGCCTGGTGATCAGCCCGAACCCGTTCTACCAGATCTACGAAGGCGCAGCCCTGCTGGCCGGCGCGGAGCCGCACTACCTGCCCTGCCTGGAAGACAACGGCTTCAACCCGGACTTCGACGCCGTCCCGGCGGACGTCTGGGCGCGCTGCGAGATCCTCTTCCTCTGCTCGCCGGGCAACCCCACCGGCGCGCTGGTTCCGCTGGAAACCCTGAAGAAGCTGATCGCCCTGGCCGACGAGCACGATTTCGTGATCGCCGCCGACGAGTGCTACAGCGAGCTGTACTTCGACGAACAGAACTCGCCGGCCGGCCTGCTGACCGCCTGCGCCGAACTGGGCCGCTCGGATTTTGCGCGCTGCGTGGTGTTCCACAGCCTGTCCAAGCGCTCCAACCTGCCGGGCCTGCGCTCGGGCTTCGTCGCCGGCGATGCCGAAGTACTGAAGAAATTCCTCCTGTACCGCACCTACCACGGCTGCGCCATGCCGGTTCAGACCCAGCTGGCCAGCGTCGCGGCCTGGAACGACGAGGACCACGTGCGCGCCAACCGCGACCTGTACCGCGAGAAGTTCGACGCCGTGCTGGACATCCTCGGCGGCGTGCTCGACGTGCAGCGCCCGGACGGCAGTTTCTACCTTTGGGCGAAAACTCCGGTGGCCGACACCGAGTTCTGCCGCGGCCTGTTCGACCAGCAGCACGTCACCGTGGTGCCGGGCTCCTACCTGTCCCGCGAAGTGAACGGCGAGAACCCCGGCGCCAACCGCGTGCGCATGGCGCTGGTGGCCCCGCTGGCGGAATGCGTGGAAGCAGCCGAGCGCATCAAGCAGTACGTGAAAAGCCTCTGACGCTGCACCGCCCCTTGTAGGAGTGGGTCATGCCCGCGATCGCGCCCACGGGGCGCTCCTACAGGGGATCCGCTACACCCAGCGCCCCGCCTTGCTGGTCACCCAGGCCTCCTGGTTATCCAGCTCGCCCAGCACCTCGCGCATGGTCTCGTCGTCGATCTCGTGCTCGCGGCGCATCCGGTAAAGCTCCAGCCGCTGCGCGCGCAGTGCCTTGATGCGCAGCGCCTGGTCAGCCAGCTCCAGGGCGCGGGCGCGCTCGCGGGCCTCCTTGTTGTCCGGCGCCGGGTCCAGCTCGTGGCGATATTCGGCCATCAGCCTGGCCTTCATCTCCGCCAGCCGCGCCGTCTCGTCGGCATCGCCGCCACCCTCGCTGGCAGGCACCTCCTCGCTCTCCAGCATGTGAATGGCCGCTGCCGCGGTCTTGCGCCAGACCCCCTGCACCTCCAGCTCGCGCTGGTCGTTGCTGGCCGCCGGCAAGCCACGCAACAGGATCGGCAGGCCAATGGTGGCCGCAATCAGCGACACCAGGATCACCCCGGCAGCGATGAAGATGATCAGGTCACGCTGCGGGAAGGCCGAACCGTCCAGCAACAGCAAAGGAACCGACAGCACGCCGGCCAGGGTCACCGCCCCGCGCACTCCGCTCAGCGCGGAGATCGCCGACAGCCGCAGCACTGGCTCGCCCGGTTTGCCGCCCAGCTCGATGCCCCACCACTGCTCGAAGCGCACGGAAATCTTCCAGTAGCACCAGACCCAGCCAAAGCGCAGCGCGAGCAGCACGGCGAATACCGCGAACACGTAGAAGGCCAGCAGCGACGAGCGCCACATCACGTCGTCGGCGTGATGCGCGACGGACTTGAGGATGTCCGGCAGTTGCAGCCCCAGCAGCAGGAACACCACGCCGTTGAAGGTGAACTCCAGCATCGACCAGACGCTGCGGTTGAGCAGGCGGGTGTTGGTCTGCCGGGGCAGCAGGTCGACCCAGCTCTGCATCATGCCGGCCGCCACCGCCGCGAGGATGCCGGAGACGCCCAACTCCTCGGCGATCATGTAGCAGGCGAAGGGCAACAGCAGCATCAGCACCACATGGGTGGCCGGGTCATCCCAGCCGCGGCGGATCATCCAGGCGCGGATGCGCCCCAGCAGCCAGCTGAGGAACACGCCGCTGGCAAGGCCGCCGACTGCCACCAGGAGGAAGTTCAGGCTGGCGTCCACCAGCGAGAAGGTGCCGGTCAGGGCAGCGGCGATGGCGAACTTGAACGCCACAAGGCCAGAAGCGTCGTTCATCAGCGCCTCGCCCTGCAGCACATGCATCAGGCGCTTGGGCAGACGGTTCTGGGCAATCGCCGAGACCGCCAGCGCATCGGTCGGTGACAGTACCGCCGCGAGGGCAAAGGCCGCGGCCCAGGGAATCTCGGGGATCAGCAGGTGGATGAACACGCCGCCGCCGACCACGGTAAACAGCACCAGGGCGAAGGCCAGGGTGAGGATCGGCCAGCGCATCTTCCAGAACTCGCCCTTGGGCATGCGCCAACCATCAGCGAACAGCAGCGGCGGGATGAAAAGGAACATGAAAAGTTCCGGGTCCAGCCCCACATGCAGCCCCAGGCTCGGCCAGGCCAGCATCGCTCCGGCGGCGATCTGGATCAGCGGCAGCGGCAGCGGGATCAGCTGCGCCGCAAGCCGCGTTCCCCCCACGACCAGCAGCAGGATGAGTACGGTGTAAACGGTTTGCATCGACGAACTCCCAGCACAGCTCTCCATTGAAGCACCCGTAGCGCGGCGGATCAGCCCCGCAATGGGCAAAAAACTGTTGCAAACGACCGACCTCCCGGCGGCGTCCCGCAAGCGCTGCGGAAATGGCATAATCCCGCGCCTGAAAAATGCATCGAAAAGGAGTAGCGCCCCGTGAGTGAGCGGACGCTGTATGGAATCAAGGCTTGCGACACCATGAAGAAAGCCCGCGTGTGGCTGGAAGAGCATGGCGTCGACTACGCCTTCCACGACTACAAGAGTAGCGGCATCGACCGCGAACACCTGCGCCAGTGGTGCACCGAGCATGGCTGGGAAACCGTCCTGAACCGCGCCGGCACCACCTTCCGCAAGCTCGACGACGCGCAGAAGGCCGATCTCGACCAGGACAAGGCCATCGAACTGATGGTCGCCCAGCCGTCGATGATCAAGCGTCCGGTGCTGGACCTGGGTGACCGCACCCTGGTCGGCTTCAAGCCCGACGCCTACGCCGCCGCGCTGGCCTGAGCAGCACCACGATGAGCATCGCCTGGGCCCTGTTCCTTCCCGCCTGCTTCGCCCTGAACCTGGCGCCGGGACCGAACAACCTGCTGTCGCTGAACAACGCCGCACGCTTCGGCCTGCTGCGCGCCACCGTCGCGGGCGGCGGCCGGCTGGTCGCCTTCGCCGGCATGCTGGCCCTGGCCGCCTCCGGCCTGGCGCTGGTGCTGCAGGCATCGGCCTGGCTGTTCCTGGCGATCAAGCTGGTGGGCGCCGGTTACCTGTTGTGGCTGGCCGTACAGCTGTGGCGTGCCCCGACGGCGAACCTGTCGGTGGACGGCACCCCGGCTCCCGCCACCAGCCTGTGGCGCCTGGCTCGCCAGGAGTTCTGGGTGGCCGCCGGCAATCCCAAGGCAATCCTCATCTTCACCGCTTTCCTGCCGCAGTTCGTCGATCCGCGTCAGGCCGTGGGCGCCCAGTTCGCCCAACTCGGCGCAGCCTTCCTGCTTCTGGAATGGCTGGCCATCGCCCTTTACGGGCTCGCCGGGGTCCGCCTCGGCAAGCTGCTCGCCGGCGCACGCGCCCGGCGCCTGTTCAACCGTGGTTGTGCCGCGCTGCTGGGCAGCGCCGGGCTGGGCCTGCTGCTCAGCCGCCGTCCGGCCTGACCGACTTCATTCGCCAAGAACCTCTTTGCAAGGAAATACCCACATGTCGAAATCCCTGTTCAGCATCGCTTTCGGTGTCGGCACCCAGAACCGCCAGGGCAACTGGCTGGAAGTCTTCTACGCGCAGCCGCTGCTGAACCCCAGCGCCGAACTGGTCGCTGCCATCGCCCCGCTGCTGGCCTACGAAGGCGGCAACCAGGCGATCGCCTTCACCGCTCACCAGGCCTACCAGCTGGCCGACGCCGTCGAGACCGTCGACGCCGCCCAGGCAGCCCTGCTCAACCGCCTGGCCGAGAGCCAGAAGCCGCTGGTCGCCACCCTGCTGGCCGAAGACGCCGCCCCCAGCTCCACCCCGGAGGCGTACCTGAAGCTGCACCTGCTGTCGCACCGTCTGGTCAAGCCCCACGGCCTGAACCTGACCGGCATCTTCCCGCTGCTGCCCAACGTCGCCTGGACCAACCAGGGCGCCGTCGACCTGGCCGAACTGGCCGAACTGCAACTGGAAGCGCGCCTGAAGGGCAAGCTGCTGGAAGTCTTCTCCGTCGACAAATTCCCGAAGATGACCGACTACGTGGTCCCGGCCGGCGTGCGCATCGCCGACACCGCCCGTGTGCGCCTGGGCGCCTACGTCGGTGAAGGCACCACCGTGATGCACGAAGGCTTCGTCAACTTCAACGGCGGCACCGAAGGCCCGGGCATGATCGAAGGCCGCGTCTCCGCTGGCGTGTTCGTCGGCAAGGGTTCGGACCTGGGCGGCGGCTGCTCCACCATGGGCACCCTGTCCGGCGGCGGCAACATCGTCATCAGCGTCGGCGAAGGCTGCCTGATCGGCGCCAACGCCGGCATCGGCATTCCGCTGGGCGACCGCAACATCGTCGAGGCGGGCCTGTACGTCACCGCCGGCACCAAGATCGCAGTGCTGGACGACCAGAACAACCTGGTGAAAGTGGTCAAGGGCCGCGACCTCGCCGGCCAGGCTGACCTGCTGTTCCGTCGCAACTCCCAGACCGGCGCAGTCGAGTGCAAGACCAACAAGACTGCCATCGAGCTGAACGAGGCGCTGCACGCGCACAACTAAGCTGAGCGCCCCGCTCGCGCGGGGTACGCACTAAGCTTTGAGAAGCGGGGGCTGCGGCCCCCGTTTTCCATTCTCCACAACCGGCCGCACGCCCATGTCCATTCCCTCGCCCTGGCGCACCGACTTCCCGGCCCTCGCCGCCTTCGAGGCCGAAGGCCAGACCTACCTCGACAGCGCCGCCACCGCGCAGAAACCGCGCGCCATGATCGACGCCCTCACCGGCTACTACGCCAGCGGCGCCGCCAACGTGCACCGCGCCCAGCACCTGCCCGGCGAGCGTGCCACCCGAGCCTTCGAGGCGACCCGCAGCCTGGCCGCCCACTGGCTCCATGGCGGCAGCCCGGCGCAGATCATCTTCACCCGCGGCGCCACCGAAGCGCTGAACCTGCTGGCCTACGGGCTGGAAGGCCAGTTCCAGGCGGGCGACGAGATCGTCGTCAGTGCGCTGGAACACCACGCCAACTTGTTGCCCTGGCAGCAACTGGCCAAGCGCCGCGGCCTGAAGCTGGTAGTGCTGCCGCTGGACGCTGACGGGCGTATCGACCCGAACCGCGCCGCCGGCCTGATCGGCCCGCGCACCCGCCTGCTCGCTGTCAGCCAGCTGTCCAACGTTCTCGGCACCTGGCAGCCGCTGCCGGAACTGCTGCAGATGGCCCGCCAGCACGGCGCATTAAGCGTGGTCGATGGCGCCCAGGGCGTGGTCCACGGCCGGCACAACCTGTCGGCGCTGGGCTGCGACTTCTACGTCTGCTCCAGCCACAAGCTCTACGGCCCGGAAGGCCTCGGCCTGCTCTGGGGCCGCCAGGAAGCGCTGGAGCGCCTGGCGCACTGGCAGTTCGGCGGCGAGATGGTGCGCGCGGCGGACTACTTCGACTCGCAGTTCCACAGCGCACCCATGGGCTTCGAGGCCGGCACCCCGCCTATCGGCCCGGTGATCGCCCTGGGCGCCACGCTGGAATGGCTGGCCAGCCTGGACAGCGCCGAAGTCAGCGCCCACGAGGACTTCCTCCACGCCCGCCTGCTGGCCGGCCTGCGCGCCCGTGACGGCGTGCGCGTGCTCGGCGAGCCGGAAGTGGCGCTGGTCAGCTTCGTGGTCGAGGGCGTGCACGTCTCCGACCTCGGCCACCTGCTCACCGAGCAGGGCATCGCCGTGCGCGCCGGGCACCACTGCGCCATGCCGCTGATGAAGACCCTGGATGTCGCCGGCGCCCTGCGCGTCTCCCTCGGCCTGTACAACGACAGTGCGGATATCGAGCGCTTCTTCGGCGCGCTGGACAGCGCCCTGGAATTGCTGCGATGAGCCTCCCCGTCGCTGCCGCCGAGGCACTGGAGACCTTTACCGCCCTGCAGGGCTGGGAGCAACGCGCCCGCCTGCTGATGCAGTGGGGCGAGCGCCTGGAGCCGCTGAGCGAAGCCGAACTGGGTGACAAGCAGCGCGTGCAGGGCTGCGAGAGCAACGTCTGGCTGGTGGCGGATCGGCGTGATGAGCGCTGGCACTTCCGCGCCTACAGCGATGCGCGCCTGCTGCGCGGGCTGCTGGCGTTGCTGCTGGTGCGGGTGGACGGCCTGCCGGCGGACGAGCTGTCCGCCATCGATCTGCCGGGCTGGTTCGAGCAATTGGGGCTGGGCCGGCAACTGTCGCCGTCGCGCAGCAACGGCCTGAATGCCGTGCTGAAACGCATGCAGGATTTGATCTCCGCCTGAGGCGCTGGCCTATGCGTAGGAGCGGACTCCGTCCGCGATTGGCCCGCATCGCGCCGGAGACCATCGCGGATAAATCCGCTCCTACAAAGGCAATCAGCCCGCAGCGCGCTCCGAAGGCCGCCGCGCACCCGCGACAATCTTGTCCACGGCCCGCGCCGCCGCGACCATGCCGAAAGTCGCGGTCACCATCATCACCGCGCCGAAACCACCGGCGCAGTCCAGTTTCACGCCCTCGCCGACAAAGCTCTTGGACTGGCAGACGGTCCCGTCCGGCTTCGGATAGCGCAGCTGTTCGGTGGAAAACACGCACTGCACGCTGTAATGCCGGCCCGGCGTGCGCGAGAAGTTGTAGTCGCGACGCAGTGTCGAGCGAACCTTGGCGGCCAGCGGGTCGTTGAAGGTCTTGTTCAGGTCGGCGACCTGGATCTGCGTCGGGTCCACCTGCCCGCCCGCGCCACCGGTGGTGATGATCTGCAGCTTGCGGCGCTTGCACCAGGCAATCAGCGCGGCCTTGGCGGCGACGCTGTCGATGCAGTCGATCACGCAGTCCAGTTCGGGGGTGATGTAGTCCGCCATGGTCTCGCGGGTGACGAAATCGGCTACAGCGTGTACGACGATGCCCGGGTTGATCGCCTTCAGGCGCTCGGCCATGACCTCGACCTTGGGCTTGCCCACGGCGCCCTGGATGGCATGCACCTGGCGGTTGGTGTTGGTGACGCAGACGTCGTCCAGGTCGAACAGCGAAATCTCGCCCACGCCGCTGCGCGCCAGGGCCTCAGCCGCCCAGGAGCCCACGCCGCCGATCCCGACCACCGCCACATGGCTGGCCGCCAGTCGCTCCAGGCCCTCACGGCCGTAAAGCCGCGCGATTCCGCCGAAACGCTGTTCATCCAGTTGCATCGCCCACACCTCATCTCGAAACGGCCGGCATTCTATAACGACCGGGCCCCTGTAACGACCGCGCCCCTATAACAATCGGCCTGGGCCGGCCTGCAACAAAGCCGGATTGCCGCAGTCTCAGTCACGCGCCTGCCACACATTCTAAACTGTCGGAAAATGCCCACGAACGCCCACGCGGCGGATGGCGCCGGCAACCTGTACAGCCCCCGGAGTGCGGGGTAGGATGCGCCCCGACCGAGCTGTCCCGTACAGAGATTGTCCCGGCCCCTCCCCGTTCCACCCTTTGGAACCCGATCGCACCATGCCTGCACGCAAGTTCGGCCTCAACCTGGTGGTGTTCGTTGCCCTCGCGGCACTCTTCACCGGCTTCTGGGCCCTCTACAACCGCCCCGTCAGCGTTCCCGACTGGCCGGAAAGCATTTCCGGATTCTCCTTCTCGCCCTTCCGCCTGAACCAGAATCCGCAGAAGAACCAGTTCCCCAGCGACGACGAGATCCGTTCGGACCTGGAACTGGTCTCCAAGAGCACTGACAACATCCGCACCTACTCGGTGAAGGGCTCGCTGGCCGATATCCCGCGCCTGGCCGAAGAGCTGGGCATGCGTGTCAGCCTCGGCATCTGGATCGGCCCGGACGAGGCCGAGAACGAGGCCGAGATCGAACGCGGCATCGAGATCGCCAACAACTCGCGCAGCGTGGTGCGGGTGATAGTCGGCAACGAAGCGCTGTTCCGCCGCGAGGTCACGGTCGAGCAACTGACGGCCTACCTGGACCGCGTGCGCAAGGCGGTGAAAGTGCCGGTGACCACCGCCGAGCAGTGGCACATCTACGAGAAGTACCCGGAGATGGCCAAGCACGTCGACCTGATCGCCGCCCACGTGCTGCCCTACTGGGAATACACGGCGATGAACGATGCCATCCCGTTCGTCCTCGAACGCGCCAAGGAACTGCGCGCCAAGTTCCCGCGCAAGCCGCTGCTGCTGGCCGAAGTCGGCTGGCCGAGCAACGGCCGCATGCGCGGCGGCGCCGACGCCACCCAGGCGGACCAGGCCATCTACCTGCGCACGCTGACCAACGCACTGAACAAGCGCGGCTACAACTACTTCGTCGTCGAGGCCTTCGACCAGCCGTGGAAAGTCGGCGACGAAGGCTCGGTGGGCGCCTACTGGGGCGTCTACAACGCCCAGCGCCAACCGAAGTTCAACTTCGACGGGCCGGTAGTGAACATCCCGCAGTGGCGCGCCCTGGCAGTCGCCTCGGTGGTGATGGCGCTGCTCGCCCTGACCCTGCTGATGATCGACGGCAGCGCCCTGCGCCAGCGCGGGCGGACCTTCCTCACCGTGGTCGCCTTCGCCGGCGGCTCGGTGCTGGTGTGGATCGCCTACGACTACAGCCAGCAGTACAGCACCTGGTTCAGCATGACCGTCGGCGGCCTGCTGGGCATCGGCGCACTGGGCGTGTTCATCGTCCTGCTCACCGAGGCCCACGAACTCGCCGAGACCGTCTGGGTACGCAAGCGCCGCCGGCCGTTCGATCCGGTCCTCACCGATACCGGCTACCGGCCCAAGGTCTCGGTGCACGTGCCCTGCTACAACGAACCACCGGAGATGATGAAGAAGACCCTGGATGCGCTGTCCAGGCTCGACTATCCGGACTTCGAAGTCCTGATCATCGACAACAACACCAAGGACCCGGCGGTCTGGGAACCGGTGCGCGACTACTGCGAAGTCCTCGGCCCGCGCTTCCGCTTCTTCCACGTCGCGCCGCTGGCCGGCTTCAAGGGCGGCGCGCTGAACTACATCCTGCCGCACACCGCGCCGGACGTCGAAGTCGTGGCGGTGATCGACGCCGACTACTGCGTCGAGCCGAACTGGCTCAAGCAGATGGTGCCGCACTTCAGTGATCCGAAGATCGCCGTGGTGCAGTCCCCGCAGGACTACCACGACGGCGAGGAAAACGTCTTCAAGAAGCTCTGCTACGCCGAGTACAAGGGCTTCTTCCACATCGGCATGGTCACCCGCAACGACCGCGACGCGATCATCCAGCACGGCACCATGACGATGATCCGGCGGACCGTGATGGACGAGCTGAAGTGGGCCGACTGGACCATCTGCGAGGACGCCGAACTGGGCCTGCGCGTGTTCGAGAAAGGCTATTCGGCCGCCTACTCGCACCAGAGCTTCGGCAAGGGCGTGATGCCCGACACCTTCATCGACTACAAGAAGCAGCGCTTCCGCTGGGCCTACGGCGCCATCCAGATCATGAAGGGCCACGCCCGCGCGCTGTTCCAGGGCAAGGACAGCAAGCTCACCCTCGGCCAGCGCTACCACTTCATCGCCGGCTGGCTGCCGTGGATCGCCGATGGCATGAACATCTTCTTCACCGTCGGCGCGCTGCTCTGGTCCTCGGCGATGATCATCGTGCCCAAGCGGGTCGACCCGCCGCTGTTGATCTTCGCCATCCCGCCGCTGGCGCTGTTCTTCTTCAAGTTCGGCAAGATCATGTTCCTCTACCGCCGCGCGGTGGGCGTCGACCTGTTGCGCTCGTTCCAGGCGGCGGTGGCCGGCCTTGCGCTGTCCCACACTATCGCCAAGGCGGTGCTCTACGGGACATTCACCAAGACCATCCCGTTCTTCCGCACGCCGAAGATGGCCTCCAACCACGGCCTGCTGGTCGCACTGGCCGAAGCCCGTGAGGAGGTCTTCATCATGCTGCTGCTGTGGGGCGCGGCGCTGGGCATCGTGCTGGTGCAGGGCGTGCCGAGCCGCGACATGATGTTCTGGGTAGCCATGCTGCTGGTGCAGTCGCTGCCCTACCTCGCCGCCCTGGTGATGGCGCTGCTGTCTGCCGCACCCAAAGCCCAGGAAGCACCGGTAGCCGACACCGCCCCAGCCAGCTGAACTCGAACGTAGGATGGCGTGGAGCGAAGCGATACCTATCAATATCCGGCAAGCCAGGCCGATGGGTATCGCAAGCTCCACCCATCCTACGAAAGACCGAGGCCTGCAGGAGCGAGCGTGCTTCTACAGGTTGAGCTGCACCGCTTATCCGCTACCAAGAACGCCGGCCATGCGCCGGCGTTTTTGCTTTAAGATGGGCGCCTTTTTCCGTTCCACCCCCAGGATGCCCTCAATGTCCCTCTCGCCGACACTGGCCCTCGCCTGCGAGCTGATTCGCCGTCCCTCCGTCACACCGGTCGATGCCGACTGCCAGCAGATGATGATGCAGCGCCTGGACGCCTGCGGCTTCGCCCTGGAGCCCATGCGCATCGAAGAGGTGGATAACTTCTGGGCCCTGCGCCAGGGTCGCGACGGCGCCAACGGCCCCGTGCTGTGCTTCGCCGGCCACACCGACGTGGTCCCCACCGGCCCCGAGCAGGCCTGGCAGCACCAGCCGTTCGACGCCCTGATCGACGCCGACGGCATGCTCTGCGGCCGTGGTGCGGCAGACATGAAAGGCAGCCTGGCGTCGATGATCATCGCCACCGAGCGCTTCGTCGCCGACCATCCGGACCACCGCGGCAGCATCGCCTACCTGATCACCAGCGACGAGGAAGGCCCGGCCCATCATGGCACCAAGGCCGTGGTCGAGCGCCTGAAGGCCCGTAACGAGCGCCTGGACTGGTGCATCGTCGGCGAACCGTCGAGCACCACCCTGGTCGGTGACATCGTCAAGAACGGTCGTCGCGGCTCCCTCGGCGCCACCCTCAGCGTGCGCGGCAAGCAAGGCCACGTGGCCTACCCGCACCTGGCGAAGAACCCGATCCACCTCGCCGCCCCGGCCCTGGCCGAACTGGCCGCCGAGCACTGGGACAACGGCAACGACTACTTCCCGCCGACCAGCTTCCAGATCTCCAACATCAATGGCGGCACCGGCGCGACCAACGTGATCCCCGGCGAGCTGAAGGTGATCTTCAACTTCCGCTTCTCCACCGAATCCACCGTCGAAGGCCTGCAGCAACGCGTCGCGGCGATCCTCGACAAGCACGGCCTGGACTGGCACATCGACTGGGCGCTGTCCGGCCTGCCGTTCCTCACCCAACCGGGTGAGCTGCTCGATGGCGTGGCGGCGGCGATCCGCGCGGTCACCGGCCGCGAGACCACGCCGTCGACCTCCGGCGGCACCTCCGACGGCCGCTTCATCGCCACCATGGGTACCCAGGTGGTCGAGCTCGGCCCGGTGAACGCCACCATCCACCAGGTGGACGAACGCGTGCTGGCCAGCGACCTCGATGTACTGACCGAAATCTATTACCAGACCCTGGTGCGACTGCTGGCATGAGTGGACCGAACAAAGGCTTCTGCCTGGGCGCCGTACAGCCCGACACCCCGCCGCCCGCGCCAGCCGCCGAGCGTCGTTATTCCCTGCGCGTGTACCAGATCGCCCAGCGCCGCCGTTCCCTGCCCACCGTGCTGCGTAATGACTTGCCGCAGCCGCTGGTGCCGCCGCCGCAAGGGAAGAAAGGATGCTGATCTGCCCGCTGTGCCGCGAGGCGCTGACCGAGGTCGACAACGGTGTCGCCTGCTCCGCTGGCCATCGCTTTGACCGCGCCCGCCAGGGTTACCTGAACCTGCTGCCGGTGCAGCATAAAAAGAGCCTCGATCCGGGCGACAACGCCGCCATGGTCGAGGCGCGCCGGCACTTCCTCGGTGCCGGCCACTATGCTCCGCTGGCCAGACGCCTGGCAGAGCTGGCCGCTGAACGCGCTCCGGGGCGCTGGCTGGATATCGGTTGCGGCGAGGGTTACTACACCGCGCAACTGGGTGAAGCCCTGCCGCAGGCCGACGGCTATGCGCTGGATATCTCCCGCGAGGCTGTCAAACGCGCATGCAAGCGCGCTCCGCAGCTGACCTGGATGGTCGCCAGCATGGCCCGCGTGCCGCTGGCCGAGGCTTCCTGCCAGCTGCTGGCCAGCGTGTTCAGCCCGATCGACTGGAAGGAAGCGGCTCGCCTGCTCACTCCCGGCGGCGGCGTGCTGCGCCTGGGCCCGGCGCGCGACCACCTGCTGGAACTGCGCCAGCGCCTGTACGACGAAGTTCGCGAGTACGTCGAGGACAAGCACCTCGCCGACCTGCCCGAAGAGCTGAAACTGGCGCACAGCGAACAACTGAGCTTCAAGCTGCCGCTGCACACCCGCGAAGCCCGCGAGCACCTGCTGGCGATGACGCCCCACGGCTGGCGGGTCAACCCCGAGCGGCGCGAGCGCATCCTTGCCGAGCCCTTCGAGGTGACGGTCGCGGTACGCTACGATTGGCTGGAACGCCAAGAACCCTGACGAGGACGCCATGCGCCAACCGGATATCGAGATCTACATCAAGGATGCCGACCAGGCCGCCGTCGGCGCCTGGCTGGAGAAGGCTCTTGGCCCCTGCTCCGAATGGCGCGCCCAGGGTGAGACCTTCAAGTGCACCGCCGGCAGCATTCCCGCCACCTGGCTGCCCAAGGCCGTGGGCAAGTGGAACAGCCTGTTCCTGGACAGCGACAAGACCCCGTGGGACGACGATGTCGCCTGCGCCCGCGATGCCTGCGCCGCTCTGGAAGTGGAGGTGCGCTGCGCACCGGGTAGCTGGAGCGAGGATCAGGGCGAGGAAGACGCCGACCGCTGGCTGAAAGTGACCGCCGCGGGCGTCGAAGAGATTACCTGGCGCACGGGCTGAAACCGTGCCGGCAGAGAGTGAAAATCAAAGGCCCGTCCATTGGACGGGCCTTTGATTTCGGGGGCTCAGACCTTCGACACGTCTTCTGCCTGGAGGCCTTTCTGACCCTGGATCACCGAAAACTCCACTTTCTGGCCTTCGACCAGGGAGCGGTGACCATCGCCACGAATGGCACGGTAGTGAACGAAAACGTCCGGACCGCTATCGCGTTGAATGAATCCATAACCTTTGGCGTCATTGAACCACTTGACGGTTCCGACCTCACGATCAGCCATTACCACACTCTCCAACTTGCCTATTATTTTTGGATGGCCCCCGGGAATGAGGACTTCGGCAGTCGCCGGCTGAACGCTTTCCTTATCATCCAACCCGCGCCGAAAGGCACGTAGGAAGGTAATTCGAATAACGCCCAAGGGCGACAGCGCTCCCGAGTATATAAATCAAAAGTTACAGCTGAAAAGCACTTTTTCATCAGCTTCCCGAGCCTATGACCAATCAGGCCAAAGTGCCATTTTTCGGGGCCTGCAGAGCCATTTTGGTGCTCGTTACCCTGCGTAACGAAAGTGTTTCGAACGTGGACCCTTTCGCACTTTCGCGCATTTACGGCGGGTAGTTTCGTTCCCGTTGATCCGTTTTCGGCAACCTACGGAAATGTCTTTCAGAAGCAGTCGGAGTGCGCCCTGCAGCTTCTGCCGCGGCAATATGCCCAATCATTTATCTGCTGAATTGGCAGTCCGCCAATCCATTGCGCCCGATGAATAACGGCCATGAAATACCCCACTGACCGCACTCACGCGCGGTCAGTCGTGCACCATCAGAGGACTCGCGCGCTCAGGGGCTGACCTGGTAGCCCCGCCCCTGCAGGCAACCACTGTAGGCGCTGGCACTGGCAGTGTTCTGCGCCTCACTCTGGGTGCGACGATCCTCCCGGCGGTCCTGGCGCTGGCGCGAAGCGCCCACTACGGCACCCGCCGCCGCCACGTCGCCAGCGCGGTTCTGCCGGTACTCCTGCTTGGCATCGTCACTGGCGCGATCGTAAACCTCATCATGCCGCTGCCCACGCACTTCCGCCGCCACAGCGCCGGCCGCCGCTCCCCTTGCCGCGCCGCGAACCCGGCCGCCGACATTCGGATCGGAACTGCTGGTGGCGCTGCTCGCCGCGTTGGCGGCGACGCTGTTGCACTCAGTCATGTCCTGCTGCATCTGCTGGCTGCTCTGGCCCTTGAGCGGGACAACGGTCTGGGCCGCGACGGGCAGCACAACCGACAAGGCGAGCAGGCATCCCCAGGTGAACGTACGCATCGCGGAACCTCCATAGAATGTCATCCCCTAAATGGCAGGATAGCCGCAGTCCACGGGGTGTCCGCCCGCGCCGACCAAGCGCTCGTGACTTTGCTGGCGGGGGCCTAATCCGGCAAACTAGCCGGCCTGAGCAATCGCTCGTTTTACCTACGCCAGCCATAGGGCCTGTATGCCTCGTTACCCGTTCCGCCGCTTCGGTTTTGGTGCCCTGCGCCGCCTGCTGTACCTCTGGGTGCGCTCGGAAACCATCAACCAGTCGGCCTTCAGCCTGAAGATCGACCGCAGCAAACCGGTCCTCTACGTCCTGCAGCAGCCCTCGGTGACCGACCTTGCCGTGGTCGATACCGAGTGCCGCAAGGCCGGCCTGCCGCGTCCGGTGATGCCGGTGGCAGTGGGTGAATCCATCGAGCCGGCGGCCTTCTTCTACCTGACGCCCGAGCCCGACTGGCTCGGCCGCCAGGACAAGCGCGGCGCGCCGCCAGCGCTGGTGCGCATGCTCGGCGCCATCGGCCAGAACGGTATCGACGATGCGCAGATCGTTCCGGTCAGCGTGTTCTGGGGTCAATCCCCGGACAGCGAGAAGAGCGCCTGGAAGCTGCTGTTCGCCGACAACTGGGCCGTCACCGGCCGCCTGCGCAAACTGGCGCGCATCCTCATCCTCGGCCGCAAGACCCGCGTGCAGTTCTCCGCGCCCATCCACCTGCGCGAACTGGTAGAACAAAACAAGGGCCACGAGCGCACCCTGCGCATGGTCCAGCGCATCCTGCGGGTGCACTTCCGCAACCAGAAGACCGCGGTAATCGGCCCGGACCTCTCCCACCGCCGCACCCTGGTCAAGGGCCTGCTGCGCGCGCCGCTGGTGCGCCAGGCGATCCAGGAAGAATGCGATACCCAGAAGATCTCCCAGGACAAGGCCGAGGCCGCTGCCCTGCGCTATGCCAACGAGATCGCCGCCGATGTTTCCTACCCGGTGATCCGCTTCCTCGAAGTGACCCTGACCTGGTTCTGGAACAAGCTCTACGAGGGCGTGAAGGTCAACCACATCGAGCGCGTGCAGGAAGTCGCCCAGGGCCACGAGATCGTCTACGTGCCCTGCCACCGCAGCCACATCGACTACCTGCTGCTCTCCTACCTGCTGTTCCGCAACGGCCTGACCCCGCCGCACATCGCCGCCGGCATCAACCTCAACATGCCGGTGGTGGGCTCGATCCTGCGTCGTGGCGGTGCCTTCTTCATGCGCCGCAGCTTCAAGGGCAACCAGTTGTACACCGCGGTGTTCAACGAATACCTGCACACGCTGTTCAGTCGCGGTTTCTCCACCGAGTACTTCGTCGAAGGCGGCCGCTCCCGCACCGGGCGCATGCTGCACCCGCGCACCGGGATGCTGGCGATCACCCTGCGCAGCTTCCTGCGCGACTCGCGCCGACCCATCGTCTTTGTCCCCGTGTACATCGGCTACGAGCGTGTGCTCGAAGGCCGCACCTACCTGGGCGAACTGCGCGGCGCGACGAAGAAGAAGGAATCGATCTTCGACATCTTCAAGGTCGTCGGTGCACTCAAGCAGCGCTTCGGCCAGGTGTGGGTGAACTTCGGCGAGCCGATCCACCTCGACGACTTCCTCGACCAGCAGCAACCGGACTGGCGGCAGCAGGACCTGAGCCCGGAATACCGACCGGCGTGGCTGTCGGAAACCACCAACCACCTGGCTCGCGACGTCGCCCGTCATCTCAACGACGCTGCGGCGACCAACCCGGTGAACCTGGTCGCCCTGGCGCTGCTCTCCACCACCCGCCTGGCCCTGGACGAAACCGCCCTGGCTCGGGTGATCGACCTCTACCTCGACTTGCTGCGCAAGGTGCCCTACTCGCCCAGCGCCACGCTGCCCGAGGGCGACGGCCACGAGCTGATCGAGTACGTAAAGAGCATGAACCTGCTCAGCGAGCAGAAGGACGCCCTCGGCCGTATCTGCTATCTCGACGAGCAGAACGCGGTGCTGATGACCTACTACCGCAACAACGTGCTGCACATCTTCGCCCTGCCGGCGCTGATCGCCAGCTTCTTCCAGAACAGCGGGCGGATCAGCCGCGAGCAGCTGCTGCGCTACACCCGCGCGCTGTACCCGTACCTGCAGGCGGAACTGTTCATCCGCTGGAGCCTGGACGAGCTGGACGCCGTGGTCGATCAGTGGCTGCAGGCCATGGTCGCCAGCGAACTGCTCAAGCAGGAGAACGACACCTTCATCCGCCCGCCGCCCAGCTCGCGCCAGTACGTGCTGCTGACCCTGCTGGCCCGCGCCATCGCACAGACCCTGCAGCGCTTCTACATGTCCATCTCGCTGGTGCTCAACGCCGGGCAGAAGCAGCTCACCGCCGAGGAACTGGAAAACCTCTGCACCGTGATGGCCCAGCGCCTGTCGGTGCTCCACGGTCTCAACGCCCCGGAATTCTTCGACAAGAGCCTGTTCCGCCACTTCATCCAGACCCTGCTGGACGAAGGCGTGCTGCGCAAGGACGAGCACGGCAAGCTGAGCTACCACGAGCTGCTCGGCGAACTGGCCGAAGGTGCCGCCAAGCGCGTGCTGCCGGCGGAGATCCGACTGTCCATCCGCCAGGTCGCCCTGGAGCGACCACCCCAGGAAGAAAGCTCCCCCACCGAGCCCCCGGCTGCCAGCCAGGGCTGATCCGCCCTCCTGCCGGCTGCTTGACGCCCCCGCACCGCGACCGATAGATTTCTGACGATCTACCCTCGGTCGCGGTCAGGGACGCTCCCCGTGTTCAACAGGATTCTGATCGTCTGCGTCGGCAACATCTGCCGCAGCCCCATCGCCGAACACCTGCTGCGCGAGTCCCTGCAGGGCAGCGACATCGCCGTGGCCTCCGCCGGGCTCAGCGCGCTGGTCGGCCACTCCATCGACAACACCGCCCTCGCCACCCTTCGCCGTCACGGCCACCACCCCCAACCGCACCGCGCCCGCCAGCTCACCGCCGAACTGGTCCACGAGGCCAACCTCGTCCTGGTGATGGAGCAATCGCAGATCCAGAGCGTTATCCGCCTGGCCCCCGAGGCTCGCGGCAAGACCTTCCTGCTGGGCAAGTGGCAGACCGACCAGGAGATTCCGGACCCTTATCGCAAAGGCCCGGATGCCTTCGAGCGCGCGTATGCGCTGATCGAATCCGCGGTAGCTCCCTGGGGCGATCGACTGCGAATTCGCCGGTAATTTGACGAACAACTATCTTCCCGACAAAAGCGTCAGAAAACCTTACAAACCGATGATGAAAAAGGCTACGCTCTAGCCCAGCAAGACCATATTCAGCTGTTTGGTCTCCCAGTTACGACAAGTAATTTTCCAGGGGCCTACATCGCTTTATGAAGATCCTGCACATCACCGAGTCCTTTGGCGGCGGCGTCACCTCGGCCATCAACTCCTACATCCTCAACTCCCAGCAGCATGAACACTACCTGCTGGCCTCGGTGCGCAAGGGCGACACCACGGGAGAGGAAAGCCAGGGCCTGTTCAAGCACATGGAACTGGTGCCCCGCCGTCTTTCCAGCCTCGCCCGGGTGAAGCCGTACATCGATCGTGTGCAGCCGGATGTCATCCATCTGCACAGCACCTATGCCGGCGCCCTGATCCGCGCCCTGCCCTTCATTCCCGCAAAGAAGATCGTCTACACCCCCCACGGCTTCGCCTTCCTGCGCGGCGACCACCCAATGATGCTCAAGGCCTACCGGGCCATCGAATCGCTGCTGGCGAAGCGCACGGCGGTGATTGCCGGCTGCGGCCTGGACGAACAGCGCATCGCCGGGGAACTGATCGAGCCGGGGCATACCCTGGGCCTGGTGAACATCTGCGACGACCTCCCGGAAGTGCCGGCGATCAACAGCCTTACCAGCAAGCCGGTGATCGGCATGGTCGGGCGCATCAGTCGGCAGAAGGGCCACGAGTATTTCCGCGCGCTGGCAGAGGGCTGCGCAGACATTGCGCACTTCAAGTGGATCGGTGGCGGGGACGCGCAGGTCATGGCGGAGATGATCCAGGCCGGCATCGAAGTGACCGGTTGGCGCCCGCGCGGCGAGGTCATCGCCCACATGAAGGGGCTCGACCTCTACTTCCACACGGCAGCGTGGGACGGCTTCCCCATCTCGGTGCTGGAGGCAGCGAAGCTCGATCTTCCCATCGCACTGCGGCGCATCGGTCCTTTCAGCGCGGAGGGGCTTTCCACCCTGCAGGACCTCGGCCACGCGCGCCAGGAAATTCACGCTTTCATCAAGGGCGACCCCGGAACGCATTCCCGCCTGCGTCACAATACTCACAGCATTCGGCAACTGCACTGCGGTGAACACTTACGCAGTTCACTGAGCGCGCTTTATTCTCGCTTCCCCTCAGAAACGGCCCAAAACGAACTCGCCCAGGGCTGATCCCTTCCTCCTCGAAAATGCCCTTTTCGACAGCGCTGCCCAGTCGTTCGAGGCGCTCAGAAAACGACCAGAATTGTCCGGCACTTTCATTGTTTTGACAGTATTCCCTTTAACCCTCCTCAGAGAATTCTTAAACCCCTGAAACCGGGGGAGGAGTGCATTGAATCGACCGGCTGCGAGGCTTAATTTCGCGGCCTCATTGATTCATGCAGCGGTGACAACCGTGTTCAACAGGGTACTGATGGTCTGTGCTGGCAACATCTGCCGCAGTCCTACAGCAGAACATCTCCTTCGGTATGAACTGACAGACTCCGGCGTTCATGTCTCCTCCGCCGGGCTGACGGCTCTGGTCGGCCGCCCGCTCGAGGCGCGCGCCCTTGCCACGCTCCAGCGCCATGGCCAGCAGCCCCAGGAGCACCACGCCCGGCAACTGACAGCCGAACTGCTGCAGGCCGCCGATCTGGTGCTGGCCATGGAGCAGCGCCACCTGCAAGACATCTTCCGCCAGTTTCCCGAATCCCGCGGCAAGACCTTCCTGCTCGGAAAGTGGCAGCACGACCGCGAAATTCCAGACCCCTACCGACAGAGTGACGCCGCCTTCGAGCACGCCTACGCGCTGATCGCCCAAGACGCCGCTGCCTGGGCGAAACGCATTCGCCCTGCCCGCTAAGACATTCCGAGACCCCGCCACCATGCAACACCCACACACGCCCAAGCCCCAAGCCCCCGTGCTGCAAGCCTCGCACGACGATGACGAGATCGACCTGCTCGCCCTCTTCGGCACCCTGCTGGACCGCAAATGGATGATTGCCAGCATCACCGCCGGCTTCATGGTGATGGGCGTAGCCTATGCCCTGCTCGCACCGCCGGTGTACCGCGCCAGCGCCACCCTCCAGGTGGAACAGAAGAAGCCCGGCATCCCGGGCCTGTCGGACATGAGCGACCTGCTGGGTGCGCAATCGCAAGCGGTCACCGAGATCCAGCTGCTGACCTCGCGCAGCGTGATCGGCAAGGCCGTGGACAGCCTCAAACTGGATATCGATGTCCAGCCCTCGCTGTTCCCGGTGTTCGGCAACTTCCTTCATCGCCACTACAGCCCGGAGCACCCTGGCGATATCGCGCCCGCGCTGCTGGGGATGAGCCGTTTCGCCTGGGGCGGCGAAAGCCTGAAGATCTTCCAGCTCGATGTACCCGACATACTGCTGGAAAAGCAATTGACGCTCATCGCCGGTGAGAACGGGCGCTACAGCCTGTTCGACGACGACAACAACCTGCTGGTGGAAGGCACTGTTGGCCAGCCCGCCGAGCAGAACGGCGTGAAGGTGCAGGTAGAGACCCTGGCCGCCAATCCCGGCACCCGCTTCAAGGTCACCCGCGAACGGCGGCTGAGCGCGATTCTCGACTACCAGCAGAACCTCAACGTCAGCGAAACCGGCAAGGAGTCCGGCATCCTCACCCTGGCCCTGGACGACGAGCAGCCCGAACAGGCCCTCGCCGTACTCGACGCCATCAGCCAGCAATATGTACTGCAGAACGTCGAACGAGCCTCCGCTGAAGCCGCCTCCAGCCTGGAGTTCCTGCGCGGCCAACTGCCGGAAGTCCGCAAGGACCTGGAGCAGTCGGAAAACGCCCTGAGCGGCTACCAGTCCCGCGCCAAGTCGGCGGACATCAGCCTGGAAACCAAGGCCCTGCTGGACCAGATCGTCGCGCTGGACACCAGCATCTCCCAGCTGAAGCTGCAGCAGGCCGAGATGGACCACAAGTTCACCCACCAGCACCCGGCCTACCAGGCCCTGATGCGGCAGATCGGCGAACTGACCAGCAAACAGGCCGGCCTCTCCAAACGCGTCGAAGCCCTGCCGGAAACCCAGCAGGACCTGCTGCGCCTGACCCGCGACGTACAGGTCAGCACCGCTATCTATACGCAAATGCTGAACAAGGCCCAGGAACTGGACGTCATGCGCGCTGGCGCCGTTGGCAACGTTCGCATCATCGACCCGGCCGACGTCGACACCACCAAACCGGTGAAACCCAAGAAACCCTTGATCGTTGCCATTGCGACGCTGCTGGGCCTGTTCTTCGCCATCGCCCTGGTGCTGCTGCGCAAGGCCATGAACCGTGGCATCGAAACCCCTGAAGCCATCGAGCAGCTCGGCCTGCCGGTGTATGCCTCGATTCCTTACAGCACATTGCAGAAAGCCGAAGAAGACCGGCGCAACAAGAGCAACAAGGGCTCGTTCCAGCCCGCCCCGCTGCTGGCCACCAGCCACCCCACAGACCTTGCTGTCGAGTCCCTGCGCAGCCTGCGCACCAGCCTGCACTTCGCCATGCTGGAATCCGGCGACAACCGCCTGATGATCTCCGGGCCAAGCCCCTCAGTGGGTAAATCCTTCGTCAGCGCCAACCTGGCGGCCGTGATCGCACAAACCGGCCAACGCGTTTTGCTGGTCGATGTCGATATGCGCAAGGGCTACCTGCACAAAATCCTCAACGCGCGTGAGCAAAGCGGCCTTTCCGACCTGCTGATCCGGCGCTGTGGCTTCGACAGCGCCATTCAAGCCACGGGCGTGGAGAACCTCAGCTTCATCTCCCGTGGGCAGATTCCGCCCAACCCGTCGGAACTGCTGATGCACCCCAACTTCACCGACATGCTGGAACGGGCCAGCGCCGAATTCGACCTGGTCATCCTCGACACCCCCCCCTCTGCTGGCGGTGACCGATGCCGCCATCGTCGGCCGGCAGGCAGGCACCAGCCTGATCGTCACCCGCTTCGCCAAAAACGCCCAGCGAGAAATCGAGCTGACCATCCGCCGCTTCGAACAGAACGGCATCGAACTGAAGGGAGCCATCTTCAACGGCGTCGAGCGACGCGCAGCGGATTACTACGGTGCCGGGGCTTATGCCTACCAGTACGAATACGTCTCGGACAAGAGCTGAACACGCTTTCCTGCGGGGCACCCCGCCTGGAGGACATATGCAAGCAACAACGGAAAAGCGCTGGTATCTGCTCCAGTGCAAGCCCAGGCAGGATTTTCGTGCACTCGAGCATCTGGAGAACCAGGGGTTCGAGTGCCTGTTGCCGACACATCAAGTCGAGCGCTTGCGCAATGGCCAGTGGCTGCGCCAAAAGGAAGCATTATTCCCCGGTTACCTGTTCATCGAACTGGACACCCAGCAGGACAACTGGATGCCAATTCGCTCGACACGAGGCGTCAGCCAAATCGTGCGATTTGGCGAAAGCCCGCTGCCGGTTTCAAACAACATCATCGATTACTTGAGGCAGAGAAATGTTCCCATGGAGCATGAACTCCAGCCCGGCGACAAGGTAATTATAAACTGGGCCGGGACCAACGGTATCGAAGCCATTTACCTCGCCAAGGACGGAACACAACGGGTAATTCTTCTGCTAAAGCTTCTTCAGCGCGAAGTTCAAGTTAGCTCCCCTGTTCAGGGCTTGATAAGAGCCAGTTAATTTACTAACTCGACAAATATCATCCCACTCTGCAGTACGCAGAAAACCTCCTCCATTCATACCGCTACGTCTCAGGAGCTAAACGAAAAATCCTGGGGCGGTAGCGTGCCTAAATTTTACTGTAGGCATATACCCAAGACGTCTCCCCAGTTAAACGCTACGAGAAACCTAATGAAAGTTACGATCCACGGCATTGGATATGTTGGCCTAGTCCAAGGTGCAGTACTGGCAGAAGTCGGCCACGATGTTCTCTGTGTCGATATTGATTCTAAAAAAATAGATCAATTGAAAGAAGGCCATATTCCGATCTTCGAGCCCGGCTTGGAAAACCTCGTCAAGGAAAATTCCCAAAGAGGTAATCTACGGTTTACCACCGATGCATCTGAAGGCGCCAAACATGGCGATATTCAGTTTATTGCCGTAGGCACTCCGCCAGATGAAGATGGGTCTGCGGATCTACAGTACGTTCTAGCCGTAGCCGAAAATATCGCACGCTATATGCCTGAACCAAAATTCATAGTAAACAAGTCCACCGTGCCTGTGGGTACAGCTGACAAGGTTAGAAAAAAGATTGAGGAAACGCTCGCCCAAGAAGGAAAAGCAGGACTGACCTTTGACGTAATTTCGAATCCTGAATTTCTTAAAGAAGGCTCTGCTGTAACTGACTGCATGCGCCCGGATCGAATAATTATTGGAACCTCCGATCCCAAGTCAGAAGAATTAATGCGCGAACTCTATGCCCCCTTCAACCGTAATCACGAAAAAATAATTGTCATGGACGTGCGCAGCGCCGAACTTACCAAGTATGCAGCCAACTGTATGTTGGCAACAAAAATCAGCTTTATGAACGAGATGGCAAATATTGCTGAGCGCTTGGGTGCCGATATCGAAATGGTACGCCATGGCATTGGTTCCGACCCTCGTATTGGCTACCAGTTTATATATCCAGGGGCAGGATACGGTGGATCCTGCTTCCCAAAGGATATTCAAGCTTTGATCCGCACATCAGATGAGATCGATTTTGACTCTAAAGTGCTTAAAGCTGTGGAAGAACGGAACCGTAGACAAAAACACTTGATCTTTGAAAAAATATCAAGCCACTTCAATTACGATTTAAACGGAAAGATATTTGCACTGTGGGGGCTTGCATTTAAGCCAAATACTGACGACATGCGCGAGGCACCCAGCCGGGTGCTGATGGAGGCGCTTTGGAAGGCTGGAGCAAAAGTACAAGCTTATGACCCAGAGGCAATGAAAGAAGCTCAACGCATATACCCCGACCGTGAAGAACTAGTGCTTTGCGGAACAAAAGAAGCAGCTTTGAAAAAGGCTGATGCATTGGTCATCGTGACGGAATGGCCAGAATTCAAAGCACCGAACTTCTCGGCCATAAAAAGTGAATTAAAAAATAGCGTCGTGTTTGATGGTAGAAATCTATTCAACAAGTCACAGCTTGAGAATCACGATCTTAATTACTTCTCCATCGGCCGCTGAAAAATGCAAAATGTAACTGTAAACCTAACTACAACCTTAAACCGGCAACACTTATGCGCGCAAACAGTATGGTCGCTGCTAAATCAATCAATCACGCCTAGGAAAATACGAGTATGGGCATCAAAAGAACCGTACTTGATTGACACGGGATTTCAATCGCCGCCGAAATGGGTAGATGAACTCAACAGAATAAATAATATAATTGAGTTTCGTTGGACTAAAAACATCGGCCCTTACAGAAAATTAATTCCAGCCTTGAGAGAAGCCAATGAAGATGAAATTATAGTTTATGCTGATGATGATACTTTATACCAAGAGCAGTGGTTAAAATTATTGATCACAAAATTCATTGAATACGGCGGCGAATACGTAACTGCATCTCGAGTCAGAAAAAAGAGAAAAAACATTTTTGGACTCTACACTTCCTATATGCTTTGGCCCATAGTATCAAAAGAGGCAAAAATATCAGATAATTTCATTATCACCGGCATCGGCGGCGCAGCAATCAAGCGCTCTCACATCAAAGAAAGCTATATCAATAACAACGATTTTCTAAGAGTTTGCCCTAAAGCGGATGATTTCTGGATAAGCCATATTCTACAAAAGTCAAATAGCAGTGTAATCACGGTTCCGGATGCGCTGGACGAAATTGTCCCAATTGAGCACTCAATGGGGCTAGCCGAAGAGAACCGACTTAACGCAAAATCATACTTGATGAAAATAACTAACAAAATCAAAATACTAACACTGGGAAATCTTGGCATCAGCATTTGCAACAATGACGAAGCTCAGAAGTCCATATCCAAGTACAGCCAAGATACACAAATATAAATGCAGCACACTGAAAAGCTATATAAAGCTATCGGCAAAAGCATGCTAAGCCGATACACTGTATATGCAGCAAATATTATTTCACTGATGCTATTGTCGCGATTATTCACTCCGGAAATTTTCGGAACAGTGGCATCAATAGCTGTACTTCTGGTTTTTTTCCAAATTCTTTCTGAGGCCGGCCTAGGCCCAGCAGTTATTAACATTGACCATCTTCCACCAGCAGATCGAGATGGGATATTCAGCTTAACACTGATAATCGGTATTATTTTCAGTATCAGCTTTATATTTGCCACTCCGCTCATCGCGAAGCTATACAACTCCGTTGAAATTATTGAGCTAACTCCTTTCGGCGCCATAACTTTATTTTTCTACTCGGCCAGCATATTACCTAACGCAATGTTGCTGAGAGATCAAAACTACTACAAACTCTCTATCATTGGTCTTTGCGCTGAAATCTGCTCAACCTTAACCGCCTCGATTTTATTGCAGTATATAGATCCCAAAATTGCTCTTATTGGAAAAACCGCTTCGAGTTCAGCCATTAGCTTCATAAGTGCCTACTACTTCAGCAGTCATACCGAGTTTGGCCGACCACGTCTAGGACGAAAAATATCCGCCGTATATCCCTTACTATCATTCTCCCTCTACCAATTCCTCTTCAACCTGATTAATTACTTTTCTAGAAATCTTGACAACATACTAGTTGGAAGAGTACTCGGCACTGCTGCCCTAGGAGTTTATGACCGGGCGTATCAAATAATGCGTTATCCACTCATATTACTTTCATTCGCAATGACTCCTGCAATCCAACCTACACTACGCCGTCATGCAAATGACTTAAGAGTAATAGAAAAAATACACACAGACTTCAGTTACAAACTGTCATTAATAGCATGCCCTCTCGCCCTCGCGATAATTCTTTTATCTAAACTCATAGTAAAGATAATTCTAGGGGAGAAATGGATCGGCGTGGCGCCCCTAATTTCAATTTTTGCGTTCTCCATACCTGCGCAAGTAGTACTATCCACAATAGGAAGCTTCTTCCAGGCAATCAATAAAGTAAACTTGTTATTCCTTAGCGGATTAATATCAGCAGCGACAACAATATCACTGATAGCCATCGGAATACATCTTGGAAACTTAGAAAAACTTTCATGGCTTTTGGTGGCAGCCTTTTATATCAACTACCTCCAATCCTATTTCATATTTTACCGTTTTGGATTATCCACCACCCCATTGATATTCTACAAAAAACAAACCCCCCAACTTATACTTTTTATTATAATTTCATATATATTCTACTCGACAACAAACTAGATACGTCATCGAATTCCCTTGCCTTGCAGGCACCATTCAAATAAATATTTCCACCAAGATTCTTCCCAACCTCGCCGAAGGCGAAGTATTTTTCAATTTACTCATCAGTATCGAACCGCTCTACTATTGCTTTTACCTCGGTTTAAGGGCAGTACAATTTCTTCACTAAACCTCCCGCCACACTCTAATTAGTAGATAAGCCGCCCCCCCAAGCCTCTTTATGTAAAACTCTAAAAGCTATGTATTACGTGAAAAGCCAATGGCTAAAAAGCTACATCAATATTTGCTTTGTAGCGCTCGTCGTAATTTCCTCTTCTTGCCTTCAGCTTTTTATTGACGGAGGGGCTCGGAGCGAAGGTTACAATTACACCGACCAGTCCAGCAATGAGCTATATCGCATTCCTTTACTTTGGCTTATAGCCACTTCACCTATTCTAATTTTATTCGCTATAAATCTCACAAAAATTAAAAAAAGACAATTTAACACTCCTCTGGCATCTCTTTTGATGCTGTGTCTCCTATCAAGCACTTGGTCTATAGACAAATATTCCGCAATAAGAGATAGCACATTTATCATGGCATCATATGCCTTAATATCAGTTCAAGCGTCGATAACAGACATTGCGGATAGAGTCAGGCTACTTTGCTCAACTTTATTGCTCATGCAAATCCTATCACTAGTTTTAGCCCTTTCCCTCCCCAGCTATGGAGTTTCAGTGGGTGTGCACGAAGGAGAATGGCAAGGAATATTCACACACAAGAATATTTTAGGGTCATTCTCAGCATTATCGATAGCTATTTTTATCGGCGGAATGCAATTTAATTTGCAATACCGAAGTTCTGCAGGAATCTTGATTTCACTCATACTAATAATTAACAGCGGGTCAACCACATCGCTTACCACCTCCATACTAATAATTTCTATTTACACATTACTTAAACTGAAGCCACTGCTAGCAATTTCGATAAGGAACAAAAACTTATTAATAACATTATTGCTACTTTCAAACCCAATATGCGTAGCCATTTCAGTATTTTCGCCATCATTAATCTTACTAAGTAAAGACTCATCATTTAGCGGGAGAGATGCAATATGGATGGCCACGCTCAATGAGATAAGTAAGAGCCCTATTTTAGGACATGGCCTCAGCCAATTCTCTTATTTTTTCTTTGGCTCATCAGTAACCGAACTTCGCCGACTGGGAGACTTTGCTACATCAAGCCACAATGGCTTTATTGACTTACTATTCTCATTAGGCATCATCGGAACATCACTATTTATCCTATCTATATTCAGAACATTTAATAACTCCCCTCCAACCTACTTCAGCATTAAAATAATAACCATCACCTGCTTGATAATAATAAATACTTTCGAGACAAGATTGATCTCTTTAAACATATATTTTGTTGCATTTCTTTTTATTTCAAAGCTATCAAACATAGATTTAAATTATAAAAAGGTATAAAAGCTCAAGCTTAGCTTAGCTTTCGATATCCTCTTCAAAAGTAAAGAACTAGCCAGTCACCCCAATGCAAAGACCCGCAATTACTTACATAGTTCCGACATACAACAGCAGCTGCTTTATTAAAGAGACATTACTCTCAGCAAAGTCTGCTTCAGGCAACCTCGCATACGAAATTATTCTTATCGACGATTGCTCATCAGACATCGATCAATTGCGAACTATCGCAGCTAACACACCTCATTGTGTACTCATAGAAAAAAAAATAAAGACCAACGCTGCTGACTCTAGACGCCTAGGCGTCGAAGCAAGTAATGGTATATATGTTCAGTTCCTTGATTCTGATGATAGGTTAGTTCCAAATTCACAACCTGGAAAATTAGCAACCCTAATCAAAACTGGGGCGGACTTCATAGTCACTGCTTTTGTTGAAGGTGATAATATCATCAGAAGTGAGCTAGAAGAAAACTTAGCTCTTACTGGCGATGGTCGTATTTATCTATTCGAAAAAGGTCTTGATGTCAGATCATCAGTAGTTCTAATAGATAAATCTTCATTTCAAAATAAAACATTCAACCCAGCCCTGACAAAACACCAAGACTGGGGTTTTTTCATCGAAGCCTTAGATAGAGGCCTAAAATTCTGCTATAGCAAAGAGGTTGCAACAATTATCGATGACAGGCGAGTCGGCAGAATGAGCAGCCGAGTCAATAAGGAAGGAAGTAAATTATTTATATCACTAGCAAAACTATCAAAAAACCAGAGTTCCAATCTAGCTAAGCGCCACATAAAGATATGCTTATATTGCAATGACTTCCAAGCTTTCAAATATTACGCAAGCCTACTCACCAAAACCCCAAACAGCCTGAAAAACACAATAATAAGAACTATCGCCACAGCGCCATTCGGCAAATACATATTCAAACCTCTAAGTTACCTTTTAAGGGCCGTGAAAATCTAATGATTCCGAAGATCATTCATTATTGCTGGTACGGATACTCGACCCCTCCGAAAATGTACGAGCGGTGCATAGCGTCGTGGAAGCAACACCTTCCAGAATATAAAATTCAACGCTGGGACCTATCCAACACAGACCTATCGTCACCATTCCTAAAAAACTGCTTTCAAAAGAAGCACTGGGCATTCATTTCTGACTACATAAGAATGAAAGCACTTCACCAATACGGTGGCATATACCTAGATTGCGACATGGAAATTATCAAAGACATATCCCCACTTCTCAATAACGACTGTTTCTTGGGTTATGAATCTAAAGATCGCCCAACTAGCGGAATTATAGGGTGCATACAAGGGCATTCTCTCCCTAAAGCATGCATGGAAATAATAGATGACCGTTTCAAAAGAAGAATGCCTTACCTAATTGCCCCAGAGGTTGTTATCCAAGCGCTGAGTGGAAATACGGAATCGGAGAGGATATGTATCTACGAAGAAGAGTACTTCTACCCCTATAATCCTTACGACCAGAATAGAAAAAATGAAAGCCTGATGTATGCCGATATCACCGAAAACACCTACGCCATTCATCATTGGGGGAAAAGTTGGAGCCAGAGCTTAAGAACTCGCGCGTTGAAGAAAACCATGGACCTACTTAGAAAAAAGCCAATTTAACTTAAAAACCCTTGAAATTAAAACCCAAACTTCGAATCTACGCACTAGTTATACCACCCATGCCAACCGAGAAAATAAATAACAAATCTCTAATCACATTCATCAATCCTTTCTCTTACTACACGATAAGAAGGCATCATTCTGGCGACCTAATACTAAAAAACTTCGACATTAACTATGATGGAATATCTCTTGTAGCAATTGACAACCTCCTATTCTTCAACAACACAAAGAGATCAAGCTTTGACGACACCTCTCTAGCGCCCATAGTGCTCAAGGCTGTTTCCGAAAAAAATCTTAAACTAGGAATCATAGGATCCTCTCGCGAAACGATCTTAAAAGCCAAGAGAATCATAGAGGCCAAGTATGGAATAAATATAAAACACACACGTGATGGATATTTTAAGGAAAATGAACTTAGCCAGATCTTAGAAGAATTCAAAGAATGTGAAATTGTTATAACCTCGATGGGAACACCTCTTCAGGAGGACTTCCTTCTCAGTCTCAAGCAGAGCGGTTGGAACGGTACAGGATTTACATGCGGGGGATACTTCGATCAATTAGCGTCATCCAATGGCCTTAATTATTACCCGCCCTTAATCGACAAGCTTCATATGCGATGGCTTTACCGAATCTACAAAGAACCCCGACGACTATGGAAGAGGTATCTGGTGTATTATCCTCTTGGAATTATTTACTTCGTCTTTGACAGGCTAACACGACAAAACTGAACGCTCTGCTAATTTGCAATTCAGGACATCGTCGCTTACACCAACTTTTAATATCGTAAATTCTCCGGAATTATTTCTCATGGAGACGCAATGAATAGCATGGACCGAGGAATACTTCGCCCTCACCAAGCAGTCATTTCTATTCTTCAAAAGCTGCTTGATCTCTGCGTTATTGGGGTCAGTATGGAGGTAGTCCTGACAGCGAATGCCGCGCGGTGGGACTATTCGGCTGTTATCGCAACTCTATTTTCGCTCGTAATATTTTATCTGCTAAGCGATTTCGGGCAGTTATACACCTCATGGCGAGGTGAAAGGACGCGAGATGAACTACGTAAGGTTGGAGGGATCTGGGCAGTGAGCTTCGCGGGGGTCGCAGTCACCGACTACCTCTCGCCGGAGATTACGCTGCTCAATGGCGCAGGCCAGCTCCAATGGTTCTGCTTAGTGCTCATTGGTTTCTACGGTTACCGAATTCTCCTGCGCTCTATACTCCATACACTTCGCCGTCGCGGCTTCAATACTCGCTCCGTTGCTATTGCGGGCGCTGGGTCATTGGGCCAGCGGCTGGCCAAGAATATCGCCAGCGCCCCCTGGATGGGGCTGGAGCTGGCAGGTTTCTACGATGATAAACGCTTTGATCCGGTAAGCCTCAGCAAGGGCGGTGTAAAGCTTCCGATTTCCGGAAATCTAGAAGCCCTGGTTGACCGTGCCCGCGCTGGGGAATTGGACCGCATCTACATCGCCCTTCCAATGCGCAGCGAAGAGCGCATCAAGTGTCTCGTGGAACAATTGAGCGATACCACGGCCTCCGTTTACATCATTCCCGATGTTTTCGTCTTCAATCTTCTCCATGCCCGCGCCCAGAACATCGCCGGCATTCCTACCATCAGCATCTTCGACAGCCCCATGGTCGGTGCCGGGGCACTGGTGAAGCGTCTGGAGGATGTCATTCTTTCGACGTTGATCCTCTGCCTTATCGCAGTGCCCATGCTAGTGATCTCTGCCGCCATCAAGTTCACATCCCCCGGTCCAGTGTTCTTCCGCCAGAAGCGCTACGGCATCGACGGCCGCTCCATTGAAGTCTGGAAGTTCCGCAGCATGCGGGTGATGGAAAACGGTGCGAAGGTCACACAGGCCACCCGTAATGACAGCCGCATCACCCCGGTCGGCGCCTTCCTGCGCCGCACGTCGCTGGATGAGTTGCCGCAGTTCATCAACGTGCTGCTCGGCGACATGTCCATCGTTGGTCCACGCCCCCATGCAATCGCCCACAACGAGGAATACCGCGGGCAGATCAGCAGTTACATGCTGCGTCACAAGGTCAAGCCGGGCATCACCGGGTGGGCGCAGGTGAATGGCTGGCGCGGGGAGACGGACACCCTGGAGAAGATGCAAAAGCGGGTCGAGTTCGACCTCGCCTACATCAATAACTGGTCACTCTGGTGGGACCTGAAGATCGTCTTCCTGACCCTGTTCAAGGGCTTCGTTCACCAGAACGCCTACTGAACCGCCGCCAGCACGCCTTAACCAGATATCCCCTTCACCAGCCTCTCTCTTTTCTGACAGCCACCTTCCAAGTCGGTTGCTAACCTGCGCCACCTCCCAGGCTCCCGCTGCCAAACGCCGCTGAGGAAGCCTCACTGTCCATTCCATTTCCTATCCTGGCTTCGTCATGATTCGTCCATTGTCCGTCGCTATCCTTACCGCCCTCGCCTTGCAAGGCTGCATGTTCTCCCCCGGCCAGTACCTGGATACCGGGCGACTGACGCAGGAAGACTCGGCTGAATCCAGCCGCGTCCAGCTGGTGCAGATCACTCCCAAACTGCTCACGGTCGAAGCCGCGACACAGAGAACGGAGTCGATCCCGACGGAGCTGACCAGCTTCCACCCCGAGAGCTATCAGATCGGCGCCGGTGACCTGCTTTACATCACCGTGTGGGACCACCCCGAGCTCACCTCTCCGGCTGGCCAGCAACAACAGACCGACGCCAACGGGCGCCTGGTCCGGCCCGACGGCACGCTGTTCTACCCCTACATTGGCACCTTGCAAGTCGCCGGGCACACCATCGAAGACGTCCGCAAGACCATCAGCCTGGCACTCTCGGCCTATGTGGAAGAGCCGCAGGTCGATATCGCCATCCTGCGCTTCGCCAGCCAGCGCGTGCTGCTCAATGGCGCCTTCATCAAGGCCGGGCCACAAGCGATCACCACGACGCCGCTGACCCTGATGGAAGCCATCGGTGCCGCCCAGCTCGACACCGTCAACGCGGACCTCTCCGGCCTGACCCTACAGCGCGGCAACCAGGTCTACCCCTTGAACCTGGATGCCCTGAACACCGCGCAGGGCTCCGACCTGTACGGCCTTTATCTGAAGGACGGCGACCGCATCTATCTGCCCTACAACGACCGCAAGAAGGTCTACTTGATGGGCGAGGTCAACGCCCCGCGCGCTCTGACCTTCAAGACCCGCGACATGAACCTGGCCGATGCGCTGGGCAGTGTCGGCGGCTTGAACCAGACCACGGCCAGCGGCAAGGCGGTTTATGTCATCCGCGGGGTCGAGAACCTCGAACAGGAACGCGCCACGGTCTTCCAGCTCGACGCCAACTCGCCCACCGCGTTCATCCTGGCCCAACAGTTCCAGCTACAGCCGCAGGACGTGGTCTACGTTGGCCCGGCCGGCGTGACGCGCTGGAACCGCCTGATCAGCCAGTTGGTGCCGTCCGCCGGCATCCTGGGCACCGGTTCGACCGTGCAGCGCAACCTCACAAACAACAACTGACCTCCAGCCATGAACGCCCTTCGCTTGCCGCTGCTGGCCTCTCTGGCCGCCTCGCTGTGCGCCTGCAATCCTCTGATGCAAGGCTCCCTGAACACCCTCGGCGCCAGCCTCAGCCGCCCAGCGCCGCTGGAGCTGACCCGCGCTCAGGTCGAAGCCGTGCCCTATTACCAGATCCAGGTCACCACCGAGTACGGCTCGGCGGTGATGGCTCTGGTACGCATCCAGGGCGACCTGCAGTACTGGCGCACGTCTTCTGGCCAATTTCTGCTGCTGCAGGATGGCATCGTGGTGCGCACCCTGGGCTTCCCGAATGACCTGTTGAGCACAAGGCTCAGCGCTGATTCGCCCTTCCACCGGGGGTTGCACCGGATCACAGACGGCCAGCAGAGCCAACGCAGGGTCGATCTCGGACCTGATTATCAGCTGGGCGTCCTCGTCAACGGAAACCTCTCCCACGGCGGCACCGAGACCATACGAGTTCTCGATCAAGACCTGGCTCTCCTGCGCGTCGACGAGCAGTTGAGCGCGCCTATCGACGGAATGTCGTCCACCAATCGCTACTGGGTCGATCCCAAGGACGGTTTCATCCTGCAGAGCCAGCAGCAGGTCGCACCGGGGTTGAACGTCACCATTACCCAACTGCGCCCACTCCGGGGGCAACCATGAAGTTCGCTCGACTCTGCTGCCTGGCCGCCTGCTTCCTGGCCAGCACCACGCTCCTCGCCGCTTCCCGTATCGAAGTACTGGGCTCCCTGCCCTCCCCCGGGGAAAAGCAGATCGCCGAAGGCCTGCGCCTGGGACAGTTGCTCGGGCAGTTGCAGGTGGACCCTCTCGGTTACTGGCTCGGTGCATCCTGGCAACTTCAAAGCCTGAAGCAGGAACAACAGCGGCTGAAGGCCGGCATCCTGTTCGATCTGATCCAGTTGCAACGTCTGGCCCGATTGCAGGACAACCCCAGCCTGGCGAACGCCGCGCGGCAGTTGAACGAGCAGGTAAGCGCACTTCCGGTGACCGGTCGAAAGATCTACCCGCTTGACCCGCTAGCCGTGGAGCTGAACGCAGCACACTCGCCGAAACTGCTGGGCGGCGACCGCCTGATCTTTCCGCCCCGCCCGGACTACGTTCGCATCGTCGGCGCGGTATCGCAGGACTGCGCACTCCCATTCGTTCCGTTGCAGCAGGCCTATCGCTACGCACAACAGTGCCCCGCATTGGCCGACGCAGACCCGGACTACCTCTACCTGATCCAGCCCGACGGCCAGGTGACGCGCCTGGGCATTGCCCTGTGGAACCGTGAAGAAGCGGTTCCACCGGCTCCCGGTGCCGTGTTGCTGGTTCCACTGAACGCCAGCGATATCAATGCCATCGCCCCGGACCTGAACCGCGAGCTGGCCGAATTTCTCGCCACCCAGCCCTTGCCGGCGGACGCACCATGAACCCTCGCTACGGTCTTTACCCCCTGCTGGTCGTTGCCAGCCTGGCGAGCGCCGAACCCCGCTATACCCAGAATGATTTCGGCGGCGTCGGGCTGCTGCAAACCCCCACTGCGCGCATGGCGCCGGCCGGGGAAATCAGCATCAACGCCAGCCGCACCGATCCCTACTCACGCTACAGCTTCTCGTTGCAGCCGTTCGACTGGATGGAAGGCACCTTCCGCTATACATCGATCAGCAACCGCAAGTACGGCGCGCAAGACTTCAGTGGCGACCAGAGCTACAAGGACAAAGCCTTCGACGTTAAATTCCGACTGCTGCAGGAAAGCCGTTGGGCGCCGGAAATAGCTCTGGGGGGAAGAGACGTTGGTGGTACAGGCCTGTTCTCCAGCGAGTATTTCGTCGGTAACAAACGTGTCGGTGATCTGGACTTCAGTCTGGGTCTGGCCTGGGGCTATATCGGTAATCGTGGCGAATTGGATAATCCCCTTGGATGGGTCGATGACCGATTCAAGAATCGCCCCGTGCCCACGAGCGATGTGAACAATGCTGGCTCGTTCGATGCGAATGCCTACTTCCGCGGCCGCCCCTCCCCCTTCGGCGGCATCAACTGGCAAACCCCCTGGGAGCCGCTCTCGCTCAAGCTGGAATACGACGGTAACGACTACCAGCACGAGCCGCTGAACAACAACCAGAAGCAGAGTTCGCCCTTCAACATCGGCATGGTTTTCAAGGCCAACGACGCGATCGACCTGACTGCCGCCTTCGAGCGCGGCAACACGGCAATGTTCGGCATCACCTTGCACACCAACTTCGCCACGCGCACGGCACCGGCCAAGGTCAGCGACCCGGCCCCCGAACCCCTGGTGGAGCGCACGTCCGAGCCCGGTACCAGCTCGGCGGATTGGGCAGACGTCTCCCGCCGCGTTGAGGAAAATGCCGGCTACAAGGTCGAACGCATCACCCGCAAGAACAGCGAAGTGGTGGTCTATGGCGAGCAGACCCGCTACCTCTACCCGCCCGAAGCCGTCGGCCGTGCCGCGCGCATCCTCGACAACAGCGCCGATGACGATGTCCAGTGGTTCACCGTCGTCGATACCCGCTATGGCCAACCCATGGTCGAAACCAGCGTACCGCGCAAAGTATTCCGTGACGTGGCCAACCAGGAACGCCCGCTGGAAGACCTGCGCCGCAGCACCGAACAGAACGTACCGCTGCCGCAGCAGGAAGAGTTGCTCTACGCACAGCAACCCGACCCGTTCAGCTACAACGTCGGCCTGGGCTACAACCAGAGCATCGGCGGGCCGGACAACTTCCTCCTCTACCAATTCACCGCCGATCTCGACAGCGAATACCGCTTCACGCCGAGCCTGTGGGCGAACGGCCTGCTCAGCGTCAACCTGATCAACAACTACGACGACTTCAAGTACGACGCCCCCAGCGGGCTGCCGCGAGTGCGCACGGACATCCGTCAGTACATGACGACCTCCAACGTCACCCTGCCGACCTTCCAGCTGAACAAGACCGCACGGCTGGACCAGGACCTCTACGGCATGGTCTACGGCGGCTACCTGGAAAGCATGTACGCCGGCGCTGGCGGCGAATTGCTGTACCGCCCAATGAATCAGGACTGGGCGCTGGGCGCCAATCTTGACCTGGTGCGCCAGCGCGATTTCGACCAGCACTTCGGGCTGCGTGACTACCAGACAGCTACTGGTTTCGTCACCCTCTACTGGCAGACCGGCTTCGAAGACATCCTCGCCACCGCAAGCGCCGGCCGCTATCTGGCACGGGACTGGGGTGGCACCCTGGACCTTTCACGGCAGTTCCGCAACGGCGTCCGCTTCGGCGCCTGGGTGACGCTGACCACCGCCAGCAAAGACGAATACGGCGAAGGCAGCTTCGACAAGGGCATGTACGTATCGATCCCCTTCGATGAGCTGATGAGCAGCTCCACCATGCGCCGCGCCAATCTCTCCTGGGACCCGCTGACCCGCGATGGCGGCGCAAGGCTCAACCACTACTACTCGCTGTATGACCTCACGGACGGGCGCGACCAGACGATGTTCCAGAACCTCTTCGGACGTATCGTGAAATAACTCGATGCTCACTTGGATCATGGCGCGGAAACCAAAGTCCCCCACAATGGTCTGACGCCCCTTGGTTCAAAGGAGAGCTCCATGAAGAAAACCCTTCCCCTGCTGCTGATGACCGGCCTGCTCACCGCCTGTAGTTCCAACTTCTCCGGCGACAAGGCGTCGCTGGATGGCGAAGTCTTCTACCTGCAACGCATCGCCCTGCCGCCTACCGCCCAGGTCACCGTCAGCCTGCAGGACGTATCGCTGGCCGATGCCCCGGCGGTCGATCTCGCCCAACAGCAACTGGAGCCCGGGCGTCAGGTGCCGCTGGCGTTCCATCTGGATTACGACCGCAACCAGGTCAAACCGGGCCATACCTACGCCGTCAGCGCGCGTATCGAGGACAGCGGCCGCCTGCTGTTCATCACCACCGAGCGCCACAGTGTGAAACTCGATGGCAGCGATCCGCAGCCGCTGCGCGTCCGCGTCGACCCCGTGCGCTGATTCACCGCGCCGCCGGGTTTTCCCCGGCGGCCATCCTCCGTTAATCTCCCCCCTCCATTCTCCACCTCGGCGGTTCGCAAACCGCCGGGTTTCGCCAAGGAAGTACCGATGCTGCGATTCCCCGTTCTGCTGGCCGGCGCCCTGCTGTCCGTCAATGCCTTCGCCCTGTCCCTCTCCGACCTCAGCCAGAGCGACGCCACCGGCGGCCTGAAGGATGCGCTGACTCAGGGTGCACAGGTGGCCGTGAAGCAGCTCAGCCAGCCCGGCGGATTCAGCAATGACCCCGCCGTGCGCATCGAGCTGCCCGGCAAGCTGGGCAAGGCCGCCAAGACCATGAAGCAGTTCGGCATGGGTGCCCAGGTCGACCAGCTCGAGGCGAGCATGAACAAGGCAGCCGAGGCCGCCATGCCGCAAGCACAGGCGCTGCTGGTCGATGCGGTGAAGAAGATGAGCGTGACCGACGCCAAGGGCATCCTCCAGGGCGGCGACCACTCCGCCACCGACTACCTGAACCGCAGCAGCCGCGATCAACTGCGCGCCAAGTTCCTGCCGATCATCAAGCAGGCCACCGACCAGGTTGGCGTGGCCAAGCAGTACAACGCCTTCGCCAGCCAGGCCGCCGCCTTCGGCGTGGTCGATGCGAAGAACGCGAACATCGAGAACTATGTGACCGAGGAAGCGCTGGACGGCCTGTTCAAGCTCATCGCCGAGCAGGAAAAAACCATCCGCCAGAACCCGACTGCAGCGGCCACCGGGCTGGCGAAGAAGGTGTTCGGGGTGCTCTGACTTCGATCCGAACGAGACAAGGGAAAGCCCGGCAACTGCCGGGCTTTTTCGTGCCTGCTTATCTCTCCCCTGTAACAGCGCGCCGGGACATAAGCGATGGATATCGCTTCGCTCCACACCATCCTACGAAGAGCTCCCCTTTCCGTAGGGCGCATAACCCGGAACGGGTTACCCGCCGTGATGGCTACGTCCGTCTCTCAGCCCAGCAGGCGGGCGGCATCGCCGAAGCGCAGCCAGACGCCGCCTTGCCACTCCAGTACCGCCAGCGGGTAACCCTGCACCTCGCGCACGGCGTGGCGGGGGACGAACCCCGGTGGCAACTGCGCGTCACGCAGGGCCGGCACGACTTCGTTGCTCAGCCACTGGCGCAGGTTGCGGTTTTCCGGGTGGTAGAAGTACACCAGCAGCAGGGTGTAGAGGCCGCTTTCGCTGACCAGTAGCTCGTCCTCTTTCCCGCCTTCGAGCCGTACCCAGCGGTACTGGTCGGCGTCGAGCTTGCGCGGTACGCGGGCGGCGAAGTGGGTATTGGTCAGGCGCGCGAGGTCGCGGGCGGAGAACCAGGCCTGCCGATCAATCATCAAACCGCGCAACGGGCGATCGTAGCGCTGGAAGGTGTGGAAGCTCAGGCCGTTGTCGGCTGGGAACATCGTCGAAGGGTTCATGCGGTCTCTCCCTGTACAGCTCAGTTGGCTACAGCTGGAAAGCCGCCATCCCGGAAAGGGAGGCGGACCGTGCAAGGGTGGAAAACCGGGAGCTTTAAGCCAAAGACCGGCCGGGCCGAAGCCCGCCTCGCACGGTCCGCCATGGACAGCCAGAGTCGGCCCGGCCTTTGAAAAGGCCGGGCCATTCCCTGCTATGGCGAATGCTTAAAGCTCACAGGTTTCCACACCTGACCACGGCTGTTCCGTGGCGGAGAGAACGCTAAGCAGTGGCTTTGTAGGACCGCAACGCCGTTGATGAGTCAGGCGGTTCCCGAATGAATGTCCCGAGCCTGACGGAGTGATCCGGGCTTGGGAATCGTGCTCAGGAAAGGACAGCGAGGGTGACAGGTCGAAGGGTTCGCGTCTGTCGGGTTATTCGCCTCAGAGCGTCGGACGGCGGATAACGCTGCGCGTTATTCGCCCTACATCGGGGTTCGACCTGTAGGAGCGCGCCATGCGCGCGATTCGCGGGCATGGACCGCTCCTACAGGGAGGTACTGAAGCTAGGCCTCTTTCTTCACGCGGAACCAGGCCGCATAGAGCGCCGGCAGGAACAGCAATGTCAGCGCCGTGGCGACGATCAGGCCGCCCATGATCGCCACCGCCATCGGCCCGAAGAACACGCTGCGCGACAGCGGGATCATCGCCAGCACGGCGGCCAGGGCAGTCAGCACGATGGGGCGGAAGCGCCGCACCGTGGCCTCGATGATGGCGTGCCAGGTGTCCAGGCCATGGGCGCGGTCCTGTTCGATCTGGTCCACGAGGATCACCGAGTTGCGCATGATCATCCCCGCCAGGGCGATGGTGCCGAGCATGGCGACGAAGCCGAAGGGCTTCTGGAACACCAGCAGGAACAGGGTCACGCCGATCAGCCCCAGGGGCGCGGTGAGGAACACCATGATCATCCGCGAGAAGCTACGCAGCTGGATCATCAGCAGGCTGAGCACCACCACGATGAACAGCGGTACGCCGGCGTTCACCGAGTTCTGCCCCTTGGCGGAATCCTCCACGGTGCCGCCGACGTCCAGCAGGTAGCCGTCGGGCAGCTCGGCGCGGATCGGGTCCAGCGTCGGCGAGATCTGCTTCACCAGGGTCGCTGGCAGCGAGTCGTCGTAGATGTCGGCGCGAATGGTCACCGTGGGCAGGCGGTTGCGCCGCCAGATGATGCCTTCCTCGAAGCCGTACTCCAGCGTCGCCACCTGTGACAGCGCGACGCTGCGACCACTGCTGGTCTGCATCGACAGGCTGGGCAATTGCGAGAGGTCATGCCGGCCACGCTCGTCGCCACGCAGGAGGATCTCGATCAGCTCGTTGTCCTCGCGGTAGTAGCTGACGGTGGAGCCGGTCAGCGAGCTCTGCAGGAACTGCGAGATGTCCGAAGTGCTCACGCCCAGGGCGCGGGCGCGTTCCTGGTCGATGTCGAGGAAGATCGCCTTGCTCGGCTCTTCCCAGTCCAGGTGCACGTTCACCACGTGGGGGTTCTCGCGCATCTTGTCGGCGACCTTGCGCGCCAGTTCGCGGACCTCCGGGATGTGCTCGCCGGAGACGCGGAACTGCACCGGGTAGCCCACCGGCGGGCCGTTCTCCAGGCGGCTGATACGGGTACGCAGGGTCGGGAAGTCTTCGTTCATGTGCTTGATCAGCCACTGACGAATCTCTTCACGGGACTCCAGGCTCTTGGCCAGGACCACGAACTGCGCAAAGCTCGCCGCCGGCAGTTGCTGGTCCAGCGGCAGGTAGAAGCGCGGCGAACCGGTGCCGATATAGGCTACGTAGTTGTCGATGCCCGGATGCTCGGCGAGCATTTTTTCCAGGCGGTTGACCTGCTCGGTGGTGGCGGTCAGCGAGTCACCCTCGGCCAGCTTCAGGTCCACCAGCAGTTCCAGGCGCGCCGAGGGCGGGAAGAATTGCTGCGGCACCAGGCGGAACAGCATGATCGAGCCGATGAAGGCCGCCACGGTGAGCAGGATCACCGTCTTGCGGTAGCGCACACACCACTCCACCACACGGCGGAAGCGCTGGTAGAAAGGCGTCGAATACGGGTCGTGACCCTTGTCGCTGCCGCCGTGCTTTTCCGCGTGGCGCTTGGCGAGGTCGGGCAACAGCTTCTCGCCCAGGTAGGGCACGAAGACCACGGCGGCGATCCAGGAGACCAGCAACGCGATGGTCACCACCTGGAACAGCGAGCGGGTGTACTCGCCGGTGCCCGACTGCGCGGTAGCGATGGGCAGGAAGCCGGCGGCGGTGACCAGGGTGCCGGTGAGCATCGGGAAGGCCGTGCTGGTCCAGGCGTAGCTCGCCGCCTTGAGCCGGTCGTAGCCCTGCTCCATCTTCACCGCCATCATCTCCACGGCAATGATCGCGTCGTCCACCAGCAGGCCCAGCGCCAGCACCAGCGCGCCGAGGGATATCTTGTGCAGGCCGATGCCGAAGTAGTACATGCAGGCGAAGGTCATCGCCAGTACCAGCGGGATCGACAACGCCACAACCAGGCCGGTGCGCAGGCCGAGGGAGAAGAAGCTCACCAGCAGCACGATGATCAGCGCCTCGGCCAGCACGCGGACGAACTCGCCCACGCCTTCGCGCACCGCTGCCGGCTGGTCGGAAACCTTGCGCAGCTCCATGCCCGCCGGCAGCGTCTGCTGCAGCCGTTCGAACTCAGCGTCGAGCTTCTTGCCCAGCACCAGGATGTCGCCGCCGTCCTTCATGGCCACGGCGATGCCGATGGCGTCCTCGCCCATGAAGCGCATGCGCGGAGCGGGCGGATCGTTGAAGCCGCGATGGACCTCGGCGACGTCGCCGATGCGGAAGGTGCGATCGCCGACGCGGATCGGGAAGGAGCGGATGTCCTCCACCGAATCGAAACGTCCGGAGACGCGCAGTTGCACGCGGTCGGTCGCGGTCTCAAAGAAGCCGGTGGCGGTCACCGCGTTCTGTTCTTCCAGCGCCTTCTGCACGGCGGCCAGCGGCAGGCCGAGGGTGGCGAGCTTGGTGTTGGACAGGTCGATCCAGATCTTCTCGTCCTGCAGGCCGACCAACTCGACCTTGCCGACGTCCTTGATCCGCTGCAGTTGCAGTTGCAGACGGTCGGCGTAGTCCTTGAGCACCGCGTAGTCGAAGCCCTTGCCCGACAGCGCGTAGATATTGCCGAAGGTGGTGCCGAACTCGTCGTTGAAGAACGGCCCCTGGATGCCCTGCGGCAGGGTGTAGCGGATGTCGTTGACCTTCTTGCGGATCTGGTACCAGAGCTCGGGAATGTCGCGGGAGTGGAAGTCCTCGCGGGCGACGAAGGTCACCTGGGATTCACCGGGGCGGGAGAAGGAGATGATGCGGTCGAAATCACCGGTCTCCATCAGCTTCTTCTCGATGCGCTCGGTGACCTGGCGCGAGACTTCCTCGGCGGTCGCGCCCGGCCAGTTGGTCTTCACCACCATGGCCTTGAAGGTGAACGGCGGGTCCTCGCTCTGCCCCAGCTTGGAGTAGGACAGCGTGCCGACAATGCCCAGCAGGAGCATGAGGTACAGGACGATGGAGCGGTTGTGCAGCGCCCAGGCGGAAAGGTTGAATTGCATCGGGCGTTACTCCTTCGCCACCAGCTTGACCGACCGGTTCTCCCGGTCGACAGGCCGTACCTCCTGACCTTCACGCAGCACCTGCACACCCGCCGCCACCACCCAGTCGCCATCCTTCAGGCCTTCGAGCACTGGCACGCGGTCTTCGGCGTAGGGGCCGATGCGCACCGGGCGGCGATGCAGGGTGGAGGTTTTCGGATCGACTACCCAGACGAACGGCTGGCCGGCTTCGGACGTCAGCGCGGCGAGCGGCACGGCGAGCGGCACGGTGCCCTCGGCATGGATGTAGACGCGGGCGCTCTGGCCCAGCTCGGCCGGCACCTTGGCATCGTCGAACGCCACCCGCGCGGCAAAGGTGCGCGACTGCGGATCGGCCGCCGGCGACAGTTCACGGATCTTGCCGCTGAAGCGCTTGTCGCGCTGCGACCAGAGTTCGACGCTCACCGCCTCGCCGACGCGGAAGCGTTCGAAGGCATGTTCGGGGAAGCTGATCAGCACTTCGCGGTCGCCGTCGGCGGCCAGGGTGAAGACGGTCTGCCCGGCGGCGACCACCTGCCCCACTTCCACCCGGCGGGTGGCGATCACGCCATCCTGGGGCGAGCGCAGCACCGCGTAGCCGGCCTGGTTGCTGGCCACGTCGTACTCGGCGCGAATCTGCTTAACCCGCGCCTCGCCGGCGCGGTAGGTGTTCTCGATGTTGTCGAACTGCGACTGGCTGACCAGCTGGCGCTCCAGCAGGGTCTTGTAGCGGGCGTATTCGGAGCGCACCGTCTGCAGGTTGGCTTCGGCGGCGGCCACCTGGGCGCGCGTGGCCTCGAGCTGCAGGCGGACGTCTTCAGGATCGAGTTCCGCCAGCGGCTGGTCCTTCTTCACCCGTTCGCCGGTTTCCACCAGACGCTTGCTGACTTTTCCGCCGATGCGGAAGGCCAGTTCCGGCTCATGGCGCGCATGCACTTCACCGGGATAGGCCTCGGTGATATCCCGCGCCGGCAGCGGCTGCACCACGATGGCAGGGCGTACCGCGGGCTTCGGCGGCTCGCCGTTACCGCAGGCGGAAAGGGACAGGATGAAGGCAGCAGGCAGCGCGACAGACAGAGCATGGCGGAACATGATGTGTGACCTTTCGCAAAACGCGGTTGGAATTCTTATACTCGCCGGTATAGTAAAAATACAGAACCCATCAGTCCAGTATTAGAAATGTAAAGACATGTCACCAACGAACTCATCGAACGGACCGGGTCGCCCCAAGGATCCGGCCAAGCGCAAGGCCATTCTCGAAGCCGCCAAGGAGCTGTTCGTCCGCTACGGCTACGACGGCAGCAGCATGGAGGCCATCGCCGCCGAGGCCGGGGTGTCCAAGCTCACCGTGTACAGCCACTTCACGGACAAGGAGACGTTGTTCGTCGAGGCGGTGCAGGCCAAGTGCGCCGAGCGCATGCCCGAGCTGTTCGCCGAGCCGCCGGCCGACGCGCCGCTGGAAAGCCTGCTGCTGAACCTGGGTCGCGGCTTCAATCAGTTGATCAACAGCCCCGAGGCGATTGCCCTGAGCCGGCTGATGGTGGCCCAGGGCGCGGGCAACCCGCATCTCTCGCAGCTGTTCTTCGAGGCCGGTCCGCAGCGCGTGCTGGACCAGATGGAGCGCCTGCTGGAGCAGGCCCGCCAGCAGGGCAAGATGAAGATGGACTGCCCGCGTCGAGCCGCCGAGCATTTCCTGATGCTGGTGCAGGGCTGCGTGCACTTCCGCCTGATGATCGGCTGCGAGAATCCGCCGACCGCGGAAGAAGCCGAGGCGCATGTGCAGGAAGTGGTGGCGTTATTCCTCAGGGCCTTTGCGCCCTGATGCTCACCGTAGGGCGCATAACCCGGAACGGGTTATCCGCCGATGCCATGGCGGCGGATAACGCTGGCGCGTTATGCGCCCTACGGGCTGAACAGCCGTAATCGGCTAATCGCGAGAAAACGCGTCGAGATCAAAAGCCCCTCACCCTAACCCTCTCCCGCAAGCGGGAGAGGGGACCGTTCGGCACAGGATGAAACCATAGTGTCAGCCGGCGCGGGCGACTCCCTCTCCCTGAGGGAGAGGGCTGGGGTGAGGGGGAAGCGCAAGCACGGATCGCTCGGCCGGGAAAAGAAAACTCAGCCCTTCAGGCTTTTCAGCGGATAGATGTCATAGCGGCTGGACTTGCCTTCCAGGCTGTAGCTGGGCTTGCCGCCCTCGATGATCGGCGCCTTGCGCGGGCGCTTGACCACCACCCGGTGGCTGGCCAGTTTCAGTGCCGCCTCCAGCAGCGCCGGAGCGTCGAGGTCATCGCCCACCAGCGGACGGAACAGACGCATTTCCTTCTTCACCAGTGCGCTCTTGTCGCGGTGCGGGAACATCGGGTCGAGGTAGATCACCTGCGGCGCCTCCCCTTCCCACGCGGTCATGCGCTCGATGGAGTTGCCCTGCAGCAGGCGCATGCGCGCGACGATGGCGCCCACCTCGAAATCCCCCGCCGCACGGGCCAGGCCGTCTTCCAGCAGCGCGGCGATGATCGGCTGGCGCTCGGTCAGGTCCATCTCGCACCCCAGGGTCGCCAGTACGAAGGCGTCTTTGCCCAGGCCAGCGGTGGCGTCCAGCACACGAGGACGCACGCCCTGCTGGATGCCGACGGCCTTGGCGATCATTTGCCCGGCGCCGCCGCCGAACTGCCGGCGATGCGCAGCAGACCCTTCGAGGAAATCCACCCGCACCGGGCCGGGCGAATCCGGCCCCAGCTGCAGCAGCTGCAAGCCGTCATCACCCAACTGCAGGGCGAAATCGGCATCGCCCTCCCCCATCGACAGACCGAGCCGCTGCGCCCACTGCTCGGCGGCGGCCTGCCAGGCAGGTGCCAGCGCCTGGACGACGATGCGCGGCGGGGTGAGGACTTCGGTCATGACGGGGCGATCCTGGGAAAAGCCGCCATTCTACCGCAGCACGCAGCGGGCAGGCTCAACGGCAGATCTGCCAGCCGCCCAGGTCGAGGTGGAAGTGATCGTGGTGCGCGCGGTTGTAGTCCGGCCCGAGCACGCCGTCGAAGTTGCTGCACGCGCGGTCGCGCACGGAGCGCAGGAAGCGTGCGGCGTCGCCATCCCCGCTCCAGTCTTTCGCTACCACGATGCGCCTGCCATCGGCCAGGCGGAAGGCGGCAACGTCCAGCGCGTTGGCCGTGGCGTGCTGGCTGCGCCGGGCATCGGCGCGGCCATAGATATTGCGGCAGGCGAAGCTGCCCAGGTGCTCCACTGCCACCACCGGCTGGCCGTAGATTTCCCGCGCGGCCGCTTGCAGGGAGTGACGCTCGAACAGCGCAAAACTCACCGCCAGCGGGCAACTGGCGAGGAAGCTGCTGCTCAGCTTCACCCCGGCAGCCTGCACGCGCCAGACGTTGTGCAACGGGCAGCCGGCCACGGGTTCGCTATCGGCCATGGCCTGCGCCTTGAGGTCGGAGCTTTGCAGCGCCAACTGGCACAACTGCGCATCATCACGCAGGCGCCAGAGCTTGTAGCGCGTCAGCAGGTTCGGCTCGTCGCGCACATCCAGCGGCGCCCAGGGATTCCAACGGCTTGGCACCTCGATCCAGCGCTGCTGCAGCGCCAACGCCATGCCGGCGCATAAGACGACGAATCCGAGCAACCACCAGCGCAAGGCTCAGCCCCGGAACAACCCGTTGATCCGGTCGAACGGCATGGCGCCGTGCATCGGCGTCAGGTCGCCTTTGGCCAGGGCTTCGGAGGCGCTGAAGAACGCACCGTAGGCCGCCCGCGCCAGACAAGAGCCGACGCTGACGCGCTTTACACCCAACTCGGCCAGTTCCTCCAGATTCAGCTGCAGCGCCGGCGAGCCCACCAGCACGTTGACCGGGCGCGGCGCCACGGCGCTGACGACGGCGGCGATTTCCTCGCGGGTCTTCAGGCCCGGCGCGTAGAGCACGTCAGCACCGGCTTCGGCAAAGGCCACCAGGCGGCGGATGGTGTCGTCCAGGTCGACGCGGCCGTGCAGGAAATTCTCCGCCCGCGCCGCCAGGGTGAAGGTGAACGGTAACGCGCGGGCGGCCTGCACGGCGGCAGCGACGCGCTCGACTGCCAGCTCCAGCGGGTAGATCGGCGCATCCGGGCGGCCGGTGGCGTCTTCGATGGAACCGCCAACCAGCCCGCAAGCAGCGGCCAGACGGATGGTTTCGGCGCAGTCTTCCGCTGCATCGCCGTAGCCGTTCTCCAGGTCGGCAGCGACCGGCAGCGGCGTTGCTTCGACTATCGCGCGGGCATTGGCCAGCGCTTCGTCACGGCTCACCGTACCTTCGGCGTCGCGCCGGCCGAGAGCGAAGGCCAACCCTGCGCTGGTGGTGGCCAGGGCTTCAAAGCCCAGGTGGGCGAGCATCTTCGCCGAGCCGGCATCCCAGGGATTGGGCAGGACGAACAGGCCGTCGCGCTGGTGCAGCGCGCGGAAGGCGTCACCACGTTGCTGTTGGTTGGTCATGGCTGTCTCCTTGCCGAACGGGGAAGGAGCAGGTTAGCCCCCTCGCCTGCAGGGCGCCATGCACAGTTGGCGGCTCAGAGCAGGCCGAGCTGTTCCACTTCCGGCTTGGGCTCGAACAGCGGTGGCAGCCCCGGCAGGCGCTCTCGCAGCAAGGCGTGGAAGCGCTGCGCCTGTTCGGCGGCGCGGTGGTTGTCCGGAGTGTGGAGGAAGACGTAGGGCGTCAGGCCCTGTTCGATCCACTCGGCAACCTTGCCAACCCAGGGCGCGAGATGGACGAGATTGGCGTCCAGATCGGGGCCGCCGATGAAGCGCACCTGCGGGCTGTCGCTGAACGCTGCCGGGCGCACCGGCACCTTGGGCTTCTTCGACTGGGCATGGAGCACGGCCGGATCATCGGACTGCACGGCGAACAATGCCCGCGAGTCCAGGCAGATGCGTTCGACGCCACGGTCCAGCAGCAGGCGGTTCAGCGCCCGCTCCTCGTCGCCCTTGGCGAAGAACGCCGGGTGGCGCACTTCCACGGCGATGCGCCGCTCGGAGAACTCATCCAGCCAGGCAGCCAGCTCGCCCAGGCGATCCGGGCCGAAGCTCGCGGAAACCTGCAGCCACAGCGGCGCCACGCGCTGGCCCAGCGGCGCCAGCAGCGCGAGGAAGTCCCGGGTGTTTTCCAGCTGGCCGCGCAGGTCGCCTTCGTGACTGATGTCGCGCGGCAGCTTGGCGCAGAAGCGGAAGGTCTCCGGCATGGTTTGCGCCCAGCGCGCGAGGGTGTCGGCGTTGGGGCGGGCGTAGAAGGTGGTGTTGCCTTCCACGGCGTTGAACACCTGGGCGTAGAAGGACAGTGTTTCGGCGGGGCGCAGGTCGGCGGGATAGAAAGTGCCGCGCCAGGCGGGCTCGTTCCACGAAGGGCAGCCCAGGAAGTACGGCAGTTGCATCAGGCGTAGAGGTCGAGACCGACGACTTCCTGGCCTTCGTACTGGCTGACCATGCTGGCGGTGCTGGTATAGCTGGCGAGCGCCTGGGCCGCGCGGGAGGTCAGCGGGCGCTGGTAGTCGAGGTTGTCGCGCAGGGTCGCCGGCAAGCTGTAGCTGCTGGCGTTGGAGGACTCCACGCGGCGGGTCTGCGATTGCGAGTCGAGCCCCTGGCTGGCCGAGGTCGGCGCGGGCTGCTCGCGGCGGGTCTCGACGTCACGCTGCACTTCCCGGAACGGAGTGACAGCAGTGCCCGTGCGGGAACCGCGCTCCGTGGTCTGGGATGTGGAGGTAAAGCCGTCGATACGCATGGCGAAAACTCGGTGGGAATGCCCATCACTCTAGCGACCGCGCGCGACTGCGGTCAATTGGCACAGGTCAGGCTTTCTTGGGGGTCGCCACGTTGTCGCGCAGGTAGACCGGCTGGGCCTGCTCTGCGTCAACCGCATCGCCGCGGGCCCAGGCGAATTCGGCCAGGGTCAGCAGGTCTTCGGAGTGCGGCAGCAGGCTGGCATCACAGGCGGCAACCTTCACCGCCAGGCGCTCTTCGAAGCCCCAGCCGGTGCCGGAGCCGAACCAGTTGCCCTGGGCATCGCGCGGCAGCTCGACACGCTCGGGCGGCAGTACCGCCTCGGCGCCGGCCAGGCGCATCTCGCCCTGCTCCAGGCGGTAGCAGCCCCAGTACACCTCGTCCATGCGCGCATCGATGGCCGCAGCCACCTGATGGGCGCCGTGCTCACGGTAGGCGCGCTGAGCGAGCACGGCCAGGTCGGAGATCGGCAGCACCGGTTTCTGCAGCGCGAACGCCAGGCCCTGCACCACGCCGATGGCGATCCGCACGCCGGTGAAGGCACCGGGGCCGCGACCGAAGGCGATGGCGTCGACGGCGGAGAGCGCGATGCCGGCCTCGGCGAGGATGTCCTGCACCATGGGCAGCAGGCGCTGGGCATGCAGGCGCGGGATCACCTCGTGGCGTACGAACCGGCGGCCGTCATGCAGCAGGGCGACGGAACAGGCTTCGGTCGAGGTATCCAGGGCCAGCAACGTGGGCATGGTGTTTTCCATAGGACGTTGAGAACAGGGCGATAAAAACGGGCGGGCATTATAAACGCCAAAGGCCCGCATGTGCGGGCCTTTGGCTGATACGGCGATGGATCAGTTCAGAGCGCCGAGCACCTTGGAGGTGATCTGCTCGACCGAACCGACACCCTCGACGCGGGTGTACTTCGGAGTGCCCTGCGCATCCGCCAGCTTCTGGTAGAAGTCGACCAGCGGCTTGGTCTGCGAGTGGTAGACCGACAGGCGGTGACGCACGGTGGCTTCCTTGTCGTCTTCGCGCTGGATCAGCTCTTCGCCGGTCTCATCGTCCTTGCCAGCCACTTTCGGCGGGTTGTGCTCGACGTGGTAGACGCGACCCGAGGCCGGGTGAACGCGGCGACCGGCGATACGGCCGACGATTTCCTCGTCGTCCACGGCGATCTCGACCACGTGGTCGATGGAGACGCCCGCTTCCTTCATGGCCTCGGCCTGGGGAATGGTGCGCGGGAAGCCGTCGAACAGGAAACCCTTGGCGCAGTCGGGCTGGGCGATACGCTCCTTGACCAGGTTGATGATCAGGTCATCGGAAACCAGGCCGCCGGCGTCCATTACGCTCTTGGCCCGCAGGCCGAGCTCGGTGCCAGCCTTGACCGCTGCACGCAGCATGTCGCCGGTGGAAATCTGCGGAATGCCAAACTTCTCAGTGATGAAGCGAGCCTGGGTACCTTTGCCGGCACCGGGCGCCCCGAGCAGAATCACACGCATCGATATGCTCCTTAATACTTGTTAAGCGAAATCACGGATCCGCCTCGTGGGGCCAATCTCATCATGCTTGGAATGGCGCAGAGGTGCGCCGAAAGGTTGCTCACGATACACAGCGGTCCCACACCACACAAGCCGGCCATGGGGACTGCGCACGCCGATCCCGGGCCGTTTCCGTACCCGGGATCAGCCATCAAATTAATCTCAATTGGCGGCGCGGCAATCCACCTTTGGTGGGGGGTTGCCGACCCTCAGCCGGTATTTCGCAGCCCCGCCGCAATACCGGCCACTGTCACCAGCATGGCTTGCTCCAGACCGCCGCAGGCATCGCCCGTGCAGCGCCGCGAGCGCGACAGCAGCTCGGCCTGGAGCAGGTGCAGCGGGTCCAGGTAGGTGTTGCGCACGCCGATGGATTCGCGCGTCTCGGCGGCGTGGGCGAGCAGCTGCGATTGCCCTGTAAGCCCCAGCACCACTCGCACCGACTGCGACAATAGGTCGCGTAAATGCGCACCTAATGGTCGCAGTTCCGATTGCACCAGTCGCTCGTCGTAGAGTTGGGCAATTTCCCGGTCAGCCTTGGCCAGCACCATCTCCAGCATGTCGATGCGCGTGGTGAAGAACGGCCACTCCTTGCGCATGCGCCCCAGCAGTGCGCCTTCACCGCGCTCGATGGCCTTGAACAGGGCATCTTCCCAGCCCAGCCAGGCCGGCAGCATCAGGCGCGTCTGGGTCCAGGCGAAGATCCAGGGGATCGCGCGCAGGCTTTCCACCCCGCCCTCGCGGCGCTTGGCCGGGCGGCTGCCCAGCGGCAGGCGGCCCAGTTCCTGCTCCGGCGTGGCTTCGCGGAAGTAATCGACGAACTGCGGGTTCTCCCGCACCACCGCACGGTAGGCGAGCACGCCATCGGCGGCCAGGCGGTCCATCTCCTCGCGCCAGGCCGGCTCGGGCACCGGCGGCGGCTGCAGGGTGGCCTCCAGCACGGCGGCCAGGTAGAGGTTGAGGTTCTGCTCGGCGATGTCCGGCAGGCCGAACTTGAAGCGGATCATCTCGCCCTGCTCGGTGGTGCGGAAACGCCCGGCCACCGAGCCCGGCGGCTGCGAGAGGATCGCCGCGTGGGCCGGGCCGCCGCCACGCCCGACGGTGCCGCCACGGCCGTGGAACAGCAGCAGCTCGACGCCATGGTTGCGACAGATGTCCACCAGCGCCTCCTGCGCGCGGTACTGCGCCCAGGCCGCGGCCAGGGTGCCGGCGTCCTTGGCCGAGTCGGAGTAGCCGATCATCACTTCCTGCGGCCCGGCCAGGCGGGTTCGGTAGCTGTCCAGGCTGAGCAGGCGGTCGATGCAGGGGCCGGCGTTGTCCAGGTCATCCAGGGTCTCGAACAGCGGCACCACGCGCATCGGCCGCTCCAGCCCGCATTCCTTGAGCAGCAGTTGCACGGCGAGCACGTCGGACGGCTGCCCGGCCATGGAGATGACGTAGGAGCCCAACGAGGCGGCCGGCGCCTGCGCCACCACACGGCAGGTGGCGAGGACTTCGGCGGTCTCGGCCGAGGCCTGGTAATTGGCCGGCAACAGCGGGCGGCGGCTGGCCAGTTCTTCCAGGAGGAATTCCTGGCGCACGCTTTCGTCCCACTCGGTGTAGTTGCCCAGGCCCAGGTGCTCGGTGATCTCGGCCATGGCATTGGCGTGGCGCGTGGAGTCCTGACGCACGTCCAGCCGCGCCAGGAACAGCCCGAAAGTGGCGGCGCGGCGCAGGGTATCGAGCAGGTCGCCATCGGCGATCACGCCCATGCCGCAGGCCTGCAACGAGCGATAGCAGAGTTGCAGCGGCTCCAGCAGTTCGCGGTTGTCCTGCAGCACCTCGGCGCCCGGCTCCTCGCCGCTGTGGATGGCGCGCTCGGCCCAGGCGCGGGTGGCGCGCAGGCGTTCGCGCAGTTGCTTGAGCAGTGCGCGATAGGGCTCGGCAAGGTCGCCGACCTCGCCGCGCAGTTCTTCGCTGGCCTGCTGCATGGAGAGCTCGGCGGCCAGGCTGTCGACGTCGCGCAGATAGAGGTCAGCCGCCATCCAGCGCGCCAGCAGCAGCACCTCACGGGTGATGGCGGCGGTGACGTTGGGGTTGCCGTCGCGGTCGCCGCCCATCCAGGAGGCGAAGCGGATCGGCGCGGCGCTCAGCGGCAGGCGCTCGCCCAGGGTTGCCTGCAGGGTTCGATCGACATGGCGGAGGAAGGCCGGCAAGGCGTGCCAGAGGGAATGTTCGATCACCGCGAACCCCCATTTCGCCTCGTCCACCGGGGTCGGACGGGTACGGCGGATCTCGTCGGTGTGCCAGGCTTCAGCGATCAGGCGCTGGAGTTTTTCCTGCACCGCCTGGCGCTCTTCGGGCAGCAGGTCGGAGTGGTCGCCGGCGGCCAGTTGCCCGGCAATGGCGTCGTACTTCTGGATCAGCGTGCGGCGCGCCACTTCGGTGGGGTGCGCGGTGAGCACCAGCTCGATCTCCAGGTCCGCCACCTGACGCGCCAGGCCCTCGGCGCCCAGGCCGGACTTGCGCAGGCGGCCCAGCAGTTCGGCCAGCACACGATTCTCGAAGGGCTCCGGCTCCTTGGGCGTGCGCCGGCGGATACGGTGGTACTGCTCGGCGATGTTGGCCAGGTTGAGGAACTGGTTGAAGGCGCGCGCCACCGGCAGCAGTTCATCTTCGCCCAGGCCGTCGAGGGTCGCGGTGAGCTGCTTGGCGCCTTCGGCGGAGCCGCGCCGGGCGGCCTTGGCGCCAGTGCGGATCAGCTCGATCTTGTCGAGAAAGCCCTGCCCGTACTGGGCGCGAATGGTCTGCCCGAGCAGCTCGCCGAGCAGGTGAACGTCCTCGCGCAGGCGCGCATCGATATCCGGCATCGCAGTCTCCTGGATCAGAGAGAGAAAGGGCGTCGCAGGGTTTACAGTGCCGCCGGCGCAGCCGGCAGGCAAGCGCTCGACGAACGCCCGCAATCCTGCTCGGACAACGTCTAGGCTGAAAGTTATCCCCATCGATGGGAAAACCTGCGGCGACCTCACGAGGGCCGACCGCCACGTAACGACCCTAGAGGTGAACATGAAAATCCGCGAGCTGGTACGCCATTGGGAAAAGAACGCCAGGGGGCGCATGACCAACCACCAGTACAGCATTCCGCTGGACGTCGAGACGGCCGCGCGTCTGGCCGCGCTGCATGACATGTACCCCAAGCGCAGCGTCGAGGAGCTGCTGGGAGAACTGGTCAGTGCGGCGCTGGAAGAGCTGGAGGCGAGCTTCCCCTACGTGCAGGGGACCAAGGTAGTGGCCCAGGACGAACAGGGCGACCCGATCTACGAGGACATCGGCCCTACGCCGCGTTTCCTCGCGCTATCGCGCAAGTACCTGCATGAGCTGACGGAGGCCGAGCACTCCTGAATGCAAACGCCCCGGCAGATGCCAGGGCGTTTGGTTTTTCGTAGGGCGCACAACCTGGAACAGGTTATCCGCCGGCTACTCAATCGGCGGATAACGCTGGCGCGTTATCCGCCCTACGACTGGTAGTTCCGTGTTTGTGCTTTCCCCCTCACCCCAGCCCTCTCCCTCAGGGAAAGGGTTAGGGTGAGGGCCGATCCGAGCACAGATCTATCCGGTAGGAACGGGCCCATAGCGCGCTCCCACCGGATGCGATCAATGCCGGCCGTGAACGCCGGGCACATGCAAATGCCCCGCCTCCGCGCAGACCTCCGGAATCACCGACGGCTCCGCCGGCTGCTCCAGCTCGCGCAGGATGCCGCAATCCTCGCTGCTGCCCTCTCCCTGGCACTGCGCGCGCAGGTCACGCAGTTGCTGGCTGAGCGACTGCAGCTCGGCGATGCGCACCTCGACGTGGTGCAGGTGCTCGTCGATCAGCCGGTTGGCGGTGCCGCAGTCGGATTCGGGGCGGTCGCGCAGGCCGAGGAGAATGCGGATCTCCTCCTGGGTCATGTCCAGCGAACGGCAATGGCGGATGAACGACAGCCGCTCGACGTGGCTGGCGTCGTACTGCCGGTAGTTGCCTTCGCTGCGCGATGGCGCGGGCAGCAGGCCTTCGCGCTCGTAGTAGCGGATGGTCTCCACCGGGCAGCCGGTCAGTTTCGCCAGTTCACCGATCTTCATTTTCGACTCCTCGCCAAGGGACACTTGACTCTGTAGTTGCTACAGGGTGTGCAATCGGCAGCAACTCGTCAAACAGGAACGGACGACATGACTGCCAATCGCCAGGGGCCGACCATTCACGGCCCTGTACAGGACCGTGAACATGATGCCGCCGATTGCTGCGGCTGCGACAAAGGCGCGCTGCTGCGCGCCCCGGCTGCCGCGCGCAAGCATGACCACGGCCATGCTCACGATCACGATCACGATCACGATCACGATCACGATCACGATCACGATCACACCCATGATCAGGGCGAAGATCGCAGTGCGCGTGCCGAAAGTGCCGCCACGGCCGCGGCCGGCTCGGCCAGCGGCGAGCTGCGCTGGACCAGCCTGCGCATCGAGGCCATGGACTGTCCCACCGAGGAACGCCTGCTGCGCGACGCGCTGGGCCGCGTGTCCGCCGTGGAGAACCTGGACTTCAACCTGATGCAGCGCCTGCTGCGCGTACAACACCGCTTCGACAGCATCGAGCCGCTGCAGAAGCTGGTGGCCTCCCTCGGCATGCAGGCCGAACCGTTGGATGAAAACGCCCCCGCGTCCGCACCGCCTGCCAGGCCGAAACCCTGGTGGCCGCTGGCCCTGGGCGCCGTTGCCGCCGCTGCGTCGGAGTTCTTCGAGTGGTTCGCCATCGGCCCGCAATGGCTGGTGGCCGCGCTGGCCGTCGCTGCCATCCTCGGTGCAGGCCTGCCGACCTACCGCAAGGGCTGGATCGCCCTGAAGAACCGCAACCTCAACATCAACGCCCTGATGAGCATTGCCGTGACCGGCGCCATGCTGATCGGCCAGTGGCCGGAAGCGGCCATGGTGGCGGTACTGTTCGCCATCGCCGAGCTGATCGAAGCCAAGTCGCTGGAGCGCGCGCGCAACGCCATTCGCGGCCTGCTGCAGCTGGCCCCGGAACAGGCCACGGTGCAGGTGGATGGGCAGTGGCAGGAAGTCTCCGCCAAGTCCGTCGCCCTCGGCGCACGGGTGCGCGTGCGCCCCGGCGAGCGCATCGCACTGGACGGCGAAGTGCTCGACGGCCGCTCCAGCGTCAACCAGGCACCCATCACCGGCGAGAGCCTGCCGGTGGAAAAACAGGTCGGCGACACCCTGTTCGCCGGCACCATCAACGGCGAAAGCGCGCTGGAATACCGCGTCACCCGCGTGGCCGACGACAGCACCCTGGCACGCATCATCCACGCCGTGGAAGAGGCCCAGGGCTCGCGCGCGCCGACCCAGCGCTTCGTCGACCAGTTCTCGCGCATCTACACCCCGGTCGTGTTCCTCATCGCCATCGTCACCGCGCTGCTGCCGCCGCTGTTCTTCGGCGGCGCCTGGCTAGACTGGGTGTACCGCGCGCTGGTGCTGCTGGTGATCGCCTGCCCCTGCGCGCTGGTGATTTCCACGCCGGTGACCATCGTCAGCGGCCTGTCGGCGGCGGCTCGCCTGGGCATCCTGATCAAGGGCGGGGTGTTCCTGGAGATGGGCCGTTCGCTGGAGTGGATCGCCCTGGACAAGACCGGCACCCTCACCGAAGGCCGCCCGCGCCAGACCGACTTCACCGCCCTGCGGGAATCCGCTGCCGGCGACGTGCGCGCCCTGGCTGCCAGCCTTGCTGCGCGCTCGGACCACCCGGTGTCCCACGCCGTGGCCCAGGCCGCCGAGGCCGACAACGTCGCGCTGTACAGCGTCGGCGAGCTGACCGCCCTGCCCGGCCGCGGCGTGAAGGGCGAGATCGACGGCCGCACCTATCACCTGGGCAACCACCGCCTGGTGGAGGAGCTGGAGCTGTGCTCGAAGGAGCTGGAAGCCCGCCTCGACGCGCTCGAACAGCAGGGCAAGACGGTCATCGTGCTGCTCGACGCGCAAGGCCCGCTGGCGCTGTTCGCCGTGGCCGATGGCGTCAAGGAAACCAGCCGTGAAGCCGTCGCCCAATTGCACGACCTGGGCGTGAAGACACTGATGCTGACCGGCGACAACCCCCACACCGCCAACGCCATCGGCGCCCAGGTCGGTATCGACGAGGCGCTGGGCAACCTGCTGCCCGAGGACAAGCTGCGCGAAGTGAAGCAGCGCCAGGAAGGCGGCAAACGCGTCGGCATGGTCGGCGATGGCATCAACGACGCCCCGGCCCTGGCCCGCGCCGACATCGGCTTCGCCATGGGCGCGGCGGGTACCGACACGGCCATCGAAACCGCCGGCGTCGCGCTGATGGACGACGACCTGCGCAAACTGCCGTCCTTCATTCGCCTGTCGCGCCAGACCCACCGGGTGCTGATCCAGAACATCACGCTGGCGCTGGGCATCAAGGCGGTGTTCCTCGCCCTCACCCTGACCGGCGAAGGCACCCTGTGGATGGCAGTGTTCGCCGACATGGGCGCCAGCCTGCTGGTGGTCTTCAACGGCCTGCGGTTGCTGCGCTATCGCGGCTGATCGACGCCGATGACTGAAGAATGCCCGCCTGTACGGCGGGCATTTTTTTTGAACCCCCTGACAAAACACTTAGTCCCCTAAACAGATGCCCACTCTCTGCCACGCAGAACCGCGCCGGAGAGCGGCCCGCATCCGCCGGCAATCGAAACGCCGAGGGAACCCCTTACCAACGTCAGAGGATTCGCCCAATGGAACTGAAATCTCAGAGCGCTCGAACTGTCCCTGCTCTTTCCACCCGTGTCTCGCTGCGCAGCTGGCGCCTGGGGTTGCTCGCCCTCGGCAGCGCCGTGCTGCTGGCCGGCTGCGCCGGTAACCCGCCCAGCGAACAGATGGCCGTCACCGAATCCGCGGTGAATGCTGCCGTCAGCAACGGCGGCCCCGAGTTCGCCCCGGTGGAAACCAAGAACGCCCAGGACAAGCTCGCCCAGGCGCGTATCGCCCTGAACGACAAGGAATACGACCAGGCCCGCAACCTGGCCCAGCAGGCCGAGTGGGACGCCCGCGTGGCCGAGCGCAAGTCCCAGGCCGTGAAGGCCCAGAACGCGGTGAAGGACGCCCAGCAGGGCGTGATGGAGTTGCGTCAGGAAGGCCTGCAGCAGGCCCAGTGATCCCGCCCCTACGCCCGGTCATATAAGGAATTTCGACATGAACAAACTCATCGTACTGCCCGCCATCTCGACTCTCGCCCTGGCCCTGGCCGCCTGCTCCACGCCGCCCAACGCCAACCTGGAGAAAGCCCGTGGCGACTTCCAGGCCCTGCAGGCCGAGCCCCAGGCCACCCAGCAGGCCGCCTTGGAAACCAAGGACGCCGGCGACTGGCTGGCCAAGGCCGACCAGGCCTACCGCGACGGCGCCAACCAGAAGGAAGTGGACCAGCTGGCCTACCTGACTCAGCAGCGCATCGAACTGGCCAACCAGACCGTGGCCCTGCGCGACGCCGAGGATCAGCTGAAGAACACCTCCGCCCAGCGCGCCCAGGCACGTCTCGACGCCCGTACCGCACAGCTGAACAAGCTCAAGGGCGAGCTGAACGCCAAGCAGACTTCCCGCGGGACCATGGTGTCCTTCGGTGACGTGCTGTTCGATCTCGATCGCGCCGAGCTCAAGCCGGGCGCGATGAGCAACGTGCAGAACCTGGCGGGTTACCTGCAGCAGAACCCGGAGCGCAAGGTGATCGTCGAGGGCTACACGGACAGCAGCGGCTCCTCCTCCTACAACCAGGGCCTGTCGGAGCGTCGCGCCGACGCCATCCGCCTGGCGCTGCTCAGCCAGGGCGTGACGCCTGACCGCGTCGTTGCCCGTGGCTACGGCAAGGAATACCCGGTATCGAGCAACGGCACTGCCGCCGGCCGGGCCATGAACCGCCGCGTCGAGGTGACCATTTCCAACGACGCCAATCCGGTGCAGCCGCGCTCCTCGGTGAGTGGGGCCTACTGATCCGGCAGAACGCCCGCTCCTACTTTCACAGTAGGAGCGGGCCGCCTTTTAGAAGAGCGTATCGAGCGCGATCGCGCCCATGGGGCCCGTCTACGATGGGCCCCATCGCCAACCATATGCTTACCGATCTGGCAGAATCAGCGGCCCAACTGCAGTCGGAGCCCCCATGAAATACGATGACGCCTCCTGGCACTACGAAGGCGACTTCCCCGAAGACCTGCCGCCGTCCGCCGCCGCCACCCACATCGGTATGTTCCTGGCCTGGCTGATCCTCAATGAAATGGTCAGCGAGGAGTTGCTCGAGGATGCCGCCGAGGCAGTGGCGGCGCTGCAGCGCAAGGACATGACCGGGGCCCGGTTCCTGATCGAGGTGTTGGACGAGAAGCTGATCGGCGAAGACCTCGCTGCGCATGGCAACGCGTTCACCATTGCCTACTACCGGGGCCTGGATCATGACAGCCGCTATATCGATGACTACTTCGAGACGTTCGGCGTGGATGAAGAGGCTCTCTATTCGGTAACCGACAGCTGGGACAACTACGCAAAGCTGAGCCCCGCCATCGACGCGCGTTATCAGCGCTGGATTGACGACGGACGCCCGGAATACGTCGTTTGATCTAGGCCAGAAGACGCCGATACAGCTCTGCCATCTCCGCCGAGAACGGCACCAGCACCAACTCCTTCAACGAACTCCCCTGCCGCCGTGGACGACGCAGCTCGTCCACGGCGACCTGTGCTGCCGCTTCGGCGGGATAGCCGTAGATGCCGGTACTGATAGCGGGGAATGCGACGCTGGCGAGGCCCTTGTCCTCAGCCAGCTGCAGGCTGTTGCGGTAGCACTGGGCGAGCAGCTCCGGCTCGCCATGATCTCCGCCGCGCCAGACCGGCCCGACGGTGTGGATGACGAAGCGCGCCGGCAGGCGGAAGCCGGCGGTGAGCTTCGCCTGGCCGGTCTTGCAGCCACCCAGCGGGCGGCAGGCGTGGACCAGGTCCGGGCCGGCGGCCCGGTGGATGGCGCCGTCGACGCCACCGCCGCCCAGCAGCGAGCTGTTGGCGGCGTTGACGATGGCATCGACGTCGAGGCGGGTGATGTCGCCCTGCCAGACGCGGATCTCGGGATGGCTCACTGTGCTTGCTCCCTTGGCCTGCGACGGCGGGCTCGCCGTCACTTGACCTCTTGCGGGGTCTGCTCGCCCATGCAGCGCACGGCGCGCTTGCGGCCGTCGACCAGTACGCCGGTGAGGCCCTTCTGGCTCATGTCGAACATCACCAGCACGCCATCGATGCACTGCGCCTGCTGGTCGGCCGGGTCCAGGGAAAGCTTGGTGCTGTCCTGGCCGGGGATGCTTTTCAGCATGGTGAACTGGGTCAGTTCCAGCGCGTCCTCGGGCTTGGCGAAATGCAGGTAGCCGTAGTACCAGAGCGTGCCGACCGAGACGAAGATGGTGGCGATGACGGTGAGGATGTAGGAGATCGGGTTGCGCTCGTTCATGGGTTGCCTTGTTGTTTCGGGTCCGCCTGCGATTCCTGTGGCTTCGCCGGAGAGGGATAGTTCGGGACTTCAGCCAGGCGCCGCAAACCGGTGAAGTGCTGCGGGTCGTCGAGGAAGCGCAGCATCACTTCGCGCCACACGGGTTCGCCGAAGGTTTCCACATGGTTGCCGCGCGTCAGCTGGAAGACCTTCGGCGGCTGCTTGGCCTTGTAGAGGCTCAGGCCGTTGTCCAGGGGCACAATGGTATCGTCGATGCTGTGGAAGAGCAGCACGGGTGCGCCAGAAAGTCGCGGCATGGAGCGGATCGCGCTATCGCCGTCGGGCACCAGCCAGGACAACGGAACCTGCAACGGCCAGGTCAGCCAGCTGGTGGACAGGGTGTACTGCGCCACATCGCGGTAGCTGGCGGGTACGCCGTCGAGCACCACCGCGTGCAGCTGCTTCTGCCGCTCCGGGTGCAGGCCCAGGTAGTGCACGGCCATGGCGCCACCCAGGCTCTGGCCGAGCAGGATCACCGGCTTGCCCTGCACTTCCGGCGCCTTGTCCAGCCAGGCGAAGGCGGCGTCGATGTCCTGGTAGATCGCCGGCAGGCTCGGTTCGCCCTCGGAATGCCCGTAGCCGCGGTAGTCCACCATCAGCACCTGGTAGCCCTGCTCCGGCAGCCAGTAGGCTCCGCCCAGGTGCCAGGCCATGTTGCCGCCGTTGCCGTGCAGGTGCAGCACGGTGCCCTTCACCGGCACGCCCGCCTTCGCCGGCAACCACCAGCCGGCGAGCTTCACGCCGTCGGCGGTGGTCAGGCTGACGTCACGGTAGTCGAGCTTGGCGCGGGCGGGGGTGATGGCGACATCGTCGCTGGGGTAGAACAGCAGCGAGCTGCAGCCGCCGAGTGCGAGGAGCAGCGAGACGGCAACAGCGCGGAAACAGCGGTTCAGCATGAGTTCATCCATGGAATACGTCGCACCCTGATTGCAAGGAAGCACCTTACGTAGGATGGGTGGCGCTTGCGATACCCATCACCCGGCAGCGCCGAAATATCGATGGGTATCGCTTCGCTCCACGCCATCCTACGACCGAGGCCCGTTTTGAACGCATGGCGGTCAAAGGATATTGGCGTAATCCGCCTCGATGCGGTCGAGGCTGAGGTGGTTGAGGAAGTTGGAGAAGCACATCCACGCCGACAGTGCGTTGAGGTCGCGGAACTGCGGCGGCAGGTACTTGGGCGGCACCACCAGGCCTTCGTCCACCAGCTGGCGCAGGGTGCGCATGTCTTCCAGGGTGGCCTTGCCGCAGAACAGCAGCGGGATCTGCTCCAGCTTGCCCTTGCGCACGGCGAGCTGGATGTAGTTGTAGATCAGGATGAAGCCCTTGAGGTACGACAGGTCCTTGGTAAACGGCAGGCCGACCGGGGTCGAGCCACGGAACACGCGGCTGGCGTTCTGGTAGCTGCTCTCCACGCTGTAGTTCTGCTCGCGGTAGAAGTGGAACACCTCGAGGAAATCCGCCCCCTCCTCGGCCATGTGGATGGCGCGGGTGCGGTTGGTGAGCTTGCGCAGGCGCGTCGGGTAGGAGGCGAAGGCGATCACTTCCATCAGGATCGCCAGGCCTTCCTGGGTCACCGTGGAGGACGGCGGCCCCTTGGCGAGGAAGGTGCAGATCGGCTGGTTGAGGCCGTTGAGCGTGGTGCCGACATGCACCAGGCCTTCATGGACTTCCAGCGCGCGCACGTCGCGCTCGTTGAACATGGCGTCGGCACGCACCTTGATGTAGTCGGCGCCGGCCGCGGCGTCGGCGACGATGCCGTCGGACTCGAAGACGCGGATGGTGTCTTCCTTGCCGTCGAACACCTTGTTCAGGCGTTCCTGCAGCATCTTCACCGCGTCGCTGGCGGTAAGGGTCTTGGGTTCGTCCTTGAGGTCGCCACGGTCGGCGATGTTGTTCAGGTAGTCCGAGAGCATCAGGCCGAGGTCGGCCAGGGTCGGGTCGCCGGCATGGAAGGCGTCGGAGGCCGAGCCATAGAGCTCCTGGGAAATCAGGCCGAAATCCTGGGTGCCGCGCGCTTCGAGCATGCGGATGACCATGCGGTATTCCTTGCACATGCGCCGCATGATCTGCCCGACCGGGTTGAACTGTCCCAGGTGGCGGGTGATGTCGCGCTCGATGTTCTGGAATTCCTGCTTTTTCGCGCTGCTGTCGAAGGACAGCGGGCGGCTGTCGTAGTAGGCGCGGTCGACCTTGGGCGCGTGCTTGCCCCGGCCCTTGAGGAAGTCGTCGCGGATGCCGTCGTCCCACTTGATGGCGTCGAGCACGCGGATCGGCGTCTGCGCCTCGACGATGCGGTCGGACAGGCCGCGGATGATCTGCTGGTACTCGTTGGGCGTGGACTTCTTGCGCCGTGGGGTCATTGCTTTTCTCCCGGGGTCACGCGCGAAAAGCGCAGCGCTTCGACGAACACGTCGGAGTTGGCCGGATCGTTGAGGTAGGCGATGACCTGGGGCAACTGGCTGGTCACCAGCGCTCCTGCACCCTGTTCGGTGTCGACCTTCTCGCCCTTGAGCGCGCCTTCCTTCATGTCCTGCAGGATGTGCTCGACATCCAGGTTATAGATCACCAGTTCGTCCTTGTCGGTGATCTCGAAGCCGGCCAGGGCGAAGTTGCCGCCCATGCTCTTCGGCAAGCCGGCAGACAGGTACCAGCGCTTGCCGTGGTGGGCGACGGTAAAGCCGAAGTCCTCGACGCTGTCGGTGTTGTCCTTGCTGTCGACGTAGCTCAGAGCGCGGTAGAGGTTGGAGCCGGAGCGGGTGACTTCGAGGAACTGCTCCTCGCCGTACTCGTCCACACGCGACCACTGGCCCAGCAAGTGAGCCGGCGCGGGCTCGTTGGCCGGAATCGGGTCCTTGAACGTCACCAGACAGCCACTGAGCAGGCCGATGCTCAACAGCAGCAGTGCACGCCAGACTTTCATCACGCCCTCCTTAAATCCGTATGCCTTCCCATGCGACAGGCGCGGGCATCCGGAATTCCGACACGAAAACCCCGCCGGATGGCGGGGTTGGAATGCAGCAGTCGGGGCTACAGGCCCATCACCAGATCGAGATAGCGGCTAAGGATGGCACGCATTTCCTCGATCTGCAGGTGGTCGGCCCCGTCCAGCAGGCCCTGATACTCCATCTGCAGGATGATGGCCGTCAACACCCGGGCATCCTGTTCGGGCTGTCTGGAACCGAGCACTTCGAAGAAATGCACCACGCCCAGGGAAAGAATCCGCCGGTGACGCTGTGCCAGATCGCTGAGGCTGGGGTTGAGCAGCGCTTCCTGGCGGAAGGCCTGTTCGGCCAGCAGGTGCTCGCGGCGCTCGTTGAGCTGGACCATGACGTACTGGATCGCCAGCTCGACGATATTGGCCGTCAGCTCGCGGCGAGCCAGCGGGTCGTCCTGGCCGAGGCCGGCGGCCATGGCCTGGAGATCGCCCTCGACGCTGCTCCAGAAGGTCGACAGGGCTTCGGCGCTGCGTTCGACGAAGAGCGCGAAGGTGTCGGTGATGAGGTCCTGGATGTCCTTGAAGTAGTAGGTGGTCGCCGATAGCGGCACACCGGCCTCGGCGGCCACGGCACGGTGGCGCACGGCGCGGACGCCATCACGCACGATGATCCGCAGGGCGGCGTCGAGGATCGCCTGGCGGCGCTGCTCGCTGCCCTGGCGGCTGGCCTTGCGGCCCTGGTATTTGACACTTTCTGCGATGGCGCTGGCGACTTGCGCTGCGCTGTCTCGCGGGGACACTTGGGTCACTGGCATTACCTCCGGCGGCGCGGCCTGATGGCTCATTGTTCGAGCTTTTCTGTGGGAAAACAATTGCCGCTTTGCAGCTGCGACACCGGCGCACGGAACGGGCCGCGAGGCAGAGCAGGCGGCTGGGAATCAGGCCTGGGAGTGAGACGTGCCACAGCGTGGCCGAGCCACGGCGGCAGGCATGCATTTCGTCGGATGGTATACCGCAAGTTTCCCACCCGTTTGTAGGAGCGAGCCATGTCCGCGAACGCACGCATGGCGCGCTCCTACAGGTTGACTCCGGCGCCGCCAGACAGCGCGGAAACGAAAAAGGCCGCCCGAGGGCGGCCTTTCTCTCCTGTTCCTGCGCTTACGCCTGCGGGCGCATGTGCGGGAAGAGGATGACGTCGCGGATCGACGGCGAGTTGGTCAGCAGCATCACCAGGCGGTCGATGCCGATGCCTTCACCGGCGGTGGGCGGCATGCCGTATTCGAGCGCGTTGACGAAGTCGGCGTCGTAGTGCATCGCCTCGTCGTCACCGGCGTCCTTCTCCTTGACCTGCAGCATGAAGCGCTCGGCCTGGTCTTCGGCGTCGTTGAGCTCGGAGTAGGCGTTGGCGATCTCGCGGCCACCGATGAACAGCTCGAAGCGGTCGGTGACGCTCGGGTCGTTGTCGTTGCGGCGGGCCAGCGGGGACACTTCGAACGGGTACTGGGTGATGAAGTGCGGCTGCTCCAGCTTGTGCTCGACCAGTTCTTCGAAAATCATCACCTGCAGCTTGCCCAGGCCTTCGTGGCCGAGGACCTTGGCGCCGGCCTTCTTGGCGATGGCGCGGGCCTTCTCCAGGTCGGTCAGGTCAGCCGCGGTGAGCTCCGGGTTGTACTTGAGGATGGCGTCGAACACGGACAGGCGGGCGAACGGCTCGCCGAAGTGGAAGACCTTGTCGCCATACGGCACGTCGGTGCTGCCGAGCACGGCCTGGGCCAGCTCGCGGAACAGCTCTTCGGTCAGGTCCATGTTGTCTTCGTAGTCGGCGTAGGCCTGGTAGAACTCGAGCATGGTGAACTCGGGGTTGTGCCGGGTCGAAACGCCTTCATTACGGAAGTTGCGGTTGATCTCGAAGACCTTCTCGAAGCCACCGACCACCAGGCGCTTGAGGTACAGCTCCGGGGCGATACGCAGGAACATGGCCATGTCCAGCGCGTTGTGGTGGGTTTCGAACGGTTTGGCCGCAGCGCCGCCGGGGATGGTCTGCAGCATCGGGGTTTCCACTTCGAGGAAGCCGCGATCGGACAGGAAGCGACGGATGTGGGCGATGACCTGGGAACGCACGCGGAAGGTGTGGCGGGTTTCCTCGTTGACGATCAGGTCGACGTAGCGCTGGCGGTAGCGCTGCTCGGTGTCGGTCAGGCCGTGGTGCTTGTCCGGCAGCGGGCGCAGGGACTTGGTCAGCAGGCGCACGTTGGTCATCTCGACGTACAGGTCGCCCTTGCCGGAACGGGCCAGGGTGCCTTCGGCGCCGATGATGTCGCCCAGGTCCCAGGTCTTGATCTCGGCCAGGGTCTCTTCGGGCAGGGTCTTGCGGTTCACGTAGACCTGCAGACGGCCGCTGCTGTCCTGCAGGACGATGAAGGAGCCGCGGTTGAGCATGATGCGACCGGCAACCTTGACCGGGATGGCAGCTGCTTCCAGCTCTTCCTTGGTCGCGGTTTCGTACTGTTTCTGCAGGTCCGCGAAGTAGTTCTCGCGGCGGAAGTCGTTGGGGAAGGCGATGGCCTTGGCTTCACGCACGGCGGCAAGCTTTTCCTTGCGCTGGGCGATCAGCTTGTTTTCTTCCTGTTGCAGTTCGGTAGCGTCGAGTTGTTGGTCGCTCATGGTCGTCTATCTGCCTGGCGTCTTGATCAATAGGGGTTACTGGCGGGGCCGGGCCGCGCGGCCCGCCCCGCAGGGGGTGCTGTTACAGGCCTTGTTTCAGGCTGGCTTCCAGATACTCGTTCAGGTCGCCGTCGAGCACCTTGTCGCAATCGCTGCGCTCCACGCCGGTACGCAGGTCCTTGATGCGCGACTGGTCGAGCACGTAGGAACGGATCTGGTGACCCCAGCCGATATCGGACTTGGTGTCTTCCAGCGCCTGCGAGGCGGCGGTGCGCTTCTGCATCTCCTGCTCGTACAACCGGGCCCGCAGCATCTTCATGGCGGTGTCCTTGTTGGCGTGCTGGGAGCGTTCGTTCTGGCACGCCACCACGGTGTTGGTCGGCACGTGGGTGATACGCACCGCGGAGTCGGTGGTGTTCACGTGCTGACCGCCCGCGCCGGAGGAGCGGTAGGTGTCGATGCGCAGGTCGGCCGGGTTGATCTCGATCTCGATGTTGTCGTCGATTTCCGGCGACACGAATACCGCGGTGAACGAGGTGTGGCGACGGTTGCCGGAGTCGAACGGGCTCTTGCGCACCAGGCGGTGCACGCCGATCTCGGTGCGCAGCCAGCCGAAGGCGTACTCGCCCTTGATGTGCACGGTGGCGCCCTTGATGCCGGCGACTTCGCCCTCGGACAGCTCGACGATCTCGGCGCTGAAACCGTTCTTGTCCGCCCAGCGCAGGTACATGCGCAGCAGCATGTTGGCCCAGTCCTGGGCTTCGGTGCCGCCGGAGCCGGCCTGGATGTCCAGGTAGGCGTTGTTGGGGTCCATCTCGCCGCTGAACATGCGGCGGAACTCGAGCTTCTCGAGAATCTCGCGCAGGCGCTGGACTTCGGCCTCGACGTCGCCGACGGCGCCCTCGTCATTCTCCTCGACCGCCATGTCGAGCAGGTCACGGGAGTCGGCCAGACCGCCGGTGAGCTCGTCGAGGGTCTCGACGATCTGCGCCAGCATAGCGCGCTCGCGGCCCAGGTTCTGGGCGTATTCGGGCTTGTTCCAGACCGCCGGGTCTTCCAGTTCGCGGTTTACTTCGATCAGACGATCATGTTTCAGATCGTAGTCAAAGATACCCCCGAATCGAATGGGTACGGTCGGAGAGGTCCTTGATGCTGTTGAGGATCGGTTGGATTTCCATGGCGGGCATCTCTCACGGGTAAAGGGCGTAGAAAAGCCGGCAAGTATACGTGATTTTTCGGCGCCCTTTCAGGCTTTACGACAAAGCACGCTCACCGTTTCCGCGCCCTCCCCACCCGTTCAGCCGGCGATGGCCACCTGGTTGCGCCCGCCGTGCTTGGCGTTATAGAGCGCCTGGTCGGCCAGTTCGATGAGCTGGCGGCAGGCCTGCCCGGCCTGGGGGATCAGGGTCGCCACGCCGATACTGATGGTCAGCGACGAACCCGGTGTCGGCAGCTCGTGGCGGATGTTCAGGTCCTGCACCAGGCGCCGCAGCTTCTCCGCCAACAGGCGTGCACCGCCGGGCGAAGTGTTGGGCAGGACCATGACGAACTCCTCACCGCCGTAGCGCGCCGGCAGGTCAGAGGGGCGGCTGGCGCTGGCGCGGATGGCCCCGGCCACCTGGCGCAACGCCTCGTCGCCCTGCACATGGCCGAAGGTATCGTTGTAGGCCTTGAAGTGGTCCACGTCGATCAACAGGATCGACAGCTGGGTCTGCTCGCGCAGGGCGCGGCGCCACTCCATTTCCAGGTACTCATCGAAGTGCCGGCGGTTGGACAGCCCGGTGAGGCCGTCGGAGTTCATCAGGCGCTGCAGCACCAGGTTGGTTTCCAGCAGCTGCTGCTGGCTCTCGCGCAGGGCGCGGTAGGCCTCGTCGCGCTGCTGCAGGGCGAGGTAGGAGCGCGAGTGGTAGCGCACCCGCGCGATCAGTTCGATGGCGTCGGGCAGCTTGACCAGGTAATCGTTGGCGCCGGCACTGAACGCCGCGCTCTTCACGGCCGGGTCTTCCTTGGTCGACAGGACGATGATCGGCAGGTCGCGGGTCGCCGGATTGGCGCGGTACTCACGCACCAGCGAAAGACCGTCGGCGCCGGGCATCACCAGGTCCTGGAGGATCACCGTGGGCTTGATCTGGATCGCCAGGGCGATGGCCTGGTGCGGATCGGAGCAGAAGTGGAAGTCGATGCTGGGGTCGTCCGCCAGCGCGCGGCGCACGGCTTCGCCGATCATTGGCTGGTCGTCCACCAGCAGCACCATGACTGCGGTATCGCCTGGGGTCGTCACGGGGTAGTCACTCTGGCTTGAGTTCATGGATAGGGGGTTCATGCAATCAGCTCCGTAGCCCGCGCTCAGGCGCAGACCTCAGCGAGTCGTCGGGCGATGTCGCCCAGCGCGCGAATCTCCACTGCGGCGCCGATCGCCGCCGCAGCCTTGGGCATACCGTACACGGCACTGCTTTCCTGATCCTGGGCCAGGGTCAGGTAACCTCGTTCGCGCATGTGTTTCAGGCCCTCGGCGCCATCGCGCCCCATGCCGGTGAGCAGCACGCCAACGGCGTCGCCGACCCAGTACTCGACCACGCTGTCGAAGAACACGTCGATCGAGGGCCGGTAGATGTGGCTGCTGGGTTCGGCGGTATAGGCCAGCTCGCCGCCCTTGAGCAGGCGGATATGGTGGTTGGTGCCGGCCAGCAGCACGCAGCCCGGCTGCGGCGGCTCGCCGTTGCGCGCCAGGCGCACGGGAATCTTCGACTGGGTCGAGAGCCATTCGGCCATGCCGGCGGCGAAGACTTCGTCGACGTGCTGGACGACCACGATGGCGGCGGGGAAATCTTCCGGCAGGCGGGCGAACAGGTCAGCCAGCGCCGCCGGGCCGCCGGCCGAAGAGCCGATGGCGATCAGCTTGCGCGCGCCGCTGCCCTTGCGCGCCGGCACTGCATTGATGGCCGGCCGGCTGTCACGCGGGGCGTTGAGCCAGGCCAGGTTCTGCAGCTTGCGCAGCAGTGGACGTGCCGCTTCAGCGGGGTCGCCGGTGCCCATGACCGGCGTGTTCACCGCGTCCACCGCGCCATTGCCCATGGCGTCGAACACGCGGCTCATGTTGCGCTCCAGGTCCACCGTCACGACGATGATCGCGCAGGGGCTCTGGGCCATGATCCGGCGGGTCGCCTCGACGCCATCCATCACCGGCATCAGCAGGTCCATGAGGATCACGTCGGGCTTGTGCGCGGCGCACATCTCCAGTGCCTCCGCGCCGTTGGCGGCGACCCAGACGATGCGGTGCGCCGGCTCGAAAGCCAGCGCGCGGCGCATCGCCTCGACCGCCAGGGGCATGTCGTTGACTATCCCTATCTTCACCCGTGGGCTCCTCCGATCAGATCGACCACCGCATCCAGCAGGGCCTCGTCGTGGAAGCTGGCCTTGGCCAGATAATAGTCGGCGCCGGCATCGAGCCCGCGCCGCCGGTCTTCTTCGCGGTCCTTGTAGGACACCACCATCACCGGCAGCGACTGCAGGCGGGTGTCGCGGCGGATCAGGGTCACCAGCTCGATACCGTCCATGCGCGGCATGTCGATGTCGGTGATGACCAGGTCGAAATGCTCCGAGCGCAGCGCGTTCCAGCCGTCCATGCCATCGACCGCCACGGCGACATCATAGCCGCGCCCCAGCAGCAGCTTGCGCTCCAGCTCGCGCACGGTGAGCGAGTCGTCCACCACCAGCACGCGCTTGCGCGCCGGGCCGGTAAGGCGACCGGTGGGATCGATGCGTTCCAGGCGACCGGTGGCCAGGAGTTTTTCCACCGAGCGCAGCATGTCCTCGACGTCGAGGATCAGCACCGGCGTGCCGTCGTCCAGCAGCGCACCGGCGGAGACGTCCTGCACCTTGCCCAGCCGGGCATCCAGCGGCACCACCACCAGGGTGCGCTCGCCGATGAATTTCTCCACCGCCACGCCGTAGGCGCTTTCCCGTTCGCGGATGACCACTACCGGAATCTCGTCGGGCGTGGCTTCGCCGTCGGGGCGCTGCAACAGCTGGCTGGCGGACACCAGGCCGACATGCCGGCCCTCGTGCCAGAACTGCTGGCGGCCTTCGAGCTGGACGATCTCGTCCGGCGCCAGACGGCGCATGCGCTCGATGTGCGCCAGTGGGAAGGCATAGGCTTCACCGCCAATGCTGACGACCAGGCTGCGCACCACGGACAGCGTCAGCGGCACTTCCAGGTGGAAACGCGCGCCCTGCCCGCGCACCTGTTCCATGCGGATGCCGCCGCGCAGCTGGCGCACCATGTGCTGCACGGCGTCCAGGCCGACGCCACGGCCGGACACTTCGGTGACCTGCTCGCGCATGCTGAAGCCGGGCAGGAACAGGAAGCTCAGCAGCTCTTCCTCGGTGAGGCGCGCCACGGTTTCCTCGGTGGACAGCTGGCGGCGCACGATGGCCGAGCGCAGGCGGTCGAGATCGACACCGCCGCCGTCATCCTGCAGTTCCAGCACCAGCATGCCGGCGTGATGGCGGGCCAGCAGCTGGATCGTACCCTCCTCTGGCTTGCCGTTGCGGGCACGCACTTCGGCAGACTCGATACCGTGGTCGACGGCATTGCGCAGCAGGTGGGTGAGCGGCGCTTCGAGCTTCTCCAGCACGTCGCGGTCCACCTGGGTGGTGGCGCCCTGGATGTCCAGGCTCACGGTCTTGCCCAGCGAGCGACCGAGGTCGCGGACCATCCGCGCCTGCCCGGAGAGCACGTCGGAGAACGGCCGCATGCGGCAGGACAGCGCGGTGTCGTAAAGCGACTGGGCGCGCTGGCCGGCCTTGAAACTGAATTCGTCGAGCTCGGCGATCTGCTCGCTGAGCAGTTGCTGGCACTCACCGACCAGACGGCGAGCGTCGGCCAGATAGGCCTGCGCCTCGGCGTCGAGATTCGCCGTGCTGGCGGCATCGCGAGCGCCGTCGAGCACACGACTGGCGCTGGCCTGGATGCGCTTGAGGCGCTGCAGCGAATCGAGCAGCGGCTTCAGGCGCTGGGATTCCACCAGCGACTTGCTGGAGTAATCGAGCAACTGGTTAAGGCGCTCGGCGGTCACCCGCAGCACGCGCTCGCCGGCTTCATCGCTATCGCTGGAGCGGCGGCGCTGGGGACGTTCGGCGGGAGCCGCGGGAGCCGGCGCGGGTGGTTCGACAGCTACCGGTGCGGGCTCGGCGGGCACCGGAACAGACGGTGCCGGCTGCGCCGGGGCCTTTCCGGAAACCAGCGCCTGCAGGCGTTCGACCATGGCCGGCACGCCTTGCTGAGCCTGTTCGGCGCGCTCGGGCTGGGCGTCGGCGATATGCAGGAGGATATCGGTGCCGGCCAGCAGCGCGTCGATATGCCCGGAGGTCAGCAGCAGCCGGCCTTCCTGGGCGCCAACCAGGCAATCCTCCATGACGTGGGCGACCTGCACGCCGGCATCGAGGCCGACGATCCGCGCGGCGCCCTTGAGCGAGTGCGCGGCGCGCATGCAGGCTTCGAGCTGGTCGGCCTGGGTCGGGTTGCGCTCCAGCGCCATCAGGCCGTGAACCAGCACCTGCGTCTGGGCCTCCGCCTCCAGGCGGAACAGCTCCAGCATCGACGCGTCCTTCATCTGGTCCGGGGTCATGCGAGGCTCCGGGTGGCGGCGTCGAGCAGGGCTTCCTGGTCGAGCAGGCGGATGCTGCGGTTGCGCCACTGCATCACCCCACGGGTGAAGCGGTCGTTGGCGGCGTGGCTCTGGGACGAGGCTTCGACGATGGCCTTCTCGTCCAGCTCATGGATGCCGTCCACTTCGTCCACCGGCGAGATGATCGGCCCGCCGACCGCCGCCAGGATCAGCATGCGCGGCACGATGCGGGCGTCGTCGCGGGCGGCCACGCGGCTGTCGAGGCCGAGCAGTTCACCCAGGGAAATGCACGCCACCAGCGTGCCGCGCACGTTGGCCACGCCCAGCAGCGCGGGCGAGCGCTGGTGCGGCAATGAATGCACCCCGCAGGCCGGAGCGACCTCGGCCAGTGCGCGGGTGGGCAAGCCCAGCCATTCCTCGCCAAGGCGGAAGATCAGGTGCGGACGGCCTTCCTCGACCGCCGCTTCGGCGACCTCGACGGGCGCCAGGTGCGCGCCTTCGCTGCCCAGCGCGTAGCGATCCAGCAGGCTGATGGCCGCGGCGGCATGCACCGGACAGTTACGGCAATGGATGTACTCGGCCAGCTTCGGGCAGCTGCGGTCGCCGCGCACGCCGATGCGGTTCCAGCAGTCATCCACCGTCGGCAGGTCATCGTCGATGGATGAGCCATCAATGAATGGCGGGGCGCGTTCAACCATTGCGCTTCACTCCTCGCGCGGCGCGCTCCTGCAGACGGCGGGCGCCGGCTGCATCGCCCTGGGCCGCGAGCAGCGCGGCCAGGTGTTGCAGGCTTTCCTGGTGATCGGGTTGCAGGTACAGGGCCTTGCGGTAGTACGCCTGGGCCTCGCTGCCCAGGCCCTGGGCGTCGGCCAGCAGGCCGAGCCAGTAGAAGGCTTCGGCGTTCGGGCCCTTCTCGGCCAGCAGCGCCTCGCAGCATTGGCGCGCTTCGGCGGCCTGCCCGGAATTGGCCAGCCGGGCGATCTCCGCCAGCGCGTTGCCGGCGGCAGCAGCGGGCGGCTGTACGAGCTGACTCGCCGGGCGCGGGCGCACCGGTGCGGGCTTGGGCGGAGCCGGGCGGGGAATCGGCGGGGGTGCCGTCCAGTTCAGCGGCGCCGCACGCGGCGCCGGCTCGGCATGCAATGGGAAGGCGAAGGACTGCGGCACACCCAGCGGACGCAGGCCGATACGCGACATCAGGCTGGCCTCGGCCGGGCCGATGAACAGCACGCCGTCGGGCCGCGCGAGCCGGCGCAGCACGTCCACCACCTGCTCCTGGGTCGGGCGGTCGAAATAGATCAGCAGGTTGCGGCAGAACACGTAGTCATAGGGTGCTTCGCCAGCCAGCAGGCCCGGCGCGAGCAGGTTGCCGACGCGGAAGCGGACCTTGCGGCGCACCGTTTCGGCCAGTTGGTAATCGTTGCCGTCGGCGCTGAAATAACGGTCACGGAATGCCAGGTTGGAGCCACGGAACGAATTGCGCCCGTAGCGCCCCTCCTCCGCCCGCTCCAGTACCGCGCGGCTGACGTCCAGCGCGTCGACCTGGAAGGCGGCCGGCGCAAGCCCCGCATCCAGCAATGCCATGATGATGGAGTACGGTTCCTCGCCGGTGGAGCACGGCAGGCTGAGGATGCGCAGCGGCCGGGTACCGGCCAGCTCCAGCACTCGCCGGGACGCGAGGTCCGCCAGCGCGCCGAAGGATTCGGGGTAACGGAAGAACCAGGTTTCCGGGACTATCACCGCCTCGATCAGCGCCTGCACTTCCTCGGCGGAGCCTTGCAGCTGCATCCAGTAATGCTCGGCGTTGCCGCCGCTGACCTTGTTGCAGCGCTGGCGCACGGCGCGCTCGATCACGGCGTCGCCGACCGACTCGGCATCCAGGCCGATGCGTTCCTTGAGCAACTGGGCGAAGCGCGGATCGGTCATGCCGACGCTCCTCCCGCATCCCGCAGCAGACGCGCGCGGGCTTCGTCGCTGAGCAGCTGATCGACGCCTACCCGCTGCAGCAGGCCCTGCTCGTCCTCCAGCACGGGGCCGAGGTAGCGGGCGCTGCCGTTGTCCAGTTCGTAGTCGCGGAAGGCCGCCGGATCACGGCGCAGGGTGTGAGTCGCCTGTTCGAGGATCAGCCCGAGGCGCTGCTCCGGGCCCTCGCCTGCGGCGCGGTAATGCACCAGCACCAGGCGCGTGCTGGTGCGGCGTGGCGCGCTGTGCCCGAAGGCCAGTTGGCTCATGTCCAGCACCGGCAGCAGTTCGCCGCGGTGCGGAAACAGCCCGGCCACCCAGGCCGGCGCTTCCGGCACGCGCTTGAGCGCAGGCACCGGCAGCACCTCGATGACGTCATGGACGTCCAGCGCATAGCGGTCCGCGCCCAGGCGGAACTGCAGGTACAGCCTGCCCGCCGCGGCGGCGTCAGACCTTGAAGCGGGAGACGCCATTGCGCAGTCCGTTGGCCACGAGGTTCAGCTCGTCGATGGCGAAGCTGGCCTGGCGCAGGGATTCCACCGTCTGCCCGGTGGCCTCGCCGAGCTGCACCAGCGCCTGGTTGATCTGCTCGGCGCCGGTGGCCTGGGCCTGCATACCTTCGTTGACCATCTGCACGCGCGGCGCGAGTGCCTGCACCTGCTGGATGATCTGCGAGAGCTGCTCGCCGACCTGGCCGACTTCCGAGATGCCGCGACGCACCTCCTCGGAGAACTTGTCCATGCCCATCACACCGGCAGACACGGCGGACTGGATCTCGCGGACCATCTGCTCGATGTCGTAGGTGGCCACGGCAGTCTGGTCGGCCAGGCGGCGCACTTCGGTGGCGACCACGGCGAAGCCACGGCCGTACTCGCCGGCCTTCTCCGCCTCGATGGCGGCGTTGAGCGAGAGCAGGTTGGTCTGGTCGGCCACCTTGACGATGGTGGTGACCACCTGGTTGATGTTGCCGGCGCGCTCGTTGAGGATCGCCAGCTTCGCGTTGACCAGCTCGGCGGCGCCCATCACGTGGTGCATGGTCTCTTCCATGCGCGCCAGGCCCAACTGGCCGGAGCCGGCCAGGGTGGAAGTCTGCTCGGCGGCCGAGGACACTTCGGTCATGGTGCGCACCAGGTCGCGCGAGGTGGCGGCGATTTCCCGCGAGGTGGCGCCGATCTCGGTGGTGGTGGCGGCGGTTTCGGTGGCAGTGGCCTGTTGCTGCTTGGAAGTGGCGGCAATCTCGGTCACCGAGGTGGTCACCTGGATGGCCGAGCGCTGCGCCTGCGACACCAGGCCCTTGAGTTCTTCGGCCATGCCGTTGAAGCCGGTCTCGATCACCGCGAATTCGTCGTTGCGCTCCATTGCCAGGCGCGTGGTGAAATCACCGCTGCCCATGACCTGCAGGCCCTTCACGACCTGACGCACCGGCTCGGTGATGGCGCGCATCAGCAGCAGCCCGCAGACCGCCGCGGCGACGATGGCCAGCAACAGCGAGATGAGCATGATCGCCTTGGCGGTGGCGACCTCGCTGACGATGTCGGCGGCGGCCGCGTCAGCGATTTCCTTGTTCAGAGAAATCAGCTGGTTGAGCGTCTTGCGACCGTCTTCCCACAGGGGTTCGAGACGTTCCAGCAGCAGGCGCCGGGCGCCGTCACGGTCGGTGGTGTAAAGCTGCAGGACCTGCCCCAGCAGGGCATCGTATTCGGTCGCCTGCCGCTTGAAGCGGCCGAGAATTTCCTTGTCGCGGGAATCGTTGACGGTCCGCTCGTAGAGCGCGATGCGTTCGATCAGCGCATCGTGGATAACGCGGAACTCCTGCCGGCGTGCTTCATCGTAGGGCTTGCCGTCGCTCAGGCCGACCAGCACCTGGGTCAGCAGGATGCTGTCGGTCCAGGCCGAACGCACGGTGGTCAGTGCGTAAGTGCCGGGCATGGCATCTTCGCTGACCCGCTGCGTGCTGTGCTCCACCCGCAGAAGACGGGTGTAGGAAATCACCACCATCAGCAGCATGATCGCGACGACGACGGCAAAGCTGGCCAGGATGCGTTGGCGTAGAGTCCAGTTCTTCACAGCGTTCCCCAGAAGAGTTGTGGCGTGCCGACGGACTTTTCACTCGGGCGCGTAGTCGCCGCGAATGTAAATTCCTACCAAGTCCTCAGCAAGATAGGACATATAGTATCTGGACATACCGGAACCTCATCTCTTTATTCCGAATTTTTAGTACGCCGGTCCTCCTCATTCTCTCAGTCCATTAACCACCCTCGATCGACCCGATGCTCAGCCTCGCTCTGGCCGCCCACGCCGGCCTCTTCCTCTCCGCCTTCGTCGCCGCCACCCTGCTGCCGCTTCAGTCGGAAGCCGTGCTGGTCGGCCTGCTGCTGGGCGACCAGTACCCGCTGTGGTCACTGCTGCTGGCGGCGAGCCTGGGCAACGTGCTCGGCTCCCTGGTGAACTGGCTGCTGGGGCGCGGAATAGAGCGCTGGCACGGCAGCCGCTGGTTCCCGGTGAGCGATGCGGCGCTGGAGAAAGCTCAGCGCCACTACCGGCGCTTCGGCTGCTGGTCGTTGCTGCTGAGCTGGGCGCCGGTGATCGGCGACCCGCTGACGCTGATCGCCGGCGTCATGCGCGAGCCACTGTGGCGCTTCCTGCTGCTGGTCACCGTCGCCAAGGTCGGGCGCTACGCGGTGCTGGCCTGGCTGACGCTCGTCTGAATGATCCCCTCATCAAAAGCGGACAGGTTTTTCGTCTGCTAGTCCTGTTTTGCCACTGCCGCGAAAAAATGGCGCCCAGTAATATCACGAAGCCATCACTGCGCATGGCGGAGCCCAAGAGCTCCACACACTGGATGAAGAAAAGGGAATTTCACGATGTTCAGAAGCATGAGTATTGGCCGCCGCGCGTCCCTGGGTTTCGCAGTCATGGGCCTGCTGCTGGTGTTTCTCGGGTTGTTCTCCCTGTACAAACTCTCGACCCTGCGCGCCGCATCCGAAGAGATCGACAGCAACTGGCTGCTGAGCATCAACCACATGAACCAGCTGTCGGGCGACATCGCCCGCATCCGCCTGGAATCCATGCGCCTGCTGGTCAACCATGACAGCGCCGCCCGCGAACGCAGCCTGGGGCTGATCGCCGAGGCACGGCAGGACAAGGACAAGGTGCTCGCCGACTACCACCGACTGATCCTCAGCGCCGAGGAGCAGCAACACACCGACGAGCTGCGCCAGGCGCTGGACGGCTACCTGGGCTACGTCGACCAACTGGTGGAGAAGGTCCGCCAGAACGACGACGAAGGCGCGCTGCACATCCTCAATGGCAGCATCGCCCAACAGGGTGCCGAACTGAACAAGCGCCTCACCGCGCTGATCGATCTCAACCGCAATGGTGCAGCGGCCGCCGCCCAGCGCGCCGTGGAGCAATACCAGGGCGGCCGGCTGGTGGTCAGCGCTGTCCTGCTGCTGAGCGTCGGCCTGACCCTGCTGCTGGCCTGGCAGCTCACCCGCAGCATCGTCGTACCGCTCAACCAGGCGGTGCGCGTAGCGCAGACCATCGCCAGTGGCGACCTCAGCCAGCGTTTCACGGTCGAGGGCCGCGACGAGCCTGCGCAACTGCTCAATGCCCTGGCAGACATGCAGCACAGCCTGCGCGAGACCATCCGCGGCATCGGCAACTCGGCCAGTCAGCTGGCCTCCGCCGCCGAGGAAATGCACAGCGTGATGGAAGAAAGCAGCCGCGCACTGCAGCAGCAGAGCGACCAGATCGAGATGGCCGCCACTGCCGTCAACCAGATGACCAGCGCGGTGGAGGAAGTGGCCAGCAACGCCGCCTCCACCTCCGCCGCCTCCCGCGAGGCCATCGACGCCGCACGCAGCGGCAGCGAGCGGGTCGATGAGACTTCCAACGCCATCGGTACCCTGGCCGGTGAAGTGGGCCAGGCCTCGCAGCAGGCGGAAGTGCTGGCGAACCAGGCGCAGGACATCGGCAAGGTGCTGGAAGTGATCCGCAGCGTCGCCGAGCAGACCAACCTGCTGGCGCTCAACGCTGCCATCGAAGCTGCCCGCGCCGGCGAGGCCGGGCGCGGCTTCGCGGTGGTCGCCGATGAGGTTCGCTCGCTGGCCCAGCGCACCCAGAGCTCGACCCGCGAGATCGAGGAACTGGTCTCGGCCATCCAGAACGGCAGCGACCGCACCGTCGCCGCCCTGCTCAGCAGCACCGCCCACGCCGAGCGCACCGTCAGCCGCACGGGCGAGGCCGGCGCGTCGCTGCAGGTGATCCTCGAGCGCATGTCGCTGATCAACGAGCGCAACCTGGTGATCGCCAGCGCTACCGAGGAACAGGCCCAGGTCGCCCGCGAGGTGGACCGCAACCTGCTGAACATCCGCGACCTGGCAACCCAGACCTCGGCCGGCGCTACCCAGACCAGCGCGGCGAGCCAGGAACTGTCACGCCTGGCCGTGGACCTGAACGGAATGGTGGCGCGCTTCGTGGTCTGACGACGTCCTGCCCTACTCCCGTTTCGCCAACTTGATAGCGAAACTGGAGTTGTCGGCAGGGAATTTTTCCGGCCTTTTCCTATCCAATGGCCATCATGGAACGCCACAGGGTGGATAGATGAACGTATTGAAATTGTCGGCCGTGCTGGCCACTGCCGCGCTGCTGAGCGCCTGCGGTGGCAACGAGGCCAAGGTCTGCGGCTCGGACGATGTGAAGAACCAGCTGGTGAAGATCTTCCTGTCCGGCGCACTTTCCGCGCAGTCCGACGCACTGAGCAAGGCTGAGCTGAAGGACGTGGCCATCATCGACAAGGACCCGGACAGCGGCGTGCTGGAATGCGTCGGCACCCTGACCGTGCCAGTGGTCGGCCAGGTAGCCTCGGGCACTCTGAAATACCAGATCGCGCCAGCGGCCAAGTCCGAGCACGACTACCTGCTGCTGCTCGCCGACGGCCCGCTGGCGAACGCCTTTGCCAAGCGCATCGAGGGGATGGTCCCGCAGCAGTGAGGGCTATTCACAGGCAATGAAAAACCGGCCTATGTGGCCGGTTTTTTATTGGGCGAGCCGATCAGGCTCGGAACCACACTCACTATAGGAGCGAGCTTGCTCGCGAACCGCTTGGTGCCGTTTCTCCCGGTGAGCGCTTACGTAGGATGGGGTGGAGCTTGCGATACCCATGCCGGCGGCACGCGAGAATCGATGGGTATCGCTGCGCTCCACGCCATCCTACGTTGGTGCATCAGTGTGATTTCGGTGTGGGTGGCAACTCTGATCGCGGACAGGCCCGCTCCCGCGAATGCCGAAACGACGGGATTAGAACCCTTCCAGATCGATCAGCTCGCCTTCGAAGCGAATCGACCCACCCTCGGCATTCGCCTCGCCGCCCTGGATCTCGCCGTAGTAGGAAAGCCCGTTCTCCAGCGTCACGCAGACGTGGGTCGGCTCATCCGGCGCATCCAGCTGGCCCTTGAAGCTCACCTCGATCACACCCTCCTGCGGCGCGCTGAGGGTCACCGTCACGCGGGCGTTGTCCACCGCTTCGGCCTCGCGGCCCCAGTGCTCGGCGCTGACGGTCACGGTGGCGATTTCCTGTTTCATGCTCGAAGACTCTCCAACAAGGCTCCGGCGCCATGCGCGCCGGCTGATGGCGCCAAGGATACCGCGCCGCCGAAGCCACCGAAACGGCGGTTTTTCCCTGCGACCGCCTGTCGCCTGGCCTCCCCGCACTTCCACGCACCGCCCGCCACTGCTGGCTCCGGACGCTCCGACCCCAGGGCAAATACGCCTTGCGCAAACTGTATTATGGTATACCATGATACCGAATCCCTTCCCCAACCCAGCCGAAGTCACAACTGGAGCGACCCATGAGTTTCGAGATTCGCAAGATCGTCACCTACAGCGAGCAGACCTTCATCGAAGCCGGCAAGGCCACCGACACCCCGGTGACCATGGTCGGCCTGGCCGTGGTGATCAAGAACCCGTGGGCCGGTCGCGGCTTCGTCGAAGACCTCAAGCCCGAGATCAAGGCCCACTGCTCCGAGCTGGGCGCGCTGATGGTCGAGCGCCTGACCGCCGCCATCGGTGGCGCTGACAAGATCCAGGCCTACGGCAAAGCTGCCGTAGTGGGCGCCGATGGCGAGATCGAGCACGCCTCCGCCGTCATCCACACCCTGCGTTTCGGCAACCACTACCGCCAGGCCGTGGACGCCAAGAGCTACCTGAGCTTCACCAACAAGCGCGGCGGCCCGGGCACCTCGATCCAGATCCCGATGATGCACAAGGACGACGAAGGTCTGCGTTCGCACTACATCACCCTGGAAATGCAGATCGAAGACGCCCCGCGCGCCGACGAGATCGTCGTGGTCCTGGGCGCCGCCGACGGTGGCCGTCTGCACCCGCGCATCGGCAACCGTTACATCGACCTGGAAGAACTGGCCGCCGAACAGGCTCAGTGATCCACACCGTGCAGGAGCGCTCCATGATTCGGCTCACCGCTGAACGCACACCGGCCGGCACCAGTTACCTGGCGACCGGCCAGGGCCACCCCGTGGTACTGATCCACGGCGTCGGCCTGAACAAGGAAATGTGGGGCGGCCAGATCGTCGGTCTGGCCCCGCATTTCCAGGTCATCGCCTATGACATGCTTGGCCATGGCGCGAGTCAGCTGCCGCAGCCGGACTGTGGACTGGTCGGTTACGCCGACCAGCTGCGCGAGCTGCTCGACCACCTGGGCGTGACCAGTGCCACGGTCATCGGCTTCTCCATGGGTGGTCTGGTGGCGCGGGCCTTCGCCCTGCACTACCCCGAGCGCCTGGACGGCCTTGTGGTGTTGAACAGCGTGTTCAACCGCAGCGCCGAACAGCGCGCCGGCGTGATCGAGCGGACCCGCCAGGCCGCCGAACACGGCCCGGACGCCAACGCCGAGGCCGCCCTGTCGCGCTGGTTCAGCCGCGAGTACCAGGCCGCCAATCCGGCGCAGATCGCCGCGATCCGCCAGACCCTTGCCAGCAACGATCCGCAGGGCTATCTGACTACCTATACCCTGTTCGCCACGCAGGACATGTACCGCGTGGACGATCTGGGCAGCATCAAGGTGCCGACCCTGGTCGCCACCGGGGAGCTGGACCCGGGCTCGACGCCGAAGATGGCCACCGAGCTCGCCGAACGCATTCCGGGCGCCAAGGTGACGGTGCTCGACGAACAGCGCCACATGATGCCGGTGGAGTCGCCGCGGCTGGTCAACCAGATGCTGCTCGACTTCCTGCAACAGGCGCAGGTTTCCAAGAATCACGTACAGGGGAATGTCGCATGACCCTCGCACGCTTCCAGATGTTCATCGATGGCCAGTGGGTCGACGCTGTTTCCGGCAAGACCTTCGAGAGCCTCGACCCCGCCCGCGCGCAAGCCTGGGCCGAACTCCCCGATGCCGATGAAGCCGACGTCGAGCGCGCCGTGCAGGCCGCCCAGCGCGCCTTCAACGACCCGGCCTGGCATGGCCTCACCGCCACTGCCCGCGGCAAGCTGCTGCGCCGCCTGGGCGATCTGATCGCCGAGAACAAGGAACACCTGGCGCAGCTGGAAAGCCGCGACAACGGCAAGCTGATCCGCGAGACCCGCGGCCAGGTCGGCTACCTGCCGGAGTTCTTCCACTACACCGCGGGCCTTGCCGACAAGCTCGAAGGCGGCACCCTGCCGCTGGATAAGCCCGACCTGTTCGCCTACACCGTGCACGAGCCGCTGGGCGTGGTCGCCGGGATCATCCCGTGGAACAGCCCGCTGTACCTGACCGCGATCAAGCTGGCCCCGGCCCTGGCCGCCGGCAACACCATCGTGCTCAAGCCTTCCGAACACGCCTCGGCAACCATCCTCGAACTGGCCCGCCTGGCCACCGAAGCCGGCTTCCCGGCCGGGGTGGTCAACGTGGTCACCGGCTTCGGCCCGAGCACTGGCGCTGCGCTCACCCGCCACCCGCTGGTACGCAAGATCGCCTTCACCGGCGGCGCCGCCACCGCGCGCCACGTGGTGCGCAGCAGCGCGGAAAACTTCGCCAAGCTGTCGCTGGAGCTGGGTGGCAAGTCGCCCAACATCATCTTCGCCGACGCCGACCTCGACAGCGCCATCAACGGCGCCGTGGCCGGCATCTACGCCGCCTCCGGACAGAGCTGCGTCGCCGGTTCGCGCCTGCTGGTGCAGGACGAGATCTACGACGAGTTCGTCGCCCGCCTGGTGGAACGCGCCCAGCGCATCCGCATCGGCAACCCGCAGGACGAACAGAGCGAGATGGGCCCCATGGCCACCGCGCAGCAGCTCGCCGTGGTCGAAGGTCTGGTGGCCGACGCCCTTGCCGAAGGCGCCCGCCTGCGCCTGGGCGGCAAGCGTCCGTCGATCGACTCCGAGGGCTGGTTCTACGAGCCGACCCTGTTCGAGTGCGACAGCAACTCGATGAAGATCATGCAGGAAGAAGTCTTCGGCCCCGTGGCCTCGGTCATTCGTTTCAAGGACGAGGCGCAAGCGCTGGCGATGGCCAACGACTCCCAGTTCGGCCTCGCCGCCGGCATCTGGACCCGCGACCTGGGCCGCGCTCACCGCATGGCCCGTGGCGTTCGCAGCGGGATCATCTGGGTCAACACCTACCGCGCGGTGTCCGCCATGGCGCCCATCGGCGGCTTCCACAACAGCGGCTACGGCCGCGAGAGCGGCATCGATTCGGTGCTGGCCTACACCGAGCTGAAGACGGTGTGGATCAACCTCTCGCCAGCGCCCATGCCCGATCCCTTCGTGATGCGCTAAGAGGAGCGACGAGATGATCGAACCTGGCATCTACAAAGAAGTGATGGGCTCCTTCCCGTCCGGCGTCACCGTGGTCACTACCCTGGACGCCGACGGCAAGATCGTCGGCATCACCGCCAGCGCGTTCAGCGCGCTGTCGATCGACCCGGCGCTGGTGCTGTTCTGCCCCAACTACGAATCGGACACCTACCCGGTCCTGCGTGACAGCAAGCAGTTCGCCATCCACCTGCTGTGTTCCGACCAGCAGGCCGAGGCCTACGCCTTTGCCAAGAAGGGCCAGGACAAGGCCAAGGGCATCGAGTGGCGCCTGAGCGAGCTGGGCAACCCGCTGCTGACCAAAGCCACCGCGATCATCGAATGCGAGCTGTGGCGCGAGTACGACGGCGGTGATCACGCGATCATCGTCGGCGCGGTGAAGAACCTGATCCTGCCGGAGCAGGAGGTCACCCCGATGGTCTATCACCGCGGCAAGCTCGGCGCGCTGCCGGAGATAGCCAGCTGACGCTTTCCAAGGCCGCTCGCCATCACCCTCGGCAGCGGCCTTTTTTATTCCAGCCCAGGGGCTGGTGCTTTTCGTAGGAGCGAGCTTGCTCGCGAACGGATTTCCCGGCGACACCGATGCTGGACGGGGTCGCGAGCAAGCTCGCTCCTACAGGGATAGAAAGGAGCTACCGATGAGCAACGACAAATACGAGAAAGGCCTGGCGATCCGCACCCAGGTGCTGGGCGAGGCCTACGTGAACAAGTCGATCCAGAACGCCGACGACTTCACCCGCCCGCTCCAGGAGATGGTCACCGAGTACTGCTGGGGCCACGTCTGGGGCCGGGACGGCTTATCGCTCAAGGAACGCAGCATGATAAACTTGGCGATGATTTCGGCACTCAACCGCCCCCACGAACTCAAGCTGCACGTGCGCGGCGCTCTGCGTAACGGGTTATCCCGCGAGCAGATCCGCGAGATCCTCCTGCAGGTCGGCATCTATTGCGGGGTTCCCGCGGCGGTGGACAGTTTCCGCCTCGCCCGCGAAGCCTTCGCCGAGGCCGACGCCGAGGAACGTGGTTGATTGCTGGCCCGACTTGACGATGGAGCGCCCGAAGGTGCTCCATCGTTCTTCCTATGGACAGCCAGAACACAGAGCGGACCCCATGAAACGCTTGCCACTCGACGATAGCTTCAAGGTCAATCGCAACCCCGTCACCCTGCGCGAAATCGTCCTCGACAAGCTGCGCGGCGCCATCCTCAACTTCCAGCTGCTGCCGGGCGACCGCCTGGTGGAGCGCGATCTGTGCGATCGCCTGGGCGTCAGCCGCACTTCGGTGCGCGAGGCCTTGCGCCACCTGGAGTCCGAGGGCCTGGTGGAGTTCGCCGATGCCAAGGGTCCGCGCGTCGCCATCATCACCCTGGAAGACGCGGTCGACATCTACGAGCTGCGCTGCGTGCTCGAAGGCCTGATCGTCCAGCTCTTCACCTTGAACGCCAAGGCCCGCGACATCCGCAACCTGGAGCGCGCGCTGGAAGAGAACCGCCAGGCGCTGGAAGACGGCGAGCTGCAGCAGGTGATCGAATCGGTGCAGGGCTTCTACGACGTGCTGCTCGAAGGCTCGGGCAACCGCACCGCCGCCACCCAGCTGCGCCAGCTGCAGGCGCGCATCAGCTACCTGCGGGCCACCTCCGTGTCCCAGGAAAACCGCCGCGCCGCCAGCAACCAGGAAATGGAGCGCATGGTCGAGGCGATCAAGAGCGGCGACCCGGTCGCGGCTCACCAGGCCTCGGTCGACCACGTCCGCGCCGCCGCCAAGGTCGCCCTGGACTACCTGCGCTCCAAGCAGGACGGCGCCGGCAACGTGCGCGACATCGCCACCCCCATCGCGCTCAAAGAGCCGCGCATAGGCCGCTGACGCCATGCCCGCCCCGCGCTTCTGTCCCGCTTGCGGCAGTGGCGGCCTCAGCCGCCAGTGCCCGCCGGGGGATACCCATGAGCGCCTGATCTGCGCGGGCTGCGGTTACATCCACTACGAGAACCCCAAGGTCATTGCCGGCTGCATCATCGAGCACGACGGCAAGTACCTGCTCTGCCAGCGCGGCATCCCGCCGCGCCCAGGCACCTGGACGCTGCCGGCCGGTTTCATGGAAAACGGCGAAACCACCGAACAGGCAGCCCTGCGCGAAGTCTGGGAAGAAACCGGCGTACGCGCCGACATCGTCTCGCCCTACTCCATCTTCAGCGTGCCGAAGATCAGCGAGGTCTACATCATCTTCCGCGCCAGCGTGATCGAGGAAACCGGCGAGCACGGCCCCGAGACCCTGCAGGTGAAATTCTTCGCCCCGGAAGATATCCCCTGGGAATGCATCTACTACCCGGCGATCCGGCAGATCCTCGAACGCTACATCGAGGAGCGCCAGGCCGGCGTCTACGGCATCTACATGGGCAATGACGACACCGGCAAGGTGCACTTCATTCGTTGATACCCAACGCTGCGGCGAACAACGAACCCCGTCACCCGACTCCAACCTGTAGGAGCGTGCCGCGCACGCAATCCGTCGGCAGGGCCGACGGCCGATACCGACGCCATCGGCACCCGCAAAAAACCCAAGCAAAAAAGCCCCCGGCTCCACGAGGGAAACCGGGGGTTCAAGGGATGAAACGTCAGAACCGAATCAGTGCGCGCCCTTGGTCAGGTCGCTCTCGTTCCACTGGTCATACACGCACGCATCGGCGGCGGCCCAGCGCACGCGGACTTCGCTGCCGGGGGCCAGCGGCTGGGTGTTGCCGGAAAGCTCCTTCAGCGTCAGGGTCGCACCGCTGGCGGTGACCACGCTGCAGGTCAGGCTCTCGCCGAGGAACACCGTCTCGGCCACTTTCGCCGGGATTTCGTTCCAGCCTGCCGCCAGCGGTGTGGCAGCGGCTTGAGCAGGGCTCAGCACCTGGGCTTTTTCCGGGCGCACCATCAGCAGGATGTCCTGGCCTTCGCGCAGGTTCGCGGTCGGGCGGATGGCCAATGCGCGGCCTTCGAACTCCGCCGCGGCGTTCCCGTGGGCACGGGCGCGGAGGAAGTTGGAATTGCCGAGGAACGAGGCCACGAAGGCATTCGGCGGGTTCTGGTAGAGGTCGTAGCCGCTGCCCAGGCCGACGATCTTGCCGTGGCTGAAGATGGCGATGCGCTGGGAAAGGCGCATCGCCTCTTCCTGATCGTGGGTGACGTAGACGATGGTGATGCCCAGGCGACGGTGCAGGTGGCGCAGCTCGTCCTGCAGGTCTTCGCGCAGTTTCTTGTCCAGCGCGCCGAGGGGTTCGTCCATCAGCAGGATGCGCGGCTCGTAGACCAGCGCGCGGGCAATGGCGACGCGCTGCTGCTGGCCGCCGGAAAGCTGCGCCGGGCGGCGGTGGGCGAACTTGTCCAGTTGAACCAGCTTGAGCATGGCGTCGACGCGGCGGTCGCGCTCGGCGCCCTTCTGCTTGCGGATGTCCAGCGGGAAGCCGATGTTGTCGCGCACCGAGAGATGCGGGAACAGCGAATAACGCTGGAACACCATGCCGATGTCACGCTTGTGCGGCGGCACGTTCACCAGCGACCGGCCTTCGACCAGGATTTCGCCGCTGCTGGGCGTCTCGAAGCCGGCCAGCATCGACAGCGTGGTGCTCTTGCCCGAGCCGCTGGAGCCGAGGAAGGTGAGGAATTCGCCGTCCTGGATGTCGAGGGAAATGTTGTCCACGGCGGTGAAGTCGCCATAGAACTTGTTCAGGTTGCGCAGGCTGACCAGGGTCTTCTGCTCGCGGGATTCTTGGATCACGGCACTCATGGCATTTACCTCGGCGCTCAGGCGCGGATTTCGTTGCGCCGGCGCAGGGCGGCGGCGATCACCATCACCAGCACCGACAGGCCGATCAGCAGCGTCGAAGCGACGGCGATCACCGGGGTCAGGTCCTGGCGCAGGGTGGTCCACATTTTCACGGGCAGGGTCTGCAGGGTCGGGCTGGCCATCATCACGCTCAGCACCACTTCATCCCAGGAGACCAGGAAGGCGAACAGCGCACCGGCGACCATGCCGGGGCGAATCGCCGGGAAGGTCACCTTCATCACCGCCTGCAGGCGCGACGCCCCGCAGATAACCGCGGCGTCCTCGATGGACTGGTCGAAAAGCTTCAGCGAGTTGATGATCGAGATGATGGTGAACGGCAGCGCGACTATCACGTGGCTGACCACGAAGGAGAACAGCGTGCCGGTGTAGCCGAGCTTGAGGAACAGCGCGTACACCGCCACCGCGATGATCACCAGCGGCACGATCATCGGCAGGGTGAACAGCCCGTAGAGCAGCTCGCGGCCGGGGAACTTGCCGCGCACCAGGGCGAAGGCGGTGGGCAGGCCCAGGGCGACCGAGCAGAGGGTGGTGAGGATCGCCACCTTCAGGCTGGCGAACGCTGCGCTCATCCACTCGGGGTTGGAGAAGAACTGGCCGTACCACTTCAGCGTCCAGCCCGGCGGCGGGAACACCAGCCACTGCGAGGAGCCGAACGACAGCAGGACGATGAACACGATGGGCAGCAGCAGGAAGGCCGCGATGGTGCCGGTCGTGAGGTACAGGCCGACGCGCATGCGCCGGCTCATGGCATTGGGTGAGAGCAGCATGGCTTACCTCGCGCTACTGGAAGCCACCGGGGATTCCGGCTGCAGCTTCAGGTAGAGGTAGAACAGCACCAGGGTGATGGCGATCAGCAGCGCGGCGGCGGCGCTGGCCAGGCCCCAGTTGAGGAAGGATTGCACCTGCTGGACGATGAACTCCGGCAGCATCATGTTCTGCGCCCCGCCCAGCAGCGCCGGGGTGACGTAGTAACCCAGGGACATGACGAAGACCATCAGGCCGCCGGAGAACAGACCCGGCCGACACAGCGGGATGAATACCCGGAAGAAGTTGGTCCAGGGGCTGGCGCCGCAGATCGAACCGGCCTGCAGCACCATCGGGTCGATGGCGGCCATGGTCGCCTGCAGCGGCAGCACGATGAACGGGATCATGATGTAGCTCATGCCGATCACCACGCCGGTGAGGTTGTGCACCAGTTCCAGCGGCTGGTCGATGATGCCGAGTGCCATCAGGGTCTTGTTGATCACCCCCGAGGCCTGCAGCAGCACCAGCCAGGAGTAGGTGCGGGCCAGCAGGCTGGTCCACATCGACAGCAGCACGATGTTCAGCAGCATGCGCCCCCAGCCGCGCGGGACCAGGGTGATCGCCCAGGCCAGCGGGAAGCCCAGCAGCAGGCTGATCACGGTGACCAGCGCGCCGACCGCGAAGGTGTTGAACAGCACCCGCGAATAGGCCGAGTTGGCGAACAGCTGGGCGTAGTTGTCCAGGCCCAGGGTCGGCTCCAGCACGCCGCGCAGTAGCAGGCCGATCAGCGGGGCGAGGAAGAACAGGCCGAGGAACAGCAGCGCCGGCAGCAGGTTGCGGAAACCCCGCCAGCGGTGGGTGAGCAGTTCATCCTGTCGCATGGGTTCTGCCTTCGGGGCCGGCGTGCCGGCGGCGCGGGATGCGCCTCCGGTTGCCTGGCCCGGCTGCATCACAGCCATTTTCACTTGACCAGCCATTCGTTCCACCGTGCGGCGATCGCCGGGCCGTTCTTCGCCCAGTAGGCGTAGTCGAGGGTGATCTGCTCCTGCGCGTAGGCGGTGGGCAGATTCGGCGCAAGATCAGCCTTGAGCTGGCCGACGCTGTCCAGGTTCACCGGGGCGTAGGCAGTCAGGTTGGCGAAGTCGGCCTGGCCCTTGGCGCTGCTGGAGTTGGCCAGGAACTTCATCGCAGCATCCTTGTTCTTGGCGCCCTTGGGCACCACGAGGAAATCGGCCATGACCAGGTTCTGCTTCCAGCTCACGCCCACCGGCGCGCCGTCCTGCTGCAGGGCGTAGATGCGTCCGTTCCAGAACTGGCCGAGGGTCGCCTCGCCGGAGGCCAGCAGTTGCTGCGACTGAGCGCCGCCGCCCCACCAGACGATGTCCTTCTTGATGGTGTCGAGCTTCTTGAAGGCGCGGTCCAGGTCCAGCGGGTAGAGCTTGTCCTTGGCCACGCCGTCGGCCAGCAGGGCCAGTTCCAGCACGCCGGGGCTCGGCCACTTGTACAGCGCGCGCTTGCCCGGATAGGTGGCGGTGTCGAACAGCGCCGACCAGTCCTGCGGCTGCTTGCCGCCGACCTTGCCCTGGTTGTAGCCGAGCACGAAGGAGAAGTAGAAGGAGCCGACGCCGTGGTCGGAGACGAAACGCGGGTCGATGCGGTCGCGCTTGATGGTGTTGAAGTCCAGGGGTTCCAGCAGGCCTTCGGCGGCAGCGCGCAGGGCGAAGTCGGCTTCGACGTCGACCACGTCCCACTGGACGTTGCCGCTCTCCACCATGGCCTTGAGCTTGCCGTAGTCGGTGGGACCGTCCTGCACCACGGGGATGCCGGTGGACTGGCTGAAGGGTTCGGCCCAGGCCTGCTTCTGCGCATCCTGGGTAGTGCCACCCCAGCTGACGAAGCTGAGGCTGTCGGCGCCGAAGGCAGCGGTGCCGGTTGCGCCGAGGAATGCAGCGGTCAGGACCGCGATCGCACGTTTTTTGAACACCATCTTGCTTGCCCTCATTGTTGTGATTGTTCACGGCGGTCTTCGTGGAACGCCTGTCTGGAGCAGGTGGCCGTAGCGTCGTCAGGTTGCGATGGAGTGGCACGCTGACTGGCAGAAATCGTAAGGCCTACGGAATGTCATATTATGGTATTCCAAACTTTCCGCAAGTCCCCGGCGACACCGGCCATCGTGGCAGCGAAGCTTGGGTGAACACCCCGTCGTTCCTCGTGTTGCGCAGGTGGTTGATTGAAAAGGAAATCTTTTTTCACCCTCACCGTGCTGAATTTTCCTGGCGAAAAGCCAGCACGGCGAGCGGACGAACGGATCAGCCTTCGAAAGGCAGCGTCTCCACCACTTCCAGGTCGTAGCCGGTGAGCCCGGCGTACTTCAGCGGCGCACCCAGGTGGCGGATCTTGCCGACGCCGATGTCCTGCAGGATCTGCGCGCCAGTGCCGACCTCGGAATAGATGCGCGACTGCGAGCGGGTGAACTGCCGCGGCGCCTGGGTGAGCTGCGGCACGCGAGCCAGTAGCGCCTGGGAGGATTCGTTGTTGGCCAGCACCACGACCACGCCGTGACCGACCTCGGCGACCTTCTGCAGGGCGGCCCAGAGGGTCCAGTTCTTCGGCCCGGTGTACTCAGCGCCGACCAGGTCGCGCAGCGGGTCGATCACGTGCACGCGCACCAGGGTTGGCTCGTCGCGCTTGATGTCGCCCATCACCATGGCCATGTGCACGCCGCCTTCGATGCGGTCCTCGTAGGTGACCAGGCGGAAGGTGCCGTGCACGGTGGGCAACTCGCTCTCGCCGATGCGCGCGACGGTGTGCTCGTTGCTCAGGCGGTAGTGGATCAGGTCGGCAATGGTACCGATGCGGATGCCGTGGCGCTTGGCGAAGGCTTCCAGGTCCGGGCGCCGGGCCATGCTGCCATCGTCGTTCATGACTTCGACGATCACCGAGGCCGGGGTCAGCCCGGCCAGGCGCGCCAGGTCACAGCCCGCCTCGGTGTGGCCGGCGCGGGTCAGCACGCCGCCTTCGCGGGCGCGCAGGGGGAAGATGTGGCCGGGCTGCACCAGGTCCTCGGCGCGGGCGCCCGGCTGCACGGCGGTAATCACGGTGTGCGAGCGGTCAGCGGCGGAGATGCCGGTGGAAACGCCGGTGGCCGCCTCGATGGACACGGTGAAGGCGGTGGAATAGGCGCTGCCGTTGGCCGGCACCATCTGCTCCAGGCCCAGGCGGGCGCAGTGCTCGTCGGTCAGCGTCAGGCAGATCAGCCCACGCGCCTCACGGGCCATGAAGTTGATCGCCTCGGGCGTGCAGCGCTCGGCGGCGAGCAGCAGGTCGCCCTCGTTTTCACGGTCTTCGTCGTCGACCAGGAGCACCATCTTGCCCTGGCGGTAGTCTTCGATGATGTCTTCGATGCGGTCGAACGGCATGGTGCGGTACTCGGCTGGATCGTGGATGAAAAAATCTGGTATACCATAATACATTTCTTATCCGAAACAGCAGCAAGCAGAGGTGAACATGAAGGCTTACTGGATCGCTCACGTCGATATCACCGACCCGGAGCAATACAGCGAATACACCCGCCGCGCCCCGGCGGCCTTCGCCAGGTACGGCGGCAAGTTCCTCGCCCGTGGCGGCCGTTCAGAGGCCCTCGAGGGGCGCCCTACTCCTCAGCGTAGCGTGGTGATCGAGTTCGATTCCTATGAGCAGGCGGTGGCCTGCTACCGCTCGGCGGAATACCAGGAAGCCTGCGCGCACCGGCAGGGCGTGGCGAAGGCGGATATCGTCATCGTCGAGGGGTTCGAGGGGTAAGGCCCCGGCCATGGGCGAGCGGGATTGCCGTCGGCCCTGCCGACGGATCGCGGGCATGGCCCGCTCCTACAGGTTTAGGCCGACTCTTCCGCCGTAGGTGCGGACTCCATTCGCGATGCTTTGACCTGGGTGTTCCAGCGCCGCTTCGGTGTGCGCGCGGACTTCTGGTTTCGCCCCCTCGGGCGAGTTACTTTTCCAAACGCCGAAAAGTAACCAAAAGGCTTGCCCCTGCCATCCGGCTTTTCGCTTCGCGAAAAGTACCCTCGGTTCCTCGGAGTTCCAGGGGCCCGCGTTGACGGGCCATCCCTGGCCCGACAACGCTCTCGCGACATCCATGTCGCTCAACCCCTGAAACTCCGATCACCTTCGGCCTTCTGAAAGGGGCATTCGGCGCGTGCGGATATTCCTCTGGAAGTCATCAAAGCAAGAGCGTGCTCCCTGTAGGAGCGGGCCATGCCCGCGATCCGCCGGCAAGGCCGGCGTCGATTGACCACTCGGCGTGTCCTGAAAAGTACGGACAAAAAAAAGCCCCACCGAAACCCGGCAGGGCAGAGAGTGTAAAACCCAGGTCGAAACCTTATTCCGCGATCCCCAGCGCCACCGGCTGGCCGACTTCGCGGGCCTGGCCGCGGGTGGCCAGGCAGTAGTACAGCGGGACGGTCACCAGCAGGCCGACCAGCCACGACAGGTCCACCCCGTCGATGTAGTTGGCGTACGGGCCGACGAACAGCGAGGTATTGGCGAACGGCAGCTGGACGATGATTCCGATGAAGTAGGCAATGATCGCGTGCGGGTTGAAGCGCCCGTACACGCCGCCGTCACGACGGAAGATCGAGTTGATGTCGTAGCGGCCGCGCTTGATCAGGTAGAAGTCGATCAGGTTGATCGAGGCCCAGGGCACCAGCACGATCAGCATCGCCAGAATCAGGCCGATGAACTGCGAGATGAAGTTGGCCGAGGCGCCCAGCGCCATCAGGCAGCTGCCCGCCAGCACAACCGAAGACAGCACCACGCGCACCCGCACGCTGGGCGTCCAGCTGCCGGCGAAGGTCTGGATCGAGGTGACGATGGAGAGCACCGCGCCGTAAAGATTCAGCGCGTTGTGGCTGATGATGTTGAGCAGGAACAGCAGCATCAGCACCGGGCCGAACATACCGGTGGCCTGCTTGACCGCGACCATCGCGTCGGTGCCCTCCGGGGTCGCCAGCACGGCGACGGCACCGAAGCTGAACGACAGGCTGGTGCCCGCCACCGCGCCGGCGAAGGTCGCCAGGAACGGCTTGCCGATACCGACGCTGGCCGGCAGGTAGCGCGAGTAGTCCGAGGTGTAGGGCGCGAAGCTGATCTGCCAGATGATGCCCAGGCACAGGGTGGCCAGGAAGCCGGACAGGTTGAAGGCGCCGCGGGAGAGGAAGTTCGCCGGCAGGTCGCCGCCGAGCATGATGACGAAGCCCAGCAGCAGCGCGCCACCCATCACCCAGGTGCCGATACGGTTGAGGGTGTGGATGAAGCGATAGCCGATCACGCCGATGGCGGTGGCACTGAGTGCGCCGAGGATGATCGCCACGGGCGTCGGGGTCGCCGGAACCAGGCCTTGGATTGATTTGCCCGCCAGGACGATGTTGGAAATGAAGAAGCCGACGTAGATCAGCGCGGTGAAGAACACGATCAGCAAGGCGCCGTAACGGCCGAACTGGCCCCGGCTCTGGACCATCTGCGGGATGCCCATCTGCGGGCCCTGCGCCGACGCCAGGGCGAGGAACACGCCGCCGAACATGTGCCCCAGGACAATGGCGATCAGCCCCCAGAGCAGGTCGAGATGGAACACCTGCACCGCCATCGCGCCGGTGACCACCGGCAGCGGTGCGATGTTGGTGCTGAACCACAGCGTGAACAGGTCACGGGAGCGCCCATGACGCTCGGCCGGCGGCACGTAATCGACGGTATGGTTCTCGATCAGCGGAGTATCGGACATCGTTTTTGCCTTGCTTATTGTCTTTGTAAGGTCAGGTCATCCGGCGCCCTGAATCGGGCAGAAACGGCGCTGCGGTGACGGAGGCAATATTATGGTATTCCAAATACCAGGCAAGGTATTTCTGAGTAACCGTTGGTCGAATGGTAGCCAGCGGGGTGTCTGGCGGACACTCACCCTATCGGCGAGAGCCCCGTATTCCGTAGCCTCCAGCCGACAGTCGGCCTTTCACCGTCCATCCATCGGGAAAAGAAAGGGCTTGCTTTCGAAGTATTACGGTATACCATCAGACGAAACGACCACTCCCGATGGCCGGCTCACAAGACAGGTACTCGCAATGATCGACCACGCTGCCTACAAACAAGTCATGGGCTCCTTCCCGTCCGGCGTCACCGTCATCACCACGATGGACGACGATGGCCAGGTGGTCGGCCTCACCGCGAGTGCCTTCAGCTCCCTGTCGATGGACCCGGCACTGGTGCTGTTCTGCCCCAACTACAGCTCCGACTCCTACCCGGTGCTGATCCGCCGCAAGCACTTCGCCATCCACTTGCTCTCCGCCGACCAGAAGGGCGAGGCCTATGCCTTCGCCAGCAAGGGCAAGGACAAGGCCCAGGGCATCGAATGGACCCTGAGCGAACGCGGCAACCCGCTGCTGGAAAATGCCACCGCCATCATCGAATGCGAACTGTGGCGCGAATACGAAGGCGGTGACCACGCCATCCTGGTCGGTGCGGTGAAGAACCTGATCGTGCCGGACCAGCAGATCACCCCGATGATTTACTGCCGCGGAAAGATGGGCGCGCTGCAGGCTTTCGCCTGACCGCCTGATCTTTCGCCGTCCGGCGCAGGCCCCTTCTTGCGGGAGTGAGAAGGGGCTTTTCTTTGGCCCGCTGATTGGTCCTGATGCGCTCTAATTCCGCCAGCGGCGGAGCCACCATGAGACGCAAACGTAGGATGGCGTGGAGCGCAGCGATACCCATCGATCAGGACCGTAGGGCGAATAACCTGGAACAGGTTATCCGCCGTTGCGTCGGCGGATAACGCTGGCGCGTTATGCGCCCTACGATTGCCATGAGGCACGTCCGTAGGATGGCGTGGAGCGCAGCTATACCCATCGACCCGGCGCGCGGACTGTAGGAGCGCGCCATGCGCGCGATCGCGGGCATGGCCCGCTCCTACAGGGGAACACCGTTCTCGCACACAAAGAAAAAGGGCCCGCCTTCGCGAGCCCCTTTTCCCCATCAGGTCCTGAACCGCGACACCAGGCGGTTCAGCTCGTCCGACAGCCCGCTCAGGGTCTGCGCATCGCCCCGCGTGGCGTCCGCCAGGCCGGCGACTTCCTGGGCGTCGCGGTGGATCTGGCTGATGTGCCGGTTGATCTCTTCCGCCACCTGGTGCTGTTCCTCGGCAGCGGTGGCGATCTGGGCGTTCATGTCGCGGATCACGTCCACCGATTCGCGGATCGCGCCGAAGCACGCGCGCGCCTCGCGGATCGAACCGACAGTGCGCTGCGACGCCTCCAGGCTCGACTGCATCTGTCGCCCGGTGTCATGGGTGCGGCGGGCCAGGGTGCCGAGCAGGTTGTCGATCTCGCCGGTGGATTCCGCCGTGCGCCGTGCCAGCGCGCGCACCTCGTCGGCCACCACGGCAAAACCCCGGCCCTGGTCGCCCGCCCGCGCCGCCTCGATGGCCGCGTTGAGTGCCAGCAGGTTGGTCTGCTCAGCGATGGAGCGGATGGTGCCGAGGATCGACTGGATGTCGTTGCTGTCCTGCTCCAACTGGCGCATGGCGTCGGCCGAGTGGGCGATCTCCTCGCTCAGGCGACCGACGCTATCCACCGCCTCGTCGATCTGCTGCTGGCCGTCGTGGGCCTGGCGCTGGCCACTGTCGGCGGATTCCGCCGCCTGGCTGCAGGAGCGCGCGACCTCGTTGGCGGTCATGACCATCTCGTTGAACGCGGTGGAGACCATGTCCACCGCCTCACGCTGACGCGCGGCGGTATCGGCCAGCGCCTGGGAGGTCTCGCGGCTGCTGCCCGAGCTCTGGTGGATGCTGCCGGCGGCGGTGCCGATGCTCTGCACCAACCGGCGGATCGCATCGAGGAACTGGTTGAACCAGCCGGCCAGTTGCGCCGTCTCGTCGCGGCCACGCACGGCAAGACGGCCCGTGAGATCACCGTCCCCCTGGGCGATGCCTTCCAGGCCTGCTGCCACGGCGCGCACCGGACGCACTACCAACCCGGCGAACAGCGAGCCGAGGCCGGCGAACACCAGCGCGATGATCACCGCCACCAGGGCGATGCCCCAGGTCAGGCGTGTCGCCTTGCTCATCACCTCGCTTTCCTTGATCAGCCCGACGAAGCGCCAGCCCAGGGTCTCGGACGGCCAGACGTTGGCAAGGTAGGGCTCGCCGCCGATAGTCACTTCCACCAGCCCTTTCTGCGCACTGGCCAGGCGCTGGAAATCGCCGCCCAGCTCGCCCAGCTGTTTGAAGTTGTTCTCCGGGTTGTGCGGGTCGACCAGGATGGTGCCGTCGCCTTCCATCAGCATCAGGTAGCCGGATTCGCCCAGGCGGATAGCCTTGACGATATCGGTCAGGCGCTTGAGCGAGACGTCGATATTGACCACCCCGCCCTGCGGGCCGAACTGGTTGGCGAAGGTCCGCACGCTGCTTACCAGCACCACCTTGTCCGCGGCCCAGTAGTAGGCCTTGGTGCGCAGGGTCTTGCCCGGCTGGGCCATAGCCGCCTGGTACCAGGGCCGGGTGCGCGGGTCGTAGTTGGCCAGCTTGGCGTCGCCCGGCCAGAAGCTGTAGCCGCCCTCGCGGGTGCCCAGGGAGACGTAGGCGTAGTCCGGGTGGCTCTGCGCCAGGCCGGTGAAGAGGTCGAACACGCGCTTGTCCAGCTCCCCGGTCGGGTGCTGTGCGGCGTCGGCGCCGATGTACTGCTTGAGGCTGCTGTCGATGGCCATCAGTTGGGGATGGCCGGCGAGGTATTCGACGTTCTGGGTGATGCCGTCGAAGAATATCTGCATGGCGTTCTCGACCTGGCGGATCTCCCGGCTGCTGCCATCAATGAAGCTTTCCCGCGCCTCGCCGCGCAGGTTGAGGATCACCAGCACGGCGACGAGAATCACCGGCAGGCTGGCGATGGCGGAAAAGGCGAGGATCAGTTTTTGTTTGAGGTTCATCCCTACTCCCTTGGTCTGCTCGCGGCAGAAACGCCTTGCAGACATCCCGTATTATGGTATACCAATATGCAACGGATTCCCTAGCGCGGAAAACGGCCACTCTCCCGCCGCCGCGCCTGACCGCCGAAAAGCAGCGATGCGTGCCTGCGCATCTCCCGCCGGCTGCCGCGCCGGATACAAGAAAGGTTCGAGGTAAGCGATATGAAGTTTTCCCTGTTCGTGCACATGGAGCGCTACGACGACCAGCCCAGCCACCGCCAGCTGTTCGAAGAGCTCACCGAGCTGACGCTGATGGCCGAGGCCGGTGGCTTCTCCACCGTCTGGATCGGCGAGCACCACTCCATGGAGTACACCATCTCGCCGAGCCCGATGCCGCTGCTGGCCTATCTCGCCGCGCGCACCCAAACCATCCGCCTGGGCGCCGGCACCATCATCGCGCCCTTCTGGCACCCCATCCGCGTGGCGGGCGAATGCGCCCTGCTCGACGTGATCAGCAACGGCCGCATGGAAGTGGGCCTGGCGCGCGGCGCCTACCAGTACGAGTTCGACCGCATGGCCAACGGCATGCCGGCCGGCGACGGCGGCAAGTACCTGCGCGAGATGGTCCCGGTGGTGAAGGCGCTGTGGCAGGGCGATGTCGCCCACGAAGGCGAGATCTGGAAGTTCCCCACCTCCACCTCCTCGCCGCGCCCGATCCAGAAGCCGACCCCGCCGATGTGGATCGCCGCCCGCGACCCGGACTCGCACAACTTCGCGGTGGCCAACGGCTGCAACGTGATGGTCACGCCGCTGATGAAGGGCGACGAGGAAGTCGTCGACCTGAAGAACAAGTTCGAGGCTGCCCTGGCCAACAACCCGGATGTGCCGCGCCCGCAACTGATGGTGCTGCGCCACACCCACGTGCACACCGCCGACGATCCGGAAGGCTGGAAGGTCGGCGCCGAGGCCATCTCGCGCTTCTACCGCACCTTCGACGCCTGGTTCGGCAACAAGCAGACCCCGGTCAACGGCCTGCTGCCGCCCAGCCCCGAGGAGAAGTTCAAGGAGCGCCCGGAGTTCGAGCTGGAGAACATCCGCAAGAACACCATGATCGGCACCCCGGAAGAAATCATCGCGCGCATCCGCCACTACCAGGAACTGGGCGTGGACGAGTTCAGCTTCTGGGCCGACAACAGCCTGCCGTATGCGCAGAAGAAGAAGTCGCTGGAGCTGTTCATCCAGCACGTGGTGCCGGCTTTCCGCTGATCGTCGCTGCCTGCCACAAAGGGCGCCTTCGGGCGCCTTTTGTTTTTCTTCTCGCACCCACCGATATCGGGAAAAACCTCGAACGCAGGATGGCGTGGAGCGCAGCGATACCCATCGACTCCGGCGCACCGACAGCATGGGTATCGCTGCGCTCCCCCCATCCTACAAGGTGCCTCCCTCCCAGCCCGCGAACTACCCAGCTCCTACAGGCGGACTCCGGCTTCCCAATGAAAAGGCCCGGCATCAAGCCGGGCCTTCGTCATTTCACGGAAGCTCGAACGATCTACCACTCGCGTGGCGCGATCAGTTCCTCGATATCGGCATCGAAGCCATAGGCCTCGGCGATGAAGGCGACATCCCCGCCGATGTTGTCGCGGGCGGCGGTCTCGATCTCGCTGCCCTGGTCCTCGAACTCCTCGCCCAGCGCATTGAAGGCCAGGGTGGTTTCATGGGTCAGCGCGTACAGCGCATCCAGGTCCGCCGGTGCCTGCGCCTCGATGGTCTCGCACAGCGCCACCAGCAAATGCTGGCCCTTGGCGACCAGATGCGGCGGGAAGTAGCTGTCGCGCTGCATCTCGTCGAGGAAGCTGTACTGACTCAGCTTTTCATTCTTGATGGCCATGATCGTATTCGCTCCTTGAGTGATCCGGCGGTGTACCGGGCACGGCATCCTAAGGCGAAGCCGCAACCGATGCCACGCAGGACTCCCGCGCTGGCGACAGACATGAAAAAAGCCCGGCAACCAGCCGGGCCCTCTCACCTCAGCCGGGGATCAATCCGCGTGGATGTCGTTGTCCTTGGTCTCCTTCAGGAACAGCAGCGAGCAGACCAGGCTCATCGCCGTGATCAGCACCGGGTACCACAGGCCGTAGAAGATGTTGCCGGTGTACACCACCAGCGCGAACGAGATGGTCGGCAGCAGTCCGCCGAACCAGCCGTTGCCGATGTGGTACGGCAGCGACAGCGACGTGTAGCGGATGCGCGTCGGGAACAGCTCGACCATCAGCGCCGCCAGCGGGCCGTAGCAGCAGGTAGCGATGAAGATCAGCGCGACGATGATCGCCACCACCATCGGCCGGTTCACCAGCGAAGAGTCGGCCACGGTCGGGTAGCCGGCGTCCTTCACCGCAGCGCCCAGCGCGGCGGCGTCGAAGCCCTCGAGGCGCTTCTCGCCCACCGTCACCACCAGCTCGCTGCCGGCCGGCGCGGCCACCGTGCTGTAGGGCACGCCGCCCTTCACCAGCAGGGTCTTGGCCTTGTCGCAGGCGCTGTCGAATTTGGCCTTGCCCACCGGGTCGAACTGGAAGGTGCAGGTGGCCGGGTCTGCCATCACGGTGACCGGCGCCTGGCGCGTGGCCGCATCGATCTGCGGGTTGGCGTAATGGGTCAGCGCCTGGAACAGCGGGAAGTACAGCACCGTGGCCAGCAGCAGGCCGGTGATCAGCACCGGTTTACGGCCGACCTTGTCCGACAGCCAGCCCATCACCACGAACAGCGGCGCGCCGATCACCAGGGAGATGATCAGCAGCCCGTTGGACAATGCCGGGTCCACCTTCAGCACCTGGGTGAGGAAGAACATCACGTAGAACTGCGCGGCGTAGAAGGTCACCGCCTGGCCCGCGTTGATGCTGAACAGCGCGATCAGGACGATCTTCAGGTTGCCCCAGTTGGTGAAGGACTCCTTGAGCGGCGACTTGCTCACCTTGCCCTCGGCCTTCATCTTCAGGAATGCCGGCGACTCGTGCATCGACAGGCGAATCCAGGTGGAGATGCCCAGCAGCACGATGGAGATCAGGAACGGCAGGCGCCAGCCCCAGGCCTCGAACTCGGCGCCGGTGAGCTGGCGGCAACCCCAGATCACCACCAGCGAGAGCAGCAGGCCAGCGGTGGCGGTGCACTGGATCCAGCTGGTGTAGGCGCCACGCTTGTGGTCCGGCGCGTGCTCGGCCACATAGATCGCTGCGCCACCGTACTCACCGCCCAGCGCCAGGCCCTGCAGCAGGCGCAACACGATGAGGATGATCGGCGCGGCCACGCCGATGGTGGCGTAGGCCGGCAGCAGGCCCACCGCGAAGGTCGACAGGCCCATCAGCAGGATGGTGACGAGGAAGGTGTACTTGCGCCCGATCATGTCCCCCAGGCGGCCGAACACCAGCGCGCCGAAGGGGCGGACGAGGAAGCCGGCGGCGAACGCCAGCAGGGCGAAGATGAATGCAGTGGTGTCGTTGACCCCGGCGAAGAAGTGCTTGGCGATGATCGCCGCCAGCGACCCGTAGAGGAAGAAGTCGTACCACTCGAACACCGTGCCGAGCGACGAGGCGAAAATCACCTTGCGCTCGTCGCGACGCGAAGTCGCGGGCCGCTCATAGGAGCTGGTCTGTGTCGCACTCGTGATTGCTGGATCGGTCATTGCGGGCTCTCCCGCCCCTTCTGGGGGCTTTTGTTTTTGTCAGCCTCGACTGCCACGGTTTTCACACCGCGCGATACCGTTGATTTGCTACACGCCAAATAAAAAAGTGGGCAGACGGGATCGCCGTCACGCCACCGGAGCTTCCTCCTGTGTGCGCCCACTGGAAGGGATGACCTCCGCGCCGCGCGCGGGTTCGCTCAAAATCATCTGCGCGGCCTTTTCCGCGATCACCAGCACCGGCGAGCAACTGTTGCCGGAGGTCAGGCTGGGCATGATCGAAGCGTCGGCGATGCGCAGGCCGGGAATACCGTGCACGCGCAACTGGCTGTCCACCACCGCGCCCTCGCCCTGCCCCATGCGGCAGGTGCCGGCCGGGTGGAAGATGGTGGTGCCGATCTCGGCGGCGGCGCGGTGCAGGTCTTCCTCGGTCTGGTAGTCCGGGCCGGGCTTGAACTCCACCGGCTGGTAGCGCGCCAGCGCGGGCGCGGCGGCGATGCGGCGGGTCAGGCGGATGGCGTCGGCAGCCACGCGCAGGTCCTGCGGGTGGCTCAGGTAGTTGGGCTGGATCACCGGCTTGTCGCGCGGGTCCAGCGAACGCAGCGTCACCGAGCCACGGCTCAGCGGGCGCAGGTCGCACACCGAAGCAGTGAAAGCCGGGAAGCTGTGCAGCGGCTCGCCGAAGCGCTCCAGCGACAGCGGCTGCACGTGGTATTCGAGGTTGGCCGAACGCTGGCCGGGGTCGGACTTGGCGAACGCGCCCAACTGGCTCGGCGCCATGGACAGTGGGCCGCTACGCTTGAGCAGGTACTCCAGGCCCATGCCCATCTTGCCCCACAGCGTCGAGGCGATCTGGTTCAGCGAGGGCGCGCCGTTCATGCGGTAGATCAGGCGCAGTTGCAGGTGGTCCTGCAGGTTGCCGCCGACGCCGGAAAGCTCATGGCGCACGCCGACGCCGTGTTTCTCCAGCAGATCGCGCGGGCCGATGCCGGAGCGTTGCAGCAGCACCGGCGTGTTGATCGCCCCGGCGCAGAGAATCACTTCACGCCGGGCCCGCAGCTCGCGCCGCGCCCCCTGCCAGTTCACTTCCAGCCCGGCGGCGCGGCCGTTCTCCAGCAACACGCGCAGGGCCTCCACGTTGGTCAGCACAGTGAGATTGGGGCGGTTGGCGATGGGCCGCAGGAAGGCCTTCGAGGCGTTCCAGCGCACGCCGGAACGCTGGTTCACCTGGAAGTAGCCGCAGCCTTCGTTGTCGCCGCCGTTGAAGTCGTCCACCGGGCGCACGCCGGACTGCGCTGCCGCCTCGCGGAAGGCATCGAGGATGGTCCACGACAGCCGCTGCTTCTCCACCCGCCATTCGCCGCCCGAGCCATGCAACTCGCTCGACCCGCCGAAGTGGTCCTCCATCTTCATGAACAGCGGCAGCAGGTCATTCCAGCCCCAGCCAGCGTTGCCCTCGGCAGCCCAGCCGTCGTAGTCCAGCGCCTGGCCACGCATGTAGATCATGCCGTTGATCGAGGAGCAGCCGCCCAGGGTGCGCCCGCGCGGGTACTTGATGGCGCGGCCGTTCAGACCCGGCACCTTCTCGGTGTCGAAGCACCAGTCGGTGCGCGGGTTACCGATACAGTAGAGGTAACCGACGGGAATGTGGATCCAGGGATAGTTGTCCGGGCCGCCGGCTTCGAGCAGCAGCACGCGGTTGGCAGGGTCGGCGGACAGGCGATTGGCCAGCAGGCAGCCGGCAGGGCCCGCGCCGACGATCAGGTAGTCATAAGCATCCAGTGCCTGGGGCATGGAGAAGTACCTCGTCGTGCTTGTTCTTTTTATCTGAGGACCGAGCCTAGTCGTTCGTTCGTGATAAAAGAACAGTCGTTTCGAGTCAGCTGCTGTGCGTTTTCTAACAACAAGGACTGCCGAGATGTTCGACTGGAATGACCTGCGCTACTTCCTGGAGCTGCACCGCAGCGGGCGTCTGCTGACCACCGCCAAGCGCCTGGGCACCACCCACGCCACGGTGGCGCGGCATATCGAGAGCATCGAGCGCGACTTGGGCACCCAGCTGTTCGCCCAGCACACCGGCGGCTACCAGCTCACCCCGGCCGGCCAGGCACTGCTCAAGCACGCCGAGGCCATGGAGAACACCGCCCTCCTCGCCCAGGAGGAAATGAGCCAGGCCATCTCGCCGCTGGGGCAGATCCGCATCGGCGTCACCGAAGGCCTGGGCACCATGTTTCTCGCCCCGCGCCTGGGCGAACTGATGCAGCGCTACCCCGGCCTGGAAGTGGAACTGGTGTCGGTGCCGCGCTTCGTCAGTATCACCAACCGCGAGGCGGACATCGCCATCACCCTGGAGCGCCCGAGCGCCGACCTGGTGATCAGCCGCCGCCTGACGAGCTACCGCCTGAGCCTGTTCGCCAGCCCCGCCTACCTGGAAAACGCCCCGCCCCTGCGCGACCGCGAAGACCTCAGCCGCCACCCGTGGATCGGCTACGTCGACGACCTGCTGTTCAGCCAGGAACTGCTGTTCCACCACAGCTTCTGCCGCCACCCGCAAGTAGTGTTCCGCAGCACCAGCGTGGTCGCCCAGCAACAGGCCGCCCAGGCCGGCATCGGCATCGCCATCCTCCCGCAGTACATGGGCCTGCACGACCCGCGGCTGGTGCCGGTGCTGCCGGAGGAATTCATCGAACGGGAATACTGGATGTGCACCCGGCGCGAACTGCACCGCTCGGTGCGGCTGCGACTGGTGTGGGATTTCCTGGTGGAAGTCTGTGGGCGCGAACAGGGGATTCTGGTGGGTGGCGAAACCTCCGTCTCCCTGTAGGAGCGCGCCATGCGCGCGATCGCGGGCATGGCCCGCTCGCCCCGGCTGCACTCGTAGGGCGCATAAAGCGGAACGCTTTATCCGCCGTCGGGATGGCGGATAACGCTTGGGGCGTTATCCGCCCTACGCCCTCGACCATCCGGCCGGGAATCCAGATAATCCTTCACCTGCAAACCACCCGAGGTCAGGATGAAGGCGTCACTGAAATTCACGGAAGAAAAAGCGGACAAGTTCTGGCGAGTTGAAACGCTGGGCTCCGAATTGCTGCTCAACTACGGCAAGAGCGGCACCAACGGGCGCAACCAGATCAAGGCATTCGCATCCCCCGAAGACTGCGAGGCGCAGGCCCGGAAGCTCACCCAGGGCAAGATGAAGAAAGGCTATGTCGACTTCCCCTTCGACTACGACGGCCACCGCTACTTCGACGACGAGGAAGTCGGGCTGCATCGCCTGACCTCGCACCCGCGCTTCGTCGCCCACTTTGCCGATGACGTCTACTACGACTGCTGCGATGAAGACGCGCCCTTCGGCAGCGACGAAGGTAGCGATGCCCTCGGTGAGCTTGCCAACTGCGTGCGTACGCAGAAGTACCTCAACATCGTGGATTTCCCCCGCTGGCTTATCGAAAACCAATGGGAAATGACCTTCATCGAGCCGGCCTCAATCGATATCGAGGATGCGCTCAAGCCGGAAAACAAAGCGCTCGAGCCGGACATCTACCAGAGCTGCCGCGTCGTCATTGCCAGCGCATTCGGACAACTGAAGATCACCGGCAGTCTGGACGCCTCGCTGAAAACCTCCTCCCTGGCAGCCATCAACTGCCTGGACAGGATGGGCGTCCATCTGGGATGGGGGGATGGTAAGCCTTCGGCGATCCTCGACCAGATGAGCAAGGACCTGGCTGCATTCTGCAAGTGAGAGCGATCCCGCAGCCATTGCTGCGGAGGGTGATCCCTGTAGCAGCGCGATCGTGGGCATGGTTCGCTGCTGCAGGGAGCGGGTGACTCCGCCCGAAGCAAACCTGCATTCCCCCGAAAGCATTAGGACCCGATTCCCTGCGAGTAAGGATTTGAAACGGCAGTTCGTCTGAAACATCTGATTTAGAGCCATCGCCTTACACCAGCATTGCTGAACGCAAGCTGAACAAAGAACACTTCCTGAGCGGGGTAGCGCTATCCAAATCCCCCCCTGACAGGAAGTACCGCAATGACTGCTCCGGAACGCTCGGACGCTCCTCCCCCCCCACTCGATAGCGGCCTTGAATGCCTGGTTACTCTGGCGCGATTTCATGGCATCGCCGCCAGTCCCGAACAACTGCGTCACGAGTTCTCCGACAGTTCCTCCGTGTTCAGTCATGACCAGTTGCTCCTGGCTGCGGCCAAGCTCGGTCTGAAAACCAGGGCCGTACGGACACGCCCGGAACGCCTGGCGCAAACCCCGCTGCCAGCCATCGCCGAAACCAACGATGGCACCTACTTCATCCTCGCTCGTGTCGACCAGGGCCAGGCACTCATTCAGGTCCCCCGTGCGGCACGCCCGCAGACACTCGCCATAGATGAGCTGGCAAACCGATGGAACGGCACGCTGCTGCTGTTGCGTTCCCAGGCGTCCCTCGCCGGCGAGCTGGCGCGCTTCGACTTCACCTGGTTCATCCCGGCCATCGTCAAATACCGCAAATTGCTGGGCGAGGTGTTGCTGGCTTCGTTCTGCCTGCAGATCTTCGCGCTGCTTACCCCACTGTTCTTCCAGGTGGTGATGGACAAGGTGCTGGTGCATCGCAGCCTGTCCACGCTCAACGTGCTGTGCATCGGCCTGCTGGCGATCATGATTTTCGAAAGCCTGCTCAGTGGCCTGCGCACTTATGTGTTCGCCCATACTGCCAGTCGCATTGATGTGGAACTGGGCTCGCGTCTTTACCGACATCTGATAGCCCTGCCCCTGGCCTACTTCCATGCGCGCCGGGTGGGTGACTCGGTGGCCCGGGTACGCGAGCTGGAGAACATCCGCAGCTTCCTCACTGGCAATGCCGTCACCCTGGTGCTGGACCTGTTGTTCTGCGTGGTGTTCATCGCGGTCATGCTGGCCTACAGCGGTTGGCTGAGCCTGGTGGTGATTCTGTCGCTGCCGCTGTATGTGCTGCTCTCGCTGTTCATCACGCCACCGCTGCGGGCGCGCCTGCAGGAAAGCTTCAATCGTGGCGCGGAGAACCAGGCCTTCCTGGTCGAATCGCTGAACGGCATCGACACCCTCAAGGCGCTGGCGGTCGAGCCACAGTCCACACGGCGCTGGGACAACCAGTTGGCGGCCTATGTCGCCGCCAGTTTCCGCACCCAGGTGCTCTCGACCCTGGCCAACGAGGGCGTCAGCCTGATCGGCAAGCTGGTCACCGTGCTGACGCTCTGGCTTGGTGCGCGCCTGGTGATGGAAGGGCAACTGTCTGTCGGCCAGTTGATCGCCTTCAACATGCTGGCCGGCCGCGTCGCCCAGCCGATCATGCGTCTGGCCCAACTGTGGCCGAACTTCCAGCAGACGGCTGTCTCCATGCAACGCCTGGGAGACATTCTGAATACTCGCAGCGAGGCCGGAACCGGGCTGCGTGGCTCGCTGCCGCCGCTGCGCGGCCGCATCGAGTTCGATCAGGTGCGCTTCCGCTACCGCAGTGATGGGTCGGAGGTGCTGCGGGGGATAAGCGTCACGATCCAACCCGGCGAAGTCATCGGCATCGTTGGCCGCTCGGGCTCCGGCAAAAGCACGCTGACTCGTCTGCTGCAGCGCCTCTACGTGCCGGATCACGGCCGTGTGCTGGTGGATGGCATGGACTTGGCTCTGGCCGAGGTGTCCTCACTACGTCGACAGATCGGCGTAGTACTGCAGGAGAATATGCTGTTCAACCGCAGCATCCGCGAAAACATCGCCCTGGCCGACCCCGGCGTACCGCTGGAAGCGGTGATGCAGGCGGCACAGCTGGCCGGCGCCCACGAGTTCATTCTCGAACTGCCCGAAGGCTACGACACGGTGGTTGGCGAGCACGGCGCTTCGCTCTCCGGCGGCCAGCGCCAACGCATCGCCATCGCCCGCGCGCTGCTGGGCAACCCGCGCATCCTGATCTTCGACGAGGCCACCAGCGCCCTGGACTACGAGTCCGAACGCATCGTCCAGCAGAACATGCAGCGCATCTGCCAGGGCCGCAGCGTAATCATCATCGCTCACCGCCTTTCCGCTGTGCGCCAGGCCAACCGCATCCTGGTGATCGACCGCGGGCAGATCGTCGAACAAGGCAGTCATGACCAGTTATTGGCCCTGCCGGCCGGCCTGTACTCGCGCCTCTACCACATGCAGCAACGCTGAAAGACAGGGAGTACCTAACATGCGTCATTCAGCAAGCCCTCGTCGCCAACTAGCCGAGCGTTACTGGCAGGTCTGGCGCCACTCCTGGCAGCGGCGCAAGAGCATGAGCCCGCCGCCGCGCCAGCCCCATGAAGTGCAGTTCCTCCCGGCCGCGCTCGCACTGCAGGAAACGCCTCCGCACCCGGCGCCGCGCTATCTGCAGTGGATCATCATGACCTTTGCTGCGCTGACCCTGATCTGGGCCTGCCTCGGTCAGGTGGACGTGGTGGCAACAGCGGTCGGCCGGATCGTGCCCAGCGGGCATAGCAAGGTCATCCAGCCCCATGAAGTGGCAGTGGTGAAGGCAATCCACGTGCGTGACGGTCAGGTGGTGAAAGCCGGCGATCTGCTGGTGGAACTGGACTCCGCCCAGACCGGTGCCGATGTCGAGCGTCTTAAAAGCGATCTACTGGCCATGCAGATCGACGCCGCCCGTGCTCAGGCTCTGCTGGACGCTATCGACAGCCGCAAGGTGCCCGGTTCTATTGCGCCCTACTTGCCCCAGGCGCCTCCGGCGCAACAGCACGCCGCCAATCAATGGCTGCAAGGCCAATTCGAAGAACTGCGCAGCAGCCTGTCGCAAAGCGATGCCCTGATCGCCCAACGTACCATCGAAATCCTCTCCGCCGAGCAATCCGCGCGCAAGCTCGAACAGAGTCTGCCGATTACCCGCCGCATCACCGCCGACTATGCCCGGCTGGCCGAAAAAGGCCTGGTGCCCAAGCACCACTACCTGGGCAAGCAGCAGGAGCAAATGGCGCAGGAGCGCCAGCTTGACGAGAACCTGAACCGCATCCAGGAACTCAAGGCCTCGCGACGAGAAGCCGAGGGGCGTCGTGCCACCCTGCTCGCCCAGACCCGCCGGCAGATGCTCGACCTGCGCCAGCAATCCGAACAGAAAAGCGCCGCCCTGCAGCAGGACCTGCACAAGGCTGAAAGCCGTGACAGCCTCACCCGCCTGACCGCCCCGGTAGACGGAGCTGTTCAGCAACTGGCCGTGCACACCGTCGGCGGCGTGGTCACCGAAGCCCAGCCACTCATGGTGATCGTCCCCAGCGACCAGCCCGTGGAAGTCATCGCGCAGCTGGAAAACAAGGATATCGGCTTCGTCCACCCCGGCCAGGACGTCACGGTCAAGGTCGACGCCTTCAACTTCACGAAGTACGGCGTAATCACCGGCAAGGTGCTGGATCTCTCCGACGACGCCATCGAAGACGACAAGCGCGGCCTGCTCTACGACCTGCGCATCGAGTTGCAACAGAACCATCTCCGCGTCGGCAAACAGGATATGCCGCTGACGCCGGGCATGAGCGTGCGTGCGGAAATAAAAACAGACCAACAGAGAGTGATCGATTACTTCCTCAGTCCACTCAAGCGGTATGTGGATGAAAGTTTGGAAGAGCGATAGACCGAAGCACTCCTCCTCGAAACTCAAGTTCCGAAGCACTGGAGCTTATCGATGCAACTCAAGGACAATCAACATGAGCAATAGCAATCAAGAGTACCAGAGCAATAGTAATGAACCGGCCGAAGACCAGCTTCCGGCATACTCCTTGATCTACAACGGTGGCGGAAACGGAATCAGTGGCAGTCGCGCGAACGTGCTGCAGTTCGATTTGAGTCAACGCAGCAACGTCGCCGGAATCGACAACCTGCTATTCAGAGGGTCTGCCGGAATGAAATGGGGAACGGCCCTCAACCAGGGCGTCAACCTCACTTTCAGTTTCTCATCTGCCAACTCGACGTACACTTCATGGGCCACACCTGGCTCCCAGCTGAGCATGACCGCTACGCAAATGACTGCGGCTCGCCAGGCAATGCAGGTGTACTCCAATATATCCAACCTCAGCTTCACCGAAGTAGCGGATACCTCAACCAGTGCAGGTGACATACGTTGGGGGCGCAGCTCCGACGCCAGCGTGGGTACTGCTTATGCGCGTTTCCCCAGCAACTCCGGTCCGGCAGGAGATATCTGGTTTGGTACAAAGTACGACGACTTTTATCAGAACCCGGCGTTAGGCACTTACGGCTATCAAACCTTCCTGCATGAACTCGGCCATGCCATGGGTTTGATGCATCCACACGAAGGGTCCATTCCGACCGCACCTGGCCAGGACCAGCTCAAATACAGTGTCATGAGCTATCACAGCTTTGATGGATCAAGCCTCAGCTTTGGCTACACAAACAGCTTCTTCCCCTCCTCACTCATGCTCAATGACATTGCCGCCATTCAATACTTGTATGGGATCAACACTGGCTATCAGTCGGGGAACAACACCTATAGCTGGGCAGCCAACACCTCGGTCTTCGAGACCATTTACGACAGCGGCGGCATCGACACTATCGATGCCAGCAACCAGACTCAGAATGTCCTTCTCGATCTGAACTCAGGAAATTGGTCGCAGATTGGTAACACTTTCTGGAATGGGCAAACCTATGTGCGAGACTGCCTGACGATTGCCTATAGCAGCACCATCGAGAACGCCACAGGCTCGGCATACAACGACACGCTGATCGGCAACGCCGTGGCCAACGTACTCAACGGCGGAGCCGGCGCCGATACCCTGCAAGGCAAGGGTGGTGATGACACCTACTACGTCGATAACACGGGTGACGTGGTAATCGAAAATGCCAACGAAGGTACCGATACAGTCTATGCCAGCATCAATCACACTCTTGCAGGCAACATTGAGAACCTGACACTTACCGGTGGCGCCATAAATGGAACCGGTAATTCGCTGGACAACATTCTGATTGGCAATACTTACGCCAACACACTGATCGGTGGCGCCGGAAATGACACTCTGGATGGCGGTACAGGGAGCGACAGTCTTTACGGTGGATTGGGTGATGACACTTACATTATCGACAATGTGGGGGACACTGTTAATGAGAGCGCAGCCGAAGGTAACGACACTGTCAACGCCAGCGTGAATTTCACTCTAAACAATAATATCGAAAACCTTACACTAACAGGGAGCGCAATCATTGGAACCGGAAATAAATTGAACAACATAATAACAGGAAACAACCTCAACAACTCCCTATACGGTGACGACGGCGACGACATACTAATCGGCGGGACCGGAGCCGACGCAATGTATGGCGGGCGAGGGAAGGATACCTATTATGTTGACAACATCAATGACACCGTCAGTGAAGACATCGCCAGCACCAACTACACCGAATACGACACCGTATACTCTTCAGTCAACTTCACGCTATCCGACAATGTCGAGTACTTATATCTAACTGGCAACGCCACTCAAGGAAAAGGCAACAGCTTAAACAATAGAATTTTCGGAAACGAACTAGACAACATAATACATGGTGAAGATGGAAATGATCAGCTGACTGGATACGACGGCAACGACATCATATATGGTGGAGCAGGAAATGATCTTTTAATAGGAAACAAGGGAGATAAAACCTACTCAGACTCAAACACTCTCTATGGCGGCACAGGCGACGACAGATACTACATAACAAACCTGAACGACAAAGTAATAGAATACGAAAACGAGGGAGTGGACTGGATTACATCTTTTGTCGATCTCGACATGAGCAAATACCAGAATGTTGAAACCGGCGAATTATTCGGATACGCCACAAGCATCACCGGGAACAACTTAAACAACACATTGATTGGAAATGGCATAAACAACATACTTTCCGGCGGAGCCGGAAACGACATACTTAAAAGCGAGCACGGAAACGACATTTACCTCTTCGGCAGAGGTTTCGACCGCGACACGATCATAGAAGCATGGAACGCAGACACCCTCACACAGACAGATACGTTGCAATTTGGCAGCAGCATTTCCGCAGATCAACTCTGGCTTTCCAAAGATACTAACTCAGCCTATGGCCTATCGATAAAAATCATAGGAACCACCGACGAAGTGATCATCAGTGACTTCCTGACACCCGTTAATGGCCGCACTATAGAGCAGTTCAAAACCAATGATGGGAAGACACTACTGGCCAACAACGTGGACAAACTGATCAATGCCATGGCCGCTTTCTCTCCGCCAACTATAGGTCAAACTACCCTCCCGTCTAATTATCAGCAAGCACTATCACCTGTTATTTCAGCTGCTTGGACCTGATAATTCAGGGCAGCGATCAATTGATCGCCGCCCTGCCGCCTTAATCCCTTAGAGCTCACCGCAATGCCAAAAGTCAGTATTGTACTTCCCATATACAATGGCTCAGAACATTTACCCCTCTGCCTGGACTCACTACTAGCACAAAGTTTCCGAGATTTTGAAATTATACTGATAGATGATGGATCAAAAGATAATAGCTGCGGCATTTCAAAAAAATACCAAGCCCGCGACAGTCGAATCAGGCACTTTGAAAACCCGACGAACCTCGGAACTGCCAGCACCACCAACATAGGTCACCGACTTGCGCAAGGCGATTATATCGCGCACGCCGACCAAGATGACATCTCCGAGCCACATCGATTGGCGCTGCAGGTTGCGTTCCTCGATAAGAACCCGGAGATCTCAATGATTAGCGGCTCACTAAAGAGCTTGGGCACTGAGGAAGAACATCTGATCAAAGCCCCTCTGAGCGATGATCAGATAAAATCAAACTTTCTTCCCGGCACGCACAACATTATCAATCCAACCGTAATGATTCGTCGCTCTTTCACCGAATCCAATCAATTGTATTTCGACCCAAACCTACAAGGTACTGCCGACTACGGATACTTCGTTCAAGCGATGCTCTGCGGGGCAAAATTTGCCAACTTGCCACAAGTTCTGCTTCGTTATCGCGTACATTCCACTCAGCAGACAAAAGGCAATAGCCGTATGGCTGCTGCGTTTCCAGTCGTACGTCAACGCGTCATGGCAGAGTTCTTTCCAGAATTATCGCTCAGGCAAATTCAAACCGTCGAACCTCTATTGCGCTGGACGTGGCCACCTGCCATCCCCCGGCAAGACGTCGAAGCAGGTCTCGAATTGATTCCGCAACTAATGACCTACGAGATATCAAAGCACGGCGAAAGCCGAGAACAGCGCAATGGGTTCCTTCAGTCCTGTCAAAAACGTTGGAGCGGAGCTTTGGGGAAGCAGAAAGGCGGCAATTGAGACTGGATAGAACAGGCCCCATGCACGTTGACACGGGGCCAGTTCTGGTCGGCAACATCGGTCGTTTCGGCAGCCCCAGAGCCACCAAAAATCAAACCCGGATGCATGCACCCTACTCCGCGCGAGCCTTCTCGACCTTCTCGGAGGCCGACCACAGTCGGTAGCGGACTTCAACGTCTTTCGGCGCGTAGATCACGATGGGCAGCTTGCTGTTGTAGCGCAGCACGAAGCCATCGCCGACCACCGGGACGAAGTCCTGGCGGCTCTTGCCATCCGGGCAGGCCATCAGGGTGCTGGCCGGGCCGCTGACCTTGTCCAGGCGGTAGTAGGAGTAGCCCCAGCCTTCCAGGGTCTTTTCTTCCAGGGTGCCGCCCAGGCGCTGGCGGTTGCAGTCGACGGTCAGCGTCTTGCCGGCGAGGATCTCGACCTTGAAGTTCTCTTCCTGCGCCTGCTTGGGCAGGTGGATGACCTGGCGCACGAAGCCGTCCTCGGCCTTGGGATAAGGCGCGACGTCTTCCAGCTTGGCGGCGGTGGCGAAGGTGGCGGTGGCGCTGAGCAGCAGCGCGGTGGGGAGGGTGAAACGTACGAACGGCATGAAGCCTCCTTGCAGAATTGAAGAACGAACGCACCTTGTGGGTGCGTTCGTCCGAGCGCTCTGACCGTCAAATTGTACGAACGCTCCTACATCCGTGCGCTGAGTTGTATCAAGCTACTTCACCGCCGGCCTTGGCCTGCTGCTCCAGGTGCGCCTGGAGTTCCGGGGCCAGGTTGAGGTTGTAGGCGAGTTCGTCCAGGTACGTGCGCTCGGTGCCCTGCTGGTCGTCCACCAGCATCACGCTGACCAGGTACATCTCCGCAGCCACGGCCGGGTCGCCCTGGGCGGATTCGGCGACTTCGGCGGCGTCCAGCGGCTTGCGCACCTCGGCATCGAGCCAGTCCTGCAGCTCCGGCTCATCGGTGTGGCGGGCGATTTCGGCCTGGATGGCGGCCTTTTCCTTTTCATCGATGCGACCGTCAGCCTTGGCAGCAGCGATCATGGCGCGCAGGATCGCATGGCTGTGGGCCTCGGCCTCCGGGCCGGAGAGCTGGTCCACGGTCATCAGCGACTGCTGCTGCGGTGCTGCAGCCGGGTGCTGGCGCTGGTAATTCTGATAAGCCTGGAAGGCCATCATGCCGAGGGAGGCGAGCATGGCGTAGTTGATGCCGCCGCTGCTGCCCGTGCGGCCTTGCGGCGCGCCGCCGCTGTTCATGCCGCCCCCGAGCATGCCACCGAGTACGTCGCCGAGGCCTCCGAGCCCGCCACCGGCACCACCGGAGGAGCCGCCCAGCAACCCACCCAGCAACCCGCCGAGGCCACCAAGGCCTCCCGCGCCGCCTCCCTGTTGTCCCGATGCGCCTTGGCTGCCGCGCAGCAATTGTTCCAGTAGATCTGCAGTGTTCATGGAGTGACCCTCGCCGGCTTGCGTGGCGCGCCGGGCGGCGTCGCCAACCTGTTGCAGCAATGAGCTCTGACCTGCCTTGAGCAGTTGATCGAAAAGAGAACCAGCATTCATGAGATGACATCTCTCGCTATGCGTTGGGCAACGATAGTCCCGCCACACCGATGCGCCAGCGCCGTTCGCCGGCCGGGTGTCAGGGCGGGACACCCGGGGCGAAGCCTGCCGCCGCGAGAGATTGCCAGCCAGGCGATTGCCGCCCGGCGCCGACTTCAGCCGGCGATTGCGAGGAAGGTCACGCGGGCACGGCGTCCAGCGCCTTCTGCGCCTGGGCTTCCAGCTCGACCTTGAGGCCGGCGTCGAGGCTCAGCTGGCGGGCCAGCTCGTCAAGGTAGGCGCGTTCCATGTAGCTGGTCTCGTCGACCATCAGCAGGCTGGCCAGGTACATCTCGGCGGCCATTTCCTCGCTGGTGGCGGCGCGGGCGACTTCGGCCGGGTCCAAAGGTTTGGCCAGTTCGCGGTCCAGCCAGCCCTGCAGTTCGACGTCGCCGGTGAGCTTGGCGATTTCGCCGTCGATCAGCTGGCGTTCGCGATCATCGATATGCCCGTCGGCCTTCGCGGCGGCGACGATGGCCCGCAGGATGGCGTGGCTGTGCTGCTCGGCCTGCGCCGGTGGCAGGCGGTCGACGGTCTGCGGCTCGCCGCGCGGGGCACTGGCCTGCTTCTGCTGCCAGTTGCCGTAGGCCTTGTAGGCAAGCACGCCGAGCGCCGCGAGGCCGCCATAGGTGACGACGTTGCCGCCGATCTTGCGCGCCTTCTTGCTGCCCATCAGCAGGCCCAGCGCGCCCGCCGCCAGGGCGCCTCCACCGGCACCGGAGAGCAGGCTGCCCAGGTCCAGGCCGCCGCCCTTGCTGGACGAAGAGGACTGTTGGGCGCCGTCCTGCCGGGCCACGCCCTTGTTCTGCAGGAGGTCCTGGCCGGATTTGAGGAGTTGGTCGAGCAGGCCGCGAGTGTTCATGGCGATCTCCACTGTTCTATCGGAAATTGTGTCTATCGAAAATAGTGGATTCCGACTCTAGTCCAGCGCGCGGCCGGGACGCAGCGACAGTGTGCTTCCGGATATTGCGGGCCAATGCCGGCGGGTCCGCAGGGCAAATGGGCCGCTTTCATTCGATTTAAAAGAATGCTCCTATAGATTTTCGATAATCAACAATGAAAAGCGCCGAGAGCGGATAGACAAGGCTCTAGATCGCGGCTCCGCGCACCAGCGGCCAATCACCATGATGACGCTTCGCCAGATTCGCCATTTCATCGCCGTCGCCGAGACCGGCTCGATTTCCGCCGCCGCCCAGGCGGTGTTCATTTCCCAGTCCACCCTGACCCTCGCCATCCAGCAGCTGGAAGAAGAGATCGGCGTGCGCCTGTTCGACCGCCACGCCAAGGGCATGACCCTGACCCACCAGGGCCACCAGTTCCTGCGCCAGGCGCACCTGATCCTGGCCACGGTGGAGAACGCCAAGCGCAGCCTGCAGCAGAGCACCGACCAGGTGGCCGGCAGCCTGACCATCGGCGTGACCAGCCTGGTAGCGGGTTACTACCTGGCGGACCTGATCAACCGCTTCCAGCGCGCCTACCCTAACGTGCAGACCCGCGTGGTAGAGGACGAGCGCCCCTACATCGAGCACCTGCTGGTGAGCGGCGAGATCGATGTTGGCGTGCTGATCCTCTCCAACCTGGAAGACCGCCACGCCCTGCAGACCGAGGTGCTGACCCACTCGCCGCACCGTCTGTGGCTGCCGGCGCAGCACCCGCTGCTGGAGCGCGACAGCATCGGCCTGGCCGATGTGGCGGGCGAGCCATTGATCCAGCTGAACGCCGACGAGATGGGCCTGCACACCCAGCGCATCTGGTCCCGCGCCGGGCTGGTACCGCAGGTGACGCTGCGCACGGCGTCGGTGGAGGCGGTGCGAAGCCTGGTGGCGGCGGGCCTGGGCCTGTCGATCCAGCCGGACATGACCTATCGCCCCTGGTCGCTGGAAGGCGACATCATCGAAGCGCGGCCGCTGGTGGACCTCTCCGAGCCACTGGACGTCGGCCTGGCCTGGCGCCGCGGCACCGCGCGGCCGCCGCTGGTGGACCCGTTCCTCACCGTGGCCCGCGAGCAGCCCAACGCGAAGAAGCTTTCCATCTGAACGTAGGGCGCATAACCGCTTGCGGTTATCCGCCGCCAGGACTCGGAGCGGCGCTGATGGCGGATAACGCCTGGGGCGTTATGCGCCCTACGGGTTCGGTGCAGCAAAGTCAGCCATTCGATTTAATCGAACGCCGCTTTCAGTAATTAGAATTTGTCGACCCCACGCCCGGACTCTAGTCTCTGCCCTCATACAAAGGGCCAGCTCCGGGTATCGCCCCATCCGGAGCACGCACATGGCCACCGAAAACAAGACAGATAAAAGACGAGTTTCCAAGATGACCGGCGCAACCCTGCACACCGCCTTGCTGATCGACGGCCAACTGGTCGCCGGCGAAGGCATGGCCGAGCCGATCATCAACCCGACCACGGGCGACACTCTTATCAGCATCGCCGACGGCTCCCTGGACCAGGTCGAGCAGGCCATCGCTGCCGCGCACCGCGCCTTCCCCGCCTGGGCTCGCACCACGCCTGCCCAGCGCGCCACCGCCCTGCTCGCCATCGCCGACGCCATCGACAAGCGCGCGAACGACCTCGCCCAGCTGGAATCGCTGAACTGCGGCAAGCCGCTGCACCTGGCGCGCCAGGACGACATTCCGGCCACCGCCGACGTGTTCCGTTTCTTCGCCGGCGCCGTGCGCTGCCAGCAGGGCCAGCTCGCCGGCGAATACGTGCCCGGCCACACCAGCATGGTTCGCCGCGACCCGGTAGGTGTGGTCGCGTCGATTGCGCCCTGGAACTACCCGCTGATGATGGCTGCGTGGAAGATCGCTCCCGCGCTGGCCGCCGGCAACACCCTGGTGTTCAAGCCGTCCGAGCACACCCCGCTGAGCATCCTGGCGCTGGCCCCGGCGCTGGCAGAAATCCTACCCGCCGGCGTGATCAACATCGTCTGCGGCGGTGGCGAAGGCGTCGGCAGCCACCTGGTCAGCCACCCGAAGGTGCGCATGGTGTCGCTGACCGGCGATATCGTCACCGGGCAGAAGATTCTCCAAGCCGCCGCGCGCACCCTCAAACGCACCCACCTGGAACTGGGCGGCAAGGCGCCGGTGATCGTCTGCAACGACGCCGACCTCGAAGCCGTGGTCCAGGGCGTGCGCACCCACGGTTACTACAACGCCGGGCAGGACTGCACCGCCGCCTGCCGCATCTACGCGCAGGCCGGTATCCATGACCGCCTCGTCGCCGAGCTGGGCGACGCCGTGGCCAGCATCCGCTTCGCCCGCAAGCGCGATGCCGACAACGAGATCAGCCCGCTGATCAGCGCCCGCCAGCGCGACCGCGTGGCCAGCTTCGTCGAACGCGCCCTCGGCCAGCCGCACATCGAGCGCGTCACCGGCGCCGCCGTGCATTCGGGCCCCGGCTTCTACTACCAGCCGACCCTGCTGGCCGGCTGCAAGCAGCAGGACGAGATCGTCCAGCGCGAGGTGTTCGGCCCGGTGGTCACCGTGACCCGTTTCGACCAGCTGGAACAGGCGGTGGACTGGGCCAACGACTCCGAGTACGGCCTGGCCTCCTCGGTATGGACGCAGAACCTCGACAAGGCCTTCCAGGTCGCCAACCGCCTGCAGTACGGCTGCACCTGGATCAACACCCATTTCATGCTCGCCAGCGAGATGCCCCACGGCGGGCTCAAGCGCTCGGGCTACGGCAAGGACCTGTCCAGCGACTCGCTGCAGGACTACAGCGTGGTGCGCCACATCATGGCGCGCCACGGCCAGCGACTGGATTGAACCACCCGGCGGGGTCGCCCGCCGGCACATAAGAAACGCCCCGACGCCAAGCCGTCAGAGGGCTGTTGCTCGATTGAACTGCCCCACCAATAGAGACAACAACGAGAGGGAGACACCCGATGCGCAAGACCGCACTGCTCAGTGCCATCACCACCGCCCTGCTGGCCAGCGCCGGCGTCCAGGCCGCCGAGGCCCTGAAGGAAGTCGGCAAAGTCGAAGGCCGCCTGGACATCATCGCCTGGCCCGGCTACATCGAGCGCGGCCAGTCCGACAAGAACTACGACTGGGTCACCCAGTTCGAGAAGGACACCGGCTGCCAGGTCAACGTGAAGACCGCCGCCACCTCCGACGAGATGGTCAGCCTGATGGCCAAGGGCGGCTATGACCTGGTCACCGCATCCGGCGACGCCTCCCTGCGCCTGATCTACGGCAAGCGCGTGCAGCCGATCGATCCGTCGTTGATCCCCAACTGGAAGAACATCGACCCGCGCCTGAAGGACGCCGCCTGGTACGTGGTCAATGGCAAGACCTACGGCGCGCCGTACCAGTGGGGCCCGAACCTGCTGATGTACAACACCAAGGTCTTCCCCACCGCGCCGGACAGCTGGAAGGTCGTGTTCGACGCCCAGAACCTGCCTGACGGCAAGTCGAACAAGGGCCGCGTGCAGGCCTACGACGGCCCGATCTACGTCGCCGACGCCGCGCTGTACCTGAAGGCGACCCAGCCGGAGCTGGGCATCACCGATCCGTACCAGCTCGACGAGAAGCAATACGCCGCCGTGGTCGAACTGCTGCGCAAGCAGCATGACCTGATCCACCGCTACTGGCACGACACCACCGTGCAGATGAGCGACTTCAAGAACGAAGGCGTCGCCGCTTCCAGCGCCTGGCCGTACCAGGCCAACGCCCTGAAGGCCGAAGGTCAGCCGATCGCCACGGTGTTCCCGAAAGAGGGCGTCACCGGCTGGGCCGACACCACCATGCTGCACGCCGAAGCCCAGCACCCGAGCTGCGCCTACAAGTGGCTGAACTGGTCGCTGGAGCCCAAGGTCCAGGGCGACGTGGCGGCCTGGTTCGGCTCCGTGCCGGCCGTACCCGAAGGCTGCAAGGCCAGCACCCTGCTCGGTACCGAAGGCTGCGCCACCAACGGTTACAACCAGTTCGACAAGATCGCGTTCTGGAAGACCCCGGTGGCCGAGGGCGGCAAGTTCGTCCCGTACAGCCGCTGGACCCAGGACTACATCGGGATCATGGGCGGCCGCTAAAGCAGGGATTTTTCCCGAGCGCCTGACAGCTCCCTCTCCCTTCAGGGGGGACGCCTAGTCAGAGGGTTGGGGAGAGGGAATCCGGGCTCCGTGCCTGTGGCTCGCCCTCTCCCCCAGCCCCTCTCCCTGAAGGGAGAGGGGGGCCAGTCCTGCGCGGCAGCCAGCACCGAACCACATCCGTACCGATTCACCCGTATCTCAGATTCACGGGCAGGGCTCCCCTACGCCGGATTCCTGCCCCTTGGAGCGTGCACCATGACCACCCCCGCTGTTCAATTCACCCAGGTCTCCCGCCAGTTCGGCGACGTCAAGGCCGTTGACCGGGTGTCCATCGACATCAAGGACGGCGAGTTCTTCTCCATGCTCGGCCCGTCGGGCTCGGGCAAGACCACCTGCCTGCGCCTGATCGCCGGCTTCGAGCAACCCAGCGCAGGCTCCATCCGCATCCATGGCGAGGAGGCCGCGGGCCTGCCGCCCTACCAGCGTGACGTCAACACGGTATTCCAGGACTACGCGCTGTTCCCGCACATGAGCGTGCTGGAGAACGTTGCCTACGGCCTGAAGGTGAAAGGCGTCGGCAAGGCCGAACGCCTCAAGCGCGCCGAAGAAGCCCTCGGCATGGTCGCCCTGGGCGGCTATGGCGTGCGCAAGCCGGTGCAGCTTTCCGGCGGCCAGCGCCAGCGCGTGGCCCTGGCCCGCGCCCTGGTGAATCGCCCGCGCGTGCTGCTGCTCGACGAACCCCTCGGCGCCCTCGACCTCAAGCTGCGCGAGCAGATGCAGAGCGAGCTGAAGAAGCTGCAGCGCCAGCTGGGCATCACCTTCATCTTCGTCACCCACGACCAGAGCGAAGCGCTGTCCATGTCCGACCGCGTCGCGGTGTTCAACAAGGGCCGCATCGAGCAGGTCGACACCCCGCGCAACCTCTACATGAAACCGGCCACCCCGTTCGTGGCTGAATTCGTCGGTACCTCCAACGTGCTGCGCGGCGACATCGCCCAGGGCCTGACCGGCAACGCCCAGCCCTTCTCCATCCGTCCCGAGCACATCCGTTTCGCCAATGGCGAGCGCAGCGCCTCGGACATCGAGATCAGCGGCCTGCTGCACGACATCCAGTACCAGGGCGCGGCGACCCGCTACGAGATCCGTCTCGACAACGGCCAGAACCTCTGCCTCAGCCAGGCCAACAGCCAGTGGGCCGACATCGACCTCGCCCACCAGCCGGGCCAGCGCGTGACCGCCCGCTGGGCGCGCGAGGCGATGGTGGTGCTGAACGAGGGCGCGTGACATGGAACTGACGATGAACGCTCCGGTGCCGCAGGCCAGCAATGGCCCGCTGCGCCGCCTGTGCAACCTGCTCTACCGCAAGCCGACGCTGTACCTCTCGCTGCTGCTGATCCCGCCGCTGCTGTGGTTCGGCGCGATCTACCTCGGCTCGCTGCTGACGCTGCTGTGGCAGGGTTTCTACACCTTCGACGACTTCACCATGACGGTGACGCCGGACCTGACCTGGGCCAACTTCGGCTCGCTGCTCAGTGGCTCCAACTTCGACATCATCCAGCGCACCGTGCTGATGGCGGTTGCGGTGTCCATCGCCAGTGGCGCGGTGGCCTTCCCCATCGCCTACTACATGGCGCGCTACACCACCGGCAAGACCAAGGCGTTCTTCTACATCGCCGTGATGATGCCGATGTGGGCCAGCTACATCGTCAAGGCCTACGCCTGGACCCTGCTGCTGGCCAAGGGCGGCGTCGCCATGTGGTTCGTCCAGCACCTCGGTCTTGAGCCCGTGCTGAACCTGTTGCTGGGCATTCCGGGCATCGGTGGCAACACCCTGTCGACCTCCAGCTTCGGACGCTTCCTGGTGTTCGTGTACATCTGGCTGCCGTTCATGATCCTGCCGATCCAGGCCTCCCTGGAACGCCTGCCGCCGTCACTGCTGCAAGCCTCGGCCGACCTCGGTGCACACCCGCGGCAGACCTTCCTGCAGGTGATCCTGCCGCTGTCGATCCCCGGCATCGCCGCCGGCTCGATCTTCACCTTCAGCCTGACCCTGGGCGACTTCATCGTGCCGCAGCTGGTGGGCCCGCCGGGCTACTTCATCGGCAGCATGGTCTACGCCCAGCAGGGCGCGATCGGCAACATGCCGATGGCCGCCGCGTTCACCCTGGTGCCCATCGTGCTGATCGCTGTCTACCTGTCCATCGTCAAACGTCTGGGGGCCTTCGATGCACTCTGAGAAAGCTTCGTGGGGCCTGAAAGCGGCCGCCTGGGGCGGGCTGGTGTTCCTGCACTTCCCGATCCTGATCATCTTCCTGTACGCCTTCAACACCGAGGACGCGGCCTTCAGCTTCCCGCCCAAGGGCTTCACCCTGCACTGGTTCAGCGTCGCCTTCGCGCGCCAGGACGTGCTCGAAGCCATCGAGCTGTCGGTGAAGATCGCCAGCGTCGCCACGCTGATCGCCATGTTCCTGGGCACCCTGGCCGCGGCCGCGCTGTACCGCCGCGACTTCTTCGGCAAGGAAGGCATCTCGCTGATGCTGATCCTGCCGATCGCCCTGCCCGGCATCATCACCGGCATCGCGCTGCTGTCGGCGTTCAAGACCCTCGGCATCGAGCCGGGCTTCCTGACCATCGTCATCGGCCACGCCACCTTCTGCGTGGTGATCGTCTACAACAACGTCATCGCGCGCTTCCGCCGCACCTCGCACAGCCTCATCGAAGCCTCGATGGACCTGGGCGCCGACGGCTGGCAGACCTTCCGCTACGTGATCCTGCCCAACCTCGGCTCGGCGCTGCTGGCCGGCGGCATGCTGGCGTTCGCGTTGTCCTTCGACGAAATCATCGTCACCACCTTCACCGCCGGCCACGAACGCACCCTGCCGATCTGGCTGCTCAACCAGTTGGGCCGCCCGCGCGACGTGCCGGTGACCAACGTGGTGGCGATGCTGGTGATGATCGTGACCATGCTGCCGATCCTCGGCGCCTACTACCTGACCAAGGGTGGCGAGGGCGTGGCGGGGAGCGGCAAGTAACTAGGGTGCCGTGCGCCCATCACCCTAACCCTCTCCCGAGGGAGAGGGGACTGTCCGGTGCAGGAGGAAACCAAGGTTTCAGCCGGCACGAATAGCTCCCTCTCCCTCTGGGAGAGGGCTGGGGTGAGGGAAACCCGCGGCACCGATATCAACAGAACCCCTCAGGCCCGCCGGCCCCCTCGCCGGCAGGCCCCTAAAAAGAAACACCCCAACCGAATTTGCACCACGCTCCTGAACGAGAGGACCCAACCATGCAAACCAACCTGCTGATCAACGGCCAACTGGTCGCTGGCGAAGGCGAGAAGCTCGCCGTCCTGAACCCGTCCCTGGGCACCACCCTGGTGGAAATCGCCGAGGCCACCCCGGCCCAGGTGGACGCCGCCGTGCTGGCCGCCGACGCCGCCTTCGACAGCTGGTCGCAGACCGCGCCGAAGGACCGCTCCCTGCTCCTGCTGGCACTGGCCGACGCCATCGACGCCAACGCCGAGGAACTGGCCCGCCTGGAATCCAACAACTGCGGCAAACCCTACTCCGCCGCGCTGAACGACGAACTGCCGGCCGTGGCCGACGTGTTCCGCTTCTTCGCCGGTGCCTGCCGCGTGATGCAGGGCTCCGCCGCTGGCGAATACCTGCCGGGCCACACCTCGATGATCCGCCGCGACCCGGTGGGCGTGGTCGCCTCCATCGCACCGTGGAACTACCCGCTGATGATGGTCGCGTGGAAACTCGGCCCGGCCCTGGCCGCCGGCAACACCGTGGTGCTCAAGCCCTCCGAGCAGACCCCGCTGACCGCCCTGCGCCTGGCCGAACTGATGGCCGGCATCTTCCCCGCCGGCGTGGTCAACCTGGTGTTCGGTCGTGGCCCGAGCGTCGGCGAGCCGCTGACCACCCACCCGAAAGTGCGCATGGTGTCCCTGACCGGCTCGGTCGCCACCGGCAGCCGCATCATCGCCGGCACCGCCGACACCGTGAAGCGCATGCACATGGAACTGGGCGGCAAGGCCCCGGTGCTGATCTTCGACGACGCCGACATCGACGCCGCCGTGGAAGGCATCCGCACCTTCGGCTTCTACAACGCCGGCCAGGACTGCACCGCCGCCTGCCGCATCTATGCGCAGAAAGGCATCTACGCCAAGTTCGTGCAGAAGCTCGGCGAAGCGGTGGCCAGCATCCAGTACGGCGAGCAGGACGACCCGAACACCGAGCTGGGCCCGGTCATCACCGAGCAGCACCTGGAGCGTGTCGTCGGCTTCGTCGAGCGCGCCCGCCAGGTGCCGCACATCGAAGTGGTTACCGGTGGCAAGCGTGCCGACCGCCCGGGCTTCTTCTTCGAGCCCACCGTGCTTGCCGGCGCCCGCCAGGACGACGAAGTGGTCCGCCGCGAAATCTTCGGCCCGGTGGTTTCGGTCACCGAGTTCGAGGACGAAGCACAGGCGCTGGCCTGGGCGAACGACTCCGACTACGGCCTGGCCTCCTCGGTATGGACCAGCGACATCGGTCGCGCCCATCGCCTGTCCGCCCGCCTGCAGTACGGCTGCACCTGGGTCAACACGCACTTCATGCTGACCACCGAGATGCCCCACGGCGGCATGAAGCTGTCGGGCTACGGCAAGGACATGTCGATGTACGGCCTGGAGGACTACACAGCCATCCGCCACGTAATGATCAAGCACTAAAACGACCGGCTGCGCGTCGGCAGTACAGCGTTGGAAACGGGGGCGGGCCCAGTCATTTACAGCTCGTAAACTCCTGGGCCCGCCCCCGTTTCCGCCTCGTCCTGCTCTAGCTCGCGCGGTCGTTGGCTCCTCGCGACATCGTAAAGATCCAAAGCCTCAAAACGGCGCCCCGCTCGACCGGGACCGCCGCGCGGCCAAGCATGCCGCACTCCCTTCCGGATGGAAGGGCATAACCATGACAGCCCGTGCCCCGGGCCATCACCTTGCAAGGACTTCCCATGACCATCACCCGCCGCGACTTCCTCAACGGCGTTGCCCTCACCATCGGCGCGGGCCTCACCCCGCTGCAACTTCTCCAGGCCGCCCCCTCCGGCCGCTACTACCCGCCCGCCCTCACCGGCATGCGCGGCAGCCATCCCGGCGCGTTCGAGGTCGCGCACCAGATGGGCTGGGAGAAGAAGGTATTCGACACCGATGGCCTGAAGATCGAGGAGCAGTACGACCTGGTGGTGGTCGGCGGCGGCATCAGCGGCCTGTCCGCGGCCTGGTTCTACCGGCAGAAGAACCCCAGGGCGCGCGTGCTGATCATCGAGAACCACGATGACTTCGGCGGCCATGCCAAGCGCAACGAATTCCAGGCCGGCGGGCGGATGATCCTCGGCTACGGCGGCAGCGAAGCCTTCCAGTCGCCCAAGCACCTGTACAGCGACACGGTCAACAACCTGCTCAAGCAGCTCAACGTCGACGTGGACCGTTTCGAGACCGCCTTCGACCGCGACTTCTACCCGAACCTGGGCCTGTCGCGCGGCGTGTTCTTCGACAAGGCCGGCTTCGGCGAAGCGAAGCTGGTGTCCGGCGACCCGACACCGATGGTGGCCGACGACATCGCCCCGGAAAAACTCAACGCCCGCAGCTGGCGCGCGTTCATCTCCGACTTCCCGCTGCCCGAGGCCGACCGCCAGGCGCTGATCGACCTGCACGAAGCGCCGAAGGACTACCTCGCCGGCAAGACCCGCGAGGAGAAGGAAGCGCACCTGGCCAAGACCAGCTACCAGGACTTCCTGCGCAAGGACGTGGGCCTGAGCGAAGCGGCCACCCGCTACTTCCTCAGCCGCACCAACGACTTCTCGGCGCTGAGCATCGACGCCGTTTCCGCGGACTCGGCCTACTCCGTGGGCTTCCCCGGTTTCGCCGCCATGGACCTCTCGCCCATAAGCGAGGAAGCCAAGGCCGAGATGGAAGAGCCGTACATCTACCACTTCCCCGACGGCAACGCCTCGCTGGCGCGCCTGCTGGTGCGTGGCCTGATTCCGGGCGTGGCGCCGGGTAAGGACATGAACGACATCGTCCTGGCCACCTTCGACTACGCCAAGCTGGACCAGCCGAAGAACGCCGTGCGCCTGCGCCTGAACAGCACCGCAGTCAGCGTGAAGAACCGCGATGGCGGCGTGGACGTCGGCTACAGCCGCGCCGGCGCCCTGCATCGCGTGCGCGCCAAGCACTGCGTGCTGGCCTGCTACAACATGATCATCCCCTACATCCTGCGCGACCTCTCCGCCGAGCAGAGCCACGCCCTGGCGCAGAACGTGAAGTTCCCGCTGGTGTACACCAAGGTGGTGATCCGCAACTGGCAGAGCTTCATGAAGCTGGGCGTGCACGAGATCTACGCGCCGAGCCAGCCATACAGCCGCGTGAAGCTGGACTACCCGGTGGACATCGGCGGCTACAGCCACCCGCGCGATCCGAACCAGCCCATCGGCCTGCACATGGTCTACGTGCCCACCAGCCCCAACGCCGGCATGGACGCACGCACCCAGGCCCGCGTCGGCCGCGGCAAGCTCTACGCCATGCCTTTCGAAAAGATGGAAGAGATGATCCGCGACCAGCTGCAAGCCATGCTCGGCCCGGCCGGCTTCGACCATCAGAAGGATATCCAGGGGATCACCATCAACCGTTGGTCGCACGGCTATTCGTACTTCTCCAACAGCCTCTTCGATGATGAGGAAGAGAGCGAAAAACTGATGAACCTGGCTCGTACCAAGGTCGGCAACGTCACCATCGCCAACTCCGATGCCGCCTGGGACGCCTATGCCCATGCGGCCATCGACGAAGCCTGGCGCGCGGTGGGCGAACTGTCCTGACAGACCCGGCGCCGCGCCCAGCGTGGCGCCACACCTAACGGCCGTCCGGCCGACAACCCGCGGGCACGCCCGCAACGGAGGCAAGCATGCGTCACCTCGTCAGAGCGTTTTACCTGCTGTCGCTGTTCACCTTTGCCGGCCTCGTACAGGCAGCAGAGTCGCCCAAACAGATCGTCGATGCCTACATGGCCGCGTGGAACGCCCACGATGCCGAGAAGGCCGCCGGCTACCTGGCCAAGGATGCGGAGTACTTCGACGTCACCGTCGGCACCCCGCAGAAGGGCCGCGATGCCGCGCGCGACAACGTGATCAAGGTGTTCGTGGGGGCCGTTCCGGATCTTACGTGGAAGATGAACGGCAAGCCGATCGTCGACAAGGACGGCATCGCCTTCCAGTGGACCTTCAGTGGCACCAACACCGGCGCCTGGGATGCTCAGACCCCGGCGACCAACAAGCCGCTGTCGTTCGACGGTGTGAGCTACGTGAAGGTCAAGGACGGCAAGATCGTCTACCAGGGCGACTACTACGACGCCCTGGGTCTGCACAAGCAGCTCGGCTGGTAAGCGGCATCCGGTAGCGCCTTTGTAGGATGGGTGGAGCGCAGCGATAACCATGCTGTGTACGCAAGGAGCGATGGGTATCGCTGCGCTCCACACCATCCTACGACCTGCGCCTTGCCACAGATCCGCCTCTCGGGGGTGCGTCTGCCACAACAAGAAAACGATCCCTCGCCTACCTCTGCCCTCCTCCGCCACTGCAGTGTCCCAAGCCATGTCAATCACACTCGAACCACGGCCCGCCAAGGCCGAAGACAGCTCCAGCACCCGCTCCACCATCGACCAGGTCAAGCAGCTGATCGCCGACCTCAACGTGCGCTGGACCGAGATCAGCAAGGTCTCGGAAGTCATCAAGCAGATCGCCAGGAACACCAACCTGGTGGCGCTCAATGCCGCCATCGAAGCCGCCCGCGCCGGGGAAAGCGGGCGCGGCTTCGCGGTGGTCGCCGATGAGGTGCGCCGCCTGGCGACCCAGTCGGCCAACGCCACCGCCGATATCGGCAACGTCGTCGCCTCGATCAAGAGCGAGAGCGCCCGAGCCCTGGCCGATGTCGAGCAGGCCGAGCACTCCAGCCTGCTGGACACCGCCCGCGTGGTGCTCGCCAGCGAGACCCAGCGGCTGGAGGCGAGCTTCGCCGTAATGGCCACCGCGCTCTACGGCCTCAAGCACTTCATCCTCGGCATGAAGAGCCGCAACCTCGGCCCGCAGCGCGAGCAGATCGACGCGGTGATGCACGAGTACCTGACCCGCAACCCCGAGCTGCTGGCCTTCGCCTGCGGTTGCGAACCCAACGCCTTCGACGGCCGCGACCGCGAGTTCATCGATGCCCCCGGCCACGACGCCAGCGGGCGCCTCATGGCCTACTGGCACCGCGGCAGCGGCGTGGCCCAGCGCGAATGCCTGGTCGGCTACGACAAGGCCGACGGCAGCGGCGACTGGTACCAGATTCCCCGCGACAAGGGCCGCGACGTGTTCATGGAGCCCTACGAGTACAGCGTCGGCGGCAGCACCGTGCTGATGACCTCGTTCATGTCACCGATGTATTCCAATGGCCGCTTCCTCGGCATCCTGGGCGCCGACTACACCCTGCACCAGCTGCAGGAAAGCCTCGGCAAGCTGAGCCCGATGGGCAATGGCCAGTACGCGCTGCTGTCCAACGCTTGCGTCTACGTCACCCATTCCGACGCCAGACGCCTGGGCGACAAGGCCGGCGAGCTGCCGCAGGAAGCACGCAACGCCATCGCCCAGGGCCGCTGCTGGGAACAGGTGAAAGGCCGCCGCGTGCAATTGCTGCAACCCATCCGCGTGGGCGACAGCGATGCGCCCTGGGCGCTGATGATGAGCTTCGAGCTGGCGCAGGCCGGCGAATAGGGCATCAACCTGCAGGAGTGCGCCATGCGCGCCCCTGCAGGGGAGTTCGGATCACGTCCGCTCGGGCAACTCGGTGATATGGATTTCCGTCACCAGCGACGGCTTCACCAGCGGCGTGCGCGACAGCAGCGGGCAGAAGCGCGCCAGCGCGCCGATCAGCTCCCACTGGGTGTCCAGGGATTGCGCCAGCACATCCACATCCGCCAGCACCCGCTGGCCCACGCGCTGCAGGTGCGGATCGGGGCTATGCCCGAGCTCCACCGACAACTGGGTGATCAGCGTGCTGAGGTTGGACATGTTGCGGGTGGCGAGGGCGAGGATGTTCGCCAGCAGGGCGATTTCCGATTGCGGGATGACAGCAGGCGTTGCAGAAGCGTCCATGCGTGCTCCAGTGGTGCTCTGAGGGGTAGTGGCGCAATCCTTGCGCGAGCGCGGTGAGAGTAGCATCACAGCGCCACTGTGCGACAGATATCACATTTCATTTCTTTTCCTGACCTTTCGGTCACGCCTCCCGAACTGGCGTTCCGGAAGCTGCCGCAAAGCGCGACCTGATCCTCAAATCCCCACCCCGGCGACGGAAACCACCCAGGGCATTTGAGCCGTGGAAATCGGCTTTCTATGATCCGCGGCCATTTTTCGAACATTGAATGCCTGCTTCTCGTCGTGCACGGCAACTCGCTTCCAGCACGAGGCCAGGCCTCTTCTCTACCCCCTTGAAGATGCCGCCCGATGGAATCCACCTCGAACGCTTCCCGCCCCCATGACACCCGGACGCCTCCGGGCACCGAGCATGCCGGTTCTACTCCCATCGATGCCCTGAGTTCCTGGGACGGCCCGGGCACCGCCTACACCCTGGCGCCACGCCCCGCGGTTCCTGCACCGATTTCCGCCCAGCCATCCGTTCAGAGCGCGCCGCAGGAACCACCCGAAGCTTTACCAGCCCCCCACTCCTCCCTGCCCACACCCGGACCATTGGTGAACTGGCTGCTGATCGTCGGCGTTGCCATCTGTGTGCTGCTGGTGGCGCTGTGGAAAGCCGGAACATTCGACAACCCGATCGCCGCCCCGACAGACCACGAGGCTAGCCCCCCGCCGCCTGTGCAAACACAGCCCGCGGACAACCCGCTGGAAAGCACCGTGACCGTTACCCAGGAGCCCATGGACGACGAGCTGGAGCAGCCGCCGTCCTCCGCGCCCGTTGTGGACGAACTGCCCGACCCGGCGGCTCATGACCACCAGCTCCCATCCGACGCCAATACCATCAGGCCAGCCGCGCCCGATGCGCAGAGCGTTGAAAAGCCAGCACCTGCACCTGCAACAGCCCCGTCCCCAGCAAAGGTTTCGGCGCAAAAGCCTGCGGAACACAGGCAACCAAAACCCACTACGCCTGCCATCGCGGCGCAGAAAGTACGCCCGCTGCCCACTGACGCAGTGGTCATCACCGGCACCAGACCGGCCAGCCCGACCAGACCGCGCAGCACGCCGGCGCCGGCCACGGTCGGTACGCTGATCGTCGCCGTGCAGCCGTGGGCCGAAATCTGGATCGACGGCCGCAAGCGCGGTATCAGCCCGCCGCTGTTCAAGCTGCAACTGCCACCCGGCGTCTACACCGTCGAACTGCGCAACCCCGACCTGCCCGGCTACAGCCAGAAGGTGCAGATAGTCACAGGACAGTCGGTGACGCTGCGGCACAGCTTCCAGTGAGTGCCGGCAGCCCCCTTTTCCCGCATACGGACCGCCCCATGAAGACTCTGCACACTCTGTCGGCCTCGCTGCTGGTCGCCTTTCTGGCGCTGGCATCAGGCTGCCGGAGCCACCTCGAAGCACCGCCTGCGCCGCCAGCAGACGACACCCAGGCCAACGCCGAGAGCACCTTCGCCGAAGGCCTGCGGCTGTATGAAGCGGGGCACTACTACCTGGCCGAGGAACAGTTCCTCGCGCCGCCCCTGTGGGCCGGCGATGCTCAGGTACAGCTGAAGGCGCTCAAGTACCTGGCGTTCAGTTACTGCGTGACCGAGCGGCCGATCCAGTGCCGCTTCGCCTTCGACCGCGCCCTGCAGATCGACCCGACCTTCCACCTGGGAACCGCCGAAGCGAGCCATCCCCTCTGGGGCCCGGTGTTCGTCCTGGCGGCGCGCCGTTGAACCTCCCCCCCGATCGCGAGGCCCCCATGCCCTTCACTCACCGATCAGGCCGCTTTGGCCTGGTGCTTGCCCTTCTGGGCGTGCTGCCGCTCGCCCAGGCCGACACCCATGAAAGCCTGAACGCCGCCGTCGAGAGTCTCTGGAGCGGCGAACAGGTCTCCATCAGCGTGCTGAGTTCCAGCTTCACCCAGCAGGCGTCGAAGGCCGGGACCGAGTACCGGACCGAGGTGAAGAACGCACCGGTCTACCTGCAGACCGCCGGGGAATCCGCCTGGGTGGTCGCGGGCCGGACACGCTTCAATGCCGTCGCCACCCCCTGGGGCAACTTCCCCCGGCTGGACATGCGCAACGCCCGCCTGCTGGCAATCGACCTGCCGAAAAAGCACTACCAGGTACTGGCCAGCCCCGGCGCCGGTCTGTTCAGTGTCGGCGACTGGCAGCGCTATGGATTTCTCCAGGTGATCGACGTCGGCACTCCCTCCGCACCTTCCCATTACCCGCTCTACACCGACGCCGACGTGGGCGAGCGCGCACTGGGGCGCCTGGCGAACTCCCCGGTGCTCAATTATGCGCGCCTGGTCCCCGCCAGCCGCAGCAAGGCCGGAGAGATCGACGCTTATGAGGTCTCGCTCTACGCGCTTGGCCGCAAGGGCCCGGAGCGCGTGCTCAGGGAGGGTGTTCCGCTGGCCTACCTGCTCAGGCGCGAAGGCGACAGCTGGAACATCCACAGCGTGGACCGCACGCCGGTGACGACGGCACGGGACGAAGAGCATCGCCCGTTCACCACCCCGCTTCGTCCGGCGCTGTTCTCGGTGAAGGAAGACGGCCCGCAGTAAGCGGCCACCGCACGGGCTGCCGCTGACTCATCGGTTGCTGGCAAAGGTGGGGAGCACGCGGTTCTCGCCCGCGTGCTCCGACCAGGCGTCAAACCTGTCCGTAGGCCTTGCGCTTGGGCGTACCGCGTTGCGCGGCGCGCAGGTACTGCGCCGGCCACGGCACCTGCTGGCCGCCCAGTTCATCGGCGGCGTGCAGCGGCCAGTACGGGTCACGCAGCAGTTCGCGGGCCAGCAGGATCAGGTCGGCCTGCCCGGTGCGCAGGATGTGCTCGGCCTGCACCGGCTCGGTGATCATCCCCACGGTGCCGCTGGCGACGCCCGCCTCCTTGCGCACCCGCTCGGCAAACTGCGTCTGGTAGCCCGGCCCCACCGGAATTTCGGCGTTCACCGCGGTACCGCCGGAAGACACATCGATCAAGTCCACGCCCAGGTTCTTCAGACGGCGCGCCAGCTCCACCGTCTCGTCGGGGTTCCAGCCGTCCTCCACCCAGTCGGTGGCGGACAGGCGGACGAACAGCGGCAACTCCTGCGGCCAGACCGCGCGCACGGCTTCGGTAACTTCCAGAAGGAAGCGGATGCGGTTCTCGAAGCAGGTGCCGTACTGGTCGCGGCGCTGGTTGGAAAGCGGCGACAGGAACTGGTGCAGCAGGTAGCCGTGGGCGGCATGTACCTCGGCGATCTTGAAGCCGGCCGCCAGCGCGCGCTCGGCGCCGCGCACGAACTGGTGCTTGATGGTCGCCATCTGCTCTTCGCTCAGGGCGATCGGCGCGGTGTGCTGCGGGTCGAAGGCGATGGCCGAGGGCGCCACCGGCGTCCAGCCACCTTCGCTGATCGGCACCGAACCGTGCTTGCCCAGCCACGGCGCCCAGGTGCTCGCCTTGCGGCCGGCGTGGGCCAGCTGCACGCCGGCCACCGCACCCTGGGATTCGATGAAGCGGGTGATGCGCCGTAGCGGCTCGACCTGTTCGTCATTCCAGATGCCCAGGTCCTCGGCGCTGATCCGCCCTTCCGGGGCGACCGCCGTGGCCTCGACTATTACCAGACCGGCGCCGCCCACGGCGCGGCTGCCCAGGTGCACCAGGTGCCAGTCGTTGGCCAGGCCGTCCTGGGCGGAGTACTGGCACATGGGAGAAACGGCGATGCGGTTGGACAGGGTCAGCTGGCGCAGGGTCAGGGGCTCGAACAACTGGCTCATGGTGGCACTCCCTCTCTGGTCTTCAGATCTTGTCCTACAACTGTAGACCGGGATCGCCTAAGGATAGGCCCAGATGATAGGTGGCTCGGTCGCAGCCGGGACACCTGCAACCGGAAGGAAATGCCGCCCCCCCCCTTGCAGGAGCGCGCCATGCGCGCGATCGCGGGCATGGCCCGCTCCTGCAGGGAGCTTCGCCGCGGTCAGTGCAACTCGTTCGACTTGCCCATGGCCGCTACCGCGCCGGGTGCCAGGCTGTAGCGCTTGTTGGTGTCGCGCTCGAGCAGGCCGGAGAGGTGCAGCCGGCGCAGGGTCTGACTGACGCAGCTGAGGGAGATCGGCAGGCCCGGCTCCTCCAGATAGGCGTGCAGCTCGACCGCGGTCGCCTTGCCGCAGATCACCAGCGCATCGAGGATATTCAGCCGTGGCAGGCTGCTACGCAGGCCGGCGTGCTCCAGCAGTTGGCGGGCCGGGCGCGGCAGACGCGGCTGCACCGGGGTACTGACTTTCATCGCAGCTCTCATGGGCGCACCTCGAAAGACAGTGTGGAAACGTGGATCACGCTGTCATAGCGCTTGCCCTCGATACTGGCGCCGCCGTTGACCTGGGCGGAGACCTCCAGCACGTAGCGCGCCGGGAACGGCGTGATCAGGGTCACCGTGCCGTCCGCCGCCGGTTTCAGGCTGCGGGTCCACTGCTCGGAGGTGTACACGTTGACCTGCGAGGCCGGCACCACAGTGCCTTTCCAGTGCAGGGCGAAGGTGTTGCCGCCGGGCGTGATGGGCACCAGTTCAAGATCATTCTGCGCCCGGGTTTCGGTCCGCCCCTCGCGCGCCTGATAGATGGTCAAAGTGCCACCCTCGGCCCGCTGGGCGGCGACCCGCAGGTCGCCTGCCGGAGCGCTGGCAATCTCGAAGGAGTCGATGCCGGCCTTCATTGGCGCGGTCTTGCCATCGCCCAGCACGATGCGGGAGTTCTGCAACTGGGCCACCGGCAGGTGCTCACCGGGCTGCAATTCGCTGAAATAGCTTTTCGCGCTCTGGCCTGCACTGCGTTCCAGCCACAGGTAGTCCGCGTTGGCCAATGGCGCGCAGCTCAGCGCCAGGGCCAGCAGCACGGGCTGGCGAAGGGAAACGTTCATGCGGGGGGATTCTCCTGTCTGGGGCGCTACTCGAAAGAAACGTCGCTCGCATCCGTTGCGAATCGATCGCTTTCACATAACAAGACGGATGAGCCGCGAAAAACACGCACAGAAATTGTGTAAAGAAATCGAAAAGGCCGGGAAACCGGCGCCGAAACATTTATTTGCAACTGCACATGGCCGGTTTTTCGATCTCATCCGTCCTTACTCCTAGAACACCGCTGCTCCTTTGGTGTCTTCGCGCCTCGTCGGCCCTGTCCGACGGGGGGCCTTTTCCTTTGTCCCCTTTTGCGTGGCCGTGATTCCCATGTCCAAGAAATCCCGCTCCAGGCTCTGGTTCCTGGTCCACAGCTGGCTGGCCCTGCCCATCTGGTTCTTCGTGTTCCTGGTGTGCATCACTGGCACCCTGGCCACCGTGAGCCAGGAAATCATCTGGCTCGCCGACCCCACCGTGCGTGCCAACCCGCCAGACGACAACGCCCAGCGCCTGGGCTACGACCAGGTGCTCGCGGCCATGGCCCAGCAGCAACCGCAGGCCGCCGTGCGCATAATCAGTGCGCCCACCGAAGCGCATTTCGCGCTGCGGGTCAGCGTGACCTATCCGGACAGCGCTACCGCCATGCTCTACGTGAACCCCTATACCGGGGTCATCCAGGGCAAGATGCCGCTGTTCGACTTCCGCCAGTTCACCCGCGCACTGCACGGCTGGTGGCTGGTGCCGTTCAGCCACGGCTTCAGCTGGGGCTGGTACCTGGTCTCGCTGCTCGGCCTGCCGATGCTGGCGTCGCTGGTCACCGGCCTTGTGGTGTACAAGCGTTTCTGGCGCGGCTTCCTCAAGCCGACCCTGCGCCTGCGCCAGGGCGCGCGCATCTTCTGGGGCGACATGCACCGGCTGATGGGCATCTGGTCGATCTGGTTCATCGCGGTGATCTCCATCACCGGCACCTGGTTCCTGATCCAGGCGACGCTGTTCGACAACAGCATCTCCATCTCCAGCGAGGGCGTGCCGACCATCATCCAGCGCGACAGCATCCCCGTGAGCGCAGACGGCAAGGCGCCGCCGCGCATCGGCCTGGACGCCGCCGTGCTGGTCGCCCAGCAGCGCATTCCCGGCTTCGAACCGAACTTCTTCCGCCTGCCCTCCAGCGCCTACGACCCGGTGACCATCTTCGGCAAGGCCTGGTATCCGCTGATGTTCGAAAGCGCGCAGGTGAACCCCTATGACGGCAGCGTGGCCTCGACCCGCCTGCTGGGCGACCGCACTGGCCTGGAGTTCGTCACCGAGTCCATGCGCCCGCTGCACACCGGCGATTTCGGCGGCGTGTGGGTCAAGCTGATCTGGTTCGTGTTCGGCCTGATCCTCAGCATGATGGTGCTCAGCGGCCTGATGATCTGGAGCAAGCGCACCCTGATCGCCACCGCCAAGGAACTGAAGAAACAGAAGGCCCGCGAGCGGATCCTCGTCGCAGCCACCCCGGAGGCCAGCCAATGAGTGGCAATAGCAAGCTGCGCCGCCAGTGGCTGCGCTGGCGATTCCACCTCAGTGCCCTGCTGGTGCTGATCCCGCTGGGCTTCATGCCCCACTACTTCCACGAGGCGAAGCTCGACCGTGGCCTTCGCGGGCTTGGCGAACGCGAGATCGGCGCCGTACAGGTCGGCCCATGGACCGCGCGCATGGCCGAATGGGAAGTGGGCGAGCCCGAGGACGAAGGCCGCGCCGGCTTCGTCAAGGCCTTCACCCTGGCCTTCTGCGACAGCTGTTATCCCCAGGTGAAAGCCGCCTACCTGCGCATCGGCCAGCCGCGCAGCCTGCGCGCCGCCGGCGGGCTGTTCGCCGGTGCGCGCCACCAGCAGTTCGCCGAGGTCACCATCCCGCCCCGCGTCACCCCGGCCGATGAGCTGTGGCTGACCGTGGAAGGCTGGGACGGCGCCGTGCACCAGGCGCAGATCCCCTTGGACAAGGCCTCGCCCTCGCTGGTGGCCTGGCTGGAAAAGACCCGGAGCAACCGATGAAAGCGATCCTCAAGTTCAGCGCCATACTGCTCGGCCTGAGCGCCAGCGCCAGCGCCCTGGCCCACGCGCCCTACTGCGAATGCACAGCACTGGATGCGCAGACCATCCGCTGCGTCGGCGGCTTCACCGACGGCAGCGCCGCGCCGGGCGTGACCCTGGACGTGATGAGCAGCGACAACCAGGTGCTGATCCCCGGCAAGCTGGGCGCGGACTCCAGCCTGACCTTCAAGCGGCCGAGCGGAGATTTCTACATCCTCTTCGACGTCGGGCCGGGGTACATGGTCGAGGTTGATCCGAGCGAGATCAAAGGCATCTGAGGCGTACATCGACGCGCCCATTGTAAGAACGCGCCGTGCGCGCGATCGCGGGCATGGCCTGCTCCTACAGAGCAGCTACGGCGTTTTCGTCAGCGTAGGAGCGAGCTTGCTCGCGAACCCGTCCCGGCAGTGGAACAACCGGCAAGCTCGCTCCGGCAAAAGACTCAACGCGGCGCGATATGCGCCACCATCAGCTGCACCGTCTCGTTGCCGCGGAACTCGTTGACGTCCAGCTTGTAGGCCACTTCCGCCCAGCGCACGGTGGGGTTCGGCCAGATTTCGCGGTCGATGTTGAAGGCGATGGCGTCCAGCTGCAGCGAGCCGCATTCGGTCTTGAGCACCAGCTTCAGGTGACGCTCGCCAACCACGCGCTGCTGGACGATCTGGAAGATGCCATGGAACAGCGGCTCGGGGAAATGCTGGCCCCAGGGCCCGGCCTGGCGCAGGGCGCGGGCCAGTTCCAGGTGGAACTCCTCGGCGCCCAGCTGGCCGTCGGAGAGCAGGCGGCCGGTGAGGTCTTCTTCATCCAGCTGGCGGCGCACCTCGGCGTCGAAAGCGGCGGCGAAGGCACCGAAGTTTTCCTGCGGCAACGACAGGCCGGCGGCCATGGCGTGGCCACCGAACTTGCTGATCAACCCCGAATGACGAGCAGCCACGGCGTCCAGCGCGTCGCGGATATGGAAGCCCGGCACCGATCGCGCCGAGCCCTTGAGCGTGCCGTCGCCGGCATCGGCAAAGGCGATGGTCGGACGGTGGTAACGCTCCTTCAGGCGCGAAGCGAGAATGCCGATCACGCCCTGGTGCCACTCCGGGTCGAACAGGCAGAGGCCAAAGGGCATCTCCTCCACCGGCAGTTCCTTGAGCTGCGCCAGCGCCTCGCGCTGCATGCCCTGCTCGATGGCCTTGCGGTCCTGGTTGAGCTGGTCGAGCTGCACTGCCATGTCGCGGGCGACGCTTTCGTCTTCGCAGAGCAGCAGCTCGATCCCCAGGGACATGTCGTCCAGGCGGCCGGCGGCGTTCAGGCGCGGGCCGAGGATGAAGCCCAGGTCGGTGGAGGTGATTCGCCGGCAATCGCGTCCGGCCACTTCCAGCAGCGCACGCAGGCCCGGACGGGCGCGGCCGGCGCGGATGCGCGCGAGGCCCTGGTGCACCAGGATGCGGTTGTTGGCGTCCAGCGGCACTACGTCGGCAACGCTGCCCAGGGACACCAGGTCGAGCAGCTCGGCGAGGTTCGGCTCGGCGATGCCGCGCGCGGCGAACCAGCCGCGCTCACGCAGGCGCGCGCGCAGGGCGAGCATCACGTAGAAGATCACGCCAACGCCGGCCATGGCCTTGCTGGGGAAGTCGCAGCCGGGCTGGTTCGGGTTGACGATGGCGTCGGCGGCGGGCAGTTCCGCCCCCGGCAGGTGGTGGTCGGTGACCAGTACGCGCAGGCCGGCGGCCTTGGCAGCGGCGACGCCGTCGATGCTGGAGATGCCGTTGTCCACGGTGACCAGCAATTCCGGGCGTTTCTCCAGTGCCACCGCGACGATTTCCGGGGTCAGGCCGTAGCCGTACTCGAAGCGGTTGGGCACCAGGTAATCGACCCAGGCCGCGCCGAGCATGCGCAGCGCCAGCACGCCGACGCTGCTGGCGGTGGCGCCGTCGGCGTCGAAGTCGCCGACATAGAGAATCCGCTGGCCCTTTTCCAGCGCATCGACCAGCAGTTCCACCGCCGCGTCCACACCCTTGAGCTGCTGGTACGGGATCAGCCGCGCCAGCCCCTTGTCCAGCTCGGCGGCGCTCTGCACGCCACGGGCGGCGTAGAGACGGGTCAGCAGCGGCGGCAGGTCGCCCAGGTTGGGCAGGGTTGGCGGGAGGGGGCGGGATTCGATGCGCATGGGTGTTCCAGTCGATTCATTCAGGCGCCGATCCCGGCGCCCTGGTTACAGCAGGTACAACGAGCGATCAGCGCTCGCCCATCAGCCATTCCACCTGGAGCTCGTGCTGGCCGCGTTCGTCGGTCACAAAGAGGGTTCCTTCGCTGATCATCACGGTCCAGTTGATCGAGCGCGGCAGGTCGCGGGAGATTTCCTCCAGCGCCTCCTGGGGCATGGCGACGACGTTGAGGTTCTTCAGGTGGCGCACCGTGTCGAGCACCTTGGTGGTCCATACGCGCAGGTTGCCGTAGGCGACCAGGGTCAGCTTCTCGCAGCGGCGCGAGCACCAGGTCAGGCGCTCGGCGTCGGGCTGGCCGACTTCGATCCAGTGCAGCACACGGTCGTCCAGGCTCTTTTCCCAGAGCGAGGGCTCTTCCACGTCCGACAGGCCGCGCCCGAAAGCCAGCTGCTCGTTGTACCAGATGACGTAGGCGAGCAGGCGCACCGCCAGGCGCTCCTCGGTTTCCGAGGGATGGCGGGCGACGGTGAAGCGCAGGGTCTCGTAGACCCCACGGTCGAGGTCGGTCAGGCTGATATCGGCTTTGTAGGGCGTGGCGGACAGGGCCATGGGGGTTCCCGGCGAATTTTCGAAGGCGGCAAGTCTACCGCGAAAGCACAGGCGCCGTGGCTTATGTCCGTGGACGCCGGTCGGCTCCCGGCTCCGGCGCGGCCAGTTCGATGCGGTTGCGACCCTTGGCCTTGGCGGCGTAGAGCGCCTGGTCGGCCAGCGACAGCAGGCGCAGCAGGTCATGCCCGGCCTCGCGCGTGGTAGCAATGCCGATGCTGACGCTGAGCTGGCCCTCGGCCATGAACGGCAGCTCGGCGAACTCGCGGCGCACCCGCTCGGCGACCTGGCAGGCGCCTTCGGTATCGGCGGCCACCAGCAGGCAGGCAAACTCTTCCCCGCCGATGCGGGCGAACTGGTCGTGCTTGCGCATCCGCGAGGCAGTGATGCGACTGAATTCCACCAGCACGCGGTCGCCGGCCGGATGGCCGAAGGAGTCGTTGAGGCGCTTGAAGTTGTCCAGGTCGCAGAGCAGCAGCGAGGCCTGTTCACCGCGCTCCACGCACAGGCGCAGCAGGCGCTCGCCGGTCTCCATGAAGGCACGGCGGTTGCCCACGCCGGTCAGCGGGTCGCTCAGGGCGGCGCTGCGGAACTGCAGCTCGGCGCGCTCCTTGACCATCGCCAGGGTGGCGAAGGCAATACCGATAGCGAACAACATGGTCTCGAAGACCAGGAAGGTGAAGAAGGTCGAGCCCTGGCCATTGTCCGCCACGCTCTGGAACGGCATGCCGCGGTCCACCACCAGACGCACGCCGTAGACCAGCGTGTGGAAGATCAGCAGCGCCAGGGTCGGGCGCAGCTCCACTTCCAGCTTGAGGCGGCTGCGCCAGAGTTCGGCGATGGACGCCAGGCAATAGACGATGGTGATCGCCGTGCTGACCAGCACCCGCGCCGCGAGGGATTCATAGAAGGCCGGGACGAGGCAGAGCAGCGCCCAGAACGCCGCGCCTGCACCGATCAGCGGCCAGTTCGGCTTGCGCCCGGCAAACACCCGCATGGCCGTCCAGGTCATGGCCGAACACAGGTGCAGGACGACATTGCCCAGCAGGATCGCCACCCAGTCGATGCCCATGCCGCGCAAAGTAGCGAGCAAGGTGCCGACGGCTCCCAGCAGCAGCGCGGCGCTCATATAGCCCAGGGTGGGGTCGCGGCGGCCGCTGTGCCAGGCGAAAGCCATCAGCACACCGACCAGGGTCAGCACATACAGGTCGACGACTACCAGCGTCGGCAGGTTCAGCGTCATGCAGCCCCCTCGCCACCCGCCTGCGCGCATTCGTCGGGGAATGCCGCCAAGCCAAGGGGCTGTCTGGAAGTGGGCGAGCGCATCACGGTATACCTGTCCGAAAACCGGCGGGCTGAAGTCAGAAACATCCTTGAATGTCGCTACTCTACGCGCGCCAAAGGTCGGCGCAAAGCACCGTTGCCAGGCGTCTGCCCGGCGGCCTGTTCGAAGCGGCGCACAAGCGTTAGAGTCCGGCGATTCCTCTCTGATCGGACAGACCGATGAACAGCACCGCCAAACCCCTCGCCGGCCTCAAGGTCATCGAACTCGGCACCCTGATCGCCGGCCCCTTCGCCTCGCGCCTGTGCGCGGAATTCGGCGCCGAAGTCATCAAGGTCGAGTCGCCCGATGGCGGCGACCCGCTGCGCAAGTGGCGCAAGCTCTACGAAGGTACGTCGCTGTGGTGGTTCGTGCAGGCGCGCAACAAGCGTTCGCTGACCCTGAACCTCAAGCACGAGTCCGGCCGCGAGGTGCTGAAGAAGCTGCTGGCCGAGGCTGACATCCTGATCGAGAACTTCCGCCCCGGCGTGCTGGAGAAGCTCGGCCTGGGCTGGGACGTGATCCACGCGCTGAACCCGAAGCTGGTGATGGTGCGCCTGTCCGGCTTCGGCCAGAGCGGCCCCTACAAGGACCAGCCGGGCTTCGGCGCGGTCGGCGAGTCGATGGGCGGGCTGCGCTATATCACCGGTTTCGAGGATCGCCCGCCGGTGCGCACCGGCATCTCCATCGGCGACTCCATCGCCGCGCTGTGGGGTGTGATCGGCGCGCTGATGGCGCTGCGTCACCGCGAAGTGAACGGCGGCGCCGGGCAAGTGGTCGACGTGGCGCTCTACGAAGCAGTATTCGCCATGATGGAATCCATGGTCCCGGAGTTCGACGTGTTCGGCTTCATCCGCGAACGCACCGGCAACATCATGCCCGGTATCACCCCCTCCTCCGTGCACACCACGGCCGACGGCAAGCACGTGCAGATCGCAGCCAACGGTGACGCCATCTTCCGCCGTTTCATGACCGCCATCGGCCGCCTCGACCTCGCCGAAGACCCGAGCCTGGCCAGCAACGACGGCCGCGATGCGCGCCGCGACGAGCTGTACGGCATCATCGACCGCTGGGCGCGCTCCGAATCGCTGGATACCGTGCTCAAGGTACTCACCGAAGCCGAGGTGCCGGCCAGCCGCATCTTCTCGGCCGAGGACATGTTCAGCGACCCGCAATTCCTCGCGCGGGAGATGTTCCTCTCGGCCAAGCTGCCGGACGGCAAGTCCTTCCGCATGCCCGGCATCGTCCCCAAGCTCTCCGACACCCCCGGCAGCGCCGAGTGGATCGGGCCGAAACTGGGGGAACATACGGATGAGGTGCTGACCGGGCTGGGCTACGACGCAGCGGCCATCGCGGCGCTGCGCAAGGATGGCGCGGTCTGAGATTTTGCTGCTTGCAGGAGCGAAGCTTCTCCGCGAATTCCCGTCACAGCCGGGGTAGGAGCGCCGGCCTATTGTCGGACCGTGGATAAGAGTCGAAGTCCCGTGCAGGCGGATAACCCGTTCCGGGTTATTCGCCCTACGGGTGGCCCCGACATCGGAGCCGAACCTGTAGGAGCGTGCCATGCACGCGATCGCGGGCGTGGCCCGCTCCTACAGGGAGCAATAAGGCTCAGCCCGCTTCCTGCTCCGGCTCTTCGGTCTGGGCGATGAACTCCAGCATCTTCTCGCTGCCATCCAGCAGGTCCGCGTGGATCGCCTCGCGGGCGGCGGTGCCGTTGCGTTCGCGCAGGGCATGCAGGACATCCCAGTGGTGTTCGATGGCCATGCGCTCGTTGAAGTCGGCGTAGGCCTGGGCGATCAGCGGGCCGGTGCGCATCCACAGACTGTCGAGGAAGGCGCGCAGCAGCGGCATGCCGGCGATGTCGGCCAGGGCGAAGTGGAAGGCCTGGTTGAGCTTGAGCGCCAGCACCAGGTCATCGGCGTGGATCGCCTCGAGGTTCTCGCGGATGTTGGCTTCCAGCTCGTCCAGTTGCCCGTCGCTGGCGCGCTCGGCGGCGGTCTCGGCGGCCAGGCCTTCGAGCGCCACGCGGATGCTGCGGATTTCCAGGTACTGCTCGCGGGTGAGCAGCGGCACGCGGATGTCGCGCGGGGTCTTCAGTACCAGCGCCTGCTCCTTGGCCAGTTGCAGGATGGCGTCGCGCACCGGGGTGACGCTGGTGCCCAGCTGCTGGGCCAGGTCGCGGATGCGCAGGCGGTCGTCCGGCTTGAAGCGACCGGTGATCAAAGCCTCGCGCAGCAGCGCGTAGACGCCGCTGCCAAGGTAGGAGTGATTCAGGCCTTCGATCGGGTAGTTCATCGCTTTCTCATCGCGTGCTGCGGCATTTCCGGCGCGCATGATGCGGATTGAGCGCGCTGGATGCCAGCGGGATCACACATGCTGGCCGCCGTTGACGTGGATTTCCGCGCCATTCACGTAGGACGCGCCGCTGGTGCAGAGGAAGTGGATCAGCGAGGCGACCTCCTCCGGCTTGCCCAGGCGGTGCATGGGAATGTCGCGCTCGACGATCAGCTCAGTGCCCGAGGACAGGATGGCCGTGTCGATCTCCCCCGGCGCGATGGCGTTGACGCGCACGCCGTGCGGGCCGAAGTCGTGGGCCATCTCGCGGGTCAGCGCCGCCAGCGCGGCTTTCGAGCAGGCGTAGGCGGCACCGGCGAACGGGTGCACGCGGGAGCCGGCGATGGAGGTGACGTTGATCACCGAGCCCTTGGCCGCCTTCAGTTCGTCGAACAGGCCGCGCGCCAACAGCGCTGTGGAGAACAGGTTGACGTTGAACACCTTGAGCCAGGTGCCGTAGTCGCTGCCCAGCACGCCCAGGCGCTCGCCTTCCGGGCCCTTGGGCGAGATGCCGGCGTTGTTCACCAGCGCATGCAGGCTACCGCCGAGCTTCTCGCGGATCATCGGCAGGCTGGCCTGGACGCTGTCGATGTCTTCCAGGTCCAGGTGGATGTGGTTGATCAGCCCTTCGGCCCAGGGGCATTCGGCGCTCCAGTCCTGGCGCGAGGCGGTGAACACGCGCCAGCCGGCAGCGTTGAAGTGCTTCACCGTGGCATGGCCGATGCCGCGGCTGGCGCCGGTGAGCAGCAGGGTGCGGGTCTGGTTCATGGTGCTTCCCTCTCAAGTCTGAGCCGCTGTCTGCGCCACCCATCGGGGCGCGCGATCTGTGAACATCCGTGAAGCGATGGCGCCAATAAAACATGATGCATCATGTTTTGGAAGGTGTTTTAATCGGCTCAGCTTGGTCCTACAACGAGCTATCCGAACAACAACAAGAAACGGAGCACATTCCCATGATCGACCTCACCCGTTCCGCCCGTTCTTCTCCCTGATGTCCGAGGGCGTATCAGCCGGCCTTTCAGCTTGGCCTGGCGCAGCGCCCCACTCTTGAAGCTGCCCTCTTATTCATGGGCCGGATTGGCCCGCTCAGGAGTCATCGCATGTTCAAGAAAGCCATAGCACTGATGATGCTGGCCGGCGGCGCCGCCCAGCTGCATGCCGAAACACTCACCGTGGTGTCCTTCGGTGGAGACAACAAGGTGGCCCAGGAAAAGGCCTTCTACAAACCCTTCGAGCAGCAGGCCAAGGTCACCGTCCAGGGCGCCGAATACAACGGCGAGATGGCCAAGATCAAAGTCATGGCCGACACCGGCAAGACCAGCTGGGACGTGGTCGAGGTGGAATCCCCGGAACTGATGCGCGGGTGCAGCGAAGGCCTGTTCGAGCAACTCGACTGGTCGAAGCTGGGCAAGCGCGAGGACTTCCTCGACGCCGCCGTCAGCGACTGCGGCGTGGGCATCTTCATCTGGTCCACGGTGCTCACCTACGACGCCAAGAAGCTTGCCAGCGCGCCCACCGGCTGGGCCGATTTCTGGGACGTGAAGAAATTCCCCGGCAAGCGCGGCCTGCGTCGCGGCGCCAAGTTCACCCTGGAGTTCGCCCTGGAAGCCGACGGCGTGAAACAGGCCGACCTGTACAAGGTGCTGGGCACCAAGGAAGGCGTGGACCGTGCCTTCAAGAAGCTCGACGAGATCAAGCCGTACATCCAGTGGTGGGAAGCCGGTGCGCAACCGCTGCAGTGGCTGGCCGCCGGTGACGTGGTGATGACCAGCGCCTACAACGGCCGCGTCGCCACCGCGCAGAAGGAAGGCCGCGACTTCGCCATGCAGTGGGACGGCAGCATCTACGACCTGGACCACTGGGCCATCGTCAAGGGCAGCCCGAAGAAGGAGCTCTCCGAGCAGTTCATCGCGCTGGCCAACAAGCCCGAGCACCAGAAGGTCTTCGCCGAGAACATTCCCTACGGCCCGACCAACAAGAACACCATCCCGCTGATCGACCCGGCCATCGCGCCGAAGCTGCCCACCGCGCCGCAGAACCTGGCAAACGCGCGCGCCATGGACACCGAGTTCTGGATCGACCACGGCGAGGAACTGGAACAGCGCTTCAACGCCTGGGCGAGCAAGTAACACCGGCGACTCCCGCCCGGCCCCGCGCCGGGCGGGAGCAACCAGCTCACTGAAACAGCGCAATACCGTTGTACCGCTGAACCCTGCTTGCCCCGTTATCCCTGCTGGACCTGTTATCTCTGCTGGACCCGTTATCTCTGCTGGAGAAGTACCCGTGCCCCTCAATACCGCTCCCGTCCACGATCACCTGCTGGAAGCGGCCCCCGCCCAGGTGAGCGACGCCCAGGCCGCTGCCATCGCCGAGGAATACTTCGGCCAGCACGGCACGCTGCACCGCCTCGCCGGCGAGCGCGACTTGAACTTCCACATCGCCCACGGCCATGGCGACGACCGTCTGCTGAAGCTCTCCCACCCGCTGGAAGACCCGCAGGTCGTGGACTTCCAGACCCGCGCCCTGCTCCGCGTCGAAGCGCAGGACCCGACCCTGGCAGTACAGCGCGTCTACCCCTCGCTGAACGGCGAGCACCAGATTCCCATCGAAGTCGACGGCCAGCCGATGATTGCCCGGCTGTTCTCCTTCGTCGACGGCGTCCCGCTGCACCGTGTCGCGCAACGCAGCCGTGCCCTGCGCGAGAACCTGGGCGACGACCTGGCCCGCCTGGGCCTGGCGCTCAAGGGTTTCGAGCACCCGGCCACCGCCGGCCACGAACTGCTCTGGGACCTCAAGCACGCCTCGCGCCTGCGCAACCTGCTGGTCTACATCCAGGATCAGGAACAACGCGCTCTGGTCCAGCGCTTCCTCGACAACTTCGAGCGCCACGCCCTGCCCCGCCAGGCCACGCTGCGCGCCCAGGTCATCCACAACGACCTGAACCCGCACAACGTCATCGTCGACGCGCGGCACCCGGACCAGGTGCGCAACATCCTCGACTTCGGCGACATGGTTCATGCGCCACTGATCAACGACCTCGGCGTCGCCGCCGCCTACCAGGTGGGCGAGCCGGAGGCACCGCTGGGCACCGCCTGCGAGATGATCGCCGCGTACCACCGCCGCTGCCCGCTGCTGGCCGAGGAACAGGAAATCCTCCCCGACCTGATCGCCACACGGCTGATCATGACCCTGAGCATCACCGCCTGGCGCGCCAGCCTGCACCCCGAGAACCGCGACTACATCCTGCGCAACACCCGCCACGCCTGGCAGAGCCTGCAAGGCCTGGCCGGCCTCAGCCGGGAGCAGGCGCAGGAGCAGATCGCCGCCGCCTGCGCCCCTTCAAGCGCGAATCAACAGGAGCCCCGCCCATGACCATGCCCAACGGATTCAGCGCCGCCGATGCCGAGCGCCTGAGCGAACAGGAGCGCCGCCTCATCGAACGCCGCGCGCGCCTGCTCGGCCCGGCCTACCGGCTGTTCTACGAGCGCCCGCTGCACACCGTGCGCGGCGAAGGCGTGTGGCTCTACGACAACCAGGGCAACCGCTACCTCGACGCCTACAACAACGTTGCCTCCATCGGCCACTGCCATCCGCGCGTGGTGCAAGCCATCGCCAGCCAGGCGGCAGTGCTGAACACTCACACGCGCTACCTGCAGGAAGGCATCCTCGACTACGCCGAAGACCTGCTCGCCACCTTCCCCGACGGCCTGGACCAGGTGATGTTCACCTGCACCGGCAGCGAGGCGAACGACCTCGCCCTGCGCATCGCCCGCCAGTACACCGGCGGCACCGGGGTGATCATCACCCGCTTCGCCTACCACGGCGTCACCGCCAGCATTTCCGAGCTGTCGCCGTCCCTCGGGTCCGGCATCACCCTCCCCGCCCACGCGCGCACCGTGATTGCGCCAGACGCCTACCGGCTGGGTGCGGAAAACGTCGGCAAGCGGTTCGCCGATGACGTGCGCGCTGCCATCGCCGATATGCGCGCCCACGGCATCAAACCCGCTGCGCTGCTGCTCGATGGCATCTTCGCCAGCGACGGCGTGCTGGCCGGCCCGGCCGGCTTCCTCGCCGAAGCCGTGAAGGTCGCCCAGGACGAAGGCCTGCTCTACATCGCCGACGAAGTGCAGAGCGGCTTCGCCCGCACCGGCGACGCCATGTGGGGCTTCCAGCGCCATGGCGTACAACCGGACCTGGTCACCCTCGGGAAACCCATGGGCAACGGCCAGCCCATCGCCGGCGTGGTGGTGCGCCCGGAAATCCTCGAAAGCTTCGGCCGCGAGGTGCGCTACTTCAACACCTTCGGCGGCAACCCGGTGTCGTGCGCGGCGGCCCAGGCAGTGCTCGACGTGATCCGCGACGAGAAACTGCAGGAGCGCTCTCAGCGTATCGGAGCCTTCCTCGCCGACGGCATCCGCCAGTTGGCCGAGCGCCATGAGCTGATCGGCGATGTGCGCGGCGCGGGGCTGTTCCTCGGCGTCGAACTGGTCACCGACCGCACGTCGAAGTCACCCGCCGCCAACCAGACCCGCCAGGTCGTCAACAGCATGCGCGAGCGCGGCGTGCTGATCAGCGCCGCCGGGCCCCTGGAGAACATCCTGAAGATCCGTCCGCTGCTGGCCTTCGAGCAGGAACATGTCGAGCTCTTCATCGACTGCCTGGACAAGTCGCTGAAGGACGTCACTGCCTGACGCTTTCTTCCTTCAGAAACGACGCGGGCCGCGATGAACACTCATCGCGGCCCGTTGCATTTCGGCTGTCGGAAGTATCAGAAGCGTAAGCCAACGTTGACCATCGCGGCGGCGTTGCCCAACACCACGAGTTCGGCGCCGACCGGCCCGAAGTGCGCGCCGACCGAAGGAATGATCGCCGGCGCCACGCCCAGGTGGTTCAGCGGGATCTTGTCGCGGTACTCGCCGCGATAGCCCTGCAACGCGCCGCCGGTGACCTTGGCGTAGAAAGGCGTGCCTTCCCAGTCGAAGCGCTTGCCGGCGTAGACATAGTTGGAACGCTGGCTGAAGGAGTTCTTGAAGGTCGCACCGCCCCAGACCAGGCCATCGGCGCGGTTGCGCTCCAGGCCAATCAGCTCCTGGTGGTTGTTGTGGTCCGGGTCGTGGTTCCAGTGGGTGGTGTAGACGCTGGTCTGCAGGTACCAGAAGCCCCCGTCGTCGGCCATGGCGATGCCACAGCCGAGCAGGGCCAGCGCGGCGATCAACAGGCGGCGCATGGGGCGTCCTCCGTTCAGAGGGTGACGCGGCTGGCGCCGTTGACGGTCATGATGCGAACGCGATCACCGATGCGGAACTGCTGGTTCGCATCCACCGCCTGGACATAGGCGCGGGTGCCGCCGTCATCCTCGCGGACCACGATTTCAACGCCCTGGGTGCGGGTGATGCCCTCTTCCACCGCCGAACCCGCTGCGCCGCCAGCGACGCCGCCGAGAATGGTGGTGATGGCCTTGCCGCGACCGCCGCCGATGGAGTTGCCGGCGATGCCGCCGACTGCCGCGCCGGCCAGGGTGCCGATGGGCGTCTTGGTGCCTTCGATCTGTACCGGGCGCAGCGATTCGATGGTGCCCATGCGCACGTTCTGCACGGCGCGGGCGTCAGCACGGGAGTAGGAAGAACCCGACAGGTTGGAAGCGCAGCCGCTCAGCAGAGCGGCGCTGGCAAACAGGGCAGTCAGAAGCAAAGTGGGACGGTTCATGATGTTGACCTCGGAAGGCTCTCAAAAGTGATGGTGAAAGCCTAACGATCGGTCCCTGAACTCCCCCTGAACCCTCTCTGAACCAATGCTGAACGAAGCTGAACGACTGAATGAATTTACTGAAAGACGTCAGCCTTCCAGGGCGACCAACTGCATCCGGCTGCGCTCGAACCAGCGCAGCAGGTAGTCCGCCAGCAGCTGCGTGCGGCGCGGCAGGCGGCTCTGGTAGGCGTGGATGAGGAACACCGGCTGGGTCCGGGTCTGGTAGTCGCGCAGCAGCCAGACGAGGCTGCCTTCAGCCAATTCCTGCTGAATCATGTAGGACGGCAGCCGGCTGATCCCCGCGCCCGCCAGTGCCGCCTTCTTCAGCAGGGTGTAGTGGTTGCTCGCCAGCAGGCCGCTCACCGTCACGCGGAACAGTTCGTGGTGGCGCTGGTAGAGCCAGACGTCGCTGTCCTGATAATGGGTGTTCTGCAGGCAGGAATGCCCGGCCAGTTCCGCCGGCACTTCCGGTACGCCGTGCTCGGCGAGGTAGTCCGGCGTGGCGCAGGTCAGTTCCTGCAGGGCGAACAGCGGCCGCGCCACCAGGCGCTCGTCCACCGCCAGGCTGCCGGAGCGGATCGCCAGGTCGAAGCCGTCGGCCACCAGATCGCGGCGTTCGTTGGACAGGTCCAGCTCCAGGCGGATGTCGGGGTACTGGCGGGAGAACTCCATCAGCCAGGCATCGAAGAAGGTCTCACCCAGCGACACCGGCACGCTCAGCCGCACCTTGCCCTGCGCCTCCTCCTGCAGCGCCAGCACCGCCTGCCGCGCCCGCGCGGCCTGGGCGTTGAGCGCCTGGGCCTCGGGCAACAGCGCGGCGCCCGCGGCGGTCAGCGACAGGCGTCTGGTAGTACGGTGCACCAGCGTCGCCCCCAGGGCTTGTTCCAGCGCGGAAATCCGCTTGGACAGCTGGCCCTTGCTGCAGCCGAGCTTCTCCGCCGCGCGGGTGAAGCTGCCGCACTCGAGGAGCACGGCGAAGGCGGAGAGGTCTTCCAGGTCGCTGGCTATTGTTTCCATATGAAAACCAAAGGTTATCGATTGGCGTGATTATCTAAACAGGAGACCACTCTACTCTGAAGCCGTCTTCAGCCAAATTCCTTCGGAGCCTTCATGAAAATCATCCTGATCGGTGCCAGCGGCACCCTCGGCCAGGCCGTCGCCAACGAACTGGGCCAGCGCCACGAGATCGTCCGCGTCGGCCGCAACAGCGGCGACTACCGCGTGGACATCACCGACAGCGCTTCCATCCGCGCGCTGTTCGAGCAGGTCGGCGGCTTCGATGCGCTGATCAGTGCCGCCGGCAAGGTGCACTTCGGCGCGCTTGCGGAAATGGGCGAGGCGGAAATGGCGGTCGGCCTGAAGGACAAGCTGATGGGCCAGGTGAACCTGGTGCTGATCGGCAGCCAGTACGCCAACGACGGCGCCTCCTTCACCCTCACCACCGGCATCCTCAGCGAACAGCCCATCGTGCTGGGCAGCTCGGCCAGCCTGGTCAACGGTGCGGTGGAGGGCTTTGTGCGCAGCGCTGCCCTGGAACTGCCGCGCGGCCAGCGGATCAACGCGGTGAGCCCGAACGTGCTGGTGGAATCGATGGAAGGCTACGGCCCGTTCTTCCGCGGCTTCAAGCCGGTGCCGGCCGCCGACGCCGCGCTGGGCTTCGCCCGCAGCGTGGAAGGCAAGCAGAGCGGACAGGTGTACAAGATCTGGTAACGGGACTTCCTCGCAGGGCGCATAACCTGGAACAGGTTATCCGCCGAACCTGTCGCGGCGGATAACGCTGACGCGTTATCCGCCCTACGACTCCGGTGACGATTTCCCTTGGTTCGCGAGCAAGTCCCCTACTCGGTCTTGCCGGCATAGCAGACCGGGGAACTGCCCTCGTCCTGCTTCTCCAGCTCGTCTTCCAGAAACTCCGCCAGCACCTGCGCGTTGTTGTGTTCCTCGTCCTTGGCCGCATAGAGCAGCGTCAGCGGGCCCTTGCGTGCCAGGTCGAGCAGGCCCATCCAGTGCTCCGGATGGGCATTCAGCTCGCCGTGGTAGGCCTTGCGGAAATCCTCGAACAAGCTCGGATCGTGGTGGAAGCGCTGGCGCAGTTCGTTGGACGGCGACGCCTCCTTGGCCCACTGCTCCATCTGCAGGTCCTCCTTGCGAATCCCCCGCGGCCACAGGCGGTCCACCAGCACCCGCTGGCCGTCTTCCTTCGCCGCCGGTTCATAGGCGCGCTTGCAACGAATCATCCGAAATCCTCCGTGTCAGCTTGAGGTGGCCGGCTTCGCTGGGTAACGTGGGCGCACTTTCGAGGGAGCCCGTTCCATGCGATCCAGCCGTTTCATTCTGTTCAGCCTGCTGCCCCTGTTCGCCGCCTGCCAGGTGTGGACGCCGAACAAGACCGATCTTAACGCCTCCACCCGCCTGCAGGGCGAACTGACCCGCCAGGACGGCAAGCTGGTGTTCCGCAGCTGCACCGAGCAACGCCGCTTCAGTATCGAGGACACCGGCAATACCGGCCTGCCCCGCGATGCGCTGGAAATGTTCAACGACGGCGCGACCTCGCTGTACGCCGACCTGCGCGGCAGCTTCAGCGGCAGCAGCGCCCAGGGCACCGACGGCAAGCTGGAAGTGGCCAAGGTCTATCGCCTGCAGAACGAAGGTTCCGGCTGCGACGACCCGAACTTCAAGCGCGCGGTGGTCCGCGCCCACGGCAACGAGCCGGGCTGGAGCGTGCTGGTGAACAGCCAGGGCATGTTGATCGAGCAGCCGGGCAAGGAGTCGCTGGCGCTGCCGTACATCGCCGAAGGCGTGCCTGACGGCAGCACCAGTTATTCCAGCGAGGCCAACGGCGAGAAGGTCGAGCTGTGGGTCGCTCCGGCACGCTGCCAGGACAGCATGAGCGGCGCGTTGAGCAACCTGTCCGCCGAGCTGCGCCTGGACAACAAGGTCATGCGCGGCTGCGCCTATCCGGGCGGCTCCAGCGGCGACTGATCGCCGCCCGCTGCAAACGTGCCTGCAACGTAGGAGCGGACTCCGCCCGCGATCGATATCCGGCGCGATTCGGACCTATCGCGGACAGAATCCGCTCTTACGCAACCGGAAACCTCAAACCAGATCGTAGGGCGCATAACCTGGGACAGGTTATCCGCCGAACCCGTCGCGGCGGATAACGCTGGCGCGTTATGCGCCCTGCAGAGAGGCGTCAGACCAGCAATCCTGCCGCCACCAGCCGCGCCTTCAGCACGGCGAATTCCCCGTCGTATTCCCAGTACGCCAGCCGGCCATCGCTGGCGGTCACCAGCACGTACTTCTCGCTGATCGACTGGATGCGCTCGATGCGCACCAGCTTCTCGACGAAGTCCGGGTCCGCGACCTGCTCGATCACCTCGCGGTTCTGCTCGTCGTAGCCGTGCATGATGAACGCCGCACGCACCCTCAGGCTGATGAAACTCATGCTGTGAGTTCTCCTCAAATGGCGGCGTCGGCCGCGTGCAGGGCATGCAGTGCCGTGGTGTCGAACAGCGGCACCGAGGCGTCCGCCGGATCGACCAGCAGGGAAATCTCCGTGCAGCCGAGGATCACCGCCTCCGCGCCCTGCTCCACCAGCGCAGCGATGATGCGCCGGTACTCTTCCCGCGATTCGTCGCGAATCCGCCCCAGGCACAGTTCCTCGTAGATGATCCGGTGCACCACCTGGCGGTCGGCTTCGTTCGGCGTCAGTACCTTCAGCCCGAACCTGTCCACCAGGCGATCCTTGTAGAACGCCTGCTCCATGGTGAAGCGCGTGCCCAGCAGGCCGACCGTGGCAACGCCCGCCGCACGGATCGCCTCGGCGGTCGGGTCGGCGATGTGCAGCAGCGGGATATCCACCGCCGCCTCGATGGCCGGCGCCACCTTGTGCATGGTGTTGGTACAGAGCACGAGGAAGTCCGCGCCTGCCGCCTTCAGCGAACGGGCCGCGTCAGCCAGCACACGGCCGGCAGCGTCCCAGTCGCCGGCATGCTGCAGGCGCTCGATCTCGTGGAAGTCCACGCTGTACAGCGCGACCTTCGCCGAGTGCAGGCCGCCTAGCCGTTCCTTGATGCGTTCGTTGATCTGCCGGTAGTAGGGAATGGTCGATTCCCAGCTCATACCGCCGATCAGGCCGATGGTTTTCATGCGTCCCTCCATGGGATCAGTCCAGTCCGATGCAGGGCAGATCGCCGGGCAGCGCCGCGCCGTGCTCGGCGCACTGGCGCACGGCCTCGATCAGCGGATCGAGGTCGAAGCCCTGGGAAATCAGCCACAACGGGTTGTAGTAGGTCGTCTCGTAGCGCTCGCCGCTGTCGCAGAGGATCGCCACCACCGAGCCGCTCTCGCGCCGCGCCACCATCTGCCGCGCCACCAGCAGCGCGCCGATCAGGTTGGTGCCGCTGGAGCCGCCGACATGCCGGCCCAGGCGCCGGGCCAGGTAGTGCATGGCCGCCAGCGACAGGTCGTCCGGCACCTTGCAGCAGGCGTCGAGCACGTTGGGCAGGAAGGACGCTTCCACACGTGGGCGACCGATGCCTTCAATGCGCGAGCCGTAGCTCAGGGTCAGGTCGCGGTCGCCGGTCTTGTAGGAATCGAAGAACACCGAGCGCTCGGCGTCGGCGCAGAGCACGCGGGTGTCATGCCGGCGATAGCGGGCAAAGCGCCCCAGGGTCGCCAGGGTGCCGCCGGTACCGGGGCTGGAGACCAGCCACGACGGCTCGGGGAAGCGCTCGTGGCGCATCTGCTGGAAGATCGACTCGGCGATGTTGTTGTTCGCCCGCCAGTCGGTGGCGCGCTCGGCGTAGGTGAACTGGTCCATGAAGTGGCCGCCGGTTTCCGTCGCCAGGCGCTCGGACTCGGCGTAGATCTGCGTCGGGTCATCGACCAGATGCGCCTGGCCGCCGTAGAAGGCGATCTGCGCGATCTTCTCCTTCGAGGTGCTGGCCGGCACCACGGCAATGAAGGGCAGGCCGAGCAGTCGCGCGAAGTACGCCTCGGAGATCGCCGTCGAGCCGCTGGACGCCTCGATCACCGGCGCGCCCGACTTCAGCCAGCCATTGCACAGCGCGTAGAGGAACAGCGAGCGCGCCAGCCGGTGCTTGAGGCTACCGGTGGGGTGGCTCGACTCGTCCTTGAAGTACAGGTCCACGCCCGGCAGGCCGGGCATGTCCAGAGGGATCAGGTGGGTATCGGCGCTGCGCTGGAAATCCGCTTCGATGATGCGGATCGCCTCACGGGTCCAGTTGCGTTCCTGGGTGGCCATCGTGTCGTTCTCCTGGCAGGGCAAGCGGTTCAATGGGTTCAGTCCAGCACACCGGCAGGCGATGTGGGCGGCGCGCTGCGCCACTGGCTGAGGGCGACGCCGATGAACACCAGGCCGGCGGCCAGCGCCTGCTGGCCGCTGAGCACCTCGCCCAGCAGCAGCGCGGCGAAGATCAGGGTGAACACGGGGATCAGGTTGATGAAGCCGGTCGCCTGGCTCGCCGGCAGGCGGCTGACGCCGAAGTTGTACAAACCATAGGCGCCGACGGTGACCACGCTGCCCAGGTAGACCAGGGCGAACCAGCCGGTCGGGCCGGGCGCCGGCGGCAGGCCGGAGGTCGCCAGTGCCAGCGGCAGGAAGAACAGCGAGCCGATGAATGCCTGCATCGCGGTGAGGATAAAGGGCGAGTAGCGCGCCGACAGGTGCTTGAGCAACAGGGTGTAGCCGGTGGCGCAGAGCATTGCCACCAACTCGTAGAAATTGCCCAGCAGCGGGTTGGGCGCATGGCTGTCCGGCTCGCTGGCCAGCGTCAGCCAGAGCGAGCCGAGCACCGCCAGGGCGAAGCCCAGCCAAGTGTTGCGGGCGATCTTCTCATGCAGCAGGAAGAACGCGCCGACCGCCACCAGCAGCGGCAGCAGCGCGGTGATCATCCCGGCCTGCGCAGCGCTGGTCTGCTGCAGCGCCAGGGACTCGAAGATGAAGTACAGGCAAGGCTCGCAGGCGGCCAGCGCGAGCAGCCACTTCCAGTCGCCGGGGCGGTAGTCGATGCGTCCACGCCAGCGCCAGGCGGCGAGGAAGATCAGGCTGCCCAGCGCCATACGGGCGAAGATCACCCACATGGCCGGCATTTCCTGGAAGGCGAACTTCAGTGCGATGAAGGAACTGCCCCAGAGCGCCATGGCCAGCACCAGGCACGCGAGGGCGAACGGCCGGGATTGCTGCACGGGACGCTCCAGTCAAAAGGTCCCCGGAGTATAGGAGGCACGCGCCGGCCGCCGACAGGTACAGAATCGTGGCGAAACTGTATGGGCGGGATTCGAACTGCAGGAGCGAGCTTGCTCGCGAACAAACTCACCGGCGGCTCCAACGCTGGGGAGGTTCGTGAGCAAGGACTAGGCGTCCCCCTCGGTCCTACGAAGAGCCACACACCCGTCCCACTCCAGCTCTAGATTTTGCTCTGAAGGCTTCCAGAGCGACATCCGCGCACTCCGAGTGGCCCCGTTCAGGAGGCCTCGTTGAAGCGGAGTTTCAGGGGTTGAGCGACATGGATGTCGCGAGAGCGCTGTCGGGCCAGGGACGGCCCGTCAGCGCGTGCCCCTGAAACTTCGATTCAACGAGGGAATTTTTCGCCTAAGCGAAAAACCGGATGTCCGGGGCAAGACCTTTTGGTTCCTTTTGGGGCGTTTGCCAAAAGGGACTCGCCCGAGGGGGCGAAACAAGAAGCTGACTCGCACGCCGAAGCGACGCAGAACACCCAACCGGGAAGCATCGCAAACAAGGCTCAAAATCAGTCCCAGGGCTTGCCCTTGGTTCCCCGCTCCACCGGCACGCGCTGCTGCATCGCCGCCTTGGCCAGCAGGTGCGCGCTGACCGGCGCGGTGATGAAAAGGAACACGGTGATCAGCACCTCATGCAGGCTGACGCCCTCGCCGCGCGTGCTGAAGTACAGCAGCGAGGCCAGCACCACGCCGCCCACGCCCAGGGTCGAAGCCTTGGTTGGCGCGTGCAGGCGCGTGTAGAAGTCCGGCAGGCGGTACAGGCCGATGGCGCCAAGTAGCGCAAACAGGCTCCCCGCCAGCAGCAGCACGCAGACCAGCGCTTCCACGATCATTTCGCCATTCATTCGATGATGTCTCCGCGCAGCAGGAACTTGCACAGGGCCACGGTGCTGACGAAGCCCATCACCGCGATCAGCAGCGCCGCCTCGAAGTACAGGCCGCTGCCCTTCCAGATGCCGAACAGCACGATCAGCGCGATGGCTTCCACCGACAGGGTGTCCAGCGCGAGGATGCGGTCCGCCACCGACGGCCCGCGAACCAGCCGCACCACGGTGAGCAGCACGGCGATACCCAGCAGCGCCAGGCAGATCGGGATCACGATACCGAGCATGCGAACACCTCCTTCAGCGGCGCCTCGTAGCGCGCCTTGATGTCCGCCACCAGCGCCTGCGGGTCCGGCACGTCGATGCCGTGGACCAGCAGCGTGCGGCGATCGGCGGAGAGGTCGGCGGAACAGGTGCCCGGGGTCAGGGTGATGACGCTGGCGAGGATGCTGATGGCCAGGTCATCGGTCAGCTCCAGGGGAATCTCGACAAAGCCCGGCTGCAGCTTCGCTTTCGGTCCCAGCACCAGTTTCGCCACCTGCAGGTTGGCGACCACGATGTCGTAGAGCACCAGGCCAATGAAGCGCAGCAGCAAGCCCGGCCGCTGGATGCGCGGCGCGGCCAGCAGCAGGTTGCGGCACAGCAGCGGGATGCTCAGGCCGAGGAAGGCGCCGAGCAGCCAGTGGCCGAGGGAGAAGTCGTTGACCAGCAGCAGCCAGCTCAGCAGGAGCACACCGCTGAGCAGCGGGTGCGGAAGGATGCGCCGGATCATGCGCCACCTCCCAGCAGGATCGCCTGACGGTAGAGCCCGGCGTCCAGCAACTGCACGGCTGTGGCCTGTGCATATGTGATCAGCGGCCGCGCGGCGACCACCATCAGCGGTGCGCTGGCCAGCAGGCCGAAGCACGCCAACATCTTCACCGGCTCCCGATTGGCGCTGCCCAGCACACTCAGGCCGGTGCGCCAGAACAGCGTGCTGCCGGCGCGACTGAGCGCGACGATGGTCACCAGTCCGCTGACCAGCACCACGCTCCACAGCGCGATGGCCTCGCTGCCCCCACTCACCGAGCGCAGCAGCATCAGCTTGCCGAGGAAGCCCGACAGCGGCGGCAGGCCGGCAACGGCAATGGCGCCGAAGAAGAACGCGCCACCGAGCAAATGCGGTTGCAACAGCGCCGGGCCCTGCACCAGTCGGCCACTCTTCTCACCGCGCTGGCGGGCAATCAGGTCGGCCAGCAGGAACAGGCCGCCAGCCACCCAGATGCTGTGCAGCAGATAGTAGAGTGCGGCGGACAGCGCCTCCGGAGTGCCCAGCGCGATAGCTGCCAGCAACGTGCCGGCGGAGACCACCACCAGGTAAGACAGCAGGCCTTGCAGCGTGGTCGCCGCCAGCGCGCCGAGCGCACCGGCGACTATCCCGGCCAGCGCCAGCGGCCACAGCCAGGCCTGCGCGAGGTTCGCCAGCTCGCCGGCCTGCTCACCGAAGATCAGCGTGTAGACCCGCAGGATCGAGTAGATGCCGACCTTGGTCATGATCGAGAACAACGCCGCCACCGGCGCGCTGGCCTCGGCATAGGCTTTGGGCAGCCAGAAGTACAGCGGCAGCAGCGCCGCCTTCAGGCCGAACACCACCAGCAGCAGCAACGCCGCCGCCCGCACCAGCGGCGCCTGCTCGGCGCTCAGCTGGGCCACGCGCTCGGCCATGTGCGCCATGTTCAGGGTGCCGGTGATGCCGTAGAGCGTGCCCACCGCGAGGAGGAAGAACGCCGAGCCGACGAGATTGAGCACCACGTAATGCACACCCGCACGCACCCGCCCTGCCCCGCCGCCATGCAGCAGCAGCGCGTAGGAGGCGATCAGCAGGATCTCGAAGAACACGAACAGGTTGAACAGGTCTCCGGTGAGGAACGCCCCGTTCAGACCGAGCAACTGGAACTGGAACAGCGCATGGAAGCGCTTGCCGCGCCGGTCATCCCCACGCACCGCGTAGATCAGCGACAGGCTGGCGAGCAGTGCGGTGGCAGCGATCATCAGCGCGCTGAGGCGGTCCAGTACCAGGATGATGCCGAACGGAGGCTGCCAGTTGCCCAGCGCGTAGAACTGCACCACGCCGCTGTCGGCCTGTTGCAGCAGCACGGCGGAAAGCGGCAGCAGGGCCAGGGTGGCGAGCAGCGACAGGCCGCGCTGCAGGCGCTCGCCCACGAGCAGCAGTGCGCAACCGGCGAACAGCGGCAGCAGGACCGGCAGGATCAGCCAGTGATTCATCGGCCTTCCTCCCCTTCGCCGCCATCCACATGGTCGCCGCCGGTGTCAGCCAATCCACGCAGGGCCAGCACGATGACGAAGGCGGTCATGGCAAAGCCGATGACGATGGCCGTCAGCACCAGCGCCTGGGGGATCGGGTCGCCGGCGTTGGCGACCTGACCGATCACCGCCGGGTCGCCAGCCAGCCGGCCCATGGCGAAGAGGAACAGGTTGACCGCGTAGGACAGCAGGGTCAGCCCCAGCACCACCGGGAAAGTGCGCGCGCGCAGCAGCAGGTAGACGCCGCTGGCGGTCAGCAGGCCGAGGGCGATGGCGAACAGCGCTTCCATCAGGGCGCCTCCTTGGACAACAGCGGCTCCGGCGGCGCGGTGACCGAACCCAGCCCGGAAAGAATCAGCAGCGTCGCGCCAACCACGGTGAAGTACACGCCCAGGTCGAAGAGCATGGCCGTGGCCAGTTCGATGTCGCCCACCAGCGGAATGTGGAAGTGGCCGAACGCCGAAGTCAGGAACGGGAAGCCGAAGAACCAGGCGCCCAGCCCGGTCAGCCCGGCGATCAGCACCCCGAGGCCGGCGAGACGGCTGTAGTCCAGCGGCAGGCGCGTGCTCACCCAGCGGCTGCCGCAGGCGATGTACTGGAGGATCAGCGCCACCGAAGTGATCAGGCCGGCGATGAAGCCTCCACCCGGCAGGTTGTGGCCGCGCAGGAAGATGAACACCGAGACCAGCAGCGCCAGCGGCAGCAGCAGTCGCGACAGCGTGGCGAGGATCGGCGGGAAGCGGTCTTGCGCCCAGGCGCGGCCTTCGTCGTCACCCTCGCGGCGCAGCAGGCGCAGGCCGTCGAGCAGTGCGAAGATGCCGACGGCGGCAATCGCCAGCACGGTGATCTCGCCGAGGGTATCGAAGCCGCGGAAGTCCACCAGGATCACATTCACCACGTTGTGCCCGCCACCACCGGAGACGCTGTTTTCCAGGTAGTAGCCGGCAATGCTGTCGTAGGGGCGCGTGAGCACGGCATAGGTCAGCAGCGTGACCATCACGCCGGCGCCAATGGCGATCACGAAATCGCGCAGGCGGCGCAGGCTGCTGGAGGTCTTCGGCGTGCGCGCCGGCAGGTAGTACAGCGCCAGCATCAGCAGGACCATGGTCACCACTTCCACCGACAGCTGGGTCAGCGCCAGGTCCGGTGCGGCGAAGCGGGCGAAGGCCAGCGCCACCAGCAACCCGGCGATGCTGAGGATCACCAGCGCGGTCAGGCGCTGGCGATGGAACCAGACGGTGAGCGGCCCGGCGAAGGCCAGCAGGACCAGGCCCAGCGCGGTGATACCATCCAGCGGCGTCTGCGCCCGATCACCGGCAATGCCCGGCAGCGGCGCGAGGCCGGCGAACACCACCACCACGGCGGCCAGCACCAGCAGCATGGCGTAGCGCTGCAGCGAGCCGTTCTCCAGGTAATCGGTCACGCACTTCGCGAAGTGCACCACACGCTGCACCTGCTGCTCGAACACCAGCTTGGCGTCCACCGCCGGCAGCCCGGCGTACCAGTCGAACAGCGGCTTGCGCAGCACGTAGAGCAGCACGCCGCCGGCGGTGGCGACGAAGCTCATCGCCAGCGGCGCGTTGAAGCCGTGCCAGATCGCCAGGCTGTATTCGGGCAGCACGCCGTTCAGGCTCGACGCGGCGGCGCCGGCCAGCAGCGGACCGACGATAACCCCCGGCATGACGCCCACCAGCAGGCAGATCAGCACAAGGATTTCCACCGGCACCTTCATGTAGCGCGGCGGCTCGTGGGGGTGCGGATTGGGCAGGTTGATCGGCTCGCCGTTGAAGAACACGTCGTGGATGAAGCGCACCGAGTAGCTCACCGAGAACAGCGCGCCCACGGTCGCCAGCGCCGGGATCACCCAGTTGAAGCTGCCCATCATGTTCTGCGCCAGGGTCTCGCCGAAGAACATCTCCTTGCTGAGGAAGCCGTTGAGCAACGGCACGCCCGCCATGGACGCCGACGCCACCATCGCCAGCACGGCGGTGTGCGGCATGTATTTCCACATGCCGTTGATACGCCGCATGTCGCGGCTGCCGGTCTCGTGGTCGATGATCCCGGCAGCCATGAACAGCGAGGCCTTGAAGGTGGCGTGGTTGATGATGTGGAAGATCGCCGCGACGTTGGCCATGGGCGAATCCAGGCCGAACAGCAGGGTGATCAGGCCCAGGTGGCTGATGGTCGAGTAGGCCAGCAGGCCTTTGAGGTCGTTCTGGAACAGCGCCATGAAGGCGCCCATCAGCAGGGTCGCAAGACCCGTCAGGCTAACCAGGTAGAACCACAGGTCGTTGCCCGACAGCAGCGGGTACAGGCGCGCCAGCAGGAATACGCCGGCCTTCACCATGGTCGCCGAGTGCAGGTAGGCCGACACCGGCGTCGGCGCCGCCATCGCATGGGGCAGCCAGAAGTGGAACGGGAACTGCGCGGACTTGGTGAACACGCCCAGCAGTACCAGGCACAGCGCCAGCGGGAACAGCGGGCTGGCCTGCAGCACCTCACGGGCACCGAGCACGGTGGAGAGTTCGAAGCTGCCGACCACATGGCCGATCAGCAGGATGCCGGCGAGTAGCGCCAGGCCGCCACCACCGGTGACCGCCAGGGACATGCGCGCGCCCTTGCGCGCATCCGAGCGATGGCCCCAGAAGCCGATCAGCAGGAACGACGACAGGCTGGTCAGCTCCCAGAACACCAACATCAGCAGCAGGTTTTCGCTCAGCACCACGCCGAGCATGGCGCCCATGAACAGCAACAGGAAGGCGAAGAAACGCCCGGCGGGCTCCCTCTCGGACAGGTAATAGCGGGCGTAGAGGATCACCAGCAGACCGATGCCGAGGATCAGCAGGGCGAACAGGAAGCCCAGGCCGTCCAGGCGCAGGCTGAGGTTCAGGCCCAGCTCCGGCAGCCACTCCAGGCGCTGCACCTGCGGATCGGCGCCGAGCACCGAGCGCTGGCCCAGCAGCAGGATCAAGCCCAGCAGCGGCACCAATCCGGTGGCGGCGGCGCAGGCGGTTCGGCCGAAACGCTCGGCCAGCAGCGGCAGCAATACCCCGAAGAAAGGCAGCGCGATGATCAGCGCCAACGTCATGACCCACTCCTTTTCACCGCCGGACGGCGTTCAGACAGGCAACACCGCGCAAAGGCGGCCGGCTTGCAAAGGCGACGATTATCCATATCTATCGATTACGCGTCATGGATTGAATTATTACGAAATTGCAAGCTTGAGCCGCGCCCGCAGTGGGCTGTGACAGATTTTCCTAACCCCCAAACGATAGCGCGCGACAGCCGGGTCGACTGTCGCGCGCTGGGTTTCGCTGGCTGCCCCGGGCGGGCAGCCGTTGCCGGTCAGTGAGCGACGCGGCTGGTACCGTTGACGGTCAGGATGCGCACGCGCTCGCCGACGCGGAACACGGCGCCTTCGTCAACCTGCTGGACGTAGGCGCGGGTGCTGCCGTCGTCTTCGCGGACGGTGATTTCCACACCCTGGGTGCGGGTCAGGCCTTCTTCGGTGGCCGCACCGAGCAGGCCGCCGGCTACGGCACCGATGATGGCAGTGACATAGCTGCCCTTGCCGCCACCGATGGCGCTGCCGCCGATACCGCCAACGGCGGCGCCGGCAACGGAGCCGATGGGAGTCTTGGTGCCTTCGATCTTCACCGGGCGCAGGGCCTGGATGGTACCCATGCGAACGTTCTGCACGGTGCGTGCTTCTTCACGGGTGTAGGTGTCGCCGGTCAGGCTGGACTGGCAACCACCGAGGGTCATGGCCAGGGCCGCGAAAGTCACGGCGATCAGGGCAGTTTTACGCATTAGGGAACCTCCGAGTAGGGCTACGGCTATTAGACTCCGACGGCAGCCCGCCTGTCACGCCAGGTCATGAAACATGCTGATCTCGATTCAGCTTTCGTACAGTTTGTGCCAGATCGTCGGAAAACGCCTGCCCTGGCTCAGTTTTTCGTGCAGCACGATGGGTTAGCCTTGCAGCCGCAGAAGGAGCAGCCGTTCATGGACTATTTCATCATCGTCGTCACCACCGCCGCCGGCCTGTATTTCCACTGGTGGATCTACTGGCGCATCCGCCGCTGGATGGACCGCGACCTGGCGCTGTCGCTGGCGGGCGATGACCCGCAGAAACGTATCTATCTGTTGCAGCGCCTGGCCGACGCCAAGCGCGAGAAAGTGAAGCGGCGCGACCTGCCCGACTGGCTGCAGCGCGCCGCCGACGCCTACCGCGCGGCCTGAGCCAGCGACCAGAAGCGCGCCAGCGCCTCGGCGCGGTTTTCCAGTTCCTGCGCCGCCCGAGCGCAGGCATCGGCCAGGGTGATGGGCCCCGGCGCCAGGCTGAACGCCGCTTCGATCCCCGCTTCACGCAATTCGGCCAGCCCTTCGCCGACGCTGCCCGCCAGCGCGATCACCGGCACACCCGTGCGCCGGGCGACATGAGCCACGCCCACCGGCGTCTTGCCGTGCAGGCTCTGGCCATCCAGCCGCCCTTCCCCGGTGATGACCAGCGACGCGCCGGCCAGCGACGCCTCCAACTCCGATAGCTCGGCAATCAGCTCGATGCCCGGACGGAAGCGCGCCTTGAGGAAAGCCCGGCAGGCGAAGCCCAGGCCACCCGCGGCACCGACGCCGGGGAACAGGCTGTGATCCTGCCCGAGTGCGAGCGCAGCGACTTCAGCGAAGCGTTTGAGTGCGGCATCCAGCTGCTGCACCTGCGCCGGATTCGCACCTTTCTGGGGGCCGAAGACGGCCGAGGCGCCGTGGGGGCCGCAAAGGGGATTGTTCACGTCGGCGGCCACTTCGACCTCGACTGAGGCCAGTCGCGGATCGAGGCTCGACAGCTCGATGCGCTCCAGTTCCGCGAGCCGCGCGCCGCCGGCGCCCAGCTCCTGGCCCTGGCCATCGAGGAAACTCACGCCCAGCGCCTGCAGCAGGCCCAGGCCGCCGTCGTTGGTAGCACTGCCGCCCAGGCCGATGATGATCTTCTTCGCACCTGCATCCAGCGCTTCACGGATCAGCTCGCCGGTGCCACGACTGGTGGTGCGGGTGGCGTCGCGCTGCCCTTCCGGGACCCAGTGCAGGCCACTGGCGGCGGCCATCTCGATCACAGCGGTGGCGTCCTCCAGCCAACCCCAGTGGGCTTTCACCGGCTGCTCCAGCGGGCCGCAGACATCCAGCTCGCGGCGCTCGCCCGGCCGCGCCGCCAGCACCGCGTCCACCGTGCCTTCGCCGCCGTCGGCCATGGGCCGCAGCAGGGTTTCGTCGCCAGGCCGCGCGCGCAGCCAGCCACGGGAAATGGCCTCGGCGACCTCGGGGGCGGAGAGGCTTTCCTTGAAGGAGTCGGGAGCGATGACGACTTTCATGGGGGACAGGTCCGTTGTGCGGGAGGATGAAGGGCATCCTACACCGCGCGACAGACAGACATGGTTCGGTAGGAGCGAGCTTGCTCGCGAACCGCCTCAGCGAGACCTGGTTCGCGAGCAAGGACTGGGCAGCCCCTCGGTCCTACAAAAAGCGCATCGGCACAACCAGCGAATCAGGGCGCCAGGCGCTCGCGCACCCAGGCTCCATTTTCGTGGCGGTAGTTGAGGCGATCGTGCAGGCGGCTCGGGCGGCCCTGCCAGAACTCGATGCGGCTCGGCAGCAGGCGGAAGCCACCCCAGAAGTCCGGGCAGGACGGTGCCGTGTCGGCAAAGCGTTGCTCGGTCTCGGCCAGCAGTTGCTCCAGCTCGCCACGGCCGTCGATCACCCGGCTCTGCGGCGAAGCCCAGGCACCCAGGCGACTGCCCAGCGGGCGCACACGGTAGTAGGCAGCGGATTCTTCGCTGGAGACCTTCTCGACCCGTCCCTCGATGCGCACCTGGCGTTCCAGGGCCGGCCAGAAGAAGGTCATGGCCGCGCGCGGGTTTTCCCCGAGCTGCTGGCCCTTGGCGCTTTCGTAGTTGCTGAAGAAGGTGAAGCCGCGCTCGTCCAGGCCCTTGAGCAGGAGCACGCGGCAGTGCGGCTGGCCGTCGGCGTCCGCGGTGGCGAGCATCATCGCGTTGGGCTCGACCGGCAGTTGCTCGGTCTTCACCGCGTCCTCGAACCACTGGTTGAACAGGCTGAACGGTTCGGCGGGCGCCTGGGTCTCGGTCAGTCCGTCACGGGTGTATTCGCGGCGCATATCGGCCAGGGTCTGGGCCATCGGAAATCTCCTGCAGAAGAAGTCCCTAAGCTTATCCAGAGTTGCGCCTTCGCGCTTGATCCACGACAAGCGTCATTCCAGCGGGAATGACGCTTGTCGCACAAGGGATCAGTTGGCCTGGGCGAGTGCCAGCAGGCTGGTGCGCTGGGTCACCAGCACTTCGACGCGGCGGTTCAACGCGCGGCCTTCGGCGCTGGCATTGTCGGCGCGCGGCAGGCTGGAGCCGACGCCCTTCAGACGCAGGCGATCGGCGCCCAGGCCGCTCAGGCGGAAGATCGAGGACACCGCCTGGGCACGCTGCAGGCTGACCTTGTCGTTGAGCGCCTTGTCGCCCGAGCTGTCGCTGTGGCCGAGCACCAGCACGCCGCTTTCCGGATCGTTCTGCAGCATCTTCGCCACGTTGCCCAGCGGCGCCAGGGTGATCGGCAGCAGCAGTTCAGGACGCTTGGGGTTGAAGGAGCCTTCCACCGGCGCGATCAGCACCAGGGCGTTCTCGCGGCGCTCGACGGTGAACTTGCTGCCTGCAACGGCGGCACGCAGGGACTGCTCATGCTGGTCCAGCCATTCCTTGCTGACCTTGGTGTCCTGCGGCTTGGCCGCCTTCTCGGCGCCCGGCTTGCTGTCGCTCACGCCGAACGGCCACCACCAGTGGCCACCGGGCTGCTGGCTGCCAGCGGCGGCGATCTTGGTCGCTTCGACGGGCTTTTTCTCCGGCGCGGGGGCCGCAGCGCTCACTTCCTCGTCGCCACCGAAGGGCCACCACCAGTGGCCGGTGCCGGGCTTGGCGGCAGCTGCAGCGCTTTCCGTGGTTTTCGCCGGGTCCTTGGCCTGATCCTGAGACTGGAACTGGCTGCAGGCGGAAAGACCGACGCACAGCGCAAGGGTGGAGACTTTCAGCGAATTCGAGAACAGCAGGTTCATGGGAGCGATTCCATAAAGTCGGAACATGAAGAGAGGCCGGGTGCAGCTGGCAGGCAGCGGCACCCTGACTTCAGCAATCAGCTTAAGAGTTGTACATAACTTACTCAGTTGGAACGAGATTTTAATCCCGAACTGACGAGCGGCGCATAGCTGTGCGCAGGGGAAGACCGTCGCGACCAGCGCGACGGCAATTGCGGACGACCTTAAGAAGGCGCAGCGGGAGGAAGGTTCCTCCCGCTCGTCGTTACAGGCAGTCGCCGGCGAGGCGGGCCAGGCGCTGGGCGCGCGGGTCCATCAGCACATAGGGGCCGAGGGTGTTGACGACGAAACCCAGCGCCAGCTCGCGCTCGGGATCGGCGAAACCGATGGAGCCACCGGCCCCCGGATGCCCGAAGGCCTGCGGGCCAAGGCCGTAGGTGGCGTTCGCCACGCTCGGTTGGTCAAGCATGCAACCCAGCCCGAAACGCGTACAGGTCAATAGAGTTCGATCCTCGCCAACGGCATGCTCGCGGGTGAGTTCGGCCAGCAGCGCTTCGTCCAGCAATTTGCCCTGCAGCAGGCCCGTGTAGAAACCGGCCAGCGAGCGCGCATTGCCATGGCCGTTGGCCGCCGGCTGCGACATGCGCCGCCATTCGGGCTTGTTGGTGCTGGTGAGCACCGAAGGCGGATTGGTGAAGGCGCGGGTGGAGAGCGCGGCGGCGTCGGTCATCATGGTCCGCAACAGGCGTTGCGCGGCAGCGTCCCCCAGGTTGCCCTTGCCCCGCGCGATGTGCGCGACGCGGTGGAATTCGCTGTCATCCAGGCCGATATGGAAATCCAGCCCCAGCGGCTCGGCGGTGCGCGCGATGATGGCGGAGCCCGGCTCGCGACCGTCGACACGACGGATCACTTCGCCGATCAGCCAGCCGTAGGTAATGGGGGCGTAGCCGTGTTCGGCGCCCGGCGTCCACCAGGGCGTCTCGGCAGCCAGTGCGGCGGTCATGCTCGACCAGTCATACAGCGCCTCGGGCGCCAGCGGCTCGCGGATCGCCGGCAGGCCCGCGCGATGGCAGAGGAGCTGACGCACGGTGATTCCCTGCTTGCCGGCCTGCTCGAACTCCGGCCAGTAGCGCGCCACCGGGGCGTCCAGTTCCAGCCGGCCCTCGCCCACCAGTTGCAGCGCGGCAACGGCGGCGAAGGTCTTGGTGCAGGAGAACAGGTTGAGAAGCGTGTCGGCCTGCCAGTCCTGGCCCGGCTCCTTGCCCGCGCTGCCGGCCCAGAGATCGACCACGGTTTCGCCGCCGACCTGGATGCACAGCGCTGCGCCGCGCTCCTGTGGGTCTTCGAACAGCGCACTGAAGGCGTCGGCAACGGGGGTGAAGCGCGGATCACAGTGGCCGTTCAGGGTCATTTCAGGCTCCGGAAATGCACATACTCAGGGACGGAAAGTGCGGAAGACGCCATTCTTTCAGCGCGTTCCGCCCCTGGGAACCCTGCCGAAGGCGGGGTGTGGCTTCACGAATGATGGATCATTGCTCCGAGGCCTGTTCCTCGTCGTCGCTGTCGTCCCCGGCGGGCGCGGCTTTGGGCTGCGGTTCCGGCGCCACCTTGGCGGCGGCGCGGGCCTGTTCGTCGATGCCTTTGAGCGTCTGCTGGTTGGCCTTGCGCACGGCGTCGACGAAGCCGGTGAACGGCAGGTCGGTGATGCCGACCAGGCCGATGTGACCATTCTCGCCGTCGAGCAGGCGGCCGGTCACCGGCTGGTCGAGGTACTGGAACCAGTGCGCGCCGACGATGTTCGGCTCCTTCGCGGCCTCGGCGAGGAAGCGCTGGTACGCCTCGCCACGCTGCTGCTCGTTGTACACCTCGGCGACACCGCCCCAGAACGGCCCGCGATCGCGGGAGCCGAAGTGGAATTCGGTGATCAGCACCGGCTTGTCCAGGCTGCGCACGTAGTTGGCGTCGAACCCCTGCTGCGGCAGCGGCACGTAGAGGTTGAAGCTGAGGATGTCGCAATACTGCGCACAGGAGGCCAGTGCTTCCGGCGTGCTGACGGCGAAACGCGGGCCGAGCAGCAGGTGGTTCGGCGCGTGCCACTTCAGCGAGTCCTTCAGGGTCTTGAAGTACTGGTCGGCGTACAGCCGCAGGAAGGCGCTGTAGTCCTGGGCGATGGCCGGGTGCGCCTCGCTCGGCACCGGTGCCTGGTAGCCCGGCGCGTCCAGGTCCTCCCAGGAGCCCAGCTGCACGCCCCAGGCCTCGGCGAGCTGCTCGTGATCCTCGTACTTGTCCTTGAGCTGCTTGATGAAGGCACGCTTGGCCGGGCTGTCGGTGGACAGCTTGAGCGTGCCGAAAGCCAGGGCGAAGTGCGCCTGGTCATCGTCGCCACGGCCGGCCCAGGCCAGTTCGTTGTCGGCGTAGTAACCCAGCAGCCAGGCATCCTCGCGGTGATCGCGGGCGGCGATGGCGATGGCGCGCTCGGCGGCCATGGCGAAGCGCGGGTCGAACGGATCGGGCATGGCGCCCCACCAGTCGTAGCCGGTGCTGACAGTGGCGTAGTCGCCGCTGATGGACAGCGGCACGCTGTACGGCATGCGCGGATCGTCGGCGAAGGCCGGATCGCTCCAGTCGCCCAGGGTGTTGAAGCCCCAGGAACCGAGGCGCTGCACGGTGCGTTCGCGCCAGGCGACCGCGGCGGCGTCAGCGCTCAGGCCACCGTCGGCACGGAAGCGGTTGGCGGCGTAGAAGTCGAACCAGCGGCCGTTGCCGAACGCGCGGCCCTGCTGGGCGCCGACGCCACTGCGGTCATCGCGCTGGCCATAGAAGGCGGCCAATGGCTCGTCCTCCTTGGGCAGGCTGGCGAACATGTACTCGCGGCCTTCCACGTAGGTCTGGCTGCTGTCGGCGTTCACCGCGTTGACGCCCATGGACCAGAACGAATGCCCTTCCGGCGTCACCAGCCACCAGCGGCCGTTGCGCTTTTCGGTGCGGAAGAAGCCGGTGCCTTCGAAGGCCGGGCCGTCCAGCAGGCCACCAAAGGCGTCGCGACCGGGCGCCGGCTGCCACTTCTTCAGTTGCTCGCCTTCGGCTTTCCAGGCGCTGGCCAGTTGCTCGGGGCTCTTCACCTTCTCCTGCCAGTCGCTGCGGGTGGACTGGCCGAAAGCGTCGACAATGCCGGAGTAGGCCTTGTGGTACTCGTCATTGCCGGCGCGGGTGCCGAAGCGGCCGACGAGGATGTCCTGCGCCGCCTTGGGCGCGGTGAGGAACAGCTTCACCGCGCCGACCTGGCTGCGGTTCAGCTCGCCGGTAACCTTGCTCGCCAGCAGCAGGCGCTGGCCGTCCTGGGTGACGGGCATGGGCACGCCGGCACGCATGCCGAAGTCTTCCGGGGCGATGGCGTGCAGCGGGATCACCAGCGTCTGCGCCGGGCCCGGCGGCAGGGCGATGCTTGCGCGCAGGCCGGGAGCGCCGGCGACGCCTTCGATTTCCACTTCCAGGGTGATGGCCCAGTCCATGGCGTTCTGCAGGCGCAGGCTGACACTGTCGGCCTGGGACCAGTCCCAGCTGCCGCTGGAAGGCGCGAGACGCAGGGTCGGTTGCGGCGCGGGGTTGAAGTTCACCCGACGCAGGATTTCGCCCTCAGGCGTGGCCTCGGCGGTGGAGCTGGGCAGGTCGGCGTTCTGCGTGGTGACGCTGACCACGGCCATCGGCTTGACGAAGTTGAAGAGGGTTTCATTGCCGCCAGCCGACCAGGCCGGGGCGCTGGCGATGGCCAGGCTGAGCAGCAGAGGCAGATGCCAACGCATCGATGTCATGGATTCGAGTCCTTGCAACACGCCCGCCGGGCGGCGGGCGTTCGTTTGACAGCAAGCGCGGGAGCTCGCTCCCGCACACTCAAGCGATTTCTCGGCGGAATGGGGGTAACGCGTTCAGGATGGCCTTGCCGTAGCGCTGCGTCACCACGCGGCGGTCCAGCAGGGTGATGGTGCCGCGGTCCTGCTCGGTCCGCAGCAGGCGGCCGCAGGCCTGCACCAGGCGCAGCGAGGCGTCGGGCACGGCGATCTCCATGAAGGGATTGCCGCCGCGCGCCTCGATCCATTCCGACAGCGCCGCTTCCACCGGGTCATCCGGCACGGCGAAGGGAATTTTGGCGATCACCACGTGCTCGCAATAGGCACCAGGCAGGTCCACGCCTTCGGAGAAGCTGGCCAGGCCGAACAGCACGCTCGGTTCGCCATCGTCGACCCGCGAACGGTGCTTGTTCAGGGTTTCCTGCTTGGACAGGTTGCCCTGGATCAGCACGCGCTTGCGCCAGTCGCGGTCCAGGCCGTCGAAGACTTCCTGCATCTGCTTGCGCGAGGAGAACAGGATCAGCGAGCCGCGCGAGCCTTCGACGATCTCCGGTAGCTCGCGGATGATCGCCGCGGTATGGGCGGCCGCATCGCGCGGGTCGGCCTTGAGGTCGGGCACGCGCAGCACGCCGGCGTCGGCATGGTGGAACGGGCTCGGCACCACGGCGGTAACGGCGGCGCGCGGCAGGCCGGCGCGCATGCGGTAGCGGTCGAAGGTGCCCAGCGCCGTGAGGGTTGCGGAGGTCACCAGCACGCCGTAGGCCACGTTCCACAGGTTGCGGCGCAAGGTCTCGGCGGCGAGGATCGGGCTGGCGTTGGCCTCGATGTCATAGAAGGTGCCGCTCTCGGCGAGGGTCAGCCAGCGCGCCATGGGCGGGCTGTCTTCCGGGTCCTCGCAGGTGAAGGCGGTCCACAGCTCCCAGTTGCCCTGGGCGCGGGACAGCAGGCTGCCGAACAGCGGGTACCACTCCTCGGCCTGGTGGCTGGCGATACCGACGCTGCCCTCCCCGTCCATGGCTTCCTTGAGCAGTTCGGTGAGGCGGGTGAAGAGGTCGGTGAGCTTGGAGAAGCCCTTCTTCAGCTCGATGCCCATCTCGCGGATGTGCTCGGGAATCACCCCGCCCTCGAAGCGATGGCGCGGCCGCTCGCGGCCTTCCATGTCCTCGCCGGCGCGGAAATCGCCGACCTCCTCGCAGGCGGTGAACATGAATTGCTGGTGCGTGCGCAGCTCGCGGGCCAGCTCCGGCACCTGCTCGATCAGGCGGCCGAGGTCACCCGGCAGCGGGTTCTGCGCCAGCAGCTTGGTCAGGTTCTTCTCCACCTGACCCAGCCAGTCGGCGGTGGCGCGCAGGCGGGTGAAGTGGGCGAAATGGCCGATGGCCTTGTCCGGCAGGTGGTGGCCTTCGTCGAACACGTAGAGGGTGTCGCGCGGGTCCGGCAGGATCGCGCCGCCACCCAGGGCGAGGTCGGCCAGCACCAGGTCATGGTTGGTGACGATCACGTCGACCTTGGTCATGCCTTCGCGCGCCTTGTAGAAGGCGCACTGCTGGAAGTTCGGGCAATGGCGGTTGGTGCACTGGCTGTGGTCGGTGGTGACCTGCGCCCACTGCGCGTCCTCGATGGCCTCGGGCCAGGAGTCGCGGTCGCCGTCCCAGCGGTTGCCCGCCAGGCGCTCGATCATCTGGTTGAACAGCTTGGTGGAAGTCTCGTCCACGTCGATGCGGAAACCTTCCTCCTCGAACAGCTGGGCGGTGGCGCTCTGCGCCTGGCCTTCCTGCAGCAGGTGGTCGAGCTTGGACAGGCACATGTAGCGCCCGCGCCCCTTGGCCAGGGCGAAGCTGAACGACAGGCCGGAGTTGCGCAGCAGGTCGGGCAGGTCCTTGTGGACGATCTGCTCCTGCAGGGCGACGGTGGCGGTGGCGACGACCAGGCGCTTGCCGGCGGCCTTGGCGCAGGCGATGGCGGCGAGGCTGTAGGCGACGGTCTTGCCGGTGCCGGTGCCGGCTTCCACGGCGACCACGGCGGCATCGCCCAGGCGATGGCCTTCCTCGTCGCTGGCGATGGTCCCCAGGACCTTGGCGACTTCGGCGATCATCAGGCGCTGGCCGTAGCGCGGCTTGAGTTCCTTGGCCTCGAGGAAACGCGAGTAGGCGCCCTGGATCGTGGCCTTGAGTTCGGTGCTGAGCATGGACTTCCCGGGCCCCGGAGCGTGCCTTGAGGACACATCCGGATGCTGGATAAATTTTCAGTGGTTCGAATCGGCGGCTATGATAGCGCGCTTGACTTCAATCGCCAGCGGAGATCGTCCGAATGACACCCTTTGCCTTCATCTACGCCCTGCACGTCCTGGCCGCCCTGGTCTGGGTGGGCGGCATGTTCTTCGCCTGGATGATCCTGCGCCCGGCCGCCGTCGCCGCGCTGGAGGCGCCGCCCCGGCTGAAGCTGTGGCTGGAGGTGTTCCCGCGCTTCTTCCGCTGGGTGTGGGCCGCGGTGATCCTGCTGCCGGTGACCGGCGTGGGCATGCTGCACCTGAGCTTCAACGGCATGGCCGGCGCGCCGCGTTATGTGCAGGTGATGATGGGCCTCTACGTGGCGATGCTCGCGCTGTTCCTGCGCATCCAGGCGCTGCAACTGCCGGAGCTGCGCCGCGCGGTGGGCGCCGAGGACTGGCCGGCCGGCGGCGCCGCGCTGGGCAAGATCCGCAAGACCGTGGGCCTGAACCTGCTGATCGGCATGGCGCTGGTGGCTTTCGTCGCCGCGCGTCCGCACTGGTAAGACCCGCACGGCCAAGAAAAAAGCCCGCTGGTTGCCGGCGGGCTTTTTTTTCAGGCACGTCGTTTCAGAAGCGTTTTACGTCCAGGCGGCCTTCGCTACCTTTCGCCCCTTCCGCACCGCCGCTGCCTTCCGCGCCGGGCTTCTCACCCGCCACCGAATAGAACCAGCAGCCCTTCTCGCTGCTGCGCGGGCCGGCCTTGCCGGGCTTGCCGCCAGCTCCGCCTGCGCCGCCTTCCAGGCGAACCCTGACCTTCGCGACATCGAACTGCTCGGGTACTTCCAGACGCACCACGCCGCCGGACGCGCCGGTCTGGCCGTCGGCGCCGTTCTGGCCATTGCCGGCGGACTTCCCGCTGCCCCACAGGCAACCGGACGTCTGCGCGCTGCCGCCATCCAGGCCGTCATAGCCCGGCGCGCCGACACCACCACGGACGTCGATCAGCAGGTTTTCCACCGCCACATCCTGTAGCCGCAGTACCAGGTTGCGGCCGCCGCTGGCAGGCTTCTCGAAGCTGCCGGAACTGCCTTGCGCGGCGATCACGCTGCCGTCGGCGAGGCTGCCGTGCTGCACTTCGATCTGCAGCGCATCGTTGCCGGGGAACACGCCGATCCGCGCATTCTTCGCCAGATCCAGCTCGCCGATCTTCAGCTCCTTGACCCGCGAAGGGATCAGCAGCGCGCCTTCCGGGCCGACGCTGATACGGTCCAGGCTCAGGCTCTCGCCCTTCACCGGCAGGCGCAGCACGGTATTGGCCTCCACCGAGACAGTGCCGGCGGCCGAACACGCCAGCGGGGCGAACAGCGCCAGGCCCAGCAACGACTTACGCATGGGTATCTCCTTCTACTTTTGCGGATGCCGGCTGCGGCAGGGTAGCGAAATGGAAGACGCCGAACAGCAGGATCTGCAGGCGGTCCATGCCCGGATGCGGGCGGCCCTGCAAACGCTTGCGCAGCGCCACGACTTCGAGAATGTGGATCAGCAGGATCAGCGCGCCCGCCGCATTGAGCAGCAGCGCGAAGGGATGTGCGAAGGGTTGGATCAGGTTGGCCAGCACCGCCAGCCAGAACAACAGGGCAATCAGTTTGCCCAGCCCCAACAACGCTTTCATGAAGTGCCCCCGTGTTTTTCTTTGCCGGGGAACATACGCCTCTGCTCCGCCCTGTGCCAGTGGCAACCGGGAATGACAAAGGGGGCCACAAGGGCCCCCTTTGCACAGATCACGCCGGACTTACTGACGGGTGATCTTGATTTCCACGCGACGGTTCTCGGCGCGGCCTTCCTTGGTCTTGTTGTCCGCAACCGGCTGGCTCTCGCCATAGCCGACGACCGACTTGATGCTGCTGGCAGGTACGCCAGAGTCGACCAGGTAGTTGGACACGGCGTTGGCGCGGCGCTCGGACAGTTTCTGGTTGTAGGCGTCGGTACCGATGCTGTCGGTGTGACCGCCGATGTTCAGCTCGGTGCTCGCAGCCTCACCCTTCAGGCGGGTAGCGATGGTGTCGAGCTTGTCCTTGTCCTGCGCATCGATCTTCGACGAGTCGAAGGCGAAGTGCAGGTCACGCACCACGATGGTCTCTTCCTTGGGCAGCGGAGCCGGAGCAGGCTCAGGAGCCGGTGCAGGCGGCGGAACTTCGGCCACTTGCTCTTCGGCGCCATGCACCCAGCAATAGGACGCACCCAGCACGCCACCAATCAGGGCCCCCCAACCGGCCCAGGCGCTGCTTTCGATGGAACCCAGACCGGCGCCGCCGACACCGCCAACCACGGCGCAGGTTGGCCAATCGGACTTCTGCAACCCTGCGCAGCCGGTGAGCAACGTGCTTACCAGCAGCAGGGGTAAAGCGGTCCTTGTGATGCTCATAAAGTTATGTCTCCTCTAATGATCGGGTCTTGACCGACAATTACCGAGTAAAGACGTGACTGACAGAATGCGCCAGCACTAGGCCATATGGGTGTCACACGCTAGTCTTCGTTCATTATTTTTCGCCTTCGACGAGCCTCATGATTTCGACACGCACGCCGCAACAAGCCCTGGCCGCCCTGCTCGATCGCTATGCTCCGCAGCGCCTCCTGCTGGTGGGTGCCAGCCAGATTCCGGCAGTGGACGCCTTCCTCGCGGCGCATCCGGATTGCGAACTGTTTCACGCTGACGCTGGCGCCCTGCCGGCGGAGCTGGCTGGCCAGCGCTATGACCTTGCGCTGCTGGCCGATTGCCTGGAACACCTGCCGCGCCGCGAAGCGCAACAGCTGGTGGGCGGCATCCGCAACCTCAACAGCAGCCGCGTGGCCGTGCTGGTCGACCTCGACGCCGCCCAGGCGCAGGACGCCGACTTCTACGCCCTGGCCATGCAGGCCAGCGAGCGCTTCCAGCGCGACGAGCAGGTGATCACGCTGTTCACCTACGATCTGCACGAATACAAACAGGTCCCGGACTGGCTCAATGCGAAGTTCTGGGCCAACCCGGAAAACTTCGGCAAGTACTGGTGGTGACCATGATCGAACCGACCTGCCCCTGCGGCAGTGGCCGCCCATTGCCCGACTGCTGCGGGCGCTTCCATGCCGGCGTCGCGGCGCCCACTGCCGAGGCGCTGATGCGCTCGCGCTACAGCGCCTACGCGCTGGGCCTGGTGGATTACCTGCGTGACACGACGCTGCCCGCCCAGCAACAGGGTCTGGACCTCGACGCCATCCGCACCTGGAGCCTGGGCAGCACCTGGCTGGGCCTGGAGGTGGTGAGCCACGAAGTGCTCGGCGGCCAGCCGGAACATGCACGGGTGACTTTCATTGCGCGCTGGCACGATGCTGGCGGCGAACACAGTCACCGCGAGTGCTCGGGATTCGTCCAGCGCGACGGACGCTGGTACTTCCTCGACCCTACCGTGCCGATGAAGCTGGGACGCAACGACCCGTGCCCCTGCGGCGCCGGCGGCAAGCTGAAGAAATGCTGCGGGCCCTGGATTGAGTAGGACAGGATCGAGTGAGGCGCGAACTCGCCCCACTTGGGGGCGTCCGGTGTCTGGGCTAGAATCCGCGCTTTTTTCCGGGGCGGCGGTGTTTCGCCGCACCGGCTACTCCTGCCGGACCTCGCCATGCTGCTGACCGTTCTCTACATCATCGCCATCACCGCCGAAGCCATGACCGGCGCGCTGTCCGCCGGCCGGCGGAGCATGGACCTGTTCGGCGTGGTGCTGGTGGCCTGTGTCACCGCCCTGGGTGGCGGTTCGGTGCGCGACATGCTGCTGGGCCACTACCCGCTGACCTGGGTGCGTCACCCGGAGTACCTGGCACTGACGGCCGGCGCCGCGCTGTTCACGGTGTTCATCGCCCCACTGATGCGCCACCTGCGCTCGATGTTCCTCGCGCTGGACGCCGTGGGCCTGGTGGCCTTTACCCTGATCGGTTGCCAGGTCAGCCTGGAGATGGGCCACAGCCTGCTGATCGCTGCCGTGAGCGGCGTGATCACCGGGGTGTTCGGCGGCATCCTGCGGGACATTTTCTGCAACGACGTGCCGCTGATCTTCCGCCGCGAGCTGTACGCCAGCGTGTCCTTCGCCAGCGCCTGGTGCTACCTGATCTGCCTGCAGATCGACCTGCCCAAGGAGCAGGCCATGCTGATCACCCTGTTCTCGGGCTTCCTGTTCCGCATGCTGGCGATCCGCTTCCGCTGGGAAATGCCCAAGTTCGTCTACAAGGACGACCCGCACCAGGGCGACTGATCAGTCCTGCAGCTTGAGGTGGCTGGTGTCCGGCGCAGGCCCGGCAGGCTCGGGCTTGGCCTGGCCCATGTCGCTGCCCACCGGGGCGACGCTGAACTGGCTGAGGTCCACGCGCGGTGCCTGGGCGTCGGGCTTCTCGTCCTGCAGGTCGGTGCCCACCGGAGCCAGGCCGAAGTCCGGCGCATCCACATCGGCGAAAGCGGCCATGTACTCGTCACGCGGCGCCACCTTCAGGCGCCCCTGCGGTGCAGCGGCAGAAGCAGCTGACTGTACCGGTGCGCTGTCAGGCTCGGCGGGCGGCGGCGGGGCCAGTTCGATCTCCTCGATCTGCGCATCCATGTCGACCACTTCGACGACAGCGCCGGCGCGCTCGATCACACTGCGGTACTTTTCCGCGGCCTCGGCATCGAGGTTGTTCTTGATCACCATGCGGCGACCGGAGAACAGCAGTTCGATGCGCGGCGCGTCGGCCTGGAACAGCCTGGCCAGGTTGGCTTTCACCGTCTCGAGCTGAGCACCCGGCACGGTCTGTCCCGAGAAGGCAATCTCATAGCGGCTCATCTTCACTCTCCTGTGTTAACCCGCCGGTTACATTCGGCCAGTATGGTGCAGCTTCTTTTAACGTAACAACAACTTGCGGCCGAGCAGGTGCTTGGTACACTGGGGCGTCTTGAGGGGTAGACATGAATTATCAGGCGCAAATGATAAGAATTTTCAGCCTGTTCTGGCTGTTCAGCCTCGTTTCGGGCTGCGGCTGGATGTCAGGCAATTTCGAGCAACCCGACGTGAAGCTGCAGAAGGTAGACGTCGTGAAAGCTCGTTTGCTGGAGCAGGAATTCGTCCTGCATTTCCGCATCGACAACCCGAACGACTTCAGCCTTCCGGTTCGTGGCCTGGCCTACAAGGTCAAGCTGAACGATATCGACCTCGCCGAAGGCGAGTCGAATAACTGGTTCACAGTGCCGGCCAACGGCCACGAAACCTTCGAAGTACCGGTGACCACCAACCTGTGGCGGCACATGAAGTACATCGTCAAATTGCTGGAAGACCCGGACAAGCCGATCCGCTATCGCCTCGACGGTGAAGTGAAGACAGGCCTGCTCTTCGGACAGAGCGTGCACATAGCCCGCAATGGCGAGATAATTCCCGGTGATTTCATCCCCGAGTGAGCGTCACCATGAGCCAGGAACCCCACGTACACGGTCCGAACTGCAACCACGACCACGATCATGACCACCACCATGATCACGGCCACGTGCACGGCCCGCACTGCAACCACAGCCAGGAGCCTGCGCGTAACCCGCTCAAGGATGTGGGCCGCAACGATCCTTGCCCCTGCGGCAGCGGCAGCAAGTACAAGAAGTGCCACGGCGCCTGACCCAGGCCCCGAGCACTGCGAAGAAGGCCCGCCCAGCGCGGGCCTTCTGCTGTCCGGCCCAACTATTCGTCGGCTGCTGAAAATCCCGCCGCGCGCGGCTTGCGCAGCTATCCTCGGCTCACTAACGTAGCGCGCTTCAAGCAACCTCCTTCAAGCGACCTTTTTGTGCAGGAGCACATCCCCATGGCCCCGCGAGCCTTCCGCCGGCTTCCCAGCTTCGGCCTTGCCGCCACCCTCAGCGCCGCTGTCAGCCTCACCGGTTGCCAGGGCTGGCTCAACGACCGCTATGCAGGCAGCCTGCCGCCGAGCTACGGCGTGCAGCCGATCAAGGGCCTGGCGGACAACGTGTCGATCCGCCGCAACAGCCTGGGGATGCCGCTGATCGAGACCAGCACCTTCCACGATGCGCTGTTCACCCTGGGCTACGTGCATGCCAGCGACCGCATCAGCCAGATGGTCGGCCTGCGCCTGATGGCCCAGGGACGCCTGTCGGAAATGGTCGGCCCCGGCGCCCTGGAGACCGACCGCTTCATGCGCACGGTGAACCTGAAGAAGGCCGCCGATGCGCTTTACGCCGGCTCCTCGCCACGCCTGAAGCGCTTCTTCGAAACCTACGCACGCGGCGTCAACGCCTACCTGTACCGCTACCGCGACAAGCTGCCGATGGACCTCGCCGAGTCCGGCTACCGTCCCGAGTACTGGAAGGCCGAAGACTCCGCGCTGGTCTTCAGCCTGCTGAACTTCGGCCTGGCGGTGAACCTGCAGGAGGAGATCGCCTCCCTGGTGCTCGCGCAGAAGGTCGGCGCCGACAAGCTGCCCTGGCTGACGCCGATCTACCCGGACGAAGCGCTGCCCTTCGAGGAAGCCGAGAAGCTCAAGGGTCTGCGCCTGGACGGCAGGATCGCCGGCCTCGACGCCCTGGACCGCGCCGCCGGGCAAGTCGCCTCGCTGCAGATGATGGGCGTCGCCGCCTCCAACAACTGGGCCATCGCCCCGCAGCGCACACGCAGCGGCAAGAGCATCCTGGCCAACGACACCCACCTGCCGCTGTCCATGCCTTCGGTGTGGAACTACGTGCAGATCCGCTCGCCCAAGTACAACGCCGCGGGCGTCTCCATCGCCGGCGTGCCGGGCGTGGTTGCCGGCTTCAACGGCAAGCTGGCCTGGGGCATGACCATGGTCATGGGCGACAACCAGGACCTGTTCCTCGAACAGGTGAAGCGCCAGGGCAGCAAGCTCTACTACCTCGCCGATGGCCAGTGGAAACCCGCCATCGAGCGCAACGAGACCTTCTTCATCAAGGGCCAGAGCCCGGTCCGCGAAGTCATCTACGAGACCCGCCACGGCCCGCTGCTCAACAGCGCGCTGGGCGAGCGCAAGCACGACCTGCAGCCGCTGCCGCTGTCCAGCGGCTACGGCATCGCTTACCAGAGCATCCAGGGCGAGACCGACCGCACGCTCGACGCCTTCTTCGATCTTTCCCGCGCGAAGAACGTCGAACAGGCCTTCGACGCCACCCGTGACGTGCGCGCGATGGCGCTGAACATCGTGTTCGCCGACGAGAAGCACATCGGCTGGCAGGTCACCGGGCGCTTCCCCAACCGCAAGGAAGGCCGCGGCCTGCTGCCCTCCCCCGGCTGGGATGGCCGCTACGACTGGGACGGCTATGCCGACCCGATCCTGCACCCGTCCGACCAGGACCCGGCGCAGGGCTGGCTGGGTACCGCCAACCACCGCAGCGTGCAGCCGGGCTACGGCGCGCAGCTGTCCAGTTCCTGGTACTACCCGGAGCGCTACGAGCGCATCGCCCAACTCGCCAGCGGCAGCAAGAGCCACGACTACCGCAGCATGATCGCCATGCAGTACGACCAGACCACGCCGTTCGCCGGCAAGCTGCAGTCGATGCTGGATGCACCGGGCATGGCGCAGCCGCTGAAGAAAGCCATCGACGCCCTGCCCGCCGACCAGCGCGCCCGCGCCCGCGAAGCGCTGGACCGGATCATGGCCTTCGACGGCAAGCTCTCGGCCACCTCCGGTGACGCCGCGCTCTACGAAGCCTTCCTGCAGGAAAGCACCAAACAGATCTTCCTCGACGAACTGGGCCCGGAAGACAGCTCGTCCTGGAAGGCCTTCGTCGAGACTGCCAATCTCTCCTACTCGGCCCAGGCCGACCACCTGCTGGGCCGCGACGACAGCCCGTTCTGGGATGACACCCGCACCCCGCAGAAGGAAGACAAGCCGGCGATCCTCGCCCGCAGCCTGGCCGCCGCCACCGCCTTCTGCGAGCAGAAGCTGGGCAGCGACCGCCACGCCTGGCAGTGGGGCAAACTGCACACCTACGAGTGGGTCAGCGACAGCACCAAGATGGCGCCCAACCTCAGCGCCGGCGACCGAGCCAGCCTGGGTGCGATCAAGGGCTACCTGGACCGCGGCCCCTACCCGGCCGGCGGCGATCACAGCACGCTGAACGTCTCGGCCTACCACTGGGGCCAGGACTTCAACACCTGGCTGATCCCGGCCATGCGCCTCGTCGTCGACTTCGGCCAGAGCGAGCCGATGATCGGCCTCAACAGCAGCGGCCAGTCCGGCAACCCGGCCAGCCCGCACTACGCCGATGGCATCGACGCCTGGCTGAAGGGCAACTACATGAGCTTCCCCTTCCAGTCGCAGAATCTGGAGAAGGTCTACGGCGTGAAACGCCTGACGCTGGTGCCGGAGAAGTGATGATCTGAAAAATATTTCCGGGGACCGGGAACTTGGCCCCCGCCCCGGAATCAGATTTGTCGACTTACTCCATGATCATATTCAGGCACCCTCTGGGTGCCTTTCTTTTTTCCCCGCTCCGTTTCCGCTGCACCTCCCTTCGCAACACCCTTCCCCGGCCGGAACTCCCTCGTATCCTTTCCCACAGGAGTCATCGCCATGTCCGAATCGCTCATCGTCATCACCGGCGGCCCCGGCGCCGGCAAGAGCACGCTGCTCGACCATCTGCACCAGCATCACGGCCTGAACGTCGTCGAGGAAGGCGGCCGGGCGATCATCCGCGAACAACTGGCCCGTGGCGGCGATGCACTGCCATGGGCAAACCGGGAGGCCTTCTGCCGGGAAATGTTCGAACACGCGCTGACGACCCGCGAGCGAGCGCTCGATACGGGTGGACTGTGGCTGTTCGATCGCGGCCTGCCGGACGTGCTGGGGTACGCGCGGCTCTGCGGCCTGCCGATTTCCGAAGCGCTGGAAACCGCCGCACGGGAACAGCGCTACGGGCAAACCATGTTCCTGGCGCCCGCGTGGGAAGCCATCTACCGCAACGACGCCGAACGCCGGCAGGACTTCATCGAAGCGCAGCGAACGGCGGCGATGATGGCCCAGGTGTACGAAGCGCTGGGGTATCGCGTTGTGCAGTTGCCGCTCGCGAGCCTGGAGGAACGAGCGGCCTTCGTGCTGGAAGTCCTAGGGACGGCTCATCACGCCCATTGAGGCAGCGGCAGCAGGCGGTTCGGGGATACTTACACTGAGGGAAACCACAACCTGACGGCTCTCGCCCTGGATGCCGTAGTCGTCGGAGTTGCCATAGCCCAGCCAGACTTCGCTGTTGCCACTCATGCGGACATCGGACAGCTCGTCACCGTCACCTTCGTGGCCATTGAGCCAGCCGGAAGCAGCACCGCGCTCCTGTCCCAGATGCAGCGTGCCATCCACGGCGAAGGTCAGCGGGTCCTTGCCCGGCTCGACCTGATCCAGCCAACCGAGGAACAGCGAAGGAGTGAATCGGCTGTGCAGCCAGCAGCGAACCTGCGTGAGGCGCTGGTTCTTGAACACCAGCAGCGTGGCGTTGCCGTAGAGCAGGCCCTGCTCGCCGCCGCGCATGGGCAGGCGCGCCGTGGGCTCGCCCAGGCGTTCGACGAACTGGTTCAGGGGAGCGCTGGACGGCAGGCCGAGCACTTCGCCACCGGGAGTGACGTTGAGTTCGGCTGCCGCCAGATGGCCGCTGGCGCCCAGCAACAGGGCGCAAAGCAGGCCCCGCAATCCTTGCGAGGTCATGTCCGTTTCTCTCTGTGCGGCGCGATCAGGCCTTGGGCAGGGTGACGCCGGTCTGGCCCTGGTACTTGCCGCCGCGATCGCGGTAGGACACTTCGCAGGCTTCGTCCGACTGCAGGAACAGCATCTGCGCCACGCCTTCGTGGGCGTAGATCTTCGCCGGCAGGTTGGTGGTGTTGGAGAACTCCAGGGTCACGTGGCCTTCCCACTCGGGTTCCAGCGGGGTCACGTTGACGATGATGCCGCAGCGCGCGTAGGTGCTCTTGCCCAGGCAGATGGTCAGTACATCGCGCGGGATGCGGAAGTACTCGACGGTGCGGGCCAGGGCGAAGGAGTTCGGCGGGATGATGCAGACGTCGCTGTTGATGTCGACGAAGCTCTTCTCGTCGAAGTTCTTCGGATCGACCACGGCCGAGTGGATGTTGGTGAACACCTTGAATTCGGCGGCGCAGCGTACGTCGTAGCCGTAACTGGAAACGCCGTAGGAAATCACCCGGCTGTCATCGGCACCGCGAATCTGGCGCTCGACGAACGGCTCGATCATGCCGTGTTCCTGAGCCATGCGGCGAATCCACTTGTCCGATTTGATGCTCATGGCGGGTGTCCTGTGCGGCGGTTGAAAAAAGAAGGCGAATCTTACCGGGCGTCACAATTTCCGGCAAAGGGTGCGGCCGGATGGTCGACGCTCAAGTGTGGATTTGCGTAACCTGCTGCGTATCGACTCATGGAAGAGGCCGCCGATGTTTGATCATTTCTCGTCCACCCTGTACCTGAAACTCTCCCGACAGTGGATCAGCGGCGTGGCGCTCCCTTCCGGCGAGGCATTCGGCGAACCGCCCCTGCTGGCCCTGCGCTACGAGGATGGCAAGCCCAGGGTTCTTGCGGCCGGCGAGGCCGCTCGGCAACTGCAGGGCCAGGAGGGCGTCGAGATCGTCAACGGCTTCGACCATCCCCGCTCCTTGCTGGCCAATTTCTCCTTCGCCGAGATGACCCTGAAGCTGCTGGTGGGCCGCCTCGTACCCAGGTCTCTGCTCAAGGCCGCGCCGGTGCTGATCCTGCACCCGCAGGAACTCCTCGAAGGCGGCCTGACGCAGGTGGAAGTCCGCGGGCTGTACGAGCTCTGCCGCGGGGCCGGAGCGCGCAAGGTGCGTCTCTGGACCGGGCGCGAGCTCACCCAGGACGAATTGCGCAGCGGTCAGTTTCCCGCCGGCGCCGGGGCGGAATGGTTTCCGTAAGCCCTCAGGGCAGCCAGCTGGTGCGCAATTTGCGCTGGTCCACCGAGAAACGCAGCCAGTCTTCGGCATAGCCGTCGGCGCAATCGCACTCGGCGCCGGGCACAGCCTCGCGCACCAGGCGCAGGTCGACGCTCTGCGGCGACTGGCGCAGCACCAGGCTGGCGGTTTTCAGCAGGCCTTCCACCGCACCGGGGTCGCCCAGGCGCTTGTCCACCACCTGCAGGGTGGCGAGGTCCAGCAGCAGCGCATCCACCACCGGCAGGCCGGGACGGTTGTCGCGCACCACGAGCAGCAGACCGAGGCCATTGCCCATGTCCAGCAGCGGCACTGGGTCGCAGGCACTCGTCGGGCTGCCGAGCAGGCCGGTGGCATGGTAGAGGGCTGGCGGCAGTGGCAGGGTCAGGGTCAGGCTGGTACCGTCGGCCCGGCGCGCCTGCACCACCATGTCGTCCTCGAAGGCATCGCCCGAGGCGGAACGGAAGTCCAGGGTCACCGGCATTGCGCCGATCACGCACTGGGCCTGCCAGTTGGCGGAGCCCTCGTCGGCGCCCCAGGCCACTGAGCCGATGAGGCCCAGGCACGCCGCCAGCAGCCAGCCGGCGGCGCGTTTCGCATCCTTGCGCATGGCAGTCCCCGGGTATCAGTCGTCGCTGATGGAGATGTTCGGCATGTCCGGCGCAGCCTTCTCGCTCAGGGCGATGCGGGCACCGACGCAGCGGGCCATTTCCTGGTAGATCATCGCCAGCTGGCTTTCCGGGTCGGCGATCACGGTGGGCTTGCCGCCGTCGGCCTGCATGCGGATGGCCATGGACAGCGGCAGCGACGCCAGCAGCTCCACGCCGTACTGCGCGGCCAGCTTCTCCCCGCCGCCTTCACCGAACAGGTGCTCGGCGTGGCCGCAGTTGGAGCAGATGTGCACGGCCATGTTCTCGACCACGCCCAGCACCGGGATGTTGACCTTGCGGAACATCTCCACGCCTTTCCTGGCGTCGAGCAGGGCCAGGTCCTGCGGGGTGGTGACGATCACCGAGCCGGCCACCGGGACTTTCTGCGCCAGGGTCAGCTGGATGTCGCCGGTACCCGGTGGCATGTCGATGACCAGGTAATCCAGGTCGTTCCAGGCGGTCTGGGTGATCAGCTGCAGCAGCGCGCCGGAAACCATCGGGCCGCGCCACACCACCGGGGTGTTGTCGTCGGTGAGGAAGGCCATGGACATGACTTCCACGCCGTGGGCTTCCAGGGGGATGAACCACTTCTGGTCGCGGATCTTCGGCCGGGTGCCTTCGGGGATGCCGAACATGATGCCCTGGCTCGGGCCATAGATGTCGGCGTCGAGGATGCCGACCTTGGCGCCTTCGCGGGCCAGCGCCAGCGCGAGGTTCGCCGCGGTAGTGGACTTGCCCACGCCGCCCTTGCCGGAGGCCACGGCAATGATGTTCTTCACGTTGCTCATGCCCGGCACTTGCGCCTGAGCCTTGTGCGCGGCGATGTGGGTCTCCACCTTGACCTGGGCCGAGTCGACGCCGTCCAGCGCTTCCAGGGCCATCTGCACGGTCTGCGCCAGGCCGTTCTTGAACAGCCCGGCGGCGTAGCCCAGCTCAAGGGTCAGCGAGATACGCCCGCCCTGGATGTCCAGCTCGCGCAGGTAGCCGGCGTCCAGCAGGTTCTGGCCGATATGAGGGTCGTTGATCTGGCGGAGAAGGTTTTCCACCGTGGCTCGGTTGGCGGCGCCCATGGGTACTCCCGATGAAAGACTGAGCAGAATAGGCGGGCATTCTAACAGCAGCGGCCCGCTTCAGGCTGCAGGCTTCAGGTGCGGCGCATCGCATCACCTCGCTCGTGCCTGCAGCCTGTGACTTGCCGCCTGTAGCCCGTTCTGGCCTGCCACAGGTCGCTTCCTATATAGTTGCCGATTCCCTCGTTTTAACCGGAACGGCCGATCATCATGTCCGAAGCCCGCAAGATCCTCGTCACCAGCGCCCTGCCCTACGCCAATGGTTCGATCCACCTGGGTCACATGCTGGAGTACATCCAGACCGACATCTGGGTGCGCTTCCAGAAGATGCGTGGCAACCAGGCGGTGTACGTGTGCGCGGACGATGCCCACGGCTCGGCCATCATGCTGCGCGCCGAGCGCGAAGGCATCACCTCCGAGCAGCTGATCGACGGCGTGCGCGCCGAGCACATGGCCGACTTCGCCGACTTCCAGGTGAACTTCGACAACTACCACTCGACCCACTCGGAAGAGAACCGCGAGCTGTCCTCGGCCATCTACCTGAAGCTGCGCGACGCCGGCCATATTGCCACCCGTCCGGTGACCCAGTACTTCGACCCGGAAAAGCAGATGTTCCTGGCCGACCGCTTCATCAAGGGCACCTGCCCGAAGTGCGGCACCGCCGACCAGTACGGCGACAACTGCGAAGCCTGCGGCGCGACCTACGCCCCGACCGAGCTGAAGGACCCGAAATCGGCGATCTCCGGCGCCACCCCGGTGCTCAAGGAATCGCTGCACTACTTCTTCAAGCTGCCTGACTTCCAGGACATGCTGCAGCAGTGGACCCGCAGCGGCACCCTGCAGGACTCGGTGGCCAACAAGCTCGCCGAGTGGCTGGATTCCGGCCTGCAGGAGTGGGACATCTCCCGCGACGCACCCTACTTCGGCTTCGAGATTCCCGACGCGCCGGGCAAGTACTTCTATGTCTGGCTGGACGCGCCGATCGGCTACATGGCCAGCTTCAAGAACCTCTGCGCACGCCGCCCGGAACTGGACTTCGACGCCTACTGGAAAGAAGGCTCCGAAGCCGAGCTGTACCACTTCATCGGCAAGGACATCGTCAATTTCCACGCGCTGTTCTGGCCGGCCATGCTCCAGGGCGCCGGCTACCGCAAGCCGACCGCGGTCAATGTGCATGGCTACCTGACCGTCAACGGCCAGAAGATGTCCAAGTCGCGTGGCACCTTCGTCAAGGCGCGCACCTACCTGGACCACCTGGACCCGGAATACCTGCGCTACTACTACGCCTCCAAGCTGGGCCGCGGCGTCGACGATCTCGACCTGAACCTCGAAGACTTCGTGCAGAAGGTCAACTCCGACCTGGTCGGCAAGGTGGTCAACATTGCCAGCCGCTGCGCCGGCTTCATCCACAAGGGCAACAACGGCATGCTGGTGGACGCCAACCCGGCGCCGGAGCTGGCCGAAGCCTTCCGCAACGCTGCGCCGAGCATCGCCGCGGCCTATGAAGCCCGTGACTTCGGTCGCGCCATGCGCGAGATCATGGCCCTGGCCGACCAGGCCAACGCCTGGATCGCCGACAAGGCCCCGTGGTCGCTGAACAAGCAGGAAGGCAAGCAGGACGAAGTCCAGGCCATCTGCGCCCTGGGCGTGAACCTGTTCCGTCAGCTGGTGATCTTCCTCAAGCCAGTGCTGCCGAAGCTGGCCGAAGCCGCCGAAGCCTTCCTCAACGTCGCCCCGCTGAAGTGGGCCGACCACGAGCAACTGCTGGCCAACCATCAACTGAACCCGTTCAACCCGCTGATGACCCGTATCGAGCCTGCGAAGATCGAAGCCATGATCGAAGCCTCCAAGGAAGACCTCGCCGCCGCCAACAAGCCCACTGGTAATGGCGAACTGACCAAGGACCCGCTGGCCGCGGAGATCAACTTCGACGCCTTCGCCGCCGTCGACCTGCGCATCGCGCTGATCGAGAAGTGCGAGTTCGTCGAGGGCGCCGACAAGCTGCTGCGCCTGTCCCTGGACATCGGCGACGAGAAGCGCAACGTGTTCTCCGGCATCAAGAGCGCCTACCCGGACCCGAGCAAGCTCGAAGGCCGCCTGACCCTGTACGTGGCCAACCTGGCCCCGCGCAAGATGAAGTTCGGCATCTCCGAAGGCATGGTCCTGGCTGCCGGCCCCGGCGGTGAGGAGATCTACCTGCTGAGCCCGGACAGCGGCGCCAAACCCGGCCAGCGCGTCAAGTAAGACGACTCATCACGGCAAGGAGGCCATCGATGAAACTGCACCACTGGGCAGCACTCGTCCTGAGCGCCGCCCTCGCCGGCTGCGGTGCTCCGTCGGAGCACGGCGCCGGTTCCGGCGCCGCTTTCCAGGGGGAAGCGGCGAAGGCCGGTACCTTCCTCGCCTATGAACACCAGGTCGGCATCCGCCTGGCCAGCGAGCGCATCGACGCGCAACTGGCCGCCGCCCGCGATGCCTGCACCCAGGACCGCTTCGGCCAGTGCGAGCTGATCGCCATCGAGCAGAGCGGCGACAGCCAGATGCGCAACGCACACCTGGTCGTGCGCATCGTCCCCGAAGGCGTAGAGAAACTTGTCGCCCTGGCAGCCGAAGGCGGGCAATTGCAGAGCCGCAGCACCCGCGCCGAAGACCTCGCCCAGGCCGTCAGCGACAACCAGCAACTGCGTGGCCGTCTGGAGCGCGAGTACCAGACCCTGCAGGGCTTCCAGGGCCGCAAGGACATGAGCGTCAGCGACCTGCTGGCCCTGGCCAAGGCCACCGCCGAGGTCGAGCAGCAACTGCAGGCCGCCAGCCAGGAAGCCGCCCAGCAGCAACGGCGCATCTCCACCAACCTGCTCACCCTGGACTTCTCCAGCGAATACCAGCCCAGCGGCCGCTGGTCGCGCATCGGCAAGGCCTTCGGCAACTCGCTGGACGAACTCACCGACGGCACCGTCAACGCCATCCAGGTGGCCGCGTTCGGCCTGCCGCTGCTGGTCGTACTGCTGATCGCCGGCCTGATCCTGCGCGGGCTGTGGCGCAAGCTCGGACCACGCCGCAGCGCAAAGCGATCCGCCTGACCCAGACCAGCCTGCCCGGCGGCGGCTGGCCCAGGGGCTCTACTGAGCGTCTTCGCAGTCCACGTCGCCGCCACCCAGGTGCTCGAAGCCTTCCAGGTAGAGGCACGATGCATCCGACGCACAGTCCTGCAGCGAGGCGTTGCTCAGGTTGTCCCGTGAAGTGGGGTCTTCCAGGTTCACCAGCGGGAAGATGTCGGCCACCTCCTCCGCCGTCATGATCCTGTCGAAGGTGACGTTGACCGATTGCAGGCGGCCGTACTCCCAGTCCAGGTCCACCGCCGCGATGCGCGGGTCGAGCGCCCGCACCTGCGCCTCGGCCAACTGCGGGCCGGCGTAGCTGAGATCGGTGTCGTGGCAGGCGTCGCCCCAGTTGCTCAGCTTCTTGCTGGCGGCGCAGCTGAACTGCGCGTCGACATGACCAGTGCGCTGCTCCAGCAGGCAAGCGAAGTCGGCCACGCTCATGCGCGGCCAGCCGACCAGATCGGCCGTGGTGAAGGGCGCGGCCGAAGCCAGGGCACTGGAGAACAGCAGGCAAAGGGCGGTGAAGCGTCCAGACAGGGGTTTGCGCATCGCGACTTCCGTGAGGGGAACCGATCGGGTTCGGCAGCCGCCGATATTCCTCCCGCCGCCCCTGGCACCGCAACTGATTTCGGGGAGGTACAATTGCCTACTTCGCACCTTGTATTCGAGCCATGTCCTCTCGCCGCCATCAACCCGCTGACCATCGGTCTCCGAGCATGATCCGCCTTTCCTTGCGCCCGGCTGCGAGTGCCCGGCCGTGACCGAACTCGCCCTGATCCTGGTCAGCGCCATCCTGGTCAACAACTTCGTGCTGGTGCAGTTCCTCGGCATCTGCCCGTTCATGGGCGTGTCGCGCAAGATCGAGACGGCGCTCGCGCTGGCCCTGGCGACCACCTTTGTCCTCACCCTCGCCTCGGCATTGAGCTACATCCTGCAGCGCTACGTGCTGCAACCGCTGGACCTGGAATTCCTGCGCACCATCGGCTTCATCCTGGTGATCGCCGTGGTGGTGCAGTTCACCGAGCTACTGGTGAACAGAGCCAGCCCGCTGCTGGGTCGAACCCTGGGCATCTTCCTGCCGCTGATTACCACCAACTGCATCGTGCTGGGCGTAGCGCTGCTGAATGCGCGCAAGGCCGAGTTCGGCTTCCTGCAATCCACCCTCCAGGGCTTCGGTGCCGGGCTGGGCTTCACCCTGGTGCTGGTGCTGTTCGCCGCCCTGCGCGAGCGCATCGCCATCGCCGACGTGCCCAAGCCGTTCAAGGGCGCGGCCATCGGCATGATCACCGCCGGGCTGATGTCCCTGGCGTTCATGGGCTTCAGCGGGTTGCTCAAGCCATGATCGCGGCGCTGCTGATCATCGTGGTTTGCCTCGGCGGCGCCGTGGCGCTGCGCCTGGCCTCAGCGCGGGCGAAGGTCGCAGGCGAGCCCATCGCCGGGCAGATCAATGACCTGCTGCCGCAGACCCAGTGCGGCCAGTGCGGCTACGCCGGCTGCAAGCCCTACGCCCAGGCCATCGCCGAGGGTGACGCGATCAACAAGTGCCCGCCCGGCGGCGCCGCGACCATCGCCGCCCTCGCCGAGTTGCTGGACGTCGCCCCCCTGCCGCTGGACGCCGCCGAAGAGACGCCGCTGCGTGTGGCCTACATCCGCGAGGCCGAGTGCATCGGCTGTACCAAGTGCATCCGCGCCTGCCCGATGGACGCCATCGTCGGCGCGGCCAAGCTGATGCACACGGTGATAATCGACGAATGCACCGGCTGCGACCTGTGCCTGGAACCCTGCCCGGTGGACTGCATCGAGATGCGCGACCTGCCGCTGCGCGTCGTCGACTGGAGATGGCCGCTGCCGCAGGGCCGGCTGATCCAGAGCGACCGGGAGCAGGCAGCATGAACGCGCAGGTCTGGAGCTTCCCCGGTGGCCTGCAGTTGCCGGCCAACAAGCAGCAATCCATCGCCACGCCGATCCAGCAGCCACCGCTGCCGCGTCGTCTGGTGCTGCCGCTGCAGCAGCATATCGGCGAACCCGCCGTGCCCTGCGTCGAAGTCGGCCAGCAGGTGCTCAAGGGCCAACTGATCGCCGAGGCTGGCAGCGCCATCAGCGCCGCGCTGCATGCGCCGACTTCCGGCACGGTGGTCGAGATCAGCGAGCAACCCTATCCGCACAGCTCCGGCCTTTCAGTGCGCGCCATCGTCATCGAGAGCGACGGCGCGGATGAATGGATCGAGCTGAACCCCGTGTCCCAGTATGCGTCCCTCTCCGGGGTCGAACTGCTGCAACGCATCCGCCAGGCCGGCATCGCCGGCCTCGGTGGCGCCGGCTTCCCCACCGCCGCCAAGCTGGCCTCGCGCGCCCAGGACGACCTGCATACGCTGATCATCAACGGCGCCGAGTGCGAGCCCTACATCAGCGCCGACGCCCTGCTGATGCGCGAGCGCGCTGTCGAACTGGTCGAAGGCATCGAGGTGCTGATGCACATCCTCCAGCCACAGCAGGTGCTGCTCGGCATCGAGGATGACAAGCCCGAGGCCATCGCCATTTTGCAGGCCACCATTGGTGAGCGGCCGATCCGCCTGCAACCGGTCCCGACCCGCTACCCCTCCGGCGGCGAGCGCCAGTTGATCCAGGTGCTGACCGGCCGCGAGGTGCCGTCCGGCGGGCTGCCGGCGGATATCGGCATGCTCTGCGTGAACGTCGGCACCGCCGTCGCCGTGGCCGACGCCGTGCTGCGCGGGCGGCCGCTGATCTCGCGCATCACCACCCTGACCGGCGCCGCACTCGCGCGCCCGTGCAACGTTGAAGCGCTGCTCGGCACGCCCGTGGGCGAGCTGCTGGCGTTCGCCGGCCTCGACAGCGCGAAGCTCGACCGCCTGCTACTCGGCGGCCCGCTGATGGGCGACAGCCTGCCGTCGCTGGACGTGCCGCTGATCAAGACCGCCAACTGCCTGCTGGCCGCCACCCGCGAAGAGCTGCCGGCCCCGGCACAGGCCATGCCCTGTATCCGCTGCGGCGACTGCGCGCAGGTCTGCCCCGCCAGCCTGCTGCCGCAGCAGCTGTACTTCTTTGCCGAAGACCATGACCAGTTGATGGAGCACAACCTGTTCGACTGCATCGAGTGCGGCGCCTGCGCCTACGTCTGCCCGTCGAGCATTCCGCTGGTGCAGTACTACCGCGCCGCCAAGGGCGAGATCCGCGAACTGGAACAGCGCCAGCTGAAGGCCGAGCAGTCGCGCCTGCGCTTCGAGCAGCGCCAGGAGCGCCTGCGCCGTGAGGAAGAACAGCGCGCTGCCGACCGCCTGGCCCGCCAGGAGCGTGCGTCACGCGCGCAGGAAGACCCAGCCGAAATCGAGACGCCCAGCGCACCGGCCGCGCAATCGGTGATCGAGCGGGTGAAGGCCGAAAAGGCCGTGGGCAATGCGCCTGACCAGCTCAAGCGCCTGAAGATCGACGCCAGCATGGCCCAGGTCGCGCTGAACAAGGCCGAGAAGCAACTGGCCAGCCATGACACCGAGCAGTTGCGCACCCAGGTTGCCGAGCTGCGCATCGCCGCCGCCGAGGCGAAAGCCGCACTGGCAGCTGCCGAAGTGCAAGGCGCCAGCGCGGAGCCGACGCCCGCTGCCGCCCCCGTCGCGGGCGAAGCGGCACTGAAGAAAGCGAAGATCGACGCCGCCATGGCCCGCGCCCAGCTGAAGAAGTCCGAGAAGGCCTTCGGCGAATCGCCCAGCGACGAGCAGCGCGCCACCCTCGCCTCCTTGCGCGGGGACGTCGAACGTATCGAGCGCCAACTCAACGAACTGCAGGGGACCGCCATGCCAACCGAACCGAAAACCGAGCAGCCCGTCGACGGCGTACTCGCCCTGCGCCAGGCCAAGCTGGTCTATATCGCCCAGCGCGACGCCCTGCGCGCGGCTGAACGCGAAGGCGTGTCCGCCGAGGCGCTGGACGCGATCCGCCAGACGCTCGCCGCCGCGGAAGCTGCCCTGCACGCCGCCGAAGACGCCAGCGGCAAGGCGCCGCCGGACCTGGTGCGCACCGACAAGCGTCCGATCACCGACGCCCTGCGCGCCGCCAAAACCGAACTGGCCTACGCCCGCGCCGACCTGAAGAAGCTCGAACGCGAAGGTGCTGGCGACTCGGCACTGGCCACTGCCCGTGAGCGCCTGCTAGCGGCGGAACGCGCAGTCGCCGATGCCAGCGGTGAGGCGCCTTGATGAAGCTGCCACGCATCAGCTCGCCCCACGCCACAGGCGCCAACCGCACGCAGCGAGTCATGCTGACGCTGCTGGCCGCCTGCGCGCCGGGTGCGCTGGTGCTGATCGGCCTGTACGGCGTCGGCACCCTGTTCAATCTGCTCTGGTGCAGCCTGCTCGCCCTCTCCACCGAGGCGCTGATGCTCAAGTTGCGCAACCGCCCGGTGACCTTCTTCCTCAAGGACGGCAGCGCGCTGGTCACCGCGGTGCTGCTCGCCCTCGCCCTGCCGCCCTACTCGCCCTGGTGGCTGAGCGCGGTCGCCACGGTGTTCGCGCTGATCTTCGGCAAGCACCTGTACGGAGGCCTCGGGCAGAACCCCTTCAACCCGGCGATGGTCGGCTACGCGGTGGTGCTGGTGTCCTTTCCGCAGCAGATGAGCCAGTGGCCGGCGCCGGACAGCGCGCTCGGTTTCGGCGAGGGCCTGCGGCAGATCTTCGGCTTCGCAAGCCTTGGGCCGGACGCCTGGGTCGGCGCCACCGCGCTGGACGTGGTGCGCAACAACCACAGCCTGACCATGGAAGAACTGCTGGCGCAGTCCCCCGCTTTCGGCAGTGTCGGCGGGCGCGGCGTGGAACTGGTCAACCTGGCCTTCCTGGCCGGCGGGTTGTTCCTGCTCTGGCGCAAGCTGTTCACCTGGCACGCGCCGGTGGGCATGCTCGGCGGCCTGTTCGTCATGAGCCTGCTGTTCTGGAACGGCTCCGGCTCCGACTCCCACGGTTCGCCGCTGCTGCACCTGTTCAGCGGCGCGACCATGCTCGGCGCCTTCTTCATCGTCACCGACCCGGTCTCCGGCGCCACCAGCAACCGCGGCCGGCTGCTGTTCGGCATCGGTGTCGGCGTGTTCACCTACGTGATCCGTGCCTGGGGCGGCTACCCCGACGGCCTGGCCTTCGCCGTGCTGCTGATGAACCTCGCCGCGCCGACCCTCGACTACTTCACCCGCCCACGCACTTACGGACACAAGAAGCCCGAACGCGGCTTCAAGGCGGGTGAGCGATGAACCGCACCCTGCTGAAGAACGTCCTGGCGCTGGGCCTGCTCGCGGTGCTTGCCGCCAGCGTGGTAGCGACCGTCCACCAGCTCACCGCCCAGCGCATCGACACCGCCCAGCGCGAGGCGCGTGGCCGCACCCTGCTGGAGCTGCTGCCCAGGGGCAGCTACGACAACCATCCACTGGAGACCGAAGTCAGCGCCTTCGATCCCAAGCTGCTGGGCCGCGACGAGGCGGCGCCCGCCTACCTCGCCCGCCTCCATGGGCAGACCACGGCGGTCGTGCTCCAGCCCGTGGCGCGAGATGGCTACGGCGGCTCGATCCAGCTGCTGGTGGGGGTGACCGCACAAGGCCGTCTGCTCGGCGTGCGGGTCGTGGCGCATCACGAGACGCCCGGCCAGGGCGACCGCATCGAACTGGGCAAGAGCGACTGGCTGCACGGCTTCGACGGCCGCTCCCTGAGCGACCCGGCCGAGGCCGGCTGGAAAGTGAAGAAGGACGGAGGCCAGTTCGACCAGTTCGCCGGCGCCACCGTCACCCCTCGCGCGGTGGTCAAGGCCACGCACCTGGCGCTGCAGTACTTCGACGCGCACAAGTCCGAGCTGCTGGCCCCTGCGACCTCGGGAGGCAAGCATGAGTAATCCCGGCTACCGCGAAATCGCCCTGCAGGGCCTGTGGAAGAACAACCCCGGCCTTGTGCAGTTGCTCGGCCTGTGCCCGCTGCTGGGCACCAGCAGCTCCATGGTCAATGCCCTCGGCCTGGGGCTGGCTACGATCTTTGTGCTGGTCTGCTCCAGCGTCGCCGTAGCGCTGATCCGTGGCACGCTGAGCGAGGCCGTGCGCCTGCCGGCCTTCCTGCTGGTCATCGCCACCCTAACCACCTGCGTCGAACTGCTGATGCAGGCGTGGCGGTACGAGCTGTATGAAGTGCTGGGCATCTTCGTGCCGCTGATCACCACCAACTGCGTGATCCTCGGCCGCGCGCAATCCTTCGCCGCGAACAACAACGTGGCGCGCTCGGCCTTCGACGCACTGATGATGGGGCTGGGCTTCGCCCTGGTCCTGCTGACCATCGGCACGCTGCGCGAACTGCTCGGCCATGGCACGCTGCTGGCCGGCATGGACCTGCTGTTCGGCCCCGGCGCCGCCAGCTGGAAACTGCAGATTCCCGGCTACCAGGGCCTGTTGCTGGCCGTGCTGCCGCCCGGAGCCTTCCTGGTGCTGGGCCTGCTGATTGCCCTGAAGAACCGTATTGATGAAAGCCTGGCGGACCGCGCCAAGGCGCAGGCGGGCGACGTACCCGCGACCGAGCGCCAACGCGTCCGCGTGACCGGAGTGATCGAATGAATGCCGCCAAACGCGCGGAGATTTTCCGCCGACTCAAGGAAGACAATCCCAACCCCGAAACCGAGCTGGCCTACAGCACGCCGTTCGAGCTGCTGATCGCGGTGCTGCTCTCCGCCCAGGCCACCGACGTCGGGGTGAACAAGGCCACCGCCAAGCTCTACCCGGTGGCCAACACCCCGGAGGCGATCTACGCCCTGGGCGTGGAAGGCCTGTCGGAGTACATCAAGACCATCGGCCTGTACAACAGCAAGGCGAAGAACACCATCGAGACCTGCCGCATCCTCATCGAGAAGCACGGCGGCCAGGTTCCGGAGAACCGCGAAGACCTGGAAGCCCTGCCGGGCGTGGGCCGCAAGACCGCCAACGTGGTGCTCAACACGGCTTTCCGACAGCCGGCGATGGCAGTGGACACCCATATCTTCCGCGTCTCCAACCGCACCAACATCGCGCCGGGGCGCAATGTGCTGGAAGTGGAGCGCAAGCTGCTCAAGTTCGTACCCAAGGAATACCTGCTGGATGCGCACCACTGGCTGATCCTGCACGGGCGCTACGTCTGCAAGGCGCGCAAGCCGCAGTGCGGCAGCTGCCGAATCGAGGACCTGTGCGAGTTCAAGCACAAGACGTCGGACGATTGAGCGTTATGGGAAAATTCCTTCAGGCTGATTGAAAAAATCTTTTTTACCGCTTACGCCTTTGTCGATATAAGGGGCGCCAACACACCCCGTGTTGTGGAGTGCACCGAATGGCAAACGACAAAGAAGACCTCGAACTCGAGGACGATGTCAGCACAGACGACAGCGATGACGGCGCCGAAGCATCGGCAGAGGTCGCCAAGACCAACCTGACCAAGCGCCGCATCATCGACAACTACCTGGAAGAGCGTCGCCTGCAGCGCCAACTGTCCGACTACGATTTCGATCTGTAAGCCTTCTCCTAAGCGAAGTACCTGCATGAAAAAGCCCCGCATCCTGGCGGGGCTTTTTGTTTTCTGCTCCTTGTGGGAGCGCGCCATGCGCGCGATCGCGGGCATGGCGCGCTCCTACAGGCTCACACCGCTACACCAGCGCGCTGCACCACCCGGTAGCACGGCTCGTACGCCGCGCCGCCCGGCAACTTCATGCGGTGCTGTTCGACGAAGGCCTGCAGCAGAGCATCCAGCGGTTCCATGATGGCCGCGTCGCCGTGGATTTCGTACGGGCCGAACTCTTCGATCATGCGGATGCCGCGGTCCTTCACGTTGCCCGCGACGATGCCGGAGAACGCCCGGCGCAGGTTCGCCGCCAGTTCGTGTGGCGGCACGTCGCGACCCAGATCCAGGCCGGCCATGTTCTCGTGGGTCGGCTCGAACGGGCGCTGGAACCCCTCGTCGATCTTCAGCAGCCAGTTGAAGTGGTAGGCGTCGTTGCGCTCGCGGCGGAACTGCTTGACCCGCTTCAGGCCGGTGCTCATTTCCCGCGCCACTTCCGCCGGGTCGTCGATGATGATGCGGTAGCGCTTCTGCGCCGCCTCGCCCAGCGTCGCACCGACGAAGGCATGCAGCTGTTCGATGTAGGCCGCCGCGCTGCGCGGGCCGGTGAGCACCAGGGGGAACGGCATGTCCTGGTTTTCCGGGTGCATGAGGATGCCCAGCAGGTAGAGGAACTCCTCCGCCGTACCGACGCCGCCGGGGAACACGATGATGCCGTGACCGACACGGACGAAGGCTTCGAGGCGCTTCTCGATGTCCGGCAGGATCACCAGTTCGTTGACGATCGGGTTCGGCGCCTCGGCAGCGATGATTCCCGGCTCGGTCAGGCCCAGGTAGCGGCCATCGGTGATGCGCTGCTTGGCGTGACCGATGGTGGCGCCCTTCATCGGGCCCTTCATCACGCCCGGGCCGCAACCGGTGCAGACGTCGAGGCTGCGCAGGCCCAGTTCGTGGCCGACCTTCTTGGTGTACTTGTACTCGTTGGTGCTGATGGAGTGGCCGCCCCAGCACACGACGATCTTCGGCTCCACGCCGGCGTGCAGGGCACGGGCGTTGCGCAGAAGGTGGAAGACGTAATCGGTGATGCCGGCCGAGCTGTCCAGGCCGAAGCGCCGGCTGTTCAGGGCGTTCTGGGTGTAGACGATGTCGCGCAGGGCGCTGAAGAGCATCTCGCGGGTGCTGGCGATCATCTCGCCGTCGACGAAGGCGTCGGCCGGCGCGTTGAACAGCTCCAGGCGCACGCCGCGGTCCTGCTGGTGGATTTCCAGTTCGAAGTCACGGTAGGCGTCGAGGATGTGCTTGGCGTTGTCGATCTGTGTGCCGGTGTTGAGGATGGCCAGGGCACACTGGCGGAAGAGCTTGTAGGTACTGCCCGAGCCCGCTTCGCTGAGCTGGTGGACTTCACGTTGGGAAAGGGTTTCGAGGCTGCCCTTGGGGCTGACCGAGGCATTGTTTACCGGTCTTGGGGACATGCTGTATTCCTTGACGATGGAAGCCGGGCGCCTGAGCCCGCGGCTTTCCGATAAATCGATGCGGCCGTCCATTCGGCCGTCATTGCCGGGGGCGTCGCGGCGGGGATTCTCCGGCCCGCAGCGCGCTCCTTCTGACTGTGACAAGCGAATGGCGGAAACTGCTTCCGCAATCGACGCGTCCGACGTCGATGCCCCTTGAGTATGAACGCTGCGATGACTTTCTGATGACGCACCGCAAAAGAAAAACCCCGCCGGATTGGCGGGGTTTCTTCAAGGACGCTTCACGATCAGTCCTTGCGCTGCGGGCTCAGCAGCTCGATCTTGTAGCCGTCCGGGTCTTCGACGAAGGCCAGGATGCTGGTGCCGTGCTTCATCGGGCCCGGCTCGCGGGTGATCTTGCCGCCACGGGAGCGGATGTCCTCGCAGGCCTTGTAGACGTCCGCCACTTCCAGGGCGATGTGGCCGTAGCCGGTGCCCAGCTCGTACTGGTCCACGCCCCAGTTGTAGGTCAGCTCGATGACGCTGTTGTCGTCTTCGTTGCCGTAGCCCACGAATGCCAGGGTGAACTGGCCGTCCGGATAATCCTTGCGACGCAGCAGGGTCATGCCCAGGACTTCGGTGTAGAAGGCGATGGATTTGTCCATGTCGCCGACGCGCAGCATGGTGTGCAGCAGTCTCATCGGTTCTTTCCTCATCAGGTGCCCGGAGTGCGGGCTTATAAACACAAACCCCGGCTCGTGGCCGGGGTCTGCTTGTCACGGGAGACGCAAGCTTATCAGAACAGCTTGCGGCCCTTGTTCGCGGCGATACGCATGCGCAGCGCGTTGAGCTTGATGAAGCCAGCGGCATCGGCCTGGTTGTAGGCGCCGCCGTCTTCCTCGAAGGTCGCGATGTTGGCATCGAACAGCGAGTCGTCGGACTTGCGGCCGGTGACGATGACGTTGCCCTTGTACAGCTTCAGGCGCACGACGCCGTTCACGTGTTCCTGGGAGGCATCGATCATCTGCTGGAGCATTTCGCGCTCCGGGCTCCACCAGTAGCCGGTGTAGATCAGCTTGGCGTAGCGTGGCATCAGCTCGTCTTTGAGGTGAGCGACTTCGCGGTCCAGGGTGATCGACTCGATGGCACGGTGCGCCTTGAGCATGATGGTGCCGCCGGGGGTCTCGTAGCAGCCACGGGACTTCATGCCGACGTAACGGTTCTCGACGATGTCCAGACGGCCGATGCCGTTGGCGCCGCCGATGCGGTTCAGCTCGGTCAGTACCTGGGCGGGAGTCATGTCCTTGCCGTCGATGGCGACGATGTCGCCCTTGCGGTAGGTCAGCTCGATGTAGGTGGCGGAGTCAGGGGCCTTCTCCGGGGAGACGGTCCACTTCCACATGTCCTCTTCGTGCTCGGTCCAGGTGTCTTCCAGCACGCCGCCTTCATAGGAGATGTGCAGCAGGTTGGCATCCATGGAGTACGGCGATTTCTTCTTGCCGTGGCGCTCGATCGGGATGTTGTGGGCTTCGGCGTAGTCCATCAGCTTCTCGCGGGACAGCAGGTCCCACTCGCGCCAGGGAGCGATTACCTTCACGCCCGGCTTGAGCGCGTAGGCGCCCAGCTCGAAACGCACCTGGTCGTTGCCCTTGCCGGTGGCGCCGTGGGAGATGGCGTCAGCGCCGGTGGCGTTGGCGATCTCGATCAGGCGCTTGGCGATCAGCGGGCGGGCGATGGAGGTACCCAGCAGGTACTCGCCTTCGTAGACAGTGTTGGCACGGAACATCGGGAAGACGAAGTCGCGGACGAATTCTTCTCGCAGGTCCTCGATGAAGACCTCTTTCACGCCCATCTGCTTGGCCTTGGCGCGGGCCGGTTCGACCTCCTCGCCCTGACCCAGGTCGGCGGTGAAGGTCACCACTTCGCAGTTATAGGTATCCTGCAGCCACTTCAGAATTACCGAGGTGTCCAGGCCACCGGAATACGCCAGGACTACCTTCTTCACGTCCGCCATGCCACTCAACTCCACGGGGGTTGTCACGAAAGGGGCCGATTCTACTGTCCGCTCGGAATAATTTACAGAGGGGCGACAGCTTTTGACGACAAAGCGACAAATACTATCGTCGGTGCGACCCGACGCCGCGGGTCAGCCCTTGGGTGTCGCGGGCGGCGTGGCGGGTGGGTTGGCCGCGTTGGCGGCAGGCGCTGCCGGCGCGCCCTGAGCCGGCGCGCTGGCGGTGCTGGGAGCCGGTGCGGCAGGGGCTGGCGGGGCTTCGGCGGGTGCCTGCTCGACGACCGCCTCGCGGGACAGGTTCACCGTTACCCGGCGATTCTTCGCGCGGTTGGCAGCGGAGTTGTTCTTCACCAGCGGGTAACGCTCGCCGTAGAAGCGCACGGTGATCTGCGATTCCGCCACACCATTGGCCTTCAGGTACTCCATCACCGCAATGGCGCGACGGCGCGAAGCCTCGCGGTTGGCCAGGCGGTTGCCGCTGTTGTCGGAATGGCCGTCCAGCTCGATGCGATTCACCGTCGGATCGGCCTTCATGTACTGCAGGATGATGTCCAGCTTGGCGCGGCCCAGCGGATCGACCTCGGTGCCGCCGTCCGGGAAGCCGACCTGGCTCTGGCGCACCTGGTCGAAGTTGACCGGGAGCATCTTCGTCGAACAGTCCTGGAACTTCACGTATCCGTCGGCGAAACGCGTGGGCATCAGCCGTACCAGCAGGTTCTCGCCGGTGCGCGTGCGGTGGCGCACTTCCGGCGCACGGCCTTCCAGCAAACCGCCGAGCAGCCGCCCGGCCTGCTGCTGGGTGCTGTTGAAGGGCACCTCGCCCGAACCCACCTGCACTGCCCCCAGGTTCAGGTCGCCCTGCCCCGGACGCCACGGCGGCGCGGCCGCCAGCAGGGTTGCCGAGCCGCTGCCCAGCCAGCCCGTCTGCGGCTTGAGCCGGAAGGTCGGCTGCTCGCCGGCGCGCCAGACGAATTCGCCCAGGCCGAAACCGGCCACGCTCTGCGACAGCCGGCACTCGAACTGGTCGCCCTCCACCGTCCATTGCGCGCTTTCCATGCGCGTCTGGAAGGTCAGCCCCCAGGCCGGGAGGCTGGCACAGAGAGCGAGCAGGAGAAGGGAGGGCTGGCGCACGATGGCTTCCATACAGATAAAGAGGCGTCCCAGATTCTATCGGTCGGCCTCGGCAAAACTTGATAGCGAGTGCCGGCGGCGGCCTTTTCCGGTAGCATTTCACCCTCTTCCCGCTGCAACCGCACCCCTGGAATCCGCATGTCCGACCGCCTGACACTCCTGCGCCCCGACGACTGGCACATCCACCTGCGCGACGGCGCCGCACTCGCGCAAACCGTCGGCGACGCCGCCCGCACCTTCGGCCGCGCCATCATCATGCCGAACCTGGTCCCGCCGGTACGCAACGCCGCCGAAGCCGACGCCTACCGCCAGCGCATCCTGGCCGCCCGTCCCGCCGGCAGCCGCTTCGAGCCGCTGATGGTGCTGTACCTCACCGACCGCACCAGCGTCGAGGAAGTCCGTGCCGCCAAGGCCTCCGGCTTCGTGCACGCCGCCAAGCTGTACCCGGCCGGCGCCACCACCAACTCCGATTCCGGCGTCACCAGCGTCGACAACATCTTCCACGTGCTCGAAGCCATGGCCGAAGTCGGCCTGCCGCTGCTGGTACACGGCGAAGTGACCCGCGCCGAGGTCGACGTGTTCGACCGTGAGAAGCGCTTCATCGACGAACACCTGACCCGCGTGGTCGAGCGTTTCCCGACCCTCAAGGTGGTCTTCGAGCACATCACCACCGGCGATGCCGCCGCCTTCGTCAAGGCCGCCCCGGCCAACGTCGGCGCCACCATCACCGCACACCACCTGCTGTACAACCGCAACCACATGCTGGTTGGCGGCATTCGCCCGCACTTCTATTGCCTGCCGATCCTCAAGCGCAACACCCACCAGGAAGCCCTGCTGGATGCCGCCACCAGCGGCAGCCCGAAGTTCTTCCTCGGCACCGACTCGGCCCCCCACGCGCGCCACGCCAAGGAAGCCGCCTGCGGTTGCGCCGGCTGCTACACCGCCTACGCCGCCATCGAGCTGTACGCCGAAGCCTTCGAGCAGCGCAATGCGCTGGACAAGCTGGAAGGTTTCGCCAGCTTCCACGGCCCGGATTTCTACGGCCTGCCGCGCAACAGCGACCGCATCACCCTGGTCCGCGAAGAGTGGGAAGCCCCGGCGGCCCTGCCGTTCGGCGATTTCGACGTCGTCCCGCTGCGCGCGGGTGAAAAACTGCGCTGGCGCCTGCTGGAGACCGAGGCATGAGTGACGAGAACGAAATCTTCGAAGAAGAACTCGACGGTTCCTTCCCGCCCGGCCCACGCCACCCGATGGCGCGCCGCTTCCGTGGCTACCTGCCGGTCGTGGTGGACGTCGAGACCGGTGGATTCAACGCCGGCACCGACGCCCTGCTGGAAATCGCTGCCGTCACCATCGGCATGGACGAAAGCGGCTACCTGTTCCCCGAACACACCTACTTCTTCCGCGTGGAGCCGTTCGAAGGCGCCAACATCGAGCAGGCGGCGCTGGAGTTCACCGGCATCAAGCTGGACCACCCGCTGCGCATGGCCGTGCCGGAAGAACAGGCGCTGACCGAAATCTTCCGCGGCATCCGCAAGTCGCTGAAGTCCAACGGCTGCAAGCGGGCGATTCTGGTCGGCCACAACAGCAGCTTCGACCTGGGCTTCCTCAATGCGGCGGTGAACCGCAGCGGCGTGAAACGCAATCCGTTCCACCCGTTCTCCAGCTTCGACACCGCTACCCTCGCCGGCCTCGCCTACGGCCAGACCGTCCTGGCCAAGGCCTGCCAGACCGCCGGCATCGAGTTCGACAACCGCGAGGCTCACTCGGCGCGCTACGACACCGAGAAGACTGCCGAGCTGTTCTGCGGCATCGTCAACCGCTGGAAGGAATTCGGCGGCTGGATGGAAGACGATCACTGATCGCGCCGTCCTGAATAAAAAAGCCCCGCAATCGCGGGGCTTTTTTATTCACCAGCAGCCTTACAGCTTGCCGGCGTTCTCGGCCAGGTAGGCAGCAACGCCTTCGGGCGAGGCGGTCATGCCCTTGTCGCCCTTCTTCCAGTTGGCCGGGCAGACTTCGCCGTGTTCCTCGGTGAACTGCAGGGCGTCGACCAGACGCAGCAACTCGTCCATGTTACGGCCCAGCGGCAGGTCGTTGACGATCTGCGAACGCACCACGCCGTTCTGGTCGATCAGGAAGGCGCCACGGAAAGCCACGCCGCCTTCGGATTCGACGTCATAGGCCTTGGCGATCTCGTGGGTGATGTCGGCGGCCAGGGTGTACTTGACCGGGCCGATGCCGCCCTTGTCCACCGGAGTGTTGCGCCAGGCGTTGTGGGTGAAGTGGGAATCGATGGAAACGCCGATCACTTCGACGTTGCGCGCCTGGAAGTCGGGGATGCGGTGGTCCAGGGCGATCAGCTCGGACGGGCACACGAAGGTGAAGTCCAGCGGATAGAAGAATACCAGGCCGTACTTGCCCTTGATGGCTTCGGACAGCACGAAGCTGTCGACGATCTCGCCGGTGCCCAGCACGGCGGCCACGTTGAAATCGGGAGCTTTCTTACCTACGAGTACGCTCATTCCTTGTCTCCGGAAATGGTGAGGCGCTTGGGAGCGAAACGCCCGCTGCCCGGTCGAAACTGCCGGGCTTGAGGGGTTGCCGCTCCAGTGGGGCAGCCATCATACACCGGGCAGGCAAGGCCTTCATCCATGCGGCTTTCGCGGCAGATTCACTGACCTCACGACCATTTATCGGAGACCACGAAAGGGGTTCCTGGTAAATTTTGACAATCATTCTCATTATTATTAGTATCGCTTCCAACAACCCCACAGCGACTGTAGTGCAACCATGTACGTCTGCCTCTGCAACGGTGTTACCGATACCCAGATCCGCGATGCGATCTACGACGGCGCCTGCAACTATCGCGAAGTGCGCGAATGCACCGGCGTCGGCACTCAATGTGGCAAGTGCGCCTGCCTGGCCAAACAGGTGGTTCGCGATACCCTCGGCGAGCTGCAAAGCGCCCAGGCGATGAACTACAACCTGGCCTACGCGGCGGGTTGAGAAAAAAGACCGCTGATCGATTCAGCCAAAATTCCAAGGAAACCGGGCTCTGGCCCGGTTTTTTTATGCCCGTAATTCAGTGGTTTAGCGCCAAGTTGCGGAATGAAAACATTCGCATTCATATTCCTTTTTATAACAAATTCAAGGACTTATGTTTGACAGATGGTTATAAGGGCGCGAGAATTTCAATCTCTCCCACTCCACACGGCAGGACCCCGGCATGAAAGGCGACAAGAAAGTCATCCAGCATCTGAACAAGATCCTCGGCAACGAGCTGATCGCCATCAACCAGTACTTCCTGCACTCGCGCATGTGGAACGACTGGGGCCTGAAGCGCCTCGGCGCGCATGAGTACCACGAGTCCATCGATGAGATGAAGCACGCCGACAAGCTCATCGAACGCATCCTGTTCCTCGAAGGCCTGCCCAACCTGCAGGACCTGGGCAAGCTGCTGATCGGCGAGAACACCCAGGAAATGCTGCAGTGCGACCTGAACCTGGAACTCAAGGCCTGCAAGGACCTGCGCGACGCCATCGTGCATTGCGAAAGCGTGCATGACTACGTCAGCCGCGACCTGCTCAAGGACATCCTCGAGTCCGAGGAAGAGCACATCGACTACCTGGAAACCCAGCTGGGCCTGATCCAGAAAGTCGGTCTGGAAAACTACCTGCAGTCGCACATGCACGAAGACGACTGATAGAAAAAGGCACCGGCGCTGTTGTGGACGCCGGTGCCCTTCTCTTCTAGACGTTCGCCTTTGGCGGACGGCGCACCAGTGACGCCTTCAGCACCAGCCCCGCGCACAACCCCACCACCACCAGCAACGACAGGCGCAAGCCCACGTGCTCGGCGAGGAAGCCGATCAGCGGCGGGCCCATCAGCAAGCCGCCATAGCCGAACGACGCTACCGCCGCCACGCCGCGCGAAGGCTCGACGCCCGGCCGGTTGCCCGCGGCGCCGATCAGGATCGGCACCACCACCGACAGTCCCGCGCCCACCAGGGCGAATCCGGCAATCGCGCCGGCAACCCACGGACTGAACAGCGCCAGGAACATGCCCGCAATCGCCAGCAGCGCGAGGTTGCGCACCAGCGCCTCGTCGGCGAAGCGCACGCGCAAACGATCACCGAACAGCCGCCCCAACACCATGGTTGCGGAGAATGCCGCGAAGCCCAGTGCTGCCAGGCGTTCGGACGCACCCAGCACCTGATGCAGCAGCAAGGCCCCCCAGTCGGCAACCGCCCCTTCGGAAACGAACGCGCAGAGCGTCAGCAGACCCAGGCCGATCAGTGCCGGTGGCGGCAGGCGCCAGCCACGTTGGGCTGGCGCCTCCTCCTCCATGGGTTGCGGGCGGCCCTCGAACAGATGACGGGCGAAGAACGGCAGGATCGCCACGGCGATCAGCGCCAGCAGGCTGAAGTGCCAGATCGGCGCGAGGTCGGCAAACGCTGCCGCGCCGACTGCACCGACCAGACCGCCCAGGCTGTACATGCCATGCAAACTGGAGATGCACGGGCGGCCGAGGCGCCGCTCGACTTCCACCGCCTGGGTGTTCATCGCCACGTCCATGGTCGCAAAGGTCAGGCCGACGGCGAGGAAGCCCGCCGCCAGTACCCAGACATCCTGCGCCAGCCCGAGCAAGGGGAAGGTCGCCATCAGCGCCAACCCGGAAATCACGGTGATCGCCCGGCTGCCATAGCGCCGCACCAGCGCGCCGGCGAAGGCGAACGCCAGCAGCGCGCCGAAGCCAGCGCCCAGAAGCGCCTGGCCCAGTTGCTGCTCGTCGACCCCGGTCATGCTCTTGAGGGCCGGCACCCGCCCCATCACGCTGCCATGGACCATCCCGCCCATGGCGAAGCAGTATCCGCACGCCCAGCGCGCGGCGTTGGCCCGCGTCTGTTCAGTCATCTTTTATTTCTTCCCAAAAACAAAGCCCCGCCAAGGCGGGGCTTTGTGCGACAGCACGAAAGACTCAGGCGTTGGCCTTGCTCACGGCGTCCTTGATCAGCGGTTGCAGCTCACCCTTCTCGAACATCTCGGCCAGGATGTCGCTGCCGCCGACCAGTTCACCACCGACCCACAGTTGCGGGAAGGTCGGCCAGTTGGCGTACTTGGGCAGGTTGGCGCGGATTTCCGGGTTCTGCAGGATGTCGACATAGGCGAATTTCTCGCCGCAAGCCATCAGCACCTGCGCGGCGCGGGACGAGAAACCGCACTGGGGAGCGTTCGGCGAACCCTTCATGTACAGCAGAACAGGGTTGCTGGAGATCTGCTCTTTGATGGTATCGATGATATCCATGAACTTCCTCGGCTTAACTATCAGACACTGACCCGGCAGTCGCCTCTGGGGGCACAGGCCGGCACGGTACCGCGCATTGTACTGCAAAGCCGAGTGCAACGCTCGGCTTTGCAGGTGACGTGCGTCAGCTTGTCAGGCCGCCTCGACCTCCACCGGCACGCCGTTGAGCGCAGTGTTGCCGGAGAGTGCATCCAGGTGGCGCTCGTCGGTCAGATCGTTGGCGCTGGCACCGCCCTGCTCGCGCGCGATGGCCAGTTGCACGCCCGGTCGCCCGTGGCCCCAGCCGTGGGGCAGGCTGACCACGCCGGCCATGACTTCATCGCTGGAAGCCACTTCGATCTCGATGCTGCCGACCCGCGAGCGCACCCGTACCTTCTGCCCGTCCACCAGCCCGCGCGACGCCAGGTCCTGCGGGTGCATCAGCAACTGGTGGCGCGGCTTGCCCTTCACCAGGCGGTGATAGTTGTGCATCCACGAGTTGTTGCTGCGCACGTGGCGGCGGCCGATCAGCAGCAATTGGTCGATGGCCGGCGACTGGCTGTCGGCAAAACGGCGCAGGTCGTTGAGGAAAATCTCCGGTGCCGCCTCGATGCTGCGGCTGGCGGTTTTCAGGCGCGGCGCCAGGTTCGGCTGCAGCGGCCCCAGGTCCAGCCCGTGCGGGTGCTCGCGCAGCCGCGCCAGGTTGAGCTTGTGCTCGCTGGCGTCGCCGTAGGGGCCGAAGCGCAGGCCCATCTCGATCATCTGCTCCGGCGCCATGGTCGGCTTGAGCTCGCTGCCCTGACGCGCGGCATAGGCCTTGGCCAGGCCGACGAAGATTTCCCAGTCGTGCAGCGCACCGTCGGGCTTGGGCAGGACCGCCTCGTTGAAGCGGGTGACGTTGCGCACTGCGAAGACGTTGAAGGTGGTGTCGTAGTGATCGTGCTCCAGCGGCGCGGTGGGCGGCAGGATCAGGTCGGCGTAGCGGGTCGTCTCGTTGATGTACAGATCGACGCTGAGCATGAACTCCAGGCCATCCAGCGCCTGCTCCAGGCGACGGCCATTGGGCGTGGACAGCACCGGGTTGCCGGCCACCGTCACCAGCGCGCGCACCTGCCCCTCCCCTTCGGTGAGCATCTCCTCGGCCAGCGCCGCCACCGGCAGTTCACCGCCGTATTCCGGCAGGCCGGACACGCGGCTTTGCCAGCGATTGAAAGCGCCGCCCGCAGTGGTCGCCACCAGGTCCACCGCCGGCGTGGTGCACAGGGTGCCGCCGACGCGGTCGAGGTTGCCGGTGACCAGGTTGATCAGTTGCACCAGCCACTGGCACAGGCTGCCGAAGACTTGCGTCGAAACGCCCATGCGCCCGTAGCAGACCGCCTTGTCGGCGGCGGCGAAAGCACGCGCCAGTTGGCGGATATCCTCGGCCGGCACACCGCAGCGCGCGGCCATGGCTTCGACCTTGAACGGCGCCAGGGCTTCGCGTACCGCCTCCAGGCCATTCACCGGCAGGGCGGTTGCGCGGGTCAGCCCTTCGCTGAGCAGCGTGTCGAGGATGCCCAGCAACAAGGCTGCATCCTCGCCGGGACGGACGAACAGATGCTGGTCCGCCAGCGCCGCCGTCTCGGTGCGACGCGGATCGACCACCACCAGCTTGCCACCGCGCGCCTTCAGCGCCTTCAGGCGTTTCTCCACGTCCGGCACGGTCATGATGCTGCCGTTGGAGGCCAGCGGGTTGCCGCCCAGGATCAGCATGAAGTCGGTGTGGTCGATGTCGGGAATCGGGATCAGCAGGCCATGGCCGAACATCTGCTGGCTGACCAGATGATGCGGCAACTGGTCCACCGAGGTCGCCGAGTAACGGTTGCGGGTCTTCAGCTGGCCGAGGAAGTAGTTGCTGTGGGTCATCAGCCCGTAGTTGTGCACGCTGGGATTGCCCTGGTACACGGCCACGGCGTCGTTGCCATGGCGTAAACGAATCTCGGCAAGACGCGTGGCGACCAGCTCGAAAGCCTCGTCCCAGCCGATCGGCTGCCACTCGTTGCCGACGCGGCGCACCGGCTGGCGCAGGCGGTCCGGGTCGTTCTGGATGTCCTGCAGGGCCACCGCCTTGGGGCAGACGTGGCCGCGGCTGAAGCTGTCCTGGGCGTCGCCCTTGATCGAGAGGATGCGCTCATCCTCGGTCTCGATGGTCAGGCCGCAGATGGCTTCGCACAGGTGGCACGCACGGTGGTGGAGGGTCTTGCTCATGGCTCGCCTCGTTATTGTTGTCGCCGGCGCCTCATGGGGCCGGTCGCGGAGTCGAAAGCACTATGAATCCTGGCCTGGCGAAGCACCACCAGCTTCCGTCGGGTGAATCGCGGGGCATCAGGAACGACCATGTTGAAGCCCCGCCCGACGGGCCTTCCGGGGGAAACTTGCGTAGATCCGTCATTTCCTTATAGGATCGCGCCTTCCCCCATTTTCCGCTCCATGCGGTCCCGCCGCAGGTTCAGCCCGTTTTTTCTCACGAAAGCCGGTCGGTACCTCGGCCTGATTCTGAGAATAAGTAGTAGGTACGAACCATGAGCGCACGTCACTTCCTCTCGATGCTGGATTACACGACCGAAGAACTGCTCGGTCTGATCCGCCGCGCCACCGAGCTGAAGGACCTGCGAGACCGAGGCGTGCTCTACGAACCACTGAAGAACCGCGTGCTGGGCATGATCTTCGAGAAAGCCTCGACCCGTACGCGGATCTCCTTCGAAGCCGGCATGATCCAGCTCGGCGGCCAGGCCATCTTCCTCTCCCCGCGCGATACCCAGCTGGGCCGTGGCGAGCCGATCGCCGACGCCGCACGGGTGATGTCGCGGATGGTCGATGCGGTGATGATCCGCACCTTCGCCCACAGCAACCTGATCGAGTTCGCCGAAAACTCCCGCGTGCCGGTGATCAACGGCCTGTCGGACGACCTGCATCCCTGCCAGTTGCTGGCCGACATGCAGACCTTCTTCGAGCACCGCGGCAGCATCGCCGGCAAGACGGCGGCCTGGATCGGCGACGGCAACAACATGTGCAACAGCTACATCGAGGCGGCGATCCGCTTCGACTTCCAGCTGAACGTGGCCTGCCCGGAAGGTTACGAGCCGAATGCCGCCCTGATGGAACTGGCTGGCGATCGCGTGAAGATCTTCCGCGACCCGCGCGAGGCGGTGGCCGGCGCGCACCTGGTAAGCACCGACGTCTGGGCCTCCATGGGCCAGGAAGACGAAGCGGCCGCGCGCCTGCGCCTGTTCCAGCCATATCAGGTAACACGTGCGCTGCTCGACGGCGCTGCGGCGGATGTACTATTCATGCACTGCCTGCCGGCCCACCGTGGCGAAGAGATCAGCGAAGACCTGCTGGACGACGCGCGCTCCGTGGCCTGGGACCAGGCGGAAAACCGTCTCCACGCCCAGAAGGCGCTGCTCGAACTGTTGGTCGAGCACGCCCACTACGCCTGAGAACCTGCCCATAATCTGCCTGCGCTGGCCCGGGCGGCGTTGGAATCAGGTAAAAAATGCTCATTCAGCAGGCGTAAACTGCGCTTTTTTACCTGATTCCGCCTAGCCCGGACTGCGCTCGGCGAGATTCTGAACAGGTTCTACGTTCAATGACCCAAACGCTGCTGCTCAACCTCGAAGATCTTTCCTGTGGCTATGAACAGCAGCGTGTGGTGCAAGGCGTCAGCCTGCACCTGAACGTCGGCGACATCGGCTGCCTGCTCGGCCCCTCGGGCTGCGGCAAGACCACCACCCTGCGCGCCATCGCCGGTTTCGAGCCGGTGCAGGCCGGCTGCATCGAACTGGCCGGCGAAGTGATTTCCCGCCCCGGCTTCACCCTGTCGCCGGAGAAGCGCCGGATCGGCATGGTGTTCCAGGACTACGCGCTGTTCCCGCACCTGTCGGTGGCGGACAACATCGCCTTCGGCATTCGCAAGCACCCCGAGCGCGAGCGCATCGTCGGCGAATTGCTGGAGCTGGTGAAGCTCGATGGCCTCGGCCAGCGCTTCCCCCACGAGCTCTCCGGCGGCCAGCAGCAACGCGTGGCCCTGGCCCGCGCGCTGGCGCCGCAACCGCAATTGCTGCTGCTCGACGAACCCTTCTCCAACCTCGACGTGGAACTGCGCCGCCAGCTCAGCCACGAGGTGCGCGACATCCTCAAGGCTCGCGGCACCAGTGCGGTCCTGGTCACCCACGACCAGGAAGAGGCCTTCGCCGTCAGCGACCACGTCGGCGTATTCCGCCATGGCGTGCTGGAGCAGTGGGACACCCCGTTCAACCTCTACCACGAACCGCAGACACCCTTCGTCGCCAGCTTCGTCGGCCAGGGTTATTTCATTCGCGGACAGATGTGCGGACGCGATGCGGTGCAGACCGAACTGGGCCTGCTGCGCGGCAACCGCGCCTACAGCCTGCCGGACGGCAGTGCGGTGGATGTGCTGCTGCGCCCGGACGACCTGGTGCCGGCCGCCGATGGCGCGCTGAAGGCGCGGATTGTCGGCAAGTCGTTCCTCGGCGCGGCGACGCTCTATCGTCTGCAATTGCCCACCGGCACCCAGCTGGAATCGCTATTCCCCAGCCACTCCGACCATCAACCGGGCGACGAAGTGGCCATCGGCGTCGCCGCCGAGCACCTGGTGCTGTTCCCGGCACAGGGCAGCGTGGCGCTCTAGCCGAGCGCGCTGTCCAACTCGAGCATCAACGCCGGCAGCAACTCGAACAGGTCGCCCTGCAGGCCGTAGTCGGCGATCTCGAAGATCGGCGCGTCCGGATCGAGGTTGATCGCGGCGATGACCTTGGCGTCCTTCATCCCCGCCACGTGCTGCACCGCACCGGATACCCCTACCGCCAGGTAAAGCTCCGGCGCGACGATGCGCCCGGACTGGCCGATCTGCAGCTCCGCCGGTGCGAAACCTGCGTCCACCGCCGCCAGCGAAGCGCCCACGGCGCCGTGCAGGCGATCCGCCAGGGGATAGAGCGCCGCGAAGCCTTCCTCGGTCTGCAGCCCGCGCCCGCCAGCGACTATTACCCGCGCCGCTTCCAGTGCCGGGCGTTCGAAGTCCGGATGCTCCTCACCCTGCCAGGACGAAAGCGCGAGATCGCCCGCCCCATTGCGTCTTTCCAGCTCGGCGCTGCCGCCTTCAGCGGAAACCGGGTCGAAGGCCGTTGGCCGGATACCCAGCACTTTCAGCGGCCCTGCGCAGCGCACCGTGGCAATCGCATTGCCGGCGTAGATCGGGCGCTGGAAGGTCTCGTCATCGATCACCGCGATGACGTCGGAAACCGCATCGACGTCCAGCAGCGCGGCAATACGCGGCAGGCAATCACGGCCCATGGCGCTGGCAGGCGCGAGAATATGGCTGTAGCCAGGAGCGAGCTGCACGACCAGTGCGGAGAGGTTTTCCGCCAGCAGGTGGTCGTAGGCGGAATCGTCCACCAGCACGACGCGCGCGATGCACTCGATGCCGCGAGCGTGCTCCACCAGTTGGGTCAGGCCGCTGCCGGCCAGCAGCAGATGCACGTCACCGCCGATCTGCCGGGCAGCCGCCAGGGCGTTCAGGGTCGCCGGGGCAAGAACGGGGGAGCCGGTGTGGGTGTGATAGTCAGCGATGACCAGGGTTGCCATGGGCCTTCCTCCGAAGCTGCGAACCGCGCCAGAGGGGCGCGGTTTTCAGGGAAGGCCAGCCTACGCCGGGAAGACGAAATCTCCCCGGTCACAGATCAAACAACCAGCAGACGACCGCTGGCCACCAGGCGCGCATAACCGGCGATGCTCACGCGGTCGTCCTCCAGGCGGCACCACAGCTCGCCGCCGCGCTCGGAGCACTGGAAGGCGCGCATCTGCAGCTTGTTCAGGCGGCCCGACCAGTAGGGGATCAGGCTGCAGTGGGCGGCGCCGGTCACCGGGTCTTCGTTGAGGCCGATGGCCGGGGCGAAGAAGCGCGAGACGAAGTCATAGTCATCGCTGCGCGCAGTGACGATCACCCCCAGGTACGGCAGACGCGCCAGGGCGGCGAAATCCGGCTTGCAGTCGCGCACGGCCTGCTCGGATTCCAGCAGCGCCAGCAGGTGCGAGGCGTTGCTCAGTGCGTCCACCACGTCCACGCCCAATGCGCTGGCCAGTTCCACGGTGGCGCCGGTTTCGCTCGGCGGCTGCGCCGGGAAGTTCAGCGCCAGACGGCCCTCCTCGCGGGTCACGCGCAGCGGGCCGGACAGCGAATTGAGCTCCAGCACCTCGCCCGGCTCATCGAACACCTCGAACAGCACGTGGGCGCTGGCCAGGGTGGCGTGGCCGCACAGCGGCACCTCGGCGGTCGGGGTGAACCAGCGGATGCGCCAGCCCTCGGGTTCCTTCACCAGGAAGGCGGTCTCCGAGAGGTTGTGCTCGGCGGCGATCTTCTGCATCAGCTCGTCGTTCAGCCAAGCATCGAGGCGATAGACCATGGCCGGGTTGCCGGCGAAAGGACGGTCGGTGAAGGCGTCCACCTGATGGAAGTCGAGCAGCATGGCGATCTCCTTGTAAGTGATGGCCGAGCATGACAGAAGCCGGCGGGCGGCGAACCGTACAGTGGGGACCACACAGTCCCCGGGGTTGAGCGATCAGGGGCGGCCGATGGGCGCGAACTTCGCCGAGGTCAGGCCGGCCAGCGTCTCGGCGCTCAGCTCCACTTCCAGACCGCGTCGGCCAGCGCTGACATGGATAGTCGGGAAGCCCTGGGCGGATTCGTCGATGAAGGTGCGCAGGCGCTTCTTCTGTCCCAGCGGGCTGATGCCGCCAACCAGGTAGCCAGTGGCGCGCTGCGCAGCGTTGGGGTCGGCCATGTCGGCCTTCTTCACGCCCGCCGCGTGGGCCAGCGCCTTGAGGTCCAGGCTGCCCACCACCGGCACCACCGCCACCAGCAGTTCGCCCTTCTCGCTTGCCGCCAGCAGCGTCTTGAACACCCGCGCCGGGTCGAGGTTGAGCTTCTCGGCGGCCTCCAGGCCGTAGGACGGCGCCTTGGGGTCGTGCTCGTAGCTCAGTACGTGGTGTTCGGCGCGGTTCTTTTTCAGCAGGTCGATGGCGGGGGTCATGATCGGCGGGCTTCTCGCAGGCGGCTTTCCAGCGCATAACAGTAAGCCAAGGTGTGGCGTACTGCACGGTGTTCGCTTCACCGACGGGGATGAATCCCGTATGTTCACCGCCAATCCCTACCCGGCCCTGCCGCCGGGGTTGCCGAACGGAATCCGCACAAGGCCGCTGCCATGACCGACCTTACGAACAAGAAATACGTCGTCGCCCTCGACCAGGGCACCACCAGCTCGCGCGCCATCATCTTCGACCACGACGCCAACGTGGTCAGCACGGCCCAGCGCGAGTTCGCGCAGATCTACCCGCAACCGGGCTGGGTCGAACACGACCCGATGGAAATCTGGGCGACCCAGAGTTCGACCCTGGTGGAAGCCCTCGCCCAGGCCAGCATCAGCGTCGCCGAAGTGGCCGCCATCGGCATCACCAACCAGCGCGAAACCACCCTGGTGTGGGACAAGAGCACCGGCCGGCCGATCCACAACGCCATCGTCTGGCAGTGCCGGCGCAGCGCGGCGATCTGCGAGCAGCTCAAGCGCGACGGCCTGGAACAGCACATCCGCGACACCACCGGGCTGGTCATCGATCCCTACTTCTCCGGCACCAAGCTGAAGTGGATCCTCGACAACGTCGAAGGCGCCCGTGAACGCGCGCAACGCGGCGAGTTGCTGTTCGGCACGGTCGACAGCTGGCTGATATGGAAGCTCACCGAAGGCGAGGTGCACGTCACCGACTACACCAACGCCTCGCGCACCCTGATGTTCGATATCCATAAGCGCGACTGGGACGAACGCCTGCTCGCCGCGCTGGGCGTACCGCGCGCGATGCTGCCGCAGGTGCGCCCGTCCTCCGAGGTGTATGGCCACGCCAAGGTCGGCGGCCTCGGCGTGCACCGCACGCCGATTGCCGGGATCGCCGGCGACCAGCAGGCCGCGCTGTTCGGCCAGATGTGCGTGGAGCCGGGCCAGGCGAAGAACACCTACGGCACCGGCTGCTTCCTGCTGATGAACACCGGAGACAAGGCGGTGAAATCCACCCACGGCCTGCTCACCACCATCGCCTGCGGCCCGAGCGGCGAAGTGGCCTATGCGCTGGAAGGCGCGGTGTTCAACGGCGGCTCCACCGTGCAGTGGCTGCGCGACGAACTGAAGGTGATCAACGACGCCCACGACTCCGAGTACTTCGCCACCAAGGTGAAGGACAGCAATGGCGTCTACCTGGTCCCCGCCTTCACCGGCCTCGGCGCGCCCTACTGGGACCCGTACGCCCGTGGCGCGCTGTTCGGCCTGACCCGTGGGGTGAAGGCCGACCACCTGATCCGCGCCACCCTGGAGTCCATCGCCTACCAGACCCGCGACGTGCTCGACGCCATGCAGCAGGACGCCGGCGAACCGCTGCGCGCCCTGCGCGTGGATGGCGGCGCGGTGGCCAATAACTTCCTCATGCAGTTCCAGGCCGACATCCTCGGCACCCCGGTGGAGCGCCCGCAGATGCGCGAGACCACCGCCCTCGGCGCCGCCGTGCTGGCGGGCCTGGCCTGCGGTTTCTGGGGCAGCCTGGGCGAGCTGAAGAACAAGGCGGTGATCGAGCGGGTGTTCCAGCCGGCCTGTGACGAAGCCGAGCGCACTCGCTTGTATGCCGGGTGGAAGAAAGCCGTGGAGCGCACCCGCGGCTGGGCAGCAGAAGACTGACCGCACGAACCTGTAGGAGCGGGCCATGCCCGCGATCTCGCGCATGGCGCGCTCCTACAGGCGGTGCATTGCATGACAGAGAGGCCGCGCTGCGGCATCCTTGCCCTCCCGGCCCGTCCGCACGAGCACAGCGCATGAACCTGCCACCCCGACAGCAAAGCATCCTCGACCTGGTCCGCGAGCGCGGCTACCTGAGCATCGAGGAACTCGCCCAGCAGTTCGCCGTGACGCCGCAGACCATCCGCCGCGACATCAACCAGCTCGCCGAGCAGAACCTGCTGCGCCGCTACCACGGCGGCGCGGCCTGGGACTCGAGCATCGAGAACACCGCCTATAACACCCGCGCCGACCAGATGCGCGATGAGAAGCAGCGCATCGCCGAGGCCATCGCCGCGCACATCCCGGACAACGCTTCGCTGTTCATCAATATCGGCACCACCACCGAGGCCATCGCCCGCGCCCTGCTCGGCCACAAGAACCTCAAGGTCATCACCAACAACCTGCACGTCGCCAGCATCCTCGCCGGCAAGGACGACTTCGAAGTGCTGATCGCCGGCGGCACCGTGCGCGGCGACGGCGGCGTGGTCGGGCAGGCGGCAGTGGACTTCATCGAGCAGTTCCGCGTCGACTTCGCCGTGGTCGGCATCAGCGGCATCGACGAGGACGGCAGCCTGCTGGACTTCGACTACCAGGAAGTGCGCGTCTCCCGCGCCATCATCGACAACGCCCGGCAGGTGTTCCTCGCCGCCGACTCCAGCAAGTTCGGGCGCAACGCCGTAGTGCGCCTGGGGCCGATCTCCCTGGTCAGCCGGGTGTTCACCGACTGCCCGCCGCCCACCGCCGTGGCGCGCCTGATGCACCAGCACAAGGTCCAGCTCGAACTGGTCTGAGTCGCGCCCGACTCCTTCACTTTCGAACATTCAGACGAATGTCTGCGCGAATCCGCGCTCAAGGCTGGTCATATTTCATTCATTGAACTAGGATATTTTCGAAAACGAACATCACAAGATTCACTTTCAATCCCCAAGGCGGCCCCCATGAACCCAACCAGCAAGCGCCACGCGCCCCTGGCCGAAGTCTATGACCTGGCCGTCGTCGGTGGCGGCATCAATGGCGCGGGGATCGCGGCGGACGCTGCCGGGCGCGGGCTGTCGGTGTTCCTTTGCGAACAGCACGACCTCGCCGCCCACACCTCCTCCGCCAGCAGCAAGCTGGTCCACGGCGGCCTGCGCTACCTGGAGCACTACGAATTCCGCCTGGTCCGCGAAGCCCTCGCCGAGCGCGAAGTGCTGCTGGCCAAGGCTCCGCACATCGTCCACCCGCTGCGCTTCGTACTGCCGCACCGCCCCCACCTGCGCCCGGCCTGGATGATCCGCGCCGGCCTGTTTCTCTACGATCACCTGGGCAAGCGCGAGAAGCTGCCGGCTTCCCGGGGTGTGCGCTTCGGCCACGACAGCCCGCTGAAGGCCGAGATCATCCGCGGCTTCGAATACTCCGACTGCTCGGTGGACGACGCCCGCCTGGTGGTGCTCAACGCCATGGCCGCCCGCGAGAACGGCGCCCATGTGCACCCGCGCACCCGCTGCGTCAGCGCCCGGCGCAGCAAGGGTCTGTGGCACCTGCATCTGGAGCGCGCCGATGGCAGCCTGTACTCGGTGCGCGCCCGCGCGCTGGTCAACGCCGCCGGCCCCTGGGTCGACCGCTTCCTGCGCGAGGAACTGCGCCAGAAGCCGCCCTACGGCATCCGTCTGATCCAGGGCAGCCACCTGATCGTGCCGCGCCTGTACGAAGGTGAGCACGCGTACATCCTGCAGAACGAGGACCGGCGCATCGTCTTCGCCATCCCCTACCTGCGCCAGTTCACCCTGATCGGCACCACCGACCGCGAATACCAGGGCGACCCGGCGAAGATCAGCATCAGCGAAGAAGAGACCGACTACCTGCTCAACGTGGTCAATGCGCACTTCAAGCACCAGTTGGGCCGCCAGGACATCCTGCGCAGCTTCTCCGGCGTGCGCCCGCTGTGCGACGACGAGTCCGACGACCCTTCGGCCGTGACCCGCGACTACACCCTGGCGCTGGACAATACCCCCGGCGAAGCGCCGCTGCTGTCGGTATTCGGCGGCAAGCTGACGACCTACCGCAAGCTCGCCGAGGCCGCACTGGAGCAACTGGCGCCGCACTTCACCGGCGTGATGAAACCCAGCTGGACCGCCAGCGCCCCGCTGCCCGGCGGTGAAGCCATGACCAGCGTGGAAGACCTGGCGATCCAGCTCATGGACCGCCTGCGCCAGCTCGACCCGGCCCTCGCCCGGCGCTGGGCCAGCACTTACGGCAGCCGCATCTGGAAACTGCTGGACGGCGCGCACAACCTCAGCGAACTGGGCGAACACCTGGGCGCCGGGCTCTATGCGCGGGAGGTGGAATATCTGGTCCACGAGGAGTGGGCGCGCGACGCCGATGACATCCTTTGGCGCCGTACCAAGCTCGGCCTGTTCCTCAATGCCCGGCAGCGCGAGCGCCTGGAGCAGTTCCTCAGCAGCGAAAGCCCGCTGGAGCCCAGAACCCAGGTCGCCTGAGGCGGCGTCGCCTCAGAGCGACGCGTTCAGCTCGCTGATCAGTTCTTCGCGCTGGCGCAGTGACTCCAGCGCGCTTTCGCCCAATCGCCCCGCCACCTCGCTCAACAAGCCCTGCGCCAGCAGCATGAAGGCGCACATGCTGTTGCTGTAGAACAGGCTGTGGTTGGGCACATAGAAGCTGTGCCGCGCCACCTTCGCCAACGGCGAGCTGGAGGAATCGGTCAGGGCCACGACCTCGATGCCATGGCGCGCGGCGACTTCCGCCGTGGCCAGCACGCTGGGCGTATAGGGGAAGCAGCTGGCGACCACCAGCACATCGCCGGCATCCAGTTGCGCCAACGCATCGGCCACGCCCTGGCGGCTGGCATCCAGCGCTGCCACGTCCTGGCGCAGCATGCCCAGGCCGTAGGACATGAACAGTGCCAGCGAAGTGAACTGGCGCATGCCATGGATTCGCACACGGCGCGCGCTGGCGAGAAGCTCCACCACACGGGAGAACACTTCCGGCTCGACCTGCTCGATCAGGCTGGCGATGTTGGTGCTTTCCTGCCGGCCCAGGCGGGTCAGGCGCGACAACGTGGTGTCGGCGGGAGTCAGCAGCAGGCGCGAGGCCTGGTCGCTGTAGAAATTCTTGCCCTCGGTCAGCTCGCGGCGGAACAGGTCCTGGAACTTGCTGAAACCGCCGTAGCCCAGGCGCTGAGCCAGGCGCGACAAGGTCGAGGCGTTCACCCCGAGCTGCTCCGCCAGCTCGCTGATGGAGGACACCGCGGTGCGCTGCGGTGCCTCGATCAAGGCAGCCAGCACCCGCCGCGAACTGCCGCCCAGAGAGATGCCCGACTCACCGCGCTCGATAGCCTCCAGCAGTTGCTTGAGGGCTCCCAGGTTATCGGGCAGTGCGGCGGGCGCTTGGGTCATCGGGCAGGTCCGTTGGCGGAAGAAGGACGGGTACTGCCGGCGCTTTCCACGTGCTGGACGTCCGGCTGGCAGTAGACGCGCCATTCTACCGAGTTCGCGCCGATGAGAAACACGGCGGTGGCCAGGGTGTTCTCATCGTCCGGGTCGTCCGCCGCGCGACGGTAGATCGGCAGCTCGGGATCAGCGCCATCGCGCAGGATCGCCAGCGCGCGGGCCTCGTCGAGCAGACCGCCCCCCTCCCCCAGCAACCCGTCGACGCGACGCTGGCGGCTGCCGGAACTGCCGGTGATGCGCTGGCCGGCGGCGTCCAGCCCGGCATCCAGCAGATGATTGGAGTGCCCGCCCGGACGCCGCACCTTGCGCACAACGACGCCGGCCGAGCAGGCTTCGACGCTCAGCAGATGAGCCGAACCGACCTGCCCGAGGGCATGGTGGAAGGCACCGGCGCGGCCTGCGCGGGAGAGCACGTCGACCGCCTCATCCAGGCTGGCGCAATCCAGCACCGCACGGGCCAGTACCTGACGCGGCAGGCCGGTCGGGATGTTGGCAGGGCGGATGTTGTTCACCGTACTGACCAGCCCGGCGGCATTCACTGCGAAGGTGTGGCCGGGAATGGAGCCGGGGTAGACGAAGCTGGTGAAAGCTATGCCTTGCTCCGGCGCCGCCTGCAGCAGGCCGCAGGCACCCTCGAGGGAAGGCAGGCCATCCTCGTTGTGGGCGATCAGCCAGCCCTCGGCGGTCGGCCCGAACACCGTGGTGCAGCCATCCACGCTCTGCGGGCTGACGAAGTCGCCGCGGCAATTCCACAGGAAGACTTCCTCGACCGGCAGTTCCAGCCCATCGGCCAGGCCGCGGATTTCCTCCCAGATACGCGGGAAGTCGGCCTCGACCTGCGCCTGCATGGCTTTCGCCACGCCCGCCCCGGCCAGGGCCGCGAGGCTCCGCCACAGTGGCAGCGGGCGAAGGCGCTGATGCACCGCGTCGCGGCCGAAGCGGCCCAGCCCCAGGCCGATGTCATACGGGCTGCCGCCCAGTTTCAGGGGTTGCAGGATCATCGGCGCACCTCAGGCGACATGTTGCAGGAACTCCCGCAGACGCGGGCTGGTGGGGTTGCCGATCAGGCTGGCGGGGTCGCCGTCCTCGGTGATGCGGCCCTGGTCGATGAAGATCAGCCGCGAAGCGACCTTGCGGGCAAAGTCGATCTCGTGGGTGACGATGACCATGGTCATGCCCTCCTCCGCCAGATCCTTCATCACCTGCAGCACTTCATGGCGCAGCTCGGGGTCGAGCGCCGAGGTGGGCTCGTCGAACAGCATCAGCTTGGGCTTCACCGCCAGCGCGCGGGCGATGGCCACGCGCTGCTGCTGGCCGCCGGACAACTCCGACGGATAGTGCCCGGCGCGCTCGGAGAGCCCCACCTTCGCCAGCAGCGTACGCGCCAGCGCCTCGGCGTCCGCCTTCTTCGCCCCGCGCACGCGGATCGGCCCGAAGGCAACGTTTTCCAGTGCGGTCATCTGCGGGAACAGGTGGAACTGCTGGAACACCATCCCCGCCTCCTGGCGGATCAGGCGCTCGTCCACCTTCGGGTCGTTGACCTCCATGCCATCGACGAACAACTGGCCGTCGGTGATCACTTCGAGCTTGTTGATGCAGCGCAGCAGCGTCGATTTGCCGGAGCCGGAAGGGCCGATGATGACCACCACCTCGCCGCTGCCGATCTTCAGGTTGATGTCGTGGAGCACCTTGGTCTCGCCAAAGTGCTTGGCGACCTGCTTGAACTCGATCATAGGATCTTCAGCCTCGATTCCATGCGCCGCAGCACGTAACTCAACACCAGGGTGATGACCAGGTAGATCACCGCCACCGCCGACCAGATTTCCATCGCGCGGAAGTTGCCGGCGATCACCTCCTGCCCCTGGCGGGTCAGTTCGGCGACGCCGATGACGATGAACAGCGAGGTGTCCTTGATGCTCACGATCCACTGGTTGCCCAGCGCCGGGATCATCCGCCGGAAGGCCAGCGGAGCGATCACGTAGCGCAGCGTGTCGCGCCCGGAAAGCCCCAGCGCCAGCCCCGCCTCGCGGAAGCCCTTGTTCACCGAGAGCAGCGCACCGCGGGTGATCTCGGCGATGTAGGCGCCGGAGTTGATCATGATGGTGACCACCGCTGCGCTGAACGGATCGATGCGCACCGGGATCATCAGCGGCAGGGCGAAGTAGATGAACATCACCTGGACCATGATCGGCGTGCCACGGATCAGCTCGACGAACACCAGCGCCACGCGACTGCCGATGAAGCCGCCGTAGGCGCGGCCGACACCGGCCACCAGGCCGATCACCGCGCCGCCGATCAGACCGAGAATGGATATCCACAGGGTCAGCCGGGCGCCCTCGAGCAGCACCGGCAACGCGTCCCAGATGGCGGACCATTGAAAATGCATGGATGCCTACCTCGTCTTATTTCGGGTCGGTGCCGAACCACTTGCGGTAGATCTGCGCATAGGTGCCGTCCTCACGCAGCTTCTTCAGCGCCGCGTTCACCGGCTCGCGCAGTTCGCTGCCCTTGGGGAATCCGATGCCGTACTGCTGCGCCATCATCTGCTCGCCCACGGCCTTCACCTGCCCGTCGCCAGCGGTCTTGATGTAGTAGAGGACGTTGGGAGTGTCGTGCATCGCGGCATCGACGCGGCCGGTGCGCAGCTCCAGGTAGGCGTTGTCGACGTTGGGGAACTGGCGCAGGTCGCCGGCCTTCAGATTGGCCTTGGCGTAGTCCGCCGAGGAGGTGCCGCTCTTCACCGCCAGGCTCTTGCCGGCAATGTCGGCGGAGCTCTTGATGCTGTCGTTATCGGCCTTGACCATCAGCAGGAAGCCGCTGTCGTAGTAGCCGTCGGAGAAGTCGATGACCTGCTTGCGGTCTTCCTTGATGGTGATGCCGGCCAGGGCCGCGTCGACGTTGCGGGTCTGCAGCGCGGGGATGATGCCGTTGAAGTCCATCGGCTTGAGCTGGTAGCTCACGCCCATCTCCTTGGCGATGGCTGCCCAGAGATCGATGTCGAAGCCGACGTATTTGTCGCCCTGTTTGAACTCGAAGGGAACGAAGGCGGTATCGGTGGCGATCAGCAGCTCCTTGTCGGCAGCCATCGACTGGCTGGCGGCGAACAGGGAGAGAGCGGCGAACGAGGCTTGCAGCAGCTTTTTCATGCAGGACTTCCTCTTGCGGGACGGCGGGATGCGCCATGCCCTGGGGCTGGCGCGCATTAGCGGCAGTTCGATGCAACGGGCCTGGGCCCGGACTTTATTGTTTTGAGCGGCTAACCCCCGTCAGGGGCTGCATGCACTTGCGTGCTTTTGTGCAAAATAAACATGCAATAAATTTATTTGCAAGTATTTTTCCCAACCCAAAACACCCCACGCCCCGCCTGACGCACCCGAAAAATCAAAGAAAAGCACCGCAGGACGCGCATTAGCCAAATGCAGAGCTACGTCATTCTTCGCAAGAAAAATTTGCCAAGAGCAAAAATGCATTTAATATTTGCGCAAACCCCAGGAGGTCACCATGAGCCACGTCCTGCACCGCAGCCTCATCCAGTCCTACCCTACGGCCGTTCGCGGCGACGGCGCCTACCTGATCGACAGCGAGGGCCGTCGCTACCTCGACGCCAGCGGCGGAGCCGCGGTGTCCTGCCTGGGGCACAGCGACGCCGAAGTGATCGAAGCGGTACGCCGGCAGATCGGCACCCTGGCCTACGCCCATACATCCTTCTTCACCAGCGAGCCAATGGAAGAACTGGCCGACTTCCTGATCGCCCGCGCCCCGGCCGGGATGCGCTCGGTGTATTTCGTTTCCGGCGGTTCCGAAGCGGTAGAGGCGGCGCTCAAGCTGGCCCGCCAGTACTTCGTGGAGATCGGCCAGCCACAGCGCACGCACCTGATCGCCCGCCGCCAGAGCTACCACGGCAACACCCTCGGCGCCCTGGCCGCCGGCGGCAACGCCTGGCGACGCCAGCAGTTCCAGCCGCTGCTGATCGATGTCAGCCACGTCAGCCCCTGCTACGCCTATCGCGACCAGGCCGAAGGCGAAACGCCGGAAGCCTACGGCGAACGCCTGGCACGGGAACTGGAAACGGAAATCCTCAACCTCGGCCCGGACAAGGTCATGGCCTTCGTCGCCGAGCCGGTGGTGGGCGCCACGCTGGGCGCAGTGACCGCCGTGCCGGGCTACTTCAGACGGGTGCGGGAAATCTGCGACCGCTATGGCGTGCTGCTGATCCTCGACGAAGTGATGTGCGGCATGGGCCGTACCGGCAGCCTGTTCGCCGCCGAACAGGAAGGCATCAGCGCCGACCTGATCACCATCGCCAAGGGCCTGGGTGCCGGCTACCAGCCCATTGGCGCCACCCTGGTCAGCCAGCGTATCCACGACGCCATCGCCAACGGCTCGGGCTTCTTCCAGCACGGCCACACCTATATCGGCCATGCCACCGCCTGCGCCGCTGCCCTGGCCGTGCAGAAGACCATCGAACAGCGCAACCTGCTGCCACGCGTGCGGGAGCTGGGCGAACAGCTGCAGCAACGCCTGCGCAGCGCCCTTGGCGAGCATCCCAACATCGGTGACATTCGCGGTCGCGGGCTGTTCCAGGGAGTGGAGCTGGTGGCCGAGCGCGCCGGCAAGACGCCCTTCCCCGCCGAAGCAAAACTGCACGCACGGATCAAGAAGGCCGCCATGCAGGAAGGCCTGATGTGCTACCCCATGGGCGGCACGCTGGATGGCCGCCGCGGCGACCACATCCTGCTGGCCCCGCCCTTCATCCTCGAAGAAGCGCAGCTGGATGAACTGACTGAAAAGCTGCAGCGCGCCATCGTCAAAGCCATCGGCAGCCTCTGAAGGACCTCGCATGAAAATCGACTCACGCCTGACCCCGCTGTCCGACGCCAACATGGACGACGAACAGCGCCGCGTATTGCAGGAGATCCTCAGCGGTCCGCGCGGTAATCTGGACGGCCCGTTCCTGGCCTGGGTGCACAGTCCCGGACTGGCGGACAACGCCCAGAAGCTCGGCGCCTTCTGCCGCTATGGCACACGCCTGGAACTGCGGCTGAGCGAACTGGCGATCCTGGTCACCGCCGCCTGGTGGCAATCCCAGGCGGAATGGCAGATCCACGAACCCATCGCGCGCCAGGCCGGCCTCAGCGACGAAGTGATCGAGGCCTTGCGGCAGAATCGGACACCGGACTTCCAGCGTGAAGACGAACGCCTGATCCATCGCCTGGGCCGCTCGCTGTACGAAACCCGACGCATCGACCAGGCGTTGTACGAAGAAGCCACGGCCAGCTTCGGTGAGGCCGGGCTGGTGGAGTTGGTGGGAATCTTCGGCTACTACGCGCTGGTGGCCATGACGCTCAACGCGTTCTCGGTGCGGCGCGAAACCGAGGCGCCACTGCCGTTCAGCGAACCCTGAGGCAGGCGATCAGAGTTGTGCGACGTGCCCGCCGCCCTGATGTTCGCGCAGGTAAGGCAGCACCGCGCCCAGCAGCGGCTCCTTGAAGTCTTCCTGGAAGCGGTGCGCCATGCCGGGGATCAGCTTGAGTACCGAACCGCGGATGTGCGCCGCCACATGTACGCCGTGCATCACGGGCAGTAGCGGGTCGGCGGTGCCGTGGACCACCAGGGTCGGTACGTTCAGGCGGTTGAGCAGTTCCACCCGGCTCGGCTCGGCGAGGATCGCCAGCATCTGCCGTTGCACGCCTTCAGGATTGAACGCTCGATCGTAGGAACGCGCCGCCTGCTGCAGCAACTGCTGGCGATCGTCGCGCACTTCCGGGCTGCCGAGGGCTGCCAGCAGATCAGCCTGCTGCTCGATGGCCTGTTCGCGGCTGGCCGCTTCACGCCGGGCGAGCAGGCGCAGCAATGACTCGCTGGGCGCCGGCAGGCCTTCTGCACCGGAACTGGTCATCACCAGTGTCAGGCTGATCACCCGGTCGGGCGCCATGTCGGCCACGTGCTGGGCGATCATCCCGCCCATGCTCGCGCCCAGCACATGGGCACGCTCGACATGCAGCGCATCCAGCAGGTGCAGCGCGTCGCCGGCCATGTCGGTCAGGCTGTAGGGCGCGCTCACAGGCAGGCCGAGGCGATAGCGAATGACTTCGTAGGTCAGGTTGCCGCTGGGCGTAGGAACGCGCCAGGAAGACAGGCCGACATCGCGGTTGTCGTAGCGGATCACCCGAAAGCCCTGCTGGCAGAGCGCCTCGACCACTTCGTCCGGCCAGTGGATCAACTGGCCACCCAGGCCCATGACCAGCAACAGCGTCGGGTCCTGCGGACGACCGATGCTCTGGTAGGCCAGACGCACGTCACCCAGGTCGACCAGTTCGGTCGGCACCCGCGCATCGCAGCGATCGGCGGCAACCGCCCGATCGGCAAAAGAAAGAGAGGACAGGCCGCAGCAAAGTGCGACTGCCAGCAGGAAAGCTCGCATGAATGAAAATCCGGAACGCAAAACCCCAGTTGAGCGCGATTCTGATGAATTTCCGTCGCTCGCTCTGCCACAGGTCCGTGACAGTTTGATGAAAGGCGCTGAGCGGTCACCGACGGCCCTTCCCATGATCCGGATCAAGGGAGGTCGCCCCTCGCACTGGCGAAGATAGGAAACCCCCGCTCGGAAGTTTCCTCATGGCCTACCCCATCCTGCTGGTGCTGCACCTGTTCGCCGCGATCATGTTCGTCGGCACGGTGTTCTTCGAAGTGCTGATCCTGGAAAGCGTCCACCGCCATGTCCCGGCACGGGCGATGAAAATGGTCGAGGGTGCGCTGGGCCGTCGCCTGCGCCGGGTGATGCCCTGGGTGATCCTGACCCTGTTCGGCAGCGGTCTGGGCATGCTGCACCTGCGTTACGCACCGCTGCTGGCCGCCCCGCTGGCATCGCCCTTCGCCACCCTGCTCAGTCTCAAGTTGCTGCTGGCCACCAGCGTCCTGGCCCATTTCCTCTTCGCCATGTATTCCTTCCGAGTCGGGCGCATGACCGGCCAGCGCTCCCGGCGCATCCACTACAGCGTGTTTGCCCACGTGGTACTGATCGTGCTGCTGGCCAAAGGCATGTTCTACCTGAGCTGGTGACCCCCGGCCGGCAGCTCCAGCCCGGTAAGGCGGGCTGGCGAAAGCGTGCTGGTGAAGTGCCAGTCACCGGCTTATCATGAGAGCAGTTCAATTGATCTGCCGTTTCATCAAGATTTCCTCATAGTGAGGCGAGGCCGCGCCATGCTTGAACTCCGTCACCTGAAAACCCTGCATGCCCTGCGCGAAGCCGACAGCCTGGTGGAGGCCGCCGAGCGTCTGCACCTGACGCAGTCCGCCCTGTCCCACCAGTTCAAGGAACTGGAGGAGCGCCTCGGCCTGTCCCTGTTCATCCGCAAGACCAAGCCGGTGCGTTTCACCAGCGCCGGCCTGCGCCTGCTGCAGTTGGCCGACGCGGTGCTGCCGCAACTGCGCGGCGCCGAGCGCGACCTCGCGCGCCTGGCCGGTGGTACCGCCGGCCGCCTGCACATGGCCATCGAGTGCCACAGCTGCTTCCAGTGGCTGATGCCGACCATCGACCAGTTCCGTGACGCCTGGCCGGAAGTGGAGCTGGACCTCGCCTCCGGCTTCTCCTTCGCCCCGCTGCCGGCGCTGGCCCGCGGCGACCTGGACCTGGTGGTGACTTCCGACCCGGTGGACATCGCCGGCATCACCTACGTGCCGCTGTTCACCTACGAGGCTCTGCTGGCGGTGGACAACCACCATGCGCTGGCCGGCAAGTCGTTCATCGTCCCGGAAGACCTGGCCAACCTGACGCTGATCACCTACCCCATCGAACGCGATCGACTGGACATCTTCACCCGCTTCCTCGAACCCGCCGACGTCGAACCGGCGCAGGTGCGTACCTCGGAGCTGACGGTGATGATGATGCAGTTGGTGGCGTCCGGACGCGGCGTCTGCAGCCTGCCCAACTGGGCGCTGCACGAGTACAGTTCGCGAGGCTATGTGACCGCCAAGCGCCTGGGGGAAAAAGGCCTGTACTGCACCCTGTTCGCCGCCATTCGCGCCGACATGCTGGATGCGCCGTTCATGCGCGATTTCCTGCTGACTGCGAAGGACACTTCGTTCGCCACCCTTGAAGGCGTCAGCGCGGCGAAGAATTGACCTGACACCGGGCGTCCGTCGCAGAGCGCCAATCCCGCCCGGGGACAGGATTCCAGAACTGGAACGCCGCGAGAGCATCGCGGTATAGGGAAGGATTCCTCCCAGGAGAATGTCCAGTGCTCAAGGACTTTCCGCCAAGCTACTTCGCGCTGGTCATGGCAACCGGCATTGTCTCCCTCGCCTGCCACCTGGTCGGCCTGCAGCCGGTGGCGCTCGGCCTGTTCTGGCTCAACGTCCTGCAGTACGCGCTGTGCCTGTCGTGCAGCCTGTACCGGCTGGTGCGCTATCCGCGGCTGATGTGGCAGGACCTCACCCACCACGCGCGCGGCCCGGGTTTCCTCACCCTGGTGGCCGGCTCCAACGTGCTGGGCGTGCAGTTCATCGTACTCGCCAACCAGCCCGCCATCGCCCATGCCCTGTGGCTGTTCGCCGGGCCTCTGTGGCTGCTGTGCATGTACGCAATGCTCGCTGGCGTCACCCTCACCCAGCACAAGCCCACCCTGGAACAGGGCCTGAACGGCACCTGGCTGCTGTGCACAGTGTCCAGTGCCTCGGTCTGCGTGCTCGGCAGCTATCTGGCATCGCGCTTTCCCGATCCGGAGCTGATCCTCTTCGTCTGCGTGGCGGCCTACATGGTCGGCATCATGCTTTACGTGCTGATCATGTCGCAGATCCTCTACCGCTGGCTGTTCCTCGACCTGGAAGCCGGTGAGCTGTCGCCGTCCTATTGGATCAACATGGGCGCCCTGGCGATTTCCACGCTGGCCGGCGCACGCCTGCTGACCGCCGGAGCCGACAGTGCGCTGATCCAGTCCCTGGCACCCTTCATCCTCGGGCTGTCGGTCTTCGTCGGCGCTTTCGCCTGCTGGTGGATTCCGTTTCTCGTACTGGTCTTCGTCACCCACCGGGTGCGCTATGGGGTCGGCATCCATTACGACCTGCAGAACTGGTCGGTGGTGTTCCCGCTGGGCATGTTCTGCGTCGCCTCGTTCAGCTTTCTGCCGCTGGTCCATCAGCAGGTGTTCCTGCCGGTCATCCAGGTCATTGCCTATGCCGCCCTGGCCGCCTGGGTGGCGACCTTCTTCGGGCTGCTGCGCCACCTGGCGCGGCGCTGAAGCCAAGAAAAAAGGCCCATCCTTGCGGATGGGCCATCGGGGGACATAACCGATCAACACCTGTGGTTCTTATGGTTCCAGCGACGCCGTGTGATGGGGTTACGCGGCGTTGGGGCAATCATTGACCAGCACCCTGCTACGGAAAATATGGCCACACGAAAAAAAGAACTTTCCCACATGGCCTGAGACCGATTCCGCAAAAAGCGTCAGGGCCACCACGACGGCCCGAAACCCTTCTATGGCTCTGGAACGGTCCGTTTCCGGCTATCAGGGCGCTTTCGCTTCCGCCACGCGGGTGTGTTCTTCCGCCCACTGCACATCCCGTTCCCAAACTCGCTTGAAGGCCGGGCGCGAGGTCACCAGCTCCACATAGCGCTCGAACACCGGCAGCTTGGGCACCACGCCGAAGCCGATGGTCCAGCGCAGGGCCGCGCCCCACAGCACGTCGGCAGCGGTCATGCGGCTGCCCAGCAGGTAGGGGCCGGTGTCCAACTGTTCGGCGAGGGCGCGCATGACGCTGTCGTAATCGCCGTAGGGGCTCATGGCCTGCGGAGCGGCATCGCGCTTCAGGGCACGGTCGACGATGGCCGGTTCGAAGCTGGAGCCATAGAACACCAGCCAGCGCAGGTAGGGGCCGCGCAAGGGGTCGTCGAGGGCAGGAGCAAGATTCGCCCGGGGGAACAGGTCGGCGAGGTAGATGAAGATGGCGCCTTGCTCGGTGACCAGCGACTCGCCGAGGCGGATCGCCGGGACCTTGCCCAACGGGTTGAGCGCGAGGAATTCCGGCTTGCGTTGCTCGCCGGCCTTCATGTTGATCAGTTCGAGGTCGTACTCGGCGCCCAGTTCTTCCAGCAGCACCAGGGTGCCGCTGGAGCGTGTCTGGGGCGAATGATAGAGGGTGAGGCGGGGCATGGCGGGATCTCCTCGGGCATCACGGCTCGGAGTCCCCAGCATAGCCCCGCGCGGGGCTCACGCCTCCTCGAAATGCATCTCCGGCGGTTGCTGGCGGAAGCCGCTGGTGATCACCGCCAGGTAGATCACGCCTAGCACCAGCCAGGTGGCGCCGAGCCAGATGGCCAGGTGGTCGAGGCTGACCATCAGCCACAGGTCGGCGAGCAGGCCGATCAGCGGGAACAGCAGGAACAGCACCAGCTCGCGCAGGCCGCGGCGCTCGGCGTTCAGGTAGTAGTGGAAGATCACCGAGAGGTTCACCAGGCTGAAGGCGAGGAAGGCGCCGAAGTTGATGAACGAGGTGGAGGTGGTGACGTCCATGTGCAGCGCCAGCAGGGCCACCACGCCGCACAGTACGATGCTGTTCACCGGGGTTTCGAAGCGCTTGCTGATGCGACCGAAGAACGGGCGCGGCAGCACGCCGTCGCGCCCCATGGCGAACAGCAGGCGCGAGGCGCTGGCCTGGGCCGACAGGCCGGAGGTGAACTGGCCGACGATCAGGCCGATCAGGAAGAAGCTGACGAACAGGTCGCCGCCGATGTTGCGGGCAATTTCGTAGGCCGCCGAATCGGCGTTCTGGAATTCCACCGACGGGTGCGCCAGCTGTACGAAGTAGCTGGCGGCGATGAAGATGCCGCCACCGATCAGGGTGATCAGCAGGATGGCGCGCGGAATGGTCTTGCGCGGCTCGTGGGTTTCTTCGGTCAGGGTACTGACCGCGTCGAAGCCCAGGAAGGAGTAGCAGGCGATGGCTGCACCACCCATGATCAGCGGCAGCTGGGTGCCCTCCTTGAGGAAGGGTTCCAGGGTCCACAGCGGACGGCTGCCATCACCGGTGATGTAGTGGATGGCCAGGCCGACGAAGGCGATCAGCACGAGGAACTGCACCAGCATCAGTACGCCGTTGATGTTCTTCGCCAGGCGCAGGCCGACCACGTTGATCGCGGTGGTCACGCCGATGAACGCCAGCACCCACAGGGCCTGGGGCACGGCTGGGAAGGCGGAGTGCAGGTAGGCGGCGCCGATCAGCCAGATGGCCATGGGCAGGAACAGGTAATCCAGCAGCACCGCCCAGCCGGCGAGGAAGCCGAGTTTCGGGCTGATCGACTTGCGCACGTAGGTGTAGGCGGAACCGGCCACCGGGAAGGCAGCCGCCATGCGCCCATAGCTCAGCGCGGTGAACAGCATTGCAACGGATGCTACGAGGTAGGCCGAGGGGACTACGCCGCGGGTGACGTCGGCGAGGATGCCGAAGGTACCGAGGACGATGATCGGGGTCATGTAGGCGATGCCGAACAGCACCACCGAACCCAGCGACAGGGTTCGTTTCAGTCGAGCCATTACTGCTTACTCCGCGTTGTGTTTGTTATGGCAGTGCAAAGTGCTGGCCTGCGCTCACCCGCAGGCCTCGCGGGCGCTCTGGTCGCCCGTCGAATGTGGAATAACGCTGTGGCGGCGCGGCCCTGCGCCCCGGCCCGGTTGCAGTGGGCCGGAGAGGAAACTCAGGTGGGAATGATCAGCTCGCGCAGACCGCTTGCGTGCTCGCGCATCTCGCCGGGCAGCACGAAGCGGCGCTCGGCCAGGTAGCTGTAGTCGCGGCGCGACTGCGCCAGGCGCTCGAAGTCCAGCTCGACGATCTGCCGGCACTCTTCGCGGCCGGCTTCGACGATCAGTTGGCCGTAGGGGTCGACCACGGCGCTGCCGCCAGCAAACACCAGGTCGTCATCGCCTGCGCCAACGCGGTTGACCATCACCGCGTAGGCCTGGTTTTCCATGGCGCGGCCCATGATCGCGGTGCGGTGGGTCGGGCCGTAGGGGTCCATGTTGCCGTTGGTCACGATGATCAGCTCGGCGCCAAGCTGGCCCAGCGCACGGGCGGACTCGGGGAACTCGATGTCGAAGCAGATCACGATGCCGACGCGGATGCCGTTCCACAGGCAGGTGGCGTAGCGATCGCCGGGGGTGAAGATGCCGCGGTCCGACGCCCACAGGTGCGTCTTGCGGTACTTCAGGGCGATGCCTTCGGGGGTGATCAGCAGCGTGGTGTTGTAGAAGCGGCCATCGGCGGCCTCGGCGAAGCCCACGGCGACGCTGATGTTCTTCTCCCGCGCGGCCTGCTGGACGGCCTGCACGCTGGGGCCGTCCACCGGCTCGGCGATGGCGGCGATGTTCTGCTCGGTGGGGAAGCCGGTCAGCTGGGTCTCGGGGAACACCACCAGCTGGGTGTCGTCGGCGCAGGCGTGGATGGCCTCCAGGGTGCGGGCCAGGTTCCAGGCCACATCGCCATCACGGCCGGCGAGTTGGACGAGTTCTACTTTCATGGGGCTTCCTCGGATTCTTGTCTTCCAGTGACCAGACGATGCAAAAGGGTCAGAATGCGCACCGCGCCGGCTCAAGGCATCCACCGAGTATGCCGGGCGTGCCATCACCGGGTAATTACGCCCGCGTGGTAACCCATCGGGGGTAGAGTCATGAGCCTTTCCCTTCAGGATATCGCCTGGCACCGCTCGGTCGGGCAACTGATCGAGGCGCTGGACAAGCCGAACTTCTGGACCTCGCTGGTGCGCCTGCTGGGCCAGTATGTACCCTTCGACAGCTGGGTCGTGCTGCTCTTCAGCGACGGCCGTCCCCAGGTTTTCGCCGAATGCCCGGGCGAGGATGGCGGCCCCGATCCGCTGTTCCAGGACTACCTCAAGGGCCTCTATCTGCTCGATCCTTTCTACATCGCCAGCCGCGAGGCGCCCGGCAGCGGACTGTTCCGCCTCGATGACGTGGCGCCGGAGATGTTCGAGCAGACCGACTACTTCCAGCGCTACTTCAGCCTGAACGTGGTCGCCGACGAAGTGCAGATCAACGTGCAGCTCGACAGCGAACGCACCCTTTGCTGCTCGGTGGGCAGCAAGGGCCGCTTCACCCCGGAGCAGATCGCCCTGCTTGCCCTGGTGCAACCCTGGGTCGCCGGCCTGATGCGCCAGCGCATGGCCTTCGAGCGCGAAGTCCAGGAAGCGCCCCCGCCGCCGCGCTGGCAGAACCGTCTGGAGTCCACAGCGCAGCAGATGGAAACCCCGCTCACCGCCCGCGAGCTGGAAGTCGGCCGCCTGATGCTCAGTGGCTGCTCCAGCAAGGAAATCGCCCGCAAGCTGGCCATTTCCGCCGAGACGGTGAAGGTCCACCGCAAGCACATGTACGCCAAGCTGGGGATCAAGTCGCAGTCGGAACTGTTCTCGCTGTTCCTGCAGGCGCAGGGCTGAGAGCACTCCGCCTCACTCATACGGGCGCCGTAAAGCACTTGGCCACCAAGCGGTCAGCACGTAGGGCGGTCGGTGAGCATTCGGGGCCACGCGGGTCCATGCTTGAGGACAGGAGGAAATCCCATGAGCCTCAGCGTCTTCGATATGTTCAAGCCCGGCGTCGGGCCGTCCAGCTCCCACACCGTGGGGCCGATGCGCGCCACCCGCGAGTTCGTCGACCGCCTGCGCGACGACGATCTGCTGCCGCGCACTGCCGCCGTGGAAGTACATCTCTACGGCTCTCTCAGCGCCACCGGCAAGGGTCACGCCACCGACCGCGCCTGCCTGATCGGCCTGCTCGGCATTGATCCGGCCGAAGCTGATCCTGCGGCCCTCGCCCCGCAGGTGGACGACATCCTGCTGCGCCATCGCCTGCGCCTGGGCGGCGTGCAGGAGATCGACTTCGACCCGGCGCGCCAGTTGGTCTTCCACGACGACAGCCTGCCCGCCCACCCCAACGGCCTGCACCTGCGCGCGCTGGACGACAACGGCGAACTGCTGGCCGAGCGCATCTGCTATTCGGTTGGCGGCGGCTTCGTGGTGGATGCGCAGGACTTCAACACCGACCGCGCCCTGCAGGGCAACCCGATGCCCTACCCCTTCCACAGCGCCGAGGAACTGCTGCGCCTGTGCCACGAGCAGGGTTTCAAACGCATCAGCGACCTGATGTGGGCCAACGAACGCGCATTGCGCAGCGACGAGGAGATCCATGCAGGCCTTGCGCATATCTGGGACGAAATGCAGGCCTGCGTGAACCGTGGGCTGGAAACCGAAGGCACGCTGCCCGGCGGCCTCAAGGTGCGGCGCCGTGCGCCCATGCTGTTCCGACGGCTCAACGAGGCGGACAGCGGCAACCTGATCGCCACCACCCTCGGCGCGCTGGACTGGGTGGACCTCTGGGCGCTGGCGGTGAACGAGGAGAACGCCGCCGGCGGGCGCGTGGTGACCGCGCCCACCAACGGCGCGGCCGGCATAGTCCCGGCGGTGCTGCATTACTACGCGCGCTACGACGCCCACGCCAATGCCGAAGGAATCGAACGCTACCTGCTGACCGCTGCTGCCATTGGCATCCTGTGCAAGCTCAACGCCTCCATCTCCGGTGCCGAAGTCGGTTGCCAGGGCGAGGTCGGATCAGCCTGCGCCATGGCTGCCGGGGGCCTGGCGGAAGTGTTGGGCGGCAGCCTGGAGCAGGTGGAAAACGCCGCCGAGATCGGCCTTGAGCACAACCTCGGCCTGACCTGCGACCCGGTGGCCGGGCTGGTCCAGGTGCCCTGCATCGAACGCAACGCCATGGCCTCGCTCAAGGCCATCAACGCCGCCCAGCTCGCCCTGCGCGGCGACGGCCAGCACCTGGTCAGCCTCGACAAGGCCATCGACACCCTGCGCGACACCGGCCGCGACATGATGGACAAGTACAAGGAGACGGCGAAGGGCGGGCTGGCGGTGAACGTGATTGCCTGTTAGTCCGGCTGAGCGCGGGTTCGCGGGCATGACCCAGGCACCCCGCGTTTCTCCTACAAGGTCAAGAGCCCCTCACCCTAGCCCTCTCCCGCAAGCGGGAGAGGGGATCTTACGGAGCAGGATGAAACCATCGCGTCAGCCGGCACGAATTGCCCCCTCTCCCTCTGGGAGAGGGCTGGGGTGAGGGAAAACCTAGGCACGATCCCACAGAAGGAAGCAGTACCAGCTATTTCTTGCAGCCCCCGAAACAGCCTTTCTCAGCCCCGGAGAAAATCGTTAGCTAGCTTTCTTTTTCCCTCGCTTCGGGCTACCGTCGATGCCCGCCAGAACTAGAAAGACTTCCGAAAGTCCGCCGCATTGACCTTTACCCAGGCGCGTTCGCGCGATGCCTGCCATGCTCTGTGGCGGCCCTTTTGGCCAACCTGACCGTGATCAAAAGCCCGACGACTGGAGACTCCATGAACCTGTCGCTGCTCAGCCGCTATGCCTTTTTCGCCGCGTGCGTCCTGTTCACCGTGCTCAGCCTGCCCTTCCTCGGGCATGACTGGGTATGGCCCTTCACCCTCACCACCTTCGCCCTGAGCGTGCTCGGGGTCTTCGACCTGCTGCAGGAACGCCATGCGGTACGCCGCAACTACCCGGTCCTGGGCAACATCCGCTACCTGGTGGAAGCCATCCGCCCGGAAATCCGCCAGTACCTGCTCGAAGGCGACCAGGAGGCCCTGCCCTTCTCCCGCGCCCAGCGCGCCCTGGTGTACTCGCGGGCGAAGAACGAGACCGCCGACAAGCCCTTCGGCACCCTGATCGACGTCTACCAATCGGGCTTCGAGTTCATCGCCCACTCTATCCGCCCCGCCCCGGTGGCCGACCCCTGCACCTTCCGCGTCACCGTCGGCGGCCCGGAGTGCAAGCAGCCCTACTCCATCTCGGTGTTCAACATCTCGGCGATGAGCTTCGGCTCGCTCAGCGCCAACGCCATCCGCGCGCTGAACAAGGGCGCCAAGCTCGGCGGCTTCATCCATGACACCGGCGAAGGCAGCATCAGCCCCTACCACCGCGAGTACGGCGGCGACCTGACCTGGGAACTGGGCAGCGGCTACTTCGGCTGCCGCAACGACGACGGCACCTTCAGCCCCGAGCGCTTCGCCAAGCAGGCAGTCGACCCGCAGGTGAAGATGATCGAGATCAAGCTCAGCCAGGGCGCCAAGCCCGGCCACGGCGGCATCCTGCCCAAGCACAAGGTGACCCCGGAAATCGCTTCCACCCGTGGCGTGCCCATGGGCCAGGACTGCATCTCGCCCTCCTCCCACAGCGCCTTCGATTCGCCCCACGGCCTGCTGAACTTCATCGTCCAGCTGCGCGAACTCTCCGGCGGCAAGCCGGTGGGCTTCAAGCTGTGCATCGGCCACCCGTGGGAATTCATGGGCATCGCCAAGGCCATGCACGAGACCGGCATCCTCCCCGACTTCATCGTCGTCGACGGCAAGGAAGGCGGCACCGGCGCCGCGCCCCTGGAGTTCACCGACCACATGGGCCTGCCGATGCGCGAGGGCCTGCTGTTCGTGCACAACACCCTGGTCGGCCTGAACCTGCGCGACAAGATCCGCATCGGCGCCAGCGGCAAGGTCGTCAGCGCCTTCGACATCGCCAGCGTGCTGGCCATGGGCGCCGACTGGGCCAACTCGGCGCGCGGCTTCATGTTCGCCATCGGCTGCATCCAGAGCCAGAGCTGCCACACCAACAAGTGCCCCACCGGCGTCGCTACCCAGGACCCGCTGCGCCAGCGCGCCCTGGTGGTGCCGGACAAGGCCGAGCGCGTCTACCACTTCCACCGCAACACGCTCAAAGGCCTGGCCGAGATGATCGCCGCCGCCGGCATCCAGCATCCGTCGCAGCTGGAAGCCAAGCACCTGGTACGCCGCGTCTCGGCCACCGAGATCCGCCTGTTCTCGCACCTGCACTACTTCCTCAAACCCGGCGAACTGCTCTCGGGCAACATCGAAGGCGAGTTCTACGAGCGCATCTGGCGCATGGCGCGCAGCGACAGCTTCGAGGCTGCCGCCGGCTGATCGCCCCCCGATCGTGCAGCCATCGGATCGATGGCTGCACGAATCTTCCAGACAGCCACTCCACGCGCGGTATGCTGGCCGACCGGGCAAGCGGTGCGGAGGCGGCCCATGCACAAAGACAACTGGATCGACCTGCTGCAGGATGCCGACACCGGCATCCAGAGCCTGCGCGCGCACTTCAAGGGCCACGCCTACGACCCGCACTGGCACGACAGCTACCTGATCGGCTACACCGAGTCGGGTGTCCAGCAGTTCCGCAGCCGCAACCAGCGCTACATCAGTACCACCGGCCAGGTGTTCTTCCTTGAGCCCGGCGACATCCACGATGGCGAGGCGCCCACCGAAGGCGGCTTCACCTACCGCACCCTGTACCTCGACGCGCCCTGGCTGGAACGCGAGATCGGCACGCTGTTCGAAGAGGCGCCGGGCAACTGCCAGCTGAGCGTGCCCGAGCTGCTGATCGACGACCCGCGACTGGCGCGACGCGTCGACAACGCCTTCCAGGCGGTGCACGGCAACGACCTGAGAATCGTCCGCCAGACCGCCATGGACGAGCTGCTCGACGGCATGACCCGCCACCTGCACTGGCGCCAGCGCGGTGAAGCGCAGGTTCATCTGCCCATGGTGGCGCAGCGCGCGCGGGACTTCCTGCACGCCAACCTGACCGCCGATATCGGCCTCGACGACCTGGCCCGCGCTAGTGGCTGTGACCGCTTCCGCCTGACCCGCGCCTTCAAGCAGGCCTTCGGCCTGCCGCCCCATGCCTACCTGATCCAGCTGCGCCTGGCCCGAGCGCGGCAATTGCTTGGTCGCGGCCTGGCGCCCGCGGACATCGCCGCCGACCTCGGTTTCGCCGACCAGAGCCACCTCGGCCGCTGGTTCCGCCGCGCCTATGGCGTAACCCCCGCCTACTACCGCAAGCGCTGCTCAAAGCTTCCAGACTGAGCCCGCCGCAGTGGCGAAGATGAGCTCCCACGGATTTACCGGAGTTCCCGCCATGCACTTCTCGCAGCTCGGCCAATGGCTGCCCTTCGTTCTCTTCGCCTTCGTCGCCTCGATCACGCCGGGGCCGACCAACCTGCTGGTGTTCAGCAACAGCGCCCGCTTCGGCTGGGGCGCCGCGCTGCCGATCATGTTCGGCGGCTGCGCGGCGGCCGCCGCACTGGTACTCGCCGTGGGCAGCGGCCTGGGTGAAGTGCTGGCCAGCCTGCCGCGCGTACAACAGGCGATGAGCGTGGTCGGCGTGCTCTGGCTGAGCTGGCTGGCGTGGCAGATCTTCCGCAGCCCTCCGGCAGACCTTGCGCGCGACGGCGACGCCGCCCGCCTGGGCGCACTCGGCGCCGCCGCGCTGCAACTGGTCAACCCCAAGACCTGGATGATGGCGCTGGCGGTGATCAGCGTGTATGCCGGCCACGGCGTCGACCGGCTGGACCGCGTGCAACTGCTGTCGCTGCTGTTCTTCGTCGTGTCGATTCCCTGCACGGCGGTCTGGGCCGGCCTGGGTATCGGCAGCCAGCGCCTGCTTTCGCCCACGCAGATGCAGCGACTCAACCAGTTGATGGCGATCCTGCTGCTGGTATCGGCCTGGGCCGGGGCGCTGCTCTGATCCTTAAAGGATGCCGTCGCGCCGCAGGTAGTCGCGCAGGTGCTCGATGAACGCATGGATCTTGCGCGTCGCCCGGCGGTTGCTCGGGTACACGGCGAGGATCTGCGCGCCGAAGGTATCCGGTTCGAAGAAGTAGTCTTCCAGCACCGTCACCAGCCGCCCACTGCGCAGGTGCTCCAGCACGCTCCAGTGCGGGCACGGCAACAGGCCGTGCCCGGCCAGGCAGGCGGTGAGCAGCACCGCCTGGTTGTCGCTGTTCAGACGGCCGTTGCGCGGGGTGGAGAAGCGCTCACCTTCCACATCGAACCACCAGCGGTCATCCAGCGCAGGATGGCGGTAGACCAGGCAATCGTGATCGACGATCTCGCTGGGGTGCCGCGGTGTGCCGCGCCGGGCCAGGTAGGCCGGGCTGGCGCACATGATCAGGCGGCTCTCGGCCAGGGGTTGGGCGATCAGGCCCGGCAGGTCGCTGTTGCCCATGCGCAGGGCGAGGTCGTAGCGGCCGTCGAGCAGGTCGACATAGCTGTCGGAAAGGTCCACCTGCAGGCGCACGTCCGGGTGCAGGTCGAGGAACTCGGCGCAGGCCTGGTCGAGGAACACCGGGCCGACGATCAGTGGCCCGGTGATGCGCAACACGCCGCGCAGGCTGTGCTGCAGCTGGGCGATTTCCTCGGTGGTCTCGCGCATCCGCGCCAGCACCTCGCGGGCGCCGTCGAGATAGAGCTGGCCGGCTTCGGTCAGCGACATGCTGCGCGTGGTGCGCTCGAACAGGCGCGCGCCGACTTCGATTTCCAGCTGGCCGACCGCCTTGGTCACCGCCGAGGGCGTCTTGCCCAACTGCTCGGCGGCGCGGCTGAAACTGCCGGTCTCGGCACTGGCGACAAACATTGCCAGGCTGCTGAATCTGTCCATCGTCATTCGTGCCAATCCTTCACAAGTGTTATGCCTGGCGGCGACTTCCGCACGATCCGGTCCGCCAGTAGCCTGCGCCGCAGACCAACAATAATCCACCGAAAAGCAGAGGGAAGTCATGCACGGCATGCTCAAGGGCGCGCTGGCGCTCGCCATCGCACTGGGTACTTTTGAAGCTCAGGCACAGAACGCGGACCTGATCCTGTACAACGCCAAGGTCTTCACCGCCGAGCCTGGCCAACCGTTGCAGCAGGCCGTCGCGGTCGCTGGCGGCAAGGTGCTGCAGGTAGGTTCCAACGAGGACATCCGCAAACTCGCCGGCACCGGCAGCAAGCAGGTCGACCTGGGCGGCAAGGTACTGATGCCCGGCTTCATCGACAGCCACTCGCACTCCATCTTCGGCGGCCTGGAACTGATCTCCGCCAGTCTGATGGATGAAGAGATGGACCTCGACGCCTTCGTCGCCCGCCTGAAGCAGGACCGCGACAGCGGCAAGGCGAAGAACGGCGACGTCGTCGTGATGAACGGCATGAACTCCAGCTACTGGTCCAAGGCCGACGGCCTCGCCGAGCGCCTGAACCATGGCGAATGGGAGAAGGTGCCGGTGATCCTGATCGGCAGCGACCACCACACCGCCTGGGCCAACGCCGCCATGCTCAAGCGCGCCAAGCTGGACGCCCAACGGGTGCGCGGCCTCAGCTCGCTGGAACAGGGCAACATCGCCCACGGCAAGGACTTCGCCCCCACCGGCTTCCTGGTGGACTCGGGCTTCGACCTGGTCGCTGCGACCATGCCCGCCGCCAGTACCGAGACCATGGACCGCGCTGGCCGCGCTGCGGTGAAGTACAACAACAGCCTCGGCATCACCGCCTGGATGGACCCGGCCGCCAACGGCGCACCGGGCGAGGCGGTATTCAACATCAAGCCCACCGAGAAGACCGTCGGCGTACTGCCGGTGTACCGCGACCTGGCTCGCGACGGCGAACTCACCGCCCACGTCGCCGCACTGCAGGTGGTCAATCCCAGGAGCACTCCGGCCGATCTTGACGTCATCGAGAAGGTCCGCCAGCAGTTCCAGGGCATCCCCAACCTGACGCTGCCGGGCATCAAGGTGTTCGCCGACGGCGTGATCGAATTCCCGGCGCAGTCCGCCGCGCTGCTGGAGAACTACAAGAACAGCCACAAACCGGGCGAGTTGCTGATCGATCCGAAGCACTTCGGCGAGCTGGTCAGCGCCGCCGATGCCCGTGGCTGGCTGGTGCACGTGCACGCCATCGGCGACCGCGCGGTGCGCGAATCGCTCAACGGCGTCGCCCAGGCGCGCAAGGACCGGCAGAGCGGCGTGACCCACTCGATCACCCACCTGCAGCTGGTCAACCCCAAGGACTTCCCGCGCTTCAAGCGGTTGAACGTGATCGCCTCGATGCAGCTGGACTGGGCCACCGCCGAGCCCTACACCGTGGAGCTGGTCAAGCCCTACATCGCCGACGAGGCCTACCGCTACATGTACCCGGCCAAGTCGCTGCTGGACAACGGCGCCACGATCGCCGGCGCCAGCGACTGGCCGGTGTCCACACCCGATCCGCTGAAGGCCATCTACCAGGCCGTCACCCGCCAGGGCGAGGAAGGCGTGCTCAACGCCGCCGAGCGCGTGGATCGCCAGACCATGTTCTATGCCTACACCCGCAACGCCGCCCAGACTATCGGCCTGGGCGACAAGATCGGCACCCTGGCGCCCGGCAAGCAGGCCGACATGGTGGTGCTCGACCGCGACGTGTTCAGCGTGCCCGACCAGCAACTGGACGAAGCCCGCGTGCTCCACACCCTGTTCGAAGGCCGCGAGATCTACCGCGCCGAAGACCAACCGGCTCTCTGAGCCGGGCTCCTGCGCCGGGGCGTGAACACCCCCGGCGCCCTGCCCGCCAGCCCAACCCTTGCCGAAGCTTCCCGAGTTGACCGGGAGGGTCGGCGCTGCGCGGGATTTTTCATCTGCCCACAGACAATCACAACAAAGGGAACCCCGTATGAATCGCCCGCAATGGCTTGTCGGCGCGCTGCTCGCCTGCGCCCCGCTCACCTCCGCCCTGGCCGTGGAGCTCGGCGAAGGCTTCGCCCTGCAGATCGACACCGCCCTGGTCAGCGACTACCGCACCCGCGGTATCTCGCAGACGCAGAACGACCCCGCCGCCCAGCTCGGCCTGACCCTGCAGCATGCCTCCGGCGCCTACCTGGGCGTGTGGACCTCCAACGTCGACTTCGGCGGCGGCCTGAAGACCCGCCAGGAAACCGATTACTACGCCGGCTGGTACTGGCAGGCCAACGACGACATCGCCCTGGACCTGGGCTACATCAAGTACGCCTACCCGAAGGAAGCCCAGTTCAACCAGAGCGACACCTACGCGATTCTCCACGCCTACGGCTTCGAAGTGGCGGCCTACTATGGCAACGACTACCCGACCTACTTCGGCGAGAACCAGGCCAACCTCTACACCTACCTGGCCTACAACGCCGAGCTGCCGGCGGAGTTCAAGCTGCGCGTGCGCTACGGCCGCAACGACGCCAAGGACCCGCTCTACCTCTCCGGCAGCGGCGACACCCGCGATACCTACCATGAGTGGGAAGCGAAGCTGAGCCATGAATGGGTGGGCTTCGACTGGGGGGTGAGCTACATCGACACCGACCTGTCGCAGAACGAGTGCCGCACGCAGTTCGGCTTCGGCGACGTGTGCACGGCGACCGTGGTCGCCAGCGTGAGCAGGAGTTTCTAACGCGGACGGACGGGGTGCGACTGCTGCGCGCCCCGCTCACCCAGCAGGGCGATGGCGCAAAGCGCCAGAGCGGCGACGTTGGTGGACACCGGGTTGAAGGCACCCAGCAGCAGTTCAGGGGCGAACAGCGCCACATCCACCAGCAGCGCCAGCAGGGCGAAAGCCGCCAGCCACAAGGGCCAGCGGCTGCGGCGAAGCAGCAGGATGCACAGCGCCAGGACGATCTCGGCGGCACCGGCGACCTGGGCGACGCGAAGGGTCGACAGTGGCCAGTTGTGGGCCTCAATCATGCGGACTTCATCAGGGCTGAGGAACAGCAGCTTGGGCACCAGGCCGTGGTAGAGAAACACCACGCCCAACGCCAGCCGCGCAATGGCGACGCTAGTCATTGCCAAGGAAGCGCCCGCGATACTGCGGCGACGGGACCAGGCAGATGTCCTCGCGGCCGAACAGGCGGTAGCGGTTGAGCGCGACGCGGTCGTAAAACCAGTCACGCAGCGGCCGGGGCACCAGCCAAAGCACCCGCAACCAGTTCCAGGGCGCCGGTAGCTGACCGATCACCCGCAGGAAGGCATCGCTACGCTCGAAGCCTTCGCGGCCATCGACATAGAGCATGGTGTCGAAGTATCCGGTGGGCAGGCCGAACCAGTCGAGAATCGCCTGGCCCTCGGCGGACTGCACGCTGCAAAGCTTCACGCGGCGCTCGCGGTCGTAGCGCAGGAGGAAGCGGCTCCAGCCGTTGCACAGCCGACAGGTACCATCGAACAGCACGACCTTGTCGTCGGGCTGCATGTTGGGGGGCAGAGCCATGGCGTCGTCTCCAGAAGCCTGGTGAAGCAACCTTGCCCGCCGCTTGTGACAAGTCATCGACTCACCCATTGGCCAATGAAAACAACCGGTATTCCACCCACCCCGGCCCCAGCCGTCCTTCGCCCACCGCCAGTTGGTGGTTGAGCCAGCGGTAGCGGTCGTCGCCGACCTCGAAGCGCGGTTGGATCATGAAATAAGTATCGCCGAACTCGGTACTGTCACCCCGCGAGACCGCGTGGATGATCTTCGGATTGGCCACCAGCAGGCCGTTGTGCTGCATCAGGATACGCGCGCCGTCGTCGGTACGCAGCACCAGGCGCACTTCCAGGTGCCAGCCGCCGTCACTGTCCACCAGGATCCAGTCGCCGCCGCCGGGTAATACCTCGCCGCTCAGGCGCTGTCCCTTGAAGGTACCGCCGCCGGCCGCCGAGATCAGCCGCTGGCCCTGCGGCACGCGGCCGATCTCCAGCGGCACACTGGCCTTCACGTTCATTTCCATCAACGGCTCGAGCTTCATCGCCAGCTCCTGAACAAGGTCGTCGTAGACGCATCAGTAAAGCAGCCGGGGCGCGGTGCAGCCATCTGCTCAGGACGTTGGGCCGAAGCGATAGCGCAGCAGCCGGCCCATGCGGCGCATCGCCGGAATGGCCAGGGTGATCTCGTAGAGCAGGCGCATGCCCAGGGACAGCCGGGCGATCTGCGCGCGGTCGTAGGCGGCGATGGCATCGACGAAACGCAGGGCCGGCACCTGTTGCTCAAGCTCCTGCGGCTCGTCGATGCCCCAGTGCAATACAGCGCCGGTACGCCGGATCATCGGGTTCCACTGCAACAGGCGGATGCCCAGGCGACTGTATCCGTCGAACAGCAACTCGCCCCGACCGAAACGCGCGGTCAGCGCAGTCAACAGGCGGTACACCTCGTCGGTTTCCACGTAGGGCAACACACCCTCGGCGATCATCAGCACCGGCCGCCCGGTCGGCACCGCGCGCCACCAGTCCGGCGCAGTCAGGGAACTGGCCAGCAGGTGGCAGTTTTCCCGCGCGGGATACAGGCGCTCGCGCAAGGCGATCACCTCCGGGAAGTCCACCTCGAACCACTGCACGCTGGACGGTGGGTCAATGCGCAATACCCGGCTGTCCAGCCCGCAGCCCAGTTGCAGGACCACGCAGGCCGGGTATCGGGCGAGGAAATCGCGCACCCAGTCATCGAACAGCCGGGCCCGCAGGGCGATGCCCACCTGCTCGGCGCGGCCGATGTGCAGGCGGGCGAAGTCGTAGTCGATCTGTTCCACCGCCTGCCGCGAGAAACGGTCGCCCAGCAGGCTGTCGGGCAGCTCGCTCTCCTTCGCCTTGGCGTACAGGGTGATCAGCAGGGTTTCCGGCGTGCCGCGCAGGGTGATGCGTTCCACGTCATTCGTGCAGGTAATAGAGCTTGTTGACGATCTGCCAGCCGTTGCCGATGCGCAACAGGGCCAGGTAGTCGGTGAAGTGCATGCCGAGGAACTCGTCGGTGACCTTGGCCACCGCGCTGTCGCCGGTGATGTCCAGCGACTTCAGCTCCCACGGCGGCGGCGCGCCTTCGGAAGGCGGCGACTCAGCCTTGATCGCGCCGATGAACTCATCCAGCGACGCCCACTCCAGCGCGCCATGGTAATTGCCGATGATCCTGCAGGACGGATGGAACGCCAGGCGCAGGCGCGACTCGTCACCGAAGGTCATGCCCTCGACGTAGTCCGTCAGTACGCGGTTGATGGCGGCGCTGTCCGCCGTGTAGTTGCTCATCGCTGCAGCCCTCCCCGGTCGGTGACCATGGGGCAAGGCTAGCACCGCACCCCGGCCGCGCCCTGGCGAGCGACGACCGGGGCTCCGGCGTCAGACCACCGCCAGGTGCCGCTTGCGGGTCGGCGGCGGGAAGGCGGCGTCGAGGGCTTCGAGGTCCTCGGGGGTCAGACGCAGTTGCAGCGCGGCGGCGTTGTCGCGCACGTGCAGCGGCTCCACCGCCTTGGGAATGGCAATCACACCCGGCTGGTGGATCAGCCAGGCCAGCGCCACGCGGGCCGGGGTGGCATCGTGGCGGCCGGCGATTTCGCCCAGCACGCGGTGGCGCAGCAGCTTGCCGCCCTGCCCCACCGGGCAGTAGGCCATCAGCGGCATGCGCTCTTCCTGGCACCAGGGCAGCAGGTCCCACTCGATGCCGCGCTCCTCCAGGCTGTACTGCACCTGGTTGGTGGCGCAGGCCGGTTCGTTCAGTTCCTGCAGGTCGTCGAGGTCGAAGTTGGACACGCCCCAGCGCTTGATCTTGCCGGCCTCACGCAGGCGCTCGAAGGTTTCGACGGTTTCCTCCAGCGGATACTGGCCGCGCCAGTGCAGCAGGTAGAGGTCCAGGCAATCGGTGCCCAGGCGCCGCAGGCTGCGTTCGCAGGCCTCGGGGATGCCGCGCCGGCTGGCGTTGTGCGGGTAGACCTTGCTGACCAGGAAGACCTGGTCGCGCAGGCCGGTCAGCGCCTCGCCGACCACCTCTTCCGAGCCACCCTCGGCGTACATCTCGGCGGTGTCGATCAGGGTCAGACCGCGCTCGATGCCTTCACGCAGGGCGGCAATCTCGCGCTTGCGCTGGAAGCTGTCCTCGCCCATGCGCCAGGTGCCCTGGCCGATGGCGGGAACGGCGGTGCCGTCGGCGAATACCACGGTGTTCATCTCGTGCTCCTTGTTGCGCTTGTCGTGGGGACACGGGGCCAGCCGCCCGAAACCGGGCGACGGGCACACAGGGTAGCGCAGAAGCAGGAGCCAGGCTGTGGATCAGCGGTTGGTCTGCAGGTTGCGGCGGGCGGCGTGGCGCTCGATGGCCAGGTCGATCAGCCGGCTGACCAGCTCGCTGTAGGTCATCCCGGCGGCCTGCCAGAGCTTGGGGTACATGCTGATGCGGGTGAAGCCGGGCAGCGAGTTCAGCTCGTTGATCAGCACCTCGCCAGTCTCGGTGAGGAACACGTCGACCCGCGCCAGACCGGAGCACTCCAGCGCCAGGAACGCGTCCACGGCGAGCTGGCGGATACGCTCGCTGGCCTGTGCGGGAATGTCCGCCGGCACCACGACCTTGGCCGCGTCCTCGTCGATGTACTTGCTGTCGTAGGAGTAGAAGCCGCTGCCCACGACGATCTCGCCGCAGCCACTGGCGATGGGCTGCTCGTTGCCCAGTACCGCGCACTCGATCTCGCGGCCCTTCACGGCGGACTCCACCAGCACCTTGTCGTCGAAGGCCAGCGCCAGGCGCACGGCTTCGTCGTAGGCGGCCTCGTCCTCGACCTTGCTCACGCCCACCGAGGAGCCCATGTTCGCCGGCTTGATGAACAGCGGCAGGCCGAGCTTGCGCTGCGCCTCGGCGAAAGGCGTACGCGCGGCGTTGGCGCGGGTCAGGGTGACGAAGGGTGTGATGGCGATACCGGCGTCACGCAGCAGGCGCTTGCTCACGTCCTTGTCCATGCAGATGGCCGAGCCCAGCACGTCGGAGCCGACGAAGGGGATGTCGGCCATGCGCAGCAGGCCCTGCAAGCAGCCGTCCTCGCCCTGGGTACCGTGGACGATGGGGAAGATCACGTCGACGTGATCGAGCAGCTGGCGGCTGCCGGTTTCCACCAGTTGCTGCTCGGCCTTGCCCGGCACCACGGCCAGCTCGCGGTTGGAGCGGTTAAGGGCGATCAACGCCGGGTTTTCCTGGTTGAGCAGGTAGTCGGAGGCATCGTTGAGGTGCCAGCGGCCCTCCTTGTCGATGCCCACCAGCACCGGTTCGAAGCGCTCGCGATCCAGGGCATCGACAATATTCTTCGCCGATTGCAGGGACACCTCGTGCTCCGCCGAACGCCCACCGAAAATCACCCCAACACGCAACTTGCCCATGACAGCCTCCGAATGAACGATGGGCGTTTTCTAACACGGGCTCCGGCACTTGGGTAGGAACAGTGGCCGGCGAACAGACGGGACGCTCTGCTCAGAGCTGACCCAGCGCCTGCGCCAGCTCGCGCGCGGCCTGGCCGCTGTGCACGCCGGGGAACAGGTGGGTGAAAGGCAAGGCCACGAAGCGCCCTTCGCGCACGGCGCGCAGGCGCGAGAGCACCGGGTCCGCGCGCAGCGCTCGGACCTTCTGATCGGCCGTGGACCAAAGCGCATCGGCCAGCAGGATCACATCCGGGTCGCGCGCCAGCAGTTGTTCGGTGTTGGCGGTAAAGCTTCCCAGGTCGACATCCCCGAACAGGTTGTGCGCGCCGGCAGCATGCAGCAACTGGGTGACCACGCCGCGCCGCCCCTGGCTCTCCAGGCCGTTGCTGGCGCTGTCGAGGTAGAAGACTTCCAGCGGTTTGTTCCCGGAGAAATGGCGGCGTGCCTGGGCCAGTTCGGCGTGTTGCTGGCGGATCAGCTTCTGTGCCCGCTGCTGCTCGCCGAGCAGGCCCCCCAGTGTCGTCAGGTCCGCCTCGACACCGGCGAACAGATCGTCCTGCCACGCGCCACAACCGGCATCCAGCAGATAGCTGGCGACGCCATGGCCGGCCAGTTCCTCGCGGGAGAGGTTGCCCAGCCGGAAGGCCGAGGCAAACCCGGCCACCACCAGGTCCGGGCGCTGCGCGTAGACCGCTTCCGCCGACGGGTACTGACGCGATAGCAGCGGCACACCCCGATAGCTTCCTTTGGTCAGGTCGAGATCGTCATCGATGTAGGCCACGCCGATCAGCCTCTCTCCGACGCCCAGCGCCAGCAGCAGGTCGGCAGCGTGCTGGTTGAGGGCGAGGATGCGTTGCGGCGGGTGGTCGATCTGCCAGGAACGGGCGCAGTTGCGGTAGTCCTGCGCGGAGACCGTCATAGTGCCAAGCAAGCATGCGAGCAGCAGCGCCCCCTGCAGGAGCGGGCCATGCCCGCGAGCGCCTCCTACAGTTGAGCGACGCTGCCTCCACCCGTTCGCGAGCAAGCTCGCTCCTACGAAGAGCAAGCGCCTCATGGCTCGTCCACCCGCAGCTCCGCCACCGGCACGCCATCGCGCAAATGCTCCGCCACCACTCGGCGCACCTGCTCGTCACTGCGCAGGCCATACCAGACGCGCTCGGGATAGACCGTCAGCAACGGCCCGCGATTGCACGGGAACTGGCAACCGGTGCGCGTCAGCAGAGCGCCCTCGGCGTTCTCATGGAGATCGTGGCGGATCAGCTCGCGACGCAGGGTCTTCCACAACGGCAGCGCACCACGCCGCACGCAGCGCGGCCCGGTGCAGAGGAACAGGTGATGCCGGTGCGGCGGCGGCGCGGACCAGTCCGGCTGCGACGGCACTTCACCGACACCCTGACAGTCCAGCTGTTGCGCCGGGTCACCAATCGCCGCCAGCACCGCCGCCGCGTCCAGCCCGCGCCGGCCGAGCGCCGACGCGGTGACTTTCGGCGGCGGCGCCTGCGGATGATCTTCCGACAGCGCGGCCAGCTCGGCACGCAACCAGTCGAGGTAGGCACCGTCAGCGGTCGGTTCAAGGTCGACCAGCAACAGCTCCCGCGCCTCCGCCAACAGCGCGCGCACCCGCCCCCAGAGCGAATCGAAACCCTCGCCGGTATCGATGCATTCGACACCGGCGAGGCGCGCCGGCACCTCGCGGTGCAGGCGCTCGCCCTGGGCTCCGGCGAGCGGGCCGACCAGCAGGATGGCCTTCATCAGAAGCTGAAGGTGTAGCGCAGCTCGGCGGTACGCGGCCGGCCGAGGTTGTCCACCTGGCGGATGCCGTTGCTGGTGCGACCGGTGGCGTAGTCACGGTCCAGCAGGTTCTCCAGCAGCAGGCTCAGGCGGTGCGCGTGGGCGGCGTCGAGATAGCGGTAGGCGTCGCCATCGAGCACGCTGTAGTGGCCGTAGTCGTCATCCTGAGCGCTGACGATGGAGCCGACATAGCGGGTGGCAAGGCCCGCGCCCCAGAGGCTGTCGTCATAGCCCAGGCGCAGGCGGGCGAAGAAGTGCGGGATGTTGTTCACCGTCACGCCCTCGCGGCTGTCCACGAGGTTGCGCGTGGCGTCCGCAGAAAGCTGCCAGTGCCGACCGAACTGCCACTGGCCGTTGGCTTCCACGCCGCGCACGGTGATCTCGCCATCGCCATTCACCCACTGGTCCCCGGCCAGGGTGATGAGATCGGTGATCTCGCGGCGGAACAGCGTGACGCTGCCGCTCCACGGCTGCTCGAACAGCTCGCCGGTGTAGTCCAGGCCCAGCTCGGCGTTGCGGCTGCGCTCGGGCTTGAGGTCGCGGTTGCCCACTTCGTCGCCCGGCTCGTTGACGAACAACTGCTCGGCGGTGGGCAGCTTGAAGGCGGTGCCGAACTGGCCGCGCAGCTTGAGCTGCTGCGTGAGGTCGTAGAGCGAAGTCAGCATCCACACGGTGGCGCCTTCACCGCCGGAGATTTCCTCGCGGCGCACGCCCAGGCTCGGGTGCCAGTCAGGCAGCGCCTCGATGTTCGGCCGCAGCTGGGCGTAGAGCGCGTGGGACTCGGCCTTGTCGTTGTCGATGATCAGCACATCGTCCTGGCCCTTGTACCACTGGTTGTCGTTGCCCAGGACCAGTTCGTGGCCGCCCGCCAGCTTCGCCTTGCCTTCGAGCTGCGCGCCCCAGTCGGTGAAGCCCCAGTAGTCGTTGTGGTTGAGTACCTGGGTACCGCCGCCCTGCAGGTTGTAGACGCGGTCGTAGCGGGTGTCCCAGTCGTTGATATGGGTCTTGGCGAACCAGCTGAAGTCCTCGCTGACGCTCTGCTGGAAAGTCGCCGTGGCGATCTGCTGCACGCGGTTGTTGCTGGTGTGGTGGTTCGAGGTCGGCCGGGCGAAGTCCAGCTCGGCGTCGGCGTACTGGTAGAACAGCTCCAGGCGCGAGGCATCGCCGATGGCCTGGATGGCCTTGGCGCCGAACACGTTGACGTCGTAGGAGCGGCGCTTGTCGCTCACCGTGTCGGTCATGTCGCGGTCGCGGTAGGGCTGGTAGCCGTCGGAGCGGTTGTGGCTGACGTAGGCCATCAGGCCGAGGTCGCCCAGGCCGTTCTGCACGATTTTCTCGGCGCGGGCATCACCACTGCGGCCCTTGAAGGTGTCCAGGCCGAGGTTCACCTCGCCGGATGCTTCGCGGCTGCGCGCGCTGCGGGTGACGATATTGATCACCCCGGACACCGCCTGGGTGCCGAACAGCAGGCCCTGGGCGCCCTTGAGCACTTCGATGCGCTCCACCGCGGTAGTCGGCAGGGTGTCGATGTAGATGCCGCCGTAGAGGCGGTTGTTCAGGCGCACACCGTCCAGCAGGATCAATGTGTCGTCGTTGCGCCCGCCGAGCAGCGAGTAGGTGCCGTAGTCGAACGGGCCGTTCTTCGGCGCGACGAACAGGCCGGGCACGTACATCTGCAGCACACGGGTGATGTCGGCGCTGGGGCCGGCGCGTTCGATCTGCTGGCGGTCGATGACCTCCAGCTTGCTGCCGTAGCGTGCCATGTCGGCCACAGTGGTGGACTCCACGGAAGGGCCGCTGACGACTTCATCGGCCAGGTCGAGCGGCGCCGCCGACAGGTGCGCACCCAGGACATAGAGGGGGAGAACGCGAGTCCAGCGCAGGGTGCGCCGGTACAGGAACGAAGAATGTTGCAAGGTGATCGCCTCGAAATCGGGATTTCGCAGGCGGCGCAGCGACACCCGGAACGAGCGCGCCCCGGGAACCGGCTCACGCCCGCCCACCGCGGGTTTGCCAAACAGGTTCCAGGCCGGTCTCCGGGCTTGCGAGGGTCATGGAACATCCGCCTTCCCATGCCTGAGCACAGTGGCTTAGTGGACGCTCCGCTCGCTTACCGTTGCGGGGGCAGCGCCGGACTGATCGCACGAGGGCGACGCACCGGCTTCCCGTTTCACCCCACGCACGGCGGCGGGGGGCACCTGAAACGGGGCGAATCTGAACACCTGGCGGACGAAAGCGTCAAGCGCGGGGGTTGGGCAGGATGTTGCGGGCGCGGCGCAAAAGCGCGAAATCAGTGCCAGGGATCGTAGGTGCCGAAACTCCAGATGTGCCCTTCCGGATCACGGCAGGTGAAGCCCTGGCCGCCGTAGTCCTCGTCCTTGATGTCGATGACGATCTGCGCGCCGGCCTCGACTGCTGCGCGATACAGCGCTTCGGCGTCCTTCACCACCACGTAGATACTCTGGGTACAGCCGCCGATCTCGTCGGGCTGGCGCATCAGCCGGCCGTACTCGTTGTCATGCAGCGACCCGAGCATCACCAGCCCGCTGCTGTCGGCCAGCGCCAGCTGTGCGTGGGCAATGCCGCCGTGGTCATCGGCGACCACCAGTTGCCGCTGGAATCCGAAGGTGGCGCACAGCCAGTCGATGGCCTGGGGCGCATCGCGGTAGCGCAGGCAGGGAATGACGCTGGGGCGGGCGATGGGAACGGGCGTGGACATGGCGGTCTCCGGAGCAGAACGAGCGCGATGCTCTGAGCATAGTCGCCCGCTTTTCGCTCCCCGCTACGGCATGGCGACCAGCAGCAACAGCGACACCGAAGCGCAAGTTCCTGCAAGACCGCTCCAGGGGCCGGCAGTAGTTTGGGCAGACCGATCCCAAGGAGACAACCACCGTGACCCAACGCCAACCGATCAACCTGCAGGACAAGCTCGGCCGCATCAGCGAAACCTGGCAACCACGGGTGATCGCCGAGATGAACGACTACCAGCTCAAGGTGGTGAAGCTGCAGGGCGACTTCGTCTGGCACAGCCACGCCGACACCGACGAGACCTTCATCGTGCTGGACGGCGAGCTGCGCATCGACTTCCGCGACGGTCCGCTGACCCTGCGCGCCGGCGAGCTTTACGTGGTACCCCGTGGGGTGGAGCACAAACCCTATGCCGAGCACGAGGTGCAACTGATGCTGATCGAACCGCGCGGCGTGCTGAACACCGGCGACCAGGGCGGCGATCGCACGGCGGAGAATGATCGCTGGGTGTGACCGCTCAGAGATCCAGCAGGTCGGCGTGAATCCCCAGCGCCTTCGCGAGCTTTTCCCGCGTGTGCTTGCGCGGGCGGGTCGCGGCTTCCTGCTGGGCATAGGCGGACTGGCTGATGCCAATGCGTTCGGCCACTTCCGCCTGAGTCAGCCCCAGGTGCCGGCGCCAGGCGCCGACAGCGGTCAGCCCATCCCTGACCATGAAGCCCACCACCTCATTGGGGACCAGGTCCTCCTTCGGGTGACTGGCGATGTACTCCGCGTAGGGAATGACCACGAAGGCCGGTACGCCATCCGGCCCGTTGATGATCTGCACGTTAGTACGTGTGCTCATCGCGCTTGCTGACCTCTTCGATATTCACGATGCGGATGCCGCCGTCCCAATCGAACAGGACGCGGTACCTGCCTAACCCGCAGACGGTAGCCGTAGGCATGGTTGACCAACCTTTTGACGTTCGGCACCGCCGGCATCCGGGCGAGTTCCTGCACGGCGTCGCAGATCACCGGCTGATCGGCCTTGTTTAACCTGCCAAGCTGCTTCACGGCCTTTCGGGTCCAGTTGATCCGGCTCATGGCTGCCTCGCGGGGAGAGGCAGAAATATAAGTCTTTCAATAAGTATATTAGCGCGAGTCTGGCGGTTGTGGGACGGTGTTCTCAGGCACAGACTCCGACCGCCGATCGACTGCCCAGCCCGTTGCCGATCAGCGGCCTCTCCCGCTTAGCTGGGTGCTGCTATGCCTGTCGGGAGAACGCCGCTCCCAGCCGGAGGCTGTCACGCCTGGGATACACCGGCGCGGCTCTGGCGGCGTCGCCGGTTCGGGTCCGCGTCCATCGAAGCCCGGAGCCGGGCCGGAGGTGCGACATGCTCTATCTGGTGAACTGGACCATCCCCATCGAGAACCGCGACAGGATCATTCAACGGTTCCTCAAGACCGGCGGCCTGCCGCCGCCCGGCGTGAAGCTGGTCGGCCGCTGGCACGCCATGGGCCACATGCTCGGTTTCGGCCTGGCGGAGGCCGAGAACCCGCTCGATGTGCAGCGCTGGATGCTGCAGTGGACCGACCTGATGCACCTGCAGGTGCACCCGGCCATGACCGACGCGGAATATGCACCGCTGCTCACGCAGATGCTGCAGCAGGCGGCGGACAACCCATCGGTCAGTCCCTGAGCAGGACCTCGGCTGGCCTGGCGCCGAAGCGCTTGCGGTAGTCGCTCGGCGCCATCCCGGTGATCTTGCGGAAGGTGCTACGGAACGAGCCCGGATCGAGGTAGCCGACCGTATAGGCGATGTGGTCCACCGTGCCGTTGGTGAACTCCAGCAGCTCACGCGCCTTGCCCACCCGCAGGTGCTGGCAGTACTCGGTGGGCTTGAGCCCGGTGGCGGCGCGAAAGCGCCGCAGGAAGGTGCGCTCCTCCAGCCCTGCCTGGGCGGCCATGGCGGCGAGGCTGACGTCCACCGCGCCATTGCCCTGCAGCCAGTGCTGCACCTTGAGGATCGCGGCATCGCCATGCCCCAGCAGCGGCGCGAAATTGCTGCCGCATCGCTGAGCGCTGTCGCTGTGTTCGACCACCAGGAAGCGCGCGGTGCGGTTGGCGATGCTCGGGCCGAGCAGGCGATCGACGATGCGCAGGCCCAGGTCCGACCAGGCCATCAGCCCGGCGGAGGTGATCAGGTCGCCGTCGTCCACCATCGGCTTGTGTGCTTCCAGCCGCACACGCGGGAAGCGTTTGCCGAAAGCCTCGGCGCCGCTCCAGTGGGCGGTGGCGCTGCGGCCGTCGAGCAGCCCGGCCTCGGCCACCAGCAGGCCGCCGATGCACACCGAGCCGACGATAGCGCCCTCGCCGTGGCGCGCGGCGAGCCAGTCGGTGAGATTGCGCAGTGGCGCGGCGTCGGGCAGCCCGAACAACGAGGGCGGCACCAGCACGGCGACCAAGCGACTGTCGGCGCCTGGATGCGTGTCGAACACACGCCGCGGCTCACCGCCGTCCTCACCGGACCAATGGCTGACGCGCAGTGCCGGCAGCTGCTGCGCGGCTTCTTCGCCGGCGATGCGCTCGGCCACCGCAAACAGGTCGGTGAGCCCATGCAGCGCCGCCGTCTGCACACCGGGATAGAGCAGCAACCCGATCTCGACGACGCTCCGTTCCGCAACCATTGTCAGTTTTCCCCCGGTTATTGTCGTTCCGCCTGATCCCCGCGCGGCGCGCGGCGAACCATACTGGTCCCACTTCCTCACCACTCAACGTTCAAGAAGGACTTCGGAAATGGCCAAGCAAGCGCTCATCCTAGTGGATATCCAGAACGACTACTTCCCTTCCGGCAAGTGGCCACTGGTCGGCATCGAAGCCGCCGCCGACCAGGCTGCCAAGGTACTGGCCGCCTTCCGCGAGCGCGGTGATCTGGTGGTGCACGTGCGCCACGAATTCGAAAGCGCCGATGCTCCGTTCTTCACCCCCGGCAGCGACGGTGCGAAGATCCACGCAAAGGCCGCCAATCTGCCCGGCGAGCCGGTGGTGCTCAAGCACTTCGTCAACTCGTTCCGCGACACCGACCTGAAGGCCATCCTCGACCAGCACGGCGTGGAATCGCTGGTGGTGGTCGGCCACATGAGCCACATGTGCGTGGATGGCGCAGTGCGCGCCGCCGCCGACTTCGGCTACCCGGTGACCGTGCTGCACGACGCCTGCGCCACCCTGGACCTGGAGTTCAATGGCGTGAAGGTTCCGGCAGCCCAGGTACACGCGTCCTACATGGCGTCCCTGGCTTTCGCCTACGCCGAGGTGGTGTCCACCGCCGAGTACCTGAATCGCTGATTTGCTGAGACAGGTGACTCTCCTGTAGGAGCGGGCCATGCCCGCGATCGCGCGCATGGCGCGCACCTACAGGGGCACCAGGCAGGCCGTGCTCGCTCAGAACAAAAGCACGATCAGCCCAAAGTATCGGGAAAAGGATAAGGCCCGCTTTGCTGGCTTTCCGCTATGATCGACGCTCGATCGCCTGCCGATAAGGACATCCCATGAGCGTTTCCTCGATCATCACCCTCGCCATCATCGCTGGCGCCATCTTCCTGCTGATCAGCGTGTTCAACCGCCTGGTGGCGCTGCGCAACCGCTACCAGAACGCCTTCGCGCAGATCGAGGTGCAGCTCAAGCGCCGCTACGACCTGATCCCCAATCTGGTGGAAACCGCCAAGGCCTACCTCAAGCACGAACGCGAGACCCTGGAAGCGGTGATTGCCGCCCGTAACGCGGCGGTGGCCGGTCTGAAAGCCGCTTCCGAACAACCCGGCGACGCCGGCCGCATGGCGCAACTGGCCGCCGCCGAGAACGCCCTGGGCGGTGCCATGGGTCGCCTGAACGTGACCCTGGAAGCCTACCCGGACCTCAAGGCCTCGCAGAACCTGCAGCAGGTCAGCGAGGAGCTGTCGAGCACCGAGAACAAGGTCGCCTTCGCCCGCCAGGCCTACAACGATGCGGTGATGGAGTACAACACCTACCGCCAGTCGTTCCCCGCCAACTTCCTGGCCACCACCTACGGCCACAGCAAGGACGCCAGCCTGCTGGAGTTCGAGGACAGCAAGGCCATCCAGGCCGCGCCGAAAGTCGCCTTCTAAAACCCTGGCGCAGGACGCGCGATGAACTTCTTCGAACACCAGGACCGCGCCCGCAAGCAGACCGGGCGCCTTGTCCTGCTGCTGACCGTCGCGGTGGTCTGCCTGGTCACCATCACCAGCTTCGCCCTGGGCTGGCTCTGGCGTCACCTGGGTGAGCCGGCGCTGCACCTGACCTCCCGCGCCTCCCTGCCCGACCCGGAGCTGTACCTGTCGGTGGCCGCCGTGATCATCGGCGTGGTCGTGCTCGGCGCGCTGTACAAGCAGGTGCAGTTGAGCGCAGGCGGCAAGGTGGTGGCCGAGAGTCTCGGCGGTCGCCTGCTCAACCTCAGCGCCGGCAACGCCGATGAACGCCGTCTGCTCAACGTCGTCGAGGAAATGGCACTCGCCTCTGGCTCGCCAGTGCCGCCGGTGTACGTGCTGGAAGATGGCTCGATCAACGCCTTCGCCGCCGGGCTGACGCCACGCGACGCGGTGATCGGCATCACCCGTGGCGCCATCGAGCAGCTCGACCGCAACGAACTGCAGGGCGTGATCGCCCACGAATTCAGCCATATCCACCACGGCGACATGCTGCTCAACACCCGGCTGACCGCCCTGCTCCACGGCATGCTCCTGCTCGGCCTGATCGGCGGGATGCTGCTGCGCGGCTGGAGCGAAACCAGTACCGGCATCCGGGTCAGCAGCCGGAGCAGCAGCAACGACAAGAACGGCGGCGGCAGCGTGGTGTTGCTGGTGATCGGCGCTGGCGTGGTGCTCTATGTGCTGGGCTATGTCGGCACCTTCTTCGGCCAGCTGATCAAGGCGTCGGTAAGCCGCCAGCGCGAGTACCTGGCCGACGCCTCGGCGGTGCAGTTCACCCGCGATCCCTCGACCATCGCCGGCGCGCTCAAGAAGATCGGCGGCAACCCGCTGGGCGCCCTGCTCAGTGCGCCACGCGCGGCCGAGTTCAGCCATATGTACTTCGGCGACGGCGTGGGCAGCAGCTGGTTCGACACCCACCCACCGCTGAAGGATCGCATCCGCCGCGTCGATCCCGGCTGGGATGGCCGCTACCCGAAATTCGAGCCGCGCCTGGACGTGGCGCTGATGAACCAGGAGGCCTGGACTGCCGCCGTCACCGGCCAGCCTTACCAGCCCAGCGCCGTGGAAATGGCCGTGGCTGCCGTGGGCGCGCCGACTGCCGCGCACCTGCTGGAAGCGCGCAGTACCCTGCAACGCCTGGATGAGCGCCTGCAGCGCGCCGCCCATGACAGCGAAGGTGCCGAGGCACTGATCTACGGCCTGCTGCTGGACAACGAACCCGGCCTGCGTGCGCGCCAACTGGAAGCAATCAAGCAGCGCCTGAACCTGAGCCTGGCGCTGCAACTGGACCTGCTGGAAGAGTCGTTGCTGCGGCTCGACCCCGGCCAGCGCCTGCCCTTGCTGGACCTGGCGATGCCGGCACTCAAGCAGCTGGACGCCAAGGCCTTCCTCGCCCTGCGCGAGAACATGGCGCTGCTGATCAAGCTGGACGGCAAGGTGAAACTGCTGGAGTGGACCCTGCTGCGCATCGTCGAACGCAACCTGCGACCGGGCAGCGGGAAGATCGGCAATGTGGCGCTGGCGGAGCTTGCCGAAGAGTCCGCGACGCTGCTGGCCTTCCTCGCCCGCGTCGGTGAAACCAGCGATGCGGAAACCGCACAGGCATTCTCCGATGCCTGGAACGGTCTACCCTTCCCGCCTCGTCCCATGCCGGCGGAAGGCAGCCTGCGCGACCTGGAAGGCGCCCTGAAGAAACTGGAGCAACTCAGGCCGCTGCAGAAGCCGCAACTGCTCAAGGCGCTGGCGCGCTGCATCGAACACGACGGGCGCATCAGCACCGGCGAGGCGGAACTGATGCGCGCGGTGGCGGATATCCTGGATTGCCCGATGCCGCCGTTGCTGGCGGCCTGAGGTTCCAGCACGCAGGGCGCATAACCCGGAACGGGTTATCCGCCGATACCATGACGGCGGATAACGCTGGCGCGTTTTCCGCCCTACGATCTTGCCGCCCTCTGCGGCGGATGCAGGAAAACTGCTTTGTAGGATGGTGTGGAGCGCAGCGATACCCATCGCTTACCGCGCACCGAAGCAGCATGGGTATCGCAAGCTCCACCCATCCTACGTTGGTACTTCACCCGTAAGTTCGATTTGGATGAAAACGCCAATCGCGCGCGGGCGTTTCTACAGATCAGCACCATCGGATACGTAGTCACCCGCATATCCGCCGTAAGCTCATCTCCCTAGGATGACCAGCATCACGGATGCCGGATATTCCCCATGCCCCACATCGCCATCGACTACACCGCCAACCTCACCGACGACCTCACGCCACTCGGCCTTCCACAGAAACTCCACGAAGCCGCGCAGAGTCTCGGTGTGTTCCCCGTCAACGGCCTGCGCACCTTCGCCCGCTCCATCGGGGAATACCAGGTGGGCGCGAACACTAAGAAAGAAGCCTTCATCAATATCCAGGTCCGCATCGCCCCCGGCCGCCCGGAGGAGTTGCGCCAGCGCATCGTCGACACGCTGTTCGCCACCGCCGAGCAGACCCTCGCCGCGCTCATCGAAAAACGCCCCGTCGGCCTGCAACTGGAGATCACCGAGTTCGACCGCAGCCTGACCCGCATGGCCGGCAGCCTGCCCAGCACCTGATTCGGCACGAAAAAAAAGGGCCTCCGCAGAGGCCCTTCTTTCATTCGCTCAACCGCGCATCAGGCACGGCTGGCGACGCTGCCCTGCTCTTTCGGAGCCAGATTTTTAGGAGCAAGGTTCAGCGCGTAGTACAGCACCGTCAGCAGCACCAGGAACGCCGGGCCGATGTACAGCGCGATGCGGGTGTCCTCGAAGAAGGCCATGAGCACCACCACCAGCACCAGGAAGGCCATGGCGAGGTAGGAGCTGAGCGGGTACAGCCACATCCTGAACTGCAGCTTGCCGGCTTCGGCGGCGGAGAGGCCGCGGCGGAACTTCAGCTGCGCCAGCAGGATCATCGCCCAGGTCCAGATCGCACCGAAGGTGGCGATGGAGGTCACCCAGGTGAACACCTTCTCGGGTACCAGATAGTTCAGCAGCACGCCCAGCAGCAGCGCGAAGATCGACAGCAGCAGCGCATTGCGCGGCACGCCGCCCTTCGAGGTCTTGGCGAACACGGCAGGGGCCTGGCCATGCTGGGCGAGGCTGTAGAGCATGCGGCCGGTGCTGAAGATGCCACCGTTGCAGGACGACAGCGCGGCGGTGATCACCACGAAGTTGATGATGCCGGCGGCGGTCTTGATGCCCATCCGCTCGAAGGTCATCACGAAGGGGCTGCCCTGGGTGCCGATCTCGTTCCAGGGGTAGATCGACATGATCACGAACAGCGCGCCCACGTAGAACAGCAGGATGCGCCAGAACACCGAGTTGATCGCACCGGGGATGGTCTTCTGCGGGTTCTTCGCTTCACCGGCGGTGAGGCCGATCATCTCCACGCCCAGGTAGGCGAACATCACCATCTGCAGCGACATCAGCACGCCGGTGATGCCGTGGGGCATGAAGCCGCCGTTGCTCCACAGGTTGGAGATGCCGGTGGCAATGCCACCGTTGCCCAGGCCGAAGAAGATCATGCCGGCGCCGGCCAGGATCATGGCGACGATGGTGACGATCTTGATCAGCGCGAACCAGAACTCGAATTCACCGAAGGCGCGCACGGCGATGAGGTTGATGGTGCCCATGCTCGCCAGCGCGGCCAGCGCCCAGATCCAGCGTGGCACGTCAGGGAACCAGATGCCCATGTAGATGGCCACCGCGGTGATTTCCGCGACGCAGGTCACCAGCCAGAGGAACCAGTAGTTCCAGCCGGTCAGGTAGCCGGCCAGCGGGCCGAGGTAGTCCTGCGCGTAGCGGGCGAAGGAGCCGGCCACCGGATTGTGCACGGCCATCTCGCCGAGGGCGCGCATGATCACGAGAATGGCGAGACCGCCGATGATGTAGGAGAGCATGATGGCCGGGCCGGCCATCTGGATGGCCTTGGCGGAGCCAAGGAACAGGCCGACGCCGATGCAGGCGCCCAGGGCCATGAGACGGATGTGCCGCTCGTTGAGATCCCTTTGGAGATCGTGGGACGACATGGTGATGCAACCTCATTTTGTTCTTGGGAGTAATCAGCTGCGGACTCTGAGTGCAGTCAGGGTGCGGAACCACCGGAAAGGCTTCGCCACCGCGCCGGGAGGCACGGAGAGAGAAGTGTCTGGCAGTTCCAGGACGGCACACCGGAAGAGGCTGCCCGCTCTTGTGAAGCGGACGTGGGCATTGCGGGAGGACCACGGCTGAGGTCGCGGGCGAGTGTTACACAAGTGTGTAGGAAACGTCTGCACCACCAAGGTGCAATGTGACCAAAGGAATAGCGGCGTATCGCCACATCCACGTGCCCGGCCAGGGCCGTTTTAGAGCGGTTCAGCCCGCCAGCGGCTGCAGTTCCAGCAACAGCGAGCAGGCCTGGCCGGTGCCCGGATGGCGCGGTTCGCGCAGCTGCCGCAAACGCCAGCCGCTGGCGGCCAGCAGCGCCAGCCAGGACTCCAGGGTGCGGAAGAACCAGGGCATCGGTGAGCGGAACTCGCCACCGAATGCGGCGAAGGTTTCCAGCCGCCAGCCATCGGCATAGGGCTCGTCGCCGCAGGCGGTCCAGGGGTGAACGGTCTGGATCAGCAGCCGCCCGCCGGCGTTGAGCCGCTCACGCAATGCGCCGAGCAACGGCGCGATGGACTCATCGAGTAGCGCGAAGTTGCAGACCAGCACGTCGAACTGGCCCAGGCTGCTGCCGGACTCGATCAGCGCCACGTAATCCATCACCTCGAAGCGCCCCTCGCCTGCAGCCTGCGCCGAATCGATCAGCGGCGCCGAGGCATCCACGCCGACGCACTCGCTGCGCCGCTGCGCCAGCGCGCGACACAACCAGCCTTCGCCGCAGCCGATATCGAGCACGCGCCGCGCCGGGCCATCGGCGATGGCGCCGAGGATCGCCGCGTCAGTGACCAGCCGCCGGCTTTCGATACGCTGCTCGCGCACCGCACGGGTCCAGGCATCGGCGTTGATCTGCCAGCTCTGGCGGATTCGGGCGTCGTGATCGGTCATGGTCTGCTCCGTGCGATCGCGCGCATGGCGCGCTCCTACAAAGGCTTCAACACCTTGGGCACCGCCAACCCCTTGGGTGGCGGCGTCTGCGGCAGCGCTTCACGGCAGCCGGCGTCACGGAACGGCCCGCCGATCTTCTGCCAGCCACTGCCCGGCGACGTCTGCTGGCAGGTGTAGGCGCCATCGAGCTTGCTCTGCCAGCGGTAGAACGGCATGGGCGCCGCCTGGGCGCTCAAGGACGCCAGCAGCAGCGCTGCCAGAGGCAGAACACGGGGCAGGCTGCAAGGCAGAAAAGGCGAACGCATGGGCAAGGGTTCCTGTCGAAGTCAGTACATTGCACCTGCTGGCCGTCGGCAAATCAATCCGCACGGCCATGAACGGTGCCAGCCGGTGCGCAGTTTTTTTGCCGCCGACTACGCTGGAAGTTAGGAAAGCCGCGGGGGAAGCGGGTTTCGCGGCGCCAGGATGGCGCCGGCCATCACGTGGGCGGAGTCCGCTACCTGGGCTGTCGTACAAGCAAGGGCGGGGCGTGAAGATGGGCAACTCGAAGCATTCCGGTACGCAAGTGGCAGGTCAACCGGGAAGTCTGGGGCCCGGCCTTTCCCCACAGAAAGTGCATCACCACCGTTTCCTCATCCTCTTCCTGTTTCTCCTGCCGTTGCTGGCCGCCATGGGCGCGGCGCTGCTCTATGAAGCGCGCACCTCCAAGCTGCAGGCGCGCGAGCTGGCACGCTACGCCACCGGGCTGACCTGGAGCCTGGAACAGGGCGGCACCGGCGACGTGGTCTATCCCCAGGGCGGCCCCTTCGACCGGCGCCTGGGTTACCAGCAGCTGCCGAGCTTCCTCGGCCGCTTGCACGAACGCAATTTCGTCACCCTGAGCCAGGCGCGCTTCTCCGATCCGCTGATGCAGTACACCAGCCACGGCATGTTCCCGCCCTACCCGGAGAAGGCCCAGGCCGGCGTCGACATCGCCGACTGCCGCGGCCTGCCGATCTACAACTTCCGCTACCCGCAGCGGCTCTACGCCAACTTCGAGAGCATCTCGCCGGCCATCGTCAACAGCCTGCTGTACATCGAGAACCGCGACCTGCTGGACCCCGACCGTCCCTACCTGAACCCGGCCATCGACTGGAGCCGCTTCACCCAGGCCTCGGTGGCGCAGGTGGGCAAGCTGGTCGGCCTGGGCAATCACGCACCCGGCGGCAGCACCCTCGCCACGCAGATCGAGAAGTACCGCCACTCCGAGGATGGCCGCACCAACTCCATCACCGACAAGCTGCGGCAGATGGCCTCGGCCAGCGTGCGCACCTACCAGAACGGCGCGGAGAATATGGCCGCGCGGCGCAACGTCGCCCTCACCTACCTGAACTCCGTGCCGCTTTCGGCGCAGCCCGGTTACGGCGAAGTCAGTGGCCTGCCGGACGGGCTGTGGATCTGGTACGGGGCCGACTACCAGCAGGTCAACAAGCTGCTCAACGCCCCGCCCGGCTCCGGCGCCGAACTGGCCGCCCAGGGCAAGGCGCTGCGCCAGGTGGTGTCGCTGATGATCGCCCACCGCCGGCCGTCCTGGTACCTGGCGCGCGGCCGAGAACAGCTCGCCGTGCTGACCGACAGCTACCTGCGCCTGCTGGCGCAGAACAACGTGATCGTCCCCGAACTGCGCGACGCCGCACTCAAGCAGAAGCTTACGTTCCGCGATCCGCGCAGCGAGCCGAGTTTCACCCCGCTGGAGAACAACAAGGGCATCGGTCTGGCCCGCACCCGCCTGGCCGGCATGCTCGATGTGCCGCTGTATGACCTCGACCGCTTCGACATGAGCTTCACCACCACCCTGCAGCATGAGTTGCAGGAGCAGGTCACCGGTTACCTGCGGCATCTGTCCGACCCGGAGTTCGCCGAGCAGATCGGCCTGTTCGGCGAGCACCTGCTGTCCAAGGACAAGACCAAAGACGTGCGCTACAGCTTCACCCTCTTCGAGCGCACTCCCAGCGGCAACCGCGTGCGCGTGCAGACCGACAGCACCGAGCAACCCTTTGACATCAACGAAGGCAGCAAGCTGGAACTGGGCTCCACCGCCAAGCTGCGCGTGCTTTCCACCTACCTGGAAACCATCGCCGACCTGCACCAGCTGTACGCTCCGATGAGCGTGGCGGAGCTGAAGAAGGTGCCGGTGGAGCCGCTGGATTTCCTTACCCGCTGGTCCATCGACTACCTGATCACCGCCAAGGACCGCGACCTGCCGGACATGCTCGCCGCCGCGCTGCAGCGCAAGTATTCCGCCAGCCCCTACGAGAGCTTCTTCACCGGCGGCGGCATCCACACCTTCAGCAACTTCCGCAAGGAAGACAACGGCCGCATCCCGACCCTGCAGGACGCCCTGCGCGAGTCGATCAACCTGCCCTTCGTGCGCCTGCTGCGCGACCTGGTGCGTCACGACATCTACGCCAACGAGGGCAGCAAGGTCGCCGTGCTCGCCGACGACAAGGACCCGCGCCGGCAGGACTACCTCGACCGCTTCGTCGACAAGGAAAGCCAGGTCTACCTGCTGCGCTTCTGGCAGAAGTACAAGGGCAAGGACAACGACGCGCGCCTGAGCACCTTCCTCGACGGCCTGCGCGCCTGGCCGGTGCGGCTGGCGGCGATCCACCGCTACCTGCAGCCGCAGGCGGATGTCCCAACCTTCGCCGCCTTCCTGCAGGATCGCCTGAAGCAGGGCAAGTACGCCGGCGACAAGCTCACCGACAAGCGCATCGAGGACCTCTACACCCGCTACGGGCCGGGCGCCTTCAACCTCAACGACCAGGGCTACGTGGCCCGCGTGCACCCGCTGGAACTCTGGCTGCTGGGCTACCTGCAACGCCAGCCGGCAGCGACCTTCGCCGACGCCGTGGCCGCCAGCAGCGCCGAGCGCAAGGAAGTCTATGGCTGGCTGTTCAAGTCGCGGCACAAGTACGCCCGCGACAAGCGCATCCGCATCATGCTGGAGGTGGAAGCCTTCCTCGACCTGCATGAACAGTGGAAGCGCCTGGGCTACCCGTTCGACCACCTGGTGCCATCGCTGGCCACCGCGCTGGGCAGCTCGGGCGACCGCCCGGCGGCGCTGGCGGAGCTGATGGGGATCATCCTCAACGATGGCGTGCGCCTGCCGACCCTGCGCATCGACAGCCTGCACTTCGCCGCCGCCACGCCCTATGAAGTCACCCTCGGCCCGGAATCCGGCAATGGCCGCCAGGTGATGCGCTCGGAAGTGGCCCAGGCCCTGCGCACGGCGCTATCCCAGGTGGTGGATGCGGGCACTGCGCGGCGTCTGTCCGGCACCTTCAAGCTGGCTGATGGCAATGCACTGGTGATGGGCGGCAAGACCGGCACCGGCGACAACCGCATCGAGAGCGTCACCCGCAGTGGCTGGGTGAAGAGTTCGAAGGCGATGAACCGCACGGCGACCTTCGTCTTCTACATCGGCCCGCGCCACTTCGGCACGCTCACCGCCTACGTGGCGGGCAGCGAGTCGGACGGCTTCAAGTTCACCTCGGCGCTACCGGTGCAGGTGCTCAAGGGCATGGCGCCGCTGCTGACCAGCTACCTGGAGCCAGGGATCAGCACCGGCTGCCAGGAGCGGCTGGATAATCTGCGGGTGAGTTGGCGCTGAGTGCCGCACCGATTGGCTTCGCCCCCTCACCCTGGCCCTCTCCCGGAGGGAGAGGGGACTGTTCCGAGCGCTCTGGCATTGCTGCGCTAGCCGGCTGACTCGGTTTGCATTCAGTACGTAGGGCGAATAACCCGGAACGGGTTATCCGCCGATACCACGACGGCGGATAACGCTGGCGCGTTATGCGCCCTACGATCCTGGCTTCATTCCTATCCGCCGCGCCGGGCGGCCCTCTCCTCGGGGAGAGGGCTGGGGTGAGGGGACAGCCCAGGCGCCGATACATCCCTGAACCGTAGGAGCGGACTCCGTCCGCGATGGTTTCAGGCGCGAGGCGGGCCAATCGCGGACGAAGTCCGCTCCTACACACGCCCCGCCATCAGTTCTTCTGCGCGCTCTTCACGTACAGCGCCTCGACCTGCTCCCGCGCCCACGGCGTGCGGCGCAGGAAGGTCAGGCTGGACTTGATGCTCGGGTCGTTCTTGAAGCAGCGCACGTCGATGCGCTTGGCCAGCCCGTCCCAGCCGTACTGCGCCACCAGCTGGTTGAGGATGGCTTCCAGGGTCACGCCATGCAGCGGGTTCTTCGGTTTGTCGTTCATCTTCGGTGCCGTCGTGGAGAATGCGCGGCACCTTACCATCAAGCATCAGCCACAGGCGATCAGGCCCGCAACCCGGCCACGCCCGCCACGATCAGGGCGACCGACGCCAGCTTGGTCAGGGTCAGCGCCTCGCCCAGCAGGACGAAGCCGAAGAACACCGTCCCCAGCGTGCCGATGGCCGTCCAGACCGGATAGGCGATGCTCACCGGCAACTGGCGCATCGCCAGGGTGAGGAAGAAGATCCCGCCGATCACCGCGACCACCGTCACCACGGTCGGCAGCGGTCGGGTGAAGCCCTCGGCGTACTTCATCGACACCGCGAACATCACCTCGAACACCGCCGCCACCATCAGCATCGCCCAGGCCATCACGCACGCGCCCACTCGCTCTCGGCGAGATCGGCCAGGGCCTGCTCGGCCTGTTGATAGGAAGCGCGGAAGGCTTCGGGATTGCCCTCCTCGCCCTCCGCGGCGATCACCTGCACGTCCTCTATGCCGAGGAAACCCAGCGCCACACGCAGCCAGGTATCGGCGTGGTTCATCCATTCCAGCTCGCCGCCCGGCCCCATGCCGGCGCCGCCGCGGCTGGTGACGATCAGCGCCTTGCGCCCCTTGAGCAGCGGTTCGTATTCCGCCTCGCCGTCCTTCAGGTGCAGGTCGAAGGTGCGGCCGATGCGGACGATCTGGTCGACCCAGGCCTTCAGCCCGCTGGGCACGCTGAAGTTGTACATGGGCGTGGAGATCACCAGCAGGTCGTGGGCGAGCAGTTCATTCACCAGCTCCTCGCTCAGCGCCAGCTCGGCCTGCAACTCGGCCGGGCGATGCTCTCGCTGCGGGTGGAAGGCGGCGGCGATGAAGCCTTCGCTGACGTGGGGCAGATCGGCACGGCCGACCTCGCGGCGGGTGAGTTGCGCCTGCGGCAGCGCCGAAAGAAAGCCCTCGGCCAGGCGACGGGAATGCGAGCGGTCGGCGCGGGGGCTGGCGTAAATGGCGAGAATCCTGTTCATCTGTCGATCCTTGCTGAAGGTGTACACTGCGGAAGTCCCGATTGGCCTCCTGTTGCCGCCTAAGCTATTTCCAGCCGTATTGCCGGACAACTGAGGGGATTTCCTTCCAGATGAATTCAACTCATCCATGGAGCGCACCATGTTCGCCAACCTGCCGCTTCCCGCCCTGCGCACCTTCGAATCCGCCGCGCGCCAGCTGAGCTTCAAGGCCGCCGCCCAGGAGCTCGCCGTCACGCCCACGGCGGTGTCCCACCAGGTGCGCGCGCTGGAGGAATGGCTGGGCCTGCCGCTGTTCGAGCGCCTGCCACGCCAGGTGCGCCTGACCGAAGCCGGTGAGCGGCTGTTCCGCAGCCTGCATGGCGCGCTACTGGAGGTATCGCAATCGGTGGACAGCCTGCGCCCGCAGCGCAGCGCCAGCAGCCTGACGATCTCCACCACCCCGGCCTTCGCCGCGCTGTGGCTGGTGCCGCGCCTGGGGCGCTTCTACGCGCGCTACCCGCACATCCGCCTGCGCCTGGACAGCCAGTGCGAACTGCTCGACCTGCAGCAGGACGCCAGCGTCGACCTGGCGATCCGCTACGGCTTCGGCGACTACCCGCGCATGCACAGCCAGTTCCTGCTGGCGGAGCGCTTCGCCGTCTATGGCGCGCCGGCACTGGTGGCCACCGCCGACGTGGAAGTACCGGAGATGATCAGCGTGCGCTGGCACAACTCCGAGCTCTACGAGCGCGGCTGGAAGGCCTGGTGCCAGGTGGCCGGCGAGCAATGCCTGCTGGCCCAGGCAGTGCAGCGCGAATACGACGAGGAGTTCTACGCCCTGCAGGCGGCGATCGCCGGGCAGGGACTGGTGCTGGCCAGCTCGCTATTGGTGTCCGAGAGCGTGGAGAAAGGCCTGCTGGCGCCCTACCGCCCCGACATCAACGTGCCCGGCGCCCGATACACCGCGCTCTGCGTACCGGGCCGCGAGCGTCACCCGCCGGTCCGCGCGTTCCTCGACTGGCTGGCCGAGGAAGCCGCGCAAGCCGCCGACCCGCTGATCGACAACGCTGCCTGAGCCTGCCGCTGCGCCCGCGCAGGGCGGCATTCGCCGTGCGCGATGGGCAACCCGTGGGTAGAATCAGGCCCGCCGCAACAACAATTCTTCTTTGCCAGGGACACGCCTTTCGCGTGATCCGCAGGCACGGCCTGAGCCCCACTTCACCTCAGGATTCCCATGACCACCGTGCAAGAAACCCGCTCCGGCAGTTGGCTGAACGTCATTGCCCTGGCCATCGCCGCCTTCATCTTCAACACCACCGAGTTCGTCCCGGTGGGCCTGCTCAGCGACATCGGCGCGAGCTTCGACATGCGGCCCGAACAGACCGGGCTGATGCTCACGCTCTACGCCTGGGTCGTGTCGCTGGCCTCGCTGCCGCTGATGCAGCTGACCCGCAACATGGAACGCCGGCGCCTGCTGGTGGTGATCTTCTGCCTGTTCATCGTCAGCCACGTGCTCTCGGGCTTCGCCTGGAACTTCACGGTGCTGATGATCAGCCGCTTCGGCATCGCCTTCGCCCACGCGGTGTTCTGGTCGATCACCGCGTCGCTCGCGGTGCGTGTGGCGCCGCCGGGCCAACAGGCGAAAGCCCTCGGCCTGCTGGCCACCGGGACCATCCTGGCGATGGTGCTGGGCATCCCGCTGGGCCGCGTGCTGGGCGAAGCGATGGGCTGGCGCACCACCTTCCTGGCGATTGCCGGCGTGTCGGTGGTCGTGGTGCTCTGGCTGGCCCGCGCGCTGCCGCTGCTGCCGAGCCAGAACTCCGGCTCGCTGCGCAGCCTGCCGCTGCTGTTGCGCCGCCCGGCGCTGGTGTCGATGTACGTACTCACCGTGCTGGTGATCACTGCGCAGTTCACCGCCTACAGCTACATCGAGCCGTTCGCCCGCGAGGTCGCCGCACTGGACAGCCACAAGACCACCCTGCTCCTGCTGCTGTTCGGCGGCGCCGGGATGTTCGGCTCGATCCTCTTCAGCCGCTACAGCGAGCGTTTCCCCCGCGCCTTCCCGTGCCTGGCCATCGCCGTGCTCGGCGGCTCGCTCCTGCTGCTGATGCCGCTGGCCCATTCGCCCACGGCATTGCTGGGGCTGAGCCTGTTCTGGGGCGCGGCGATCCTCTGCTTCGGCCTGGCGCTGCAGGCCAAGGTGCTGCAACTGGCCCATGACGCCACCGACGTGGCCATGGCGATGTTCTCCGGCCTGTACAACGTCGGCATCGGCGGCGGCGCGTTGCTGGGCAGCCGCGTGGCGGTAGGCATGGGGCTGGAGTGGATCGGCTACGTCGGCGGCGCGCTGGCGGTGGTCGGCCTGCTGCTGTGCCTGTTCGCCTGCTGGCGCTTTGCGGCGGCGATGAGCGGCGGGCACGCATCCAGCTGACACTCCAACGCTCCAGGGAGCTCCACCCATCCTACAAGAGCGCATCCGGTCAGCGCGAAGCACATCACCGGACACCCCAACGAAAAAGGCCGCGCCCCTCACGGAGCGCGGCCTTTTTCATTCAGCGAAGTCTCAGCGGCTGGTCACGGCAGTGCCGGTCGACTGAGTGGCTTCGGCGTATTCCGCCTCAGCTTCCTCGAAGCGCTGGATCATCGCCTTGGACGGCGCGGAGCCGAGCAGGCTGAAGACCACGATGGAAACGCTGGAGAGGATGAAGCCCGGGATGATCTCGTACAGGCCGAGCCAGCCGAACTGCTTCCAGACGATCACGGTGACCGCACCGACGATGATGCCGGCCAGCGCGCCGTTGCGGGTCATGCCCTTCCACAGCACGGAGAACAGCACCAGCGGACCGAAGGCGGCGCCGAAGCCGGCCCAGGCGTAGGACACCAGGCCCAGGACGCGGTTTTCCGGGTTGGCGGCCAGGGCGATGGACACCAGCGCCACCAGCAGCACCATGGCACGACCGACCCACACCAGCTCCAGCTGGCTGGCGTTCTTACGCAGGAAGGCCTTGTAGAAGTCTTCGGTCAGCGCCGAGGAGCACACCAGCAGCTGGCAGCTCAGGGTGCTCATCACCGCGGCGAGGATGGCGGACAGCAGGATGCCGGCGATCCACGGGTTGAAGAGGATCTTCGCCAGCTCGATGAAGATGCGCTCGTGGTTCTCGCCCACGGCGCCAGCCTGCTCCGGGTGCGCCTGGAAGTAGGCGATGCCGAAGAAGCCGACGGCCACGGCGCCGCCCAGGCAGAGGATCATCCAGGCCATGGAGATGCGGCGGGCAGCCGGGATCGACTTCACCGAATCAGCGGCCATGAAACGCGCCAGGATGTGCGGCTGGCCGAAGTAGCCCAGGCCCCAGGCCATCAGCGACAGTACGCCGACGAAGGAAGCGCCCTTGAACATGTCGAAGTTGGCGGCGTCCTTCAGCTCGATGGCGGCGAAGGCCGGGTCGATACCGCCGGTGGCGAGCAGCACGAAGATCGGCGTGAGGATCAGCGCGAAGATCATCAGCGAAGCCTGCACGGTGTCGGTCCAGCTCACCGCCAGGAAGCCACCGACGAAGGTGTAGGCGATGGTCGCGGCGGCACCGGCCCACAGGGCGGTCTCGTAGGACATGCCGAAGGTGCTTTCGAACAGGCGGGCGCCGGCGACGATGCCGGAGGCGCAGTAGATGGTGAAGAACACCAGGATCACCAGCGCGGAGATGACGCGCAGGATGCGGCTGTTGTCCTCGAAGCGGGTGCTGAAATAGTCCGGCAGCGTCAGGGCGTTGCCGTTGTGCTCGGTGTGCACACGCAGGCGACCGGCGACGAACAGCCAGTTCAGGTAGGCGCCGCAGATCAGGCCAATGGCGATCCAGCTTTCCGAGATGCCCGACAGGTAGATGGCACCCGGCAGCCCCATCAGCAGCCAGCCGCTCATGTCCGAGGCACCGGCCGACAGCGCGGTGACGAAGCTGCCGAGGCTGCGGCCACCGAGGATGTAGTCGGAGAAGTTGTTGGTCGAACGATAGGCAGCCAGGCCGATCAGAACCATGGCCGCGATGTAGATCACGAAGGTGATCAGTGTTGGCGTGTTGACGCTCATGGGGACTCCCCTACAGCTTGTTTTTATCCGGGACCGCGGGGTATCGCGGCCCCTTGACTGGCAGCCGGCGTGGTTGACGCCGACCGGTTAGCGCTTGCTCACAGGCAAACCGGGTTGCGCGTGGCACCAAACCGGCACCGAACCGCTACGCATCCCGACGCAGGCACGCCCTCGTCCTTGCTGGCGTCTTCCTGCAGCCACCGTCTCACCACGGCGACCTCCGTCCCGCCTTCGCCGGTAAGCGAGGTGCGGGCCGTTTCCCGGGCTGGGCCCGGTGATCCATCAGGCGCCGGAACGGGCGCCAACACTGCGGCAATACCTGGCGCGCCGTCCCGTGGACGGGCAGCACTGCTTGCCGGAGCGATTCGAAACTGGGTTCACGCGCGCATGGAGGTGCGGCAGGGGGTAGCCGGTGCGCGAGGGCGCGGATTGTACAGAAAGCATCGGAGCGAATGGCGCCGCTGGTCCGAGGGCGGACGGCGCAGGACCACGGGCGGGCGCTGCGGGCCGGGCCGTGGAGGGAGTGGCGCAGCCAGGTGCAGGCGCGCTACAGGCAAAGACAAAACCGGTGATGGGCATGCTGCCCCTCCCGCGTATCGAGCTGGCTGTTGTTCTTGGCTTGACCGGGTTGCACCTTGGAGCACCAGCAACGCGGTGGGCGGACTCTATGGGTTGCACCCAACGAATTTCTTGCTGAAAGCTCTGGAGTTCTTGCAAAAGACTCCAGCACCCAAAGGTCGGCAGCTGACCGTTCGATCAGCAATCCAGGACGCGCAGGCTAGCGGATTCAGCAGCGGCGCAGGCTGCCTGGGGTCAAGCCGAGGTATCGGCGCATCGCGGTGGTCAGCGCGCTCTGGCTGGAGAAGCCGCATTCGCCGGCCACGCCGACCAACGGCAGGTCGGTTTCCCGCAGCAGGCGCGCGGCGCGGTCGAGCCGCTGGCGCAGCAGGTACTGGTGCGGCGTGAGGCCGACGCGATCCTTGAACTGCGCATGGAAGTGACTGGGGCTCAGGCAGGCGACCTGGGCCAGTTCAGCCACGGTGATGCGCCGGGACAGGTGATCGCCGATATAGCCGTCCAGCCGCTCCAGGTCCAGCGGCCCGCTGCGCGGCGCACGGTCTTCGCCGAACAGGCGCAGGTGCAGCGCGCGCAGCAGCACGCCGCCCAGGGCACGGGCGAGCAATGGGTCATCGCCGTAGCGGGCGATCTCCGCGCCGGCGTAGCTGAGCAGGTGCTGGAAGTCCGCATCCAGGGTCGGGTAGCGCGGCACCTCGAACAAACGCGCCAGCAGCTCGCGATCCTGCTCGCCGGTGCCGGCCTCGTTCAGATCGAGGATCAGCATGCGGTTGTCGCCGAGCCCGGCGAACTCGTGAGCGACATCCCCCGGCACCAGGCAGGCGCGCATCCGGCAGACCTCGCCACCGGCGCCGCCGATCTCGAATTCCGCGCGGCCGCTCAGGGCCAACACCAACTGGTGATGGCCATGGGCGTGCTGGTCGGTCTGGTCGGACAGCGTGGCGAGGCGGGTATCGAACATGGCGCTGGACTGATCAAATTTTGAGCATGGTACGGGATTCGACCGGGCCTGCCCAGCGCACAGGTGCAACCGGGCGCAACTCCAGGGGCTCGCAAGCACTAAAGCATCTAAGCCGGAAAATCTTGCTAACCGACAGATATGTTATGTTATAACAAATAACGCATTCCCATTTCCCCTCCTCCGCCGCCTGGCGCATCCCTGACCACGAGGGAGGGGTTCGCTTTGCCAGAAGAAAAACCAGGAGTTCGTCATGCCCCCATCCCTTCCCCGTCCGCGCTGGCGTCTAGCACCGTTGGGCCTCGCCCTGTGCGCCGGCGCCCCCTCGCTGGCCGATGCCGCCCCCACCGAACTGGAGCCCCAGGTGATCACCGCCAACCCGCTGGGTGATGCCTCCCCAGCCGCCCCCAGCAGCGTCCTGCGGGGCGACGAGCTGACCCTGCGGCAGAAAGGCAGCCTGGGTGAAACCCTCAATGGCACGCCGGGCGTGTCCTCCACCTGGTTCGGCCCCGGCGCCAGCCGCCCGGTGATCCGCGGCATGGACGGCGACCGCATCCGCCTGCTGCGCAATGGCGTGGGCGCGCTGGACGCCTCGTCGCTGTCTTACGACCACGCCGTGCCGGAAGACCCCAACGTGGTCGAGCGCATCGAAGTGGTGCGCGGCCCAGCCGCCCTGCTCTACGGCGGCAATGCCATCGGCGGCGTGGTCAACAGCTTCGACAACCGCATCCCCAGCGAACCGGTGGACGGCATCCACGGCCAGGGCGAGCTGCGCTACGGCGGCTCGGACACCACCCGCAGCGCCGCCGGCGCGCTGGAAGCCGGCGACGGCAACTTCGCCCTGCACCTGGACGCCGGCTCCCGCGAGTTCAATGACCTGCGCATCCCCGGCTACGCCCATTCGGCACGTCAACGCCAGATCGATGGCGATGACGCGAAGCACCGCGTGAACAACAGCGACGGGCGCCAGGACAGCGGCGCCATCGGCGGCAGCTACCACTGGGATCACGGCTATGCCGGCCTGTCCTACAGCGGCTACGACAGCAACTACGGCTCGCCCGCCGAAGACGACGTGCGCCTGAAGATGCAGCAGGACCGCTACGCCTTCGCCTCGGAAATCCGCGACCTCGACGGTCCTTTCAGCTCGGTGAAGCTGGACGCCGCCTACACCGAGTACCAGCACAAGGAAATCGAGGACGGCGAGACCGGCACCACCTTCAAGAACGATGGCTACGAGGCTCGCATCGAGGCGCGGCACAAGCCCTTCGGCCCGCTGGATGGCGTGGTCGGCGCGCAGGTCACCAACAGCCGCTTCTCCGCGCTGGGGGAAGAAGCCTTCGTGCCGCACACAGAGACCGACAGCGCCGCGCTGTTCTTCCTGGAGAACTGGCAGGCCAGCGAGCGCCTGGCGCTGAACCTGGGCGGCCGCGTCGAGCACACGCGCATCGAGCCCAACGCCAAGGACAACGAGCGCTTCGCCGAGAACGACGGCTCGCGCAGTTTCACCGCCGGCAGCCTGTCCACCGGTGCCGTCTACAAGCTGACGCCGATCTGGTCGCTGGCCGGCACCCTGGCCTACACCGAACGCGCACCGACCTTCTACGAGCTGTACGCCAACGGCGCCCACGCCGCCACCGGCACCTTCGAAGTGGGCGACGCCGACGCGAGCAAGGAAAAGGCCGTTTCCACCGACCTAGCCCTGCGCTTCGACAGCGAACGCCACAAGGGCAGCGTCGGCGTGTTCTACAGCCGCTTCTCCAACTACATCGGCCTGCTGGCCAGCGGGCGCTACCGCGACGAGGAAGGCGCAGTGGTGGATGCCGGCGACGACGAGGCACTGCCCGAGTACCTCTACAGCGGCGTGAAGGCGGACTTCTACGGCGTCGAGGCGCAGGACCGCATCCACCTGGCGGACAGCCCCTACGGCCGCTTCGACCTGGAGCTTTCCGGCGACTACACCCGCGCCAAGAACAAGGACACCGGCGAAGCCCTGCCACGCATCGCCCCACTGCGCCTGAACAGCGCGCTGCTGTGGGAACTGCAGCAATGGCAGGCACGGGTCGGCGTGGAATACGCCGCCGACCAGAACCGCGTTCCGGAGAACGAGCTGCGCACCGACGGCTACACCACCCTCGGCGCCAGCGTCGGCTACCGCTTCGACCTGGGCGACAGCCGCTGGCTGGCCTTCGTCAAGGGCGAGAACCTGACCAACCAGACCGTGCGCTACGCCAGCTCCATCCTGCGCGACAGCGTGCCCGCCGGCGGGCGCGGTATCCAGGCGGGGGTGAAAGTGGCTTTCTGATTTCCTAGAGCTGACGCCCGGCGTAATCCCGGGCGAACTGCGCGGCGATCCGCCCGGACCGCGACCCGCGATGGGTGGCCCAGCGGATCGCCGCCTGCTCCCACTCTTCCTGCCGCAAGCCGCCCAGACCGTGGGACTCGAGCCAGCGGGCGACTGCCTCCAGGTACTGCTCCTGGCTGAAGGCGTAGAAAGATATCCACAGGCCGAATCGCTCGGAGAGCGAGATTTTCTCTTCCACCGCCTCGCCAGGGTGCAACTCGCCACTCTCGCTGCGCTGGAACGACAGGTTGTCCTCGGCGCGCTCGGCCAGCAGGTGGCGACGGTTGGACGTCGCGTAGATCAGCACGTTGCCGGACTGCCCCGCCACCGAACCGTCGAGCACGGTCTTCAGACCCTTGTAGCCGGTCTCGCCGTCCTCGAAGGACAGGTCGTCGCAGAACAGGATGAAGCGCTCCCGGCGGTGGCGCAGCAGGTCGATGATCTGCGGCAGGTCGGCCAGGTGCTCCTTGTCGACTTCGATCAGACGCAACCCTTCGGCATGGAAGGCATGCAGGCAGGCCTTCACCAGCGAACTCTTGCCGGTGCCGCGCGCGCCGGTCAGCAGCACGTTGTTCGCCGGGCGGCCGGACACGAACTGACGGGTGTTCTGCTCGATCAGCGCCTTATGCCGGTCGACGTTGCGCAGGTCGTCGAAGCCGATCAGCGCCGGCTCGATCACCGGCGTCAGGCGCGGCTGGCCCTGGCGGTATTCCCAGAGGTGAGCGATGGCGCCCTCCTGCAGCGCCAGCTCGGGGCGCGCGGGCAGAGATTGTTCGAGCAACCGGGCGATACGGGCCAGTTGTTCGGCGATAACGGACATGTCGGTCATGGCGGGATCATCGATGCAGATGGGGACTGTTCAGCAGCCTAACGATGGCGGAAAGTGGTCGTCTAACGACAAACAGGCATCCAGATGCGAAAAAAGGACATTTCAGCCCAACCGCTGGAAAACCACGGCGACGAACGGGCCGCCAGCCCGGTGGCGGCCGTCGCCCTGGACTTCCCCGATGGGCATCAGGTGCCTGCGCACAGCCATCACCGCGCGCAACTGCTCTACGCCGTGCGCGGCGTGCTGGTGGTGGGCAGCGCCAGTGGCCAGTGGGTGGTGCCGGACAACCGCGGCCTGTGGATACCCGGCGGCGTGGAACACTGGACGCGCATGGTCGGCGACGTGCAGGTGCGTACTCTTTATGTGGAGCCGGGCAGCGCGCCGCACCTGCCAGCGGACTGCTGCGTGCTGGCGGTCTCGCCGCTGCTGAGGGAACTGATCCTGGCGGCGCTGTCGATCAGTGGCGAGGTCACCCCGGACTCGCGCGACGGCCGCGTGCTGGGCCTGATGCTCGATGAACTGCGTGAAGACCCGATGCTGCCGCTACACCTGCCGCTGCCCGCCCATCCGCGCCTGCGCGCATTGTGCCAGGCCATCCGGGCCCAGCCCGGCGACAGCGCCAGTCTTACCGACTGGGCCGCCCGGCTGAATGTCGACAGCAAGACGGTACAACGCTGGTTCTTCCGCGAAACCGGGCTGACCTTCGGCCAATGGCGGCAACAGGCACGGCTTCTGGCCGCACTGGAGCGCCTGGCCCTGGGCGAAAGCGTGCTGAGCGTGGCGCTGGAAGTGGGCTACAGCACGCCCAGCGCCTTCAGCGCCATGTTCAGCCGCCAGTTCGGCCGGCCGCCCAGCGATTTCCTGCGGCCACGCCCGCTAATCCGCTCGTAAGCTTCGTTCACACACAATCGGCCGCAACATCTCCGGACACATCCTTCCAAGCAATGGGATTGAAACCCCGAGCCGGTTTCCCCATCTAGACTGTCATGTTCAATCAGTCAGGTGCCTCATGAGCGACCACGACGAGATTCACGATATCCATAGCGCCGAAGAGGTCAGCAACACCGGGCTGGTGTTGCCGGGGCAGAACCTGCCGACCACGGTCTACGTCATTCCGATCCACAACCGCCCGTTCTTCCCCGCGCAGGTGCTGCCGGTGATCGTCAACGAGGAGCCGTGGGCCGAGACGCTGGAGCTGGTCGCCAAGACCGAGCACCACAGCCTGGCGCTGTTCTTCATGGAGAACCCGCCGGAAGACCCGCGCCACTTCGACCCGGACAGCCTGCCCGAGCACGGCACCCTGGTGCGCGTGCACCACGCCAGCCGCGAGGGCGGCAAGCTGCAGTTCGTCGCCCAGGGCCTGTCGCGCGTGCGCATCCGCGGCTGGATCAAGCGCCACCGCCCGCCCTTCCTGGTGGAGGTGGAGTACCCGCACACCCCCAACGACCCGAGCGACGAGGTGAAGGCCTACGGCATGGCCCTGATCAACGCGATCAAGGAACTGCTGCCGCTCAACCCGCTGTACAGCGAAGAGCTGAAGAACTACCTCAACCGCTTCAACCCCAACGATCCGTCGCCGCTGACCGACTTCGCCGCCGCGCTGACCACCGCGCCGGGCGCCGAGCTGCAGGGCGTGCTGGACACCGTGCCGATGCTCAAGCGCATGGAGAAGGTGCTGCCGCTGCTGCGCAAGGAAGTGGAAGTCGCGCGCCTGCAGAAGGAGCTGTCCGCCGAGGTCAACCGCAAGATCGGCGAGCGCCAGCGCGAGTTCTTCCTGCAGGAACAGCTGAAGATCATCCAGCAGGAACTGGGCATCACCAAGGACGACAAGAGCGCCGACTCCGACGAATTCCGCGCGCGCCTGGAAGGCAAGACCCTGCCCGAGCAGGCGAAGAAGCGCATCGATGAAGAGCTGAACAAGCTGTCGATCCTGGAGACCGGCTCGCCGGAATACGCCGTCACGCGCAATTACCTCGACTGGGCGACCTCGGTGCCGTGGGGCCTGATGGGCGTCGACAAGCTCGATCTCAAGCACGCGCGCAAGGTCCTCGACCGCCACCATTCCGGGCTTGAAGACGTGAAGGACCGCATCCTCGAATTCCTCGCGGTCGGCACCTTCAAGGGCGAGATCGCCGGCTCCATCGTGCTGCTGGTGGGCCCGCCCGGCGTGGGCAAGACCAGCATCGGCAAGTCCATCGCCGAGAGCCTGGGGCGGCCGTTCTATCGTTTCAGCGTCGGTGGCATGCGCGACGAGGCCGAGATCAAGGGCCACCGCCGCACCTACATCGGCGCCCTGCCCGGCAAGCTGGTGCAGGCGCTGAAGGACGTCGAGGTGATGAACCCGGTGATCATGCTCGACGAGATCGACAAGCTCGGCAGCAGCTACCAGGGCGACCCCGCCTCGGCGCTGCTGGAGACGCTCGATCCGGAGCAGAACGTGGAGTTCCTCGACCACTACCTGGACCTGCGCCTGGACCTGTCCAAGGTGCTGTTCGTCTGCACCGCCAACACCCTGGATTCCATCCCCGGCCCGCTGCTGGACCGCATGGAAGTCATCCGCCTGTCCGGCTACATCGCCGAGGAGAAGCTGGCCATCGCCAAGCGTCACCTGTGGCCCAAGCAGCTGGAAAAGGCCGGCGTGCCGAAGAACCGCCTGTCGATCAACGACGCAGCTCTGCGCGCGGTGATCGAGGGCTACGCCCGCGAAGCCGGCGTGCGCCAGCTGGAGAAAGTCCTCGGCAAGCTGGTACGCAAGTCGGTGATGAAGCTGCTGGATGACCCGGATTCGGTGGTGAAGATCGGCGCCAAGGACCTCGAGGAATACCTCGGCATGCCGGTGTTCCGCACCGAGCAGGTGCTCTCCGGCACCGGCGTCATCACCGGCCTTGCCTGGACCAGCATGGGCGGCGCGACCCTGCCCATCGAGGCGACGCGCATCCACACGTTGAACCGCGGCTTCAAGCTCACCGGGCAACTGGGCGACGTGATGAAGGAGTCAGCGGAGATCGCCTACAGCTACATCAGCTCGAACCTGAAGAAGTACGGTGGCGAATCGACCTTCTTCGACCAGGCCTTCGTCCACCTGCACGTACCCGAGGGCGCCACGCCCAAGGACGGCCCCAGCGCCGGCGTGACCATGGCCAGCGCCCTGCTGTCCCTGGCGCGCAACCAGGCGCCGAAGAAGGGCGTCGCCATGACCGGCGAGCTGACCCTCACCGGCCAGGTGCTGCCCATTGGCGGGGTGCGCGAGAAGGTCATCGCGGCGCGCCGGCAGAAGATCTTCGAGCTGATCCTGCCCGAGCCCAACCGTGGCGACTTCGAAGAACTGCCGGAGTACCTGAAGGAAGGCCTGACGGTGCATTTCGCCAGGCGCTTCGGCGATGTGGCGAAGGTGCTGTTCCCGGCCTGATGGCCCGAGGCCCGCTCCTATGAGGAGCGGGCTCTACTCCCTCCCGCAGGTTTACCCTCCCTTTTTTCAACTCTCTCGCTTGGTGGCGGCGCACTCTGCCGCCGCATCCGGCAAGCACAGACGTAGGATGGGTGGAGCTTGCGATACCCATGCTGTCGCTTCGGCGGAATCGATGGGTATCGCTGCGCTCCACGCCATCCTACATTCGTGCTCCGTCGTGATTTCGGCGTGGTTGTGGAATTCTGGTCGCAGGCAAGGTCCATGCAATCCTCGCGCAGAAATTCACTGCCATCGGTGAGTTCCCGACATCCGCGCCCACGCATACGCCCCCCGCGAAACATCCCCTGCCCACATGATTGCGGTATCCTGCGGCCCAACCTGTCCCCTCCCAGGAGCCGTCATGCCGTCGTACCGCTCGTTGCTGCCCCTCACCCTGGCCCTGCTCGCCGGCTGCGCCGGGCAGACCAAACCCGTGGTCACCCTGGAAGACGCCAGCGACTGCAAACCGCTGAAGCTGCACACCGGCCAGGAGCTGGTGCTGATCCTGCCGAGCAACCCCACCACCGGTTTCCGCTGGGAACTGCGCAACGCCGCCAACGGCCTGCTGCGCGCCCTCGGCCCGGAGGTCTACAGCAACCCGGAAGACGCAGGGCTGGTCGGCAGCGCCGGCGAATCCACCTGGCGCTTCCGCGTGACCGCCGCCGGCGAGGACAAGCTGGAACTGGCCTACCGCCGCCCCTGGGAGGCGGAAGTGGCACCGGCGCAGACTTTCGTCTGCCCGATCAGCGTCAAGTAAAGCGCAGTCGACAGGACGCCCCCGGCGCCATAAGCCGCTCGCCCTGGCGCCTTCGGCCTGTGGGCCGGGCACCGTGCTGCGGCACAGTGGGCGTTCATTTCCTCGGGAGGGAACCCCATGCGCTGGGCACTCTTGGCACTGATCGGCGGTGCCGCCTACCTGTTCGCCGTCACCTTCGACCTGCCGACCCTGCGCATGCTGTGCAAGCCGCTGCCGGTGCTGGCCATGCTGTTGTGGATTCTCGCCACGCCCGCCGACGGCTATCGCCACTGGGTCGCCATCGGCCTGGTGCTTTCGATGCTCGGCGACGTCCTGCTGGAATGGCCGATCAACGCCTTCGTTCCCGGCCTCGCCGCCTTCCTGCTGGCACACCTCGCCTACCTGGTCGCCTACCTGGGCGATACCCGCCGCTTAGCCCCGCTCGGACTGCTGGTCGCAGGCGGCGTGGGTGGCTGCCTGTTCGCCCTGCTCTACAGCCGCGGCCTGGGTCCGCTGCTGCTGCCGATTGCGCTGTACAGCCTGACCATCAGCGCCATGCTCTGGCGCGCCATTGCCCGCCTTGGCGTACCCAGCATCGCCAATGCCAGCCGGGTGTTTGCCGCCCTCGGCGCACTGCTGTTCGTCAGCTCCGATTCGATGATCGGCATCAGCCGCTTCGTCGCTGCTTTCGACGGCTCCTCCTACGCCATCATGCTCACCTACTGGCTCGGCCAGTTCGGTATTGCCGCGTCCGTCACATCCCGTCATATCGCTCTGCCATACTCGGAAGGACACTCCACTTCCCGGGCCTGACATGCTGCGAATCGCTTCACCGCTGCTGCTCCTCTGTTCGGCGCTGGCCAGCGCCGAACCCCTGCGCCTGGCCGGCGACGACTGGTGCCCTTACCTCTGCCCTGACGATCCGGACAAGCCCGGCTACCTGCTCGAAGCCCTCGGCCGGGTGCTGCCGCAACCACCCCGCTTCGAGCCGCTGCCCTGGCCTCGCGCCCTGCAGATGGCCCGCGAAGGGCTCGTGGATGGCGTGGTCGGCGCCTACAGCGAAGAGTCCGCGGAACTGCTGATCGGCAAAGAGCCCATCGGCTGGGTGACCATGCGTTTCTACGTGCGCCAGGACAATCCCTGGACCTGGAAGGGGCCTGCCTCGCTGAGCAGCCAGTCCATCGGGCTGGCTCAGGGCTATTCCTACGGCAAGGAGCTGGACGACTGGCGCGACGAGCACCTGGCCAACCATGAACAGGTGCAGGTGCTCAGCGGCGAGAAGGTGCTCGAACGCAACATCCAGAAGCTGCTGCTCGGGCGCATCACGGTGCTGCTCGAGGACAGCCAGATCGTCGAGCACTACCTGCAGCGCCACGGCCTCTCGGAGCGCATTCAAGCGGCCGGCGAGCTCGCCGATAAACGTCCTATGTACGTCGCGCTCAACCCGCGCCTGGAAGGCGTGCAGGAGCGCCTGGCCGACCTCGACGAGGGCCTGCGCGAGCTGCGCCGCAACGACCAGTGGAAACCCCTGATGCAGGGTTACGGCATCGCCGTTGACTAGTCCTGCGAAGGCGTGAGAAAAGTCCGGCAGAGCCCTCTGTCATCGGCTATAGATCAATCAATAAGAGACTGGGAAAAGGGGAGCTCCATGCGTGCAGTAGTTCGCTCCATGTTGTTGCTGGGAGCCTGCCTGACACTCTCGGCCTGTGGCAGTCTGTTGCCCAGCGAACGCGCGGAAGTGCAGTCACCATTCCTGGATTACCAGGATGCACAGAGCCGCTACAACCAGGTCGATCCTGGCAAGACCACCAAGTCTCAGCTCTACGCGCTGGGCTTCGATCCGCTGTCCCAGGGCAACGCCAAGATGCTTTCGTTCATCGATGTGCGCCTGCTCTTCGTGCAGCCCAACATCCCCATCGACTACCTGCCCGACGGCCTGGTGACCTGCCTGCAGGCCAAGGACCGCTGCGTCGGCTACGCCTTCGACTTCAACAAGACCGACAGCCAGCGCGTGGGCAGCTTCTGGGCCGACATCTTCAACTTCCGCAAGCGCCGCCAGGTGCAGGGCTGGTCGTTCCGCCCGGTGTTCGTGCTGATCGACGACGTGGTGGTGCACAAGACCAGCAACGGCGAGCCGAACATCCGCCGCATGGAAGACAAGAAGAACCCCCTCGGCCCACTGCAGGGCGCCGGCGAATACTTCTCCGACCAGCTCAAGTGACCCTCGTCCGCTAACGGTTGGGCGCACCTCGCGCCTCGGCTACAATGCGCGCCCCGGCAAACCGGGCGCGCCGCGCCTGGTTGCCTGTTCAGCGTAACGAGGCCCCATCCAGCGTGAGCGAATCCGACCGCATCTTCGCCCAGCCGCAAACCCAGGTTCCCGACTTCACCTTCAACGAGGACGTGGTGCGCGTCTTCCCGGACATGATCAAGCGATCGGTGCCGGGCTACCCCACCATCGTCGAGAACATCGGCGTGCTCGGCGCGCGCTTCGCCGCCCCGCACAGCGTGCTCTACGACCTCGGCTGCTCGCTGGGCGCCGTGACCCAGGCGCTGCGCCGCCACGTGAAGACCGAAGGCTGCCGCGTCATCGGCGTCGACAACTCCGCCCCGATGATCGAGCGCTGCGGCGAATACCTGCGCGCCCAGGACGCCATGCACCAGGAACTGCTGCCGGTCGAGCTGATCGAGGCGGACATCCTCAAGCTGGACCTCAAGCCCTGCTCGCTGATCGCGCTGAACTTCACCCTGCAGTTCATCGCCCCCGAACAACGCCTGGAACTGCTCACCCGCCTGCACAGCGCCCTGCTGCCCGGCGGCGCGCTGATCCTCTCGGAAAAACTGCGTTTCGCCGACGAGCAGGAGCACGAGCTGCTCACCGACCTGCACATCGACTTCAAGCGCGCCAATGGCTACAGCGAACTGGAAATCGCCCAGAAACGCACCGCCATCGAGAACGTCATGCGCCCCGACACCCTGGATACCCACCGCGAGCGCCTGCTGGCCGCCGGTTTCTCCAAGGTCGTGCCCTGGTTCCAGTGCCTCAACTTCGCCTCCCTGATTGCCCTGCCATGATCGAACGCTTCGACCTCGACCGCCTGCGCCTTGAACTGGCCGGCACGCCACTGGAATCCTGGGCCGCCTCGCTGCCCGCGCAACTGGCCAGCAAGGTCGACGATGGCCACGGCGATCTCGAACGCTGGCTGGCCGCAGTGGATCGCCTGCCGCCGCTGCAAGCTGCCGCCGTCGAGCTGCGCGAGCGCTTCAACCTCGAAGGCACCTGCGACGAGGACACCCGCGCGCAGCTCAAGCTCGCCCTGCAAGGGCTGATCCCGTGGCGCAAGGGGCCGTTCAACCTGTTCGGCGTGCACATCGATACCGAATGGCGCTCGGACTGGAAATGGGAGCGCGTCTCGCCGCACATCGACCTGGCGGGCAAGCGTGTCCTCGATGTTGGCTGCGGCAACGGCTACTACCAGTGGCGCATGCTCGGCGCCGGCGCGCGCAGCGTGGTCGGCGTGGACCCGAACTGGCTGTTCTTCTGCCAGTTCCTCGCCATGAAGCGCTACCTGCCGGATCTGCCGGCCTGGCACCTGCCCTTCGCCCTGGAAGACCTGCCCGAGAAACTGGAAGGCTTCGACACCGTGTTCTCCATGGGCGTGCTCTACCACCGCCGCTCGCCCATCGACCACCTGCTGGCGCTCAAGGACTGCCTGCGCCGTGGCGGCGAGCTGGTGCTGGAAACCCTGGTGGTGGAAGGCGATGTGAACACCGTGCTGGTGCCCGAGGACCGCTACGCGCAGATGCGCAACGTGTGGTTCCTGCCCTCGGTGCCGGCGCTGCAGCTGTGGCTGCGCCGCGCAGGGTTCACCGACGTACGCAGCGTGGACATCAGCCGCACCTCGGTGGAAGAGCAGCGCGCCACCGAGTGGATGCGTTACCAGTCGCTGCCGGACTTCCTCGATCCGGACGACCACAGCCGCACCCTCGAAGGCCTGCCGGCGCCCATGCGCGCCACGCTGGTAGCGCGCAAGCCCTGAGCGCTGCCCAGGTCGAATTAGAACGTAGGGCGCGTAACGCCCGAGGCGTTATCCGCCGTGGTGGCGGATAACCCGTTCCGGGTTATGCGCCCTACGGCTTCCAATCAGGTAGCGATCAGCGGTTGGCTGCCGCCACGATCAGCGCCTTCATCTCGGCAACCGCCTGCTTGAAGCCCACGAACAGCGCATGGGCGACGATGGCGTGGCCGATGTTCAGCTCGTTGATCCCGGCGATGGCCGCTACCGGCTCGGCATTGTGGTAATGCAGACCGTGGCCGGCATTGACGATCAGGCCATGGGAAAGACCGAACTCCACACCATCGCGGATGCGCGCCAGCTCATGGGCACCTTCGGCCGGGCTGTGGGCATCGGCGTAACGACCGGTGTGCAGTTCGACGGCGGGGGCGCCAACACGTGCCGAAGCCTCGATCTGGCGCTGGTCCGGGTCGATGAACAGCGACACCTCGCAGCCTGCGGCCGCCAGGCGCTGCACCGCTTCGCGGATGCGCGCTTCCTGGCCGGCGACGTCCAGGCCACCCTCGGTGGTCAGCTCCTGGCGGGTCTCCGGGACCAGGCAGACATGGGCAGGGCGGATGATCTCGGCGAACTTCATCATCTCCTCGGTGACGCCCATCTCGAAGTTCATGCGGGTCTGCAGCACTTCGGCGAGCACGCGCACGTCGCGGTCCTGGATGTGCCGGCGATCTTCGCGCAGGTGCACAGTGATACCGTCGGCGCCGGCTTCCTCGGCGTCCAGCGCGGCTTTCACCGGGTCGGGATAACGGGTGCCGCGGGCCTGGCGCAGGGTGGCGACGTGGTCGATGTTCACGCCGAGCAGAATACGGTTGGCTTCAGTCACGGGAGTTGTCCTTGCGATTCATGAAGAGCTCGCGGCTGACCAGCGGTCGGCCGCCAAGATGGGGTGCCAGGGCCTGGCGCATCAGGCGCTTGGCTGCTGCCAGGGCGCCGGGGGCGCTCCAGTCGGCTTCGGCCATGGCCAGCAGGTCGGCACCGTGGAACAGCCCCGGCTGCAGGCTACCGACCGGCTCGAGGCCCGCGTCGGGCAGCAGGCGGTAGAGACCATCGGGCGCCACAGCCTGGCCGACGATATCGGTGTCCAGGGAAAAACCATAGCCCAGGTCATCCAGCAGCCGCCATTCGAACGAGCGCAGCAGCGGCTCCAGCGGACTGCCAGCGGCCAGCAGCGGCAGGGTCGCTCGGTAGTGCTCGAACAGCGCGGGATGCGGGTCTTCGGCCGGCAGCAGGCGGATCATCAGCTCGTTCAGGTACAGGCCGCTGAACAGCGCTTCGCCACTGAGCAGGTTGGGGATGCCATTGGGTTCCAGGCGCACGACATTCTTCAGATCGCTGCGCCCGCGGAATTCGGCTTCCAGCGGTACGAACGGTCGCGCCAGCGCTCCAGCCTTGCCCCGCGCGCCACGCAGGACGGCACGCAGACGCCCCTGCGGGGTGAAGAAATCCACCAGCGCGCTGGTTTCCTTGTAGGGGCGGCTGTGCAGGACGAAGGCAGCTTGGGCAATAGAAGCGAGGCTCATGGCGCTGCGCCTGGAATGGGAGTCGGGAGGCGGGCGCGCTCAGGCGCCCGAGGGAGGCGCCCCGCGAATCCTCGCGGGGCACTGAAGGTCAGAGGTCGCCGTAGCCCAGCGAACGCAGTGCGCGCTCGTCGTCGGACCAGCCGCCTTTCACTTTCACCCAGAGGTTGAGCATGACCTTGGAGTCGAACAGCACCTCCATGTCCTTGCGGGCGTTCTGGCCGATGCTTTTGATGCGATCACCCTTGTCACCGATGATGATCTTCTTCTGGCCATCGCGCTCCACGAGGATCAGCGCGTGGATGTGCAGGATCGGACCGTCCTGCTTGAACTCTTCGATCTCCACGGCAACCTGGTACGGCAGCTCGGCGCCCAGTTGGCGCATGATCTTCTCGCGCACCAGTTCGGCGGCGAGGAAGCGGCTGCTGCGGTCGGTGATCTGGTCTTCCGGGAAGAAGTGGTCATTCTCCGGCAGGCGCTCGGCCACCAGGCCTTCGAGCACATCGAGGTTCTGCCCGTGCTGGGCGGAAATCGGCACGACTTCGGCGTTGGGCAGTTGCTCGGCCAGCCACTGCAGATGCGGCAGCAGCTCGCCCTTGTCTTCCATGCGGTCGACCTTGTTCACCGCCAGCAGGACCGGGCAGCTCACGTACTTGACCTTGTCGTAGACCATCTGGTCTTCGTCGGTCCAGCGGTTGCGGTCGACAACGAAGATCACCACGTCGACGTCCTTCAGCGCGGCGCTGGCCGAACGGTTCATGTAGCGGTTCAGCGCCTTGTCGTTGTCCTTGTGCAGGCCAGGGGTGTCGACATACACAGCCTGCACGTCACCCTCGGTCTTGATGCCCAGCAGGGTATGGCGAGTGGTCTGCGGCTTGCGCGAGGTGATCGCCAGCTTCTGCCCGAGGATGTGGTTGAGCAGGGTCGACTTGCCGACGTTGGGGCGGCCGACGATGGCGACGTAACCGCAACGAACGGCTCCTGCTTCATCATGCTCGGATGGGTCGTGCTGGTCTTGCTCGTGCTCACTCATGGCCATTCTCCACGCCCAGGGCTGCCAGTGCGGCGGCGGCTGCCACCTGCTCGGCGATGCGGCGACTGCCGCCGTGACCGTGGGTCTTGTCGTTCAGCAGGGCCACCTCGCACTCCACGAAGAAAGTGCGGCAATGCGGTTCGCCCTGGATATCCACCACGTCGTAACGCGGCAATTCGCACCCACGGGACTGCAGGAACTCCTGCAGGCGGGTCTTGGGGTCCTTGTTGGTATCCACCGGGGTCAGCTCGCGCAATTGCGGGCCAAGCCAGTCCATGATCCGCTCACGGGCGGAATCCATGCCGGTGTCCAGATAGATGGCGCCAATCAGCGCCTCCATGGCGTCAGCCAGGATCGACTCGCGGCGATAACCGCCGCTCTTCAGCTCGCCCGAGCCCAGTCGCAGGTAATCCCCGATCTCGAAACCGCGGGCCAGCAGGGCCAGGGTCTCGCCCTTCACCAGTCGCGCGCGCAGGCGCGACAGCTGGCCTTCGCGGGCCTGGGGAAAGTGGGTGAACAGGGCTTCGCCGATGACGAAGTTGAGGATGGCGTCACCGAGGAACTCCAGGCGCTCGTTGTTGCGCCCGGCGAAACTGCGATGGGTCAGCGCCAGGACCATCAGGTCCTGGTCGCGGAAGGTGTAGCCAAGCTTGCGCTCGAGTCGATCCAGACTGTTGTTACTCACGGCATTCGTACACGGAATTCTTTGTCAAATTTGACCACCAGGTCGATGTTCTGTACCAGTGGCTCGCGTTTTTCGTATTTCAGGTGGGCGCGGAATTCGTTGTTCTCGAGTTTCACGTCCAGCGCGTCATCCAGCTTGAGGTCGCGGATGTTGTTGAGCATCAGTGCCTTGTCCACATAGGAGTAGAACTCCGGAACAGTGCGCACTTCGGCGGCCTTGTCGGTCTCAACCGAGGTGATGGCCTTCTCGATGGCGTAATAGTCCAGGTAATGCGGAATGATCTTGAACGCGGCACTGGCCAGGAACGCCACGACGGCGAGCACCACCAGCCAACCCAGCAACGACATTCCCTTCTGCGAACGTGCGTACGTCATATCGACCTCATGTCGGTATCTTTCTTATTTGCCCGCCAACCACGGCGGGTCCAAGTGAAGCGGGGCCGCCTCGCTCCCCGCGTGCAGCCCCGCCCTTTTCCAGCACCGATCCAGCCCTGCAGGCCTGGAACGTCTCACCAGTCTAGTGAATCACACCAACTCGCGAGAAATTCGGCAGATTGCGCATCTTCGGATCCGGCCAGCTCATCCAGACCGCGAAGGCCTTGCCGACGATATTGCGGTCCGGAACCATGCCCAGCAGGTCCTTCGGAATCTTCGGATCGTTCCAGTAGCGGCTGTCGTTGGAGTTGTCGCGGTTGTCGCCCATCATGAAGTAATGGCCGGCCGGCACCTTCCACTGCTTGCCCGGCTCGATGCGGAAGCGGGTCATTTCCTTGCGGATCATGTGCTCCGCGGCGCCCAGCTTCTCCTGGTACAGGGTCACGCTGCCCAGGGTGCCCGGCTCCTCGCCCACCAGCGACTCGGCTACGGCCTGGTCATTGATGAACAGGCGCTTGTCGCTGGTGTAGCGGATGGTGTCCCCAGGAACACCGACCACACGCTTGATGTAGTTGATGTTCGGATCGCTGGGATAGCGGAACACCATGACATCGCCACGTTGCGGGTCACCCACCGGGATCACCTTGGTGTCCAGCACCGGCAGGCGGATGCCGTAGGCGAACTTGTTCACCAGGATGAAATCGCCCACTTCCAGGGTCGGCTTCATCGAACCCGACGGGATCTGGAAGGGCTCGACCAGGAACGAACGCAGCACCAGCACGATGAACAGCACCGGGAAGAACGACTTGCCGTACTCGACGAGCACCGGCTCCTTGTTCAGTTTCTCCAGCACTTCCGGGTCAGCTTCGCCGACCGAACCTTCATAGGCGGAAATGGCCGCCCGGCGGCGCGGTGCGAACAGCACCAGGTCCACCAGGGCGAGAACGCCGCATACCGCAACGGCAATCACCAGCAACAGCGGGAAATTCAGGGTCATAGGGTTCAACTGTCCACTTTGAGCACAGCGAGGAAGGCTTCCTGCGGAATCTCCACGCTACCGACCTGCTTCATCCTTTTCTTACCGGCCTTCTGCTTCTCCAGCAGCTTGCGCTTACGGCTCACGTCACCACCGTAGCACTTGGCCAGCACGTTCTTCCTGAGCGCCTTGACCGTCGAGCGGGCGATGATCTGCCCACCGATGGCCGCCTGAATCGCGACGTCGAACATCTGCCGCGGAATCAATTCCTTCATCTTCTCCACCAGCTGACGGCCCTTGTACGGGGCGTTGTCGCGGTGGACGATCAGGGCGAGGGCATCGACCTTCTCACCGTTGATCAGCACATCGAGGCGAACCAGGTTGGCCGGCTCGAAGCGGTCGAAGCTGTAGTCCAGCGAAGCATAGCCGCGACTGGTGGACTTCAGGCGGTCGAAGAAGTCCAGCACCACTTCGTTCATCGGCAGATCGTAGATCACCTGGACCTGGCCGCTGAGGAAGTGCATGTCGCGCTGGACGCCGCGCTTCTCGATGCACAGGGTAATGACGTTGCCCAGGTGCTCCTGAGGCACAAGGATGGTCGCGCGGCAGATCGGCTCGCGCATCTCGTCGATGGACGAGAGGTCGGGCAGCTTGGACGGGTTGTCGACGTAGAGGATCTCGCCGTTCTTCTGCACGATCTCGAAGATCACGGTCGGTGCAGTGGTGATCAGGTCCAGGTCGTATTCGCGCTCCAGGCGCTCCTGGATGATCTCCATGTGCAGCATGCCGAGGAAGCCGATGCGGAAGCCGAAACCCAGGGCCTCGGAGCTTTCCGGCTCGTACTGCAGCGCGGCGTCGTTCAGGGTCAGCTTCTGCAGCGCTTCGCGGAAGTCCTCGAAGTCATCGGAGCTGACCGGGAACAGGCCGGCGTAGACCTGCGGCTTGATGCGCTTGAAGCCTGGCAGCACGTCCACGTCGGGGGTGTTGTTCAGGGTCAGGGTATCGCCCACCGGCGCGCCGAGGATGTCCTTGATGCCCGCAATGATGAAGCCCACTTCACCGGCCTTGAGGTCCGGAGTCTCGGTGTGCTTCGGGGTGAAGACGCCGACGCTGTCCACCTGGTGGACCTTGCCGGTGGACTTCACCAGGATCTTGTCGCCTTTCTTGACGCGGCCGTGCTTCACACGCACCAGCGAGACCACGCCCAGGTAATTGTCGAACCAGGAGTCGATGATCAGCGCCTGCAGCGGTGCGTCGATCTCGCCTTCCGGAGCGGGAATGGCAGTGACCAGGCGCTCCAGCACGTCTTCCACGCCCATGCCGCTCTTGGCCGAGCAGGCCACGGCGTCGGTGGCGTCGATGCCGATGATGCTTTCGATCTCGTCCTTCACGCGGTCCGGATCGGCCTGCGGCAGGTCCATCTTGTTCAGGACCGGCATCACTTCCAGGCCCTGCTCGATGGCGGTGTAGCAGTTGGCGACCGACTGCGCTTCCACGCCCTGGCCGGCATCCACTACCAGCAGCGCGCCTTCGCACGCGGCCAGCGAACGGCTGACTTCGTAGGTGAAGTCGACGTGGCCGGGGGTGTCGATGAAGTTCAGCTGGTAGGTCTTGCCGTCCTTCGCCTTGTAGTGAAGGGTGACGCTGTGCGCCTTGATGGTGATGCCGCGCTCACGCTCCAGGTCCATGGAGTCCAGTACCTGGGCCTCCATCTCGCGGTCGGACAGGCCGCCGCACATCTGGATGAAGCGGTCTGCCAGCGTCGACTTGCCATGGTCGATGTGGGCGATGATGGAGAAATTGCGGATATGACTCAGGTCACTCACGGCGAACACACTCGGAAGGCTGAAGGCGGCGGTCCGCCGAAAAATAGCGGGGGAGTTTACCTGACTACAGCCTGATGCGTCACGCCGCGCCGGACGGTCAGGCATGAAAAAGGGCGACCGGAGTCGCCCTTTTCTGGTGCGCCGACCTTACTCGGTCAGTTTGAACGTGATGAAGCTCGCACGGCCCTGACGCAGCACGCGCATGGAAATCGAACGATCCTTCGGCAGCGCCTTGGCGATCTCGCTGAAGGTTTTCGAGGAATCCACCGCGCGATTGTTCAGGTGAGTGATGACGTCGCCCGGACGCAGGCCGATCATGGCCGCCGGACCGCCCTGCACTTCCTTGATGACCACGCCGCCCTTGATATCCAGGGACTTGCGCTGCTCGGCAGTCAGCTCCGCCACGGTCACACCCATGCGGTTGCTGCTGCGCTCGGCACCCTTGCCCTCGACTGCGGCGACGGCATCGTCGTCGTCCGGCAGGCTGCCGATGGTCAGGCTCAGGGTCTGGCGCTTGTTGTCGCGGATGACTTCCAGGGACGCCTTGTCGCCCGGCTTCATGTTGCCCACCAGGTGCGGCAGGTCGGCGGATTCATTGATGGTCTGGCCGTTCAGGCTCAGGATCACGTCACCCACCTGCAGGCCGCCCTTGGCCGCCGGGCCGTCTTCCACCAGCTGCGCGACCAGCGCGCCGGCCGGTTTGTCGAGACCGAAGGATTCGGCCAGGTCCTTGTTCACTTCCTGGATCACCACGCCCAGCCAGCCACGGTTGACCTTGCCGCCGGCCTTGAGCTGATCGGCGACGTTCAGCGCCACATCGATCGGGATCGCGAAGGAAAGGCCCATGAAGCCGCCGGAACGGGTGAAGATCTGCGAGTTGATACCCACCACTTCGCCCTGCAGGTTCAGCAGCGGACCACCGGAGTTGCCCGGGTTGATCGCCACGTCGGTCTGGATGAACGGCACGTAGTTTTCGTTCGGCAGACTGCGGCCCTTGGCGCTGACGATACCGGCAGTCACCGAGTGGTCGAAGCCGAACGGCGAACCGATGGCCAGCACCCACTCGCCGACCTTCAGCTTGTCGGAATCGCCCAGCTTGAGCGTCGGCAGGCCCTTGGCATCGATCTTCAGCACGGCCACGTCGCTGCGCGGATCGGCACCGACCAGCTTGGCCTTGTGCTCACTGCGGTCGGACAGGCGTACGAGGATCTCGTCGGCGTCGGCCACCACGTGGTTGTTGGTGAGAATGTAGCCATCATCGGAAATGATGAAGCCCGAACCCAGCGACTGGGCCTCGCGCTGCTGGCCACGGGGCGCCTGACCCTGACCACCCTGGCCGCGGGGAATGCTGCGCTCGAAGAATTCGCGCAGGCCCGGCGGCAGGCCGTCGAGGTCCGGAATGCCCATCTGCGCGTTGGAGCGGTCGGGAAGTTTCTGGGTGGTACTGATGTTGACCACCGCCGGCGAGGCCTTCTCGACCAGCGGAGTGAAGTCCGGTAGTTCAGCCCGCGCGGTGACCGACAGGCTCAGGGCCAGCAGGGCGACCAGCGCAGCCATGCTGCGTTTCAGGGTTTGCATTGACTACAGCTCCCGTGATGTTGATTGGGAAGATCACTAAACAGGGCCGGGCGGCCCACCGACCAGCGCACGCAGCACAACCGGTTGCATCGCCGGATCATCCGCATGGCGTCGCGCATGGCGACGCACCAGCAGCCAGGCCAGCAGGAAACCCGCCAGCCCGGCCACGATGATGAGAGGTTCCCCCAGATCGAGGCGCGCCGCCAGTAGCGCCAGCGCGAACAGCCCGATCAGCGGGGAAAGATAGAAAAGCAGGGCGCTTTTCAGCAGAAGGTCTTCATCCACGCCCAGCAGGATTTCATCGCCAGGCTTAAGACTCGATGAAGCCAGGTTCGGCGAGATGAGCGCTCGCACTCGGCTGCGTCCCTGGGAAACCCCCAGCCGCTCCAGGAGACCCTGGCCGCAACCGGCGTTGACCGAACATCCCGAGCAGGTGGAGCGGCGCAGCGTTTCGACCTGGACCGCTCCAGACTCGACCGCAACCACTCTTCCCCGCTCATGGATCACTGTGGCTGGGCTCCCGTTGGCCGCATGGACAACGCCACGCGCTCGGCCGTGCCACTGGGTATCTCGCCGACCACGGTCACCATGGTGCCGCCATCTTCACTGGCGAACCGCCTCGACACCACGGTGGTCGGGCCCAGCTGGGTGCGGGCATCATCGACCTTGGCGCCGTGCAGCGGCTCGAGGAATACCGAGAAACGCGCCAGTCCGTCGCCATAGGCCAGGCACAGGACCTGGTCATTGGAGACCGGGCTGCGCTCCTGCAGCGTACTGTTCAGGGTAAAGCCCGGCGGCACCCATTCCGAATGCCAGTTGGTCTTCACCTGGGCAACCTTGGCTTCCTTCACCGGCTTGCAGGCCGCGCTCGCCTGCAACTCGCCGTCATCCGGCGCTGCCATGTCGATGCGGGTGAACTGCAGGCGCTCGATGATCTGGCCCTTGTCATTGAGCAGCAGGGACTTGAGCGGCAGGCCCGTCTCCTTGTCCACGTGCAGCTCGAAGCCATAGCGATGCTGGTCACGCGGGATCACCGCCAGCACCACCGCCGGACGATCGGCAATACGCGACTCGCCGGCGACGCGAACGTCGTAGTAGGTAGATAGATCGGCAGGGTTGAGCTTGCGTGCCGGCCACATCTCGCCGGTCGACGCCTGCCCCGACATGCCTCCACCCACGCACTGGGTGGCGCCATCGACGCGCACCACTTCCTGGCGCGGCCCATCGACCTGGACCAGGTGCTCGCGCACCGAGCCGTCACTCTCCACACGATGCCAGACATCGTGGGTGGAGAAGGCTCCGCTGCGTTCGTAGATGAAGGTACCCTGGAAGTTCTGTTGCTGATCAGCCTCGGAGAGGCGCTTGATCCAGTCCAACGCATCGGCGGCCTGGACTGGCAATGCCAGCAGACCGCCGAGGAAGAACAACAGTGCTGTCGTCGCGCGCATGTCGCTCCTTAAGGTCGCAAATCAGCGGCTTTCCAGGCTCGCGGCGCGTGCATAAGGCAGGGCGCTGTCGGTGCCGCTGACGGCGGACTGCTGCGCGTGCTGACGCAGGTAACCCGGAAGACGCTGCTCATGCCAGGTGGTCTGCCCGCCCTGGGCATTGGTGATCACCTGCGGCGCCTCGTCCTGAGTGTAGCCTGCCAGTACCGCCGGGCCCTGGACTTGCGGCAGGGCGATCTGCGGAGTGGCACCTTGCTGGGCAAGGCCGTTGGCGACACTGTCATCCTGGTGGTACATGCGTACACCGGCCAGCACAGCCAGGGTCACCGAGGCGGCGACGGCCAGGCGGCCGACGTTGCGCCACGGATTGCGGCTGCGCGGCGCCGGTGCGGCTTCATCGGCCAGCGCGGCGGACACGGCGGCGGCAATGTCCAGCTTGGGCATGGCCGGCTCGCGGTGCATCACTGCACGGGCCAGTTGGTAACGGGACCAGGTGGCCCGCAATTCGGCGTCCTCGCCGCAGGCTGCAAGCACACGCCGCAGCTCAAGCTCATCCGCTTCGTTATCCATTACCGCGGACAGCGACTCCTGCAGGGCTTCACGACTCATAGCGGTACCTCTCTTGGCTTCTGCCGCTGTATCAGACTTCATCATGCAACAAAGGCTGCAAAGCTTTGTCGATCGCTTCCCGCGCACGGAATATCCGTGAGCGGACGGTCCCCACCGGACACTGCATCACGGTGGCGATATCTTCGTAACTCAGGCCTTCGAACTCGCGCAGGGTCAAGGCCGTGCGCAAATCATCGGGCAGCTGCTGGATGGTGCGATGGACGGTTTCCTCGATCTCATCCCGCAGCATGGCTCTTTCCGGCGACTCGATGTCCTTCAGGGCGTGATCGCCGTCGAAGAACTCCGCGTCCTCTGCCGTGACATCGCTGTCCGGCGGCCGCCGACCGCGCGCAACCAGATGGTTCTTCGCGGTGTTGATGGCGATACGGTACAGCCAGGTATAAAAGGCACTGTCGCCCCGGAAGTTGCCCAAGGCGCGATACGCCTTGATGAATGCTTCCTGTGCAACGTCCTGGGCTTCCTGCGCGTCGTGCACGAATCGCACGATGAGACCCAGAATCTTGTGCTGGTACTTCAGCACCAGCAGGTCGAATGCCCGTTTGTCTCCGCGCTGTACCCGTTCAACCAGTTGCTGATCCTGTTCCTGGGTTAGCATGAATGCTCCTCTGAAAACCTGGAGGAGCTTCGAGCACCCTGGTAAATCGTCCTGCCAAGATAGACTCGGGTCTTTTGCAAAAGTTCTCCCCTCCAAGCATGCGCCGCACAGTTTTTTCACATTTGCGGCAATCGGACCCCGACATGCGTCCGAAGCCCGTCAAATTCAACTGCACCGGGCGGAACACCCGCTCCCCTTCCGCGCAATGTCAATCTGCGCGCAAAGTTGATTGGGTATTCCGCGTTCGAACCGGAACGCCTGAAAAAGTTCCGGTGATTTGCCGTGATCGTTCAATGACTTCGACGCAACCCCTGGCGCCTGCCGGACCGGCTTGAGCGGGGAAGAAAGCTTCCCGCCCTGCGACTGCCGCCCCACCTCACGCGCCTTCGGTGTCATCGGTTCGCCAGTATTGTGCCGTGGCCCCCTTCTATATACTAGGGCGCCATTTTGTGGAGCCGGGTATGAGTCAGCATTTCCAGCACGACGTCCTAGTGATCGGCAGCGGGGCCGCCGGCCTGACGCTGGCTTTGACGCTGCCTTCGCACCTGAAGATCGCCGTGCTGAGCAAGGGCGAACTCTCCCAGGGCTCCACCTTCTGGGCCCAGGGTGGCGTTGCCGCCGTGCTGGATGACACCGATACCGTGGAGTCCCACGTCGAGGACACCCTGGTCGCCGGCGCCGGCCTGTGCCGCGAGGACGCGGTGAAATTCACCGTCGAGCATAGCCGCGAGGCCATCCAGTGGCTGATCGAGCAGGGCGTTCCCTTCACCCGCGACCATGAGCCGGGCCGCGAGGACGGCAGTTTCGAGTTCCACCTGACCCGTGAAGGCGGCCACAGCCATCGGCGGATCATCCACGCTGCCGACGCCACCGGCGCCGCGATATTCAATGCCCTGCTGGAACAGGCCCGCCAGCGGCCGAACATCGAACTGCTGTCGCAACGGGTCGCCGTCGACCTGATCACCGAGCAGAAACTGGGTATGGACGGTCAACGCTGCCTGGGCGCTTACGTACTGGACCGCTCGACCGGCGAAGTCGACACCTTCAGCGCGCGCTTCACCGTGCTTGCCTCGGGCGGCGCCAGCAAGGTCTACCTCTATACCAGCAACCCCGACGGCAACTCCGGCGACGGTATCGCCATGGCCTGGCGCGCCGGCTGCCGGGTCGGCAATCTGGAATTCAACCAGTTCCACCCGACCTGCCTGTACCACCCGCAGGCCAAGAGTTTCCTGATCACCGAGGCGCTGCGTGGCGAAGGCGCCCTGCTCCGACTGCCCAATGGCGAGCGCTTCATGCCGCGCTTCCACGCCCTGGGAGAACTCGCCCCGCGTGACGTGGTGGCCCGCGCCATCGACCACGAGATGAAGCGCCTGGGCATCGACTACGTCTACCTGGACATCAGCCACAAGCCGGCCGAGTTCATCCGCGAGCACTTCCCCACCGTCTACGAGCGCTGCCTGGACTTCGGCATCGACATCACCCGCGAGCCCATCCCGGTGGTGCCGGCGGCGCACTACACCTGTGGCGGCGTACTGGTGGATTCCCAGGGGCGCACCGACGTACCGAACCTCTACGCCATCGGCGAGACCACCTTCACCGGCCTGCACGGCGCCAACCGCATGGCCAGCAACTCGCTGCTGGAGTGCTTCGTCTACGCCCGCTCCGCCGCCGCCGACATCCTCGCCGAACTGCCCAAGGCGCAGACGCTGGTCGCCCTGCCCTGCTGGGACGCCAGCCAGGTGACCGATTCGGACGAGGACGTGATCATCGCCCACAACTGGGACGAGCTGCGGCGCTTCATGTGGGACTACGTGGGCATCGTGCGTACCAACAAGCGCCTGGCGCGCGCCCAGCACCGGGTTCGCCTGCTGCTGGACGAGATCGACGAGTTCTACTCGAACTACAAGGTCAGCCGCGACCTGATCGAGCTGCGCAACCTCGCCCAGGTGGCCGAACTGATCATCCTCTCCGCCATGCAGCGCCACGAGAGCCGCGGCCTGCACTACACGCTGGACTATCCGGACCTGTTGCCCGAGGCCCGCGACACTATCCTGGCGCCGTCCACCTATTGCGACTGAAGCGCAGCCGCACCCGCAGGCGCCGGTGCAACTCCGGCGCCAAGGCGTCGGAAGGTACGCAGACGCTGCGCGCCAGCCAGTCACCAGGACAACGGAAACGCAGGACGATCAACGAGGGCAGCGCCAAGCTGTCCGGCATCAACTGCACGGGTTGAAACCCTTCCCGCTCGCTCCACAACTGCCAGCCCTCGGCGTTGTGGCGCAGCGCACGCACCGAATCCGGCGCGCGCAATAGAATCCGCCCAGGCACAACCCGGCACGCATGCAGCAGGCAGAGGCTCAGGCCGAGCGTTTTCCAGTGAAGGGGAATTTCCGCGAGCAGCAGCGGCAGGACGGCGCAGCATTGCGCGGCGAGGTAGGCCGCCAGCAAACCGATGGACGGCTGCCAGCGGCACTCGAAGGGGTCACTTCGGCTGGACACGGTCCAGGATCATGCGAACGATGATGCGCAGGTCGGCATCTTCCGGCTCGCCGCGCTGCATGAACCAGCCGAACATGTCCTGGTCCTCGCACTCCAGCAGCTTGCGGAAGCGCGCCTGATCGTCGGCGGACAGGCCTGGGTAGACTTCCTGGACAAAAGGCACCAGCAGGACGTCCAGTTCCAGCATGCCGCGGCGGCTGTGCCAGAAAAGGCGTTTGAGTTCGGTTTCGTCGTTCATCTGCGGGTTCCCTCGAATAACTGCGAGCAAATACATCGGAACGCTCGCGAAGTCGACGGACGGCGCGAGCCGAGCGGCATTATACGCATGCTCGGCTCACCCGGCACCCGCTGACAAGGCTGGGCCTGAGCTCTATCATGAGGCCCCTAACTTTCTTCCAGCGAATCGTGATGACCGACTCTGCTTTCTACACCGAACTCAATCACGAAGGGATTCTCGCCGTCCGTGGCGCGGACGCCGCCAAATTCCTCCAGGGCCAGCTGACCTGCAACCTCAATTACCTGAACGCCGAATACTCCAGCCTCGGTGCCCGCTGCACGCCCAAGGGCCGCATGACCTCCAGCTTCCGCATCCTCGCCGAAGGCGAAGGCTTCCTGCTGGCCATGGCCAACGACCTGCTGGACAGCCAACTGACGGACCTGAAGAAGTACGCGGTGTTCTCCAAGGCCACCCTCTCCGATGACAGCACCCAGTGGGCGCGCTTCGGCCTGAGCGGTGCGGACGCTGTCCTCGCCGAACTGGGCCTGAGCCTCTCCGGCGAAGCCGACCAGGTAGCGCGGGTCGAGGGCCTGATCGCCATCGGTCTCGGCCAGGGCCGCGTCGAACTCTGGGCATCGGCCGAACGCGCCGCCACCATCGCCGACCTGCTGCAGACCCACCTGCCCCACGCCGAACTCAACGACTGGCTGCTCGGCCAGGTTCGCGCCGGGGTCGGCCAGGTGTTCGGCGCCACCCGCGAGCTGTTCATCCCGCAGATGATCAACCTGCAGGCCGTAGGCGGCGTGAGCTTCAAGAAGGGCTGCTACACCGGCCAGGAAATCGTCGCGCGCATGCAGTACCTGGGCCGCCTCAAGCGCCGCCTGCAGCGCCTGAAACTCGATGGCGCCGAACTGCCGGAGCCGGGCCGCGAGCTGTTCTCGCCGGTGCATTCCACCAGCGTCGGCGAAGTGGTACTGGCCGCCCGCGCAGCCGATGGCGTGGAGCTGCTCGCCGTGCTGCAGGACGACGCCGCTGCCGACGGCAACGTGCGCCTGGGCGAGGACCAGCCCCTGCGTCTGCTGGACCTGCCTTACGTTCTGGACAGCGACCGCGAGATCCAGCGCTGAATTTCGTGCCGGGCGGGGAGCCCGGCTTTCCCTGAAGGACACTTCATGAGCAAGCTTGCCGAAAAAGTACAACAGGAACTGCTGCGGGCCATCGACAACGATGAGCTGGTGCTGCCGACGCTGCCGGAAGTCGCCCTGCGCGTCCGTGAAGCGGCGGAAGACCCGGACATCAGCATCCAGGATCTGGCCAAGGTGATCGGCAACGACGCTGCCCTGACCGCGCGCATCATCAAGGTGGTGAACAGCCCGCTGCTGCGCACCAACAAGGAAATCACCGACCTGCAGATGGCGATCAGCCGCCTGGGGATCAACTACACCTGCAACCTGGCCACCGGTCTTGCCATGGAGCAGATGTTCCAGGCCACCTCCGACGTGGTCGACCGCAAGATGCGCGAGGTGTGGAACAAGAGCACCGAGATCGCCGGCATCTGCCACGCGCTGTGCCGCCACTACACCCGCCTGGCGCCGGATCAGGCGACCCTGGCCGGCCTGGTGCACCAGATCGGCGTGCTGCCGATCCTCACCTACGCCGAGGAGCACAGCGAACTGCTGGCCGATTCCATCAGCCTCAACCATGTGATCGAGCGCATCCACCCGGTCATCGGCGACCGCATCCTCAAGGCCTGGGACTTCCCGGCGCCGATCGCCGCCGTGCCGGGCCAGCACCTGGACTTCAGCCGCGACTCGGCCAAGGTCGACTACGTGGACATCGTCCAGGTCGCCACCCTGCAGAGCTACCTGGGCAGCCAGCACCCCTACACCGAACTGGACTGGGCGACCATTCCGGCCTTCGCCAAACTGGGCCTGGACCCGAAGGCAGACGTGAAGGAAGACGAAGACCTCTCCGCCGCCATGGAAGCGGCCATGAGCATGCTGCAGTAAGTTCGCGCCGTACCACCCGAAACCCGCCCTTACCGGCGGGTTTCGTTTTTATGGCTCAGGCGATCTCCGCCGGGAAGGTCACCCGCACCAGCAGCCCGCCCAGCTCGCCCTGGCCCAGCTCGATGCGCGCACGATGCGCGCTGCAGATCTCGCCGACGATGGCCAGGCCCAGCCCGGTGCCCTGCTGGCGGCGGCGGTAGAAGCGGCGGAACACCTTGTCGCGTTCCTCCGGCGGGATGCCGGGGCCGTCGTCCTCGACCTCCAGCTCAGCCGGCGAGCGCACGCGGATGATCACGTTGCCGTCCGCCGGGGCATGGGCAATGGCGTTATCCACCAGGTTGCTGAGCAGTTCGTTGAGCAGGGTCGGATCGCCCTTCACCCAGGCCGGCTCGTCCGCCTCCAGTGCCAGCGCCACGCCGCGTGAGTACGCCAGCGGCGCCAGCGCCAGCCCGAGTTCGCGGGCCAGTTGGCCCAGCTCGAGGCGCTCCCCCGCACCTTCGGCGATGGCGCGAGCGCCGCTTTCCACCCGCGCCAGGGACAGCAGCTGGTTGGCCAGCCCGGTCACCCGGTCGGTGTTCTGCACGGCGTCGACCAGCGTCGCCCGCCATTGCTGCGGGTCCTGCTCGCGCAGGCCCAGCTCCAGCCGCGCCTTGAGCGCTGCCAGTGGGGTACGCAGCTCGTGGGACGCCTCGGCAATGAACTGCGACTGGCGGTCGAACAGCCCGCGCAGGCGCACGGTGAAGTGGTTGAGCGCCGCTACCAGCGGGCGCAGCTCCTTCTGCACGCGGACTTCCGGCAACGGCCGCAGATCGTCCGGCTGGCGCTCCTCCACCGCCTCACGCAGACGATCCAGCGGGCGCAGGCCGGCGCTCACCGCGTACCAGACCATCATCAGCGCGGCGATGGCCGACAACGCGAGGTTGAGCAGGGTATCGGCGAGCAGGTTGCGCGCCAGCCGCTCGCGGGCGCCCATGGTTTCGGCGACACGGATTTCCGCCATGCCGTTGACCGTCGGCTGGCTCACCGGCTGCAGCAGGCTGACCACCCGCACGCCCTGCCCTTCGTAGGTGGCGTCGTAGAACTTGGCCAGCGCCGGGTAATCGTCGGTGCGCGGCGTGGTCGGCAGTGGCGCCGGCAGATTCTCGTAGCCGGAGATCATCTTCCCCTGCGGATCGATCACCTGGTAGAAGATGCGCCCGGCGCTGTCGTACTCGAAGCTGTCCAGCGCCACGTAGGGCACGTTCGCGCGCAGGGTGCCGTCGCTGGCGTAGAGGCCGTCGGCGATGTCCCGCGCCGACGCCAGCAGGGTGCGGTCATAGGCGATGTCGGCCGCGTGCCGGGCACGCCAGTAGGTGGCCGCGCTACCGATCAGCAGCAGCACCAGCAGCAGCCCGCCGAGGCGCCAGAGCAGGCGCCCGCGCAGGCTGCCCGTGCCGGGAAGCACCCAGCGCCGTTCAGCCATCCTGGGCCTCGAGCAGATAGCCCAGGCCGCGGAAGGTAACGATGCGCACCGAGCTGCCTTCGAGCTTCTTGCGCAGGCGGTGGACGTAGATTTCGATGGCGTCCGCGCTGGCGTCCTGATCCAGGCCGAACACCTGCGCCGCCAACTGCTCCTTGCTCATCACCCGCCCCGGACGGGCAATCAGCGCCTCCAGCACGGCCTGCTCGCGGGAGGTCAGGTTCATCGCCTGCTCGGCCAGGGTGAAGCGCCGCGCGCCGAGGTCGTAGACCAGCTCGCCACAGCGCTGCTGCTGCTCGCCACCCAGCACACTGCGGCGCAGCAGGGCCTTCACCCGTGCTTCCAGCTCGGTGAGTTCGAAGGGTTTGGCCAGGTAATCGTCGGCGCCCAGGTTCAAGCCGTGCACACGGTCGCGCACTTCACCACGGGCGGTGAGCATCAGCACGGGCAGGGTCTTGCCGCGCTCACGCAGACGCGCCAGCACCTGGAAGCCATCCAGCCGCGGCAGGCCGACATCGAGGATCGCCAGCGCGTAGTCCTCGCTGGCCAGGGCCAGGTCGGCGGCCACGCCGTCCTGCAGCAGGTCCACGGTCCAGCCGGCGCCCTTGAGCGCCTGGGCGACGCTTTCACCGAGTTGCGGATGGTCTTCAACCAGGAGGATTCGCACGCGTTTCTACCCCTCGGACTACAGGTTCGGGCCGGCAGTTTACCCATCCGCGCGCCACTGTGAATGGGGGAAATTCGCTGAAATCACTGCGAAAGGCGACTGAAAGCCTGGCGAAAGCTTAGCCCGTTAGCATCGCCAACGAGCCGCCTCCCGACCCCGAATATTTCAGCGCCGACTGCCCAGGCGCAACGGCGGGAGCAGCGGACTCGACGACGGCAAAGACCGTCAACAGAGCGGAAGGCGGCGTGGTGCCCTTTCGCGACAACAACAAGAACGGAGACCACAGATGCCCACCGCCCGGCCTTTGGCTGCACCGGCTTTTTCCAAGCCCAACTCCCGCTGTCTGACTCCCGCCCTGCTGGCTTTCGCCGGAGTCGCCCCGCTGTGCGAAGCCGCCGGCTTCGTCGAAGACAGCAGCGCCACGCTCAGCACCCAGAACATCTACTTCAACCGTGATTTCCGCGACGGCGCCGGCCAGTCCAAGCGCGAAGAATGGGCGCAGGGTTTCATCCTCGACTTCCAGTCCGGCTACACCCCTGGCACCATCGGCGTCGGCCTCGACGCCATGGGCATGCTCGGTCTGAAGCTCGACTCCTCCCCGGACCGCACCGGCACCGGCCTGCTGCCGACCCACGATGACGGCCGCGCCGCCGACGAGTACAGCAAGCTGGGTCTTACCGCCAAGTTCAAGGCCTCCGAGACCGAACTGAAGATCGGCAGCCTGATCCCCGACCTGCCGACCCTGCAGCCCAACGACAGCCGCCTGTTCCCGCAGACCTTCGAGGGCGGCCTGCTCAACTCCACCGACCTGCCGGGCCTGAACTTCACCGGCGGGCGCCTGGAGAAAGTGAAGGACCGCGACTCCACCGACTACACCGACCTGGCGCTGAACAACAAGAACCGCCGCTTCTCCGGTGGCAGCGCCGAGGGCAAGCACTACGACCTGGCCGGCGGCGACTACCAGTTCACCGACAACCTCACCGGCCGTTACCACTACGCGCAGCTGGACGAGGTCTACCGCCAGCACTTCGTCGGCCTGCTCGCCAGCTACCCGCTGGGCCCCGGAAAATTCAGCGCCGATGTGCGCCTGGCCATCAGCGATGACCAGGGCGAGGCGCGCGGCGGCGAGATCGACAACCGCGCCTTCAACGGCATGCTCGGCTACGCCCTGGGAGCCAACAAGTTCAGCCTCGGCTGGCAGCAGATGAGCGGCGACAGCGCCTTCCCCTACATCGACGGCAGCAACCCCTACCTCGTCAACTTCGTCCAGGTCGGCGACTTCGCCGAGACCGACGAGCGCTCCTGGCAGGTCCGCCACGACTACGACTTCGCCGGCCTCGGCATCCCCGGCCTGACCCTGATGAATCGCTACATCAGCGGTGACAATGCCAAAATCAACGGCATGGACGGTCACGGCAAGGAATGGGAGCGCAACACCGACATCAAGTACGTGATCCAGAGCGGCCCGCTCAAGGACGTCGCGGTGCGCGTGCGTAACGCCACCTACCGTTCCAGCTTCGCGCGGGACGCCGACGAGACGCGTATCTACCTCAGCTACTCCCTGGCGATCTGGTAAACCGACAACAACAAGAGAGGCATCGCACCATGACCACCGTCCTGCGCAACCTGACCCTCGCCGGCGCCACCCTGCTCGCCGCCAGCCAACTGATGGCCGAGCCCAAGCGCCCGGAATGCATCGCCCCGGCGTCCCCCGGCGGCGGCTTCGACCTCACCTGCAAGCTGGCGCAGAGCGCCCTGGTGGACGAGAAGCTGCTGACCAAGCCGATGCGCGTCACCTACATGCCCGGCGGCGTCGGCGCCGTGGCCTACAACGCGGTGGTCGCCCAGCGTCCGGCCGACGGCAACACCATCACCGCCTTCTCCAGCGGCTCGCTGCTGAACCTGGCCCAGGGCAAGTTCGGCCGCTTCGACGAGAACGCCGTGAAGTGGCTGGCCGCCGTGGGCACCAGCTACGGGGCCATCGCGGTGCCCAGCGACTCGCCGTACAAGAACCTCGGCGACCTGGTGGCCGCGCTCAAGGCCGACCCGGGCAAGGTGGTGATCGGCTCCGGCGGCACCGTCGGCAGCCAGGACTGGATGCAGACCGCGCTGATCGCCAAGGCCGCCGGCATCGACCCGAAGCAGCTGCGCTACGTCGCGCTGGAAGGCGGCGGCGAGATCGCCACGGCGCTGCTGGGCGGGCACATCCAGGTGGGCAGCACGGACATCTCCGACTCCATGCCACACATCCGCGCGGGCAAGATGCGCATCCTCGCGGTGTTCTCCGAGGAGCGCCTGAAGGATGAAGGCATGGCCGACATCCCGACCGCCAAGGAGCAGGGCTTCGACATCGTCTGGCCAGTGGTGCGCGGCTTCTACGTCGGGCCGAAGGTGAGCGAAGAGGACTACCAGTTCTGGAAGGCCTCCTTCGACAAGCTGCTGGCCTCGGAAGACTTCGCCAGGCTGCGCGACCAGCGCGAGCTGTTCCCCTTCGCCATGACCGGCCCGGAACTGGACGCCTACGTGAAGCAGCAGGTCGCCCAGTACAAGCAGCTGGCCCGCGAGTTCGGCCTCATCCAGTAACGCCCCGAGCGGCGCCGTCTTCCGCGAAGGCGGCGCCAGGAGACTTCCCATGTCCCGTACCAGCCTCTTCCAGCGGCTGTTCGCCGGCGCCTGGCTGTTCGCCTGCGTCGCCTTCGCCCTGATCGCCTGGCAGCTCCAGGCGCCCTTCTCCTACGAACCGGTCGGCCCGCGCGCCTACCCGCTGCTCTGCCTGGGCCTGATGGCCGTGGGCCTGGCCTGGCTGATCGCCCGTCCCACGCCAATCAAGCGCGAGGAAGACGAACCCGCGCTGGAAGGCGCGCTACTGGGCAAGGTGGTGCTCTGCGTCGTGCTGCTGGCGGTGTATGCCGGCCTGTTCGAGCCGCTGGGCTTCATCCCGGCGAGCGCGATGATCGGCACCTTCATCGCGCTGATCTACGGCGGCCGCCCGGTGGCCAGCGTGGTCACCGCGACGCTGCTCGCCATCGGCCTCTACGTGCTGTTCGACCGCACTTTGGACGTCCCGCTGCCGCTGGGCATCCTCGACCCCCTGCTCTGAGGAACTCGTCATGGAAACTTTGAGCTATCTCGGACAGGGCTTTGGTGTCGCCCTGAGCCCGTACAACCTCATCACCGCGCTGATCGGCACCCTGATCGGCACCGTCGTCGGCCTGCTGCCGGGCCTGGGCCCGATCAACGGGGTGGCGCTGCTGATCCCGGTCGCCTTCGCCCTCGGCCTGCCGCCGGAGTCGGCGCTGATCCTGCTGGCCGCCGTGTACCTGGGCTGCGAATACGGCGGGCGGATTTCCTCGATCCTGCTGAACATTCCCGGCGAAGCCTCCACCGTGATGACCACCCTCGACGGCTACCCCATGGCACGCAACGGCCTGGCTGGCGTGGCCCTGTCGCTGTCGGCCTGGAGCTCGTTCATCGGCGCCTTCATCGCCACCTGCGGCATGGTGCTGTTCGCCCCGCTGCTGGCGAAATGGGCCATCGCCTTCGGCCCCGCGGAATACTTCGTACTGATGGTCTTCGCCATCGTCGCCCTCGGCGGGCTGGCCGGCGACCGGCCGCTGAAGACCCTGCTGGCGGCGCTGCTCGGGCTGTTCCTGTCCAGCGTCGGGATCGACGCCAACAGCGGCGTGTACCGCTTCACCTTCGACAACATCCACGTCTCCGACGGCATCCAGTTCGTCGTGCTGGTGCTGGGCCTGTTCTCGGTGAGCGAGATCCTCCTGCTGCTGGAGAAGACCCACCACGGCCACAAGATGGTCGAGGCCAGCGGGCGCATGCTGTTCAACATGAAGGAAGCCGCCTCGGTGGCCGTGGTCAACGTCCGCTGCGGGCTGCTCGGCTTCATCATGGGCGTGCTGCCCGGCGCCGGTGCGACCCTGGCCAGCGCCGTGGCCTACATGACCGAGAAGAAACTGGCCGGTGACACCGGCAAGTTCGGCAAGGGCGACCTGCGCGGCCTGGCGGCCCCGGAAACCGCCATCGGCGCCTCCGCCTGCGGCGCCCTGGTGCCGATGCTGACCCTCGGCGTCCCCGGTTCGGGCACCACCGCGGTGATGATCGGCGCGCTCAGCCTGTACAACATCACCCCCGGCCCGCTGCTGTTCCAGGAACAGCCGAACATCGTCTGGGGCCTGATCGCCTCGCTGTTCATCGCCAACGTCATGCTGATCATCCTCAACGTGCCGATGGTGCGGGTGTTCACCCGCATCCTCTCGGTGCCGAACTGGGCGCTGGTGCCGGGCATCGCAATCATCACCGCCATCGGCGTCTACGCCGTGCACGCCACCACCTTCGACCTGTTCCTGATGGTCGCCATCGGCATCCTCGGCTACATCCTGCGCAAGCTCGACTTCCCGCTGTCGCCGCTGCTGCTGGGCTTCATCCTCGGCGGGCTGATGGAACAGAACCTGCGCCGCGCGCTGTCCATCTCCAACGGCGAACTGGGCATCCTCTGGTCCAGCCCCATCGCCATCGGCACCTGGGCACTGGTCGCCCTGATGCTTGGCCTGCCGCTCTACCGCGCCTGGCGCAAGCGCGCCCGCCGCTCTCGCGATGCCGTGGCTGACGCCGCGTAAAGCAACCACGCTCGCCGCGTCGAGACGCGCGGCGACTTTCAAGGCCCGCCTTTGTGCGGGCCTCTTTTTTGGGGCGGTTAAAGCGGCGGCAGCGACCAGTCGATGGGCGTCAGGCCGTGCTGTTCGAGGAACTTGTTGGTGCGGCTGAAGTGGCCGTTGCCGAGGAAGCCGCGGTACGCCGACAGCGGCGACGGGTGCGCGGACTTGAGCACCAGGTGCTTCTGCGCGTCGATCAGCTTCTGCTTGCTCTGTGCGTGGGAACCCCAAAGCAGGAACACCAGGTTCTCGCAGCGCTGGCTGACCACTTCGATCACCTTGTCGGTGAACGGGCCCCAGCCCGCCTGGGCGTGGGAGCCGGCGCGGGCCTGCTCGACGGTGAGCGAGGTGTTGAGCAGCAGCACGCCCTGTTCGGCCCAGTGCTGCAGGTAGCCGTGGCTGGGGATCGGCAGGTTGAGGTCGCGTTGCAGCTCTTTATAGATGTTCTGCAGCGACGGCGGCGTCGGCACGCCCGGCTGCACCGAGAAGCACAGGCCATGGGCCTGGCCCGGGCCGTGGTACGGGTCCTGGCCGATGATGACGACCTTGATGCGCTCCAGCGGCGTGGTGTTCAGCGCGTTGAAGATCAGCGGGCCGGGCGGGAAGATCACCTTGCCGGCGGCCTTCTCCGTGCGCAGGAACTCGCCCAGCTGCTTCATGTAGGGTTTTTCGAACTCCTCATGGAGGGCTTCTTTCCAGCTGGGTTCCAGCTTGATCCGGTCGTCGTGGGTCATGGTGCGTCTGCCTGGTGAAACGAACCGGCACGCTAAGCAAGCGCCCCGGCCAAGTCAAGGCGACTTGTGCCGCACCGCCCAGGAGCCCGGCAAGCGCGGTGCACCACTGCCCAGGCCAGCCAGAATCCAAGCTGCGACGGCGACCGTCAGCCCCAGGTGGAACAGCTCGCGGCGCGGCACGCCGGCCAGTTCGCCACGGGTGCCGATCAGCAGGCCGCTACCGATGAACAGCAACGCGCCAAGCAGCGCCAGCGCATAGCGCCGGGAGCGACCGGGCCAGGCGATGACCAGCAAGGCGATCAGGTTGCTCACCAGCGAGAGCTGCGCCAGGAAGACCAGCAGCACGCCGATCACCAGCACCATCACTTGCCGGCCGGGCCCGCCGGACAGACGCCCGAGCGCGATCAACGGCAGGCCTACGGCGCCGGACACCACGCTCGCCAAATGATGCGCCTCAGACAATGCCACGACGCCTCCATACTCCAGCGCGCCCAGCAGCGCCGCGATACCCATGGACAGGAAGCCCAGCGCGCGCCAGCCCATCTGCTCGCGCAGGGCGAGACAGGCGGCGATGGTGCAGGCCAGGGTGAGCAGCAGTTCGGCGATCACGGGCAACATGGGGCAGTCCTTCTTCTTGTCATCGGCGCAGACTAGCGAGCCCCGCCGCTGCGCGCACGGTCGAGCACGCCAGCGCAGGCGACGCCGCGCGCCATCCTGCGTCCATCGACCACGTCCGGATTCGACCAAAGGCCAATGGGAGTGGCCGGCCAGTCTGTGCACAGTCCCCTCTTCGCTTCACCCGCCAATAAAAACAACAGGGAACGAACATGCGCTTTCTGACTGCCGCACTCTCGCTGGTGGCTGCCTTCAGCTGCCTGGCGCAAGCCGCCGAACCGATCAACCTCGGCCTCAATTACCCCCGCACCGGCTCCTACAAGGAAGAAGGCCTCACGCAGATGCGCGGCGCGCTGCTGGCCATCGACGAGATCAACGCCCAGGGCGGCGTGCTCGGCCGGCCGCTGCATCTGCTGAGCAAGGACGACGCCTCGCGCCCGGAAAAAGCCCTGCGCAATATCGACGCCATGGCCGCCGACGGTGCGGCGATGTTCTTCGGCGGCGCCTCCAGCGCGGTAGCCATCGCCGCCGGAGAACGGGCGGCGCAGAAGAAGTTGCTGTACTTCGGCACCCTCACCTACTCCAACGACACCACCGGCAAGGACGGCCAGCGCTACATGTTCCGCGAGTGCAACAGCGCCTGGATGAGTGCCCGCGCGCTGGGCAACTACCTGGGCCGCACGCTGCCGGGCAAGCGCTACTTCTACGTCACCGCCAACTACACCTGGGGCCTGACCACCGAAAGCTCGCTGCGCCACTACACCGGCACCGAAGACGCCGCCCGGCACCCGTCGATCAAGGTGCCCTTTCCCGGCGCACGCCTTTCCGATTACCGCGATGCGCTGACCCAGGCGGCTGCGAGCAAGGCGGACGTGCTGGTCCTGGCGCTGTTCGGCGAGGACCTGGTGCATGCCATGCGTATCGCCGATGAACTGGGCCTGACGCGCAACCACCAGATCATCGCGCCCAACCTCACCCAGAGCATGGTCGAGCTGGCCGGGCCCGGCCTGATGCAGGGCGTGATCGGCACCGAACCCTGGACCTGGCAGGTCCCTGAGCGCGAAGGCTCGGCGCGCGGCCAGGCCTTCGTGCGCGATTTCACCCAGCGCTACGGCGTCTACCCCGCCAGCTCCGCCGCCTCGGCCTACAGCATCGTCTACCAGTGGGCCGACGCCGCCCGGCGCAGCGGCAGCCTGGACAGCGACGCGCTGGTCAAGGCGCTGGAAGGCCATCGCTACAGCCTGCTCAAGGGCGAGCAGCAATGGCGCGACTTCGACCACCAGAACATCCAGCGTGTCTACGTGGTGAAGGTGAAGCCGCGCGACGAGGTGATGCGCAGCCCGCTGCACCAGGACTACTTCGAGATCGTCGAGCACATGGACGGCCCCGAGGCGGCCCCCTCCCTCGCCGAATGGCAGGCCGAACGCAGCGCCGCAGGCAAGCCGCTGACCCTGCAATGACTCAGCCGGTGTGCAGCGCCCGGTAGTGACTGGGCGCCATGCCCACCACGCTCTTGAACAGCCGCGAGAAGTAGTACGGGTCGGCGTAGCCCAGTTGCTCAGCCACCTGGCGTACTTCCAGGTTGCCCTGGTCGAGCAGCCGGCAGGCGTGGGTCATCTTCAGCCGGATGAAGTCCTGGATCGGCGCCTGGCCGGTCAGCGCGCGGTAGGTCTTGGCGAAGTGGAAGCGCGACAGGCGGAACTGCGCCGCCAGCTCGTCGAGGTTCAGCGCATCGTGCAGGTGCTCGCGCATCATCGCCTGCACCGCCTCCACGTCCAGCACCCGTCCGGACTTCAGCCGCGCCCGCGCCGGGCGCAGGGCCAGCGAGGTCAGCAGGCTCTGCAGCAGGTGGGCGGCATGGATGAAGTGCGGCAGGCTCAGGCCTTGCCGGCGCAGCGCCAACAGCGCATCGAACTCACCGAGAATGCGCGGCTGCACGCCCACGCGCAGGCGCGGCAACTTGCCCAGCGGGCGCAGAAAGTCCTCGGCCAGCCGGCCTTCCAGGTGCACCCAGAAGATCGACCAGGGTTGCTGCAGGTCGGCGCCATAGGCGTGGGCGCGGCCCTTGGGCAGCACCAGCAGATCACCGCCGGCGACCTCGAATCGTCCATCCGCCGTTTCCAGCCAGCCGAGCCCTGCGCTGCAGTAGATCAGCAGGTGATCGTCCGGGTCTTCCCGCTCCATGCGATGCCCTACCGCTGCCGGGTAGTAGCCCAGCGCCAGCGGATAGCAGGCCTGGCCCAGCGGATGGCGATCCAGCGCGCGGCGCAGGCGTGGCGGGGTGATGAAGCGCACGCCCTGCTGCGGCAGCGGCCAGGTAGAGATCAGTGGACGGGACATGGGCACGAATCCGGGATCGGCAATACCAAGATCGTCCATCCCCAGCACAAGATCGTCAATCCACAGCCGATGGCGCAACGGCTATAACCGAAGGACTCTTTACCCAAGAGCCCAATAAGCGCGCGCCACGAGCGCGAAGCGGTAGCCGACAAGAACAAACAGAGGTAGCTGCATGCATTTCGATCTGTCCGAAGAACAACGCCTGCTGGTGGAGAGCGCCCGCGCCTTCGCCAGCCGCGAACTGGCGCCCCACGCCGCCGACTGGGACCGCCAGCACCACTTCCCGGTGGAAGTGATCCGCCGCGCCGCCGAACAGGGCTACCTGGGCCTGTACATCGCCGAGCAAGACGGCGGCCTGGGCCTGTCGCGCCTGTCCGCCTCGCTGATCTTCGAGCAACTGGCCGCAGGCTGCGTCGCCACCACCGCCTACATGACCATCCACAACATGGCCAGCTGGATGCTCTCAAGCTTCGGCGACGCCGCGCTCAAGGAGCAGTGGCTGCCGGGGCTGATCGGCGGCGAGCTGCTGGCCTCCTACTGCCTGACCGAGCCGGACGCCGGCTCCGACGCCGCGCGCCTGCGCACCCGCGCCAAACGCGACGGCGATGACTACGTACTCGACGGCGCCAAGACCTTCATTTCCGGCGCCGGCTCCACCGACGTGCTGATCGTCATGGCGCGCACCGGTGAGGAAGGCGCCAAGGGCATTTCGTGCTTCCTGGTGCCGGCCAACGCCGAGGGCATCCGCTACGGCCGCAACGAGGACAAGATGGGCTGGAAGGCGCAGCCGACCCGCACCATCACCTTCGAAGGCGTGCGCATCCCCGCCGGCAACCGCATCGGCCCGGAGGGCCAGGGCTTCGTCTACGCCATGAAGGGCCTGGACGGCGGCCGCCTGAACATCGCCAGTTGCTCCCTCGGCGCGGCCCAGGCGGCGCTGGAGCAGTCGCTGCGCTACGTCGAGGAGCGCAAGCAGTTCGGCAAGGCGCTGGCCGAGTTCCAGGCCCTGCAGTTCAAGCTCGCCGACATGCTCACCGATCTCACCGCCAGCCGGCAGATGGTGCGCCTGGCCGCGCACAAGCTGGACCACAAGGACGGCGAGGCGACCCTGTATTGCGCCATGGCTAAGCGTTTCGCCACCGACCGCTGCTTCGCCCTGTGCAACGAGGCGCTGCAGCTGCACGGCGGCTACGGCTACCTCAACGACTACCCGCTGGAGCGCTGGGTGCGCGACAGCCGCGTGCACCAGATCCTCGAGGGCACCAACGAGATCATGCGGGTCATCGTCGCCCGGCGCCTGCTGGAACAGGGCGGAATGCTGGACCGCCTGCTCTGACCCGGCCGCAACGAATCACTGGAAAAACCGCCCGCCCACGCGGACGCAATCGAACAGATCGGACATGGACTCGCCCTGCCGCGCACGCCTAGAGTCCATGCCCATACGCCCGCCCGCTGGCGACACCGACAAGGAGATGCCCATGAGCAACGCCCTCGAACCCTACAAGCCCGGAGTCTTCGACCTGACCCACAAGCTGACCGTGGAAAAACACGGGCACACCGCGCTGATCACTATCAACCACCCGCCGGCCAACACCTGGGACCGCGACTCGCTGATCGGCCTGCGCCAGGTGGTCGAGCACCTGAACCGCGACGACGATATCTACGCCCTGGTGGTGACTGGCCAGGGTCCGAAATTCTTCTCCGCCGGCGCCGACCTGAACATGTTCGCCGACGGCGACAAGGCCCGCGCCCGCGAGATGGCCCGCCGCTTCGGTGAAGCCTTCGAGACGCTGCGCGACTTCCGCGGCGTGTCCATCGCCGCGATCAACGGCTACGCCATGGGTGGCGGGCTGGAATGTGCCCTGGCCTGCGATATCCGCATCGCCGAGCGCCAGGCGCAGATGGCCCTGCCCGAAGCCACCGTGGGCCTGCTGCCCTGCGCCGGCGGCACCCAGGCGCTGCCGTGGCTGGTCGGCGAAGGCTGGGCCAAGCGCATGATCCTCTGCGGCGAGCGTGTCGATGCCGACACCGCGCTGCGCATCGGTCTCATCGAGCAGGTCGTCGATACCGGCGAAGCCCGCGGCACCGCCCTGCTGCTGGCGGCCAAGGTCGCGCGGCAGAGCCCGGTGGCGGTGCGCACCATCAAGCCGCTGATCCAGGGCGCCCGCGAGCGCGGCCCGACCACCTGGCTGCCGGAGGAGCGCGAGCGCTTCGTCGACCTGTTCGACGCCGACGACACCCGCGAGGGCGTGAACGCCTTCCTGGAAAAACGCGACCCGCACTGGCGCAACCAATAAGGCCCTGACCATGAATGTGATGTTCGAAGAACGCCCCGGTCTGCATGGCTTCCGCATCGGCGTGGTGACGCTGGACGCGGAGAAGAGCCTGAACGCCCTGAGCCTGCCGATGATCGAGGCGATGAACCACCAGCTGCGCGTCTGGCAGGACGACGCGCAGATCGCCTGCGTGGTGCTGCGCGGCAACGGCGGCAAGGCCTTCTGCGCCGGCGGCGACGTGCGCAAGCTGGTCGATGCCTGCCGCGAGAAGCCCGGCGAGGTGCCGGAACTGGCGCGCCGCTTCTTCGCCGACGAGTACCGCCTGGACTACCTCATCCACACCTATTCCAAACCGCTGATCTGCTGGGCCCACGGCTACGTCATGGGCGGCGGCATGGGCCTGATGCAGGGCGCCGGCGTGCGCATCGTCACTCCGAGCAGCCGCCTGGCCATGCCGGAAGTGAATATCGGCCTGTACCCGGATGTCGGCGCCAGCTGGTTCCTCGCCCGCCTGCCCGGCCGCTTTGGCCTGTTCCTCGGGCTGACCGCGACGCAGATGAACGCCCGCGACGCGCTGGACCTGGACCTCGCCGACCGCTTCCTGCTCGACACTCAGCAGGACGACCTGATCGAAGGCCTGGTGCAACTGAACTGGCGCGAACAGGCTGACGTGCAGCTGCACAGCCTGCTCCAGGCGCTGGAGCACGAAGCCCGTGGCGAGATGCCCGAAGCCCAGCTGCTGCCGCGCCGCGCACGCCTGGATGCGGTGCTCGACAGCGCCAATATCGCCGAGGCCTGGAACGCACTGACCGCGCTGGTCAACGACGAGGACGCGCTGATCGCCCGCGGGGCGAAGACCCTCGCCTCGGGCTGCCCGCTGACCGCCCATCTGGTCTGGGAACAGATCCGCCGCGCGCGCCATCTGTCGACTGCCGAGGTGTTCCGCATGGAATACGCGATGAGCCTGAACTGCTGTCGCCACCCGGAATTCCCGGAGGGCGTGCGGGCCCGGCTGATCGACAAGGACAACACCCCGCACTGGCACTGGCCGGATATCGCTGCCATACCTGATGCTGTGGTGAATGCGCACTTCGACGCGACCTGGGAGGGCGAGCATCCGCTGGCGGACCTGTAACCGCCCTCCCTGAGCAGCGTAGGGCGCATAACCTGGAACAGGTTATCCGCCGCCGACCGAGCGGCGGATAACGCTGGCGCGTTATACGCCCTACGCGAACCGCTACCCGCCTCGGATTGGGAATGCGGTCTGCTGGCGCTGGCGTGTTCTGTGGTCCAACAGGAGGAAACCAGCATGCAAACCATCGCCTTCATCGGCCTCGGCCACATGGGCGCCCCCATGGCCGCCAACCTGATCAAGGCCGGCTACCTGCTGCGCGTGTTCGACCTGGTGCAGAGCACCATCGACGGGCTGATCGCCCAGGGCGCCAGTGCCGCGCGCAGCGCCCATGACGCCGTGGACGGTGCCGACGTGGTGGTCACCATGCTGCCGGCCAGCCAGCACGTCGAGGGCCTCTACCTCGGCAACGAAGGCCTGCTCGCGCACATCGCCCCCGGCACCCTGGTGCTGGAGTGCTCCACCATCGCCCCGGCCTCGGCGCGCAAGGTGCATCAGGCGGCGGCCGAAAGGCATATCCCCCTGCTCGACGCTCCCGTCTCCGGCGGCACCGGCGGCGCCATCGCCGGCACCCTGACCTTCATGGTCGGCGGCGAGGCCGAGGTGCTCGAACGCGCGCGCCCGGTGTTCTCAGCCATGGGCCGCAATATCTTCCACGCCGGCGGCGACGGTGCCGGGCAAGTGGCCAAGGTGTGCAACAACCAGTTGCTCGCCGTGCTGATGATCGGTACCGCCGAATCCCTCGCCCTGGGCGCTGCCAATGGCCTGGACCCGGTAGTGCTGTCGGAGATCATGCGGCGCAGCTCCGGCGGCAACTGGGCGCTGGAGGTGTACAACCCGTGGCCCGGCGTGATGGAGAACGCCCCCGCCTCGCGCGGCTATACCGGCGGCTTCATGGCCGCGCTGATGACCAAGGACCTGGGTCTGGCGCAGGAGACCGCGCAGGTCAGTGGCAACAGCACGCCCATGGGCAGCCTGGCGCTGGCGATGTACCGGCTGCTGGTGAAACAGGGCCATGGAGAACAGGACTTTTCCGTCGTGCAGAAGCTGTTCGATTCCTAGGTACAGGCATGGTGCGCTCGTGCGTCCCGGCCGAGACTGGCCTCCCCTGAAGGACAGAGGGCCATCGGCCTTGAACTCATTCCTGCTGCGCTATCGCTTTCGTCTTCTGCTCAACAGCATCCTTCTGCTGCTGGTCGTCCTGGCTTTCCCATCGCCCAACCCGCTGCTGGAATTGTGCAGCCTGTTGCTGATGGTGCTGGCTGGCCTGAACACCGTCCGCAGCCATAGCATGCTTTTCAGCTTCATCAGCGTGATGGGTGTGCTCAGCCTGTTCATGCTGTTCGCCCCCGCCGCGTGGCATGTGCACCCCACACTGCAGCGAGGTATTCCGCAATTGATCTTCATTCAGTTGCTGGTCGTCGCACTGTTCCGCCGCGTCACCCAGGAACGCCCCGTCACCCGCGAGTTGCTCTACGGACTCTGCGCCCTGTACCTGAACTTCGCCCTGTCTTTCGCACTGGCCTACAACCTGATCGAGGACCTCAGGCCGGGCAGCTTCCAGACCAACAATGGGGCACTGCATCTGGACGCCTTCATCTACTTCAGCATGATCACCCTGACCACCATCGGCTACGGCGACATCGTCCCGGTGAACCCGCTGGCGCGCCTGCTGGCGGGCAGCGAAGCGATCATGGGCGCGCTGTTCATCGCGCTGGCGGTGGCGCGGGGGCTGAGCCTGATGAGCGACGACAGCAAGGACTGATTGTGAAGCCGGGCTTACGAGTGCATGGCGTCAGCCGGTCTTTATCGCCGGCGGTCGCCGGCCGAAGATGAATCACCTGCCAACCCTGCACAGCCAGGCGCGGCACTCCCTCCCACGAAAAGGTGATTCCATGAACATTGCCCTGATCGGCGCCACCGGCCACGTCGGCCATTACTTCCTCGAAGAGGCCCTGCGCCGAGGCCACCAGGTCACCGCATTGGTGCGCGACCCGGCGAAACTGCCGGCGCGCGACCACCTCAAGGTGATCCAGGCCGACGTCTTCGACGCGGCCCAGGTCGCCCGTGCCGTGGCTGGCCAGGACGTCGTGATCAGCGCGTTCAACGCCGGCTGGGGCAACCCGGATATCCGCGAGGCCCACGCCAGCGGCAGCCGCGCCATCCTCGACGGGGTGAAGGCTTCCGGCGTGAAACGCCTGCTGGTGCTCGGCGGCGCTGGCAGCCTGGAGATCGCTCCCGGCCAGCGTCTGGTGGACAGCCCGGAATTCCCCGAGCAGTGGAAGCAGGGCGCACTCGGCGCCGCCGACGCACTGGATCAATTGCGTGGCGAGAAGGAGCTGGATTGGGCCTTCCTCAGCCCGGCCATGCTGCTCGACGGCGAGACCCGCAGCGGCAGCTTCCGCATTGGCGGCGACCAGGTACTGTTCGACGGCAATGGCGAGAGCCGCATCTCCCTGCCGGACCTGGCGGTGGCGATGATCGACGAGGCCGAGCAAGCCAACCATCACCAGCAGCGGTTTACCGTGGCTTATTGATGGAACCGAATAGGTCCATGGGCCACGTTCAAGCCAAAACGTAGGATGGCGTGGAGCGCAGCGATACCCATCGACCCCGCGCACCTGCATGGGTATCGCAAGCTCCACCCATCCTACGCAAGCGTCCTCCGGGACCGCGGTAGACGCGTAGGGCGCATAACCCGGAACGGGTTATCCGCCGATTCCCGCGCGGCGGATAGCGCTGGCGCGTTATCCGCCCTGCGATCCTGCAAGCAACGGATTCCGCCGCGTTGGATTTCGCGGACAAGGTCCGCTCCTACGGTGCGTAAAAACAAGACGGGCCACCCTTGGGTGGCCCGTTTCGTTTGGTCCCGCGCGGCAATCAACGCTCGCGCAGCGCCTCCGCCTTGGCCCGCAGGATGGGCTTGAGCAGGTAGCTGAGGATGCTCTTCTTGCCGGTCATGATGTCCACGGTGGCGATCATGCCGGGGATGATCAGCAGCGGCTTGTCGTCCGTGCCCAGGTGGCTTTTGCGGGTGCGCAGCTTGATCAGGTAGAAGCTGTTGCCGTCGTCGTCGGTGACGGTGTCGGCGCCGATCTGCTCCAGGTCCGCCTGCAGGCCGCCGTAGATGGTGTAGTCGTAGGCGGTGAACTTGACCATGGCGTGCTGGCCGGGACGCAGGAAGGCGATGTCCTGCGGACGGATGCGCGCTTCCACCAGCAGGGTGTCGTCCAGCGGGACGATCTCGATCAGGTCGCTGCCCGGCTGGATCACGCCGCCGATGGTGTTCACCAGCAGCTGCTTGACGATGCCGCGCACCGGCGAAGTGACCAGGGTGCGGCTGACGCGGTCTTCCAGCGCCTTGCCGGTGGCGGTGGCCTTGCTCAGTTCGGTGCGGGCTTCGTTGAGTTCCTTCAGCGCGTCGCTGCGGAAGCGCGACTGGGTCTCGGCGACCTTGCGCTCGACTTCCTTCACCGCCGCTTCGGCACGCGGGATCGCCAGGGTGGTGGCGTCGAGCTGGCCACGGTTCTCCACTTCACCGCGCTTCAGGCGCAGCAGCTCCACCTGGGACATCGCGCCCTGGGCCACCAGCGGCTCGGACATGGAGATTTCCTGGCGCAGCAGGTTCAGGCTGTTGCGGTACTGCGCCTGCTTGGAGATGAACTCGCGCAGTTCCTGCTGCTTCTGCACCAGTTGCTGCTGCAGGCCGTCGGTTTCATCCTTGAGCTGCTGCTGGCGGCTGTGGAACAGCGCTTCTTCGCTGCTGGCCTGGCCCGGAGCCTTGGCACGCACGTCGTCGGGGATGTTCAGAGCGCGGTCCTCGACCTCAGCGGACAGGCGCTCCACGCGCAGGAACATCGCCAGGCGGTCGGCCTCGGTCTCGCCGACGTTGGACTGGAAGCGCGTCGGGTCCAGGCGCATCAGCTGCTCGCCGGCCTGCACCACCTGCCCTTCGTGGACGAAGATCTGCGAGACGATGCCGCCTTCCAGGTTCTGGATCTTCTGCACCTTTGACGAGGGAATCGCCTTGCCCTCGCCACGGGTGACTTCGTCGATCCGCGCGAAGTGCGCCCAGAGCAGCAGGAAGGCCACGAAGCCGATGAGAATCCAGATGGTCAGGCGCACCACCCGCGGCGCGTCCTCGATCAGCGCCTTGCTGACCTCCGGAAGCGGCTGGCCGGAGAGGTTGTCGCCGCCCTTGAAATAGCCACGGACAGAGTGGCGGATACTGCCCAGAGGATTAAGCGACACTGATCTGCCCCTTCTTCAGTGCATCCATGACCACGTCCTTCGGACCGTCGGCGATGATGCGGCCCTTGTCGATGATCACCAGGCGGTCCACCAGGCTGAGCATGGAGGCGCGGTGGGTGACCAGCAGCAGTGTCTTCTCGCCCATGATCGCTTGCAGGCGCTGTTTCAGGCGTTCTTCGCCGGCGTTGTCCATGGCGCTGGTGGGTTCGTCCAGCAGCAGGATCGGCGGGTCGAGCAGCAGCGCGCGGGCCAGGGCGACGTTCTGCCGCTGGCCGCCGGAAAGATTGTGCCCGCGCTCGCCGACCTGCAGTTCATAGCCCTGCGGGTGCAGGCGGACGAACTCGTTCACGCCGGTCAACTCGGCTACTTCCAGCACGCGCTCGTCATCGATGTAGCGCGCGCCGCTGACCAGGTTGTCGCGCAGGGTGCCACTGAACAGGCTGATGTCCTGAGGCACGTAGCCGATGTTGTGGCGCAGCTCGCTGATGTCCAGCTGGCGCACGTCGGCGCCGTCCACCAGCAGGTTGCCGTTCTCGGGCTGGTGCAGGCCGACGATCAGCTTGGCCAGGGAGCTCTTGCCCGAGCCGCTGCGGCCGATGATGCCGATCTTCTCGCCGGCGCGGATCTGCAGGTTGATGCCGTGCAGCGCCGCCACCTGCTGGTTCGGGTAGGCGAAGTCGAGGCCGCGCATCTCGATGCCGCCGCGCAGTTGCGAGCGGGTCAGCGGACGTTCGTCGGCGTTGCGCTCCTGCGGCAGCTCCATCATCTGGTTGGTAGTCGCCATCGACAGGCGTGCCTGCTGGTAGCGCTGGATCAGCCCGGAGAGCTGGGTCAGCGGGCCGAGGGCGCGGCCGTTGAGCATATAGCAGGCGATCAGGCCGCCCATGGACAGGTCGCCGGCGATGATCAGGTAGACGCCGCCGATGATCATGATGACCCCGGCCAGCGCCTGGATCAGCACGGTGATGTTCATCGCCAGGGTCGACAGCAGCTTGACCCGCAGCTCCAGGCGGCTGAGGGTGCCGATGGTCTGCTCCCAGAGGTACTGGCGCTCGCTTTCGGCGTTGTTGACCTTCACCGCGTCGAGGCTGGCGAGGGTCTCGATCAGGCTCGACTGGCGTTCGGCGGCCAGCGCCATGGTGCGGTTCATGGTCTCCACCAGCGGCTTCTGCAGCAGCCAGCCAAGACCTGCGGCCAGCGGGAAGGCGATCAGCGGGACGAACACCAGCGGCCCGCCGATGATGCCGATCACCAGCAGGATCAGCAGGGTGAACGGCATGTCGATCAGGGTGGTGAGCGTGAGCGAGTTGAGGAAGTCGCGCAGCGTCTGGAATTCGTGGATGTTCTGGGCGAACGAGCCGACCCGCGCCGGGCGGTACTTCATGCTCATGCCGACGATGCGCTCGAACAGCGTCGCCGAGATGATCAGGTCGGTCTTCTTGCCCGCCAGGTCCAGGCACAGGCCGCGCATGGTCTTGAGCAGCAGGTCGAACAGGTAGGCGCCGCTGATGCCGATGGCCAGCACCCAGAGGGTGGCGGCAGCCTGGTTGGGCACCACGCGGTCGTAGACGTTCATGACGAACAGCGGCGCGGCCAGGGCGATCAGGTTGATCAGCAGGCTCGCGGCCACGGCGTCGACGTAGAGCCAGCGCGAGCGCTTGAGGGTGTCGCGGAACCAGCTCTTGGCGCGCGGGATCAGCTCACCGTGCTGCAGGTCGAACTTGTGCTGCGGCTGGGCGAAGAAGGCCTGACCGGCGTAGTCCTCGCTGAGCAGCTCGCGGGTGACGCGTACTTCACCGCCGTCGCTCTCGGACAGCAGCAGGCGCGCATCGCCGTTGTTTTCCCAACCCAGCAGCACCGCGCAGCGCCCTTCGCGCAGCAGCAGCATGGCGGGCATGGCCAGCGCGGGAATCTGCTCCAGCTTGCGCTGCAGCAGGCGCCCCTGCAGGCCGGCGCGAGCCGCCGCACGGGGCAGCAGCTCGGCGGACAGGCGCTGGCCGGGCAGCGGCAGGCCGCTGGTGAGCATGGCGCGGCTGGCCGGCTTCTGGTGCAGCTGACAGAGCGTCAGCAGGCTGTCCAGCAGCGGGTCATCCAGCAGACCGCGCGGATCGTGGCTTAGGGGTACTTCGCTGACTTCTTGATCCACGCGGATGCTCTCTCGGGCAGGTTAGTTGAGGCCGGGCAGCTGGACTTTCGGCTTGATGTCTTCGGAAGCCACTGCGGCCATCGGCGCGACCACGCCCTGGCTCTTGAGCAGTTCGCCCAGGGTGGCCTTGATGCGGTACTGGGTGAACAGCTCGGTGTACTTCAGGTCGACCAGGCGGCGCGAAGCGTTGAACAGTTCGTTCTCGCTGTCCAGCAGGTCGAGCAGGGTGCGCTCGCCGATGGTGAACTGCTTCTGGTAGGCCTCGCGCACACGGGTGCTGTAGTCCACGTACTGGCGGGCGATCGGCAGCTGGTCACGGGCATTGTTCAGGGCGTTCCAGGACAATCCGAGTTCCTCGTTCAACTGGCGCAGGGCGTTGTTGCGGATATCCAGGGCCTGGTTCGCCTCATAGGACTTGGCTTCCAGCTCGGCCTTGTTGCTGCCACCGGCGAACAGGTTGTAGCGCATGCGCAGCATGGCCTGCCATTCGTTGTTGTGGCCTTCTTCTCCGTCGAGGTTGTTATCGGCACCTCGGGAAAGTTCTGCATCGAATCTCGGATAGAAGGTCGATTTCGCAGCGTCGTACTGCTTCTCGGCGGCGGCCACGTCGGATTCTGCGGAGCGCAGGATCGGGCTGTTCTCGACCAGTTGGCGACGGGCGGCCTGCAGGTCTTCCGGCAGTTGGCCGACAAGCCCGGTGGGCTCGCTCAGCTCCACCGGGTCGCTGCCCACCACGCTGTAGTAGTTGGTGCGGGCGTCGGCCAGGTTGGTCTTCTCGGTCATCAGGTTGTTCTGCGCCTGGGCCAGACGGGCTTCGGCCTGGTCCTGGTCGGCGAGTCGGCCGACGCCACGGGAGCTGCGCAGGCTGATCTGGTCGTAGACGCGCTGGTGATTCTTCAGGTTGTCCTCGGCCAGGCGAACCATCTCCTGGCGACGCAGCACGTCGGTGTAGACCTGGGCGACGTCCAGCGCGGTGCGCTCGGAGGTACCCAGCAGCGCATAGGCGCGGGAGTTGACGTTGGCCTGCTGGCGGCCGACTTCGCTGGAGGTGGCGAAGCCGTCGAACACCATCTGGCGCAGGGCGAGGTTGGATTCGCCACGGTTCAGCGTGTCCCAGTGGTCGCCTTGGCCACGGGTAGTGGTGTTGTCGGAGCCTTCACGGCCGTAACCGGCGGTCAGGTCGACGGACGGCAGGTAGCCACCTTTCGCAGCGCGCAGTTGCTTGTCCGCAGCGAGACGCGAGTTCACCCCGGCCTGGATTTCCGGGTGGTACTCCAGGGCCTTCTGCATGGCCTGGTTGAGGGTGTCGGCCTGCACCGGCAGGGCAACGGGAATGACGAAAGCCAGGGCGAAGGGCACGGCTTGAGCGAATCGCATGCGCATGAGGAAAACATCCTTATCAGTGAGATAGCCGCAGCGATTCGATTGCCGCTAGGGAGCGTCAAAAGACCGGCGAATGGCTGCAAGGAAAGCTTCAAAAAGCGTGATGAATTTCACGCTAAATTTTTTTGGGCGGACCACCGATATCAAAGTGACATCGATTTGCCAATTGTTTAGGATGGCAATCGAATGGTCAATACATTGGCATATCCGTAATTTCGATACGCTATAAGCCAAAGGATTGACGCCAAACTTTTTGCTCTTAAAGACAAAGGAATGCCTCCTGAGCCGACCTCACCTGCGGCCGGTCGGCAACCAGGCAAGCCTCACCAGGAGAAGTGCATGAGCAGCGTCGTCGCCGTCGTAAAAAGCATCATCGGCCAAGTGATTGCGGTATCCCCCGAAGGCGCCCAGCGCGTCCTGGTCGAAGGTGACCGCATCTACCAGGGCGAGCAGCTGCTCACCGGCGCTTCCGGCGCGGTGACGCTCGACGTCGGCAAAGGCAAGCTGGTTGACCTGGGCCGCGACAGCCAGTGGAGCAGCGCCGACCTGCCGCAGGCCGAGACGCACCACGCCGCCGCGCAACCGGTCAATGCACCGAGCACCGAAGACCTGCAGAAAGCCATCGCCGCCGGCCTCGACCCGACCCAGGCGCTGGCGCCCACCGCAGCGGGCCCGACTGCCGCGCCTTCGGCCGCTGGCGGCAATGGTGGCGTTGGCGGCGGCCACAGCTTCGTGGTGCTGGATGCTACCGCCGGCCGCGTCGACCCGAACATCGGCTACACCACCTCCGGCCTGGACAACGGCGGCGCTACCGGTGACGAGCGCCAGAACGAACTGCCGGCCAACCTCGCGCCGCAATTCGAAGACGGCGGCAACGGCGTGCTGAACCTCACCACCGCCGAAGACACCCTGCTCACCGGCGCCTTCTCCGCCCGCGACCCGAACGGCGACCTGATCTCCTACAGCGTCGGCCAGGCACCGGCCAACGGCCTGCTGGTGCTCAACCCCAACGGCACCTGGCAGTACAACCCCAACGGTGACTACAACGGCGCCGACAGCTTCACCGTGATCGTCACTGACAGCCGTGGCGCGTCCAGCACCCTGGTCGTAAACGTTGGCATCACCCCGGTGAACGACGCTCCGGTGGCCACGGGCACCTATACCAGTGCCATCACTGACACCGCCGCCAACGACAGCTTCGCCGACATCAAGGGCCAGCTGACCGCCACCGACGTCGACGACACCAACCTGACCTGGAGCGGCAGCGCCAAGGGCGCCTACGGCGAGCTGACCGTCAACGCCGACGGCAGCTACACCTACGTGGTTGACGCCAACGCGGTGAACGCCCTGCCGCTGGGTCAGAACCCGAGCGAGAACTTCACCGTCACCGTCACCGATCCGTCCGGTGCCACCGACACCCGCGTCATCACCATCAACGTCCAGGGCGCCAACGACACCCCGGTCGCCCAGGATGGCCAGGCCAGCGGCAACGAAGACAGCGTGATCGGCGGCCAACTGGTAGCCACCGACCGCGACACCGGCAGCACCCTCACCTTCACCACTAACGGCAATCCGCCGGCGGGCTTCACCCTGAAGCCGGACGGCAGCTGGACCTTCGATGGCAAGGACCCGTCCTACCAGCACCTGGCCGAGGGCGAGACCCAGGTTGTGCAGGTGCCCTACACCGTCACCGATGAGCACGGTGCGACCAGCACCGCCACCCTCACCGTGACCCTGACCGGCACCAATGACGCGCCGGTCGCCCTGCCGGGCGCAGCCACCACCGAAGAAAACAGCGTGCTCAACAGCCAGGTCCCGGCCGCCTCCGACGTGGACGGCAACGTCGCCGGCTACCAGCTGACCACCGGTGTCGGCAACGGCAATGGCAACCTGACCTTCAACCCGGACGGCAGCTACAGCTTCAACCCCGGCAAGGACTTCGACAGCCTGGCCCAGGGCGAGACCCGTGACGTGACCTTCACCTACCAGGCGAAGGACAACAACGGCGCGCTGAGCGATCCGCAGACCATCACCATCACCGTTACCGGCACCAACGATGCGCCGGTAGCCCTGCCTGGCGCGGCCACCACCGAGGAGAACACCGTTCTCAACGGCCAGGTCCCGACCGCCACCGACGTCGACGGCAGCGTTGCCGGCTACCAGCTGACCACCGGTGTCGGCCAGGGCAACGGCAGCCTGACCTTCAATCCGGACGGCAGCTACAGCTTCAACCCCGGCAAGGACTTCGACAGCCTGGCCCAGGGCGAGACCCGCGACGTGACCTTCACCTACCAGGCGAAGGACAACAACGGCGCGCTGAGCGATCCGCAGACCATCACCATCACCGTCACCGGCACCAACGACGCGGCGGTCCTTACCGGCCAGACCAGCGGCAGCGCCGATGAAACCAACGCCCCGGTCACCATCGGCGGCAAGCTGAACATCAGCGACGTCGACAGCCCGGCCAGCTTCCAGGTCCAGACCGGCACTGCCGGCGACTATGGCAAGTTCAGCGTTGCCGCTGACGGCAGCTGGACCTACATCACCAACGAGGCCTTCAACGAGCTGAAGGACGGCGAGCATCAGACCGAGTCCTTCAACGTCCTGGCCGCCGATGGCACCAGCACCACCGTCACCGTGACCCTCATCGGCACCAACGACGCGCCGGTAGCCGTTGCCAGCACCGCCACTACCGAAGAGAACGCCGTTCTCAACGGCCAGGTTCCGGCAGCCTCCGACGTGGACGGCACCGTCGTCGGCTACCAGCTGACCACCGACGTGGGCCAGGGCAAAGGCACCCTGACCTTCAACGCCAACGGCAGCTACAGCTTCGATCCGGGCACCGCCTTCGACCATCTGGCCGCCGGCGCCGAGGAGACCGTAACCTTCACCTACCAGGCGAAGGACAACAACGGCGCGCTGAGCGATCCGCAGACCGTCACCATCACCGTCACCGGCACCAACGACGCTCCGGTCGCTTATGCCGACAGCGCCACCACCGAAGCGAACACCGTCTTCAACGGCCAGGTTCCGACAGCTTCCGACGTGGACGGCAGCATCGCCGGCTATCAGCTGACCACCGGCGTGGGCGCCAACAACGGCACCCTGACCTTCAATGCCGACGGCAGCTACAGCTTCAACCCCGGCAAGGACTTCGACGGCCTCGCCGAAGGCGAATCCCGCGACATCACCTTCACCTACCAGGCGAAGGACGACAACGGCGCCCTGAGCGATCCGCAGACCATCACCATCACCGTCACCGGCAGCAATGACGCGCCGGTCGCCAGCGCCACCACCGGCGCAGTGAAGGAAGATGCACAGATCAGCGGCCAGCTCGCCGCCACCGACGCCGACAACGGCGCCAAGCTCAGCTACGCCCTGGACAAGGCCGCCCCGGCCGGCTTCAGCATCGACGCCGACGGCAAGTGGAGCTTCGATGCCAGCGGCAGCGAGTACCAGCACCTGAAGGCCGGCGCCACGCAGACCCTCAGCATCCCGTTCACCGTCACCGACGAGCACGGCGCCACCAGTTCCAGCAGCCTGACCATCACCATCACCGGCACCAACGATGCGCCGGTCGCCAACGCGGCGTCCGCCAAGGCCAGCGAAGACAAGCTCAGCTTCGGCAAACTGACCGCCAGCGACGTCGACGACGGCGCCAAGCTCAGCTTCAGCCTGAATGACAAGGCACCGGCCGGCTTCACCCTGTTCAAGGACGGCACCTGGGCCTTCAGCGGCCTCGACCCGGCCTACCAGAGCCTCGCCGCCGGCGAGACCAAGGTGCTGTCGATCGACTACACCGTCACCGACGAACACGGCGCCACCAGCACCAACACCCTGACGCTGACCGTCACCGGCACCAACGACACGCCGATCGCCCTGCCCTCGCTGCTCAATGGCGTCAAGGAAGATGCGCAGATCAGCGGCGAGCTGAAGGCCATCGACGTCGACAACGGCGCGCAGCTCACCTACAGCCTGAACAAGGCCGCTCCGGCGGGCCTGACCCTGAACAGCGACGGCAAGTGGAGCTTCGACGCAAGCGATGCCGCCTACCAGCACCTGAAGGCCGGCGCGACCCAGCTCATCAGCGTGGGTTACACCGTCACCGACGAACACGGCGCCAGCACCCAGAGCGTGCTGGTGATCACCGTCACCGGCACCAACGATGCGCCCAAGGCCGACGCTGCGACGGCAGCCGCCAAGGAAGACGCCGTCAGCAAAGGCCAGCTCACCGCCACCGACGTGGACGATGGCGCCAAGCTGAGCTTCAGCGTTTCCGGCAACCCGCCGGCCGGCTTCACCCTGAAGACCGACGGCAGTTGGAGCTTCGACGGCAAGAACCCGGCCTACCAGTCCCTCGCCGAAGGCGAGACCAAGGACATCCAGGTCAAGTACATCGTCACCGACGAACACGGCGCCACCGACACCCAGACCCTGACCATCACCGTTACCGGCAGCAACGACCCGGCGGTGATCGGCGGCGTGGCCAGCGTGAATGTCAACGAGACCAACGCGCCGGTCACCACCGGCGGCCTGCTGACCGTCAGCGATGTCGACGGCCCGGCCAGCTTCCAGGCGCAGAGCAACGTCGCCGGCAAGTACGGCACCTTCAGCCTGGGCACCGATGGCACCTGGACCTACACCGCCAACGATGCCTACAACGAGCTCAAGCAGGACGAAAAACTGACCGACAGCTTCACCGTCAAGGCGACCGATGGCACCAGCGCCACGGTCACCGTGAACATCGTCGGCACCAACGATGCGCCGGTGGCATTCGGCGACAGCAAGACCACCGGCGAGAATGCGGCCTTCACCAGCCAGGTTCCGCTGGCGACCGATATCGACGGCAGCGTCGTCGGCTACGAACTGGCCACCGACGTCGGCCAGGGCCATGGCAGCCTGACCTTCAACGCCGACGGCAGCTACACCTTCGAGCCGGGCACCGACTTCGACCACCTGGCCGCCGGCGAAAGCCAGGACGTCACCTTCACCTACCAGGCGAAGGACGACAACGGCGCGCTGAGCGACCCACAGACCATCACTATCACCGTCACCGGCAGCAACGACGCCGCGGTCATCAGCGGCCAGACCTCGGTCAGCGTCTACGAGACCAATGCACCGATCAGCACCAGCGGCCAGCTGGCCATCAGCGACGTCGACAGCCCGGAAACCTTCCAGGCGCAGAGCAACGTCGCCGGCAAGTACGGCACCTTCAACCTGGGCGCCGACGGCCAGTGGACCTACACCGCCAAGTCCGCCTACAACGAGCTGAAGGTCGGTGAAACCCTGGTCGACACCTTCGCCGTGAAAGCCGCCGATGGCACCGCCTCCAGCGTCACCGTGAACATCGTCGGCACCAACGACGCGCCGGTCGCCTACCCGGCCACCGCCAGCGCGGTCGAAGGCGGCATCAAGGACCCCGGCGTCGTGGCCGGCGCCACCGACGGCTCTTCCGTCACCCTGACCATCACCACCACCCAGCCGGGCGAGGCGGTCAGCTTCAACTGGAAGTTCAGCACCAACGACGAATCGGCCTTCAACGATTTCGCCTACGTGCAGGTCAACGGCCAGAAGGTGCAGCTGCTTTCCAGCGTGGCTCTGGTCGGCGACGGCGGCAGCTCGGGGCTGCAGACCTTTCAGCAGGTGTTCGACAAGCCGGGCACCTACACCATCGTCCTGGGCGTTTCCGATGCCGTCGACAAATCCGTCGACTCGACCCTCGTGCTGAGCAACCTGCCTTCGCAGGTGAGCGTCGGCAATGTGGTCGGCCAGGTCACCCACATCGGCAGCAACTGGACCCTGACCACCAGCGGCGCCAACAACACCACCCTGACCAACCAGCTCAAGCCGGTCAGCGAGATCACCGGCAAGCTGCAGGCCACCGACGTCGACCACGACGCCCAGCTGACCTTCAGCACCGCGCAGAACACCGCCGGCTTCACCCTGAAGTCCGACGGCAGCTGGCTGTTCGACGCCAAGAACCCGGCCTATGACCACCTCGCCCAGGGCGAGACGCAGACCCTGGCGATCAACTACACCGTCACCGACGAACACGGCGCCACCGGCACCAGCACCCTGACCCTCACCATCACCGGCACCAACGACGCACCGGTCGCCGGGGTGATGAAGGAAACCGTCTACGAAGACAGCAAGATCGGTGGCCAACTGGCCGGCAGCGATGTCGACGACAATGCCGTGCTGACCTTCGCCACCACCGGCAACCTGCCGGCGGGCTTCAGCAGCGACAGCAGCGGCAAGTGGAGCTTCGACGCCGGCAACGCGGCGTACCAGCACCTGGCCGTGGGCGCGACCCAGAACTTCACCGTCAACTACAGCGTCACCGACCAGTACGGCGCCAAGAGCAGCAGCACCCTGACCATCACCGTCATCGGCACCAACGATGCGCCGGTGGCCAAGGCCGCCAGCGCCTCGGTGAATGAAGACAAGATCAGCGGCGGCACCCTCACCGCCACCGACGTCGACGACGGCCACGCGCTGTACTTCAGCCTGAAGGACGCGGCGCCCAGCGGCTTCACCCTGAACGCCAATGGCACCTGGAGCTTCAACGGCAACCACGCCGACTACCAGAAGCTCGGCGCCGGTGAAACCCTCGAGCTGCAGGTCAAGTTCATCGTCACCGACGACAAGGGCGCCACCGACGAGAGCGTCCTCACCCTGACCGTGACCGGCAGCAACGATGCCGCAGTCATCAGCGGGGCGAAGATCGTCAACGTCTACGAGACCAACGCGCCGATCACCACCAGCGGCAAGCTGGACGTCAGCGACGTCGACGGCCCGGATACCTTCCAGGCCCAGACCAATGTCGCCGGCAAGTACGGCACCTTCAACCTGGGCACCGACGGCGCCTGGACCTACGTCGCCAAGGACGCCTACAACGAGCTGAAGCCGGGCGAGTTGCTGACCGACACCTTCACCGTGAAGGCCGCCGACGGCACCAGTTCCAGCGTCACCGTGAACATCCTCGGCACCAACGATGCGCCCACCGCGTACGATGACAGCGTCACCATCGACGAGAACGGCCGCGTCAACGGCAAGGTACCGGCCGCCACCGATCCGGACGGCAGAGTCTCCAGCTACCAGCTGGTCACCGACGTCGGCCAGGGCAACGGCTCGCTGAACTTCAACTCCAGCGGCACCTACCACTTCGAGCCGGGCAGCGACTTCGACCACCTGGCCGCCGGCGAGAGCCAGGTCGTCACCTTCACCTACCAGGCGAAGGACAACAACGGCGCGCTGAGCGAACCCAAGACCATCACCATCACCGTCACCGGCAGCAATGACGCCGCCGTCATCAGCGGCGTGAAGTCCAGCAGCGTCAACGAGACCGACGCGCCGGTCAGCACCAGCGGCAAGCTCAACGTCAGCGACGTCGACAGCCCGGAAACCTTCCAGGCGCAGAGCAACGTGGCCGGCAAGTACGGCACCTTCAACCTCGGCACCGACGGCAACTGGACCTACGTCGCCAGCAGCGCCTACAACGAACTGAAGGTCGGCCAGACCCTGACCGACACCTTCACCGTGAAGGCCGCCGACGGCACCAGCGCCACCGTGACCGTCAACATCGTCGGCACCAACGATGCGCCAGTAGCCTTCGACGGCGTCGCGGCCACCGGGGAGAACACCGTCTACAGCGGCCAGGTTCCGACCGCCACCGATGTCGACGGCACCATCGCCAGCTACCAGCTCGCCACCAACGTCGCCGCCGGCAAGGGCACCCTGACCTTCAACGCCAACAGCAGCTACAGCTTCAACCCGGGTAGCGCCTTCGATCACCTGGCTGCCGGCCAGAGCGAAACCGTGTCCTTCACCTACCAGGCCAAGGACAACAACGGCGCGCTGAGCGATCCGAAGACCATCACCATCACCGTCAACGGCTCCAACGACGCGCCGGTCGCCTACGCCGACAGCAAGACCACCGAAGAGAACACCGTTCTCAACGGCCAGGTTCCGACCGCTACCGACGTCGACGGCAGCGTTGCCGGCTACCAGCTGACCACCAGCGTGGCTGCTGGCAAAGGCACCCTGACCTTCAACACCGACGGCAGCTACAGCTTCAATCCGGGCACCGCCTTCGACCACCTGGCCGCCGGCCAGAACGAAGCCGTGACCTTCACCTACCAGGCGAAGGACAACAATGGCGCACTGAGCGATCCGAAGACCGTCACCATCACCGTCACCGGCACCAACGACGCGGCGGTGATCACCGGCCAGACCACCGGCAGCGCCGACGAAACCAACGCCCCGGTCACCATCGCCGGCAAGCTGGACATCAGCGATGTCGACGGCCCAGCCAGCTTCCAGGTGCAGAGCAACACCGCCGGCACCCTCGGCAAGTTCAGCATCGCTGCTGACGGCACCTGGAGCTACGTCACCAACGAGGCCTACAACGAACTGAAGGACGGCGAGCACCGCAGCGAGACCTTCACCGTCCTGGCTGCCGACGGCACCAGCACCAGCGTCACCGTGACCCTCATCGGCACCAACGACGCGCCGGTCGCCTACGCCGACAGCCAGACCACCGAGGAGAACAGCGTTCTCAACGGCCAGGTTCCGACCGCCACCGACGTTGACGGCAGCGTCGCCAGCTACCTGCTGACCACCAGCGTGGCCGCTGGCAAAGGCACCCTGACCTTCAACACCGACGGCAGCTACAGCTTCAATCCGGGCGTTGCCTTCGATCACCTGGCCGCCGGCCAGAGCGAAACCGTGACCTTCACCTACCAGGCGAAGGACAACAATGGCGCGCTGAGCGATCCGCAGACCATCACCATCACCGTCACCGGCAGCAACGACGCAGCCGTCATCGGCGGCCTGTCCACGGCCAACGTGTACGAGACCGACGCCCCGGTCACCACCAATGGCCAGCTGAGCATCAGTGACGTCGACAGCCCGGAAAGCTTCCAGGCACAGAGCAGCACCGGCAAGTACGGCACCTTCAACCTCGGCAGCGACGGCGCCTGGGTCTACACCGCCAAAGAAGCCTACAACGAGCTGAAGGACGGCCAGACCCTGACCGACACCTTCACCGTGAAAGCCTTCGACGGCACCAGCAGCACCGTCACCGTGAACATCGTTGGCACCAACGACAAGCCGGTGGCGTTTGCCGACACCGTCAGTACCGACGAAAACGCCGTGTTCAACGGGCAGGTGCCGGTCGCCACCGATATCGACGGCACCGTTGCCAGCTACCAGCTCACCACCAACGTGGCTGCTGGCAAAGGCACCCTGACCTTCAACAGCGACGGCAGCTACAGCTTCAACCCGGGCGCCGCCTTCGACCACCTGGCCGCCGGCCAGAGCGAAGCCGTGACCTTCACCTACCAGGCGAAGGACAACAACGGCGCGCTGAGCACCCCGCAGACAGTCACCATCACCGTCACCGGCAGCAACGACGCGGCGGTGATCACCGGCCAGAACAGCGGCAACGCCGATGAAACCGACGCCCCGGTCACCATTGGCGGCAAGCTGAATGTCACCGATGTCGACGGCCCGGCCAGCTTCCAGGCGCAGACCAACACCGCCGGCACCAACGGCAAGTTCAGCATCGCCACCGATGGCACCTGGACCTACGTCGCCAACTCCGCCTTCAACGAACTGAAGGCCGGCGAACACCTCGTCGAGACCTTCGTCGTGAAAGCGGCCGACGGCACCAGCACCAACGTGACCGTCACCATCAACGGCACCAACGATGCGCCGGTGGCCTACGCCGACACCCAGACCACCGGCGAGAACGCCGTGTTCCAGGGTCAGGTCCCGGTCGCCACCGACGTCGACGGCACCATCGCCAGCTACCAGCTGGCCACCGGTATCGGCGGCGGCAAGGGCACGCTGACCTTCAACAGCGACGGCAGCTACACCTTCAACCCGGGTACCGCCTTCGACTACCTGGCGGCGGGCCAGACCCAGGACGTCACCTTCACCTACCAGGCGAAGGACAACAACGGCGCCCTGAGCGATCCGAAGACCGTCACCATCACTGTCACCGGCACCAACGACGCGGCGGTGATCACCGGCCAGAACAGCGGCAGCGCCGACGAAACCAACGCCCCAGTCACCATCGGCGGGAAGCTGATCGTCAACGATGTCGACAGCCCGGCGGTCTTCCAGACCCAGACCAACACCGTCGGCACCAACGGCAAGTTCAGCATCGCCGCTGACGGCACCTGGACCTACGTGGCCAACTCCGCCTTCAACGAACTGAAGGCCGGCGAACACCTCGTCGAGACCTTCGTCGTGAAAGCCGCCGACGGCACCAGCACCAATGTGACCGTCACCATCAACGGCACCAACGATGCGCCGGTTGCCTACGCCGACACCCAGAGCACCGGCGAAAACGCCGTGCTCCAGGGCCAGGTTCCGGTGGCGACCGACGTCGACGGCACCATCGCCAGCTACCAGCTCGTCACCAACGTGGCGGCCGGCAAAGGCACCCTGACGTTCAACGCCAACGGCAGCTACACCTTCAATCCAGGCACGGCCTTCGATCACCTGGCCGCTGGCGCTCACGAACTGGTGACCTTCACCTACCAGGCGAAGGACAACAACGGCGCCCTGAGCGATCCGAAAACCATCACCATCGACGTCACCGGCACCAATGACCGTCCGGTTGCGGCCGACGGCACCGCGTCGACCGGAGAGAACACCGTTCTCCAGGGCCAGGTCCCGGTCGCCACCGATATCGACGGCACCGTGGTCGGCTACCAGCTGGCCACCGATGTCGCGCAGGGCAAGGGCAGCCTGGTCTTCAACGCCAACGGCAGCTACACCTTCACGCCGGGTACCGCCTTCGACCACCTGGCCGCTGGCCAGAGCGAAACCGTCACCTTCACCTACCAGGCGAAGGACAACGACGGCGCGCTCAGCGATCCGAAGACCATCACCATCACCGTCAACGGCAGCAACGACGCTCCCAACGGCGCCGACAACACCATCACCCTGAACGAAGACAGCAGCCGCAGCTTCAGCGCCGCCGACTTCGGCTTCAGCGACGTGGACGCCGGCGACACCCTGAGTGGCGTGCGTATCGACAGCCTGCCCACCAACGGCACGCTGAAGTTCAACGGCAGCGCCGTGACCGCAGGCCAGGTGATCGACGCCGCCGACCTCGGCAAGCTGGTGTTCACCCCGGCCGCCAATGCCAACGGCAACAACTACGCCAACTTCACCTTCTCGGTGAAGGACAGCAGCAACACCTACGACACCACGCCGAACAAGATCACCTTCAACGTGACGCCGGTGAACGATGCCCCGGTGGCGGTGAACGACAACTTCACCCTCAGCGGCCTGAAGGGCAACTACTGGGGCTACAACGAAGGCCCCGATGGCACCAACCTGACCAGTCTGAGCCAGGTAACCAGCTTCATGGCCGGGCACAACCCCAGCGCCACCTTCACCTCCACCACGCTGAACTACAACCTCAGCAACGGCGACCTGGGCGGTGACGGCAACCTGCAGAAGTTCCTCGGCAACGATGCGAAGAGCCTCAACACCGATCCGGCGAACACCTCCGACGCGATCATCCAGCTGACCGGCGCGATCAACCTCAATGCCGGCAACTACCAGCTGCGGGTCAACGCCGACGATGGCTTCAGCATCAAGATCGATGGCGTGGAGGTCTTCAAGTACGACAACATCCAGAGCCCGACAGGCCGTGAATCGGCGGTGTTCACCATCGCCCAGAGCGGCAGCCACAGCATCGAGATCGTCTACTGGGATCAGGGCGGCCAGGCCCAGCTGCAGGTGGAAATGCGCCCGCAGAACGGCACCTACACCACCGTCGGCGGCACCGCGCTGACCCACACCGTGGGCGAGTTGGTGACCAACGAGGACACCGCGCTGACCATCGCTCCGCAGACCCTGCTGGGCAATGACAGCGACGTGGACGGCGACAGCCTGACCATCGTCAGCGTTCAGGGCGCGGTCAACGGCAGCGTGAAGCTCGAGGGCGGCAACGTCGTCTTCACCCCGGCCAAGGACTTCAACGGCAGCGGCAGCTTCACCTACACCATCAGCGACGGCCACGGCGGCACCAGCACCGCCACCGTCACCGTGGGCATCAACGCAGTGAACGATGCGCCGGAAGCCAAGAACGACCAGCAGACCACCGGCGAGAACAACACGTACAACGGCCAGGTCCCGGCGGCTACCGACATCGACAGCGCGGTCAACCCCAACGGCTATGCCCTGGTACAGGGCGTGGGCGCCGGCAACGGCACCCTCACCTTCAACGCCAACGGCAGCTACGTGTTCAATCCGGGCACCGACTTCGACTCGCTGAACGTCGGCGAATCGCGCCAGGTGACCTTCACCTACACCGCCAAGGACGCCCAGGGTGCGGTCAGCGCGCCGGCCACCGTGACCATCACCGTGACCGGCAGCAATGATCTGCCCACCGCCACCGACAGCACCGTGACCCTGAACGAGGACGGCAAGCGCAGCTTCAGCGCCAGCGACTTCGGCTTCAGCGACAAGGACGCCGGTGACGCACTCAAGGCGATCCGCATCGACAACCTGCCCACCGCCGGCAGCCTGACCCTCAACGGCCAGTCGGTGACCGCCGGCCAGGTGATCGCCGTCAGCCTGCTCGCCAGTCTGGTCTACACCCCGGTGGCCAACGCCGCGGGCAACGCCTACGCGACCCTGAAGTTCTCGGTACAGGACAGCCACGACGGCTTCTCCAGCTCGTCCAGCACCCTGACCCTCAACGTCACCCCGGTGAACGATGCGCCGCTCTCGGCGGACGGTTCGGCCAGCGTCTACGCCGGCAAGACCTACACCTTCGGCACCAAGGACTTCGCCTTCAGTGACACCGCGGACTCCACCAACGGCCAGAACCACAGCCTGCAGAACATCCTGATCAAGGCCCTGCCGGACTCCGGCACCCTGCTGCTCAACGGCCAGGCCATCAGTGCCGGCAAGGCCGTCAGCGCCAGTGACATTGCCGCCGGCAAGCTGACCTTCGTACCCGACGCTTCAGGTTCCAACGCGCACTTCAGCTTCGCCGTGCAGGACAGCGGTGGCGTGGCCAACGGCGGCGTCGACACATCGCCGACCTACGGCTTCGACATCCACGTCGGCCAGGTGCAGATCCCGGCCACCAACCCCAACGGCGACAACACCCTCACCGGTGGCTCGGGCGATGACGTGATCCTCGGCGACGTCGGCGGCATCAAGACGCTCACCCAGGGCGGCACCAACTACAACATCGCCCTGGTGGTCGACACCTCCGGCAGCATGGCCTACAACCTTGCCGGCCAGTCCGGCGCGGCCTATGCCAACTCGCGGATGAAGCTGGTGAAGGATGCGCTGATCAGCCTGGCCAACGAACTCAAGGGCCATGACGGGATCATCAACATCTCCCTGATCGGCTTCCAGAGCACCGCCAGCCTGAAAGTCAGCATCACCGACCTGTCCGACGCCAACATCGACCAGTTGGTCAACGCCATCGGCAAGTCCCAGAACCAGGGCCTACAAGCCGTCGGCGGCACCGACTACCAGGAGGCATTCGGCCAGGCGGTCAGCTGGTTCAACGATCAGAAGAACAGCTACGAGAACATCACCCTGTTCCTCACCGACGGTGACCCGACCGAGTCCAGCGGCAACGGCTCGCTGATGCAGAACACCACCCAGGCCTTCGCCAGTCTGTCGGCGCTCAGCGAAGTGCGTGCCATCGGCATCGGCACCAATGTCAACGAGAGCACGCTCAAGTACTTCGACAATACCAATGTCACCGGCCTGGGCACGGTGAGCTGGAGCAGCAGCTCCACCTTCACCTTCGACAACAACAGCGCCCTGCCGGGCTGGACCCTGAGCAAGAGCTCGACCGGCTCGGCCGGCATCGCGGGCAACCAGCTGCGCATGACAGATACCAACGCGGCCGGCGCGACCAGCGTCATCACCTCGGACCTCACCGTCAACAAGAACAGCACCGCGAGCTTCAGCTTTGCCTTCAGCGAAAACATGAACGCCAACGACACTTTCACCTGGACGCTGAAACAGTATGTCGACGGCGCCTGGAAGCAGGTGGAAACGCACACGCTGACTTCCTCGTCGAGCAATACCACCTACACCACCGACAAGGCCGTGGGCGAAGGCACCTATCGCATCGACTTCGTGCTGACCGATAACTCCAACAATGGCACCGCAACGGTCAACATCGACAACCTCAAGCAATCGACCACCACTTACGCCACAACGGGCCAGGTGGACATCGTCAAGCAGGCCAGCGACCTCACGGCCGCGCTGCATGGCGGCTCCACTTCCACCGAACTGGCGCCCTCGGGCCATGACACCATCAACGGTGGCGCGGGTGACGACATCATCTTCGGTGACACCATCAACACCGACAACCTGCCCTGGGGCGTCAATGGCAACCCGGCCAAACCGGCCGACATGCCGGCGGGCTCGGGTGTCAGCGCACTGTCGGCCTTCCTGGAGCTGAAGAACGGCCACGCCGCCACCAGCGACGAGATGTACGACTACATCAAGGCCAACCACGCGCTGTTCAACGTCGAGGGCGATACCCGTGGCGGCAACGACCACCTGTATGGCGGCGATGGCAACGACATCCTCTACGGCCAGGGCGGCAACGACTTCCTGTTCGGCGAGAATGGCAACGACATCCTCTTCGGCGGCACCGGCGACGACCAGCTCACCGGCGGCAAGGGCAACGACATCCTCACCGGCGGTGCGGGTGCCGACACCTTCATCTGGAAGGCCGGGGATATCGGCAACGACACCATCACCGACTTCAAGGCCGGTGAAGGCGACCGCATCGACATCAGCGACCTGCTGCCGGAGACCGCGCACAACGACATCCTCAGCTACCTGAAGGTGGACACCACGACCTCGACCCTGCAGGTGAGCACCACCGGGCAGATCAACAACGGCGGGGCCGCGGACGTCACCATCAAGCTGAGCGGGGTCGACCTCTCCGCCTACGGCTCGACCTCCACCGAGATCGTCAACAAGCTGGTGGCGGGTTCCGACCCGGTGGTCAAGACTGAGCATCACTGATCCACGGTTGCCGCCAGGCTTCCAAACGGTCAGGCTCTGACACGACGACAGCGGGGCTACCCTTCGGGGTGGCTCCGCTGTCGTTCCTTCACATCACGAGAAATGGGGACGGTCGATGCTGTACATCCAGCGCAACGCCGAGGGGAGAATCTCGCGCGTCGAGGACGCCGAGTTCGACGGAATGACCGGCACCCTGCCGGCGGACCACCCGGACATCCAGGCCTGGGCGGCCGAGAGCAGCCTGCTGCAGCTCAAGCAGAGCGACCTGGACATGATCCGGGTACTGGAAGACTTGATCTCGGTGCTGATCACCAAAGGGGTGATCCGCATCACCGACCTGCCGCCGGCGGCGCGTTCCAAGTTGCTCAACCGGACGCAGGCCCGTGAAGCGCTGGGCGGGCTGACCCGGCTGATCAACGACGACGAGGAAACGGGGCTGATCTGAGCCCCGTTTTTCTTTTCCGGCAAATGTTCCCCTGTAGGGCGCATAACCCGGAACGGGTTATCCGCCGATGCCACGACGGCGGATAACGCTGGCGCGTTATGCGCCCTACGGCCCTGGAACCAAGGCACACGTCGTCCCTGCCGACGGATCGCGGGCATGGCCCGCTCCTACAACGTTACAGACGCATCACCACGGCGCCGGCCCACCGAACAGCTGCCCCTGCACGCCCTGGATACCCATCTCCTTCAGCACCCGGAACTCCCCCGCCGTCTCCACTCGCTCGGCGATCAGCGGCAGGTCGATGCTGTGCGCCGCGCGCTGCATCGCCTCGATGAACAGGCGCTTGTCGTTCTCCTGGTCGATGTGGCGGATGTGGCTGCCATCGACCTTGAGGTACGCCAGCCCCAGCCGCGCCAGGTTGCCGATCATGCTGAAGCGCCCGCCGAAGTGCTGCAGGCTCAGGCGATAGCCCAGCTCGCCGAGGCGGCGGGTCAGCGCTTCCAGCACCGGTTGCGCCGGCAACTGGTCTTCTTCCAGCTCCAGGGTCAGGCGCCCGGCGAATTGCGGGTGCTGGCGCAGCAGGTCGAACACGCGGGTGGTCGCCCATTCATCCCGCAGCAGCGCAGCGGACAGGTTCAGCGCCAGCGGGCGGTTGTGTTTGGCCATGTCGGCCAGCACGCTTTCGAGCATCAGCAGGTCCAGCCGCGCGGTCCAGCCGAAGCGGTCCAGCCAGGGCAGGAAGCGCCCGGCGGCGATGCTGCCGCCCTGCCCGTCCGGCAGGCGCGAGAGCACCTTGTAATGCAGCACCACCTGCGGGTCGGCGCAGGACACCACCGCCTGGAAATGCAGCTGGAAGCGCTTGTGCATCAGCGCCTCGTCCAGCAGCTGGTGCCAGCTGTGGCGCTCCTCGGCGACCGGCTTGGCGCCGCCCTGGAGGAAGGCCCAGCAGCTGTCGTTCTGTCGCTCGGCCTGCACCAGCGCCTCGTCCGCGCGCTGCAACAGCGCCTGCGCCGACTCGCCGGAAACGAAGGGCACCAGCCCCAGGCAAGCCACGGGGCTCACATCGCTGGCGCCGGTGGTGGCCAGTGCGGCGAGCATGCCTTCCAGGCGCATCGCCAGGGCTGGCGCGTCCTCGGGCATCAGCCCCGGCGCCAGCATCACGAACTCGCCGCCACGGCTGCGCGCCAGGGTCAGGCCGGCGCCCAGGCCCTGCCCGGACAGACGCAGCTGGTCAGCCACCGCCTTGAGCAACTGGTCGACGCGCTGGCCGCCCAGGCGCTGGTTCAGCCCGGCGAGGTCGTTGACCCGCAGCACCAGCAGCACGCCGCTGCTGACCTGGTCCTCGGCGCTCAGGCGGTTATTCAATTGCATGTCGAAGAAGCGTCGGTTGCCCAGCCCGGTCAGGCTGTCCTGGTAGGCCTCGTCGCGCAGGCGTTCGCTGCGCTGGGCCTGCTCCTGGAACAGCGCCTTGAGCTTCTCCACCATCTGGTTCATGGCCTGCACCACGCGGCGCAGTTCGGGGGTGCGCGGCAGTTCCGGCAGGCTGAGGAATTCGCGGCGGGCGATGGCGTGGGACTGCGCCACCATGTAGTCCAGCGGCCTGAGCTGGCGACGCAGCAGGATGGCGCCGAGCACGGCGCTGGCGATGCCGCACAGCACCAGCCAGAGCAGGCTGCCCAGGGTGCTCTGCCAGAGCTTGGCGATGGCGAACATCGGGTGGCTGAGCACCTCGACCCGCGCGGCCTGGGTCCAGCCGCGGCTGACGATGGCGTCGCCGCCGGCCGAATGCAGGTCGATCAGAGAGATGAACCACTGCGGCACCTTGGCGGCCACCGCGTCGGGGACCCCGGTGCGCTCCACCATCACCTTGCCGGTGGCCAGGTCGATCACCCGGATGCTCTCGTAGTAGCCGCTGTCGAAGATCGAGCTGACCATCAACTCGACCATCGCCGGGTCGTCGATGTTCGGCGTCAACGACAGTCCCAGCGCGGTGGCCGCGTCCTGGGCGTGGGAGCGCAGCTGGTTGCCGTACTGCTCGCGCGAGCTTTCCAGGCCGACCATGAAGCTGCCGCTGAAGGCGACCACCAGGAACAGGCAGATGGCGATCAACAACTGTTTGAACAGGGACATCGTGTCTCCAGGCTCCCCCCGCGGGAGCTATTCGTGTCGGTGCAGCTATTCGTTCCGTGGCTACTCATCCAGAGGGAAGCCTTCGGCCTTCATCTTCTTCAGCAGGTCCTGCCAGCGCGACAGCCGCTTGCTGTCGCCGACCTGCTTGCCGCCACCCGCGCCATTGCCGGCGAGCCACAGGCCCTCGCCGTTGAACGCGTAGACCGGCTGCAGGTCGCTGCGCTGGCTGGCCGGCAGGATGCTGCCGATCAGGTTGTCCAGCACCAGCGGCACGGCATCGGGCCGTGGGTAGTACGTGAGCACCATGTGCGCCTGGTTCAGGCGCAGCGCCTTGACGTAGGTAATGCGCAGCTTCTGTGCCGGCACGCCCAGGTGTCGCAGGCTGATGTACTTGGCGATGGCGAAATCCTCGCAATCGCCGGCGCCCTTGAGCAAGGCCTCCACCGGCGTGGCCCAGTAGTCCACTTCGTGCCAGAGGCTCAGGTCATCGGTGAAGCGCAGCTGGTCGTTGAAGAATCGATTGACCGCCTGCAACTGGTCGCGCTCACTCGCCGTGGCCTGCTGCGCGAGCAGCTTCTGCCAAGCGTCGATGCGCACCTGGCCTTGACCCAGCGGCCCGTAGAGGCGCGTGGATTGCTGGCTGATCAGCTGGAAGTCCCATTCGGCCTGCTGCGCCCCCGCCAGGACGCCGAGCGAAGCCGCCAGCATCAGGGCCAACGGCCCCGGCCAGCAACGACGCAACACCCTGGAACAACGGTTGAGCACGATCGCGACTACTCGACTGCGAGCGCCGGCAACCAGCTGCCGGCGCAGGGGTCGCATGGTGCAGACTGGCCGCGAAAAAAACAATGGCACAATGCAATCATCGCATTGTGCCATCCAGGGGAGACGCGGCCTGGCGGGGAACCGACCGCGTAGATGGGGAAAGAATCAGCTCTTCTGCGGCGGGGTGACGACGTCGAACCAGAAGTTGAAGTCTTCCAGCATGCCGAACAGCTTGGCCAGCAGCAGCGGGTTGCCCGAGCTCTTGAGCTTGCCCTCGAACACCAGACGCACCGGCGAGACTTCCTTGAGCATCAGGCGATTGAGGTCGGCACGGTCGATGGTCACGGTCTGTCCGGCGTTCTCGCTCTGCACGCCCTTGATGTTGTTCAGGTGCGAGTTCTTCAGCTCCAGCAGGTACTGCTCGTTCTTGTCCGGCAGCACCAGGTTGATGGCGAAGTCCTCGCCCTCGGCCTTCTCGGCATTCAGGCGCACGCCGAGGTAGTCGAACAGCAGGCCGGTGTCCATCGCCGCCAGCGCATCGGGGCTGCCCGATTTCATGGTCGGCATGTCACGCGGCACGCCATTGCGCAGCTCCTGTGCGGCGGTCAGGTAGCTGTTGCGCCAGCCGGCGTTTTCCGCCTGGTAGCCGAGCTGCTCCAGGGCGTCGGCCTGCAGGTTGCGCGCGGCCTGGTTGGTCGGGTCGGCGAAGACCAGCTTGTTGACCACCTCCACCACCCAGCGGTACTCGCCCTTGTCGAAGGACTCCCTGGCCATCTGCAGCAGGTGATCGGCGCCGCCCATGAACTCGACGTACTTCACTGCCGACTCCTCCGGCGCCAGCGGGTTCAGCGTCGCCGGGTTGCTGTCGTAGTAGCCCAGGTACTTGTTCACCACCGCGCGCACGTTGTGGCTGACGCTGCCGTGGTAGCCACGGTTGAACCACTCGTTGGCCAGCTCCGGCGGCACTTTCAGGCGCTCGTGGATCTGGTTGATGGTCACTCCGTTGTTGGCCAGGTGCAGCGTCTGGTCGTTCAGGTAGCCGTACATGTCACGCTGCTTCTCCAGGGTGCGGACGATGTCCTCGTGCCCCCAGCGCGGCCAGTTGTGCACGGCGAACATCACCTCGGCCTTGTCGCCGAACCGGTGCAGCGCCTCGTTGATGTACTTGCTCCAGCCCAGCGGGTCGCGGGTCTCGGCGCCGCGCAGGGTGTAGAGGTTGTGCAGGGTGGCGGTGACGTTCTCGGCCATCAGCAGCGCCTTCTGCTGCGGCAGCCAGACGTTCATCTCCGCCGGCGATTCGGTGCCCGGGGTGTTCTGGAAGGTCACAGGCACGCCGTCGATCTCCATCTCCACCAGCGAGCCATCGACGGTCTTGGTCGGCGCGATGATGCTCATCGGGCCCTTGGCGACGGCCTTGCCGATGGCCATGTCGACGTGGCCTTCCGGGCCCTGCGGCAGCATGGTGCCGTACTGGTAGGTGGCTCGGCGCAGCATGGCGTTGCCGGCCAGCACGTTCTCCTTGATCGCCGCTTCCATGAAGCCCTTGGGCGCGATGATCTGCACCTCGCCCTTGTCCACCTGCTCCTGGCTGACCAGGCCCTTCACGCCGCCGAAGTGGTCGATGTGGGCATGGCTGTAGATGACCGCGCGGATCGGCTTCTGCCCCAGCTCCTGGCTCACCAGGGCGTAGGCGGCCCTGGAAGTCGCCGGGGTGGTCAGGGTGTCGATGACGATCCAGCCGGTCTTGCCTTCGATGAAGGTGGTGTTGGCGAGGTCGAAACCGCGCACCTGGTAGATGCCGTCGGTGACCTTGAACAGGCCGTAGCTGAGGTTCAGCTGGGCCTGGCGCATCAGGCTCGGGTTGACGCTGGCGACGTCCCTGGCGGCCTTGAGGAAGTCGTAGCCGCCCAGTTGCCAGGCCACCGTGCCGTCCTCGTTCTTGATCACGAGGTTCTCGGGGCGCTTGATCAGGCCCTTCTCCACCCGGTCGAAATCGGCACGGTCACTGAACGGCAGCGACTGGCGCACCTGCTCCTGCGAGGCCTGGGTGAAGGAAGTCGGGGGCTTGGGCTGTTCGGCGGCGACCAGCAGGCCGGGGCAGAGGCTGGCGAGCAGCACGGCAGCGGAAAGACGGGACATCGGAAGGCTCCGGAATTTGTTGTTGTGCTCGCACTATGCCGGCCGTCGCGCTAATAATTCCAATGCATTCCAACTTAACAATCAATGCAGGAAGCGCATGAGCGATCTCCGCCAGCTACGCCACTTCGTCGCCCTCGCCGAGCACGGTCACTTCGCCCGCGCCGCCGATGCGGTGAATCTTAGTCAACCCGCCCTGTCGCGGAGCATCCAGGCGCTGGAAGGCCAGCTGAGCTGCCGGCTCGTGGACCGCAACCCGCGCGGCGTCACCCTCACCGCCCATGGCCGGCTGGTGCTCGAACATGCCCGCCGCCTGCTGGCCGGTGACCGTGCGCTGAAGAATGCCGTGCTGCAACTGGCTGACCTGGAGACCGGCGAGCTGCGCCTGGGCGCCGGCCCTTTCCCCGGCGCGCGGCTGATGCCGCAGGTGCTCGCGCGCTATAGCAGTGCGCACCCGAAGGTGTCGGTGCTGCTGTCCATCGAGAACTGGAGCGAGCTGCACCAGCGCCTGCTGGACGACGAACTGGAGCTGTTCATCGCCGACTACCGCGAACTGGAAGGCGACAACCGCCTCGACATCCTGCCGCTGCGGGTACACCGGGGCGTGCTGTTCTGCCGGCCGGGGCATCCGCTGCTCGGCAGCGTGCCGTCGGTGGAGCGTGTGCTCGACTACCCGCTGGCCGGCCCGCGCCTGCCGCGCGACGCCCACGAAGGGCTGGCTCGCACCCTCGGCCGCGAGCAGCCGCTGAGCGTGCAATGCGATGACGTGCTGATGCTCAAGGAGCTGGTGAAAGGCAGCGACGTGCTCTGCCTGGCTACCTGGGATGTGGTGGCCGCAGATGTGCAGGCCGGCAGCCTGGCGGTGCTGCCCTGGCCCAGCAGCGGCGACGTGGCAGGACGCGGCTCCGCCTATGCCCTGGTACGCCACGCCAGCCGCAGCCTGTCGCCTGCGGCCAGCCAGTTCGTCGAGTTGTTGCTGGAGGAAGACGCGGCGTTCAACGCCGCGTCATGAGGCTCAACGGCGCCAGCCCTGGTAAGGGCCACCGTAATAGGCCGGCGGCGGCGCCGGGCGATAGTAGTGCGGCCGGTCATGCCAGCCACCACGGTCGTGGTCATGCTCGTAGACCACGCAGCCGGTCAACGGAAGGATCATCAGTACAGCAGCGAAGAAACGACGCATGGCGCCTCCATCAGGCGAGCCGGCCGCCCCGCCGGGGTGCGGGGCGTACATTCTTCCGGTCTCACAAGATCAGACATGTCTGTCAGAAGGCGGTGCCGCGGCGAAAGGTAAAGCTTGGGTAAATCAGCCGTTTACAGTGGCCAGACGGCGAACCTTGCGGCTCTGCAGGTGGAGCACGCCGAACAGCAGCACCTGCACCTGCTCCAGCCAGGAACGGCGGCGCGCCAGCAACAGCACCTCGCCCACATGTACCACCAACAGGATCGCGGAGAGCCACAACAGCGGGCGATGCAGCTCGCCGAACGGGTAGATCAGGTTGAGCACGGCGGCGACCCAGAACATGGTCAGCGCGCCCTTGGCGAAGCTCAGCAACTCGGACATGGCGATGGATTCCTCAAGGTGAAGGTGACTGCAGTCTGCCGCCCGGCACGCCCCGCCCGCTCCTGCCTTTCGACTGGCCCCGCGCACCAGGATGCGGCGTCGCGCTTCATTTGAGGGCGGCGCAACGCTCCGGCTTGCAGCGAAACCTCCACCCCGATCCAGCGCAGCCCTTCTGCCCCGGCACTTTCGCCAACTTGGCACGCCGCTCGCTTTGTATCGAGTGTGCAGGATCGATCCGAAGCATTCGGAAAGCGGCACCACAATCTGACAATGGATGACTAGGGTTCCGGCTCGCGCAGCGAGTGACTGGTCCGAGAGTCATCGACCTCCAGCGAGGTTACACGGCGGGACAAAAGCCCGGGAGACGAGAGCGACAAGTGCCGCCCGACTCCTGCCTGCCCGCCAATCGACTGGAGATGCTCCATGCGCAAGCCCCTTCTGACCGCCCTGTTCGCCGCCGGCCTCGCCGCCTTCAGCCTCTCAGCCTCCGCCGCCGCGAAGAACAGCTTCAACCTCTGCTGGACCATCTACGCCGGCTGGATGCCCTGGGAGTACGCGGCCAGCCACGGCATCGTCGACAAGTGGGCGAAGAAGTACGGCATCGAGATCAAGGTCACCCAGCTCAACGACTACATCGAGTCGATCAACCAGTACACCGCGGGCCAGTTCGACGGCTGCACCATGACCAACATGGACGCCCTGACCATCCCCGCCGCCGGCGGCGTCGACTCCACCGCGCTGATCGTCAGCGACTTTTCCAACGGCAACGACGGCATCGTCATCAAGGGTGAAGGCAAGACCCTGGCCGACCTCAAGGGCATGAACGTCAACCTGGTGGAGCTGTCCGTCTCCCACTACCTGCTCGCCCGCGCCCTGGAGAACGCCCGCCTCAGCGAGAAGGACGTGAAGACGGTGAACACCTCCGACGCCGACATCGCCGCCGCCTTCAACACCGACGACGTGCAGGCCGTGACCACCTGGAACCCGATGCTCGCCGAGGCCCGCGCCAAGCCGGGCACCACCGAGGTGTTCAACTCCAGCCAGGTCCCCGGCGAGATCATGGACATGATGGTGGTCAACAGCACGGTCCTGAAGGACAACCCCGCCCTGGGCAAGGCCCTGACCGGCGCCTGGTTCGAAACCGTGGCGCTGATGCAGGGCGAAAGCGCCGAGACCCGCGCCGCGCTGGAGCACATGGCCAAGGCCTCGGGCACCGACCTCGCCGGTTACCAGAGCCAGCTCGCTACTACCAAATTGTTTGCCACTGCGCAGGAAGCACTGGCCTTCGCCACCAGCCCGAAACTGCCGGCGACCATGGACAAGGTCGCGGCCTTCTCCTTCGCCCACGGCCTGCTCGGCGAGGGCGCGAAAAGCGCCGAAGCGGTCGGCATGAGCTTCGCCGGCGACCTCACCACCGGCGACGCGCAGAACCTCAAGCTGCGCTTCGACCCGACCTACGTGCAGATGGCGGCCGACGGCAAGCTCTGACCAACCCACCGCGTCCCTCGTAGGGCGAATAACCGTTTGCGGTTATCCGCCGTCCCGACGCCACGGCGGATAACGCGCTCCGCGTTATCCGCCCTACGAATCGACAGGTACGAAACATGCGCCTGATCAACCGAACCCCCGACCGCAGCGGCCGCCTGTTCCTCGTGCTGCTGCCCTTTGCCCTGCTGCTGTTCGCCTACTTCGCAGGCTCCACGGCGCGGCTGGCGGAGAACCCCAACGACAAGCTGCTGCCCAGCGCCGCGCAGATGGCCGACGCGGTGAACCGCCTGGCCCTCAGTGAAGACAAGCGCACCGGCGAAGTGCTGTTCTGGAAGGACACCGGCGCCAGCCTGCAACGCCTTGGGATGGGCCTGTCCATCGCCGCCCTGCTCGGCCTGGTACTGGGTATCGCCGCCGGCAGCGTGCCGCTGTTCGGCGCGCCGCTCTCGCCCCTGCTCACCGTGCTGTCGATGATCCCGCCGCTGGCGATCCTGCCGGTGCTGTTCATCGTCTTCGGCCTCGGCGAGCTGTCCAAGGTGGTGCTGATCGTCATCGGCGTCGCCCCCTGCATCGCCCGCGATATCGAACAGCGCGCCCGGGAAATCCCCCGCGAGCTGCTGATCAAGGCGCAGACCCTCGGCGCCAGCACCTGGACGCTGATCCTGCGCGTGGTGCTGCCGCAACTGCTGCCGCGCCTGCTGATCTCCCTGCGCCTGATGCTCGGCTCGGCCTGGCTGTTCCTCATCGCCGCCGAGGCCATCGCCTCCACCGACGGCCTGGGCTACCGCATCTTCCTGGTGCGCCGCTACCTGGCCATGGACGTGATCCTGCCCTACGTGGTGTGGATCACCGCGCTGGCCTGGCTGATGGACTGGGCGCTGCGCGCGCTCACCCGGCGCGCCTTCCCCTGGTACGAAGGAGCCAAGGCATGAGCTTCATCCAGGTGAAGAACGTCTGGCAGGAGTACGACGGCAACGTGGTGCTCGAACGCCTGAATCTCGAGGTGAAGGAAGGCGAGTTCTGCACCCTGGTCGGCGCCTCCGGCTGCGGCAAGTCCACCTTCCTGCGCCTGCTGCTCGGCCAGGAACGTCCCAGCCGCGGGGAGTTGCTGCTCGAAGGTCAGCCGCTGGCCGCAGAGCCCGACCCCAGCCGTGGCGTGGTGTTCCAGCGCTACTCGGTGTTCCCGCATCTTTCCGTGCTCGACAACGTCGCCCTTGGCCTGGAACTGCCGCGCTCGCCGCTGCTCGGCCGGCTGTTCGGCAGCACCAAGCGCGAGGCTCGCGAACAGGCCGCCGAGTTGCTCAAGCGCGTCGGCCTTGGCCATGCGTTGCAGCAGTACCCGAGCGCCCTCTCCGGCGGCATGCAGCAACGCCTGGCCATCGCCCAGGCGCTGGTGATGAAGCCGCGCGTGCTGCTGCTCGACGAACCCTTCGGCGCGCTGGACCCGGGCATCCGCAAGGACATGCACGCCCTGCTGCTGGAGCTGTGGCAGGAAACCCGGCTCACCGTGTTCATGGTCACCCACGACCTCGCCGAGGGCTTCAGCCTGGGCACCCGCCTGCTGGTCTTCGACAAGGTCCGCCACGACCCGCAGGCGCCCAACGCCTACGGCGCCCGCATCACCTACGACATCCCGCTCAACGCCGACCGCCGGGCCGCCCGCGCCGCCCTGCCAGCCACGCTCGCCGCGCGCCTGCAACCGGCCGCCGAGCCCGCGATCACGCCGGCCTACCAAGGAGCCCGCCATGAACGAACTGCGCACCACCCTCTATGAAGAAACCGTCCCCGGCGGCGGCCACACCTCCTTCGTGCTCAAGCGCGGCCAGTTGCTGCGCCTGACCGACCTGGAAGGCGGCGGCAACGCCAGCGTGCTGCTGTTCAATGCCGCCGAAAAAAGCGAGCGGCTGAACCTGCCCGACAGCCTCAAGTGCCAGCACACCGCGCGCCTCACCGCCGGCCACTGCCTGTACTCGGACATGGGCCGCGTGCTGGCCGCCATCACCGCCGACAGCTGCGGCTGGCACGACAGCTTCGGCGGCGTGCTGAACGCCGCCGAGGTGCAGGAGAAGTACGGCGCGGGCCGCTACCAGGAACTGCGTAACAGCTTCCACCGCAACGGCGTGGACAACCTGCTGGTGGAAATGGGCAAGTGGGACATGCGCCTGCAGGACCTGCTGATGTGCCTGAACCTGTTCAGCCGCGTGGACGTCGACGCCGATGGCTGCTTCCGCTTCGCCCAGGGCAACTCGAAAGCCGGCGACTACGTCGAGCTCTACGCGCCGATGGACACCCTCGTCGTGCTCACCGCCCTGCAACACCCGCTGGACCCGAACCCGCAGTACGCGCCCAAGCCCATCGGCCTGGCCTGGCAGCAGGTCGCGTCCGACGGCATCAGCGTGCTCTGCCGCACTTCCCGCGCGGAGAACGGCCGCGGCTTTCACAACACCGAACGCCAGTACCTGTAAGGAGCGCGAGCATGCCCATCGTCCCCAGCGACAAACACCCCGAAGCCTGCGTCTCGCGCACCCTGATCCCGGCCGGCGAACCCAGCCTCACCGAACTCAAGGCCGGGCAGACCCTGCGCATCCTCGACCTGGAAGGCAACCAGGCGGTGGACACGCTGTTCTTCAGCGCCGCCAACCCACGCGAGCGCTACGACGTGCAGCGCACCCTGCGCAAGCAGGGGCAGGTCTACCTCAGCGCCGGCAGCGTGCTCTGGTCCAACCTCGGCAACCCGATGCTGACCATCAGCGCCGACACCTGCGGTCGCCACGACACCCTCGGCGGCGCCTGCGCCCAGGAGAGCAACACCGTGCGCTACGCCCTGGACAAGCGCTACATGCACAGCTGCCGCGACAACTTCCTGCGCGCCAGCCTGCACGACGGCCGCCTGAGCAAGGCCGACATCAGCCACAACATCAACTTCTTCATGAACGTGCCGGTCACCGCCGAGGGCGGCCTGACCTTCGAGGACGGCATCTCCGGCGCCGGCAAGTACGTCGAGCTGCTCGCCCACATGGACGTCATCGTCCTGATCTCCAACTGCCCGCAGCTCAACAATCCCTGCAACGGCTGGAACCCGACCCCAGCGGAGCTGCTGGTATGGGACTGAAGCGGCTGCACACGGCAGGCGATGGGCTGCACGTGCTGCGGCGCTGGCTGTACATCCTCAGCCAGAGCCGGAGTGCCCAATGCAGCCCGGCGCTGCGGACTGCCAGAACCTGCATCGAACGGACTTCGCCCGAGCCCCGGAGCTGACCGAGTAGGGCGCATAACGCGCCAGCGTTATCCGCCAAACAGATCGCGCGTGGCCGGACGGCGGATGGATAAAGCACATCCGCCCTACGGCAGCATGAACCTGCCCCGGACGACCGGGATAGGCACCGAATGACGGCGGGACGGCCCGCCACCCCATGGGGACGCCCTCATGTTCGACAAGCTCCTGATCGCCAACCGCGGCGCAATCGCCTGCCGCATCCTGCGCACCCTTCGTGAGCTGCAAGTAGAGGGCGTGGCCGTCTACTCCGAAGCCGACGCCGCCAGCCTGCACATCCAGCAGGCCGACCAGGCCATCAGCCTCGGCGAAGGCCCCGCGTCGAGCACCTACCTGGTGGTCGAGAAGATTCTCCAGGCTGCCCGCGACAGCGGCGCGAAAGCGATCCACCCCGGCTACGGCTTCCTCTCCGAGAACGCCGCCTTCGCCGAAGCCTGCGAGGCCGCCGACATCGCCTTCGTCGGCCCGACGCCGGAACAGCTGCGCCTGTTCGGCCTCAAGCACACCGCCCGCGCGCTGGCCCGAGAACAGGGCGTGCCGATGCTCGAAGGCACCGACCTGCTGGAAGACCTCGACGCCGCCCTGCGCGCTGGCGAGCAAGTCGGCTACCCGGTGATGCTCAAGAGCACCGCCGGTGGCGGCGGCATCGGCATGCGCGTGTGCCGCTCGGCGGACGAGCTGCGCGACGCCTTCGACGCAGTAAAGCGCCTGGGTCAGAACAACTTCAGCGACTCGGGCGTGTTCATCGAGAAGTACATCCAGCGCGCCCGCCACCTGGAAGTGCAGGTGTTCGGCGATGGCCAGGGCGAGGTCATCGCCCTGGGCGTGCGCGACTGCTCGGTGCAGCGGCGCAACCAGAAGGTGCTGGAGGAAACCCCCGCGCCCAACCTGCCAGCCGGCATGGCCGAAGCCCTCTGCGCAGCGGCGATCCAGATGGCAAAAGCGGTCAGCTACCGCAGCGCCGGCACCGTGGAATTCGTCTACGACAGCGAGGCACAGGACTTCTACTTCCTCGAAGTGAACACCCGCCTGCAGGTGGAGCACGGCGTCACCGAACAGGTCTGGGGCGTCGACCTGGTGCGCTGGATGATCGAACTGGCCGCGGGCGACCTGCCACCCCTGGCCGAGCTCGCGGCCACGCTGGAGCCCAGCGGCCACGCCATCCAGGCGCGCCTCTACGCCGAAGACCCCGGCCGCGACTTCCAGCCCTGCCCCGGCCTGCTCACCGCCGTGCAATTCCCGCCGGCCGACGGCAAGGCGCTGCGCATCGACACCTGGGTCGAAGCCGGCTGCGAGATTCCGCCCTACTTCGACCCGATGATCGCCAAGCTCATCGCCTGGGCGCCGACCCGCGAACAGGCCGGCGCCGGCCTCGACCGCGCCCTCGGCGAAAGCCAGCTCTACGGCGTGGAATGCAACCGCGACTACCTGCGGCAGATTCTCGCGGACGCTCCCTTCGCCAGTGGCTCGCCCTGGACCCGTTGCCTGGAAGGCCTGCGCTACCGCGCGCAGACCTTCGAAGTGCTCAGCGCCGGCACCCAGACCAGCGTGCAGGACTACCCCGGCCGCCTAGGCTACTGGGCCGTGGGCGTGCCACCGTCCGGCCCGATGGACGACCGCGCGCTGCGCCTGGGCAACGCCCTGCTGGGCAACCCCGAAGGCGCCGCCGCGCTGGAAATCACCATGAGCGGCCCGACCCTGCGCTTCAACACCGACGCGGTGGTCGCCATCACCGGCGCGGCGCTGCCGATCAGCCTGGATGGCGTCGAGCAGCCGATGAACACTTCGCTGTTCATCGCCGCCGGCTCCACCCTCAGCCTCGGCACCGTTGGCGGCGCTGGCGCACGCAGCTACCTGTGCCTGCGCGGTGGCCTGCAGGTGCCGGACTACCTGGGCAGCAAGAGCACCTTCACCCTCGGCCAGTTCGGCGGCCATGGCGGCCGCGCGCTGCGCGCCGGCGATGTGCTGCACCTGGCCGAACTGGCAGACGACAGCCATGGCGCCAGCCTGCCTGCCGCACTGCGCACCGAGCTGCCGGCCGTAAGGCAAATCCGCGTGATCTACGGCCCCCACGGCGCACCGGAATATTTCACTGCGCCCTACATCGACACCTTCTTTGCCACCGACTGGGAAGTGCACTTCAACTCCAGCCGCACCGGCGTGCGCCTGATCGGCCCGAAGCCGGAATGGGTGCGCGAGAGCGGCGGCGAGGCGGGCCTGCACCCGTCGAACATCCATGACAACCCCTACGCCATCGGTGCGGTGGACTTCACCGGCGACATGCCGGTGATCCTCGGCCCGGACGGCCCGAGCCTGGGCGGCTTCGTCTGCCCGGTGACGGTGATCGAGGCCGACCTCTGGCAACTCGGCCAGCTCAAGGCCGGGGACAAGGTGCGATTCCTGCCGGTGGATATTTCCACCGCCCGCGCGCTTGCGGCTTTTCGCAGGACCGAGGGGGGCGCCTCAGCCCTTGCTCGCGAACCTCATGTCACCGGCGCTCCAGACGGAACTCCGTTCGCGAGCAAGCTCGCTACAGGTCAGGCGAACCACGGCGCCACCGGTTTCCCCTCACCCCAGCCCTCTCCCGGAGGGAGAGGGAGCAGTCCGGCGTTGTCGGCGGGCACAGTGTTTCCCGGTGGCACGGACAGCCCCCTCTCCCGCTTGCGGGAGAGGGCGGGGGGTGAGGGCAGCCCGAGCACCAGTCTCCCCAGCCCCATCGTCCTCGACCTCGGCCAGGACGACACCCGCCTGGTCGCCCGCCTCTCCGGCGACACCCACCTGCTGCTGGAAATCGGCCAGCCCGAGCTGGACCTGGTCCTGCGCTTCCGCGCCCACGCGCTGATGCAGGCGCTGGAAGCCAAGGCACTGGCCGGCGTGATCGACCTCACCCCCGGCATCCGCTCGCTGCAGGTGCACTACCAGCCGGAAACGCTGCCGCTGCAAAGCCTGCTGGAAACCGTCGCCGGCCTGTGGGACGCCGTCTGCGCCGCCCAGGACCTCAAGGTGCCGTCGCGCATCGTGCACCTGCCGCTGTCCTGGGACGACCCGGCCTGCCAGCTGGCCATCGAGAAGTACATGACCACCGTGCGCAAGGACGCGCCCTGGTGCCCGAGCAACCTGGAGTTCATCCGCCGCATCAACGAGCTGCCGGACCTGGAGGCGGTGTACCGCACGGTGTTCGAGGCCAGCTACCTGGTGATGGGCCTGGGCGACGTCTACCTCGGCGCGCCGGTGGCCACGCCGCTGGACCCGCGCCACCGCCTGGTGACCACCAAGTACAACCCGGCACGCACCTGGACTGCGGAAAACTCCGTGGGCATCGGCGGCGCGTACATGTGCGTCTACGGCATGGAGGGCCCCGGCGGCTACCAGTTCGTTGGCCGCACCCTGCAGATGTGGAACCGCTACCGCGCAGTCGCGGCGTTCGACGGCAAGCCCTGGCTGCTGCGCTTCTTCGACCAGGTACGGTTCTACCCGGTGTCCGCCGAGGAGCTGCTGCGCATCCGCCGTGACTTCCCGCTGGGCCGCTTCCCGCTGCGCATCGAGCACAGCGAACTGCGCCTGGCCGACTACCAGCAGTTCCTTGCCGAGGAAGCGCAGAGCATCGCCGCCTTCCGCAGCCACCAGCGCGCCGCCTTCGACGCCGAGCGTGAGCGCTGGATCGCCTCCGGCCAGGCCCACTTCGAGAGCGAGGAGGCCGCCGCCGATACCGGCGAGGAGGCCCCGCTCGGCGCCGGCCAGCACGCCGTCGAGAGCCACATCGCCGGCAATCTCTGGCAGGTGCAGGTGGAAGCCGGCGCCAGCGTGAAGGCCGGCGACATCCTGGTGATCCTCGAATCCATGAAGATGGAAATCCCCCTCACTGCCCCGCGCGACGGCGTAGTCCGCGAGGTCCGCGTGCAGCCCGGCTCGCCGGTGCGCGCGGGGCAGCGGGTGGTGGTGATGGAGGAGGCTTGAGCTGGCACCGCAGAAATTGCGAGAGCCCCTCTCCCCAGCACAGGAACCCGAAACCACGACACACCGACTGGTGGGTCGTGCTTGGAAACAGACACCGCACCGGACTGCTCTTCCCCCTCTCCCTCCGGGAGAGGGCCGGGGTGAGGGGCAATCCGAGTGATGAACTGACAGGCCCAATGGAATCCCGACCATGCCCAAAACCTTCGACCTCCGCCTCGCCACCCTGCGCGCCGCCTATCGCGAAGGCCGCGCCACGCCGCGCCAGCTGATCGCCGGGCTGCGCGACAAGGCCGCCGCGCTGAACCCCGACTACCGCCTGTTCATCCACCTGCTGAGCCTGGAAGAACTGGAACCCTACTTCGCCGCACTGGATGAACAGTCCCCCGAAGCGCTGCCGCTGTACGGCATCCCCTTCGCCATCAAGGACAACATCGACCTCGCCGGCATCCCCACCACCGCCGCCTGCCCGGCCTTCGCCTACACGCCGGAGACCTCGGCGACGCTGGTTCAGCAACTGATCGACCTGGGCGCCATCCCGCTGGGCAAGACCAACCTCGACCAGTTCGCCACCGGCCTCAATGGCACCCGCTCGCCCTATGGCGAATGCCGCAACAGCGTGCTGCCGGAGTACCCCTCGGGCGGCTCCAGCGCCGGTTCCTCGCTGGCCGTGGCGCTAGGCGTGGCGAGCTTTGCCCTGGGCACCGACACCGCCGGCTCCGGCCGTGTGCCGGCGGCGCTCAACGGCCTGCTGGGGCTCAAGCCGAGCAAGGGCCTGCTGTCCAATACCGGCCTGGTTCCGGCGTGCCGCACTCTGGACTGCATCACTTACTTCACCGCCAGCGCCGCCGAGGCCAGCGAACTGCTGGGGCTCACCGCCCGACTCGATCCGCTGGACGGCTACAGCCGCGCCAATCCCGCCTGGAACGACACCAGCGCCTTCGGCACGCCGAAACCCTTCCGCTTCGGCGTGCCGCGTGCCGACCAGCTGGAATTCTTCGGCTGCCACGAAGGCCCGGTGCTGTTCACCGACGCCCTCGACCAGCTCAAGGCGCTGGGCGGCGAGGCTCGGGAAATCGACTTCGCGCCCTTCCTCGAAGCCGCGCGCCTGCTCTACGAAGGTCCGTGGGTGGCCGAGCGCTACAGCGTGGCGGGCGAGCTGATCGAGCGCGACCCACAAGCCGTGCTGCCGGTGATCCGCGACGTGCTGGCGAAAGCTCCCGGCGCCACTGCCGTGCAGGCGTTCCGCGCGCAGTACCGGCTGCAGGAGCTCAAGGCACAGTGCGACGTGATCCTCGCCGATCTCGACTGCGTGCTGACGCCCACCATCGGCCGCCCGGTGACCCTGGACGAGCTGCACGCCGAACCGGTGAAGCGCAATTCCGATCTGGGCTACTACACCAACTTCATGAACCTGCTGGACTACGCCGCCGTCGCCGTGCCCAGCGCGATCATGGGCAACGGACTGCCCTGGGGCGTGACGCTGTTCGGCCGCACCTTCACCGACCAGTACCTGCTCGGCGTGGCAGACGCCCTGCAGCGCCGGCACAACCTGCCGCTCTCCGGCGGCAACGCCATCGCACTCTCCTCCTCCGCCAACGCTGCGCGCAACGATCGCGCGCGCCTGGTGGTATGCGGCGCGCATCTAAATGGCCTGGCGCTGAACTGGCAGCTGCGCCAGCGCGGCGCTCGCCTGCTGCGCGCCACCCAAAGTGTTCCTGCTTACAAGCTCTACGCCCTGGCCGGAGGCCCGCCGCTGCGCCCCGGCATGCTGCGCGTGGCCGACGGAGGCGTGGCCATCGAAGTGGAAGTCTGGGAACTGCCCAGCGCCGAACTGGGCTCCTTCCTCACCGGCATCCCGGCGCCGCTGGGGCTGGGCAAGGTGCAGCTGGAAGACGGCAGCTGGGAGACCGGCTTCATCTGCGACCCCTGGGGCCTGGAGGGCGCCGAGGACATCAGCCGCTTCGGCGGGTGGCGTGCGTGGCTGCAGAGCCGTAGCTGATCGCGGCGGGATTTCGTAGGGCGGATAACGCGCCAGCGTTATCCGCCGCGCAAGATCGGCGAAAGGCAGACCGCAGGATGGCGTGGAGCGCAGCGATACCCATCAACCCCGTGCACCGGCAGCATGGGTATCGCTCCGCTCCACCCATCCTAAAGTGAGCACGCGCCCATCGGCGGTGGCTGGACACCCCCTTGTAGGAACGGGCCATGCCCGCGATGGCGTATGACGTCACGCTTCATACGCACTGCGAAGCTGCCCATGGAACCCCGCCCCGCCGACAGCTAGAGTTCAAGCATCTCCCGCCGCAAGGACCGGTCATGCCCGACCTCAGCCACCAGCAGGCGCAGCACCGCGTCGACGATATCCTGGCCTTCGACCGCGAGCTGCGCCGCCTGCACGACGAAGGCGCCCTCGTCCTCGACACCACCCAGCGCGACCGCCTGCACGACCACCAGCAGCGCCTGCTCGCCGACTACCGCACACGCTTCGACATCGACCGCGACAGCCAGGACCATCGCCTCTCCCTGGGCATGCGCATTGCCTCCTTCCTCGGCGCGCTGGCGCTGGCCGCCAGCCTGTTCTTCCTGTTCTACCAGTTCTGGGGCCTGTTCGCGGAAACCGCCCAGGTGCTCACCCTCATCGCCGCGTCCCTGATCAGCCTGCTGCTGACCCTGTTCCTGCAACGCCGCGACGCCTCCGGCTACTTCGCCAAGCTCGGCGCCATGCTGGCCTTCGCCTGCCTGGTGCTGAACGTCGTGATGGTCGGGCAGATCTTCAACATCACGCCCTCGGACAAGGCCCTGTTGCCCTGGGCCGCCTACGCCCTGCTGCTCGCCTACACCTGCAACACCCGCCTGCTGCTGGCCGCCGCGCTGATCTGCGTGATGGGCTACGTCGCCGCGCGGGTCGGCACCTGGAGCGGCGTCTACTGGCTGGATGTGGGCGAGCGCCCGGAGAACTTCTTCCCCGCCGCACTGCTGATCTTCCTCGTCCCCTCGTTCATCGCGCAGAACCGCTTCGACGGCTTCGCCGCGATCTACCGCGTATTCGGCCTGCTCGGTCTGTTCCTGCCGATGCTGGTGCTGGCCAACTGGGGCGGCGGCAGCTACCTGCCACTGGGCTTCGCCGCGGTGGAGAACCTCTACCAGGTGCTCGGTTTCATTGCCTCGGCGCTGGTCATCTGGCAGGGCGCACGCCGCGAATGGCCGGAAGTGGTGAACACCGGGCTGACCTTCTTCGTGATCTTCCTCTACACCAAGTTCTTCGACTGGTGGTGGGAGGTGATGCCCAAGTACCTGTTCTTCCTCGTGCTGGGCCTGTGCGCCGTGCTGATCCTGCTGGTGCTGCGACGCCTGCGCCGTGCCCATGGCCTGCTGGGAGGGACTTCGTCATGAACTGGACGCGCACCCATGCCCTGGTCGGCGGAGCCGGCCTGATCCTGCTGGTCAACGCCGTGGCCCTGGGCGGCGTCGCCTGGAACCGTTCGGCCGAGCCCGAGAGCAGACTGCCCCTCAGCCAGCGCGAGCTGATCCGCAACACCACCTGGCACAACGAGAACAGCGGCCTGAGCCTGCGGCTGCGCTGGCGGACTCCCACGCGCGATGAGGGCTCGCGGCACAATCGTGGCTGGCTGCCGGCCATCGACGCGCAGAAGATGGCGAAGCTGGGCTTCAACATGCCCGCGCAAGTGGATGACGACAGTGCCCAGCACTTCGGCCGCCAGCAATCGCGCGACGCCCTGCTGGTGCTGGAGCTGGCCGGCCCGCTGTACGAGCGCGAAGTACAGCTGACGCGCAAGCGCCTCGACGAGGCTCGCCAGGCCGCCGACGCCGCGCCGCAGAATGCGCGGCTGGCGGACGAGCGCGACTTCATCCGCCGCGAACTGGACAGCGAAGAGAAAACCGACACGCGCCTGCTGCTCAAGGACGTCGGCCTGGATCTCCAGGCCCTGCGCACCCAATACCCCGACCGCCAGCGCTACCTGATCATCCATGGCCGCGTGCGCCCCATTTCCAACTACTACCAGCACATCTGGACACTGGGCGGCACCGCCAATGGCATCGGCTCCGACAGCATCAACGTGCCCTACCAGTGGCGCGGGCGCCTGGACGAGATCACGGCGCAGCCCCACCGGACGTCGGACGGCCTGCCCCAGCCCTTCGTCGCCGAAGTGGCCTTCGGCCGGCGCCTGGAGCCCTGGATCGAGCGTATCGAAATCCCCTGACCGGCACCCGCCGCGCCGATCCGAATCCGCTTGCGCGATGCGGGTCGGCGCTGCACCCTGTGCGCCCGCCTCACCACCAGCCTCCGCCCTGACCGGCCATGAACGACGCCACTCCCGATCCCAGCCGCTGCCCGCTCTGCGGCCAGTCCAACCGCTGCACCCAGGCCGATCCGGCGCTGCAGGGCCAGGACTGCTGGTGCTTCAGCACGCCCATCGACCGTGCGGCGCTGGAGCGTATTCCGCCGGAGCTGGTCGATCGCGCCTGCCTGTGCCCGCGCTGCGCTGCCGGGCTGAAGGATGCCGGGAACGCCTGATGCGCCTGGACCGTTTCATCGCCAACCTGCCTCACCTGAACCGCCAGCAGGCCCGTCAGCTGCTTGCCGAGGGCCGCCTGCGCGTGGATGGTCAGGTGGTGCGCGATGCTCGCCACGAGGTGCGCGAGTTTTCCCGCGTGGAGCTGGACGACGACGTGCTGCAGGTCGGCAAGCCGGCACGCTACTTCATGCTGCACAAGCCCGCCGGCTGCGTCAGCGCCACCCGCGACGCCGAGCACCGCACCGTGCTCGACCTGCTGGACGAGCCGGACAAGCACGAGCTGCACATCGGCGGCCGCCTGGACTACAACACCACCGGCCTGCTGCTGATCACCAACGACGGGCAATGGTCGCGGCGCATGACGCTGCCGTGGCGCAAGCTGCCCAAGGTCTACTACGTCGAGACCGAAGACCCGATCGAGGAGCGCTACATCGCGACCTTCGAGCAGGGCCTGTACTTCGCCTTCGAAGACCTCACCACCCTGCCCGCCCAGCTGCAGATTCTCGACACCCATGCCGCGCGCCTGACCCTGCACGAAGGCCGCTACCACCAGGTCAAGCGCATGTTCGGCCACTTCCAGAACAAGGTGACCCGCCTGCACCGCGAAAGCATGGGCAGCCTGCAGCTCGACCCGGCTCTGCAACCGGGCGAGTACCGCGCCCTGACGGCGCAGGAAATCGCCGAGCTGGGCTGAGCCGTTCCTCCGGGCTTCGCGATCCAGGTCACGTCCTGAAACACCCTGCGCAGACCGTTCGGCCCAGCGGTTTGCAGCCCGCCTCGCCGCTTGGCTAATCTCCCAGCCATGCCCGCGATCCAAGGAAAGGTAATGAAGAAACTGTCGGTTGCCCTGCTGATCGCCCTGAGCGCCAGCGTCGCCTTTGCCAATCCGGGCAAGCCCTCGCCGCTCTCGGACCTGCAGGCCGCGCTGAAGACGCTCAAGCCCGGCCAGTTCCTCTGGTACCCGGAAATCTCCCCGGCGGGCCCGGTCACCCTGGTGGTCAGCCTCACCGAGCAGCGCGCCTACGTGTACCGCAACGGCATCGCCATCGGCGTGGCCACGGTGAGCACCGGCAAGAAAGGCAAGGAAACCCCCACCGGCGTGTTCTCCATCCTGCAGAAGAAGGTCGAGTACCACTCCGACCTCTACAACAGCGCGCCCATGCCCTACATGCAGCGCCTGACCTGGGACGGCATCGCCCTGCACGCCGGCAACCTGCCCGGCTATCCCGCTTCCCACGGCTGCATCCGCCTGCCCATGGCCTTTGCCAAGAAGCTCTACGAAGTCACCGGCTTCACCTCCACCACCGTGATCATCTCCGATGCCAAGAGCTCGCCGGTGGAGGTCTACCACCCCGGCCTGCTCGCACCCATCGTCAGTGATGGCCGCGCCGCGGGCCCGCATGATGACAGCGGCATGGTGGTGCCCTTCTGGAGCGACCCGGGGGCGGAAAAGGGCCCGGTCTCCGTGCTGGTCAGCCGCGCCGACCGCCGCCTCTACGTCTACCGCGGCGGCCTGCAGATCGGCACCGCGCCGGTGGCCTTCGAACACCCGGAGGAAAAGACCGGCGTCGCCGCCTTCTCCCTCATGGAAAAACCCTCCCAGACCGAGATCGACAGCGAAAACCCGAACCTGCGCTGGACCAGCGTGCAGGTCAGCGACCCGCAACGCGGCCTTTCACCCGCCGAGCAACTGGGCAAGTTCAGCCTCGACCGCGAGTTCCTGCGCAACCTGCTGAGCAGCATGGACGTGGGCAGCACCCTGGTGATCACCGACCTGCCGTCCACCCGCGACATGCGCAGCAACCCGGACTTCACGGTGATCACCACCAACGACCGCAAGGCCGAGCAGAAGCCGGTCAAGAACCAGAGCGTGCAGTAACGCGGTGGGCCGGAGCGACACCAGCGCGCTCCGGATTTCCCCTACAGCGTCTTCATCATTCCACTGCATAGCCCCTCGCCCGCCTCCTGCAAACTGCCGGCACTCACCGACGGACAGACGGCCTCAAGCCAGCCGTGCAAGCAGCCGAAGAATCTCGAAACACAAGGAGTCAAGGCGCCTGTCCGGGGGTGAGCTCCCTTGCTCCTCGCGTAAGGAAACTCGCCGTCTCACGCGCTCTATCGCGCTGGAAAGTTCGTAAATACCGACGGGCGGAACCATACTTGATTAAAAAACAACCACAACACTGGTCAAAAATCGCGCACAATGCGGCGTTTCCCAGAAAAAACCATATCGATTCAACGGGAATGTTGTATTCATGCTGACTTTTTTGAAGTTACGGGGGTTCTTCCGGATTTCGCTCGCCAGTACCGCGCTTTTCGCGATCGGTAGCTGGCAGACTGCGTCCGCTGCCGCCCTGCCCACCGCCGAGGAACTGCACCGCCTCGCGCCGGCGACCAACACCGAAACCCTGCGCCTGGCGCTCAGCGCGCTGCAATGCGCCAGCACCCAGCTCGGCGGCCAGAACCGCCTGCTGACGGTGATCGACTATTCCAAGCCGTCCCGCGACAAGCGCCTCTGGGTCTTCGACCTGAAGCAGCGCAAACTCCTCTTCGAGGAGTGGGTCGCCCACGGCAAGAAGAGTGGCGACGACATGGCCACCTCCTTCTCCAACCGCCCGGAGAGCAACCAGTCCTCCATTGGCCTCTACCAGACGGGTCAGACCTACAGCGGCAAGCACGGCCGCTCCCTGCGCCTGCTGGGCCTGGAGCCGGGTTTCAACGACAACAGCGAAGAACGCGCCATCGTCATGCATGCCGCCGCCTACGCCGATCCCAAGGTCGTCTCCGGTCTCGGTCGCCTCGGCCGCAGCCTGGGCTGCCCCGCCGTGCGCCCACAGGTGGCGCAGAAGCTGATCGACACGGTGAAGAACGGCAGCTACGTGTTCGCCTACTACCCGCAGCAGCAGTACCTGAAGACCTCGCAGTTCCTCGCCGGGCAAAGCTGCACCGTGGCGAAGAACCCGCAGATCAATCGCTACGCCACCAACCTCGCCAAGCGCTGATCTCATCGCTGAAATGCAAACCGCCGGCTGATGCCGGCGGTTTGCGTTTCAGGGGACCGCGGTGTGCGACTAGGCCTTCACCCCATCGAGGATTTCCAGGATCGCGCGCACGTCCACGGCGTCCATCTGTTCGGGATTGAGGAAGCGTTCGCCGTACTCGCGGTACACACCCTGGCTGATGAACAGACGGAACAGGTCGGCGTCGATGTGCTGGTCGCGGGCCATGAAGGCGAGGATCTTCAGCGACTCGGAGAGTGTCTTCGGCGCCTTGTAGGGGCGGTCGGCGGCGGTCAGCGCCTCGAAGATATCGGCGATCGCCATCACCCGCTCGGGGATGCTCATCTGCTCGCGGGAAAGTTTGCGCGGGTAGCCGGTGCCATCCATCTTCTCGTGGTGGTTGGCCGCGATGGTCGGCACGCGGCGCAGGTTGCGCGGCAGCGGCAGGGTGGTGAGCATCATCAGCGTCTGCACGATGTGCTCGTTGATCTTGAAGCGCTCCTCGTCGTTCAGCGTGCCGCGGCGGATGCCCAGGTTGTACAGCTCGCCATAGTGGCTGGCGTAGGGCGGCAGGCGCATGTCGAAGCCCCAGATATTGCGCGGGTCGTCCTTGGTCACCGGTGGTTTGCGCTCGCCCCACATCACGCGGTGCTCGGCCTTGTCGGCAAGGAGGAACTCCTCCGCCGGCAGCGGCTGCGCCGGCCGCCCCTGCAGGCGCTCGGCCTCGTCGTGGGAGATGCCCAGGCGATCATCGAAATAGCGCAACCAGCGGCGCTCGCCGATCAGCTTGAGGCGCTCGATATCCTCGTCCTTCATGAATTCGCCGCCGACGTTGGCCTGGGCGACGAAGGCATAGTCGTCGCGCAGTGACTCGTGCAGCGCGTCGCGGCGGGCGGCGAGCAGGCCGATGTCGCTGCCCTCGGCGATGCCGCGCCAGTAGTCCAGTTCGATGTCGCGCCAGATCACCTCGAAGCGCGTGCGCACTTCGTGCAGGCGGTTGTACAGGGTCTCCAGCTTGGTCGCCTTGTCCACCACATACTCGGGGCTGGTGATCTTGCCGCAGTCGTGCAGCCAGGCGGCGATCTGGAACTCGTAGCGCTCCGCATCGCTCATGGTGAAGCCGGCGTACTCGCCATCGTGCGAATCGATGACCTTCTGCAGCAGCAGGTCGGCCAGTTGCGGCACGCGCTCGCAGTGGCCGCCGGTGTAGGGACTCTTGGCGTCGATGGCGTCGGCCAGCAGCTTGATGATCGCGTCCAGCAACCGCTGCTGCGCTTCGATCAGCTGGCGGGTCTCGATGGCCACGGCAGCGGCGCCGGAGAGTTCCTCGACGAAGCGCTTGAACGGCTTGCGCGGCTGGCGGCTGTGTACGCCTTCCTGGGCCAGTTGCAGGACCAGGATGCCCAGCAGCTCGTCCGAACGGTTGCGCAGGGAAACCTCCAGGTACTGGCCGCGATTGGCCAACGCCAGGTCCACTCGCTCGGCCAATTCCGCCTCGGTGAAGCCTTCGATCAGCATCGATTGCGGGTACTGCTCGCCATTCACCGAGCAGGCCAGGCGCAGGCGGCACTCCTCGTCGTCCAGCAGGTAGACCGCACCGCCCATGACGCCGGTAGCTTCCACCAGGCGCGAGAGCACGCCTTCGAGCATGCTTTCCAGCCGCGTCTCGCGGCTCAGGGTCAGGGTGATCGCCTGGAAGTTGTGGATGGTGCGCGACATGCTGCCCATCACGCTGCTCAGGTCACGAACCTCGGCGATCTTCGATTCCACGCCCACCGGCCGGGCGAAATCGAAGGCCGCCAGCGCGCCGACCTGGTCGGCCAGCGCGGTCAGCGGACGGGCGATGCGCCGGCCGATGTACCAGCCGATCAGCAGCAGGACCAGCAACAGGGTGCCGCTCCACAAAGCCTGGTTGAACAGCAGTTGCCGCGCGCCGGCCAGCAGCTCCACGGCGGGAATGGCGATCAGCACCTTCACCTCGTTGCTGGTGAAGTTCGACAGCGGCACCCAGATGCCGTACCAGTCCTCGCCATTGACCCGGTAAGCCTGCGGCGTACCGGAGGGCACCTTCTCGGCATTGAGTTCACTCAGTGCCGGCACCTTCAACTCGGCCAGCGAGGCCAGGCGCAACTCCTTGCCCTCGTGGATCATCAGCCGGGACAGGTCCGGGTAGGCGATCACCGTCCCCTTGCCGTCGACCACCGCCAGCTCCGTATTGGCGGTCTGGCGCAGGTCGCCCATCTCGCCACCCAGATCGTTGACCGAGGCATCCATGCCGATCACCGCGGCGCCATCGACGCTGCGGTGCGCCAGGGTCAGGCCGATCTCGCGGGTGGTGAAGAACACGTAGGGCTGGGTCAGCACCGTCTTGCTGGTGAGGCGCGCTTCGTTGTACCAGGGCCGCTGACGGGGGTCGTAGGTATAGTCGGGGCGCTCCTGCACGCGCAGCAGGCGCAGCTCGCTGTCATAGAAACGCCACTCACCGAGCAGCCCGCCCTGGCCGTTGAGCGTCTGGCTCTGCACCAGGTACTTGGCCGCATCCGGCGCCTGCAACGCGCGGCGCACTTCCGGCACGCGCAGTGCGCGGATCAGCAGGAACTCGCCGTTCGGGTAGCCGATGTACACCGCACTCAGGGTGCGGTTGGCGCGCAGGTTCTCCACCAGCATCGGCAGGCGGTCGAGGCGCGCCGGCAGGTTGTCGGTCTGCGAGATGGGGTCGTGGGTCAGCAGGCGCAACGCGCTTTCCGCCGGGTCGATCAGGCGGCGGATTCGCTCGTTGATGGTCGCGCCCAGTTGGCTGGCCGACTCCCCGGCCGCCGTCACCAGCGCTCCTTCCACACCGCGATATCCCTGGATCAGCAACGCCCCCGCCAGCACCAGCATGCTGGCGATGATGGCTCCGGCCACCAGCAGTTGCAGCGGAATACCCCGTTCGAATGCCTTCATCCTTTACCAGCCTCTGTCCGTGGAGCTGTAGCGATAGCCGCTGTCGAGCAGTCCTTCCGCCTGTTGCGGCGGCGCATTCTTACGCATGATCCGGGCCAGGGTGCCATCCAGCCACAATGTCTCCATCAGACGCATCCATTCGGCGCTTTGCGCCGGGGTGAAGCGCTTGCGCGAGAGCATCAGGTTGTGGGGTGTCGCCGGTCCCGGCATCACATCTATCACATGAAAGCGTTCCCGTTGACGACGATCGCTCACCGCGCCCTCGAGATTCATCTCGTGGCCGATCACACCCTCCACGTCACCGTTGAGCAACGCGCTGAAACGCGTCGCGTCGTCCTTGTATTCCACCACCCGGCCTTCGGCCCTGAGAATGCGCAACATGCCGTCGATGTAGGCACCATGGCGGTAGCCGGCGATCACCCCCAGGCGCGCACCGGGCATGTCGTGGAAGGAATCCAGGCTGGTCATCTCGCCCAGGTCGTCGCGCACGATCAGCTTGTTGCGCATATACAGATAGGGCAGCAGGTAGGTGTAGCTGCGCCGCTGCGGCGTGGCGACGCCGCTGGTGCCCATCTGCAACTCGCCGCTCTCCAGCTTGCTCCAGATTTCGTCGCGCGGGCGGACGGACGTCGCGAACTGGCAGCCGGTGCGCTTGCCCAGCTCGGCGATCAGGTCCGGGTCGATGCCAACGTCGTCATGGAAGAACACCACATTGCGGGTGTAGGCGATGGATATCGGCTGTTCGCAGCCGTAGCGATCCTCGGCCATGGCTTCCGCACACGGCCAGGCGGCCGGAGCCAGGACCAGCAGAGAAACGAACTGTCGGTGAAGTGCCATGGACCCGCTCCGCACGCGGTATCGGCCTCAGGGGGAGCACGGCAGGATCGCTCGTCTTCGGCAGGGGGCATTACAGCTATCACAAGAGTGTAATCCGGCTTCACCAAAGCGCCGGACAATCGCGCAGAGAAATGTCATTTCGTCGGAATCCGCATCGCCGATGTGACTCAGGCGCCCAGCGGTGGTTGCGCCGCCTGAACGGGGCTGCTTAACTCAGGCCCAAGCGTGACCAATGAGTCACACGCTGCATCCAAGAGAGCTTTTCGCGGCACGCCGTTCCCCCAAGCCGCCCCTTCCCTGCCTGATCAATAGCCCGAATCCGCGCCTTCAACGGTGCCGGAAATCGTGCCTATTGATGCTCCAACTAGTTGAAAATCAAGAAATTGTTAACTTTCGTCGAGTGACATGAAGCTGTCACGTCAAGACGCTTTCCTCTGCCTGGGTACTTTCTTCGCATCCGATGGTGGATGCGCACCATGACCTGCGTCTGGAGGAATACGACATGAGGCCGGAAACCGCCGTCGTCGAGATTCAGCAACACCGGGTACACACGGAGTTTCACGCCAACAGGGAAGCGCGCCAGACCATCATCCTGGTCAACGGCTCGCTGGCAACCACCGCCTCCTTCGCGCAAACGGTGAAATACCTGCAACCGCACTTCAACGTGGTGTGCTACGACCAGCCGTACGCCGGCCGATCCAAGGCACACAACGACTGCCGCGAGTTCATCACCAAGGAGTACGAGGCGCAGCTGCTGCTCGGCCTGATCGAGCATTACCGCGCCGATGTGGTGATGTCCTTCTCCTGGGGGGGCGTCGCTACCCTGCTGGCCCTGGCCGAACGCCCGGCGCGGATTCAGAAGGCCGTGATCAACTCCTTCTCGCCGCTGCTCAACGCCTCGATGCTCGACTACCTGCACCGCGGCCTGGACTACCTGTCCGCCTGCGACCGCACCAACGTCGGCAACCTGGTGAACGACACCATCGGGCAATACCTGCCGCAACTGTTCAAGCGCTACAACTTCCGCCACGTCAGCGGCCTCGACGAGCACGAATACCAGCAGATGCACTTCCATATCTGCCAGGTGCTCAAGCTCAGCGCGGAAAGCTACATGGAGAAGTTCGCGGCCATCGACATCCCGCTGCTGTTCATGAACGGCGAGCTGGACATCTACACTACCCCGGCCGAAGCCAAGCTGTTCCAGCAACTGATCCGTGACTGCGAGTTCCGCACCATCCGCAATGCGGGCCACTTCATCGACGTGGAGCACAAGAAGGCCTGGCAGGAAACCCAGGACGCCCTCCTGACCTTCCTCCAGCCCCAGCGCCACCCGGTCCTGGCCAACCCCTACCTGCCCAGCAGCCAGGGCGTTCCCATCGCCGCCATGGTGGGCTGATGCAACCAGCGCACACAGCCGGGGGCCGGCCCCAGACCTTCCGCCCCCGGTTTTTTATTGCGCCACGTTGTTCACAGCTGCAGCCCGCTCGTAACACCTGAACGTCCGAGGCTTCACTAAGCCCCGCCCTTCTGGTAAAAAGGCACCCCCAAGCGGGCGTCGTATAATGGCATTACCTGAGCTTCCCAAGCTCATGACGAGGGTTCGATTCCCTTCGCCCGCTCCAGAACACCTTGCCGAACCCCTGAAATGCCTAGCGTTTCGGGGGTTTTGCGTTTTTGGGGGCGGGAAGGTGTCGAAAAAGTGTCGATACTGCACGCTTGCCATCATGGAAGGAGGCACCGCATGCGATACCCCTGTGGGAACCCTGTGAGGATTGGCGATCCTGTGCTGATCGAGTCTGGCCGGACGTCGGGAGTGATTGAAGCAGTCATCGAGACGGCTGAAGACATGCGCGAATGGCAAGTCGACGAACCTGGAGTTCTAGTCAGGGCGGAACCGTTTGGCCTCGTGTTCTGGCCTGCGAGCGACAGCGCCCCTGTGATCCTGGCAGCCAGGTAAGCTCAGTGACTGGCGCTCTGTGCAGCTCTTCTCCAGGATGGCTCACAGAGAATTAGCGAAGCTGCCCTGTTGCCCCCAAAGGAACGCAGTATGTTGATTGATGCAACGTTCGTGGACCCTCTTAAAGAGCACGGCTCATTCGGCGAGACAGTTCAAGCTGCTCAGCAGAAGAACAAAGAAATCGAAGCCTCAGGTATCAACGGAAAAATCTTCCACCAGTACGCTTTCAACGGCAGAGAACTGGTCATCAGCACCAGGGACAACGCATACCTGCGCATCTTCTCTGAGGACGAAATCCTCAAATGGGAAGTCCGGTCAACGCCCCTAGCGATTAGCTCCCTCTCTCCAACAGAAAGAACTTCGTTCCAACTTCCCAACGGCAAAGTGCTCCCTTGGGACTGGAAGCCGACACTTGATGGGTTTCTAGGAAAGCAATTCGCCATCTCAGCAAGCGACCAGAATCTATTTCTGTTCTGGCGCGGAGGCGAAGAACATATGATTTCCTTGCTAAAGAACACGTCAAATGACGAGATCTACATGCTCATAAATGAGGCGTAGCTCTTGCTGTCACTTTGCCTATCTCAGCGGCCCAAATCTGACTGCATCAGCCAAGTGATCCTCTGACAGATGTGCATACCGCATCGTCATCGATAGCGAGGCGTGCCCTAGGATGTGCTGCAACGTCACGATGTGCCCACCATTCATGATGAAGTGACTGGCGAACGTATGGCGAAGTACGTGGCTGGCCTGGCCCCTCGGTAGCTTGATCGATGTGGACAGCAGCACGATGCGGAACACGCCAAGGCAGTTTGTGAATGGCCCGTGGGTCTGCCAATGCTGGCGAATCTCTTTGGCCAACCCTTCCGAGATCGGAACCGAGCGAACACGCTTCGACTTGGTGTTGGCGAAGATCACCACATTGCCCTTCAACCGATCCAGGGTCAGTGCCTGCGCTTCTCCCCACCGAGCACCAGTCGCAAGGCAGATGCGAGCGACCATCTTCGGGTGCGGTGATGTGATGCGAGCATCGAGCGCGGCCAGCAGCTCGGATACCTGGTGCTTGGTCAGGTACGACAGCGGCTTCTCCTGAAGCTTCAACGGGCGCATTCGCCCAACAGGATTCTCGTAGTCGATGGTGCCCAGCTGCCGGAGCTCGTTGTACATCGATTTGAGGTAGCCAAGGCGATTGTTGGCGTACTTGCCCGACATGCCTTTAGCGACCTGCAAGGAGCGCACACGGGCCACATTCGCTGGTTCCAGAGACACCGCTACCGGGTCACCCAAATCCTTCGCTATCAGCCGCAAAATCGCCACACAGCGCTTACCGTTCGCTAGAGTCTGGCCATGCAGTTCGTACCAGAGCTCGACCAGCTCGGAGAGCTTGCGGCGGTCCTTGGGCTTGATCGTCCAGCTCGGATTCTCAGAGCATTTCTGGCGAGCATTGGCCTCGAACTGCTGCGCTTCCATCTTGGTCTTGAACCGCTTTCGGAAACGCTTGCCCTTGATCGGCTCTACATCGACGAACCAGCGCCCATCGGGGAGCTTGGTGATGCTCATCAGATGGCGTATCCACGCCTCAAGTAGCGATCATTGATTAGCCCGCAGATGTGCTTCTCGAGGTCGCGAGTGCTGTAGCCCTTGGCCGTGTAGTGGTCTTCGATCACATGCCAGAAGGGGAGCGTTCTCCCGACCTCAAGTGCCTTTTTTGAAGGGATGCGCTCCCGCGCAATCAGGCTGGCGAACTGACCCAGGAACATCTCGCAGTTCTTGCCGGAGAAGCCCTGTGCGGTCTTGTAGTAGCGACGATATTCGGTGCGCTCAATCAGTGGATCGGCCTCTACCTGGACCTTCGTATCCAGGGTGATCAGCGACCAGAACGGGTCGTACCACTTCGGGTCTTTCAGCAGCAGCCGGAAGCTGTCGCAGGCGTATTCCCACAGGCCTTGCAGGTGCGGACATAGGCCAGCATAGGTGCGGCAGCCGATCACCTCTCCAGAGGACAATTTGGAGCCTTCGGAGAACTGCTGGACTATGGAGTGATGGAAGCGGAACTCGATACGCCACACGGTTTCCTCTGGGTTGTAGGCGGGTTCGCCATCACCAAAGGGATCGCCATTGAGTGATGCCCATACGTTGCTCCAGTAATCGAGCTTGTCGGTGGCGCGGGCCTGGAGCGTCTTGTTGTAGATGCAGAGCTGCATGCCGTTGGCCGAGCCGAACATGAAGGTCTCACCACGCCCATAGACCGAGGCATTGCCATGGAACTCGATACGGTCGATGCCGCTGATCTGCCGCACGCGAGTCGAGCGACAGCGCATGCGCTCTACGATATCCGAGGGCGGCGTCCAGCCCTGCACATCCAGCGCGAGATGCACGGCGCACTGGTTCGTTTCGCAGTGAGCGAGCACGGCACTAGCCAGGTCATCGAGCATGCCTTGCAGGATCGATGGATCGGCGCCATCCAGGGCGTGTGGGGACACCTCAATCTTGAGGTGCGGCCCAATGTTCTCCAGCTTCACGTTGTGATTCTTGATCAGCAGGATAAGGCCCGTATCGGCGTTCTGCAGGCGGTACTGGTAGCCGGAGTCGCGCCCTACCCTGCCCTTGACCCACTGATAGCCAGCGAACTCCACGATATCTTCCGGCTCATCGAACAGCGCCATCACTTCCAACCGGATCATGCCGTTGTACAACTGACGGACCGTATCGACGCCGCAGCGCAGCCGGCGCACGCCGGACAGATCAGTGAACTTGGCCAGCTTTTCGTCGAAGAACAGGCGCCCCTCGGGCGACTCGTAAATCTCGCCAGCAGACTTAACCGTGACACGGACTTGATGCTTTGGCTTGGTCATTGAAGTGCTCCAAATAGCTACGTAATGAAACAGTGATCAGTGGGTTATCCGACGTGTTACAGGGGCGTCGGCCGCGCCTTCGGCCTACCGCTCGTGCCTGGCGCTCCCGGCCGGCGTCGCGGCCCACGCCGGGCTCATGCACATCACCAAGGAAACGCCACCGCAGGCGTGGAAGAACCGAGTGCCGAGAGCGCGCCCAGCAGGTAGGCCAGCGCCACCAGCACAAGGTCATAGGTCCAGTCGGGTAGTTGCATCGCGCTGCCTCCATCGCCTTTTCGCAGGCATGAGTTGGCCCGGCACGGATAAACAGGCGCGCTCGCCGGTTCATCTGCGCTATCGAGGTTTTGCAGTGGGATATAGGTATTGAATCAAACAGCCGGCTGCGCGACTAATCGTTTGATTTGATGGCTGAAAGCCCGTTCTAGACGCACTGGAACGAATTGTGACGGAACGACATTCACGGTCTTGGATAGGCGTTCCGAGTCATCAACTTCATTGATGGCTGACGCCACCAACACACCAAGGGCGCTGCCCTTGTCATCCCGCTCTTGCCGCCGAGGGCTCGGGAGCGCGGGGCGGAGAAGCTGCCCCACACTCACCGGCCGAGGTTGATGAAAGGCATGCGTTCAAGGGTTCGCTCCGCCCGTGCTTCCGTTCGCCGGAACGATGGAGCTGTTCCGACGAGCCGGGAGCGCGGCCCTTGAGCGCGAGTCCTCAGGGTGGGTGACGCGGCCCAGTACGTTGCCGGAACCGTGCCGGTCGCGGTACCGCATCACCCGAATCGTGCGGATGTTTTCCCAGAAGGCTTCATCCGCGAATGCTTTGTCCGTGCCGAGTTTGAGAGTGAGGAAGTGCGGACCGCCGCGCAGACCTTCCGCAGGCAGGACGACACCGACAACGCGAACCCAGCGCCAGATCGGTTCCGGCTCTTCGTCCCACACCATTTCCATCAGGACAGTCTGCCCCAGGTAGCGCACTGCGCTTTGAGCATCCAGGGCGATGGGTGAGTTAGTCATGGCTGTAGTCCCCCGCACCGAAGGTGGCTTTGCCGCGCTCCATGTCATCGCGGAAACGAGCGAGGTTGATCATGCGGAAGCACCCCATCTGGATGCTCGGAACAGTGCCGTCTTCCGCCCACTGGGCCGCTTCGTCGTACGTCACGCTGCACATCTCCGCAAAGGTGGCGATGCCGCACAGGTCCAGATTCCATTTGTCCTTGCTCACAGTCGTTCTCCCATCCCGTCGTTCATGCCGTCCACTCCTGCTCCAGCAACCAGGCGCGGAGCAATGCACTGTTAACTACGCGCAGCTTGCCGAGCTTCACGGACGGCAGGATGCCCCGGTATACCCAGGCGCGGGCGATGCCGTAACTGATACCGTTTCGGTCAGCCCACTTTTCGATGCGCTCCAAATCTTGCTGCGGCCCTACCAGGGCGCTGGGGTTCAGCTCTTCCAGTTCCATGCTCGTTCCGTCACTATTCGTTCCACTAGGACAAAATGTCCTAATAAATTATTTATCACAGGCCAATCCTAGCACTGATAAATAATTCATCAATAAATTATTTATCAGTTTTTAGAGCTGTTTGGAATGATTGAAGAGCGGGTTAGAACGCTTGTCCGATTTATCGGCGCGACGAAGCTGGCCGAAACCACCGCTATCACGGAAAGACAGCGATGGCAGACCGTTGCAACCAATCGAAAGGTAAAAGCACGGATCGAAGATTTAGAGGAGCTACTGCGCGTCTTCCCTCAGTACGAGCTTTGGCTACTGAAAGGCGACGTGGACCCTGCGCGTGGGCAGGTAGCTCCTGGATATGAGGAGGCAGATGCCAAATTAGCCACACCCAGCGCGGGATAGAGCTAACCAGGAAGGTGGCACTGCGCTGGTTCAGCAAAGGAAGAAAGTAACCGCGGGCGCCCGTAAACAGGCCTACGGCGCCTAACAAAGCATACTAAAACTCGATATAAATTAGGAAATATAAGGATCGTGAAATGGACTTCGAAGGATTACAGCGACTGACACCAAATTTTTTCCTATACACAGCAATATTTTTCTTCTCTTTTTTAGCACCAGGATTCCTCTTCTGGTACATACACACCCCTGAACTTTTTCTTAAAATAGAATTCTCAAAGCTAATCGCTCTTTCCATCGCCATCACAGCCCCAACATTTTTTGTACCATTCGTCATAACAGGAGTGATTTATAAAATATTAAAGGAACGCATCCCTGAACAGATAGAAGGGTACGGTGAGCAGGTGGATTGGTATGTGCGCCACGGATGGACCAACGCACTAAATATGTACTTACTAGTCGCAATATTCTACCTCTTCAAAGCTCAAGGAAACACAATATTACTGACAATATTTTTAGTAATAATAGTCAACATAGCCTTCGAATTCCTTCTAATGATCGGGTATATTAAAAACCCTAAAGACAGTTCATCTGCCACCACTCTACGCAGCGATCGCAATTCGCGCTAAGCTCTTAAGAATATTTCAATATAAAATCGTCATGAAAATTTAACCAGAACAACAAGATAAGCATTAACCTGGAGGAGACATGGAGAAGTTATTTTCTAGAGAAGAACTTATGAATATTGCAATTGAAGAGCAAGAAAAATGCTCTTCTTATCCAAAGGTAGGGGCCGTCATAGCGAAAGAGGGTAAAATCCTGTCTAAAGCGCACAGAGGAGAGATTCCAGGTAAACACGCAGAACGAATTGCAATAGAGCAGCTGTCTCCGTGCGAGCTAGAAGGCTCAACATTATTTACGACCCTAGAACCATGCGTAGAAATGCATGAGGGGCAACCGGAAAAATCTTGCTCCGAATTAATTATCGCATCCCGAATTTGCGAAGTCGTAATTGGCGTGCTCGATCCTAACGGAAATGTATATTGCCAAGGATACGAAGCACTTCTTCAAGACAACATAAAGGTTAGTTTTTTTCGCACTGACCTGAGAGAAATAATCGAACTAAATACTTTTAAGTATGGAGAGTGCAATATTGGCTACGGACCCACTGGAAAGCGACGGACCGCAGTAATTGGCAGTGGAAAAAAATTCTCGATACAACCATCAAAAAAAGATCCAGCAGCAATAAATTTCCGCTGGAGCACGCTCCAGTTCAAACATGGCATTGTGGATCTAATTTCCGAGAATGAATCTGTCAGATCAGCCATTGGAGCAAAAAAATTTAACGACATCTCTGACCCTTTAGTTTTTAGAGATCCGTCCCATTACTCCAGAATGAGGGTCGGAGATATTGCAGCCATTACTCCTAAGAACATTAAATTCTCAGTATTAGTAAAATTGATAGAAATGACAGAGTCAGACATTATTTTTCAGTGGCAAGTTAGATCAATATAGCAAAAATAGCACTCAGCCGACTTTAATCACTTAAGCCCATCGAAAAACAGCTTGTAGGAAATCACCCATTGAGTGCCAATTGCGCACCATGCAAGTGACGCCAACCACCAATGGAATTGCCCAATCAATTGCATACACCCTAAATAACTGAACGTAGTTATGAGCTTTCACTCTAGCTCTTAGGTGAACGATATCTTTTTCATATGTACTAACCACCAGTTCTGCTTTTGAGCATATGCCATCTATCACACCGCTTTGACTCTTAATTGCATCGACAACAGAATCATCATCACAGGTCATCTTTCCACGAATATGTAGGAGCTGATCCATTGTGCGGCGCGTATGTTCAGAAATATCCCTTAAGCGATCGAATTGAGTTCTGTGAATTACAGAATGAGCGTTAAGGCGCCATGACATATGATCAATCACGGCGTATGCCATAAACGAAAGTAGCTCGTATGCAGCGATCAAAGCTACCGCGCCAATAGCAATTGATGCTGTTGCTGAGTCTCGCATATCTATACCAAAAACATCGGTAAGCTTTAGCGTATGCGCCGACAAAACAATCCCAATCGAAGCAGCAATAATAAGATTTCGACGAACAGCCCTAGTAGCGCCAGAGAACTGGTCATTTAATTTTCGAACATGAAGTTCGTTAACGGAATCATTCATAAATCATGACCTAGCAAGCGAATAGCCTTTAGATTACTTTACTGGAAGCCCAAATAGCCTCGTAGAGTTTTATCTTTTCCATTGCAACGTCTGCCGAAATTGGAGCCAAATAAGTTGGCTTCTTTAGTGCAGCATCTTTAATTGATGCCCCCAGAACCCAACACTGCTCCTGATCCACAAAAATAATACGATCGTGAATCCCGTTGCTACTCCGCACTTCGATAGCAGAACCGAACTGAGCTTGGTACTTCTCAGCAGCAACTTTGACGTTACTCAAATATTTCGCAGTAAGCAGACGTGCGGAAACTCCAGAATTAAGTGACTGCATGTATCCATCAAAAACTTCAGCATCGAGATACGGATCCACTACCCAAAGCTCAGATCTTGCAGTTGCCACCAGCTCGTTGAGAGCTTTAAAGAAATCGTAGACGGCTCCTGGACCAAACGCTTGCCCAGCCTCTTGCGGAAGGGAATTCTCTACGCGGGCGATTACATCGTGGATGAACGAAACTAAGATCCCCAAGTTACCTGAACGGTCGATGTTTTTTATCAAACAGTCTACGGAAACTTTAAAAGAGAGGCTTTGAATGGGGTCCCATTCGTACATTATGGCACTAGCTTGGCCTAGCCAGCTGTACTGCTCATTGCTGTAGCTCCCTCGCCCCTCAAGAGGGGGAATGGACTGTAGTAGCGCCTTGAGCTTTTCAAGAAGAACGTGCGGTGTCATATATTCAGTCACTCCCATCCATGTGTAGACGACAATAGCAACGTAGTGTCATGTGCCATCTGTATCGCACAATCTTCCTTGTCCTTCGCCCTCCTTACCTACAGAACCGAGTACCAAGGTCGCGAAATGAGCGAGGAGAAATACCTACAATGCCCGCATCGAGAATACGAAGTCGCCAGCAATGTGTCTATGCTCATTGACGGGTAAGGCGCTGCGATCAATCAATGACCGTTTCTGGCAGATAGCAGATACCAGGGTCCTGTCGAAAATATGTCGAAATCAAAGGCACGGAAAGCTACGGAGTGAGACGCCTAAACAGCGAAAACAGTGGCATTGGAACGTATAGCAACGTTTCAAAGCACTGTCTGATAGGGTTCGATTCCCTTCGCCCGCTCCAGAATCCCAAGCAAAAGCCCCCGGCAGCGTGAGTTGCCGGGGGCTTTTGTGTTTTTGGCGTCGCCAAAGCCTGTCTTGTAAACTCCCTGGCAAACCTACATCCCCGGACCCGCCGCATGCCCGCCCTCGCCTCGCACCGGCAATCCCTGTCCTGGCTCCTGCTTACCCTCCTCCTTCTATTGATCCGCCCTGCCTGGGCCGATCAGGTGGTCGATGCCGCCAGCGTCACCACGCAGCCGCTGACGCTGACCACCTACGTCTCCGTGCTCGAAGACCCAACCGGCAACCTGACGCTGGCGGACGTGCAATCCCCCGAGCAACAGGCACGTTTCAAGAGCGACCAGCCGCCGGGCAGCGCGCTGGCGATGGGCTTCACCCGCTCGGCATTCTGGTTGAAGTTGCGGTTGGGCAACTCCAGCGACGCGCTGCTGCAGCGGTTTCTGGTTGTAGAGAACCCTCGGGTGTCCCATGTGCAGGCGAATATCCCGCAGGCGGATGGTTCGTATAAAACCATCAATACCGGCAGCGATGTGCCGCAGTCGAGCAAGGTCTACCCGAACCGCAATTTCGTCTTCCCGCTGAACCTGCCGGCGCGGTCGGAGCAGGTGGTGTACCTGCGGGTGGAGTCGAGCATCGGCTTGCTGGTGCCGCTACAGCTGTGGCCGGTGAAGGCGTTCCACGCCTACGAGCGCGACGACTACACCGGCAAGGCGTGGTACTTCGGCATCGCCATGGCGATGATCCTGTTCAACCTGATGCTGCTGTTTGCCCTGCGCGACCCGATCTACCTGCTCTACGTGGTCTTCGTCGGCTGCACGGCCTCGGCACTGGCGATCAAGAACGGGCTGGCGCCGGACTGGGCGATCTTCGGCGTGCCGCTCAACTCGAACATCGTCTACTACTCGGGCGTGTCGCTGGCCCTCGCCGCGCTGCTGCTGTTCGCTCGCAGGATGATGCAGCTCGAACGCATCCTGCCGCGCCTGGACTGGGTGCTGCGTGGGATGATCGTGCTGTACCTGCTCAGCCTTGTCGCCTACGCGTTCGCGCTGCCCTATGTGTCCCGCGCGGGCATCCTGCTGAACTTCGCTACTGCCGTGGTGCTGCTGGCGGCGGCCATCGCCTGCGCCTTAAAGCGCCAGCGCAGTGCGTTCTTCTTCCTCGCCGCCTTTGCGCTGCTGATGCTGGGCGGGGCGATGACCTCGCTGCGCGCCATGGGCATCGTGCCGACCAACCTGTTCACCGTGGACGGCCTGCAACTGGGCTCGGCGATGGAGATGATCGTCCTGGCTTTCGCCCTCGCCGACCGCTTCAACGTGATGCGCCGGGAAAAGGCGCGCGTGCAGGAGGAGCTGATCCGCGCCCAGCAGCAGCTTGTGGATAACCTGCGCACCTCCGAGCATGAACTGGAACTGCGCGTCGCCGAGCGTACCGATGAGCTGCGCGAGCTGAACAACCAGCTGGAAGCCATGAGTCTGACCGACGCCCTCACCGGCATCGCCAACCGCCGCCGTTTCGACCAGGTACTGGAGCAGGAATGGGGCCATGCGCGCCGTTCGGGCGAGTTGCTGGCGCTGGCGGTGGTCGATGTGGACTGGTTCAAGCGCTACAACGATCACTACGGCCACCCGGCCGGCGACGCCTGCCTGCGCGAGATCGCCCAGGCGCTGGCGACGACGGTCAACCGTTCGACCGATCTGGTGGCGCGTTACGGCGGCGAGGAGTTCGTCTTCCTCGCGCCGATGACCGACCTCGCCGGCGTGCGTGGCATGGCGAACAAGCTGCTACAGGCGGTGGAGGCCTTAGCCCTGCCCCACGAGCTTTCCCCGTTGGGGCGAGTGAGCGTGAGCATCGGCATTGCAGCAGCGGTGCCGGGGCAGGAAGCCTCTGCCGAGGCGCTGGTGGCAAGGGCGGACGCGGCGTTGTACGAGGCGAAGAAGCAGGGGCGCAATCAGGTGATGAGCAGTTAGCTTCAATCGATTGGCCGGTCGCCACGCAACTTTCCCAACCACCCACCGACACCCGCCGAGATCGTGCTGAACTTCGGCACGTCGTCCCAGGAAACCCACAGGCGCCCCTGCCAGTCGAGGACCGTCACCCGGTCGGAACGCCAGCTCATCTGGACGCGCCGAGGACGCTGCGGATCGACGCGCTCCTGATCGCGCAGCAGTGGGATCACCTCGTCCGACAACCAGCGCGCCACCGTGCGGTACTCCGCATGGCCGTAGCGGATCAGTGCCTTGTACAGCGCCGGCTCGTTGATTACCTCGACCTTCTCCTCAGTACCTCGGGCCTGCAACAGCCAGACGGTTCGCACCTTATCGCCCGACACCTTCCCCGCCAGGCTCTGCGGATTTCGCAGGCCGAGCAGCCGTGCGAAGTCTTGCGCGACGATCCAGGGTTGGTCGTCGATCAGCACGCCGCGCAAATGGTGGTTGTCACGCGTGAAGGTGGTGGCGGTGAAGAGATCATCCATGGCGAGCCTCCAGGGGCTGGAAAGAGCGATCCATTGCTTCGAGTCGCCAAGCTCGACATGGGGGAACTTTCAAAAGGGCAAGCGGATGCGCAGGCGCAAGGCTTCCCGTTCGAGAGAGGTTGGGTCAGTATTCAGCGTCCTGCAGGCAGTAACAGTTAGCGTAATTTTTACGCAAATATAGCTGACTGCGTAAATACTACTCCAATTGAATTTCCACAAAATGGATGCCGTACGAGATAGAGCACTTCTATTGATCAAGAAGCTAGGGCCGCGCCGTCTCAGCAATATGGGCGGGAAGAACTACGACCGCTGGCGAAACATCAGCAGCGAAAAAATCCGAATTAGTACTGTCGAAGTCGGAGTTCTCGCAGAAGCATTTCCCGAATACGCCTTGTGGCTGGTCAGCGGTCGCGTGGAGCCTCAGAACGGGCACATTAGCCCAGACGATCTGGAGAGTCCGGTTGATACCGACTAGCTGATCCAACTGAGGGAAACCGGCAATGCGGCAAGGAATGACTGATCGCGCACTACACCTGCTAGCACAGACGAATCTGAAAGATTTGGCTGAGGTAAACAGCAAAGCGTACGTCCGCTGGCAAAGCATCAAACGAGGACGAGCGCGATTTGCGCTGGAAGAGCTGGAACAGTTGCTAGAGCTTTATCCCCAGCTTCGATGGTGGGTGCTTACCGGTGAAACGCTGACAGCGACTGAACAGACGCACCCCACTACCCGCTGCAACAACCAGCCAGCGGGCGATACATCGGCTGACAGAGCTCGCGCCCTGATCAAACTGCTAGGCCCCAGAAAGACCAGCGCACATGGCGGCAGCTATGAGCGTTGGAGAAGTGTCAGCAAAGGCGCAGTTCGAGTGAGTAGCGAGGAAATCGACGTCCTGGTGAAGCTTTATCCGCAGTACGCGCTGTGGCTGGTCACCGGAAAACAAACGATGGATATCGAGCAGAAACGCCCGGATGAACTCTAAGTGAAAGGCCCCGATTTAATGGGGCTTTTCATTTGAGCCCAGGATCAACCCGCCTTCGCCCCATCCCTCTCCTTCAACAACGCCTGAATCACCTGCTCCTGCTCCTCATACCCGCCCTCGCCGATCGACAGGTGGCGAATCCGCCCCTGGGCGTCGATGAAGTAGTGCGCCGGCCAGTACTGGTTGGCGAAGGCGTTCCAGAGGCGGTACTGGTTATCCAGCGCCACGGGGTAGTGGATGTCGTGCTGTTTCACCGCTTCGCGGACGTTGGCCGGCACGCGTTCGAAGGGGTATTCCGGGGTATGCACGCCGATCACCACCAGGCCCTGGTCGGCGTACTTCTTCGCCCAGGCGTTCACGTACGGCAGGCTGTGCTGGCAGTTGATGCAGTCGTAGGTCCAGAAGTCGACCAGCACTACCTTGCCGCGCAGGTCACGCAGGCTCAGTTCGGGGCTGTTGATCCATTCCACTGCACCTTGCAGTTCCGGAGCCGGGCCAAGGTCAGGCAGGCGTTCGGCGCCGTGGGCCATGTCGCCGGGCAGCAGTTGGCTGATGAGCGCGGGCACGCCGTCGATGACTTTGCGCTCCAGGCTGTTCACTAGCGTGGATGAGCTACCGGAGGCGATCTGCGCGCTAGTGCCGCTGGCGATGCCGACCACGGCCAGCAACGCGAGCACGCCGGTGGCCCGGCGCAGGCCTTCGATGACAGTCATGCGCGGCCGCAGGTGCTGCATCAGCCGGCGACCGGCGAAGAGCACGACGCCCAGCACCGTGGCACTCCCCAGCCCGTAGGCAAACAGCAGCAGGCTGGTCTGCGCGCTCGGGCCTTGCAGCATGGCGCCGGAGAGAATCAGCCCCAGCACCGGCCCGGCACAGGGCGCCCACAACAGGCCGGCGGCGAAGCCCAGCACCCAGGTGGAAAGCGCCGGCGGCAGGCGACGGGATTCGCCCTGCAGGCGATCGCCGATCCACGCCCAGGGCTTGGCCAGTGCGTCGCTGAAACGCGGCCAGAGCAGCGCAACGGCGGAAACCGACAGCAGCGCGAGGGCGAAGTAACGCCCCCACTCGCTGGCGGCAATCACCCAGTTGCTGGAGACGGTCGCCAGGCTCGCCAGCACGGCGAAGCCGCTGGCCAGGCCGAGCAGCGTGACCCACGGCGACCACGCCGGGCCGCCGGCGCGCTGCAGCAACAGGGGCAGTACGGGAAGGATGCAGGGGCTGAGCAGGGTCAGCGCCCCGCCGAGAAAGGCGATGAGCAACATGGGCACCTCGGTGGGCCGTCGGCCCGTGGGGTTCACGCTTGGGATAAACGCCAGGAACTGAACGCCGCGGCCTTCGAAGGCCGCGGCGCAGAGGAATCAGCCGCCTTCGTTGCAGTTGGTGGCGAATTTGCGATAGGCCAGGCTGTGCGGCTGGCCGCTGGAATCCAGGTAGTCCATGCGGGCATTGACGATGCCGCAATCGAACGGCGAGGCGTTCTCTTCGTGGATGGCCAGGACGCGCTTCACGTCCAGTTTCTGACCGTAGTGGTAAGTCTCGGCGGGCTGGGTGTCGGCGGCCTGGGCGCTGAAGCTGGCGAAGGCGGCGACGGCAGCGAAGAGGCAAGCGTTGGCGAGTTGGATGGCTTTCATGGTGGTTCTCCTGTCCTGTGTCGGGTTTGGCCGGCGGGGGCTGTGTGCCTCGCCGTTGGTGCCCATTTCACGTTCAGGAGGTATCGGGCTTGTGTCGCGCAGGGCCCGGGTTTGCCGCGCCGGGTATCGGCGGCGGCTATAGATACAGTGGAATACAAAGCACGGAAGGCAAGCGCGGCGCTGCGCTATAAACTCGCCTCAACCCACTACGAACGAGGAACCGGCATGGACCATGTCGATCACGTACTGATCGTCGACGACGACCGCGAGATCCGCGAGCTGGTCGGCAACTACCTGAAGAAGAACGGCCTGCGCGTGAGCCTGGCGGGAGACGGCCGGCAGATGCGCGCCTTCCTCGATGCCAACAGCGTCGACCTGATCGTCCTCGACATCATGATGCCCGGCGACGACGGTCTGAAGCTGTGCCGCGAGCTGCGCGTGGGCAAGCACAAGTCCACGCCGGTGCTGATGCTCACCGCGCGCAACGACGAGACCGATCGCATCATCGGCCTGGAAATGGGCGCCGACGACTACCTCACCAAGCCCTTCTCCGCCCGCGAGCTGCTGGCACGGATCAACGCCGTGCTGCGCCGTACCCGCATGCTGCCGCCGAACCTGCAGGTCAGCGAGGCCAGCCGGCTGATCGGCTTCGGCCGCTGGAAGCTCGACACCACCGCGCGCCACCTGCTGGATGAAGACGGCACCCTGGTCGCCCTGAGCGGCGCCGAATACCGCCTGCTGCGGGTGTTCGTCGATCACCCGCAGCGCGTGCTCAGCCGCGAGCAACTGCTGAACCTCACCCAGGGCCGTGAAGCGGACATCTTCGACCGCTCCATCGACCTGCTGGTCAGCCGCCTGCGCCAGCGCCTGCTGGATGACGCCCGCGAGCCGGCCTACATCAAGACGGTGCGCAGCGAAGGCTACGTCTTCGCGCTGGCCGTCGAACTGCTCGAGCCCAACCAATGAAATCCCTCTTGCACTGGCCACGCACGCTGGCCGCGCGCCTAGCGCTGATCTTCCTCGCCGGGCTGGTGTTCGCCTACAGCCTGTCGTTCTGCTCGCAGTTCTACGAGCGCTACCAGAGTGCGCGCAGCATGATGCTGGGCAACCTGGAGACCGACGTCAGCACCGCCGTCGCCCTGCTCGACCGCCTGCCCAAGGATGAGCGCGAGGCCTGGCTGCCGATGGTGCAGCGGCCCAACTACCGCTACCGGCTGGATGGCGGTGAACCGGGCGAGCCGATGAACATGGCGCAGGCGCCGATGGCGGCGACGTCCATTGCCGACTCCATTGGCCCGCGCTACGCCTTGCGCTTCGAGGACATTCCCGGCTCCATTCCGCACTTCCAGGCGCACCTCAAACTCGCCGACGGCATGCCGCTGACCATCGATGTGACGCCCAAGGGTGTGCCGGTCGCGCAATGGTTGCCCTGGGTGCTGGTTGTGCAACTGGCGCTGCTGCTGTTCTGCACCTGGATTGCTGTGCGCCTGGCGATCCGTCCGCTCACGCGTCTGGCCCAGGCCGTGGATCATCTCGATCCGGATGCCCCGGCGCCGGAGCTGGACGAACGCGGCCCCAGCGAAGTCGCCTACGCCGCCCGTGCATTCAACGCACTGCAGGGCCGCATCGGCTCCTACCTCAAGGAGCGCATGCAACTGCTCGCCGCCATCTCCCACGACCTGCAGACGCCCATCACGCGGATGAAGCTGCGCGTCGAGCAGATGGACGACTCGCCCGAGCGCGAACGCCTGTGGAGTGACCTGGAAGAGATGCAGCACCTGGTCCGCGAAGGCGTGGCCTACGCACGCAGCATGGACGGCGCCAGCGAGGCGGCGGTGAAGGTCAACCTTGACGCCTTCCTAGACAGCCTGGTCCTCGACTACCAGGACAGCGGCCAGGCCGTGGAGCTGCAGGGCAACAGCAACGCCGTGCTGGAAACCCGCCCCCACGCGCTGCGCCGGGTACTCACCAACCTGGTGGACAACGCGCTGAAGTTCGGCGGGGCCGCCCAGGTGGAAGTCGAGCGCGATACCCAGGGCATCGTGTGTGTTCGTGTACTCGACGACGGCCCGGGCATTCCCGAGGAAGAGCTCGCCGAAGTGGTGAAGCCGTTCTACCGGGTGGAAAGCTCGCGCAACCGCAGCACCGGCGGCACCGGCCTCGGGCTGGCGATCGCCCTGCAGCTGAGCCAGGCGCTGGGCGGCACGCTGACCCTGTCCAACCGCACCAGCGGCGGGCTGTGCGTGCAACTGGAATTGCCGCCCGCCCGATGATGTACACAGAGATACAAGACGGCCTTCCCCGGACACATCCGGGATAAGGCCCGTCGACAAGATGGCTCCACGAACAGCGGTGGCACCCCGCCCGCCGCGTTCCCCAAAGGAGCCCGCCATGAACCGTCCCGCCGAACCTGCCCGCCTGCATGGCTGGCGCCTGTTTTCCCTGCTTTCGCTGCTGGTGCTTATCGTCACCGCGCTGGCCCTGTGGTCCCAGCCGCAAGGGGTGGAGGCGCTGCGCAGCTCGATCCGCGTCACCGCCCGCACTTCATTCGCGCTGTTCCTCGCCACCTTCCTCGCCTCGTCCCTGGCAGCGCTGGTGCCGAGTGATTTCACCCGTGGCCTGCTGCGCGAAAGACGCTTCCTCGGGCTGGCCTTCGCCTTCTCCCACGCCGTGCACGCGGTGCTGATCATCCTCTACGTGAAGTTCTTCCCCGAGACCTTCTGGAACGGCCGCAGCGTCGCCGCGAACATTCCCGGCTCGGTCGGCTACCTGTTCATCGCCCTGCTGGCCGTCACCTCCTTCCCCTACGCGGTGAAGCTGCTCGGCGCCCGCGCCTGGAAGGGCCTGCACAGCACCGGCACCTGGGTGATCGCCGGGGTGTTCTTCCTGTCCTTCTACAAGCGCCTGCCAATGGGCTCCTGGTACCCGCTGGGCTTCGGCCTGATCTTCAGCGCCATCGCCTTCAAGCTCATCGCCAAGCTGGCCGTCCGCCTGCGCCGTAGCGTACGTCCCGCGCTGCCGAGCGCCTGATCCCGACTTCTCCGCCACCGGGCGAAACCCTCGCCCGGCCGCCCAAGCCCTGCCCTAGACCGACTGCCCACAATAATGCCCACGAGGTGCGCCATGACCCTGCTGACCCTGAACCCGCTCAAGACCGCTTTCGACCAACTCGACCGCCTCGCCGCCTGGGGCTGGGACATCCCGTTGCGGCTGTTCCTGGCCTGGGAATTCTTCGAGTCGGGCCTGGAGAAATGGCACGGCGACAACTGGTTCGAACAGATCCACGCCAGCTTCCCCTTCCCTTTCAACCACTTCTCCGCCGGCTTCGACTGGCAGGTGTCGATGTGGGCCGAGCTTATCGCGCCGGTGTTGTTGCTCCTGGGGCTGGCGACTCGTTTCGCCTCGGCCTCGCTGATCGTGGTGACCCTCGTCGCCATCGCCGCAGTGCATTGGCCGGCGCAGTGGTCGAGCCTGGCGGAACTGGCCCAGGGCTACTCGATTACCGATCATGGTTTTGGCAACTACAAGCTGCCGCTGATCTACCTGGTAGCGCTGGTGCCGCTGGTGTTGAAGGGAGCGGGAGCGCTGAGTGTGGATGGGCTGGTGCGGCGGGTAATGGAAGCTTCGCGGAACGTCTGATAGGCTGGCGATTCATCTGGTCGACCCACGACGCCCTCTCCTTCTGGAGAGGGCGTTTTTGTTTGCCTGCGGGAAGTCGGCGCGAGGGGTCGAACGCGGACCTTGTCCGCTGTTCGCGGGCATGGCCCGCTCCTACAGGGTACGTATTGCCCTCGGGTTTTCCTTCCAGCCTGGACTCCGCCGCTGTGATCGTAGGGCGCATAACGCGCCAGCGTTATCCGTCGCAAGGCAATTGGCGGATAACCCGTTCCGGGTTATTCGCCCTACGTGCGGCCCTGGCTTTGGCTTTGGCTTTGGCTTTGGCTTTGGCTTTGGCTTCAAAGACTTCCAGAGAAACGTCCGCGCGCCGAATGCCCCGTTCAGGAGGCCTCGTTGAAGCGGAGTCTCAGGGGTTGAGCGACATGGATGTCGCGAGAGCGGCGATGAGCCAGGGATGGCCCTTCGACGCGGGCCCCTGAAACTTCGCTTCAACGAGGGAATTTTTCGCCTAAGCGAAAAACCGGATGTCCGGGGCAAGACCTTTTGGTTCCTTTTGGGAGGGCGGCTATCCGACGTTTGCCAAAAGGAACTCGCCCGAGGGGGCGAAACCAGAAGCCCGCGCGTACGCCGAAGCGGCGCAGACACACCAAACCCCAAGCAAGAGCAAGAACGTCGCGGAGAAGCTCCGCTCCCACAGGGAAGCACCTCGCACGCCGATAGGACACAAAAAAGCCCGCGCACCGATGAAGGTGCGCGGGCTGTGCTGTGGACAAGGGATCGATCAGGGAATGACGAACCCCACCTCGATATTGCCGCGCGAAGCCTTGGAATACGGGCAGATCTGATGCGCCTCGTCGACCAGCTTCGCCTTGTCCTCCGCCTCCAGCCCTGGCAGGTGCACGGTGAGCTGGGCGGCCAGGGCGAAGCCGCCGTCGGCGGTGTTGCCCAGGGAGACTTCGGCGTCCACCGCCACATCGGCCGGCAGGCGCACGTTCAGCTTCTGCCCGGCGCGGCGCAGGGCGCCGATGAAGCAGGCGGACCAGCCGATGGCGAACAGTTGCTCGGGATTGGTGCCGGGGCGGCCGGAGCCGGGTGGGCTCAGGGGCAGGTCCAGTTCACCGTCGGTGGTCTGGCCGCGACCATCACGACCTCCGGTGGTGTGGGTGTGGGCGGTGTAGATCACGGTTGCCAGGGTGTCGGTCATGACGCTTCTCCTTCAGGGGCGATGCAACGAGGGACGATGTGGAGTGGTGCAATTCGGGCGGGTGCCGAGCACCACGCCCTGTTCTTTCAGGCTGCGCAGCAGGGCAACGCCCTGCCCTTCGATGGCGGCCGGTTCGACGCCGGCGATTTCAGCCAGCGCCTTGAGGTGTTGGCGACCGGTGAGCTGCCACTGTTGCAGCGACACCAGCAGAGCATGGGCCAACGGGGCCAGACGCGAGAAGTACACCTTCAGGTCGGTATCCCGGCGCACCAGCAGCAGTGTCGGTTCGGCCGGGGCGTCCAGGGGAATGTGTTGCGGACCGATGTGGCTGACCGGCCAGGCATAAGCCAGCGGCGCGGCGAGCGCTGACAGCAGCGGCACACCCTCGAGCAGGTCACCGTCCGGGTCGTGGGCCGGCTCGGCGTTGTCGCTGAGCAGCAGCGCGGTCTCGATGAGTTCGTAGTGCGCCAGTTCAGCGACCCAGCCGGGCTGCTCGCTGCACCCCTCCAGGTAGTCGACGAACTCGCCGGCCACCTCGGTGAACAGCGGCGTCTGGCAGTGGAAGCTGGCGTAGAAATCCTCCGTCAGCGCCTGCCACTGTTCACTTGGCAGGCTGGCATGCAGCACCGGGAAGTTGCCGGCGAGCAGCGCTTGCAGGTTGCCGAAGAACAGTTGCCGGTACACCGCCAGGCGCCGCGCCTCGATGCCGGGCGGCGGCTCGTTGGCCTGCGGGTCGCGGATGTAGCGGGTCATGCGCAACTGCTGCTCGCGCAAGGTCTCAGCCATGACGCACCTCCGGTCGGCGCGCGGATGTTTGCAGGTGGCGGATGGTGGCTACTTCGCCGAGCAACTCGGCCAGCGGCGGCAGGTTGAAGTCGCGTTCCAGCAGGGTCGGGACGCTGCCCAGGTGCTGGTAGGCGCTGGCCAGCAGGCTCCAGACGTCGTCCTTCACGGCGGCGCCGTGGGTGTCGATCTTCAGGTCCGGCGCTTCGTCGTAATGGCCGGCGACGTGCAGGCAGGCGACGCGCTCGGCCGGCACGCGGGCCAGGAAGCCGGCGGCGTCGTAGCCATGGTTGTGGGCGTTGACGTAGAGGTTGTTGACGTCCAGCAGCAGGTCGCAGTCAGCCTCGCCGAGCACCGCGAGGAGGAAGTCGATCTCGCTCAGCGCCTGGTAGGGCGCGGCGTAGTAGGAGATGTTTTCCACGGCGATGCGGCGACCGAGGACGTCCTGCACCTCACGGATGCGGCTGGCGATGTGGCGCACGGCCTCGTCGGTGAAGGGCATGGGAATCAGGTCGTAGAGGTGGCCTTCGTCGGAGCAGTAACTCAGGTGTTCGCTGAACAGCGGTACCTGGTGCTGGTCGAGAAATTCGCGGACGCGACCGAGGAATACATGGTCCAGCGGTTCCGGCCCGCCCAGGGACAGCGACAGGCCATGGCAGGACAGCGGGAAGCGTTCGGCCAGACGGGCCAGCCCTTCACCATAGGTCCCGCCGACGCCGATCCAGTTGTCCGGGGCGACTTCGAGGAAGTCCACGGCGCGGTCGTCCAGGGTCAGCAGGTCAGGCAGCATCGCGCGGCGCAGGCCGAGGCCGGCTCCCTGCAGGGCTACGGAAGGGGTCATGGCAGTCTCCTTGGCGAAGTGCCCTCCCCGGCCATCGGCTCGGGGAGGGGCAGCGTCGGTCAGTTCTTGGCCTGGCTCAGCTTGCTGTACAGGTCGGACGGGAAAGGCTTGCCGTTGGAGTCGAACTGGTTCTTGCGGAACTGGTAGACCTCGGCCTCGGAGAGGTAGCCGTCGTGGTTGGCGTCGATGGCGTCGAACTCCGCGCCCGCCTTGGGTGCCACGGCCAGCAGTTCGGCGCGGGAGACGCGGCCGTCGTGATCGGCATCGGTGCGGGCAAAGGAGGCATCGCCGCACTTGCCTTCACCGCACTTGCCCTCGGCGCCGGTGGCCTTGGCCTGGGCGCCGTCGGCACCGCATTTGCCTTCGCCGCACTTGCCTTCGCCCTGGCTCACCTTGGCTTTGGCCTTGGCCTCGTTGGCACCGCACTTGCCCTCGCCACACTTGCCCTCGCCGGCCTTGGCGGCGGAAGCCAGCTGGTAGCCCTGCGGCAGGGCTTCGACGGCGAAAGCGGAGGACGCCATGTTCAAGCCGCCAGCCAGCGCGATAGCGATCAGGCCCAGTTGAGTCTTCGAGGTACGAGTCATGCTGCTTCTCCAGATGCTGTGGCGCTTGCTGCGCCGAGTCATGCCGCAAGGGCGAATCCCTGGAACGAGGCACTGGAGGTTTCCCAGCCGTTGCGCCGTGTCGTTCGGGTAGGGCTATTTCGCCGCAGTGATGTATCGCGGACGTATCGGCGTCTGGAGGCTTTTGTATGCGTGTGTCCGCTCAGGGAGCGGTGGATACAAAGGAATACATTCGGGGGGGTTTGGAGCGGGGACTGTTCGCGAGCAAGAACCAGGCGTCCCCCTCGCTCCTACGCAGAGCAGCATGGCGTGGACCTGTAGGAGCGAGCTTGCTCGCGAACCAGAGACGTGCTCAGGTCGAAGAAGCGCAACACATAAAGAAAGGGCCGCAGAGCGGCCCGATCCTGCGGGACGGAGAGATCAGCCCGCGCGCTTGGCCGCGATGGCGGTGACTTCCACCTTCATGCCCTCGACGGCCAGCTCGGAGATACCGACGGCGGCGCGCACCGGGTAGGGCTTGGCGAAGAAGCTGCAGTACACCTCGTTGAACGCGGCGCGATCGGCCATGCTGGTGAGGTAGATGGTCAGGTGCAGTACGTGGTCCAGGCCGCTACCGGCCTTTTCCAGGGCCAGTTGCAGGCTGCGCAGGGTCGCCACGCTCTGGGCCTTGATGTCGCCCAGTTCCAGGCTGCCGTCCTCGAGGGTGGGGATCTGCGTGGAAACCAGCAGGCCGCCGAAGCCGGCGACGTCGGAGGAGATGGATTCGGGGTCCGCGTCGGGGATGAAGGTAGGCGTCATGGGACAAATCTCTGCTGTCGGTGAATGGGGCACGTCGCCGCAGCGGGTGCGGCGGCCGGGTCGCGCAGCTTAGCCGCATCGCCCCGATGCGCGCCATGTCACCGTGCCCGCAGCCCCCGGAAACAGTGACATTGCTTATATACGCGGAACTTCCAAATGCGTTATGTCAACTCGACCAACGTCCTGATTATTACAGTTTGAGACATAGACCTTTTCATAATCCGTGATTTAAACGGCGAACTCTTTCGGCATTATGACGTCGGCTCTCCCACGCTTGGAGCAATTCGTGGGGGAATACAAAGCCAGTTAACTGCAACAATGCCAACGCAACTTCCTGCGACTTTCCGCCGTGGTCAATCCACGTTCGGATTCATTGTGCCTGCCTATAAAAACGTCCGGTTCTCACGCACTTCATCGAGCCGGTCCTCCAAGACTCTAGGGGCAATATCCATGAAGCACCTCAAACGCAGCGCCATCGTGCTCGCTGTTTCCGCCGCCGCCAGCCAGTTCGCCAGCGCCGAACCCTTCGTCACCGATCAGGCCGATGCCAAGGGCTTCGTCGAGGACGCCAAGTTCGATGTCCTGCTGCGCAACTACTACTACGACCACGACGGCAAGAACGGCAAAGCCGACAACCGCGACTGGACCCAGGGCTTCCTGGCGAACTTCTCCTCGGGCTACACCCAGGGCACCGTCGGTTTCGGCGTGGACGCCTTCGGCTACCTGGGCATCAAGCTCGACGCCGGCCGTGGCCGTGCGGGCACCGGCAACCTGCCGGTCGGCAACGACGGCAAGCCGGATGACGACTACGGCAAGGCCGGTGGCGCGCTGAAAGTGCGCATCTCCAAGACCGAGCTGAAATTCGGCGACATGCAGCCGACCGCTCCGGTATTCGCCGCCGGCGGCACCCGCCTGATCCCGCAGACTGCGTCGGGCTTCAACCTGTTCAGCAGCGAAATCGAAGGCCTGGACCTGGAAGCCGGTCACTTCACCTCCGGCACCAGCCCGGTCACCACGGCCCGCGACGGCGGCCTGTGGGCGGCCTATGCCGGCGTGGAAACCAGCGACGTCGACTTCCTCGGCGGCAAGTACGCGATCAACGACAACCTGAGCGTTTCGCTGTACGGCTCCGAGTTCAAGGACATCTGGCGCCAGTACTATGGCAACGTGAACTGGGTGCTGCCGGTCGCCGATGACCAGTCGCTGGCCTTCGACTTCAACATCTACCGCACCAATGACGAAGGCCAGGCCAAGGCCGGCGAGATCAGCAACACCACCTGGTCGCTGGCAGCCGCCTACTCCTTCCTGCAGGCGCACACCGTCACCCTGGCCTACCAGAAAGTCCACGGCGACACCCCGTTCGACTACGTCGGCTTCGGCGACGACGGCGACGGTGCCACCGGTGACTCGGTGTTCCTCGCCAACTCCGTGCAGTACTCCGACTTCAACGGTCCGGGCGAGCGCTCCTGGCAGGTGCGCTACGACCTGGCGATGGACACCTACGGCGTACCGGGCCTGAGCTTCATGGCCCGCTACATCAACGGTACCGGCATCGACGGCAGCCACGCCGACGCCGATGGCAACTACGCCGGCATGTACGGCGAGGACGGCAGCCACCACGAGACCGACCTGGAAGCCAAGTACGTGGTCCAGGAAGGCCCGGCGAAGGACCTGTCCTTCCGCGTGCGTCAGGCCTTCCACCGCGCCAACGCCGACCAGGGTGAAGCCGACAACAACGAACTGCGCCTGATCGTCGAATACCCGCTGTCGATCCTGTAATTCAGCACGAATATTCGCTGAATTATTGAGCGGGGCAACTTTCGGATTCGTCTGAAAGTTTGCCCCGTGTCCAGGCGAGATTATTACGCCCGTGCAGAAAGTCTCTTCCCGGAATAACGGTTTATCCCGCCGCTGCAACTTTCTAGAATTACCCCATCTTCCCGCTTCCGCACTTTCCCTGCGGAAGACAACTCCTGACGTTGATATTGTGATTGCTCCTTCGACGTCCTTCGAGCCGCTCCATTGGAGCGGCTTTTTTTATGTCCCGAACGCTGTCTTGAACAAAAAGTGAGCGAACCTGCCAGCGAAACGGTCCAACTCTGCGACGACGCGTTGTATCCCTACGCGAACCACGGAGGCACCTCACCATGAGCGCAATGACCCTCGAAGGCTGGTGCAAGACCACCGCCGAGCAGAAGCCCACGCCGCTGGAAGACATCCGCTTCTACCTGACCGATGAGGACCGCCTGCACCTGGAGCAGGCCGAGGTGTACCTGCAGGAGAACGGCCAGAAGGAAATGATGGTGGACGCCGACCTGCGCACCCTCGACCTGCACATGCCCGAAGCGGTCGGCCCGCTGGCGGACTGCATGTTCCGCGTGTACCTGGGCGGCGCCGAGCACCGCGGGCAGTTCCACCTGGTCGGCCACAGCGCCCGCGATGGCAGCCTGATCTACACCAACGCCGTGCTGATCGACCAGCTCATCAACTGACGCCCTCCTCGCCCGTCGCAGACGCGGCGGGCGAGGTGCGCTCGTCGCCCATGTCGCAGGTGGAGATTGTGGCCGCTGAGCGGCCGTGATTTCATAAAGCCACCTGCGTCCGCCTGCCGCATGTCCGGCGCGGAGCACAATCCAGAACTACGCCCATCCTCCGTTGAAGAAGCTGCTATCGGATGCGAACTTCCAGTAAAGCTGGGGTACAGGAGTACGGGCGATACGACGGCCTGCTGCGTCTCGCCCGCCATGCGGGTGGCGATTGCGCCGTCCTGCTCATCGACATGCGCGGCCAATTGCTCGGCCAGCTCGGCATCGACGGTGCCGGCGCCCTCTCTCTGGCTACCCTGCTGTCCCTCAATGCCGCCACCAGCCCGCTGAGCCACCAGGGCCAGCTCCTGAACCTGCTGGCCAGCCAGACGCTGCGCGACCAGGAAGGTTTTCCCCAGGCGCGCCTGCTGCTGCTGGGCAACGGCGACCAGTCGCTCAGCCAGCAACAGCAGAGGCTGCTGGACGATGTACTGGAGCTGGGCGAGGCCCTGCTCGACCGCGCCCGCATGCCACAGAAGGAAAGCGAGCGGCGCATGGCCCTGGCGGTGGACGGCAGCGGAACCGGCATCTGGGATCGCCACGTGCCCACCGGCGAGATCCACTATTCCAGCGCCTGGAAGTCCCTGCTGGGCTACGCCGAGGACGAGATCGGCAGCCGCATCGAGGACGCCTACACGCGCCTGCACCCGGACGACCTCGAGTACGTGCAGAACACCATGCGCGATCACTTCGAGGGTCGCACCGAGGCCTACGAAGTGGAGCATCGCCTGCGCCACAAGGACGGCCACTACCTCTGGGTCTGCAGCCGCGGCAAGGTGGTCGAGCGCGATGCCGCCGGCAACGCGCTGCGCATGCTCGGCACCACCACCGACATCACCGCCCTGCGCGGCATGGCCGAGCAACTGCGCGAAAGCGTGGAGCTGCTCACCGACCTGACCAATGAAATACCCGGTATGGTCTTCCAGTTCCGCCGCCTGCCCGATGGCACCGGCACCTTCCCCTATGTCAGTGCCGGGGTGATGGACATCTATGGCATTGCGGCCGAGCAGATGCAGCACAACTCCGTGTTCCTGCGCGACCTGATCCACCCCGAGGACCTGCCGGCCTGCCTTGCCTCGCTGGAGGCCTCCGCCGCCCTCCTGCAACCGTGGCGGCACGAATACCGCGTGCAGATCGCCGGGCGCGGTACGCTCTGGCGCCAGGGCAACGCGCACCCCAAGCGCGTGGCCGACGGCACCCTGATCTGGCACGGTTTCATCACCGACATCACCGAACGCAAACGCATCGAAGCCGAGCTGCAGGTGCTGGCCACCACCGACTTCCTCACGCAACTGCCCAACCGTGGCCACTTCATGCGCCTGATCGAGGCGGAGCTAGGCCGCGTGCAGCGCTCGACGACGCACCACGCAGCGATCCTGATGTGCGATATCGACCACTTCAAGGCGATCAACGACCGCTGGGGCCACGCCGTCGGCGATGAGGCCCTGCGCCACTTCGCCAGCATCCTCGGGCGTGACATCCGTCGCGTCGACTTCGCCGGGCGCATGGGTGGCGAGGAGTTCGCCGTGGTGCTGGGGGATGCCGACGTTGCCGCCGCCCAGGTCTTCGCCCAACGCCTGCAGCAGCAATTGCTGGAGCAGCCGCTGATGCAGGGCGGGCAACGCATCCCGCTGAGCATCAGCATCGGCATCGCTGCGCTGGAAGCCAGCGACGCGTCTGCCGAGGCCGGGCTTTCCCGCAGCGACAGCGCGCTCTACCGGGCCAAGCAGAACGGCCGTAACCGTATCGAGTGCCACTGAGGGCAAACCCGCGAGGCAGAGCGTGCCGCCTGCGCGGGCGTTGCCGATCCTGAACGGCTGCTGTGAAAAAGCGTGCAGAATTTTTCACCATTATGACCAGGCGTTTTAAATAATGGACTTTTCAGCACGTCGAGATATTACAATAAATCCTTTAAAAACAATTAGATAGAAGAATTGTAAGACAGGATTTCGGCCATTATTTTTGACGGCCCGCGTCGAATTCGTTTGACATATTTAACGGCTCTGGCAGGCTGGTAGGCAGGTTTCGACCGGGAAACTTCGCCTTCTGTGCGCTCCCGGCAGTGCTCGGGGCCTCAGGTAGCGCGCCTTTCCGCTGCGCGCCTGCACAAAAACGATGGGCTGCAGCCCGTCCAAAGGTGACATATGTCCAACAGCAACATTGGCAACAAGAAACAGACTCTCCGTAAACCCGTCGTCCTGATGTCCATGGGCAGCCAAGAGCGCAAAGGCCACGACTATCAGGTAATGACCCACAAATACATCGTGCCCCTGGTCGAACAGTCCGATTGCGTGCCGGTACTGGTACCGACCTGCTGCGGCATCGAAGACCTCGAGCAATACCTGGACATGGCCGACGGCGTGTACCTGACCGGCGCCGGCAGCAACATCGATCCGACCCTGTATGGCCAGGAGAATGAAACTCCCGGCAAGGGCCAGGACAAGGACCGCGACAACTTCGACATCCCGCTGATCAAGGCCGCCATCGCGCGTGGCCTGCCGATCTTCGGCATCTGCCGCGGCATGCAGGAAATCAACGTGGCCCTGGGCGGCGATATCTACCAGAAGGTCTATGCCGAACCCGGCTTCAACGACCATCGCGAGAATCCCGAAGACCCGGTCGACGTGCAGTACAGCCCGGCCCACGGCGTTCGCCCGATCCAGGGCAGCTGGCTGCAGCAGCTGCTGGGTGACGAGATCCGCGTCAACTCGCTGCATGGCCAGGGCCTGAAGAACCTGGGCAAGGGCATCGAAGCCATCGCCCACGCCGAAGACGGCCTGGTCGAGGCCATCCACGCCCCGACGCTTTCCTCCTTCCTCTTCGCGGTGCAGTGGCACCCTGAATGGCAGGCGGCGAAGAACCCCGACTCGGTGAAGATCTTCCAGGCGTTCGGCGATGCTTGCCGCGCGCAGGTGAAGAAGAAGCAAGCCCGCGCACTCGCTGCCTGATTCGCTTCCCGCGTCATGAAAAGCCCGGCCAGGTGCCGGGCTTTTTCGTTTCTGCCATTTCTCCTGGCATGGCCCGCTCATCGATGGGTATCGCTTCGCTCCACACCATCCTACGTCCGCCCTCCCGGCTGTGATGGTGCATGGTCGCAAGAGGGGTGGAGCCCATGCTGTCAACGTCATCAGCCGCGCGAATGGCGCACCCTGCACGCCCTTGAGGGCGCATCCGGCTAACCTTGGCGATCAGCGAATTCGCTCTGATGAACAAGGTGCAGCCATGAGCAACGACCTCTTCTCCCTCTCCGGCAGGACCGTACTGGTCACCGGCGCTTCCAGCGGCATCGGCGCACACCTGGCGCGCGTGGCCGCCCGTGCGGGCGCCCGCGTGGTGCTGGCGGCAAGGCGCACGGAGCGCCTGGCACAACTGGCCGAAGCCATCCGTGCCGACGGCGGTGAAGCCCATGCCGTGGCGCTGGACGTGACCGACCGCGCCAGCGTCGAGGCCGCCTTCGACAGCGCCGAGGCGCAGTTCGGCGTGGTGGATGTGGTGCTCAACAACGCCGGCATCGGCAACGGCCAGCGCGCGCTGGAGGTCAGCGAGGAAGACTGGCGCAGCATGCTCTCCACCAACCTCGACGGCGTCTGGCGCGTCGCCCAGTGCGCGGCGCAGCGTCTGGCCAAGGCCGGGCGCGGCGGCAGCATCGTCAACATCGCCTCGATCCTCGGCCTGCGCGTGGGCGGCGGCTACAGCCATTACTGCGCGGCCAAGGCCGGCGTGGTACAGCTGAGCAAGTCCCTGGCGCTGGAACTGGCGCGCTTCAACGTGCGGGTCAACGCCATCGCACCGGGCTACTTCAGGACTGAAATGAACGACGCCTACTTCGACAGCGACAAGGGCCAAGCCTACATCCGCGACACGGTACCGATGCGCCGCCTCGGCCAGCTCCGGGAACTGGAAGGCCCCTTCCTGCTGCTGGCCAGCGACGCCGGCGCCTTCATGACCGGCGCGGTGCTCGCCGTGGATGGCGGGCACTTGGTGAGCAGCCTCTAGAGCGCCCCGGCCAGGCCTCCGCCCAGCGCGCCCAGCAGCACCAGCGCCCAGGGCGGAACCCGGCCACTGAGCAGCACCAGGAAGGCCAGCGCGACCAGGGAAATGTCGAGCAGGCCGACGATGGTCTCGCTGCCGATGGGATGGATGAGCGCCGCCAGCAACAGGCCGACCACGGCGGCGTTCACCCCGGCCAGTGCCGCGCGCAGAGGCCGCTGGCGACGCAGGCTCTGCCAGAACGGCAAGGCGCCGAGCACCAGCAGGAAGGACGGCAGGAAGATCGCCAGCAGGCACAGCAGCGCGCCGGTCGCGCCGCCCGGCTCGGTGATGGCCGCGCCGAGGAAGGCGGCGAAGGTGAACAGCGGCCCCGGCAAGGCCTGCGCCGCGCCATAGCCGGCGAGGAAGGTCGGTGCATCCACCCAGCCGGGGTCAACCACCGCACTCTGCAATAGCGGCAGCACCACATGCCCGCCGCCGAATACAAGGCTGCCGACCCGGTAGAAGGCGTCGAACTGCGTCAGCCATGGCCAATGCCACGCGGCCGCCGCCAACGGCAGAAGCGCCAGCAGCACGAAGAACAGCAGCAGGTAGAAGCCGCCCCGACGACGCGACGCGCAATGGCCCGGGCCCACCGAATCGTCCACCGTGGACGGCCGCAGCCAGGCCATGCCAATCAGCGCAGCCGCGAGGATCACCAGCAATTGCACGACCACGCCGGGCCAGCGCAGCGCCACGGCGGTCACCAGGATCATCAGCCCCTGGCGCTGCCAGTCCGGACACAGCGACCTGGCCATGCCCCAGACGGCATGGGCCACCACGGCGACGGAGACCAGCATCAGCCCGTGCAGCGCACCGGCCGGCAACCACTGGCCATGCCGCGACAGCCCCAGGGCGACCAGCAGCATCAGCAAGGCCGACGGCAAGGTGAAGCCTGTCCAGGCCACCAAGGCGCCCCACTGCCCCGCGCGCAAGGCGCCCAGGGCCATGCCCAGCTGGCTGCTGGCGGGGCCGGGGAGGAACTGGCAGAGGGCGATGAGATCGGCGTAGTGCGGCTCGTCCAGCCAGCGCCGCCGGCTCACGAACTCCTCGCGGAAATAGCCCAGGTGCGCCACCGGCCCGCCAAAGGAAGTCAGGCCCAGGCGCAGGAAAATCAGGAAGACGCTCCAGAGGGAATCGCGCGGCGTCGGTTCGGTCATGGGCACGGGTCGGCAGGGGTCAGTCGCACAGTCTGGCAGTTGGATGTTGCAATGCAACTCAGCGGTCGAGTTCGCGAATCCGCTGCTCCAGGAAGCGCCGCTCCGGCTCCAGCTTCGCCAGTTCCAGGGCGCGTTCGTAGGCCCCGCGCGCCTGCTCGCGGCGCTCCAGGCGGCGACAGAAATCGGCGCGCGCGGCATGGGCCAGGTGGTAATCCTGCAGGTCGCCACGGGCAAGGATGGCATCGACCTGCGCCAACCCCGCTTGCGGGCCATCGCGCATGGACAGGGCCACGGCACGGTTGAGTTCGATCACCGGCGAGGGCTGCATCGCCAGCAGGAGGTCGTAGAGGCCGACGATTTCCGCCCAGTCGGTGCTGGCCATGTCGGCCGCGGCGGCATGCACGGCGGAGATCGCCGCCTGCAGGGTGTAGGGGCCGATACGCCGGGTAGCGAGCGCAGCGCTGATCAGTTGCTGGCCCTCCCCGATCAAGGCACGGTCCCAGCGCGCGCGGTCCTGGTTTTCCAGCAGCACCAGTTCGCCGTCCTCGGCGGTGCGCGCCTCGCGCCGCGACTCGTGCAGCAGCATCAGCGCCAGCAGGCCCATCACTTCGGCTTCCGGCAGCAATTCGAGGAGCTGCCGGCCCAGGCGGATGGCTTCGGCGGACAGGTCGGTGCGGGTCAGCGAATCGCCAGCCGAGGCCGAGTACCCCTCGTTGAACACCAGGTAGATGACCCGCAGCACACTGGCCAGGCGCTCCGGCAGTTCGGCGGCTTCTGGCACCTGGTAGGGAATCTGTGCGTCGCGGATCTTCGCCTTGGCGCGGACGATACGCTGGGCGATGGTCGAGGGCGTGGCGAGGTAGGCGCGGGCGATTTCCTCGGTCTTCAGGTCGCAGACTTCGCGCAGGGTCAGCGGCACCTGCGAGTCCGCCGGCAGGGCCGGGTGGCAGCAGGTGAAGATCAGCCGCAGGCGGTCGTCCTCGACGCTTTCGTCGGCCAGTTCTTCCACCGATTGCGCGTCGATCTCCAGTTGCTCGGCGATCTGCGTCAGGGACGCGTCGAAACGCGAACGCCGACGCAGGCCGTCGATGGCCTTGAAGCGCCCGGCAGAGACCAGCCACGCGCGCGGGTTGGCCGGCACGCCGTCGCGCCGCCACTGGTCCACGGCGGCGACGAAGGCTTCGTGCAGCGCCTCCTCGGCGAGGTCGAAATCCCCCAGCAGACGGATCAGCGTGGCCAGCACCCGGCGCGATTCACGGCGATAGACCTCGTCCACCACGTCGCGCAGGGGCTGGGGAGCGTACTCGTGCATGGGCCGCAGGTCCTTGGCGTGTAGAAGTCTGCCTATCCTGCACGCATTCCCTTCAAGGTGGGAGCTGGTCGGACGGATGCGACGAGGGGATCGTTGCGGGGTGTTTCGCTGGAGCGAACGTACACGCGAACTCGTTGCACGGTGGCCCCTGCAGGAGCGGGCCACGCCCGCGATCGCGCGCATGGCGCGCTCCTACAGGTCAACCAGATTAAGGTTTGGCGTCGAACAACAGCTGTCCCGTCGCCGGATCGAAGGGAATCGAGAAATGCTCGTGGGCGATCTTCCACTGCCCTGCCTCGCGGCGCAGGCCGACGCTGACCCGCGCCCAGGAGGCGTTGTGCTGGCCCTTGTCGTCGGTGCCGCCGCAGTAGGCGAGGTAGTGCCCGAAGGCCGTATCGCCGCTGCTTTCGAAGCTCAGCTCATGGATCTCGAAAGTGGGTTCCTTGCACATCTGCGTGCAGTCGCGCCAATGGCTGGCATAGGCCTCGACGCCCTTGAACTGCAGTTGCTTCACCGCATCGAAGGCGAGGATGTCGCGGGTGTAGTGGCCTGTAATGCCTTCGACGTCGGAGGCGCGCACGGACTTCAGCCAGCTTTCCAGCAGCGCGTGCAGTTCGCTGTGGGTGGCGTTCTTCTGGGCAGCAGTCATCGGGAATCTCTCCGTGTAGTAGTCGGGTCGGTTCAGGACCCGCAGCAGCTGTGCGGCGGCGCGGCCTGGTCGTAGTCGTCGTGGAAGCGCGTCCAGTTCATGCCCTTGCCCTGGTAGTCGGGCATGCCGTCCCAGCCTTCGCCGCGCCCCAGCGGGGTGAGGTCGAGCAGGTGGTAGGTGAACAGCGGCGCCTCCAGCCCGCGGCCGTAGGTCGAGTAGCTGTGGAAGACCTGGTCGCCGTCGCGCAGGAACACGCTCATGCCCGGCTGCTCGCCGCGCACGTGGTAGTCCTGGCCGAGGCGCTCCAGCTCCGTCTTGTCACGATAGTTGTATTCCACCGGGGCGACGGACTCATCGACGCTGACGTGGAAGTCGTAGTTGAAGTCGCTGCCGAACGACGAGTACCAGGGGAACTGCCAGCCCATGCGGGCGCGGAATGACGCGATTTCCTCCAGCGGCGCGCGGGACACCATGGCGAAGGTGGTACCACGCGCATGCAGGTGCTCCAGCCGGCCAAGGTTGTCGATCAGGTAGGAGCAGCCCTCGCAGCCCAGCCCCGTGTCGCGATGGAACATGAAGTGGTAGACGATCAGCTGCGGCCGGCCTTCGAACAGGTCGAGCAGGCGCAGCGGGCCGTGCGCGCCCTCGAAGCGGTAGTCCTTGTCGATGCGCACCACCGGCAGCTCGCGACGCTGGGCGTTGAGCGCGTCGCGGGCTTTGGTGGCAGCCTTTTCCTGCTCCAGCAGGCGGATGCGTGCCTGTCGCCAGGCGGCCTGGGACACCACGCGGGGCATCTCCGGAAATGAAGAACCTTTATCGGCCAGTTTCATGTCGCACGCTCCTGGGGGCGTTCCCGTTGCTCGTTGGGCCGGGCGCGGCGCTTGCCGCGCAGGCGGGTGACGGCGAAGGCACTGACGCCGCCGGCGGAAAGGACGCTGGTCACCGCCAGCGTCAGGGTCGATACGCACAGAGGGCACATGGCTCACCTCCTTCAGGTTGCGGGTTGCATCAGCCCTTCTCGGCAAGCGCCTTGAGGTTGGCCAGGCCCGCCTCGAAGTCCTTGCCAACCATACTGTCCACGTCGAAGAACAGGTGCATGATCTTCGCCACGAAGGGCACCGGACCGAACATCGCCCAGGTCACCTCGGTGCCGCCGTCGCGCGGCACCAGGGTGAACTCGGCGGTGTTGCTGGCCTTGAACGGCTTGAAGAAGTCCAGCGCGATGGTCACGCGGCTGCCGGGGTCGCTTTCGAGGATTTCCATGCGCCCAGCCCCGGCCTTGCCGTTGCCTTCCCAGGCGTACACCGCGCCGCGGCCCTTGTCGGCGCCGGAGAAGCTGCGCTGCATGGCCGGATCGAGCTTCTCGAAGGGCGACCATTGCGCCCACAGGTGGAAGTCCTCGATATAGCCCTGGACCTTCTCCGGCGGTGCCTGGATGCGCGCGCTGCGCTCCACGCGGAAGGTGCCCGGACGATTCGCCGCCAGCACCAGAACCACCACCACGGCCACTACCACCACCAACCCGATCCACTTCAGCATCACATCCTCCTGACGTTGCTCGCTCTTGAAATAAAGAGCCCTTGAAACAAAGAACTCTCGAAGAGCCGGGCCTCAGCGCCCGGCGAAATAACGATCCCAGTCACGCACAGGGCGGACCTCCACGGCACCCAGCCGACCGCTGGGAATCCGCTGGGCAATCTGCAGCGCTTCGTTGAGGTCGCGGGCGTCGATCAGCACGAAGCCGCCCAGGTACTCGCGGGTCTCGGCGAAGGGCCCGTCGGTGACCGCCAGCCCTGTCGCGCCATGCCGCAGCGTAGTCGCCGTCTCCACCGTTTCCAGCGCCTCGGAGGCGAGTACCCGCCCGGCCCGGCGCTGGTATTCGTCGTTGGCGAAGCACTCGTCCACCAGCCGCCGGTACTCGGGCTCGGACAGGCTCGACAGGCGCTGGTCATCCACATAGATCAGACAGAGGTACTTCATGGTCGTCTCCCCGCTCGGTGCGCTTGCAGTTACTTCCTAGTCGAAGCGCGCGGGCGGGAATCGACAGGCGAGCAAAAGTTTTTTCTCCCGCGGCAGGGCAGCGGTCCCCGGCAGCCCCGGCACAGGGCTCAGCCACGGCCCCGGCGCCGTTGGTCAGGCGCCGCAGAAAACCTGCAGCGGTGCTTTCAGATTCGTCTCAGAGCTTTCCGAAAGCTCTGACGGGAAGATTGGCCTGGGAAAAAACCCTGACCATGGAGCTCAAGAGAATGAAACTTCGCGCAACCGCCCTGGCTGTCGCAGCCACCTTCGCTGTGCCGGGCTTTGCTTTCGCCGCCAACACCATCAATTTCAGCGGTGAAGTAACCGACCAGACCTGCTCGGCGGTGGTCGACGGCAACACCGACCCGACCGTCATCCTCGACAGCGTGCCGGTCAGCGCCCTGAACGGCACCGTCGGCCAGACCACCGGCGAGACCAGCTTCACCCTGCAGCTGACCGGTTGTGCCGCCCCCAGCGGTGCCGCCGAGCACTTCACCACCCTGTTCCAGGCCACCAACGCCACCGCCTCGGGCAACCTGACCAACACCGCCGCCAGCGGCGCCACCGGCGTGGCCCTGCAGCTGCTCGACGGCCCGGCCGGCGCTCCGGTGAACCTGGCAGGTGGCGCGGCCGTGGCCGCCGGTGACATCGTCCTGGCCGACGGTGAGACCAGCGCCAGCTACGACTACGCGGTGCAGTACATCTCCGAAGACGCCGTCGTGACCCCCGGCCCGGTACTCGGCTCGGTGACCTACACCCTGCGCTACGAGTGATACCCCGCGGCACCGCCCCCCGGTGCCGCCTTCCCGCATTGCGCCGCGTCGTTCAGGGGTGAACCCGCCCCGAACGTCCCGGCAACACAGGTGAACCGGATGAACGCCCTCCCACCGCGCCCGCTTCGCGCGGCGACGCTTGCGCTCGCCCTGCTGGCATCCTTCACCGCCTCGCTCGCCCAGGCCAGCGTGGTGATCACCGGCACCCGCGTCATCTATCCCGGCGACGCCCGGGAGAAGACCGTGCAGCTGACCAACAAGGACGGCTTCCCCAACGTCATCCAGGCCTGGATCGACATCGACGACCCTGCCTCCACGCCGGACACCGCCAAGGCCCCCTTCGTGGTGAACCCTTCGGTGTCGCGCATGGCGCCCGGCAGCGGCCAGACCCTGCGCATCCTCTACACCGGCTCCGGCCTGCCCAAGGACCGCGAATCGCTGTTCCACCTCAACGTGCTGCAGATTCCGCCACGCAACGCCGCCAAGGCCGAGCAGAACCAGATGCTGCTGATGCTGCGCAACCGCCTGAAGCTGTTCTACCGCCCGGCAGCCATCGCCGGCAGCCCGGAGCAGTTGCCCGAGAAGCTGCGCTTCTCCCTGGTGCAGAACGGCAGCAACTGGAGCGTGAAGGTGGAAAACCCCACCGGCTTCCACGCCTCCTTCGGCGGCGCGACGCTCAGCGTCGGCGAACGCCAGTGGACGCTGCAGCCGGGCATGGTCGCGCCCATGGGCCAGGCCCAGTGGCAGGCGCAGAAGCCTTCGGCGCTGCCCGCCGGCACGCCGCGACTGTCCGCGCTGCTGATCAACGACTACGGCGCAAGAGTGGAACTTCGCCATGATCTGCCGCGTTGACCTCCACCGTGGACCGCTGCTGCCCTTCGCCCTCGGAACCCTCGCCATGGTGGTCGCGGGGCTGGCCCAGGGCGATGCGGACTACCGCTTCGACGACAGCCTGCTGATGGGGTCGGGGCTGGCCGGCGGCAGCCTGGAGCGCTTCAACCGCGCCGACCAGGTGGACCCCGGCACCTACCACGTCGACCTCTATCTCAACGGTCAGTACGCCACCCGCGCCGAAGTGGAAATGCGCCAGCGCGGCGAGCGCGCCGAGCCCTGCTTCAGCGAACGCTTCCTGCGTCAGAGCCTGGGTGCGCGCCCCGACCCGAAGGCCGGCAAGGATGACCAGGGCATCTGCCACTGGCTCACCGAGCGCCTGCCGGGCTCGACCTGGAACCTCGACACCGCACGCCTGCGCCTGGACCTCTCGGTGCCCCAGGCGTTGCTCGACATCAAGCCGCGCGGCTATGTCAGCCCGGATGAATGGGACGCCGGCAGCACCATGGGCTTCGTCAACTACGACGCCAACCTCTACCGTTCCACCTTCGAGGACTCCGGCAGCGGCGGCGATTCGGACTACGGCTACCTGGGCCTGAACGGCGGCGTGAACCTCGGCCTGTGGCGCCTGCGCCACCAGTCCAACTACACCTATTCCAGCTACGCGGGGAACACCCGCAGCGACTGGAACAGCATCCGCACCTATGCCCAGCGCGCGGTGCCGGGCCTGCGCAGCGAACTGACCCTGGGCGACAGCTACACCGAGGGCAACCTGTTCGGCAGCATGGGCTACCGAGGCCTGCGCCTGGCCACCGACGACCGCATGCTGCCCGACTCGCAGCGCCAGTACGCGCCCCAGGTGCGCGGCACGGCCAACACCAACGCGCGGGTAGTGATCAGCCAGAACGGCCGGAAGATCCACGAGACCACCGTGGCACCCGGCCCCTTCGTCATCGACGACCTCTACGGCACCGCCTACGACGGCGACCTGGATGTGCAGGTGATCGAGGCGGACGGCAGCGTGTCGCGCTTCTCCGTGCCCTTCTCCGCCGTGCCCGAGTCCATGCGCCCTGGCCTGTCGCGCTACAGCGCCACGGTCGGCCAGGCGCGCCAATACGGTGACGGCAACGACCTGTTCGGCGACCTGACCTACCAGCGCGGCCTGACCAACGCCCTCACCGCCAACCTCGGCACCCGCGTCGCCGAGGACTACCTGGCCGTGCTCGGCGGCGGCGTGCTGGCCACGCCCTATGGCGCCTTCGGCATGAACACCACCTTCTCCAGCGCCACCGTGGAGAACAACCAGCGCAAGCAGGGCTGGCGCGTCGGGCTGAACTACAGCCGGACCTTCCAGCCGACCCAGACCACCCTGACCCTCGCCGGTTACCGTTACTCCACCGAGGGCTACCGCGACCTCGGCGATGCGCTTTCCGCCCGCGATGCCGGCGAACACGGCGACAGCTGGGATTCGAGCAGCTACAAGCAGCGCAACCAGTTCACCCTGCTGGTCAACCAGGGCCTGGGGCAGTACGGCAACCTCTACCTGTCCGGCTCCACCGCCGACTACTACGACGGCAAGAGCCGCGACACCCAGCTGCAGCTCGGCTACTCCAATGTCTGGCGCCAGCTCAGCTACAACCTGTCCTACTCGCGCCAGCAGACCACCTGGTACCGCGACGTGAATGACGACTACGACCCGTCTCAGCCGCCGCAGTACAACCTGCAGCACGGCAGCAACCGCAACAACACCCTGACCCTGAGCCTGTCCATGCCGCTGGGCTCCACCAGCCGCGCACCGAACCTCAGCGCCATGGCGTCGCGGCGCTCCGGCGACAGCAGCGGCAGCACCTACCAGACCGGCCTCAACGGTACCCTGGGCGAGGCGCGCACCCTGAGCTACGCCCTCTCCGCCGGGCGCGACAGCGAAGGCCAGGGCACCGACTTCAACGGCAGCGTGCAGCAGCAGACTTCGGTCGCCACCTTCAACGCCGGCTACGCCGAAAGCTCCAGCTACCGCCAGGTCAACGGCGGCATGCGCGGCGCGGCGGTGCTGCACAGCGGCGGCCTGACCCTCGGGCCCTATGTCGGCGACACCTTCGCCCTGGTGGAAGCCAAGGGCGCCAGCGGCGCCGGCGTGCGCGGCGGCCAGGGCGCGCGGGTGGACAGCAACGGCTATGCCGTGGTGCCCTCGCTCTCGCCGTACCGCTACAACCCCATCAGCCTCGACCCGCAAGGCATCGACGAGAACGCCGAACTGGTGGAAACCGAACGCAAGATAGCGCCGTACGCCGGCGCCGCCGTGCGCGTCGAGTTCAAGACCCTCACCGGCCACCCCCTGCTGATCCAGGCCAGGCTGCCCGATGGCCAGCCGCTGCCGCTGGGTGCCGACGTGCTCGACGGCAATGGCGTCAACATCGGCATGGTCGGCCAGGGCGGCCAGGTCTATGCCCGCGCGGAAGGCGAGAACGGCCGACTGCGCGTGCAGTGGGGCGAACGCCCGGAAGACGGCTGCCTGCTGCCGTATGACCTCAAGGGCGCCGACGTCGACCAGGTACTGGTCCGCCTGCAGGCAACCTGCCTACCGGAGGCTTCATGAACCCTATCCTGCGCAGCCTGCCGCTGCTCGCCCTGCTGCTCGCGCCAGGCGCCTGGGCCACCTGCTACAAGGTCACCAGCGTCGGCAGCGCCACCACCACCGCCACCTACCAGATCCGTCCCGGCGAGGGCGTGGCCGGCGCCTGGCCGGGCGACGGGGCCTGCGATACCTGCAACGGCTCCCTCGGCCTTCCCAGCGTGATCAACGTCAGCGACGCCAGTTTCCAGCCCGACGGCAGCCTGATCGCCAGCTCCGTGTCACCCATCACCCAATATGGGAACTCCGCCGGCTACGACGCCGAGCGCGTGTTCTTCCGCTGCGCATCGGGGGACGCGGTGTACGAGATGTTCTCCACCAACGCCGACAACCTCTACAGCGGCTGGTACCAGGGCGGCGACAGCGCCGGCAATTCCATCGGCCTGCAGTCGGCCTACCGAACTGCCTGGCCCAACGTCCTGCTACGCCTGACCCATGTGGAAAGCGGCCAGTATTTCACCGACGTCTGGCGCGAGCGTCTGCTGACCGGGCTGGACATCGATTCGCGGGGCTTCCAGCTGGTCAAGGCGAAGAATCTCAGCGCCGTACGTGCCGAGCTGTTTCGCGGGCCGCTCGAGACCAGCCTCGGCTTCCCCTATTCAGCCACCATCGCCTCGCAGGCCTACCTCTACACCCAGCCCGCCGGCTACATCGCCATCAAGGGCCCGGGCCTGGCCTACCCCAACGTCGGCCAGACCCACTATGGCAACTACAACGGCTGGCACTACAACTGGCCCGGCGCCATTGGCCTGTACAACACCATGACGCTCAAGCGCTACCCCACCTGCGCCGTCACCAACGTCACGCCGCACGTGGTGTTCCCGTCGATCTCCATCGGCGAAATCAACGCTGGCTCGAGCCGCGAGATGCCTTTCCAGGTCGACTTCAAATGCCAGTCGGGCGTGATCAACAGCACCGCCGTCAACGGCACGGCACTGGGCATCAAAGTCTCCGCGGGAGCACTGGCAGCCTCCACCGGGCTCGGTCTGGTCAACTCCAACGGTGGGCTTTCCTACCTGGTCTCCGATCGCTACGGCCAACCGGGCGTAGCCCAGGGCGTGGGCATCCGCCTGCTGCGCAACGGCAGCGAGATGAACCTGCTGGCCAACGAGAACTCCGCCAAGGGCAGCAATGCGGCAGCCGTCGGCTGGTACCCGGTGATCGGCGGTGCGTCGAACAACACCGGTACAGTGAGTGGTATCACCCAGTACACCGAGACCTTCCGCGCCCGCCTGGAGAAACTCGGCGTCGGCAGCATGCCCACCGTCACTCCCGGTCGCGTGGAAGCCACCGCCCAGGTGGTGATCCGTGTGCAGTAAACGGCTGCTCATCGCGCTGTTCGGCCTCGCGCTTCTGGGGGCCATGGAGGCTCACGCCGGCGTCACCGCCGAACGCACGCGGGTGATCTTCGACGCCGACCAGCGCGAGGCTTCGCTGGCGCTGGTGAACCAGAACAGTTACCCGGTCATCGTGCAGACCTGGATCGACGACGGCGATCTCGACGCCGCGCCGCAGACCGCGCAGGCGCCGATCATGCCCCTGCCCCCGGTATTCCGCCTCAACCCCGGCCAGCAGCGCAGCCTGCGCCTGCTCTACACCGGCGAGGCGTTGCCGCAGGACCGCGAGTCACTGTACTGGCTCAACCTCTACGAAATTCCGCCGCAATCCAGCGAGCCGCTGGCCGAGGGACAGTCGCGCCTGACCGTCACGCTGCGCACGCAGATGAAGGTCATCTATCGACCGCGCGCCCTGGCGAAAGACGCCGAGGAAGCTCCGCGCAAACTGGTCTTCCGAAGGGCCGGCAATGCGGTGCAGGTGGAGAACCCCACCGCCTACGTCATCACCCTGGCCGGCGCCGAAGTGCGTCAGGGCAGCGCCAGTTCGCCGCTACCGGCCGACCTGTTGCCACCATTCTCGCAGCGCACACTGGCGCCAACCCAGCCACTGCCGGCAAGCGCTGGCGAGGTTCGCTACCTGTGGATCGACGATGGCGGGAACAGTCAGCAGGGCACTGCGCCGCTGCGCTGAGGTCCGAAGCGACGGAGCCCGCTCCTTCAGGGGAAATCCAAAGCCGGGCCTCTGTGCAGGAGTACGGCATTGGGCCTACTGGAACAAATTGGCCATCACGCAGAACGTCAGCAGCGCCTGGTCAGTATCGACGTCCAGCTTGCGCATGGCGGAGATCTTCTGCGCGCTCACCGTCTTCACACTGCGGTTGAGCAGCAGCGCGATGTCACGCACGCTCATCCCCGAGACGAAGTGGCGCAGCACCTCATACTCCTTTACCGACAGGCTGGCGATACGCCCCTCCACATCGTCGCCGCTGGACAGCACGCTGCTCGAGGACTGCATGCCCGGCCCACGGTAGATGCGGTCCTGGGACAACGCCTTGAGCGCCACCAGGATCTCGTTGAGGTCGCCGTTCTTCAGGATCACCCCCGACACGCCCAGGTCGTACAGGCTGGAGAGGATCAGCGGGTTGGACAGCATGGTGAGGATCAGGATGCGCGTGTCGGGGAAGTTGCGCAGCAGGAACTCGATCAGCTTGATGCCATCGCCATAGGTCTGGTCGCCCGGCATGTTGTAGTCGGTGATGACGATGGCCGGCCGCTGCTCGCGGTACAGGGCCACCAGCTCGCTGGAATTGTGCGCCTCGCCGATCACCTCGAAGCGATCGTCCCGTTCGATCACCTCGCGAACCCCCATCAGGACGATGGGATGGTCGTCCGCTAGTGCCACTCTGACTTTTTCCATGAGTTTTCTTGAGTCCCAACGTTTGCGATCGTCGGCCGGCCACAGAGGCACGACCACACTTCCAGAGTAGCCCCGGTTATCGAACAGGCTCTCAGAGGCTGGCCAGGGCCGCCTCGATTCGTCCCAGCAGCGCGTTCACCGCCGCGGACAGTTCCGGCCCGGCGGGCTGCGCGATCAGCGCCTCCTCCACCGCGCCGCAGGCATCACTCAGGCCATGGGCCTGGACCACCGCCAACGCGCCACGCAGGCGATGGACCTGCTGGCGGACGGTCGCCAGGTCGCCCGCCTGCAGGGCTTGGGTCACGCCCTGCATGTCCTGGCGCATGGTGCGCAGGAACAGCTCGCGCATCTTCTCCGAGACCTGGATGCGGTCCTGTGCCGGCTCCTGTCCCTGCGCCGGGTTTTCCGGCGGCTCTGCCGGCGCATGCCCGCAGACCTTGAGCAAGCCGTCGTGCAGCGTGCGCAGGCTCATCGGCTTGACCAGCCAGGCGTTCATCCCCACCGCCATGCAACGCTCGCCCTCCTCGCGCAGGGCATTGGCAGTGACGCCGATGATGGGCAGCCAGCTGTCCTGACGACGCAGTTCGCCGACCAGTTCGTAGCCATTCATCACCGGCATGTTCACATCGGTCAGCAGTGCATCGAAGGCGCCGGGCGCCCAACGCTGCAAGGCCTCGCGACCGTTGCTGGTGAGGGTGACGCGGCAACCCAGCTCCTCGAGCTGCTCCTTGAGCAGCGCCTGGTTGATCGGGTTGTCCTCGGCCACCAGGACCCGCAGGCCGAGCTTGCCCAGTCGGGCGACACGGGGAATCTGGCGGGGCTCGCCCCCTCCGCCCCGCTGCGCCAGACGCAAGGCCTGGGCAATGCCGGACAGATGGTAGAGGCTGACCTCCCAGCCCAGGACTGAAGCTTGTGGCTGCACGCTGGCCTCGGTCAAAGCATTTACCCGCGCGCCGCTCCACAGCGGCTCGTCGCCGGCCTCGAGCAGGTCCAGCAGCACCGCGCCAGGCGGAACGTCCAGCGGCAGCTCCTCCTGGACCAGCGCCGAGCCGCCCCAGCAGTCGACCCAGGCAGCCAGGTTCTGTGCCAGCTCCTTCACTGGCGCCCGCACGTAGACCGGTTGCGGTAGCAACGGCGCGTCGTCACCCAATGGCCGGGCGCGCTCCAGCACCGGCAGCACCAGGGTGAAGGTGAAACTGCTGCCCAGCCCGGTTTCGCTGACCACCCGCAGCTGTCCCCCCATCAGGTCGCTCAGTCGCGCGCAGATCGACAGGCCCAGACCGGTACCGCTGACCGTGTGCTCGTGGCCGTGAGCCTGGTAGAAGGGTTCGAACAGCCGCTGTTGCTGCGCGTCGGACATGCCGATGCCGGTATCGGTCACCTGCCACTGCAGGGCCGTCTCGCCCTTTTCGCCGACCACGATGCGCAGTCGCAGCACCACGCGGCCGATGTCGGTGAACTTCAGCGCATTGCTCAGCAGGTTGGCGAGAATCTGCCGGATGCGCGCAGCATCGCCGCGCACCAGGCTCGGAACATTCGTGTCGAGGCAGGCATACAGCTGCAGCTCCTTGCCCTCGGCCACGCCGGCATAGCTGGCGACCACGCCCTCCGCCAGCTCCAGCGGGTTGAACTCCACGGCCTCGAGCGCCATCTGCCCGGCCTCGATCTTGGACACATCGAGGATGTCGCTGATCAGTTGCAGCAGGGTCGAGGACGAGCGCTGGATGGTGGCGAGGTAGTCGCGTTGCTGGTGGCTCAGCTCGGTCAGCCCGAGCAGCTCCAGGGTGCCCAGCACCCCATAGAGCGGCGTGCGGATTTCATGGCTCATGGTGGCGAGGAACACCGATTTGGCCTCGCTGGCAGCATCCGCCGTGAGCTTGGCGTCGGCCAGCATCTGCTGCGCCTGCTTGTGCGCGCTGATGTCGTTGAAGGCGCAGAGCACCACTTTTTCGCCACGGTAGCGGGTCGGTGCAAAGCTGGCATGCAGGGCGCGTCCTTCCACCTCGAAGACCAGTTCGCCGTTGCCCTCGCCCACCCTTGCGCTGAGGTCCCAGTCGCGGCTGATGCGGGTGATGGCCTCGCCATCGCCCAGCCATTGCTCGGCCAGGCGATTCTGCATCACCACCTGATGGCCGCCATGGCGCAGCACGCACAGAGCCACCGGCGCGGTCTGGATCACCGCGCGACTGAAAGCATCGCTCTCGACCAGATCGAGGTGCGCCTGGCGTGCCGGCCCGATCACCCGCCGTGAATACCAGGAAATGGCCAGCCAGCCGCCAGCCAGGCTACCGAGGATCAGGGCCAGCCCGCCGAAGAACTCCCACTTGGCATAGCGGAAGAAACTGCCATAGCCCAGGTGATAGAGCCCGGTCCAGCCGCCGTCGAACTCACTGCGAATCTTGAACACCAGGCCGTCAGTCCCGATGTTGAGCCCATCCGCGTAGTCCCTTTCAGAACCGGGGACATCGATCAGCACGTTGCCGTGGGGGGTGATCAGCTCCAGCTCATCGAACACCGGGCGATCGAGGATCTGCTCCATGTCATTGATCCGCCCCAGATCCAGCAGCGAAACCGCCACCACCCTGCGATCCAGGTCCGAATCCCACCAGAGGTCGTCAGGCAGGTCGAGGCTGACATAGGCCAGCAGTTCGCGACTGCCGCCCGTGTAGTTCTGCGCTTTTGCCCAGTGCACCCGCGTGTCGCTGCGCTGGGGGGAGCGCGCTTCCAGCGCCTGGCGCACCTGCTCGATCACCGGCAGGTAGGAGCGCCGGGTCACCGGACGATGATCACGGAAGTTGCCGATCGCGGGCACCGCCAGGCTGGTCGGCCCATTGAGATCGAGTACCAGGACCTGCGGCGACGGGAAGGACGAAGTGCTCCAGTAACTGCTGTAGAAATTCGCCAGCATGACGCCGAAGGAGAAGGTTCCGGCCCTCGCACGCGGGCCTACGCCCCGTACCTGTTGCGCCAGGGTGAACGGCATGGCGAAGGAAAACTCCCGCCCTTCGTGGATCTCCATGCCGTTCTCGCTGACCAGCATTCGCCGTTGCAGCGGGATCACATCCAGGTCCTGACGCTGGGTGGAGGCGTCGCTCTGCTGGGCAACGCGGTTGAGGAAAGCCTCGTGCTCGTGGAGGTCTCCCACCAGCCGGCTGAAATGGAAATGCACCTTGTCCCGCTCTTCCTGCACCAGTCGGCCAAGCGCCCAGTAGCAGGCGCCAACCAGTATCAGCGCAAGGGAGACGGCACACAGCAGGACGATGTTCAGGCGCAGCGAAGTGCTCGCCAGTTTACGAATCGAGCCGTTGTCATGTTCCTGCATGCGAAGCATCCGGTGTCGCGGAAAGTGGCGGCGGAGGGCCCGCCGGATACCAGCAGACTGTAGATGTGAGTCAGGCATTAGGCGACCCGTCGGGCCTTTCGAAGCCGACGAGCATCCTGGCATCTGCGATGTTTCTGCCGTGGATCAATGTGCCATCGCGGAGCGTTCCTGGAGCAACTGGCGGGTGAATACGGCCGGCGGCACTGCTTCGGAGAACAGGTAGCCCTGGGCGCAATCACACCGCAGCCGGCGTAGCAGCGCCAGCTCGTCCGGATGCTCCACGCCCTCGGCAATCACCTCCAGCCCAAGCTGCCGGCCGAGCTTGACGATGCTCTCCAGCGCCGCGGCCAGGCCGTCGTCGTCAACGCATCCGTGCACCAGCGCGCGATCGATCTTGAGCTCCGTGAAGGGTGTCGAAACCAGGTTGTACAGCGAGCTGTAGCCCTGGCCGAAATCGTCCTGGGCGAGGCCGAAGCCCTTCATGCGCAAGCGGCAGGTGCCGGCATAGTAGTTCGCCGGGGTCGCCGTGCTGCTGCATTCGAGCAGTTCGAAAACGATGTGCGCCGGCACTCCGCCACGGGCAGCGACGAAGGCTGCGAGCCGGTCCGGCAGCTCGGGATCATCCAGCAGGTGGGTCGGCAGGTTCACCGCCACCGACAGATGAAAGCCCAGCTTGCCCCAGTCGGCCTGGGCCTGCAGCGCCTGTTCGAGCACCGTCCAGAGCAGCGCTTCATCCAGCCCGGCAGCGGTCAGCGCCGCCATGAAGCTGCCCGGCCGCAACACACCGTGGCGAGGGTGCTCCCAGCGCACCAGCGCCTCCGCCGCAACGATGCGGCCATCGATCAGCGAGGCCTTGGGCTGGAACCACGCACAGAACTGCCGCTGCGCCAGGGCCTGTTCCAGCTCCTCGCGAGTCGGCGCGGGAACCGCCGGCGCACGCTGCTGCTCCGCACGTTCCAGGCGCAGGACGAGCTTCTCCAGCAGCCGGCGGATCACTGGCGCGCGGGCAGGCTTGGCGATCTGTTCCAGCACGGTGATGCCATGGGCGCGGGCCACCATGCAGGCACTGCCCATCAGCGGGCGCGAGGCCGAACTCATGATCGCCAGCAGCGGCGGATGACTCATTGCGGCCAGCCGCTGGATCAGCTGCACGCCGTCAAGGCCAGGCATCATCAAGTCGCTGACCACCAGGTCGAAGCGCTCCCGCGCCAGCCAGCGCAGCGCCTCGGCGCCATCCTCGGCGGCACGCAGCTGCACGGCACCCTGCTCGCGGAACAGGTTGAGCAGGTACTCCCGCTGGAAGGGCTGGTCTTCGACGATCAGGATTCGCTGATGTCGCATGGCGGCACCTCCGCGGGCAGGCTGGTCAGGCATTGGCGCAAGGTGCGCAGGTCCACCGGTTTGAGCAGGCAGAGGTTCATGCCGGCAGCGAGGCAGCGTTCGCTCTCCTCGTGCATGGCGTTAGCCGTGGCGCCGACGATCGGCCCGCGATAGCCGCGCTGGCGCAGCGCACGGGCCAGTTCGTAGCCGTTGATATGGGGCATGTTGACGTCGGTGAGCACCACGTCGAAGGCATCGGGCTGCCAGCGCGCCAGCGCCTGTCGGCCATCGGCGGCCAGTTCGACTGCGCAACCGAGCATCTCCAACTGGTCGCGCAGGATCAGCTGGTTGATCGGGTTGTCCTCCACCAGCAACACGCGCAGGCCGAGGCCGATATCGGGCAGGGTCTCGGCCAGACGCGTGGCCTCGCCACTGGTGCAGCCCTGCGCCGCTGCCAGGGCACGACGCAGTCCTTCGAGGTTGTAGCGGCCCACATGCCAGTCGCAGCCTTCCTGGCGAGGCTGCTCGCCGCCCAGGTCGGTCACCAGCACCCGGCAGCCCCGCCAGGCAGGCAGCGGCTTGCGGTCGTGGGGATTGAAGCGCAGGTCCACCAGCACGCTGGACGCGTCTTCCTCGAGCGACTGGTCGGCGGCCACAACCTGGGCCCGCGCGCCCCAGCGGGTGATCCAGCCGCAAAGGCTATCGGCCAGTTCGCGGGTCGGTGCGTGCACCCACACCATCGCGTTGCACAGCCTGGGGGCGCTGGAACTCTGCCGGTCCACGCATTGCAACGGCAGGCTGAGGGCAAAGCTGCTGCCCAGCCCCACGTCGCTGACCACCCGCAACTGCCCGCCCATCAACTCGGTCAGGCGCTTGCAGATCGACAGGCCGAGCCCGGTCCCGCCGGCCATGCGGGCGTTGCCGGAAACCTGGTAGAAAGCGTCGAAGAGGTTCTCCTGCTGGTCCTCGGGAATACCGATGCCGGTATCGGCCACCTGCCAGTGCAGGGTGTCGTTCCAGCCCTCGCCGGTCTCGGCGCGCACGCGCAGAACGATGCGCCCGCTGTCGGTGAACTTCACCGCATTGCTCAGCAGGTTGTTGAGAATCTGGCGGATGCGCGTAGCGTCGCCCAGCACCCGCTCGGGCATCTGCGAGTCACAGCAGGCATAGATCTGCAGGCCCTTGGCGCGAGCCGCGGCAGCGTATGACTGGACGCTGTCGAGGGTGAGCTCCAGCGGCGAGAACTCCACCGGTTCCAGGCCCAGTTGGCCAACTTCGATCTTCGATACATCGAGCACATCACTGATCAGTTGCAGCAAGGTCGAGGATGAGCGCTGGATGGCGCGCAGGTAGCCGGACTGCTGGTGGTCCAGCGATGTGCGGCCGAGCAGCTCCAGGGTGCCCAGCACACCGTAGAGCGGCGTACGGATCTCATGGCTCATGGTTGCCAGGAACAGCGTCTTGGCCTCGTTGGCGGTGTCGGACAGGCGCTTGGCTTCGGCCAGCGCCGCCTCGGTCTGCTTGCGCGCGCTGATGTCGCTGAAGGCGCAGCAGAGCACTTCCTCGCCCTTGTAGCGGGTGGGCGTATAGCTCAGGTACAGGTGCCGGCCGGTATGGGTTTCCACTTCCTCCGAGCCGCCCTCCTCGCCACTGCTGAAGCCACGCTCCAGCCAGCCGTGGCTCCAGTAGCGACGTTCGTCGCCGCTGCCCAGCCATTGCTGGGCAAGGCGGTTCTCCAGCACCACCTCGGCATCGCTTCGCCGCAGCACACAGAGCGCCACTGGCGCGGTCTGGATCATCGCGCGGGAGAACCCCTCGTTCTCCACCAGCGCAGTGAGGCGATGCTGCGCCGGGGCGATCAGGCGCCGGTTGATGCGCCGGCACATGCCCCAGACCAGCAGCGCGCAGCCCAGCAGGAAGGCCAGCGATGCGAGGATCCTGGGCCACATCGGCAGCAGCAGGTCGTACAGGTTGAAGTAGTAGATCAGCGACCAGTCGGAGCTGCCCAGGTGCTTGAGCAGCGCCAGGTGGCTGGGCAGCACACCGGGCCCGCTGAAGGCGAAATTGTCGCCGTCCCACAGGTCGCTGAACTGCAGGCCGAGCTGCGGCGTCACCGCGCTGCCGAGGATCGCCCGGTGATCACGGTCCAGCAGCAGGAAGCGCCCGGCCTCGGGCACGCCGAAGGCGGCGGAGAGGTCGGCGCCGAAAAGCTCCAGCCCCAGCCAGCCGTTGTCCTGCTCGCTGGTCACGCGGGTGAACAGGTACTGCCGCGCCTGCGGGTCGGTAGGGTCGGCGAGCCAGCGCACCTGTCGCTCCTCCTTCGGCGTACCGGGCTGCGCCAGCGCCTCGAGCACCGACGGCGGCACCACGGCGTTGAGCGCCGGCGCTCCGTACAGCCGGTTCACCGAGCGCTCCGGTTCGGGGGAGACATAGATCAGGTTCAGCCGCTTGGCCTCCATCTCCGCCAGGTCGCGCCCGGAAAGCGCCAGGCTCCAGCTGGAACCGGGCTCGCCGAGGGTGACGAAAATCTGCTCGTGGGGCGGCACCGGCACGCTCAACTGGCGCCACTGCACCGGTGGCTCGCGCATCTTCCAGGTCACGCCCCGGCTGATGTGCTCCAGCAGCGACTCGCGCTGGCTGAGATAATCCTGGGCCTCGTACATGGCCGCGTTCATCTGCCGGCGCAACTGCGACACTTCGCTGTTGAAGCTCGCGGCGAGGAACAGGCTGAGGGTGAAGAAAAGGCAGGCGATCACCACCCAGGCCAGCAGACGAAGGAGCTTTCGGGCCGCCTTCGGGGTGGAAAAGGACGAATCCTGACGACGAAGGAACTGCTTGAGTTTCATGGCCGCCAGCCTCTCGAACAGCTGACGCATAGAACATCAGACAAATCTAAAAAGTTCGAAATCGGAACAGATTAGGCACTTGGAGAGCCTGTCTCTTCAGGGTGTCTGCCAGGCATCGCCGGGCTGAGCGCCTATCTTCCTCGCCTGGGCACTCGAATTTTTTCGACCCCTTGAAGGCGGTGAACGCCTGACCAGTCCTCTTGCCCGCAAGGGGGCCGGCAAAGCGGCGGAACAGAGCACCAGCGCCTCACCCGCCGCCATTCATCGGAGAGCTTCCCAGTGTGTCGCCTGGCAGCACTTCGGTCAGCCGCCGAGCAACCCGCTGGCCCGCTGCACCCGTCGTTCCGTCGCTGCCTCCAGCACCTGCCAGCCACGCCCGGCGCTGGCCAGGGTGAACCATTTGCGCGCGCGGGTGATGCCGGTGTAGACCAGCTCGCGGGTGAGGATGGGGTTGAGGCTGTCGGGCAGCAGCAGCGCGGCGTGGGTGAACTCCGAGCCCTGGGACTTGTGCACGGTCATGGCGAACACGGTTTCCACCGCCTGCAGGCGGCTGGGCAGGATCCAGCGGATGGCGTCGGTACCGTCGCCCGCCGGGAAGGCCACGCGCGCCACCCAGCGCACCGAGCCATCGTCGGCCGTCTGCGGCAGCGCCAGGGTGATGCCGATGTCGCCGTTCATCAGGCCCAGGCCATAGTCGTTGCGGGTGACCAGCACCGGTCGCCCGGCGAACCAGCCGCTCGCCGAGGGGATCAGTCCTTCGCGTTGCAGCAGGTCGCCGATCAGGCTGTTCAACCCTTCCACGCCCCAGGGCCCGCGGCGCAATGCGCAGAGCAACTGGAACTGGCCATGGGCTTCCAGCACCTTCCTGGCCCAGGTATCCAGTGCGACCTGATCGGCAGTGTCCGCCGGGCGCGAACCGCTGACGACGCGCAGGTAGTGGGCATAGCCGACCGGACCGAACAGGTCGCCACCGCGTCCGCCGTCGATCACCAGATCACGCAGGCTGCGGGTTTCCTGGGCGTCCACGGCGATGCGGGCGAGGTCCTCGTGCTGCGCCTTCCACACCTGGCGCAGGGCCGGGATATCGCCGGCGTTGACCGCCTCGGCCAACTGGCCAATGCCACTGTCGGCACTGAAGCGGTGACTGTGGCGGAGCATCGCCACGGCCTGATCGAGGTCGCTGCCGGAGGTGTCCAGCAATGCAGGGTCGATCGGCTCGCCGGTCACGGCTTCCAGCCAGTCGCGGGTGACCGGACGGTAATGACCTTCGCGCGCGCGGCTGCACAGCTCGCCGAGCACTGCGCCGGCTTCCACCGAAGCCAACTGGTCCTTGTCGCCGAGCAGGATCAGCCGCGCGCGCGGCGGCAGCGCGGCGAGCAGCGAGGCCATCATTTCCAGGTCGACCATCGAAGCTTCATCCACCACCAGCAGCTCCAGCGCCAGCGGATTGCCGGCATGGTGGCGGAACTGGCGGCTGTCCGGCCGGCTGCCGAGCAGGCGGTGCAGCGTAGTGACTTCCGTCGGGATCGCCTCGCGCGCGCCTTCGCCATTGGCCAGCCCAGCGAGGTCGAGGCGCTGCACGGCGCCGGCGATGGATTCGTTCAAGCGCGCGGCGGCCTTGCCGGTGGGCGCGGCAAGGCGGATGCGCAGCGGTCGCCCGCCCTCCCCCAGCGCCAGGCTTTGCAGCAGGGCCAACAGCTTCACCACGGTGGTCGTCTTGCCGGTGCCAGGGCCGCCGGTGACGATGCCGAAAGCGTTGCCGGCGACCAGTGCGCAGGCAAGTTTCTGCCAGTCCGCGGGCGCGCCGTTTTCTTTCGGGAACAGCGCATCCAGCGCCTGGCGCAACTGTGCCGCAGGCAACCCGGCACGTAACGCATCGCCCTGCTGCAGACGCTGGTCGATACCGGCGCGCACTTCGCGCTCGTACTGCCAGTAGCGGCGCAGATACAGACGACGGCCGGACAGCACCAACGGCGTATCGCCAGGGCCTTCGCCGACCAGTCGCGGATCACTCAGCACGGCACGCCAGGCGTCGAGGTCGAAGCCGTCGAGCAGTACGCCAGGCAGCTCCGGGGCGTCCTTGGCCGAGTCGCCTTCAGGCGGCAGGGACAGGGCGAAACGGCTGTCGACCAGGGTCGCTTCCAGGTCGAGGCAGACATGCCCGCGACCGAGCTGGTGGCTGGCCAGCGCGGCGGCGAGGATCAGCAGCGGATTGGCGTCGGGCGCGCGCTCGACCAGGAAGATCGCGAAGGCGCGGTCCAGCTCGCGCAGCCAGCCGCGCTCGGCCCAGCGACCGATCAGCTCAAGCATCTGGGCGGTGCTCTTCATGCCGGCACCTCCGCGCGGAACAGGCGGTCCAGCTCGTCCATCAGTGCCTTCGGCGGGCGCTCCAGGTACATGCCCTGGGTCGCCGAGGAACTGCCGCGCAGGAACAGGTACATCGCGCCTCCGATATGGCGGTCGTAGTCGTAGTCGGGCAGGCGCGCCTGCAGCAGCCGGTGCAGGGCGAACAGGTAGAGCGCGTACTGCAGGTCGTAGCGGTGCTCCAGCAGTGCCTCGCGCAGCGCGCTTTGGGTGTAGGCCTCGTCGTCGGCACCCAGCCAGTTGGATTTGTAGTCGGCCACGTAGTAGCGGCCCTCGTGCTCGAACACCAGGTCGATGAAGCCCTTGAGCATGCCGTTGAGCAGGTTCGCCTGCAGTGTCGGCCGCGCCACGCCGCCGAGCGTATGGCGCGTCACGGCGGCGTCGAGGCGCTGGCTGTCGACATGGCGGGTGGAGAACCAGAACTCCATTTCCTTCTGGAAGGTGGTCAGCCCGGCAAGGCTGACCGGCGTGGCATCGGGCACGCGGAAGGCCGTGCGCAGGTACTGCCCGAGCCAGCCGGTGAGCGGCTCGATCCACTCTTCCCAGCCGCGCACGGCGCAGCGCCGGGCGATCTGGTCGCGCAGCTGTTCTTCGTCGGCGTTGAAGCCTTCGTCGGCGGCCCACTCCAGCAGCCCGTGGAGGAAGCTGCCGGGATTCGCGCCGCGCGGGAAGGCGTGCAGACTGAAGGGTGCGGGCACGGCTTCCAGCTCGCGGTGTTCTTCCAGGCTGCTTTCGCGCAGCAGGTCTTCGCCGGCGCTGATGGGTTCGTCGGCGGCCGGCGCCGGGGCAATGTCGCTGTCTTCTTCAGTGGCCAGCGTCGCCAGCGCGGAATAACTGGCGATCCACCATTTCTCCGCCACCCGGCGACGCGGCTCGCGGGCCGCGCCCAGCTCGCCGGCCTGCAGGCCAACGAAAAGCTCAGTGCCGACTTCCGGCGCCGGCTCCAGGGCGATTTCCACCTGGCCGGCCTGCAGGTCGCCCAGGCGCCCGGTCACGTCATCGACACTCAGCGCGTTGCCGCCGCCCAGCAGGTAGCCCATGGCGCCCTTGTGCAGTTCGGGGCTCTTGCTGTTGCTCATCACCAGCGGCGCCATGCCCAGCCATACGGCGTGGCGCGCACGGGTCAGGGCCACGTAGAGCAGGCGCATGTCCTCGCTCAGGCGCTCGTCGTTGGCCAGCTGGAAGGCGGCCTTGGCCAGCTCCTTGTCGCGGGACAATTCGACTACCCGCGACTCGCCGGACTGGAAGCTCGGCGGCGTGCCGCTCTTGCCGTCCAGCTCGCGCCAGGTGCAGATGAAGGGCAGCAGCACCAGCGGGTATTCCAGGCCCTTTGACTTGTGGATGGTCACCACCTTGATCAGGTCGGCGTCGCTTTCCAGGCGGAGGATTTCCTCGCTGGACGGGCTTTCCAGCTGCTCGGCCAGTACCCGCAGCAAAGCGTGCTCGCCATCCAGCTCCACGGCTTCGCGCTGTAGCCACTCCGCCAGGTGCAGCAGGTTGGTCAGGCTGCGTTCGCCATCGGTCTCGCGCAGCAGGCGCGCCGGCAGGGCGAAGTCGGCGAGCAGGCGACGCAGCATCGGCAGCACGCCCTGCTGTTGCCAGAGCACGCGGTAGTCGCGGAAGCGCAGCACCATCTCCTCCCAGAAGCGTTCGTCCTGGTTCAGCCGCTCCAGGGTCGCCCAGTCCAGCGCCAGGCTGCGGGTCGCCAGGGCGATGCGCAGGGCGCCATCGTCGCCGGGATCGGCGCAGGCGCGCAGCCAGTGCAGCAGGTCGACGGCTTCGGGACTGTCGAATACCGAATCGCGGTCGGACAGGTAGACGCTGGCGAGCCGGCGTTTGGCCAACTCGCCGCGCACGGCTTCGGCTTCGCTGCGACCGCGCACGAGAATGGCGATATCCGCCGGGCGCAGGGCACGCCATTGGCCATCGGCGTCGCGGAAGCCGCTCTGCGCGGAGCTCAGCCAGCGCTGGATGGCGCTCGCGCTGCGCTCGGCCATCTGCTGGCGGTACAGCGTGGAGCCGCAGACCTGGCCGTCGTTGTCCAGTTGCCAGAAGGTCATGGCCGGCGTTTCGCTGCCTCCGAGCAGCAGCGTTTCATCGCGGCCGCGTGCGTCGACGTTGAGGAACGGCACCGGGTTTTCCTGCCCTTCCACGGCAAAGCGGAAGGCGCCACGCGGATGGCCTTCGGCGAACAGGAAGCAACGGTTGGCCGCCCTCACCATGGCCAGCGTGGAGCGGTAGTTGGTGCCCAGCGTGTAGTGCCGCCCGGCGGTGGCGGCACGGGCACGCAGGTAGGTGTGGATGTCGGCGCCACGGAAGGCGTAGATCGCCTGCTTAGGGTCGCCGATCATGAATAGACCGAGGTTTCGCGGGTTCTCGCCGATACGGTAGACGCGCTCGAAGATGCGGTACTGCAGCGGGTCGGTGTCCTGGAATTCGTCGATCAGCGCGATGGGGAACTGCTCGCGGATGCGTTCGGCCAAGCGCTCGCCACCGCTGCCGGCCAGGGCGCGGTCAAGGCGCACCAGCAGGTCGTCGAAGCCCAGTTCGGCGCGCTTCTGTTTTTCCACTTCGAGGTTGTGCCGCACTTCGCCCAGGGCGTGCAGCAGCAGTTGCGGGGCGATCTCCGGGCGCTGCTCGGAACGCTCGACCCAGGCATCGATGGCCAGCAGCGCGGGGTGCTCCGGCACCACGGCCTTGGCTTTCACCTTGATCCGCGTCTGGCCGAACTTGGCCAGGTTGTCCGGCGCGTCGGCGCCTTCGCTCCAGGCAGCCAGCGCTTCGATCCAGCCGGTGAACACGGCGTCGTCATCCTTGCCGCGATAGCTGTTGCCGTTGAGATCGCCGCGCAGGTTGCGCAGCAGTTCGGCGACGCCCTGGCGATCCGCCGCCCAGGCTTCTCGGGCGCGGGTTTCGGCGTCGGCGAGTTCGTCGTAGAACTGCCCGGTGGCTTCCAGCAGCTCGCTCAGCGAAGCCGGGGCGGTCAGCGGCTGGTCGGCGTAGCGGAAGCCGGCCTCCTGCGCCGCCAGCAGCGGTTGCAGGGCGCGGGCCAGCGCTTCGGGGCCGGCGTAGCAATGGCGCACGGCGTTGGCCGCCGCCACGCCCAGCGGGTAGAAGTTGCGCCGCCAGTAGTCGCGCACGGCCTCGGCCAGCAGTTCGCTCTGGTCGGCGGCAAGGTCCTGGGTGAACAGGCTGCCGCTGTCGAAGGCGTGCTCGCGCAGCATGCGGTAGCACCAGCTGTGGATGGTCGAGACGGCGGCCTCGTCCATCCATTCGGCGGCCAGCCGCAGCAGGCGTGCGCAGCCGGGCCAGCGCTCGGCGGCGTAGCTGTCGCGCAGCTTCACCAGCAGGCCGTCGTGCTTCTGCTCAGGCTCGGCAAAGCAGCGCGCGGCTTCGCCCAGGCGTGCGCGGATACGCTCGCGCAGTTCCTGGGTCGCGGCTTCGGTGAAGGTCACCACGAGGATTTCCGGCGGGCTCAACGGCCGGCCGAACGCGGCTTGCTCGCCGCCGTGATCGAGGACCAGGCGCACGTAGAGCAAGGCGATGGTGAAGGTCTTGCCGGTACCGGCGCTGGCCTCGATCAGCCGGCTGCCATGCAGCGGAAAGTCGAGGGGGTTGAGCTCGACGGCGCTCATTGTTCGGCCTCCTTGCGCTGCAACAGTTCGAACAGGGGCCCGTAGAGTGCTTTCGCCCAGGCAGCGAATTCCCCGTCGGCGTTGAGCGCAGAGAAGTCCGGGTAGACCCGCGCCAGCGCCGCCGAAGACGCCGCCTCGCCGCTCAGGTTGAAGCCGCCGTCGTAGCGCTTGGCGGCCTCGCGGGCGGCGCGATCTTCGTCATCTCCGGCGGCCAGCCAGGCGAACGCCGCCTTGCAGGCGACCGGCAGCGGGCGGCTCATGCCCTGGAACCAGGCGTCCATCAGGTTGTTCAGTTCGGCGCGGGCTTGCTCGGCCGGCAGCGGCGGGAATTCCAGGGTGCCAGTCAGCCCGACCAGCACGCTGGTCACCGGTTCGCCGCACAGCTGCAACGCCAGGTGGCGCACCCACGGGCGCACCAGCCCGTGCCATTTGTAGCCCTTGCCTTCATGCAGCTTGCCGCTGACCAGTTGCAGGCTGGCGAGTTGCCCGTCGGCGTTGTGGCGCAGGCCGCCAAGCCAGTCGGCCAGCTGGATGCCGGCGTGTTCGTGGTTGAGCTCGCGCTGTTCGTCTTCCACCTGCGACCAGTGCTCCAGCTGTTCGCGGTAGCGCGCCAGCAGGTCGTGCAACGGTGCCACCAGCGCCTGGGCGGAGAAGTCACCGAAGGCCGCCAGCGGCAGCCGGCCTTCGCGGCGCAGGCGCTCGACCTGGGCGGTCAGTTGCGCCGCCAGCTGATCATCCTGCCAGTGCTGTTCCACCCACGGGCGCAGGCGCTCGCAGAGCTCGAACTGCAATTGCCAGACATCCAGGCCATTCAGCTCGAAGGGCTCTTCGTCCTGGCCGGTCAGTTGTTCCTCGCCGAAGCGCACTTTCAGGCGTTGCAGGAAGAAGGCGCCGACCGGGTTGGCGAGGAAGTCCGAAACCACGCGCAGGCCGATGGGCGCGTCGAGCACCGGCGGCGACAGCGGCGCGTCGTTCGTCTCGCCATCGTGCTCGCGGTGCACATCGCGCCACTCACGGGCGTAGGTATACAGGCCGTCGATGCCCTGTACCGAGGGAGCATCGAAGTAAGCGCGGCTGAAGGGTTGCAGCGGGTGCTCCAGGGTCAGCCCGTGCAACAGGTCGCTGTCGTTGGCGCCGTGCCAGCCGGCGGCGAGGTGGTCGCGCAACTGGCCGACCAGCACGGACGGCGGGCGCTCGCTGTTGTCGCGGATGCTCCGGCCAACCCAGCTGACGTAGAGCTGGCGGCGCGCGGAAAGCAGCGCTTCGAGCAAGAGGTAACGGTCGTCCTCGCGGCGCGAACGGTCGCCGGGGCGGTAGTCGTTGCGCATCAGGTCGAAGTCCAGCGGCGACTGCGGGCGCGGGTAGTCGCCGTCGTTCATGCCCAGCAGGCAGACCAACTGGAAGGGAATCGCGCGCATCGGCATCAGGGTGCAGAAGCTTACCGCACCGGCGAGGAAGCGCTGGTTCAGGCCGCCGGCATCCAGCCCGCTGAGCCAGGCCTCGCGCACCACCGAAAGCGGTAGCGGGTCGGTGAAGCCGGCGTAGCCGCAGGTTTCCAGCCAGCCGTCGAGCAGGTCCAGCAGTTGCTGGCGGAGCAGTTCGTCGTGGTCGTCGGTGACCCGGAAGAAATCTTCCAGCAGGCCGCGCAGGCGTTGCACCCAGGTCGCCGCGTCGGCTTCCTCGGCGAGCAGGTCACAGGCCTTTTCCAGTGCGCCGAGCAAGCCGGCCAGCGGGCCAAGGGCGGCGGCGTCGAGGCCGCCGATTTCCGCGTAGGGCTGGATGCCCTGGAAGGCATCGCCCTCGCCCACCGCAAAGCCCAGCAGCATCCGCCGCAGGCCGAAGCGCCAACTGTTGGCTTCAGCGGCAGCGGGCAGGCCAAGGCGTTCGCGCTGCTGGCCGTCGAGGCCCCAGCGCACACCGGCGCCATCGATCCAGCGGCGCAGCAACGGCAGGTCGGCATCGGCCAGCCCGAAGCGCGCGCGCACGGCGGCGACGTCCAGCAGGTCGAGGATTTCGCTCACCGCGAAACGGCTATCGGGCAGCCGCAGCAGGTGCTCCAGCGCCACCAGCAGCGGCTCGCGGCCGCGCTGGCCCTGGTCGGCCAGGGTGTAGGGGATGAAGCGCTTGTCGTCGCGGGCGATCTGGCCGAACACGGCTTCGATGTGCGGCGCGTAGGGGTTGATGTCCGGGACCATGACAATCACGTCGCGCGGACGCAATGTGGGGTCGGCATCGAAGCGCGCGAGCAACTGGTCGTGGAGGATTTCCACTTCGCGCTGGGCGCTGTGGGCGACGTGGAAGCGCACCGAGTCATCGGTACGTGGGTCGACTGCCGGCCAGTGCTCGCGGGTCTCGTTGATCGGCCGCAGTTCGAGGATGTCGTCCTGCAACTGGCCGAGCAGGCTGCCCGGTTCCACGTCGCTGAACAGGTCGATACGCCCGTTGCTCACTGCGCCCAGGCGCGCGCGGTAGGTTTCCGGATCGTCGTACTGGTCGAGCAGGTTGATGTAGTCGCGGCCCTGCTTGCCCCAGGCGGCCAGCAGCGGCTGGGCGTACTGGTGCTGCTGGTCGTCGCTGAGCAGCTCCGGTGTACCGGCGCGACGGCGCTGGCGACGGTATTCGTGGCGCAGCAGGTCCTTGTCGGCAACGATGTCGGCCCAGTGGTGACGGCAGGGGTTGTGCACGCAGAGCAGTACCTGGGCGTGGCGCGCCAGCACCGCGAGGGCCTCCACTGTCTGTGCGGGCATGGCGGAGATGCCGAATACCACCACGCGACGCGGCAGGTTCGGCAGCAGGTTTTCGGCGCCCTTCAGCTTCTCGATGAAGCGCCCGTGCACACCGGCACGGCTGGTGGCCAGGCCTTCGGTGCCGACATCGTCGAGCAGCGCGCGCCACAGGGCAGCCTGCCAGCGATTATCGGCCTCCAGCTCGCGGACTGTGCCGTTGGCCAGGCGCAGCTGATCGACGCTGCGGCTCCAGTCCTCCAGCCAGTCGGCGCGGTAGACCTGGTACTGGTCGAACAGGTCGGCCAGGCGTTCGGCCAGCTGGTGGCGCTTGCGCAGGTCCGCGTCGTCGGCGAGAAAACGTTGCAGGGTGGCGAACTCGTCGCGCTCCAGCAGCGTGGGCAGCAGGCGCATCAGACGCCAGGTCAGCGGGCCCTTGTCGAGCACCGAGACCTCGGGGATTTCATCGCGGCCCAGCGCCCCCCGGTAGGCACGCCAGAGGAATTGCGCGGGCAGTTGTACGTCCAGCGCGGCAGTGACACCGCAGCCGCCGTCCGCCACGTCACGCCCCAGCGCCAGCTTCAGCCACTGGGCGATGCCGTTGCTCTGCACCAGGATGACTTCGTTCTCCAGCGGCGCCAGCGGGTGCAGGCTCATCCACTGCACCAGCAGATCGCGCAGCGCTTCCGGATGGTTGCCGTGGATCACCATCAGGCCGGGGGTCAGTCGCTGCTCGATCATCGTGTCTCCAGGAACGGGCGGGCGGCGCTGACGCACCGCGAGGGATGAGCGGCATTTCACCAAAAACCGCGGTCGGGAGCAGCCTTTTTTCCCACTCGGCAGGAGGATTCATCCACCACCGCGAAACGCCTGACGCTTGGCTTCACCTAAACCCGCGAGGTACCGGGGCTCTCCTACATTTTCGAAACTGACTGCATCACAGTTCGTTCCTCCGGCCAGCGGCTATGCTGACTCCACGGCCGTCCCAGGCCAGCCATGGAGGAAATGATGGGTAAGAAGAGCAAGGCAAAGAACCCGGCCCCCGAACAGACCGGGAAGATGAAGACCAAGGAGTACGAGGAACACCTGCGCAAGCTGTCGGTGGAGCTGGTCAAGCTGCAGGAGTGGGTGGTAAGCAAGGGCCTGAAGGTCTGCATCGTCTTCGAAGGTCGCGACGGTGCCGGCAAGGGCGGCACCATCAAGGCGCTCACCGAGCGCGTCAGCCCGCGAGTGTTCCGGGTGGTGGCGCTGCCCACGCCCACCGAGCGCGAGAAGTCCCAGCTCTACGCCCAGCGCTACATCAAGCACCTGCCTTCAGCCGGCGAGGTGGTGATCTTTGACCGCAGCTGGTACAACCGCGCCGGCGTCGAGCGGGTGATGGGCTTCTGCACCGAGGAGCAGGCCGACAAGTTCCTCGCCGTGACCCCGATGTTCGAGCGCATGCTCACCGAGTCGGGGATCATCGTGCTGAAGTTCTGGCTGGAGGTCAGCCCCGAGGAGCAGGAGCGCCGCCTGAGAGACCGCATCACCGACGGCCGCAAGATCTGGAAGCTGTCGCCGATGGACGTGAAGTCCTTTACCAAGTGGGACGAATACACCCGCGCCCGCGACCTGATGTTCGCCGCTACCGACTCGCCCTGGGCGCCCTGGATCGTGGCGCCGTCCGAAGACAAGAAGCGCGTGCGCCTGAACGTCATCAAGCACATCCTCAAGCACGTGCCGTACAAGGAAATCCCGCGCGAGGAAGTGAAGCTGCCCAAGCGCGGCAGGATCGGCAAGTACAAGAGCCCCGACTATCCGTTCCACTACATCGACGAGGTCTTCTGAGGCCAACCGGGGCTGGTGCTCGCCGGCCCCGGATCGATCTGCACCAAGCGCCCACCGCTCACTGCGCTTTGAGCCAATCGCGGACGAAGTCCGCCCCCCAACTGGCCTCAGGCGATGGAGCGCAGATACTTGGCGACCTCGCCAGACAACCATCCGGCAAACGCTGCCACCTTGGCCTGGGTTGCCTCGCGCTCGGGCCACACCAGCCAGTAGGGGAAGCCGTACGGCACGCGCAGATCGCTGAGCGCCACCAGCTCGCCGCTTTCCAGCGCTCCGGCCACCAGGCTGCGCCGTTCGAGACCGATTCCCTGCCCCATGCGCACCGCCTCGATGCTCAGGTTGGAGTCGTTCACCACGAACTCCGCCGCCTCCTGTGGCACCGCTACGCCAGCCGCCTGGCACCAGCCCAGCCAGGACTCGAAGCCGGTGACACGCGGGCAGCGAAGGATTTCTGCAGGCGTCCGGGGCAGACGCCCACCGTTGAAGTCGGGCGCGGCAACGACCACCACTTCATCCTCGAACAGGTATTCCTGCGCCAACCCTTCCCAGTGGCCCTGGCCGATGCGGATCGCCACGTCGGCCAGGCCCTGGCGCAGGTCCATCACTTCCAGGCTGGCCAGCAGGCGCAGGCGGTACTGTGGATAATTTGCGCGCAAGCCCGGCAGACGTGGCAGCAGCCACTTCTGGCCGAAAGACGGCGTGAGTGCCACCACCAGCTCATCCTCGCCCGGACGCGCCTTGGCCAGTCGGGTCGCCTCGGCGATGTCGCGCAATGCGCCGCGAATCTGCAGGGCATAGAGACGGCCTTCCTCGCTCAGGCGCAGTCCTCGCCCCTCGCGCTGCAGCAGGGTGATGCCCAGCAGGCTTTCCAGCTGGCGCACCTGCTGGCTGATAGCCGAGTGGGTGACATGCAGTTCGCTGGCGGCGAGGGTCACGCTGCCGAGCCGGGCAACGGCCTCGAAACTGCGTAGGGCGGAGAGCGGTGGCAATGCGCTCATGTAAGTTTTCCTAACCGAATCGGTCACTAATCGTCGCTATTTCCCAGCGACCAAAGCCGCTAGATTCATGACCAACGCGCGAAAACCGCGCCAGCCACGATGCAATTTCCACTAACAGGATGTCCCCATGCAACAGAAGCTTCCGCACCTGATCGGCATGCTCGACTCGCCCTACGTGCGCCGCGTCGCCATCACCCTGCGCCTGCTCGGCATCGAGTTCAGCCACCAGTCGCTGTCGGTGTTCCGCACCTACGAGGAATTCCGCGGCATCAACCCGGTGGTGAAGGCGCCGAGCCTGGTCCTGGGCGACGGCCAGGTGCTGATGGACTCCACCCTGATCATCGACTGCTTCGAACACCTGGCCGGGTGCAGCCTGATGCCCGCCGAGCCGGCCGCGCGGGTACGCGCCACGCGTTTGCTGGGCCTGGCCCTGGCGGTCATGGAAAAGGCCGTGCAGCGCTACTACGAGCAGCAGCGGCCGCAGGACAAACAGCTCGCCACCTGGCAGGAGCGGGTCGACCAGCAGTTGCACGCGGCCCTGGCGCAACTGGAAAGCGAGCTGCGCGAGATGTCGCTGGACGCCGGCGCGCCGCTGGATCAGGCCGGGCTGAGCATCGCCGTGGCCTGGACCTTCGTGCAGCTGCTGCACTCCGAGGACATTCCGGCCGAAAGCTACCCGGCAGTACGCGACTGGACGGAACAGGCCGAAGCGCTGGACGTCTTCAAGGCCTTCCCGCCGATGTGAGTCAATGAGCCTGCGGCTTGCTCAGGGTGACGGTGCCGAAGGTCATGAAGACGAAAGCGCTGCCAGCGGGGCCGCGATAGGCTCCCTGGGCCTCGCCCAGCTTGCAGGCCAAGGCGGTGAATTCCCAGGCCTGCTCCTGACTGCACTCCAGCTTCTGCGTGGTGAGCAACTCGATACCGTTCTCCTCGCCGTACTGGCGCACGGCGAAGGCATGCTCCTGCAGGGGCGCCACGACGGAGGGATGCTCCCAGCCCCACAGCCAGGTGCCATCGGCCGAGTTGTAGGTGCCAATGATCTGCACCGGGCAGCTCGCAACCATGCCCTCGGGATGGGCGAACTCGATGATTCCGCTGTCCTGATCGACACTCCACGAGCACTCGCCAAGGTGCCAGGTGCCATCGTGCACCTCGGCCTTGGCGGTCAACTCGGCGACGCATTGGTCGAGGAATGCCTGGAATGGCGAAGCCGGAGGGCTCGGCGGGGTTTCCTTGCCCAGAAGGCGTTTGAAAAAATTCATGGTCGGTCCTTCAACTCTCTGTATGGAAAATCATGGGTGATTGCGGCTGCCCGCATGGCTGTCAGTCGCGCGGCAGCTCCTCGTGCTGCTGCCGGGTGAAGCGCAGCAGGCCGAAGCAAATGACGAAGCCGCAGAGCGCCAGCCCGGCGGCAACCAGGAAGATCGACGCGTAGCCATGTCGGGCGGCAACCAGCCCCATCAGCGGGCCGGCTATGCCCATCGCCAGGTCGAAGAACAGCGCGTAGGCGCCCAGTCCCGCACTGCGGCTGCTGGCCGGGATGCGCAACACCGCCTCGACGCCCAGCGATGGATAGACCAGCGACAGGCCGCAACCGGTGAGCGCCGCGCCCAGCAGCGCAAAACCCGGCCCCGGCGCCTGCCAGAGCAGCAGCAGGCCGAAGACTTCAACGCCGAGACAGACCACCGCGACGGCGAAACCGCCGAAGCGATTGACCATGCCCGAGAAGATCAGCCGCGCGCCGACGAAGCAGACGCCGAAGGCCGTCAGGCACCAGGCCGGGTTCGCCCAGCCCTGACTGCCGTAATAGAGGGTGATGAAGGTCGCCAGGGTGCCGAAGCCAATGGAGCCGAGCATCACGCACATCCCGTAGGGCAGCACGCGGCCGAGCACGGCATGGAAGGCCATGCGCACGCCCGGAATGGTCGGCACCTCCTCCCGACTTCGGGCTGCCAGCCAGCCCAGCGCGGTGAGTACCAGGATACTCACCCCCAGGCTCCACAGGCCCAGCGAGGCCGACATGGTGACTCCCAGCGGCGCCCCGATGGCGATGCCGCCGTAGCTGACGATGCCGTTCCAGGAAATCACCTTGGCGGTGTTAGGCGTGCCCACCAGCGCAATGCCCCAGCTCGCCGTACCAATCCCCAGCAGTCCCTGCGCCAGGCCGAACAGCAGGCGGCTGCCGAGCAGCAAGGCCAGGCTCAGCCAAGTCACGGACGCGAAGCTGGTGGACGCCAGCACCAGCACACCGCCGGCGCCCAGAACGCCCAGGCCGTAGAGCACGGCGCGCTTGGCCCCGTAGGTATCGGCCACGTAGCCCGCCAGCGGGCGGGACAGCAGGGTGGCAATGTACTGCAGGCCGATCACCACGCCGGCGATCACTGTCGAGTAGCCCAGGCCTTCGTGGACGAAGCCGGGCAGCACCGGCAGCAGCAGGCCGATGCTCAGGAACAGGACGAAGGTGAAGAAGACGGTCGCGAGGATGCGCAGGGTAACGGCGGCGTTTCGCTGCTCGGACGAGCTCATGGACGGGCCTGACGGTGGGTGGCGGAGCGTGTGCGGGGACGATTGAAAGCAGGCTATCTATTTCCGCCGCGATTGCCAATCCGAACCTTGCTCGCCGGCCGATGCTCCTATAGTTGTTGCATTGCTGCGCGCCGTGGCGGCGCGCTCCACTTCAACCCAGGAGATAGTCATGGATACCAGCCAGCACAGCCTGAGCGCCCTGTTCAAGCAACTGGGGCTGCCCGACGGGCGCAAGGACATCGATACCTTCCTCGGCAGCCACCGCCTCGCCGAGGGCCAGAAACTGCCGGACGCGCCGTTCTGGAACGCCGCCCAGTCGCAGTTCCTGCGCGAGGCGCTGCAGCAGGATTCGGACTGGACCGAAGAAGCCGACGAGCTGGCGGTGCGCCTGTCCAACTGATCGAGCAGCGTCGGCTGCTCTGCTTCAAAGGCGCGGGCGGCGGCCCTATTTCAAATAGGAACGCAGCACGCCCATGACCTGTTCGAGGTCCTCGTGGCGCTGTGCCGCAGTACGGTCCTCGGCGCCCAGGTGGTCGCGCAGATGGCCTTCGAGCACCTCGGCCATCAGGCCGTTCACCGCGCCACGGATGGCGGCGATCTGCTGCAGGATCGCTGCACATTCGCTACCCGCCTCCAGCGCCCGTTCCAGTGCTTCGCCCTGGCCCTTGATGCGCCGCACCCGGGTCAGCAACTTCTTCTGGTCCTTGATGGTATGTCCCACGTCAAAACTCCAAAGGTATACTGGGGTATAGTATCGAGACTGATTCTGTGGACCATCATCATGCAGCACGCCGCCCACCCGCAAGACGGTCGCCACGACCACCAGTTCCACGAAGGCAATCCCCTGGCCGAACGCAACACCCTGCGCGCCGCGCTGCTGACCGTCGTGATGATGGTGGTGGAGATCGCCGGCGGCTGGATCTTCAACTCCATGGCGCTGCTCGCCGACGGCTGGCACATGAGTTCCCACGCCCTGGCGCTGGGGCTGGCGTTCTTCGCCTACGTGGCGGCGCGGCGCTTCAAGGGCGACGCGCGCTTCGCCTTCGGTACCTTCAAGATCGAGATTCTCGCCAGCTACACCAGCGCCATCCTGTTGCTGGGCGTGGCGGCGCTGATGATGTTCGAGTCCGTCGCACGGCTGCTCTCCCCTTCACCGATCCATTACCAGCAGGCCATCGCCATCGCGGTCATCGGCCTGCTGGTGAACCTGGCCTGCGCCTGGCTGCTGCGCGGCGAGCACCATCACCATGGCCACGATCATCATCATGGTCATGACCATCACCACGGCCATGACCATCACGCCCATGGTCACGACCTGAACCTGCGCGCGGCCTATCTCCACGTGCTGGCCGACGCCGCCACCTCGGTGGCGGCGATCATCGCCCTGATCGGCGGCCTGATCTGGGGCGCCGCCTGGCTCGACCCGCTGATGGGCATGGTCGGCGCCGTGCTGGTGGCCGTCTGGTCGGTCGGCCTGCTCAAGCAGAGCGGCCGGGTGCTGCTGGATGCAGAGATGAACGACCCGGTGGTGGAGGAAATCCGCGAGGTGGTCGCCGAGCTGCCCAATCCGGCGCGCATCACCGACCTGCACCTGTGGCGCGTGGGCAAGTCGCGCTACGCCTGCATCCTCAGCCTCGCCAGCAGCGGCGGCCTGACGCCCGAGCTGGTGCGCCAGCGCCTGCAGGTCCACGAAGAACTGGCGCACATCACCGTGGAGATCAACCCGATTCCCGCCTGAGGACGGCCCATTAAAAGACCGGAAGTCGTGGCGGCTTTGACGGCCGCCACGCCGCTGCGGCCTAATGCGCAGCCTGTCGAACCCGGTCGCCTGCCTGCATGTCCAGCTCCCGCTTCTCCACCGCCCAGCAACGCGCCAGCATCCTGCACCTGCCCGCCGGCCCCTGGACGACGGTGCTCGACTGCTTGTGCGCGCGCTTCCCGGCGATCAGCCGCGACACCTGGCTGGACCGCATGGCGCGCGGCAAGGTGCTGGACAACGACGGCCAGCCCATCGGGCCCGAGCATCCTTACCGCGAAGCACTGCGCATCCATTACTTCCGCGAGGTGCCGCAGGAAACGCCGATCCCCTTCCAGGAGAGCATCCTGTATGCCGACGAACACCTGGTGGTGGCGGACAAGCCGCACTTCCTGCCGGTGACGCCCGCCGGGCAGTACGTCGAGGAAACCCTTCTCGCCCGCCTCACCAGGCGCCTGGACAACCCGCAGCTGGTGCCGCTGCACCGCATCGACCGGCTCACCGCCGGGCTGGTGCTGTTCTCCGCCAACCCGACCAACCGCGATGCCTACCAGGCGCTGTTCCGCGAGCGGCGAATCGACAAGCTGTACGAAGCCATCGCCCCGGCGCTGCCGCAACGGGCGTTCCCGCTGGTGCATCGCTCGCGGATGGTCGAGGGCGATCCCTTCATCCGCATGCAGGAAGTGGACGGTGAGCCCAACAGCGAAACGCGCATCGAGGTGCTGGAGCAGCGCGGCGAGCTGTGGCGCTATGGATTGCATCCGGTGTCCGGCAAACGTCACCAGTTGCGCGTGCACATGTCGGGCCTGGGCGCGGCGCTGTGCTTCGACCCGCTCTACCCGACGCTGCCACCACGCGGCGAGCGGCCACCGGAAGACTTCGACAAGCCGCTGAAGCTGCTGGCCCGGCAACTGGAGTTCATCGACCCGCTCACCGGCGAGGCGCGGCATTTCAGGAGCCAGCTGGAACTGACCTGGCCTTCCATCAATTTCATCGATGGTCACCCTTAAGACGATCCATTTCCGTCGATAGTGGCCCGGGTGTTTTCATAGCTCCACCCCAAGGAGAGAAAGCATCGGGAGCCCGATCATGAGCTACAGCGCCAAGTCCTTTTCCGCCCTCGTCAACGCCCTGCGTGCCGATGGCATCACCCGTCCCGAACAGATGGCACGGCAGCCCTTCCGCAATGCCCAGGGCTTCTGGTCCGCGGTGGCCAAGAAATGAACCTCGTGCGGCGACTCCCGCCTGCGCTGCGCATGGATGCGGTGATCGTCCTCTACGCCCTGGCCGCGGCCTGGCTGGTCTTCTCGGGCCTGTAATGGCGGACCGGTGAAAAAGACCCAATGAAAAGGGCAGCCACGGCTGCCCTTTTTCGTGTCCCGCGCGGCCCTGCCGCGCTCCATCCTCACTTCTTCAGACAGGTGCTCATGAACGCCTTGCGTTCATCACCCTTGAGCGCCTTCTTCGTCGCATCGGCGTTGCAGGTCTTCATCTTTTCCTGCTGCGCCGTCGTCGCCTTGGTTTCGCCCCCGCCAGCCTTCAGGCAGGTGCTCATGAACGCCTTGCGCTCATCACCCTTGAGCGCCTTGGTGGTGGCATCGGCGTTACAGGTTTTCATCTTCTCCTGCTGCGCGGTCTGCGCGGCGGTGGCGGCAAAGCCTTGCGCCGAAAAAAGCAGAGCCAGGACGAGCAGCGGAATCCGAACGGTGGTCATGGAGTGGTCTCCCAGGATGGAATTGCCACTCTGAGCGTAGCTCGCAGCCCAGCATTCGCGAGGGCTGCGCCGCGATGCTGCACTTCATCCCGCGCGGCCCGTGATGGCTTGCGCGAGGCGAAAAAGAAAACCAGTTATATATAAATTCGAATTGATAATTTTTTGAAATATCAAAAATACCGCAGTATGGCGCTGCCACCCATTCGGTACACCAGGAACCTGCCATGTCGCTGTTGACCCTTCCCAATGCCCGCGAGCAAACCAAGTCGGTCCGCGCCACGGTGCTGGTGTTCAAGGACCCGCGCTCGCAGGAGCTGCTCAACCGCATCGAGCGCCTGGCCCCGAGCGAGGCCAACGCATTGATCATCGGCGAGACCGGTACCGGCAAGGAGCTGGTCGCGCGACATATCCACAAGCTCAGCCGCCGCAGCGGCGCGCCCTTCGTGGCGGTGAACTGCGGTGCGTTCTCCGAGACACTGGTGGAGAGCGAGCTGTTCGGCCACGAGAAAGGCGCCTACACCGGCGCCACAACCAGCAAGGCCGGTTGGTTCGAGTCGGCCAATGGCGGCACCCTGTTCCTCGACGAGATCGGTGACCTGCCGCTGAACATGCAGGTGAAACTGTTGCGCGTGCTGCAGGAGCGCGAGGTGGTACGCCTGGGCTCGCGGACACCGGTGCCGATCAACGTGCGGGTGGTCGCCGCCACCAACGTCAACCTGGCCGACGCTGTGGTGGCCGGGCATTTCCGCGAGGACCTGTTCTATCGCCTGCACGTCGCCACCATTCGCCTGCCCCCGCTGCGCGAGCGTCCCGGCGACATCCTGCCGCTGGCCGAGTTCTTCCTCGAAGAGCACTGCCAGCGCCTGGGCTACAACCGCGCATCCCTGAGCCCCGAGGCCGAACGCAAGCTGCTGGGTCACACCTGGCCGGGCAATATCCGCGAGCTGGAGAACGCCATCCACCACGCCCTGCTGGTGTGCCGCAATCAGCAGGTGCAGCCAGGCGACCTGCAACTCGCCGAGCTGCCGTCCGCGCCACGCCACGACTCGCTGCGCCACGAAACCTTCCCCCACGCCCTGGCGCCCCGCGTCGAGGCCACCCTGGAGCAGGCGCTGCTGGATCTGTTCGAAAGCAACAAGCCCGACCTCTACGAGCACGTCGAGGAAGTGCTGTTCCGCACCGCCTACCACTTCTGCCATGGCAACCAGCTGCAGACCGGCCGCTTGCTGGGCATCAGCCGCAACATTGTCCGCGCCCGCCTGGAAAAGATCGGTGAACTGAACCTCAGCCGCACCGGCTGAGGTGAGTTCAGCCCGCGCCAGCAGCGGGCTGAAACCGTCCGTCGGCGATCCCCGTCCGGCCTCCCCCCGCGAAAGGTTATAATCCGCGCCGGTTTTGCAGCCGGCACGCCAGTACAGGCTGAGCGTCTACACTTCCAGGGCATCGCCCGGGCGGGACGTCGACAGCCAGCGAAAGGCCCATCGCCGTCAGCTGCCAGTCACCCTCTTCAAGTCATCAGCTTCAAGTCATCAGGAACCATCGTGACCAAAGACGAACTGCGCGCGGAACTGGAGCGCCAGGAGCAACGTTTCAAGGATGAACAGGGCGGCGAAGTGACCCTTTATGCCGCCCAGCCCGAACCCGGCAAGAAACCCTGGCGCAAGCGACCCAGCGTGCAGGACAAGGCCTTCGACCGGGAACTGGAAAGAATCGAAGAAGAACGACAGAAAAAGGATCAGGAAGGCGCTTCCGTTTAAAGCGCAGGTACGGCCCCAGACTGAAAGACCCACCCGAATCTGTTGTGGGAAAGTCTTGATGCGATGGGCGAGCAGCGCTCCGTGGGGGAGCCCGCCAGTTGGCCTGCAAACACTCATCCGATGGGCCGGCGGCCCGCGTGGAAGCATTGCAAACTTTTTCCACCCTGCCTGAAAGCGCCGTGCGACGAGGCGTCGCGCAAATTGGAGAAACCGTTCCAGGCTAAATACGGTGCTCCAAGCTTCTGGCATAATCGCCGCCCCGTCTCCGACCGGTCATAGAATTTTCATGTTCGATCTCTTCAGCGGACTCGATCTCTGGGTGGGTATCAGCCTGGTGCTGGCACTCACATTCGTCCTGGCGTTCGAGTTCATCAACGGCTTCCACGACACCGCCAACGCGGTGGCCACGGTCATCTACACCAAGGCCATGTCCCCGTACCGCGCGGTGATCCTCTCCGGCATCTTCAACTTCCTCGGCGTGTTGCTCGGTGGCGTCGGCGTCGCCTACGCGATCGTCCACCTGCTGCCGGTGGAGCTGCTGATCAATGTGAACACCGGCCACGGTCTGGCCATGGTGTTCTCGCTGCTCGCCGCGGCCATCACCTGGAACCTGGGCACCTGGTACTTCGGTATCCCTGCTTCCAGCTCGCACACCCTGATCGGCTCGATCCTCGGCGTTGGCCTGGCGAATGCGCTGATCAACGGCGTACCGGTGGCCGACGGGATCAACTGGGGCAAGGCCATCGACATCGGCCTGTCGCTGATCTTCTCGCCGCTGGCCGGCTTCATCGTCGCCGGCGCCCTGCTGATCGGCCTGAAGTGGCTGTACCCGCTGTCGAAGATGCACAAGACCCCGGAAACCCGCCGCGACGTCGACGAGAAGAAGCACCCGCCGTTCTGGAACCGCCTGGTGCTGGTGATCTCGGCCATGACCGTAAGCTTCGTGCACGGCTCCAACGACGGCCAGAAGGGCATCGGCCTGATCATGCTGGTGCTGATCGGCATCGTCCCGGCGAAGTTCGTCCTCGACCTGAACAGCACCACCTACCAGATCGAACGCACCCGCGACGCCGCCATCCACCTGCAGCAGTTCTACAACCGCCACTCCGACACCCTCGGCGAGATGCTCGCACTGGGCAAGGCCGGCGACGCGGACATGCCTGACCTGTACCGCTGCGAGCCGAAGCAGACCGAAGCGACCCTCAAGGGCCTGCTGAGTGACCTGCACGGCGTCTCCAGCTACAACGACCTGAACGACGACGAGCGCGTCCAGGTGCGCCGCTACCTGCTGTGCCTGGACGACACCGCGAAGAAGGTCGGCAAGCTGTCCGAGCTGCCGTCCCGCGAGAAGGCGGACCTCGAGAAGCTGCGCAAGGACCTGACCAGCACCACCGAATACGCGCCCTTCTGGGTGATTATCGCGGTGGCCCTGGCCCTGGGCATCGGCACCATGGTCGGCTGGAAGCGCGTGGTGCTCACCGTCGGCGAGAAGATCGGCAAGCAGGGCATGACCTATGCCCAGGGCATCGCTGCCCAGCTCACCGCGACCGCCGCCATCGGCATGGCCAACATCTACAGCCTGCCGGTGTCCACGACCCACGTGTTGTCCTCGGGCGTGGCGGGCACCATGGTGGCGAACCGCAGCGGCCTGCAAGGCAGCACGATCCGCAACATCCTCATGGCCTGGGTGCTGACCCTGCCGGTGTCGATCGCGCTGTCCGCCGGCCTGTTCTGGCTGTCCTCGCGCTTCATCGGCTGATCCCGCGCCGCGCACCACGAAAAACGCCTGCAGATGCAGGCGTTTTTCATTTCCGGACGCTCAAACCGTCATGGCCTGCCTCGGCAGGCGGATGACGAAACGCGCGCCGCCCTTGAAGTTATCCACAGACAGGCTGCCGCCCATGTTGCGGATCAGGTCGTGGCTCACCGACAGTCCCAGCCCCGTGCCCTTGCCGATGGGCTTGGTGGTGAAGAAGGCCTCGAAGATGCGCTCGATCACCGCCGGGTCGATGCCGCCAGCATTGTCACGCACATGCAGCTCCACCCAGCCGGGGTCCGTGCAGGGTTCCTGCGACACGCCGACCCAGCGCGCGCCCTCTTCTCCTCGTCCCAACAGAGCGTCACGAGCGTTGGCCAGCAGGTTGATCAGCACCTGCTCCAACTGGTCGGCATAGCCACGCACCACCACCCGTTGCGCCGGCGGCCGGCATTCCAGGGTGATGCCCTGCTGCGTGAGGCTCTCGCCCAGCAAGGCAACGGCGCCTTCGCAGGCGTCGTAGGGATCGAAGGGCGCGGCCTCCAGCTCCGACTTGCGACTGAACACCCCCATGTGGCTGATCACCCGCGAAAGCCGGTCGATCTGCGCGTCCGCACGCTCGAGCTTTTCCTTCAGGTATTCGGGCTCGCCCAGCTTCTGCCGGGCGTTGTACAGGGACATGCGCATGACGTGCAGCGGCTGCTTCATCTCATGCGCCATGCTGCTGACCATCTCGCCCAGGCTGGCCATCTTCGCGCCCTGGGCCAGCTGCTGCTGGGCGTGGCGCACGGCGGTGTTGTCGCGGCCCACGGCCTGGATTTCCACCAGCCGCCCCTCGGCATCCAGCAACGGCCGGTCCGACCAGATCAGCCAGAGGTTGCGCTGGCCGGGGAGGCAGAAGCGCAACTCCCAGGAATCGTCCATCGCCCCCTTGCCGCCGCCCACCAGGCGCGCGCGCAGGGCGCTGCAATCCTGCTCCGAGAGCCACTCGTCGAGCCGCCGACCGAGCAGCGCGTCCACCGGTTCACCGAGCACCTGGGCAAAGGTGTGGTTGATGAAGGTCAGCTGCAGGCCGGGGTCATAGCGGCAGATCAGCGCCGGGGAGTCCTCGACCAGCACGCGATAGCGCTCCTCGCTCTCGGCGATCTGCAGTGCGGCCAGGTGCTGCTCGGTGACATCCAGCCAGAGGCCGACGGCCTCCTGCGGGATGCCCTGGATGTCGCGCAGCAGCTTGGCCTCGTCGTACAGCCAGTGCCACTCTCCAGCGCTGTCGCACAGGCGGTACTCGGTGCGCACGCGGCCTTCGCGCAGCAGCTCGCGGCCACGATCGAGAAAAGTCTCCAGGTCTTCGGGGTGCACCCGCTCGGCCAGCGCCTGCCAGTTCTGGCCCTGCAGGTCGAGGCCGAGCAGGTTGCCGGCGCTCTCGCTGTAGAACTCGGGGATCAGGTGCCCCTCCTCCACGCGCTGCACGTAGATCACCACAGGCGCGCTATCGATCAGGTTGCGCAGCCGCGCGTGGGCGGCCAGCGCCTGATCTTCCTGCAACTTGCCTTCACTGATATCCAGCAGCACGCCGTCCATCAGCTGGTCGCCAGCGCGGGCCTGGCGCCGGCCCTGCAGGCGCAGCCAGCGCCGCGTCTGAGCGGAAGAAGCACCGCGCAGGCGCAGGTCCTGGACCAGCCGCCCACCCGGTTGCAGGTTGCGCAGGCGCAGGCTGAGTTCGTCGGCGTCGGCGGGGTGCAACTGGCTCAGCAGGTCGGTCAACGCCAGCTGCAGTTGCCCGGCGGGCAACCCCAGGCTCGCCGCCACCGCTGGTGACAGTTCGAACAGGCCCTCGTCGACGCGCAAGCGCCACCAGCCACCGCCCACCATGTCCTGCAGCAGATTCAGGCGCCGGCTGCTGTCGCGCAGGCTGTGCAGTTCGGTGCGTTCGTGAACGAGATTGGTGAGAATCTCCGCCAGGTACTGCCAGTCGCTCGGCGCCAGCCCCGGCCAGCTGGCGCCATGCTCCATCGGTTCGGCCAGCAACCCGGCCAGCCGCCCACCGCGCACAGGGGCCGGAATCAGGTAGAGCTGGGCGCAGCACAAGGTACGCAGCAGCTCCGATGGGTTGTCATCGGCCCCCAGCAGGCAGGCACCGCTGGCGGCCCGCAGTTCATCGCCGGGCAGGGCCAGGTTTTCCCGTAGCAGGCTGTCGAAACCGGGCTGTACGTAGCAGGCAAAGACCCGCAGGCTCTGGTCCGGCGCTTCCAGCAACAGGGCCATGCTACGCATGTGGAAGTTGCTGCAGAACGCCTCCAGCACTTCACCGACGGCCTCGCCGAGGCGGCGTTGCGAGCTGTGGCGCAGGCGCGCCAGCAGCAGTTTGCTGAGGTTCAGGCATTGCAGCTTGTGTTGCTGGCTGTCGGACTGCCAGTTCAGGTCGGAGATGTCCGTGCCCAGCAGCAGGCAGTGCTCGTTGGCCTGCAGGACCGCCTGGAAGCGGCAGACCAGCGGCAGGTCGCCGGTGCTGCGCAGCACCAGGTCCAGCCGTTCACCCCCGCGCAGACTGGACACCTGCATGCCACCGGGAATGCGCCGGTCCAGATAGTCACCCAGCCCAGGCAGGTCGCCGTTGCCCGGCACCGGCGGGAGCAGACGGTGCGCCTGGCTGCCGCCACGGGCGATGACGCGATCGCGGCTGTCCAGCTCCAGCCACAGGTCCCAGTGGCCGGTCACTACGGGCTCGGTCAGTTCTTCCACCGGCAGTGCCGGACGTCTGCGTGCCGCCAGTGGCCGGCTCGGCACCGGGTTGTCATTCATCTCATGCTGGCCGCGAGGCCTGGAGCGCCAGAAATCGAACATCCAGTACCTCAGAGCAGGACGCTGGCGGTGCCGCTGAGCACGTCGGGCAGGCGCGGTACCGTGCCGATTCCCGGCAGGGTCAGCAGCGGGACGATGGGCGAGGTGGCGTAGGGGTAACTGACGCACACCTGCACGCGGGTGTAGTCACGACCCGAAACAGACTCCGTGGTGGGCGTGGCCATGAATTGCCCGCCGTAGCAGCCGTTGCGCCAGCTCGCCGGCATCCAGCTCAGGCGCTCGGTCACGGCGCTGTCCACGGCAGCCTTGAGCGCGGCGTTGTAGCCGCCCGGTGCCTGGGGGTTCACCGAGACGGCCACTCGCGCCCCCGCCGCAGCCGCATCGTTGAACGACTGCAGCATCAGCAGGGGCACGCAATAACCGAGCAGTCCGTAGAGAACTGCGAAGAACAGGACGAATACGGCGGCGAACTCGATAGCCACCGCGCCTCGTTGAGTGCCACGCCCGCCGACTCCGTTCATGCGAAATACTCCCGGACCAACTTGCAACTTGAATGATCGTTCAACTTGTCGGCACAGCGGAACTTTACTGAAGATACTCGCCGTCGGATAAACACCGTTCTCCAGCAATACTAGGCGCTCTTCCAGGATTCGCCCTCATGGCCTATCGGAATAACCTTGCGAGCCAAACTCGATTACCCATGGCTTCAATTGCAATATGGCGCTGAAGTGGGGGATACCTTAAAACTCCACTAACCTGCTTCGAAGTCGCCGTGCCGGGATAAGGACATTCTCGATGCTGTTCAAACTCTGCCTGCTGGGCTGGTTCGCCGTCTGTGCCAGCCAGGACCTCACCCGGCTGCGGGTCAGCAACTGGCTGACGCTGGGCGGGGCGCTGGCGGCCCTGCTGTTCCTGCTGGTCACGGGCCATACGCTGACAGGCTATGCGCCGCTTGCCGCGGGGGTCGCCGCGTTGCTGGCGGCGCTGCTCAGCGTGCCGGGTTACTGGCTGGGGAAGCTGGGCGCCGCCGACGTGAAAATACTGATCGCCCTGGGCCTGGCCAGCGACCCGCTGACGGTGCTCTACACCCTGGCGCTGGCCTGCCTGTTCTGTGTGGTGCTGATGTTCGCCAGCAAACTTTTGATTGATTCGGATAAAGTACCGGCTAATTGCAAATCGCAATTAACCAAACTGCAACCGTCAAGATTCAAGTCATTTCCCTTCATCTTCGCACTGTTCGCCGGTCTTCTGACGACCCTGTCGCTCCTCAAATAAAAATGATTCCGACAATTGGCAGAGTCCAAACTTAACGACTATATGCTAAGGGTTAATACCACCCATCGCCTGATGGGACGATCCGGCTACGGTAATTGAACGGCCGGACGATAAAAATAATGGAAGTAATCTTTCAAGGAGCGTGCAGTCATGGAAAAAACGGCCAATCGCCGTTTCAGCGTGCTGGTCATCGATGACGAGCCTCAGGTCACTGCGGAGCTTTCCGAACTGCTGGAGAACAGCGGCTACCGCTGCGTGGTCAGCGACAGCAAGGACAGCGCCCTGCAGAAATTCCGCGATGACGCCTCGATCGGCCTGGTGATCTGCGACCTGGGTCTGGGTCGCGACAACGGCATCCGCGTGGTCGAGGCGCTCAAGGATGTGGCCGGTGCGACGCGGTTCTTCGAGACCATCATCCTCACCGGCCAGCAAGGCAGCCAGGAAGTGATCGAGGCCATGCGCGTCGGCGTCGCCGATTACTACCAGAAGCCAGTGGCGCCGATGGACCTGCTCAAGGGCCTGGAACGCCTGGAGGCGCGCCTGCATGAGCGCATCCGCAGCCAGCTCAGCCTGAGCCATGTGAACCAGCGCCTGGAGTACCTCGCCGAATCGCTCAACTCGATCTCGCGGGATATCCACAAGATCAAGTACGAGGTCCATGGCGGCGGCCAACCGGCCAGCAGCAGCGTGCTCAAGCAGGAACAGCCCGAGCCTGCGGCCAGCGCAGCACCGAGCAACGCCGAGCAGATGACGCCGGTGGTGAACAACCCGCTGTTCAACAAACTCTCGCCGCGCCAGCAGGCAGTGGCGCGCCTGGTGAGCAAGGGGCTGACCAACTACCAGATCGCCTATGACCTGGGGATCACCGAGAACACCGTGAAGCTCTATGTCTCCCAGGTGCTGCGGCTGATGCACATGCACAACCGCACCCAGCTCGCCCTCGCCATCTCCCCCAGCGCCTCGCAGAGCAGCGCGGTGCACTGAGCCCGCCGCCACCTCCTCCGGCCTTCAGATCAGCAGCTCCGCGCCGCCGGTCTGGAGGTCGATCAGGCGCACGTCGAGGATGCCGGTCTGGATGCCCAGGAGCTTGAGCAGCGGATCGACCAGAGTGGTCGCCAGCAGATTCACGACGCTCGACAAGGCACCCGTCAGCAAGTTACCGATTCCCAGCGCGGAATTGATCAGTGTGCTCGAGACGCTGTTGACCAACTGCCCCAGCGGGCACAGCAACCACCCCACCAGCGGAAGGTCGCAAGTCAGGCTGGGGGGCAAGGTGACAGTGACCTTGAGATTCTTCGCCAGATCCGCAACACCGGCGGCCAACGACGCCCCCAGAGGACTCTGCACGCGCTTGGCGGCGCTGGGCAGATCAGCGGGCGATGCCACGTTGAACTTTATCTGCTGTTCTCCGCCGGCAGCGAACGAAGTCGCCTGATTGCCATTGCTCAGGTTGACCAGCTTGAGCTTGTCATCCGCACCGGGGAACAGGCCGACGCTGGCGTTCAAGGTCAGATTGGCGATCCCGGGCTTGGCCTGGATATCGACCTCCACCGGCTTCCCTACCCCGCCACAATTGATGCTCTCCAGCGCCGCAGTGCCCTTGGCGACGTCGACTTGCAACGCCACGTCGGTCGTCACCAGATTCAGATTCAGCAGATCGACATGCACCGCAGCCGTGAGGCTTATCTGCGTCGACGTGGCCTGCGTCCGCCAGGTGCCGTCGCTGTTCTTGCCGGGATAGCCGATGGCGATCTGTGGCGGCGAGATAACCGACAGACTGAGCGTCTGGGTGGCCAGGCCCGGAATGGAAAGTTTCTGCGCAGGCACTGCCACCGCATGCTTCTGGTTCGCTACCAACGCCGTCGCCATCAGCAGGTCGAACAGATTCACTCCCGCATTCAATGCCGTATCGCGCACACTGTCCGGCGCCACCACGCTGAGAATCTGCCCCAGCGTCAGCTGCGCCGTCGGCACGTTGATGGTGGCCAGCGCCGTACGCAGCAGCGCCGTATTCACCCCGGCCAGTTGTGAGGAGTCCGCCGCGTTGACCATGGCCTGGAGCAACTGCGCAGCGGTGACGTTGGCGCCCAGCAGGCTGTCGATCTTGCCCAGTTCGAGGTTCACCCCGGCGGCCTTGAGCTGCTGGCTCAGGGCGAGCAGCGAGACGTTGGCCCCGGCGATGCCCTGGTAGGTCACCACGTCCAGGTTGAGGTTGGTGCCCAGCAGCCCGCCGAGCAGGGCATTGAGCAACGGCGAGTTGCTCGAATCCAGGCTCAGCACACCGCTACCCGCGGAGATTCCCGCCATCGCCGAGCGCCGTGCCACGGCCTGGGCACTGATCACCGTAGTGCTCGAGGCACCGCTGAACAGACTGGCGACGTTGAGCACCAGGCTGGAGGGAACGCTGTGGGTAGCCTGCACGCGAACGGAATCCGCCAGGTTGCCGCCAGCGCTGAAAACCCGCTGGGAATCGGCACTGCCGTAACCGGCAGAAAAGCTGACACTGCCCAGCGTCCCCACCAGGGTGTCGCCGGTGCCGGGCACGAAGCCGTTCTTCGCCGCGCTGGCGGTGACATAGCCCTGAATGTCGGCGGCCAGCTGCGAGCCGCACATACCGCCCTGGGTGGCGGCTTCCAGCGCCGCCATGTCCGCCACACGCTGCAGCTTGCGTTGTTCGAAGTACAGGCGCCCGGTGTCGATCACCAGGGCCAGGCAGATCAGCGCCAGCAGCAGCGTTCCCGCCGCCATGACGCCGATTGCGCCTCGCTGCCTTTCACGTCCCATGGCAGCCTCCGGAAGGGATCAGTTCTTGTCGGTGCTGAAGCCGTTGTTGTCGTCGAGCAGGTACTCGGGAATCTCGTGGGTATAGCTCTTCAGGTAGCGCTGGTAGGCGCGATCGCGCTCGGCCGGTGTGGCGCTCTGTCGGTGGGCCGAGGCGGCCTTGCCGCTGCTCTGCAGGTCCAGCCAGGTCAGCACTTCCTGCTGGTCACGAGCGGTGGTGCCGGCTTCGGTGTGGGTGGTCTCCACCGCCTGGGCCAGCATCGGCGTCGCCAGCAGTGCGCCGGCCAGAATCCATGTCTTCATCCTTCCCTCCCTGCCCACCTCAGCGGGCCTTGACCAGCAGCTTGGCGTCCCGCGCCACCGCCGGAGTCGACTCGACCAGCGCGGGGTGCGCCTCTTCCACCGCATCGTCCACGTAACTCACGCTTTCGGCCTGCACCGCCGGCTGGCTGGCCGGGCTGGCGGGGCTTGCCGGGCGCAGGTCCCTCGCCTGGTCCTGGGCCGCGCGGACCTGATCGGCGGACAGCCCGACACTCTGGATCAACCGGCTGGCCTCGCTGTTCTCGCCCTGGATGAACATGACGCTGAGCAGGTTGGTGGCCGGCAGCTTGTCGTGTTCGTTCAGTTCCATGGCGGTGATGAACTCGAAGCGCGCCTTCTCCAGCTCACCGCGCCGCAGCAGGACGTAACCCAGGTCGTTGCGCAGCGCGCTGTCGGTGGGCTGCAGGCGCGCCGCTTCACGCAGCTCGCGCTCGGCTTCCACGGTATTGCCGCCGCGCATGGCGATCTGGCCCAGGCCATGATGGGCCTCGGCGGACTTGCAAGTGCCCAGCAGTCCTTCGTAGACGATGCGCGCCTTGGGATCACCGATACGGCGCAGGGCCAGCGCCTTGCTTTCGCGCACTTCCAGGGAGTTCGGCGGCAGGGTTTCCAGGTTGGCCAGGGCGGCGTGGGCGCGGCCGTTGTCCAGCATCTCGCGGGCCAGGTTGAGCTGCAGCTCCACCGCCTGGCCGAGCTTCTCGTCGCAGTTCTGCCCGACGCTCGGCCCGCCCCCCAGGCTGTCGAAGTTGGCGCAACCGCCGAGGGTCAGGCCCAGCAGGCCGATCAAGCACGCGTTTCTCATCCCATTCTCCCCAGGGCCTTGGTGATCGCGAGGAAGCCGGGCCCGGCGAGGATGATCAGCAGCGCCGGAAACAGCAGCGTCATCATCACCAGGCTCATCTTCGCCGACATCTTGCTGACCTTTTCCTGCAGGCCGGTCAGGCGGCGATCCTCGAACAATTGCTTGAGCGTCAGCAGCGACCCGCGAGCACTGCCGCCCTGGCGCAGCATCTGGCGCAGCACGTTGCAGCAGTCGCTCAGTTCCCCCACCGCCAGGCGCTTGCTAAGCAGCTCCAGCTCATCCGCCAGGTCCAGGCCGCTTTCGGCATGCGCCAGCACACCGTCGAGCTCTTCGACCAGCACCGGCACGATGCTCCGCCCTTCCCGGCTGACGACCCTCAGGCTCTGCTCCACCGTGAGACCGGAGTCGAAAAGGATGCGGATCAGCTGGATGAACAGGATCACCTCGTCCGCCAGACGCTGACGGCGCTTGCCGGCGAAGTAGGCCAGCACCCGCTTGGGCAGCAGGAAGCCGATCCCGGCAGCGAAGGACAATGGCAGCAGCGGCGAGGTATGGGCGTGCCCCGGCGTGGCCAGGACCACCAGTACGATGGCCACGAACAGCAAGGGAACCAGGAATATCGACATCAGGTAGATGCGCCGCGGCGTACTGCCGGACCAGCCGGCCTGGTTGAGCAGCAGCCGGACTTCCTCATCGCGCAGCTGCAGGCGCCGACCCAGGCCACTCTCGCTCATCCGATCGAACGCCCGCGCCATGCGCTGGCCCGCGCCGTGCGGCGTTGCATCGCCCCCCAGGCGCTGCTCGATCAGGCGCTGTTCACGACCGGCCGTGCGGCTCTGCGAGAGCAGCAGGAGGATCGCCGCCAGGGCAAGGATCACCGCCATCAATCCGTACATCAGGGGCATGCCGGCCTCCTCAGATGCTCTTGAGCATGCGCCAGAGCGTGTAGCACCCCAGCACCTGCAACCCCAGGGAAGTCAGCAACATCAGGCGGCCGCCGTGGTCGTGCCACATGTTCATCAGGTAGCCCGGATTGCTGAACAGGATGTAGCCGCCCAGGCTCACCGGCAGCAGCGCCAGCACCAGGGCGCTCATGCGGGTTTCACCGGTCATGGCGCGCAGCTGGCGGCCGAGTTTCTCCCGCTCGTGGATGACCTTGATGATGTTTTCCAGCAGGTCGGTGGTATTGCCGCCGTAACGGTGGTTCACCGCCACGCCGAGGGAGAGCACGTGCAGCTCTTCCACGTCGTAGAGCTCTGCCACCTCCTGCAGTGCCTCTGGCAGACTGATGCCCAGCAACACATGGTTGTTCACCAGCGAGAAGATTTCCCGCAGCGGGTCGTCGGCCGCGTTCACCGCCTGGGTGATGGCATCGCCCAGGGTTCGCCCCGAGTGCAGGCTGCGTACCACCTGGTCGAGGAAGTTGGGCATCTGCCGGATCATTTTCTGCAGGCGACGCCGGTACAGCAGATTGAGCAGTGCATGGAAGCCGAGCACGCCGACCCCGACGCCGCAAAGCGCCCCCACCGGACCGGCCAGGCGCTGCCCGAACAGCCCCAGCACAATGCAAACCACCACGGCCCCCAGTACCCAGCCGCGCATGTCGGTGATGCCGGCACGCCGCATGCGCCGCGCCAGCCAGTGGCTGCTGCGGGCACGCCCTCCTCCGGCAACCACAGTCTCTCCGCTCAGGCGGCGCATCACCAGCTCATGGTGCCGCGCACGCCAGCTCATGCCCGCCAGCCCCATGCCCAGCGCCGCCAGCGCCAGGCTGGCCACGACCAGCCAGAGTGCGCCGCTCACAGCAGCACCTGGCGAAACTTGATGCCGCCCGGCTGGGCCGTGCGGACGAATTGCCCGGTGCCACGCCGATCCAGGCTGAACAGAGAGTTGGTGACGTAGACACCGTCACGCACCTCCAGCACTTCGAGGATTTCGCTGACGCAGCGGCGGCCGTTGGACAGGCGGGTGATCTGCACGATGATGTCCAGCGCCGAGCAGAGCATCTGCCTCAAGGTCTGCTCCGGCACGCGCTGCCCGGTGAGCCCCACCAGCATCTCCAGGCGCAGCAGCGAATCCATGGCGGAGTTGGCGTGCACGGTGCTCATCGAGCCATCGTGACCGGTGTTCATCGCCTGCAGTACGTCGAGCACTTCGACGCCGCGGATCTCGCCGAGGATGATGCGGTCCGGGCGCATCCGCAGGGCGTTGCGGATCAGGTCGCGGGCAGTCACTTCGCCGAAGCCTTCGGCATTCGGCGGACGGGTCTCCAGCCGTACCACGTGGTCGTGGCCCAGTTGCAGCTCGGCGGTATCCTCGATGGTGACGATGCGCTCGCGCTCGTCGATGAAGCTGCTCATGACGTTGAGCAGCGTGGTCTTGCCAGTGCCGGTGCCGCCGCTGATGAGGATGTTGCAGCGGCTCGCCACCGCCTGGCGGAGGAACGCCAGCATCGCTTCGTCGACGCTCTGGTAGGCCAGCAGGTCGGCACTCTTGAGCAGCTCCTTGCTGAATTTGCGGATCGACAGGCAGGGCCCGTCCAGCGCCACCGGCGGGATGATCGCGTTGACCCGGCTGCCATCGGGCAGGCGCGCGTCCACCATCGGGCTGGACTCGTCCAGGCGCCGCCCCAGGGGCGCGAGGATGCGCTGGATCACCCGCTGCACATGGTGGTCATCGATGAAGCGCAGGTCGCTCTGGTACAGCCGGCCTTCGTGCTCGATGAACACCCGGTCCGGGCCGTTGACCAGGATTTCCGAGATGCCCGGATCGCGCAGGAGGATTTCCAGCGGACCGAAGCCGGTCAGTTCGTCCACCACCTCCTCGGCAAGGCGGTCCAGCTCGTAGCGGGAGATCGCCAGCTGGCGGCGCAAGGCGTACTCGCAGACCTTCTCGGAGACGTACTGCGCCACCGCCGGCCGCGCGCCCTCCAGCAGGTTCATGCCGTCTTCGTCGATCTCGTCGATGATGTAGCGGTGCAGGCGCATCTTCAGCGTCTGCAGGTCCTGGTCGTGGCGGCCGTGACCACCGCCGTAGTGCTGGCTCATGAGCGCGCGGCCTTCGCCCGGCCGATCCAGCTGAACAATCCGCGCTTCTCGGCCACGCCGGCGCCCAGCGCCTCCGCCAGGTCGCGCAGCTTCACCGTCAGCGGGTCGCGCGGAGCCAGGTCGAACAGGCTCTGGCCGACGTTCTTGGCACGCAGGCGGGCTTCGGGCGAGGCCGGCAGCACGCCGAAGAGTTCCAGGCCGAACATCTTGCCCAGCGCCGGTGCGTCCGGTGGCACCGAGGCCCAGTAACGCTCGATCAGCAGCTCGATACGCGGTAGCGCAGGCGTGCGTTCGCGCAGGCGGCGCAGGCGCTCCAGTCCTTTCTTGCACGATGGCACGCTCTGGTCCACGAGCCACAGCACGCGGTTGGCCTGCATCAGCAGCTGGCCGCTGAGTTCACCTTCGGCAACGCCGGTGAGGTTGATCAGGATATGGCTGAAGGCACTGCGCAGGTTGCCCAGCAGCAGGTAGAGCTCGGCGGTGGTGATGCGCTCCAGCACGCCGGGTTCGTCCGACAGGCTGAGCACGCGCAGGCCGGATTCATGGCGGGCAAAAGCACTGTCGATCAGGGTCTGGTCCAGGCGGCGCAGATTGCGCAGCGCATCAGCGAAGGTGAATGACGGTTCCATGCCGAGGATCGCCAGCGCCTCGCCGGTGGGTTGGCCGATGTCCACCAGCAGCACGCGATGGTCCGCCTGGCGTTGCAGCGCCAGGGCCAGGTGCAGGGCGACGAAGGCACCATCGGCGTCGGGCCTGGCGCTGATCAGGCTGATCAGCTCGCCCTGCTGGGTGGCGCTCACCGGCACCGTGGGCAGGCGCCCGCCGAGACGACGGACCAGTCCGCTCAGCTCGCTGGCACGGGCACCATAGGTGACGAAGTCCCGCGCTCCTGCGCGCATGGCGGCCAGCACCAACTGGTTGTCCAGACCGTCGCCCACGGCGACGACCGAGAGCAGCGGTCGCGCCGAGACCAGCCCCTCGATCAGCGAGCCCTGGGAGACCAGGTTGGCCTTGTTCAGGCTGGTGAACAGGACCGTCGCACCGGTGACGTCCAGCAGCGACAGCAGCTCCTCCAGCGTACCGCTGTTGGCCAGGACGACCTGCCCGCAGCCGGCCAGGCTGCTCTGCAGCCACTCCTGCTCGCCGGGATGCTGGACCAGCGCCACGAAAGTCTGACTCATGCCCGTGCTCCCTTGCTTTGCCTTGCCTCCCGCTCTCTGGCGGGTCAACGCTTCGTAGGTATCCATCAGTGCGACATCCCGCTGCTGGCCTTGCGCTTGTCGAAGCGGCCGTCCTCGAGGAAGTAGAACTCGCCAAAGCCCGGGTCGTAGTCGCGCAGGCCTTCGCCAGGAAGCTTGGGCAGCGCGGCATTGACGGCCAGCGGCTGTACCAGGTGCGGGGTGACGATCATCAGCAGTTCACGGTCGTCCTTGTCCAGGTTCGAAGATCGGAACAGCGCGCCGATCACCGGGATACTGCCGAGGAAGGGGAACTTGTCGATGTTGCTGATGGTGCTGCTGCTGATCAGCCCGCTGATCACGAAGCTCTCGCCGTCGGCGAGCATCACGCTGGTATCGGTGCGCCGCACGGTCAGCGCGGGCACGGCGATGTCGTTGGTGCGGATGCCGCTGGTGAAGTCCAGCTCGCTGACTTCCGGTGCGACCTTCAGGGCGATGCGCTTGTCGTTCATCACCGTCGGGGTCAGGGTCAGGCGCACGCCGAACTCCTTGTACTCGATGGTGATGTTGTTGTTATCGCCATTGGGCACCGGGATCGGGAACTCGCCGCCGGCCAGGAACGATGCCGTCTGCCCGCTGGTGGCCACCAGGCTGGGCCGCGCCAGGGTGTAGGCGAAGCCACTGCCTTCCAGGGCATTGATGAAGCCCAGCCACTTGCTGCTGCCACCGCCCCAGATGATGTTGAAGCCGCCATTGGCGTTGCCGAAGGTGCCGTCCAGGTTGCCAATGGGATCGACAGTGAGGTTGCCCAGGCTGCCCGGCGAGCCCAGCACGAAGGTATTGGAGCCGCGCCGGACCAGCGAGGTGCTGGCCTGCTTGAGCTTGCTGCGACTGACTTCGACGAATCGAATGTCGGTCTGCACCTGGTTGGGCAGGCTGCCGGCGCCAACGCCGGTTGCACCCGCCACGTCGCCTACGGCGCGCGCACCAACCCGTACTACGGTGCGCATCGGCTGGTCGCTGCAGGCGGTCCAGATCAGCAGGCTGGTGAGGCCTTCGGCCTTGCCGGTGACGAGGAAGTCGCGCTTGTCCAGCACCTGCACGTCGGCGATGTTCGGATCGCCGATGGCCAGGCGCTTGATCGGCACCGGCAGTTGCTGGTCACGCTGCGCACCCTGCTCGACATCGAGATTCAGTTGCTGGTCAGCGAAGCCTGCGCAGGCGCTCGGGATGGCCTGCGCCGCGGAGTGAACGGCACAGGCCAGCAGGGCAACCAGGGGAAGGATGAAGCGCTTGGACATCGATGCACTCCTTGCTCAATGTGCTTCACGGGTAACGGTGGTGCCTCGGTAGACCACCACGCCGGCGTCGACCTGCGGCGCGGAAACCTGGCGCACGGCGGGGGCCGGCGCCTGGCGCGGCTTGCCGATGAGTTGTTCGAGGGTGATCGGCTGGCTGGAAGCGGAGCCGAGGGAGGCCTGGATATAGCGGCCCTGCTGCTCCTTCTCGTAGAGGTTCTCGTCCTTGCTGCGCACTGCCAGGCGCAGGGAGCCGGCCTGACTGGCGAGCATCAGGCGCGAGGCGGCTTCGGCGGGCACTGCCAGCACGGCAGTGCGCGGCGGTTTGGGTGTCTTGTCCTTGGGATCGCCGGCGTTGCGCGCCTGGCCGTCGGTGGAAACGGCGATCTGCTCGCCGTAGGTCAGCACCCGCACGCCGGGCAGCACCACCTGGGCGCTGAGACTGCGCTCGGTGCTCTGCTGGTCCTGGACGAAGAGCATGACGTCGACGTAATCGCCGGGGAGCACGAAACCGCCGCCACCGATGACCTCGTCCACGGCAATCGCCATGGCGCGCTCGTCCGGCCGGATGGTACGAGCCAGAGGGCCGCCCGGTTCGGTCACGGCGGAGGTAAGGATATTGCCCGCTGGAACGGCGACCCAGACGCGCTGGCCGATCACGGCTTCGGGCTTGGGGAAGCTGCCGGCGGGAGCGGTTCGCAGCATTTCCACGCTGACATCGTCCTTGCCGATCACCGCCAGGGGAGGCAAGTCACGGGCGGCCACCACCACGGCGGTGCGCTGCAGCTTGTCGGCTTCGGCCATTGCCGCCGGCGCCACCTCCTGCACCACGCCGGCAACCGGCGCGGCCGGTTTGCCGACCTTGAGTCCGAGATACCCCACCACACCGGCGCACACCAGCAACAGCCCGGCGAATACCATCAGCACCTTGCTATTCATGACCACATCCTTGGGCGATCTCGGAAATGCGGACCGGAGGGTCCGCGGCCTTGTCGTAAGAAGTCCGTTACCGGCAGCACCGGAGTTTGTCCTTCAGACCTTTATTGTTGTTTCGGCCAGGCGAGGAAGTTCGATAAGAACCATTCCTCATAATCAGTTTTCAGTTGTGCCATGGCTGAATCTAGTAGCTGTGTTTAGAGCGTCAACCACGCCGGTTAAATTTACGACCTGCAATTATTTATATGCCGAGAGGGTTATAACTTTGGTATTAGCGCTATTTGAACAATTGCATTCAGCCATACGACGCCTAGCCTGACGATGAAGTCGGGGCGCCGCCCCGGTGGTATTCGAGGGAGCACCCGCGATGGAACTGAAAATAAAAAACCTGTCCCTGAAACTGTTCTGCATGGCCAAGGCATTCGCGGCTGACAAGGAAGGGGCGACAGCGATTGAATATGCGGTGATCGCGGGCCTGATCTCGGTGGTAGTTATCACCGGCGCCGCGCTGATCGGTACCGACCTGGGTGCGATCATGACCACCATCCAGACTGAAGTTGCAAAAGCGAAATAACAGTAACTCCTGAATCACCCTATTCATAAGTTCCCGCGCCTTGCGCGGGAACTTGTTTTTCTGCCCTCGAATTTCTTCTAAAGATCATCACGCCCCTGCCGATACAACCTGCTCAAACCCGTTTTACAGCAGGATGCTTTACCGATGCTTCGTTCGCTGTCCTTCTCCAGGAAGATCCTCCTGGCAGCCTCCCTCGTGGTCACCTTCGCCTTCGCCTGTTTCATCTTCTTCAACGATCTGCGCCAGCGCGAGGCCATCCACTCCGACACCGAATCCTACCTCTCCGAGGTCGGCAGCCTGACCGCCAGCAACATCCACAGCTGGCTGGAAGGTCGCATCCAACTGGTGGAAGCGGAAGCGGCGCAACTGGCCGACGGCGAGCCGACGCCCGAACGCATCCAGCACGTGCTGGAGCAGCAGGTGTTCCAGAAGAACTTCGAATCGGTCTACCTCGGTGAGGCCGCCAGCGGCGTGTTCACCATGCGCCCCTATGCGCCGATGCCCGACGGCTACGACCCGCGCACCCGCGGCTGGTACAAGGACGCCGTGGCCGCTGGCCGGCTGATCGTCACCGAGCCCTTCCTCGATGCCGGCACCAACGAGCAGATTCTCGCCATGTCCATGCCGGTCATGCGCAACGGCCAGCTGGTCGGCGTGGCCGCCGGCGACATGAAGCTGGAAACCATCACCGCGATCATCAACTCGCTGAAGTTCGATGGCGACGGCTACGCCTTCCTCGTCAGCGATGCCGGCAAGATCCTCCTGCACCCGGACAGCAGCCTGATCTTCAAGAGCCTCGGCGAGGTCTACCAGCAGGGCGCACCCAAGGTGCAGCCGGGCGTACAGGAAGTCAGCATCAACGGCGAGGACCAACTGGTCTCCATGACGCCGGTGAAGGGCCTGCCAGGCGTGACCTGGTACGTCGCACTGGTGCTCAACAAGGATTCTGCCTATGCGATGCTCAGCGACTTCCGCAACACCGCCATCGTCGCCACTGTCATCGCCATCGTCGCCATCCTGTTCCTGCTCGGCATGCTGATCCGCGTGCTGATGGCGCCGCTGACCGACATGGGCCGCGCCATGCAGGACATCGCCCAGGGCGAAGGCGACCTGACCAAGCGCCTGAAGGTCGCCAGCAACGACGAATTCGGCGTGCTGGCCAACGCCTTCAACCGCTTCGTCGAACGTATCCACGAATCGATCCGCGAAGTGGCCTCCACTGCGCGCAACCTGCATGACGTCTCGCAGCTGGTGGTAAATGCCTCCAACTCCTCGATGAGCAACTCCGACGAGCAGGCCAACCGCACCAACAGCGTGGCCGCGGCGATCAACGAACTGGGCGCCGCCGCCCAGGAAATCGCCCGCAACGCCGCCGATGCCTCGCACCACGCTACCGACGCTTCGCACCAGGCCGGTGACGGTCGCCAGGTGGTCGAGCAGACCATCAGCGCGATGAACCTGCTGTCCGACAAAATCAGCTCCGCCTGCGCCAACATCGAAGCGCTGAACAGCCGCACGGTGAACATCGGGCAGATTCTGGAGGTGATCAAGGGCATCTCCGAGCAGACCAACCTGCTCGCCCTGAACGCCGCCATCGAGGCCGCCCGTGCCGGTGAAGCCGGTCGTGGCTTCGCCGTCGTAGCGGACGAAGTGCGCAACCTGGCGCACCGCGCCCAGGAGTCCGCGCAGGAAATCCAGAAGATGATCGAGGAGCTGCAGGTCGGCGCCCGCGAAGCCGTCGACACCATGACCGAGAGCCAGCGCTACAGCCTGGAGAGCGTGGAGATCGCCAACCGCGCGGGCGAGCGCCTGGCCAGCGTGACCCATCGCATCGGCGAGATCGACTCGATGAACCAGTCGGTCGCCACCGCTACCGAGGAACAGACCGCCGTGGTCGACTCGCTGAACATGGACATCACCGAGATCAACACCTTGAACCAGGAAGGCGTGGAAAACCTGCAGGCCACCCTGCGCGCCTGCGCCGACCTGGAGAACCAGGCCGGCCGCCTGCGTCAGCTGGTGGACAGCTTCCGCATCTGATCGCCGCAGCCAATAAAAAAGGCGCCTTCTGGCGCCTTTTTTGTTCGCGAGCAAGCTCGCTCCCAGGTAAAACCGCAGCTCCCTGCAGGAGCAAGCTGGCTCGCGAACATCCCCTGTTCTCTGGTTTCGGCTCGGCGTCGACCTGTATCACCCATGAAACACCCGCCACAGAGCCGCCCCTACCGTTCGTCCGACTCCCTCAAGCTTCCACCGGGCACGCCGAAATCAAGGGTGAAGGCCTTTGATACCAACCAACAAACCGGGCCTGTCGTCACCGCCGGTACAAGGGAGTTCCGGCCACGCCCGCACGGTTATCCGCCGCGCCGGCGCCGTCCGTTTCACACCACGGGGACGGACGTTCTGCGGCGACACCGGATCTGTCGCCCGGACCAACGCCGCTCAGGCATCCCACTACCTCCGGACTCGACGCAGCATGATCAAGAGCCTGAAATTCAGCCATAAGATCCTCCTGGCCGCCTCTCTTGTTGTTTTCTCGGCATTCGCCCTCTTCACCCTCTACAACGACTACCTGCAGCGCAATGCGATCCGCGAGGACCTCGAGGATTACCTGCGGGAGATGGGCGACGTCAGCGCCAGCAACATCCAGAACTGGCTGAGCGGCCGCCTGCTGCTGATCGAAAGCACAGCCCAGACCCTCGCCCGCGACAGCTCGCCCGAGCACCTGACCGGCCTGCTGGAGCAGGACACCCTGCGCAAGACCTTCAACTTCACCTACCTGGGCCAGGAAGACGGCACCTTCACCATGCGCCCCAACAGCGCCATGCCTGACGGTTACGACCCGCGCACCCGCCCCTGGTACAAGGATGCCGTCGCGGCCGGCGGCACCACGCTGACCGAACCCTACATCGACGCAGCCACCCAGCAACTGATCATGACCGTCGCCACCCCCGCGCGCGCCGGCGGCAAGACCCTGGGCGTGGTCGGCGGCGACCTCGGCCTGCAGACCCTGGTGGAGATCATCAACTCGCTGGACTTCAGTGGTATGGGCTACGCCTTCCTGGTCAGCGGCGACGGCAAGATCCTCGTGCACCCGGACAAGAACCAGATCATGAAGACGCTGGCGGACGTCTACCCGCAGAACACGCCGAAGATCGGCAGCGGCTTCAGCGAGGCCGAACTCAACGGCCACGAACGCATCCTCAGCTTCACCCAGGTGAAGGGACTGCCGTCGGTGAACTGGTACATCGGCCTGTCCATCGACAAGGACGCCGCCTACTCCATGCTGAGCAAGTTCCGCGCCTCGGCCATCGTCGCTGCCGCGATTGCCATCGTCGCCATCCTGCTCCTGCTGGGCATGCTGATCCGCGTGTTGATGCAGCCGCTGACCACCATGGGCCGAGCCATGCAGGACATCGCCCAGGGCGAAGGCGACCTGACCAAGCGCCTGAAGGTCGCCAGCAACGACGAGTTCGGCGTGCTGGGCAATGCCTTCAACCGCTTCGTCGAACGTATCCACGAATCGATCCGCGAAGTGGCTTCCACCGCACGCCAGTTGCACGACGTCTCGCAACTGGTGGTGAATGCCTCCAACTCGTCCATGAGCAACTCCGACGAGCAATCCAACCGCACCAACAGCGTCGCCGCAGCGATCAACCAGCTGGGCGCCGCCGCCCAGGAAATCGCGCGCAACGCCGCCGATGCCTCGCACCACGCCACCGACGCCTCGCACCAGGCCGGTGACGGGCGTCAGGTGGTCGAGCAGACCATCAGCGCAATGAACCTGCTGTCGGACAAGATCAGCTCCGCCTGCGCCAACATCGAAGCGCTGAACAGCCGCACGGTGAACATCGGGCAGATTCTGGAGGTGATCAAGGGCATCTCCGAGCAGACCAACCTGCTGGCCCTGAACGCCGCCATCGAGGCCGCCCGCGCCGGTGAAGCTGGCCGTGGCTTCGCCGTGGTGGCGGACGAGGTGCGCAACCTGGCACACCGCGCCCAGGAGTCGGCGCAGCAGATCCAGAAGATGATCGAAGAACTGCAGGTCGGCGCCCGCGAAGCCGTGGACACCATGACCGAAAGCCAGCGCTACAGCCTGGAAAGCGTGGAAATCGCCAACCGCGCCGGCGAGCGCCTGGCCAGCGTCACCCACCGCATCGGCGAGATCGACTCGATGAACCAGTCGGTGGCCACTGCGACCGAGGAGCAGACCGCCGTGGTCGACTCGCTGAACATGGACATCACCGAGATCAACACCCTGAACCAGGAAGGCGTGGAAAACCTCCAGGCCACCCTGCGCGCCTGCGCTGACCTGGAGAACCAGGCTGGCCGCCTGCGCCAGCTGGTGGACAGCTTCCGCATCTGATTCCGGCGGAGACGAAAAGGCGCCTTGCGGCGCCTTTTTTGTTCGCGAGCACAGAGTCCACCGCCAACAGGGGGACGTAGGGCGCATAACCCGGAACGGGTTATCCGCCGATGCCACAACGGCGGGTAACGCTGGCGCGTTATCCGCCCTACGATCTTATCTTCGCTTGCTACCGCCCAGCAGCGCGCCCATCAACCCGCGCACCAGTTGCCGGCCGATCTGGTTCGCCGCCTGGCGCACCACCGTCTTGCTGACCTGGCTGGCCAGCGAACCCAGAATCTCGCCGGCCATGTCACCGAAATCGGTGCCGCTGCCCTTCTCTTCCTTCTGCTCGGTCGGTGCCATCTTGTTGTCCGCGCGGCCGGTCAGCTTCTCGTAGGCGGACTCGCGGTCGATCGGCTGGTCGTAGCGACCGGCCAGCGGCGAACGGCGGATGACATCGGCGCGCTCGGCATCGGTCAGCGGGCCGATGCGCGACTGCGGAGGCGCTACGGCCACGCGCTGGACCATCGCGGGCGTGCCCTTCTCCTCCAGCGTACCGACCAGCGCCTCGCCGATGCCCAGCTCGGTGAGCACCTTCAAGGTGTCGAAAGCCGGGTTGGGCCGGAAGCCGTCGGCCACCGCGCGCAGGGATTTCTGTTCCTTGGCGGTGAAAGCGCGCAGGCCGTGCTGGGTGCGCAGGCCCAGTTGCGCCAGCACGTCGTCTGGCAAGTCGCCGGGCGACTGGGTAACGAAGTAGACACCCACGCCCTTGGAGCGGATCAGCCGCACCACCTGCTCCAGGCGATCCTGCAGGGCCTTGGGCGTGCCGTTGAACAGCAGGTGCGCCTCATCGAAGAACAGCGCGAGGATGGGCTTGTCCGCATCGCCGCGCTCGGGCAATTGCTCGAACAGTTCGGCCAGCAGCCAGAGCAGGAAGGTAGCGTAGACCTTGGGGGCGTCATGCACCAGCTTGCTGGCGTCCAGCAGGTGGATGCGGCCACGGCCGTCGGCCTCGGGACGCAGCAGGTCTTCCAGCTGCAACGCCGGCTCGCCGAAGAAGTCCTCGGCTCCCTGCTGCTCCAGCAGTGCCAGTCGCCGCAGCAACGCCTGGGAGGAGGCGCCGGTGAACAACGCACGGTCTTCGCCGAGGATGTCCGGGTTTTCCTTGAAGTGGTTAAGCAGCGCCTTGAGGTCTTTCAGGTCGAGCAACAGCAGGCCTTCGCGGTCGGCCACCTTGAACGCGGCGAACAGCGCCGCCTGCTGGCTCTCGGTCAGCTCAAGCAGGTTGGCCAGCAGCAGCGGGCCCATCTCCGACAGCGTGGTGCGCAGCGGATGACCGGTCTTCCCGGCCACGTCCCAGATGCTCACCGGGTAGGCCTGAGGCTTGTGGTTCAGCCAGGGCATGCTGGCGATGCGTTCAGCCACCTTGCCCTGTGGGTTGCCCGCGGCGGCGATGCCGCACAGGTCACCCTTGATGTCAGCGGCGAACACCGCGATGCCGGCGTCGCTGAAGGATTCGGCGAGGTGCTGCAGCGTCACTGTCTTGCCGGTGCCGGTGGCGCCGGCGATCAGGCCGTGGCGGTTGGCGAGTTTCCAGGACTGGCCGACCGGCTGCCCGTCGGGCCCGGCGCCGATGATGAGTTCGTTGGTGGCTGACATCCGTTGTTCCCCTTCAGTGGACCTGTCGCGCCAGAGGGCCTGTCGCGTTGGCTGCTTGAGCAAGAGTGGCGCGTCCCGGCGCGCTGCGCAATCGGCTACCCCGGTACTTTGAAGACGTGCTTGAGGTAGTGCAGGAAGTTCTCGTCCTTGCACTGGGTCTTGCCCGGCGCATCGGAGATCTTCGCCACCGGGTGGCCGTTGCAGGCAGTCATCTTCAGCACGATGTTCATCGGCTGTACGCCCGGCACATCGCAGGTGAAATGGGTGCCAATGCCGAAACTGACGTCGATGCGATCGCGCAGCGCCCGGTAGATTTCCAGCGCACGCGGCAGGTTGAGCCCGTCGGAGAACACCAGGGTCTTGGTCAGCGGATCGATGCCCAGGTGCTCGTAATGCCGGATGGCCTTTTCCGCCCACTCCAGCGGATCGCCCGAGTCGTGGCGCAAGCCGTCGAAGAGCTTGGCGAAGTACAGGTCGAAGTCCGCCAGGAAGGCTTCCATGGTGATGCAATCGGTCAGCGCGATGCCCAACTGCCCGCGGTACTCGCGAACCCAGGCGTCGAGCGCTGCGGCCTGGCTGTCGATCAGCCGCGGGCCGAGCTGCTGGTGCGCCATCAGCCACTCGTGGGCCATGGTGCCTAGCGGCTTCACCCCCAACTCGCGCGCCAGATGGACGTTGCTGGTGCCGACGAAGTGGCCGGGGAAGCCATCGCGCAGGTCGCGTACCACCGCTTCCTGTACCGGATAGGAGAAGCGCCGGCGGGTGCCGAAGTCGGCCATCTTGAAGCCAGCCAGCTCTTCGGCGCTGGCATCCTTGCGCAGCCAGTCGAACTTCTCCTGCAGGCGCTCGCGGACCATCGTCAGCGTCGTGCCCGGATGGCGGTGGCGGTTGCGCACTTCGCTGATGATCGCCAGCAGCGGCACCTCGAAGAGAATCACGTGCAGCCAGGGGCCTTTCAGGCGCAGGAACAGCTCATCGTTCTCCACACCCAGCTGCACATAGCTGGGGTTGAAGCGGAACAGGCCGAGGAAGCGGATGAAATCAGGCTTGAAGAACGGGATGCGCTCAAGGAAAGCGAGGTCCAGCGGTGCGAAGGAAAGCTCCGACAGCTGCTCGATCTGCTCGTGCAGCGGGTCGAGGTAGGCGCGCAGGTCCTCTTCGTTGCGGCAGCGGAACTCCCACTCGACTTCGGCGTTGGGGTAGTTGTGCAGCACCGCCTGCATCATGCTCAGCTTGTAGAAGTCGGTATCCAGCAGGTTCTGCACGATCCGCCGGGAAAATGCGCTGTCGCTCATGCTCATCTCATTGCAGGCTTGAACCGGCAGTCTAAACCCGTCGCCCACAAAAAACCCCGCCTAGGCGGGGTTTTGAGTTGGAATCAGAAATCAGCGTGCTTTGCTCTGCGACATCCCGAACAGGAAAAGCAGCAGGTCGTCATCCGGACGGATGTCCTGTTGCTTGGCGCGCAGGTTGGGCGGCATCGGGCAGCTGTCCAGGCCGCCTTTTCCGGAAATGACCGAAGGCCCAGGCTCATGCCAGGCCGCCGCCGCCAGGGTCGCCACCCCGAGCGCGCCGATGAGGAGCAAACCTCGCGTAATTTCTAACTTCATGTCTGCAACCCTTTGATGGCGCTGCCAAACGCCGCTTGGTAACCATAGACAAAGGCCTGCCATTGCGCCTCTGTCCACGACGAGCGGCGTTTCACCTGGCGAAGATCGTGACGGGCAGCACGCTGAGCGCTGAAGCGCTGGCGGGCTTTTTCCATGTCAATCAGGGCCACTTCGATCTTCTCGCCATCCATCTTCACGAACACGTGCTTCAGGTAGAGGCAGCCATGCTGCCAACGGCCGGCGTTAAGCTTTGCAAGGGTACTACCGTAATGTTGCAGAATTCTTTGGTGCAGGGCTTCGCCCCAACGCTCCTGGTCGCCACGGGCGTAACAGTCTTCCAGGCTGCTGAAACCGTCCAGGGACTCGGTGACCAGCAGGGCCTGCCACTCGCCGTCCACCTTGCGGCAGCCGGCGTAGACCAGGGTCGGCACTCGCACGCCCAGGGCTTCGGCGGCCTTGAGCGCATTGCGCTCGCGGATAGCGGTGGGGTAGCCGAAGGGATGCAGCAGGTCGCGGTAGATGTGGCCCATCTGCTGCTTGCGATAGAGCATCCGGCCGTCGGAGGTCAGGACTCGCTGCACGCCGCTTTCGCCGCCGCGCCGACGGTTGGGTTCCTCGACCCATTTGCCGGGCACCTGGAGCCAACGGTCGATGGCGTTCTCACCGGAAATTTGCTGCAGCGACGCCAGATCAACGGCCATCCATCACTCCTTACGCAGAATGTAGACCCGCCACATGTGTACGAGCGGGACGAAATCAATGTGATCCTGGACCTTGAAACCAGCCTGGCGGAACTCCGCCTCGATGGTCTTGGCGGGAATCACGAAGCGGTTCTGGTAGGCGTGTTTCTTGCGATTCGACTCGGCGCGAGCACGTTTCCAGGACTTGAAGTTGCCATCGACCCACATCGACAAGATCACCGAATCGCGAGTTACGCGGTGAAATTCGCGCAACATCGTCAAACGATCGTCAGATTCGCCGATATGGTGCATCAGGCGCATCGAGAAGATGCTATCGACGGCATTGTCGGGCAGATCAATGGCAAACGCGGAAGTCTGCAAAGGTCGGACGCGTTTTACAACCTCATTCGGTTGACCGGCGCAGGCCACGGCGATCATGTCCGGGGAATTGTCCGCCCCGATGATCACCCGGTTCTCCTTTTCGGCCAGCATCGGCCAGAAGCGTCCGGCACCGCACGGCAGGTCGAGAACCAGATTCGGCTGCCCCGCCAGCTTGAGTGCCTGGCGGGCCACTTGGACATCGCGCCAGTGAGAAAGTTTCCGGGAGAGTCCGGCCTGGTGCTTGCGCAGGTAACGCTCTGCGTGCTGGCGGTCGTATTTTTGGGAGAACTCCAGGTCGACGGGTTTTTCAGTCATCGGATATTTACCTTTCCCGAATTCAGGGCGAACGATACGAACCAGCCTGTCACAGCCGGGTCATGCACTTGTGAAGTTTTTGTCAAACGACGGCTAGGCGAACTTCGAAGCGACAGCCATGGGGCTCGGCCGGACGCAGCGTGACGTCCCAGCCTTCGGAGGCGCAGATCCGCTTGACCAGCGACAACCCCAGCCCGAGCCCCTCACCACGCGGGTTCTGGCCGCGCACGAAGGGCTGGAAGACGCGCTCGCGCTGCTCTTCCGGGATACCGGCGCCAGTGTCCTCGACCCAGAATCCGTTCGGTCCAAGTTGTAAGCGGATGCTGCCGCTTTCGGTGTAATGCATGGCATTGCGCAATAAATTGCTCATTACCGAGCGCAGGAAAGGCGCGTTGAATTGCCCGGGCATCTCCTGGCTGACGTTGTATTCCAGGGTCAGGCCCTTCGCTTCGATAGGGCCGCGCCACTGTGCGACCAACTCGTCGCCGATCGTCCGCAATCCGGCCTGGGACACGATAGCCATGTCCTTGCGCTGGGCCCGCGCCAGCATCAGGAAGGTCTGCACCAGATCGCGCATCTCTTCGCAGGCGCTGTTCATGCGCGCCAACTGAGCACGCGACCGCGGGGTGAGCCCCGGCTCTTCCGCCAGCAGCTCGCAACTGGTGGCGATCACCATCAGCGGTGTGCGCAATTCGTGGCTGACGTCGCTGGTAAAGAGCTTCTCCCGGGTCAGCACATCATGCAGCCGCCCCATGGCGTAATCGAAGGCCGCCGCCAACTCGCCCACCTCGTCGTTGGCGTAGTCAGGCGACATGGGCGGCGCCAGTTCCAGCAACTGGTCACGGTGGCGGACCTGGCGCGCCAAGCGCGATACAGGCTCCATGACCTTGCGCGCCAGCAGCCAGCCCAGCACTCCGGACAGGGCCAGGCTGAGCACATAACCGGTGACCACGGCGGCGTAGAGGATCTGCTCGCGCGCCTCGAAGTCGCTCTGGTCCTGCAGCAGGACGAAGCGGCGACCATCGACGTCGCGCGCCAGCGCATGGAAGGACAACTCGCCGTCGAAGACTTCGTGGAAGCCTTCGTCCAACCGGCGCAGCGCCGGCGGCATGGCATAGACGCCCGCGCCATCACTGATGAAGAAGCGCATGCCCGGATCGAGTTTCGGAGCCTGGCCGTTCTCCAGGTCTTCATTGATGATGCGGTCCAGTTCACCGCCCAGGTCGCGGGAGATCAGGCGCTCTTCGACAATATGAACGACGCCGACGATTCCCACCGAAAACAGGCCGCCAACGGCGGCGGTCATGAGTACGAAGGCAAAGACAATCCGTCGGGAAAGGCTCTGCTTATACTCCATGCGCTTCCTCCGCCAGCTTGTAGCCGACGCCGTGCACCGTGTGCAGCAGGGAGGATGCGAAGGGCTTGTCGATCACCTGGCGCAGTTGGTGAACGTGGCTGCGCAGGCTGTCGCTATCAGGGCAGTCATCCCCCCAGACGGCTTCCTCGAGCACATCGCGGCGCACCACGTGCGGGCTCTTCTGCATCAGCACCGCCAGCAATTTGAGGCCGATGGGGTTGAGCTTGAGCGGCTTGCCGGCACGGTTCACTTCGAGGGTGTCGAGGTTGTAGCTCAGGTCGGCGACCTGCAGCTCGCGCCGCCCGCCGCCCTGGCTGCGGCGCAGCACCGCTTCGATGCGGGCGGCCAACTCGGAGAGCGCGAAAGGCTTGAGGAGGTAATCGTCAGCGCCGGAACGGAAGCCCTGCAGGCGGTCGTCCAGCTGATCGCGGGCGGTAAGCATAATCACCGGGGTGTCGCGGCGCGCGTCTTCGCGCAGGCGGCGGCACAGGGTGAAACCATCCAGCCCCGGCAGCATCACGTCCAGCACGATCAGGTCGTAATGGGACGTCGCCGCTAGGTGCAATCCGGACAGGCCGTCCTGGGCGCAATCCACCGTGTAGCCTTTCAGGCCCAGGTAGTCGGCCATATTGGCCAGGATGTCCCGATTGTCTTCAACCAACAAAATGCGCATATGCTCTCCTCGAACGCAATGCACGTTAGCCTAACCAGCTTAAATAGAACTTAAGCGCCTTTGACGGAATTTTCACATTCAGCCTGCCGATTTCCCGTGCGGCAGGTCGAATGGGCCGTTCAGCGCGGACTCAGTCGCCCTCGCCCGTCACGCCAAACTCGATCGGCGTCTTCACGTAGAACAGCTTCACACCCGCCTTGCGGATTACCTCGAAGATGCGCTCGGACTCTTCCTCGCTCACCGCCATGGTGACTTCCTGCGGCTGGTCGGCCAGTTCGAAGAAATGCGCATAGTGAATGCGCCCGGTCTTGCCGAATCCTTCGCTCGCCGTCATCAGGGTGGCGCCGCGTACGCCTTGCCGGCGCGCTTCCTCCAGCAGCCATTGGGCCAGCGGCAGGCCGGCATGCTTGCGGTCCTGCTGGGTGAAGAACTTCAACTGGTAGCCGTTCATGTCTTCCTCCTGGGGCCTCGCGGCCTCTCTCTTGGCTGGACGGCCTAGCGGCCCATCAGCGCGTGCACCGACCAGAGTCCGGCGAGGGTCATCAGCAGGGAACCGGCGAGGTGCGTGGCAACCGTGCCCATGGCCCAGGCCAGGCGGCCTTGCTGCAGCAGCACGACGACTTCGGCGGAGAAGGTCGAGAAGGTGGTGAGGCCACCGCAGAAGCCGGTGATGATCAGTAACCGCCATTCTGGCGCCAGGCCGGGTGAGTTGGCGAAGAAGGCGATAGCCGCGCCGATGATGTAGCCGCCGACCAGGTTGGCGACCACCGTGCCCGGCGGCATGGATGGCAGGAGGGTATTGAGCTTGAGCCCGAGCACCCAGCGTAGCAGTGCGCCGAGGGCGGCTCCGAGGGAGACGGCGAGAATGGGTTTCCACATGGTCCTGTCCTGGGGAAGGTGTTTTGGACAGGCCGCAGGCGAGCGCCTACGCGCCTTTCCAGGTCTATGCGTAGGCATCATCAGCCACAAGGGCGGTTGAAGGAGGAATGCCATCTCCTGCGGCGCAGTCTGGCATATCCGACGCCCATGAAAAAGCCCCGCCTAGGCGGGGCTTTTTCTTACAGCAGGTGCCGGGTGGCTTACATCATGCCGCCCATGCCACCCATGCCGCCCATGTCCGGCATGGCCGGAGCAGCCTTGTCGTCAGCCACTTCGGCAACCATGGCCTCGGTGGTGACCATCAGGCCGCCGATGGAAGCAGCAGCTTGCAGAGCCGAACGGGTAACCTTGGCCGGATCGAGGATACCCATCTCGATCATGTCGCCGTACACGCCGGTAGCAGCGTTGTAGCCGAAGTTGCCCGAACCCTGCTTGACCTTGTCGACTACCACGCTCGGCTCGTCGCCGGAGTTGGCAACGATCTGGCGCAGCGGAGCTTCAACGGCGCGACGCAGCAGAGCGATACCGACGTTCTGGTCTTCGTTGTCGCCCTTCAGGCCTTCGATGGCTTGCAGAGCACGAACCAGAGCGACGCCGCCGCCAGGAACCACGCCTTCTTCCACAGCAGCGCGGGTAGCGTGCAGGGCGTCTTCAACGCGGGCTTTCTTCTCTTTCATCTCGACTTCGGTGGCAGCGCCAACCTTGATCACGGCAACACCGCCGGCCAGCTTGGCCAGACGCTCTTGCAGCTTCTCACGGTCGTAGTCCGAGGAAGTCTCTTCGACCTGCTTGCGGATCTGCAGGACGCGAGCTTCGATGTCGGCTTGAGCGCCAGCGCCATCGATGATGGTGGTGTTTTCCTTGCTCAGGACAACGCGCTTGGCGTTACCCAGGTGCTCCAGGGTGGCGCCTTCCAGGCTCAGACCGACTTCTTCGGAGATGACGGTACCGCCGGTCAGGATGGCGATGTCCTGCAGCATGGCCTTGCGGCGGTCGCCGAAGCCCGGAGCCTTGACGGCTGCAACCTTGACGATGCCACGCATGTTGTTGACGACCAGGGTAGCCAGGGCTTCGCCTTCGACGTCTTCAGCCACGATCAGCAGCGGACGGCCGGCTTTGGCAACGGCTTCCAGGACCGGCAGCATTTCGCGGATGTTGGAGATCTTCTTGTCGACCAGCAGCAGCAGCGGGCCGTCGAGCTCGGCCACCATGGTGTCCGGCTTGTTGATGAAGTAGGGGGACAGGTAGCCGCGGTCGAACTGCATGCCTTCTACGACGGACAGTTCGTTTTCCAGGCCCGAGCCTTCTTCAACGGTGATCACGCCTTCTTTACCGACCTTGTCCATGGCTTCGGCAATGATGTTGCCGATGGAGTCGTCGGAGTTGGCGGAGATGGTGCCTACCTGGGCAATGGCCTTGGTGTCGGCGCAGGGCTTGGCCTGCTCCTTGAGCTGGGCAACGATGGCCACGGTGGCCTTGTCGATACCGCGCTTCAGGTCCATCGGGTTCATGCCGGCAGCGACGGCCTTCAGGCCTTCGTTGACGATGGCCTGGGCCAGAACGGTAGCGGTGGTGGTGCCGTCACCGGCAGCGTCGTTGGCCTTGGAGGCAACGTCTTTCACCAGCTGGGCGCCCATGTTCTCGAACTTGTCTTTGAGTTCGATTTCCTTGGCGACGGAAACGCCGTCCTTGGTGATGGTCGGAGCGCCGAAGCTCTTGTCCAGGATGACGTTACGGCCTTTCGGGCCCAGGGTCGCTTTCACAGCGTCGGCCAGGACGTTTACGCCGACCAGCATTTTCTTGCGAGCGGAATCGCCGAACTTAACTTCTTTGGCAGCCATGTTCTGTTTCCTCTAAATCGAATTCGGTGGGGAGTGGACGGACTGAAATCAGTCTTCCAGGACGGCGAGGATCTCGGACTCGCCCATCACCAGCAGTTCTTCGCCGTCGACCTTGATGGCGTTGCTGCCGGAGTACGGACCGAAGACCACCTTGTCACCGACCTTCACGGCCAGAGCGCGAACTTCGCCGTTGTCCAGGACACGGCCGGCACCAACAGCGACCACTTCACCGCGGTTCGGCTTCTCGGCGGCGGAACCCGGCAGCACGATGCCGCCTGCGGTCTTGGTCTCTTCCTCGCTGCGACGGATGACGACGCGGTCATGCAGAGGACGAAGCTTCATAGTCGTAACTCTCCCAAACTGTGATTTCCAACGGCCGGATCGATGCCCGGCAGGTTTTATTGAATCCGGCGGTGCCGGTTTGCGACCCGGCAGGCGAATCGCGAAAAGAGCAGCCTGTCGTACTGACAGGGACCTTGCGGTGACCGGTACATAAGGTCGCTACAAGGCATTTCAAGTGTGTGACGAAAAATTTTTTGCAGGCGGTGGGTGCCTCGGGCGGGCGAAACCGCCCGAGGATCAACGCAGACGGTCGCGGTCTTCCTCGCGGCGCTGGTATTCGCCTTCGATCACGCTGGGGCCGCTGCGATGCTGAGCGGCCGGATCGTCGGCGAAGGCGCGGCGGCGCTCGGCCTGTTCCTGCATGCGCAGGCGCACGCGGCCAAGCATCAGGCGGCGGGTGAAGGGGATCAGGCAAAGCAGGCCGACAACGTCGCTGATGAAGCCCGGCAGCATCAGCAGGCCACCGCCCAGGGCGATGACCAGTCCTTCGAGCATTTCCTGCTCGGGCAGTTCGCCGCGATTCAGGCGCTCGCGGGCGCGCAGCGCAGTGGCGACGCCCGCCACGCGCAGCACCGCCGCGCCGATGAAGGCGCCGGCGATGATCAGCAGCAGGGTCCAGCCCACGCCGATCACGCTGCCGACCTTGATCATCACGGCCAGCTCGATCAGCGGGAACAGAAGAATCAGAAACAGGGGAACTCGCATCGATGAATCCTTGGCGGGGTCATTGCCCGGGTAGAAAGCTAGGTGGCGACGCCCCGCTCCGATTTCAAGGGATAAGCCGAGGGACAGATCAGGCCTGGATCACTTCGTTGCCCGGCCAGACGTCCGCCTTGGCCAACTGCACCAGCGCCTGGCGCACCGCGCCGGCGTTGCCGCAGGACGCCGGGAACGGCAGCCAGTGCAGGCCCTGGCCGATGCGCAGGTGGAAACCTTCTGTATCAATTCCTGCCAGCTGCGGGCCCTGCCCGGCGGGCAACCCGGCCAGCTCGACGTAGTGCTCGATGGCATTGGCGTGGTCGCTGTTCATGTGTTCGACCATGCTCTTCTCCGCCTCGCCGACGAAGGGGTTGGCCAGGGGCACGCTGTTGGCGCCCAGCCAGTGGATATCGCCGAAGCCGCCGATGTAGCGCCACTGCACCGGCTCCAGCACCCAGAAATCGAAGTCGTGGACGATGTGGTAGTCCTGCGAGCCGGGGAAATAGCGGTAGTAACGTTCGGCCGCGCCAGCGATGGCGTCGACGTCCTCGACCAGCAGCGCCTCGGCCAGCAGGGTCAGGCGTCCGGCGGCCTGGATGTCGTCGACGCCGCGCTCGCCGATGAGCAGCGAGCATTTGCCGTCCATCTGCAGGTTATGGGTGTGCTGGGCGATGCGGCTGATCAGGATCAGCGGACGGCCGGCCTCGTCCAGGCAATACGGCACCACGGAGCCGAAGGGGAATCCGGACCACTTCTTCGAGTGGGTGGAGAGGACGCCGCGGTATTCCTTGAGCAGCAGTTCTCGGGCATGCTTGGCAGCTTTCACGCTCAACTTATGACTCCTCGCAAAGAATCCGTCGCAAACGGACGGGCAGGACTGACTCTGTGCACAGCTGCCGGCGGGGCCTTTCACCAGAAACTGTTCGTGGGGTTGTTCCGATGCAATTGAAAGACAAGGTCATCATCATCACCGGTGGCTGCCAGGGCCTGGGCCGCGCCATGGGCGAGTACCTCTCCGGCAAGGGCGCGCGCGTCGCGCTGGTTGACCTCAATGCCGAAAAACTGGACGAAGCCGTGGCTGCCTGCAAGGCCGCCGGCGGTGACGCCCGCGCCTATCTGTGCAACGTCGCCAATGAAGAACAGGTTACCCACATGGTGGCCCAGGTCGCCAGCGACTTCGGCGCCATCAACGGCCTGGTCAACAACGCCGGCATCCTGCGCGACGGCCTGACCATCAAGGTCAAGGACGGCGAACTGAGCAAGATGAGCCTGGCCCAGTGGCAGGCTGTGATCGACGTCAACCTGACCGGCGTGTTCCTCTGCACCCGCGAAGTGGCGGCGAAGATGATCGAACTGAAGAACGAAGGCGCGATCGTCAACATTTCCTCCATTTCCCGCGCCGGCAACATGGGCCAGGCCAACTATTCCGCAGCCAAGGCCGGCGTCGCTGCCGACACCGTGGTGTGGGCGAAGGAACTGGCGCGCTATGGCATCCGCGTGGCGGGCGTGGCTCCCGGCTTCATCGAGACCGACATGGTCGCCAGCATGAAGCCCGAGGCCCTGGAGAAGATGACCTCCGGCATTCCGCTCAAGCGCCTGGGCAAGCCGCTGGAAATCGCCCACTCGGTGGCCTACATCCTCGAGAACGACTACTACACCGGCCGCGTGCTGGAACTGGACGGCGGTCTGCGCCTGTAATCCGCCCGCCCATGAAAAAGCCCCGCCAGGTGCGGGGCTTTTTATTGCCGTTCTCGTAGAGCGGAGCCAGTCGAAGCGAAGCGTTACCAGCCGACGCCCAGGCCCAGGGTGTAGCGACGCTCGTTGACGTCGCCGTCGTTGCCGCTGAGCTTGTCCCATTCGGCCTTCAGGCTCAGGGACGCCCAGGAGGTCAGTTTGTAGCGGATGCCCGCCTCGCTCTCCAGCTCGTACTCCACGTTGGACTCCAGCGGCTTGCTGACTTCGCCGTTGGTGAACACCTCGAACTGCTTGGCCAGCAGGTAACGGTTGTAGTCCCACTTCAGGCTGGTGCTGTAGAAGTGGGATTTCTCGTCGTCGACGAATTCGTAGTCGTTGCGGTTGACCAAGGTCGCCAGGGAGAACGCACCCAGCTCGTTGTCCCAGAACTGGTAGCCCGGGCCGGTACCGACGGTGCGTTTCTTCTGCAGGTCCTCGATCCAGTCGCGCTTGTACTGCGCCTGGCCCTGCCAGAACCAGTGCTCGTCGAGGAAACGGTCCAGCGCGTATTGCGCGGAATAGTTGTTGGTACTGACCTGATCGTCCTTCTTCTCGCGGTTGTACTCGCCCTGCAGATTGTGGCGCCAGCGGCCGTGGCGGGCGTTGGTCTTGAAGTCGATGTCGTAATCCTCGACATCGTTCTCCGCCTGCTTGTGGTCCAGGGAGAAGTCGACGTTGCCGGTCCAGACCCAGTCTTCGAGGATCGGCTTGGGCGGCATCATCTGCTCGATCTTCGCCAGTTCCACCGTGCGCGCCTCGCCGTTGACCAGCGTGACCTTGCCCTGGTCCGACGCCTTCAGGCCCTTGGAGTGCTCGCCGGTTTCCTCGTCGTACTTCACCAGCAGGTTCTGGTCGGTTTCCAGCGTCTTGATCTTGTCCCACTTCAGGGCGATCTCTCCGCCATAGTCGGTCGCCAGCAGCAGCTTGCCGCCGTCATAGAGTTTGATGGTGCCGGTGAGACGGTCACCATTCTTCAACCAGACGGTGTCGGCAAGGGCGGACAGGGAACAGGATGCGAGTGCGACGGTAAGCAGGGTTCTGGGGAACATGAGTCGGATTCAACTGGATTGAATGGGCAAAAAGCCGGGCATTATCCAGATACCCGACACTAGAGCAACGACTGACAGACCCAGTTGCAGGGAGTTCACAATGACTGACAGAAGGATCTGACAAGCGAGCCGACTTGTCAGGGCTGCCGCAGCCGATATCCTGAGCGTCAGCCCCTCTATTGCGGTGCATTCGATGCCCAAGCCCAAGCCCCCCGCCAGCGCACCGGTGACTGATCTCGGACTGGAAAGCCTGCAGGTACGGCGCGAAGCGATTTTCCTCGTCATCGCCCAGGTGCCCGAAGGCTGCGTCATCACCTATGGCGATGTCGCCCGCCTCGCCGGTCTGGGCCGTTCCGCGCGACTTGTAGGACGAATCCTCAGCCAACTGCCCGAAGGCACGCGCCTGCCCTGGCATCGGGTGATCGCCGCAGCGGGGCGTATCAGCCTGCCCATCGGAACCGTTTCGGGTAACGAGCAGCGCGCACGATTGCGTGCGGAGGGTGTCAGAATCCATAACGATCGGGTGGACATACGTCGGCACGGCTGGCCTACCGGCGAGCAGTCCTAGTAGAGTTCGCGTAATTTTTCGTACTGCTGGAAAACACCCCCCATGAAAGAGCACTCCTGGCGCGAGGCATGGATTGCCTACAAGTCTCCCGCCAGCCTCGCGCTTTTGCTGCTGGGTTTCGCCGCCGGCCTGCCCTACATGCTGGTGCTCTCCACTCTCTCGGTGTGGTTGCGTGAAGCAGGTGTCGCTCGGGAAACCATCGGATTCGCCAGCTGGATCGGGCTGGTGTACGCCTTCAAGTGGGTGTGGTCGCCCATGCTCGACCAGTGGCGCCTGCCCTTCATCGGCCGCCTGGGCCGCCGCCGCTCCTGGCTGGTGTTTTCCCAGGGGCTGATCGCCATTGGCCTGCTCGGCATGGCCCTGTGCAACCCGCAGTCGCACCTGAACTGGCTGATCGCCCTGGCGATGGTGGTGGCCTTCGCCTCGGCCACCCAGGACATCGCCATCGACGCCTACCGCCTGGAAATCGCTGAAAACACCCGCCAGGCCGCATTGGCCGCCTGCTACATGACCGGCTACCGGGTCGCCGTGCTGTTCGCCACCGCCGGCGTGCTGTTCCTCGCCGAGTGGGCCGGCTCCAGCGCACTGCACTACAGCCAGGCCGCCTGGGCCCTGACCTACGCGGTGTGTTCGCTGGCGATCCTGCCGGGCCTGATCACCACGCTGTCGATGAAAGAGCCGCCGGTGAACGTGCAGCCGCAGGCGGGCAGCTCGGCCTTCGCGTTCAATCATCAACTGCTCTCGGTGCTGACCCTGCTGGTGCTGCTGATCTCCGTGCCGGCCATGCTTACCGCACTGACCGCCCAGGCCTGGCCGCGAGCCGCGCTGTACGGAATCTTCATCGGCATCTGCATGACGCCCCACGGCCGCCGGCAGATCCGCCCGGTCCGCGAGCTGCTGTCGAAAGTGCGCCGCCCGCTGCTGCTGGCCGTGCACGGGCGCGGCCTGCCGCAGTTCGACTTCGTCCACCAGGCCGTTTCGGTGATCGTCCTGATCATCCTGCTGGTCACCGGCACCGCTTTCATCAACATGGCCGAAGCCGGCAAGTGGTGGCTCGCCATCCTGTACCTGCTGATCGCCCTGAGCTGCATTTCCGCTCCCGGCCGCCTGCTGATGGCGCCGGTGCTCACGCCCATTACCGAGTTCGTCCGCCGCTACCGCTGGCAGGCGCTGCTGCTGCTCGGGCTGATCTCCACCTATCGCATGTCCGACACCGTCATGGGCACCATGGCCAGCGTGTTCTACATCGACATGGGCTTCTCCAAGGACACCATCGCCACCGTCAGCAAGCTGTTCGGCGTGGTCATGACCCTCGTGGGTGCTGCAGCCGGCGGTGTGCTGATCGCCCGTTTCAGCATCCTGCCGATCCTCTTCATCGGCGGAGCGGCCTCTGCCGGGACCAACCTGCTGTTCGCCATGCTGGCGCAGATGGGCGCAATCGACGACCCGCACCTGATGGGGCAGAACGTCTTCGCCCTGCTCAAGGTGCTGGAACCCCACGTCACCATGCTGGTGGTGACCATCATGCTCGACAACTTCAGCGGCGGCCTCGCCACCTCGGCCTTCGTCGCCTACCTGTCGAGCCTGACCAACCTGAAGTTCTCCGCGACCCAGTACGCCATGCTCAGCTCCACCATGCTGTTGCTGCCGCGCTTCATCGGCGGCTATTCCGGGGCGATGGTCGAGGGCATGGGCTACGAGCGCTTCTTCTTCTTCACCGCCCTGCTCGGCGTGCCTACACTGCTGCTGATCGGCTGGCTGTGGCTGCGCCGCAAGAACGACCTCACCAACGGCGCGGCCGGGGAAGCCACGGAGGCGCCAGCACAACACCCCAGCGCCGAGCATCACTGATTCTGGTCATTGGATCAGCGCCCATGAAAAAGGCCGGCAATTGCCGGCCTTTTTCGTTCCTGCAGGCAGGATCAGTCCGCCAGGACGGAATCCTCTTCACCCTTGACCACGCGCACCACCTTGTTCGGCGCCAGGTCGATACCGGCGTCGCGCAAACGCAGGCGGACCTGCTCATTGAGCATGAAGGTGACGCCCCAGTAGTCAGAGTTGGCAGTCCACAGGCGCAGCGACAGGGTCACCGAGTTCTCGCCCAGGCCCGCGACCACCACCACTGGCGCCGGCGACTTGAGCACGCGCGGATCGTCCGCCAGCTCCGTGAGGATGGATCGGGCGCCATCCAGGTCGACGTCGAAGGCCAGCTTCACGTCGAAGGTCACCTGGCGGGTGCTCTGGGTCGACGTGTTGGTGATGATGCCATTGGACAGCGCGCCGTTGGGCACGATCACGGTGCGGTTGTCACCGGTGCGCAGCACGGTGTGGAAGATCATGATGTTGTCCACGGTGCCGGACACGCCCTGGGCCTCGATCCAGTCGCCGATCTTGAACGGGCGGAACAGCAGGATCAGCACCCCACCGGCGAAGTTCGACAGGCTGCCCTGCAGTGCCAGACCGATGGCCAGGCCGGCGGCACCGATGGCGGCGACGAAGCTGGTGGTCTGGATGCCGATCATCGACGCCACACTGACCATCAGCAGGATCTTCAGGATGATGTTCACCATGCTGCCGATGAAGCCCTGCAGCGTCTTGTCCACATGCTTGGTGGACAGCACTCCACCCACGCGACGGGTAAACAGGTTGATCACCCACCAACCGATCAGCAGGGTCAGCAGCGCCAGCGTGGCATTGCCCAGGTAGGCCAGGACGACCGGCGTCCAGGCCTCCGCGCTGTTCATGATCTGCTCGTAATTCATATCCATGGATGCAGGCCCCTTGTCTATTGCCATTCCAAAAACAAAACCGCCATGGCAAGCCATGGCGGTCGGGAGTTCGCCGAGCGACTCTCTTACTGCGACGTCAGGCGGGCGGTGAGGTTCCGCAGCTTTTCGTCGAGAGTGCGCATCAGTCGCGGAAGTTGTTGAACTGCAGCGGCATGCCGAGGGATTCGCCGCGCAGCAGCGCGATGGCTTCCTGCAGGTCGTCGCGCTTCTTGCCGGTGACACGGACCTGCTCGCCCTGGATGGCGGCCTGCACCTTGAGCTTCTTGTCCTTGATCAGGGCGACGATCTTCTTCGCCAGGTCCTTGTCGATGCCCTCGCGGAAGTCGACTTCCTGCTTGACCACCTTGCCGGAGGCGAAGGAATCCTTGATCTCCATGCACTGTGCGTCAATCTTGCGTTTGACCAGGCTGGAGCGAAGAATGTCGAGCATCTGCTCGAGCATGAAATCCGCCTCGGCGGTCAGGGTGATGGACTTTTCCTTGGCCTCGAAGCTGCACTTGCCCTTCAGGTCGAAACGGCGGTCCAGTTCCTTGGTGGCGTTATCCAAGGCGTTGGTCAGTTCGTGTTTGTCCAGTTCGGACACCACGTCGAACGAAGGCATGACATCTCTCCAGATGGACGGCGCGATGCGGTTCACAGTCAGCATCGAGCCTGGCTTGACGATAAAAATGCGCGGTCATTATAACTGACAGACAAGACCGCGCCCGGCCTCTGACACTATGAGCCGGCATTTCCCACTCGTTTGCGAGACATTCCTTTCCATGCCAACCAACCATCTCAGCATTCTGGTGGTCGACGACGCCAAGTTCTCCAGCGCCATGATCGGCCGCGCGCTGAGTCAGGCCGGCTACCAGAACGTGCGCTTCGCCAGCAGCGCCAGCGAAGCGCTCGACCTGCTGGAAAAGGAGCCGGTGAGCGTACTGCTCGCCGACTGGCTGATGCCCGAGATGGACGGCCTGGAGCTGACCGCGCGGGTACGCCAGCTCGACGAGAGTGGCGATCACTACACCTACATCATCCTGCTCACCGGCAAGGAGGGCGACAACGCCCTGGCCGAAGCCTTCGACCGCGGCGTCGATGACTTCGTCAGCAAGTCGGCGATGAACGAGCAACTGGTGCCCCGCGTGCTGGCCGCCGACCGCCTGAGCAACACCCTGCAGCGCCTGCTGATGGAAAACCGCCTGCTCACCCAGAACATCACCAGCCTGGAAGAGCGCAACCTGGTGGACAGCGCCACCGGCCTGGGCAACCAGCGCTACCTGAAGCAGAAGCTGGCCGACAGTATCCGCCAGGTGGAATCCCGCGGCGGCGCGGTGTGCTACATGCTGATCGGCCTGCCGGAGCTGGCCGAACTGGGGCAGAAGCACGGCCAGCCGTTCCAGAACGAGCTGCTCCATGGCGTCGCCCGGCGCCTGCAGCAACTGGTGCGGCCGCTGGATGTCCTGGCGCGCATCGATGACCAGCACTTCGCCCTGATCACCCTGCTCGAAGACCTGCAGGAGTGCTCGCCGAGCAGCTTCCGCCGCCTGCACGAAGGCCTGAACCTCAAGGCGTTCAAGACCAGCGAAGGCTTCATCACCCTCAAGGCCGGCATCAGCCTGGTGGGCCTGGACGCCAAGGCGCTGCCCCTGGAGGTCGAGCACCTGATGCAGCAAGGCCGCGCGCTGCTGCCCGATGCCTTCGCCAGCGGGCGAATCAACGCCAGCCGCCTGACCGGCCTGCGCTAAACTTCGCGGTAAGCCCCCGAAACCGCGAAGTTCCTCCCATGACCTGGACCATCCTCGGCGCCGGCAGCCTCGGTTGCCTGTGGGCCGCCCGCCTGTCCCGCGCCGGCTTGCCGGTGCGCCTGCTGCTGCGTGACCGCCAGCGCCTCAATGCCTACCGCGCCCTCGGCGGTGTCACCCTGGTGGAAGACGGCCGCGAGAGCCTCTACCCCATTCCGGCGGAAACTGCCGCCCAGGGCGCGCCGATCCAGCGCCTGTTGCTGGCCTGCAAGGCCTACGACGCCGAATCCGCCGCCGCCAGCGTGGCCGCGCGCCTGGCCCCGGGCGCCGAGCTGATCCTGCTGCAGAACGGCCTGGGCAGCCAGCAGGCGGTCAGCGCCCACCTGCCGCGCGCCCGCTGCCTGTATGCATCGAGCACCGAAGGCGCCTTCCGCGAATCCGACTTCCGCGTGGTATTCGCAGGTCAGGGACAGACCTGGCTGGGCGACGAACAGGGCGGCCCCGAGCCGGAATGGCTGGCCGACCTGCGCCGCGCCCAGATCCCAGTGCAGTGGAGCGACGACATTCTCGAGCGCCTGTGGCGCAAGCTCGCGCTAAACTGCGCGATCAACCCGCTCACCGTGCTGCATCAGTGCCGCAACGGCGAGCTGGCCAGCCATCCCGGCGAAGTCGCCGGGCTCTGCGACGAGCTGGGCCAATTGCTCCATGCCGCTGGCTACTCCGCCGCCGCACGGGAGCTGCAGGGCGAGGTGGAGCGGGTGATTGCCGCCACCGCAGCGAACTTCTCGTCCATGTACCAGGACGTCGCCAAGGGCCGGCGCAGCGAGATCGCCTACCTGCTCGGCCACGCCTGCCGCGAGGGCGACCGCCTGCACCTGGCACTGCCACAACTGCGCGCCCTGCACGAGCGCCTGCGGGCCTGCCTGGTGGCCCGCGGATTGCCCGACAACTGATGGCGGGCTACCCTGCCCGCCTCCCCTGTTCTTCTCTTTGACGCGCCCATGCCTTCACCCATGAACCTGCGCCAGCGCCTGGAAGACCTGCCGGTCGGCCAGAAAATCCTCGCCGCCCTGCTGGTGCTGCTGGCGACCGTGATGCTGGTGGCCAACCTCGCCTTCATCAGCGCGGCCTACTGGATCTCCCAGGACAGCGTGGCGCCGCAGGCCCTGCAGACCATCGGCCGGCTGATCGCCAACCCGGCGCTCAGCGAACCGGCACTGTCCTCGCCGACCCAGGCCCAGGTGCTGCTACGGCAACTGGACGACTACCAGCCGCTGCGCGCCGCCGCGCTCTACGACAGCAATGGCGAGCGCATCGCGCAGACGCCGAGCAACGGCCCGGTGGCGCTGCCCGAGCGCCTGGACCACCTGGAGCGCTGGCGCCAGCACGAATACCGTCTCAATGCGCTGTTCGAGCTGCCCCAGGCCGGCCGCAACAGCGGCTACCTGCTGCTGGTGGCCAGCAGCGAGCTGCCCGGCGCCTTCTACACCGGCACACTGACCGCCAGCCTGGTGATCCTCGCGGTCTCGGTGCTGCTCTGGCTGCTCATCGCCCAGCAGATCCGCCGCCTGATCACCCGGCCGATCCGCAGCCTGGAAGAGCTCTCGCGCCAGGTCACCCGCGAGGAAAACTACGCCCTGCGCGCCGAGCGCGGCAACGCCGACGAGATCGGCCGTCTGGCTGACGCCTTCAACACCATGCTGACCCGCATCGAGGCCCGCGAGCAGCAGCTCAAGCGCGCCCGTGACGACGCCCAGGAAGCCGTGGAGCAGGCCCAGTCGCTGGCCGAGGAAACCCGCCGCTCGAACCGCAAGCTGGAGCTGGAAGTCCAGGTGCGCAGCAAGATCGAGAAGAAGCTCACCGGCTTCCAGCATTACCTCAACAGCATCATCGACTCCATGCCTTCGGCGCTGATCGCGGTGGACGAGCAGCTCTACGTCACCCAGTGGAACCAGGAAGCCAGCCAGCTCTCCGGCACCAGCCTGGACGACGCGGTGAACCAGCCGGTGTTCCTCGCCTTCCCGTCGCTCAAGCCCTTCCTGCCGCAGCTCACCCGCGCCGCCGAGCAGCACAAGGTCGAGCGCGTCGAACGCGTCACATGGGCCCTTACCGACGCTCCGCGCCACTACGCCCTGACCTTCTACCCACTGATGGGCGGCACCGGCCGTGGCGCGGTGATCCGCATCGACGACATCACCGATCGCCTGGGGATGGAAGAGATGATGGTGCAGTCGGAAAAGATGCTCTCCGTCGGCGGCCTCGCCGCCGGCATGGCCCACGAGATCAACAACCCGCTGGGCGCCATTCTGCACAACGTGCAGAACATCCGCCGGCGCCTGTCGCAGGAGCTGCCGAAGAACCTCGAAGTGGCCGGCGAAGTAGGCGTGCGTCTGGACGACCTCAACCACTACCTGGAGGCGCGGGAGATCCCCAAGCTGATGGATGGCATCCAGTACGCCGGCTCCCGCGCAGCGAAGATCGTCACCCACATGCTTTCCTTCAGCCGCCGCAGCCACCGCCAGATGGCCGCCTGCGAGCTGCCGGCGTTGCTGGAACAGGCGGTGGAGATCGCCGGCAACGACTTCGACCTCACCGGCGGATTCGACTTCAAGTCGCTGGAGATCGTCCACGAGTACGACCCACGCCTGGGCCCGGTGCCGGTGATCGCCAACGAAATCGAACAGGTCCTGCTCAACCTGCTGAAGAACGGCGCCCAGGCCATCCACCTGCGCGACGACGAAGAGGAAGGCGAATACGGCCGCATCACCCTGCGTACCCGGCTCAATCCACCATGGGCGGAAATCCATGTGGAGGACAACGGCTGCGGCATGCCGGAGAACGTGCGCAAGCGCATCTTCGAGCCCTTCTTCACCACCAAGGAAGTCGGCCAGGGCACGGGGCTGGGCCTGTCGGTCTCGTACTTCATCGTCACCAACAACCATAAGGGGCAGATGGAGGTGCAGTCCGAACTGGGCGTGGGCACCTGTTTCACCATCCGTCTGCCGCTGGCCGCCGAGATTTCCCCGCCGCTGCCGCTATTGGCGCAGGGCGACAAGGAGCATTGAGCCATGGGCAATCGCCTGTCGAAGATCTACACCCGTACCGGCGATGCCGGCGAAACCGGCCTGGCCGACGGCCGCCGCGTGCCCAAGCACCATCCACGGGTGGAAGCCATGGGCGCAGTGGATGAGCTGAACAGCCACCTTGGCCTGCTGCTGGCCGGGCTGCACGAAGCGCGTAGCAGTGCGCTCGAAGAGGTGATTGGTGTATTGGCGCCGATCCAGCATCGCCTGTTCGACCTGGGCGGAGAGCTGGCGATGCCGGAGTACCGCGCTCTGAACGATGCCGAAGTGGAGCGCCTGGAGCAGGTGATCGATCGCTGGAACGAGGAACTCGGGCCACTGAAGAACTTCATCCTGCCCGGCGGCTCGCGCCTGGTCGCTCTCGCCCACCTGTGCCGCGCCCAGGCGCGCAACGCCGAGCGCCGCTGCCAACAGCTGAATGCCGAGGAACCGTTGGAAGGCGCGGGCCTGCGCTACCTGAACCGCCTGTCCGACCTGCTGTTCGTCGCCGCGCGCTTCATCGCCCGCCGCCAGGGCGTGGAGGAGATTCTCTGGCAGGCGGCTGAAAAACCGGCCTGATCGACCTGTCAGCGAAATCCATCGCGGCGGATTCCGCACCTACCGGGTATGACCAACGCACAGCGCTCATCTGTAGGAGCGCGCCATGCGCGCGATCGCGGGCATGGCCCGCTCCTACAGGGAGCACCGAAGTTGCCCGACAGTCCGGAATCAGTTTCGTAGGATGGCGTGGAGCGAAGCGATACCCCTCGCCGCCCCACGCAAAGTGCCTATCAGCCTTCCGCCTTCGGCCAGAACGCGCGAATCCCCGCCACGCCCTGCGCACCGGTCTGCCACGCCCGCTCGAGATCCTGCGGGCCGACACCACCGAGCAGGAACACCGGCTGGTTGAAGCCATCGATCAGTTCTGCCGCAGCCTCCCAGCCCAGCGCCGGCTCGCCCGGATGGCTCTCGGTGGGCTGCACCGGCGACAAGGTGACGAAGTCCACACCCATGCGCACCGCCAGCTCCAGCTCTTCGGCGCTGTGGCAGGACGCCGCCAGCAGGCGCTCGCGGGGGAACGGTCGGCCGTTGGGTGCGTACTTGCGCAATTGCTCGGAGGTCAGGTGCCAGCCGGCCGCCGGAAAATCTCCCAGCCACTCCAGCGGGCCCTTGAGCATCAGCTGCGCCTTGCCGGCGCACAGGCCTTGCACGTCGACGGCGAGGTCGCGGTACTCGGGGCTGTACATGTTCGGCGCGCGCAGCTGGATCAGGCGGATGCCGTTGGCAACAGCAGCACGCACGCCCTGCACCAGCTGCGGGATTTCCAGGCCATCGGGGGTGATCAGGTAGCGATCCGGCAGGCGCGCGGCCTGCACGATGGGCTCATTGGCCGCCGGGAACTCGTAGTCCGGCAGGTCGCGCGGGGCGACCCAGGCCAGCGGCTGGCCCTCGGCACCATGGGGCGCACCGGAGAAAGCGGAGACTTCCCAGACATCCAGCAGCACATGCTTGTCGCTGTAGTCATGTTGCACACGGATCAGCGGGCGGGCCTGCTCGACGTCAATGCCGAGTTCCTCTTTCAGCTCGCGGGCCAGGGCGACCTGCACCGCTTCGCCCTCTTCCACCTTGCCACCGGGAAACTCCCAGAGACCGCCCTGGTGCTTGTCGTCCGGACGGCGGGCGATCAGCACCCGGCCATCGAGTCCGCGAATCACGGCGGCGGCGACATGTACTCGTTTCACAGTGCTACTCCTCAATCCGATTCAGGCAGGGCCCGCGCAGACGGGCATTCTACCGTCATTGGCGGCCGGGTTCAGGCGCGTTCGACCATCGCCGCGTCCAGCCAGGGACGGAAGGCCGGCCAGGCATAGATCGCATCGACGTAGTTCTGCGCCTCGATGGGCAGGGTCACGCAGTAGCTGCGCAGGCGCGTGGCAATGGGAGCGTAGAAGGCGTCGGCAATGCTGGCGTGGCCGAACAGGAACGGACCGTCCTGGCCGAACTGCTGGCGGCACAACGCCCAGAGCTCGACGACACGGGCGATATCCGCCTCCACCGCGTCGGGCACGTTGGTCAGCGGCTGGTTGCGCTGGATGTCCATGGGCATGTGCGAACGCAGCGCCATGAAGCCGCTGTGCATCTCGGCGCAGACCGAGCGTGCCAGTGCGCGGGCCGCTTCGCCACGGGGCCAGAGGTGGGCTTCGGGGAAGCGTTCGGCGAGGTATTCGGCGATCGACAGGGAATCCCAGATCAGCCCGTGCTCGCACTTGAGCGCCGGCACCTTGCCGCTGGGCGAGTGCTCGCGGATGCGCCGCGAGATGTCCTGCCCACCGAGGGGAATGAGGATTTCCTCGAACTCGGCGCCGGTGAGCTGCATGGCCAGCCAGCCGCGCAGGGACCAGGAGGAGAGGTTCTTGCTGCCGATGATCAGGGTGAGGGACATGGATGCGATGCTCTTGAGGGTCAGTCAGAAGACCTTAGAGCGCGGCAGCCATGAAAACAAATTCCCGATTTTCATCTATCGATGAAAATCGGGAATGCGAGAGAAGCGGCTGAAGGCTACAAGCAGCAGACTTCAGGCGCGCTCTTGCCTGCCGCCTGAAGCTTGTAGCCTATGGCTACCGTCAGGTGCGGTATTCCGCGTTGATCTTCACGTACTCGTGGGACAGGTCAGTGGTCCAGATGGTCTCGCTGCAGGTGCCGCGGCCTAGATCGATGCGGATGGTGATCTCTTCCTGGGCCATGACTTTGGCGCCCTGGTCCTCGGTGTAGCTGGTGGCGCGGCAGCCGCGGCTGGCGATGGCCACGTCATCGAGGAACACGTCGATCAGGCTCACGTCCAGGTCAGGCACGCCGGCACGGCCGACGGCCGCGAGGATACGGCCCCAGTTCGGGTCGGAAGCGAACAGCGCGGTCTTGATCAGCGGCGAGTGGGACACGGCGTAGCCGACGTCCAGGCACTCCTGGTGAGTCGCGCCGCCGTTCACCTGCACGGTGACGAACTTGGTGGCGCCTTCGCCGTCACGGACGATGGCCTGGGCCAGTTCCATGGAAACTTCCAGCACGGCCTGCTTCAGCGCGGCGAACAGCGCGCCGCTGGCGGCGGTGATTTCCGGCAGCGCGGCCTGGCCGGTGGCGATCAGCATGCAGCAGTCGTTGGTGGAGGTATCGCCATCGATGGTGATGCGGTTGAAGGACTTGTTCGACGCGTCGCGCAGCAGGTCCTGCAGCACGCCCTGGGCAACCTTCGCGTCGGTGGCGATGTAACCGAGCATGGTGGCCATGTTCGGCTTGATCATGCCGGCGCCCTTGCTGATGCCGGTAACCGTGATGGTCACGCCGTCGTGCTGGAACTGGCGGCTGGCGCCCTTGGGCAGGGTGTCGGTGGTCATGATGCCGGCAGCGGCGTCGGCCCAGTTATCCACAGACAGGTTGGCCAGCGCGGCAGGCAGCGCGGCTTCGATCTTCTCGACCGGCAGCGGCTCGCCGATCACGCCGGTGGAGTACGGCAGCACGGCGTTTTCCGGCACGCCGGCAAGCTCGGCCAGCTTGGCGCAGGTGCGGGTGGCGTTGACCAGGCCCGGTTCACCGGTGCCGGCGTTGGCGTTGCCAGTGTTGGTCAGGAGGTAGCGCACCGGCCCCAGGAAGCGCTTGCGCGCCAGGATCACCGGAGCGGCGCAGAAGGCGTTGGTAGTGAACACACCGGCCACGGTGGAGCCTTCGGCGCAACGCATCACCACGATGTCCTTGCGGCCGGGTCGTTTGATGCCGGCAGAGGCGATGCCGAGTTCGAAACCGGGGACCGGGTGCAGGGTGGACATGGGGCCGAGACCAACAGCCATGTGGCGCGCTCCTATCAAGTCAGTGAATCAAGTCAGTGAATCAAACCGGTAAAACGAATCAGTGAAGCAGATGTGAAAAACGCCGCGAGCGGCAGGGCCGGTCGCGGCGTTGGTATCAGGGGCGGGAAGCTTTATTCCACCTGACCGTGGCAGTGCTTGTACTTCTTGCCCGAACCGCAGGGGCACGGCTCGTTGCGGCCGATCTTCGGTTCGTTGCGGATGGGTTCCATCGGCACCACGTTGTCGGCCGGGATTTCACCCTCTTCTTCCGGCTCGCCGGTCACCTGGTCCATGGACGGTGCGGCGGCGTGCTGGAACTGCATGCGCTTGGCCATTTCCTCGGCTTCGCGACGCAGGCGGGCTTCTTCTTCGGCCGGGTCTTCGCGGCGAACCTGGACGAAGGACAGCACGCGGATGGTGTCGCGCTTGATGGAGTTCAGCAGTTCCTGGAACAGGTTGAAGGACTCGCGCTTGTATTCCTGCTTCGGGTTCTTCTGCGCGTAGCCGCGCAGGTGGATGCCGTGACGCAGGTGATCCATGGTGGACAGGTGGTCCTTCCACAGGTCGTCCAGCACGCGCAGCAGCATCTGCTTCTCGAAGGTGCGCAGGGCTTCTTCGCCAGCGAGCTCTTCCTTCTCGTTGTAGGCAGCGACCAGCTCGGTGAGGATCTTCTCGCGCAGGGTTTCCTCGTAGAGCTTGTCGTCGTCGTCCAGCCACTGCTGGATCGGCAGCTTGAGGCCGAAATCGCTGTACAGCGCAGCTTCCAGACCGGCGACGTCCCACTGCTCGGGCAGCGACTGCGGCGGAATGTGCTCGCTGACGGTGTTGTTCAGGGTCTCTTCGCGGAACTCGGTGATAGTCTCGCCGATGTTATCGGCCGCGAGCAGGGTGTTGCGCATGTGGTAGATCACCTTGCGCTGCTCGTTGGCGACGTCGTCGAACTCCAGCAGTTGCTTGCGGATATCGAAGTTGCGGCCCTCGACCTTGCGCTGCGCCTTTTCGATGGCGTTGGTCACCATGCGGTGCTCGATCGCCTCGCCCGGCTGCATGCCGAGTGCCTTCATGAAGTTCTTCACCCGGTCGGAGGCGAAGATGCGCATCAGGTGGTCTTCCAGCGACAGGTAGAAGCGGCTGGAGCCCGGGTCGCCCTGACGGCCGGCACGGCCGCGCAGCTGGTTGTCGATACGGCGGGATTCGTGGCGTTCGGAGGCGATCACGTGCAGGCCGCCCGACTCGATGACCTGCTGATGACGCTTCTGCCAGTCGGCCTTGATCTGCGCGACCTGCTCGTCGGTGGGGTTCTCCAGCGCGGCGACTTCCACTTCCCAGTTGCCGCCCAGCAGGATGTCGGTACCACGACCGGCCATGTTGGTGGCAATGGTGACCGAGCCCGGACGACCGGCCTGGGCAATGATCTCGGCTTCCTTCTCGTGGTACTTGGCGTTCAGTACCTTGTGCTCGATGCCGGCGTTCTGCAGCAGCTGCGAAACGTATTCGGAGGTCTCGACCGAGGCGGTACCTACGAGGATCGGACGACCCAGCGCCTGGCACTGCTGCACGTCGGTGATGATGGCGGCGTACTTCTCGTCCTGGGTCAGGTAGACCAGGTCGTTGAAGTCCTTACGGGCAACCGGACGGTGGGTCGGGATCACCACCACGTCGAGGCCGTAGGTCTGGCGGAATTCGAAGGCCTCGGTGTCGGCGGTACCGGTCATGCCGGCCAGCTTGGTGTAGAGGCGGAAGTAGTTCTGGAAGGTGGTCGAGGCCAGGGTCTGGCTCTCGGCCTGGATCGGCAGGTTTTCCTTCGCCTCGATGGCCTGGTGCAGGCCCTCGGAGAGGCGACGGCCCGGCATGGTGCGGCCGGTATGCTCGTCGATCAGCAGGACCTGGTCGCCCTGGACGATGTATTCCACGTTGCGGTGGAACAGGGTGTGGGCGCGCAGCGCAGCGTAGACATGGGTCAGCAGGCTGAGGTTGTGCGCCGAGTAGAGGCTCTCGCCCTCGGCCAGCAGGCCGTTCTGGGTCAGCAGCTCCTCGACGTAGGCATGGCCCTGTTCGTTGAGTTCGACCTGGCGGGTCTTCTCGTCGATGCTGTAGTGGCCCTGCTGGGTCACCTGGCCTTCGACTTCCTCGATGTGACGCTTCAGGCGCGGGATCAGCTTGTTGATCTTGATGTACAGCTCGGAACTGTCTTCGGCCTGGCCGGAGATGATCAGCGGAGTCCGCGCCTCGTCGATGAGGATGGAGTCCACTTCGTCGACCACGGCGAAGTTCAGTTCACGCTGGAACTTGTCTTCCAGGCTGAACGCCATGTTGTCGCGCAGATAGTCGAAACCGAATTCGTTGTTGGTGCCGTAGGTGATGTCGGCGGCGTAGGCGGCGCGCTTCTCTTCCGGCGGCTGGAACGGGCTGACGATGCCGACGGTCAGGCCGAGGAATTCATACAGCGGACGCATCCAGTTGGCGTCGCGGCGAGCCAGGTAGTCGTTCACGGTGACCACGTGCACGCCTTTGCCGGACAGGGCGTTCAGGTAGACGGCCAGGGTACCCACGAGGGTCTTGCCCTCACCGGTACGCATCTCGGCGATCTTGCCTTCGTGCAGGGACATGCCGCCGATCAGCTGGACGTCGAAGTGACGCATGCCCATCACGCGCTTGCCAGCCTCGCGGGCGACGGCGAAGGCTTCCGGAAGGATCTGGTCGAGGGTCTCGCCCTTGGCGACACGCGCCTTGAACTCTTCGGTCTTGGCCTTCAGTTGCTCATCGGAAAGCGGGACCATCTGGGGCTCGAGTGCATTGATGGCCTGGACCTGCTTGGCCATGCGCTTCACTTCGCGCTCGTTCTTGCTTCCAAAGAGTTTTTTCAACAAAGGCGCAAACATATCGACTGGGTCATCCGAACTGGAGAATTGGAGGGCTGCCCGACTGGCTGGCCGCGGCGCGGAACGGCAATGAAGCGGGCATTCTACCCGGAAACTACCGGGAAAAAAGTGCCGAAGTCATCCTCCGAAGCTTCGCATTCTGCGAGCTTGGGAGCAATGCATGGACGGACAACTTTGAATCCGAGTGGGTGATATGGTGACGCAGCCTGGCAACTTCAAGGGTGGACGGTGGCATCTGGCCCTGAGCGCATCTGTTACCATCCTGCTTCATTCACTCCCGGTTGCTCTCGATGGCCTTCCGCCCCCTGCCCGCCAAGGCGATGACCAAGCTGCTGCGCGAAGCCAAGCCGCTGCAGTCGCTGTTCGCCCAGGCGCAGCGCCTCTCGCGCCTGCAGGAGCTACTCGATTCGCAGCTGCAGCCCGCCGCGCGCCCCTACTGCCGCGTCGCCTCCTGGCGTGAAGGCAGCCTGCTGCTGGTCGTCACCGACGGCCACTGGGCCACGCGCCTGCGCTACCAGCAGAACCGCCTGCTGCGGCAGCTGGCCGCGTTCGAGGAGTTCAGGGGTCTGGCGCGCATCCTGTTCAAGGTGCAGCCGGTGATCCAGGCGCCCACCCGGGTGAATACCAACCGCATCACCGAGTCCGCCTCCGCCACCCTGCACGAAGCAGCCGAGGGCATCAGCAATCCGCAACTCAAGGCCGCCCTCGAGCGCCTCGCCAGCCGCAGTCGCAAGCCGCCGGAAGCGGACCAGGAATAAAAACGCTGGAATAAAAAAAGGCCACCCGAGGGTGGCCTTTGAAGTTGTAGCTGAAAGGAGGAGGTTTCCTTATACGGCCGCAGCGGGTCGCATATAGGAGATCGGCGCAGTCTTGGCGTCCTCGAAGGTCACCACTTCCCAAGCGTCCTTGTCTGCGATGAGGGTACGCAGGAGACGGTTGTTCAGGGCGTGACCGGACTTGTAGCCGATGAACTCGCCGATGAGGCTGTTACCCAGCAGGTACAGGTCACCAATGGCGTCCAGGATCTTGTGCTTGACGAACTCGTCCTCGTAACGAAGACCGTCTTCGTTGAGCACACGATACTCGTCGACCACGATGGCGTTCTCCACACTGCCACCGAGCGCCAGGTTCTGCGAACGCAGCATCTCGATGTCGCGCATGAACCCGAAGGTACGGGCGCGGCTGACTTCCTTCACGAAGGAAGTGCTGGAGAAATCCACCACGGCTTTCTGGGTGCGACCACGGAAGACCGGGTGATCGAAATCGATCTCGAAGCTCACCTTGAAGCCGTCGAACGGAACGAAGGTTGCGCGCTTGTCGCCCTCTTCCACCGTTATTTCGCGCTTGATGCGGATGAACTTCTTGGCCGCTTCCTGCTCTTGCAGGCCAGCGGACTGGATCAGGAATACGAAAGGACCTGCGCTGCCGTCCATGATCGGAACTTCCGATGCGGACAGCTCGACATAGGCGTTGTCGATACCCAGGCCGGCCATGGCCGAGAGCAGGTGCTCCACGGTATCCACCTTGATGTCACCCTTGATCAGGGTGGTCGACATGGTGGTTTCGCCGACGTTCGAAGCCCGGGCGGGAATTTCCACCACAGGGTCGAGATCGGTCCGGCAGAACACGATGCCAGTATCGACGGGAGCCGGCTTCAGGGTCAGGTAAACCTTTTCCCCGGAGTGCAGGCCGACACCGGTCGCCCGGATGATGTTCTTCAAGGTGCGTTGTCTGATCATGGCTTTGGCCGCTTTCGCGCAAGTTGCGAACTGTTGTCAACAATGGGCGGCGATGATAGCAGAACCGCCCTTTGCTGAACACCAATCACATTGATACTCCTGATAAATCGACTCAATCGGCCTGGCGACGCAGGAAGGCCGGGATGTCCAGATAGTCCAGATCGTCCTGCGGGTTCAGCTTGGCCGCGGTGGCTGCGCCGCCGTGGTTCTGGTTGCGCATGACGGTCGGACGATCCAGGTCGCGGTAGTTCACCGACTGCTGCTCGCGCTGAACCGGAGCCTGGGTGCTGACAGCCTGAGTCTGAACGGTGTTGTCGACGACCTTGACCGGCTTCTCCAGGCGAGCGCCCAGACCGGTGGCGACCACGGTGACGTGCAGCTCGTCGCGCATGTCCGGATCGATCACGGTGCCCACTTTCACGGTGGCGTGCTCGGAAGCGAACTGCTCGATGATGTTACCCACGTCGGAGTACTCGCCCAGGGACAGGTCCGGACCTGCGGTGATGTTCACCAGGATGCCGCGGGCGCCCTGCAGGTTGACGTCTTCCAGCAGCGGGTTGCGGATAGCGGCTTCGGTAGCCTCGCGAGCGCGGTTCGGGCCGCTGGCGCAGCCGGTACCCATCATGGCCATGCCCATTTCGCTCATGACGGTTTTCACGTCGGCGAAGTCGACGTTGATCATGCCCGGGCGCTTGATGATGTCGGAGATACCGCGAACGGCACCGGCCAGTACATCGTCAGCCTTGGCGAAGGCAGCCAGCAGGCTCGCGTCCTTGCCCAGGATGGTCAGCAGCTTTTCGTTCGGGATGGTGATCAGCGAGTCAACGCTTTCAGCCAGCGAGCGGATGCCCTCGTCGGCGATCTGCATGCGCTTGCGACCTTCGAACGGGAACGGACGGGTGACCACGGCCACGGTGAGGATGCCCATTTCCTTGGCAACCTCGGCAATGATCGGTGCAGCACCGGTACCGGTACCGCCACCCATGCCGGTGGTGATGAAGACCATGTCGGCGCCTTCCAGGACCTCGGCGATGCGCTCGCGGTCCTCGATGGCGGCCTGGCGGCCTACTTCAGGGTTGGCGCCAGCGCCCAGACCCTTGGTCACGCCCGGGCCGAGCTGCAACACGGTGCGCGCGGCGATGTTCTTCAGCGCCTGCGCATCGGTGTTGGCACAAATGAATTCGACGCCATCAACGTTGTTCTTGGCCATGTGGTTCACGGCGTTGCCGCCGCCACCACCTACGCCGATCACTTTGATGACTGCTGTTTGCGGGACGTTATCTACCAGTTCAAACATTTCCCCTCTCCTTCCTTTCTAGTTGTGTTGCCTACGTTTACCGCGGTGGTAAATCAGAAATTGCCCTGGACCCAGCGTTTGAGCTTTTCCAGTACCGGTGTCTTGGGTTCGTCGCTGCTGAAGCTGCTGCCGGACATGGAGATGCCGTCGGATTGCTTTTGCAGTCCGTACAGGAGCAGCCCCACACCGGTGGAATAGATCGGATTGCGCACGACGTCGGCCAGTCCCTTGACGCTGTGTGGTACGCCCAGGCGCACCGGCATGTGGAAGATCTCCTCGGCCAGCTCGACGGCGCCTTCCATCTTGGAGGTGCCACCGGTCAGGACGATCCCGGCCGGAATCAGGTCCTCGTAGCCACTGCGACGCAGCTCGGCCTGAACCAGGGTGAAGAGCTCGTCGTAACGAGGCTCGACCACTTCGGCAAGCGCTTGGCGCGACAGTTCCCGCGGCGGCCGATCCCCTACGCTGGGCACCTTGATGGTTTCGCCCGGACCGGCCAGTTTGGCCAAGGCGCAAGCATATCGAATCTTGATCTCTTCGGCGTACTGGGTCGGGGTACGCAGCGCCATGGCGATGTCGTTGGTGACCTGATCGCCGGCGATCGGGATCACCGCCGTATGGCGGATGGCGCCTTCGGTGAAGATGGCGATGTCGGTAGTGCCGCCGCCGATGTCAACCAGGCACACACCCAGTTCCTTTTCGTCCTCGGTGAGCACGGAGTAGGCCGAGGCCAACTGCTCGAGGATGATGTCATCCACTTCCAGGCCGCAGCGGCGCACGCACTTCTCGATGTTCTGCGCGGCGTTCACCGCGCAGGTCACCACGTGCACCTTGGCTTCCAGGCGTACGCCGGACATGCCCAGCGGCTCGCGCACGCCTTCCTGGTTGTCGATCACGTAGTCCTGGGCCAGGGTGTGCAGCACACGCTGGTCGGCCGGGATGGCCACGGCCTGGGCCGCGTCCAGCACGCGTTCGATGTCTGCACCGCTCACTTCGCGGTCGCGGATCGCCACGATGCCGTGTGAGTTCAGGCTGCGGATATGGTTGCCGGCAATGCCGACGAAGGCCGAGTGGATACGGCAGCCAGCCATCTGCTGGGCTTCATCGATGGCGCGCTGGATCGATTGCACGGTGGATTCGATGTTCACCACCACGCCCTTCTTCAGGCCGCGCGACGGATGCGTCCCGATGCCGACGATTTCCAGCTTGCCATCGGCCGCCACCTCGCCCACCAGCGCCACCACCTTGGAGGTGCCGATGTCCAGGCCGACGACCATTTTGCCGCTCTGCACGCTTGCCATGTTTATAGAAGTCTCCTCAACTCACTGCGCGGCGGTGGTCTGAGCCACCGTCGCTTCCGGCATCGGATCGCGCCAACCTACGGCAAGGCCGTTGGGGTAGCGCATGTCGATGCGGGCAATTTTCGTAATCTGATCTTTCAGCGCCTTGTCGTAGATGGTCACGAACCGGCGAATCTGTTCTACCGCGTGATCGCGGCCCAGCATGATCTCCACGCCCTGCGCGGTGCCCAGGGTCCAGGCGCCGCGCGAACTCATGTCCAGGCTGGCGATGGTGAAACCCAGCGGGCGGAGCATCTGGCTGAGAATCTGGTACTGCTGCATCACTTGCTGCTGAGCACGCTGCGGGCCGGACAGGCGCGGCAGGTGCTCGTAGTTGGCCACTTCACGCGGGGCGAAAGCCTGACCCTGGTTGTTCAGCAGGGCTTCGTCACCCCAACGGGCGATGGGCAATTGCTCGTCCAGGCGGATAACCACCTGGTCGGGCCATACGCGACGCACCTCGGCGTGGGCGATCCAGGGCATCTGCTCCAGCTCCTGGCGCATGCCGGCCAGGTCGATGGTGAAGAAGCTGGCCGACACGTAGGGGCTGATCCGCTGCTGCACCGCCGCCTGGCTGATGTAGCTGAGGTCGCCTTCCACACTGACCTTGGCGATCGGCCGGTCCGCGTAGGGCAGCACGTACTGCGCGCCGTAGTAGGCACCGCCACCGAGCACACCCAGCACCAGAGGCCACAGCAGCACCTTCAGGAAGCCGAAGCTGGGCTTGGGCATGCGGGCGCTGAGCGGCTCCTTGGCCACCAGACGGCTGGCGCCGCGCGGCACCGGCTTGCGTGCCGGGGCACGGCCGATTCCGGGATTCTGGTGACGAAGCTGCGCGCCGTTCATGACTTACCCCCTTGCCTCGACGCTGTCGGCGAGGATCGCCAGCACCAGTTGCTGGAAATCCAGGCCGGCCGCGCGCGCGGCCATGGGCACCAGGCTGTGGTCGGTCATGCCCGGTGCGGTGTTCACTTCCAATAGCCAGAAGCGCCCTTGGGCGTCCTGCATCACATCGGTCCGACCCCAGCCCTGGATGCCGAGGGCATCACAGGCGCGCGCGGTCAGGTCCTTGAGTTCCTGTTCCTTCTCGGCATCGAGGCCGCAGGGAATCTGGTACTGGGTATCGTTGGCCAGGTACTTCGCGTCGTAGTCGTAGAAGGTGTGCGGGGTGCCCAGGCGAATGGGCGGCAGCACCTGGCCACGGAGGATCGCGACGGTGTATTCGGGGCCGCTGATCCACTGCTCGACGAGCACCTGCGGATCGAACTTCGCGGCAGCGGCCCAGGCAGCGATCAGCTCTTCCACGCTGTTCACCTTGGCCATGCCGATGCTCGAACCCTCGCTGGCCGGCTTGACGATCAGCGGGAAGCCGAGTTTCGTGGCAGCGGCACGGCAATCGTCCTCGCAGGCGAGCACGGCATGGTCGGGCGTCGGCAGGCCGAGGCTCAGCCACACACGCTTGGTGCGCAGCTTGTCCATGGCCAGCGCAGAAGCCAGCACGCCGCTGCCGGTGTAGGGAATGCCGGCGATTTCCAGCAGCCCCTGCATGGTGCCGTCTTCACCGCCACGACCGTGGAGGATGATGAAGGCGCGGTCGATCTTCTCGCGGGTCAGACGCTCCAGCAGATCGTCGCCCACGTCGATGCCGAAGGCGTCCACGCCCGCGCCCTGCAGAGCCTGCAGGACCATGGCGCCAGACTTCAGCGACACCTCGCGCTCGGCGCTCTTGCCGCCAAACAGCACGGCGACGCGACCGAAGGCGCGGGGCTCGAGGGCGGATTTGAGGGCGTCACTCATTGCTTCTTCCCCTCGGCGCCAGCAGCGGCAGCGCCGAACATCGGATTCTTGATCAGTGCCGGAGCCAGCCCGCCGATATCACCGGCGCCCTGGCACAGCAGGATGTCGCCCGGACGCAGCAGCGGCTTGAGCAGCGAAGCGAGGTCACCGCCGCGCTCCAGGTAGATCGGGTCGAGCTGGCCGCGCTGGCGGATGCTGTGGCACAGGTGACGGCTGTCGGCGCCGGGGATCGGCTCTTCGCCGGCCGGGTAGACCTCCATCAGCATCAGCACGTTGGCTTCGCCCAGCACCTGCACGAAGTCGTCGTACAGGTCGCGGGTACGGCTGTAACGGTGCGGCTGGTAAACCATCACCAGACGACGCTCCGGCCAGCCACCGCGCACGGCCTTGATCACCGCTGCGACTTCGCGCGGGTGGTGGCCGTAATCGTCGACCAGCATCACGCTGCCGCCTTCCACCTGCAGGTCGCCATAGACCTGGAAGCGTCGACCGACGCCCTGGAAACCGGACAGGCCCTGGACGATGGCCTCGTCGGAAATACCTTCATCGGTGGCGATGACGATGGTCGCCAGGGAGTTCAGTACGTTGTGCAGGCCGGGCATGTTCACCGAGACGTCCAGCGGCTCGCGCTCGGGGCGCAGCACAGTGAACCAGGTGCGCATGCCTTCCTGGCGGATGTTGATGGCGCGGACGTCGGCGTCCTCGCTCAGGCCGTAGGTCACGGTCGGACGGGCAACCTGCGGCAGGATCTCGCGCACTACCGGGTCGTCCACGCAGACCACGGCCAGACCGTAGAACGGCAGGTTGTGCAGGAAGTCGACGAAGGTGCGCTTGAGCTTGTTGAAGTCGCCGCCGTAGGTGCTCATGTGATCGGCGTCGATGTTGGTGACCACCGAGACCATCGGCTGCAGGTGCAGGAAGCTGGCGTCGCTCTCGTCGGCCTCGGCCACCAGGTAGCGGCTGGTGCCCAGCTGCGCGTTGGTGCCGGCGGCGTTCAGGCGGCCGCCGATGACGAAAGTCGGGTCCAGGCCGCCGGCGGCGAATACCGAGGCGATCAGGCTGGTGGTGGTGGTCTTGCCGTGGGTACCGGCGACGGCGATGCCGTGGCGATAGCGCATCAGCTCGGCGAGCATCTCGGCGCGCGGCACGACCGGCACACGGCGATCCAGCGCCGCAGCGACTTCCGGATTCGACTTGTTCACTGCGCTGGAAACCACCAGCACGTCAGCGCCGTCGGAGTTCTCCGCGCGGTGGCCAATGAAGATTTCTGCGCCGAATTTTTCCAGGCGCTCGGTGACCTGCGAAGCCTTGAGGTCGGAGCCGGAGACTTCGTAACCGAGGTTGAGCAGGACTTCCGCGATACCGCACATGCCCACGCCACCGATGCCGACGAAGTGGATGCGGCGGATGCGCCGCATGGTGCGGGTGACGCCGGTGGGTTCTTTAACCACGGGCCACCTCCAGGCAGGCATCGACTACCGTGCGGGTAGCCTCGGGCTTGGCCAGGCTGCGTGCGCGAGCGGCCATGCGGGTCAGGGAATCGGGATGCATCAATACCTCGGACAACTGCGCGGCCAGTTCGGCGGCGCTGGTAGATTTCTGTGGCAGCAGGAGGGCCGCGCCCTCCCGCACCAGGAATTCGGCGTTCTTGGTCTGGTGGTCATCGATCGCGTGGGGCAGCGGCACCAGGAAGGACGGCAGGCCGGCGGCGGTCAGCTCGCTCACGGTCAGCGCCCCGGCGCGGCAGATCACCAGATCGGCCCAGGCGTAGGCGGCGGCCATGTCGGCGATGAACGGAGCTACGTCCGCTTCGACACCCGCAGCGCGATAACGCTCCGCAGTAATTTCGTCATGCTGACGACCGGCCTGATGGCGAATGGCCGGGCGTATCTCGGCCCCGATTTGCGCGAGCGCTTCGGGCAGCAGCTTGTTCAACGGCTCGGCGCCCAGGCTGCCGCCCAGAACCAGCAGGTTGACGCGGCGGCCGGCCAGCGGCGCGCGGGCGCCCTCCGCCAGGAACAGCTCGACGCGCACCGGGTTGCCGGTGGTCAGGCGCTTGGCGCTGCTGTCGAAGGTATCCGGGAAGGCTTCGCAGACACGCTTGGCCAGCGGCGCAAGGCTGCGGTTGGCGGTGCCGGCAACGGCGTTCTGTTCATGGATCACCAGCGGCACGCCGGACAGCTTGGCAGCCAGGCCGCCCGGGCCGGTGACGTAGCCGCCCAGGCCGAGCACACAGACCGGCTTGAGCTGGCGAACCACGCCCAGGGCCTGGAACAGCGACTTGAGCAGATCGAACGGCGCGCGCAACAGGGACTTGAGGCCCTTGCCGCGAAGGCCGCTGACGTTGATCAGGTGCAGTGGCAGACCGGCCTTGGGTACCAGGTCGTTCTCGATGCCGCGCGGAGTGCCCAGCCAGTGCACGCTGTAGCCGCGTGCCTGGAATTCACGGGCGCAGGCCAGGGCCGGGAACACATGTCCGCCGGTGCCGCCCGCCATGATCAGGACGTTACCTTTCATCGGCAAAGTCCTCTTCGCTGAATTCATATTCCTCGCTGCCCATCACGGTGCGGCGTTCCCATTCGATGCGCAGCAACATTCCCAACTGGGCGCAGCAGATCACCAGGGAGCTGCCGCCGTAGCTGAGGAATGGCAGGGTCAGGCCCTTGGTCGGCAGCAGGCCGACGTTCACGCCCACGTTGATCAGGAACTGGCCGATCCACAGGAAAGCCAACCCGTAGGCGACGTAGGCGGAGAAGTACTGTTTCGACTGCTCGGCCCAGATGCCGATGTACAGCGCACGCAGGCTGACGAAGACGAACAGGGCCACGGTGGCCATGGCGCCGACGATGCCCAGTTCTTCCGCGAGCACCGCGAACACGAAGTCGGTATGCGCCTCGGGGAGGTAGAACTGCTTCTGGATGCTGTTGCCCAGGCCCATGCCGGTCCAGCCGCCACGACCGAAGGCGATCAGCGCCTGGCTGAGCTGGTAGCCCGCGCCGAACTGGTCGGCCCAGGGATCGGTGAAGTTGGTCAGGCGCGCCATCCGGTAAGGCTGGGTCTGGATCAGCAGGACCACGGCGCCCACCGCCAGCGCGACCATCAGGCCGAAGCGGAACAGGCCCACGCCGCCGAGGAACAGCATCGCGGCGGCCGCCCCCATCATCACCACGGTGGCGCCGAAGTCGGGCTCGCGCAGCAGCAAGCCGGCCATCGGCAGCAGCACCACGAAGGGTTTGAAGAAGCCCAGCCAGCTCTCGCGCACTTCTTCCTGGCGACGAACGAGGTAGCCGGCCATGAAGATCACCACGAAGACCTTGGCGATCTCCGAGGGCTGGATGTTGAACAGCCCGAAGCCGATCCAGCGCATGGAGCCGTTCACCTCGCGGCCGATGCCGGGGGTGATCACCATCACCAGCAGCAGGAAGGCCACGGCGAGCAGCTTCCAGCCCCAGCGCTGCCAGGTTTCCATCGGCACCATCATGGTCACGCCGCAGGCGACGAAGCCGATGGCGAGGTAGATCAGGTGGCGGACCGAGAAGTACAGCGGGTTGCCGGACTGCGCCGCGGCGACTTCGGAGGATGCCGAAGTGACCATCACCAGACCGAGGCCGAGCAGCGCCAGACAACCCGCGAGCAGCGGGAAGTCGATGTCGATGCCATTGCGGCTGATCAGCGGGGACGGATAGGGGCGCAGGAAGGAGAACATCAGGCGAGCTCCTCCACGGCCTTGGCGAACAGGCGTCCGCGTTCTTCGTAGTTTTTGAACATGTCCAGGCTCGCGCAGGCCGGCGACAGCAGCACGGCGTCACCCGGCAACGCCAGGTCGGCAGCGTGCTCGACGGCTTCGTCCAGGGTATTCACGCGGACCTTGGGCACCACGTTGCCAAGGGCGGCGCTCACCAGTTCGGCGTCCCGCCCCAGCAGCACCACGGCGCGGCAATGCCGGGCAACCGGGTCACGCAGGTCATGGAAGTCGGCGCCCTTGCCGTCGCCACCGGCGATCAGCACCAGCTTGCCGTCGATATCGGCGCCCAGGCCTTCGATCGCAGCCAGGGCGGCGCCGACGTTGGTGGCCTTGGAGTCGTCGTAGTAGCTCACGCCGTTGCGCTCGCGCACCCACTGGCAGCGGTGGGCGAGGCCGGCGAATTCACGCAGGGTCTGCAGCATCGGTTCGAACGGCAGACCGACGGCATGCCCCAGCGCCAGCGCCGCCAAGGCGTTGGACTGGTTGTGCGCGCCACGGATCTTCAGCTCGCGGGCCGGCATCAGTTTGTCGAACTGGAAAGCCAGCCACTTCTCCCCGTCTTCTTCGATCAGGCCGAAGCCCTTGAAGTCCGGCTTGTTGGTGCCGAAGGTCCAGCACGGCACGTTGTCGGCGATCAGTGGGCGACTCAGCGCGTCAGCACGGTTCACCACGACCTGCTTGGCGCCGCGGAAGATACGGTGCTTGGCCAGGTGGTAGTCGGCCATGCCGTCGTAGCGGTCCATGTGGTCTTCGCTGACATTGAGGCAGGTAGCGACCTCGGCGTTCAGCCGCTCGCAGGTTTCCAGCTGGAAGCTGGACAGCTCCACCACGTAAAGCTCGACGTCATCGGCCAGCAGGTCCAGCGCCGGGGTGCCGAGGTTGCCGCCAACGGCGACGCGCTTGCCGGCAGCCCTGGCCATGTCGCCCACCAGGGTGGTGACGGTGCTCTTGGCATTGGAACCGGTGATGGCGACGATGGGCGCCTTCGCGTGACGCGCGAACAGGTCGACGTCGCCGGACATGCGCACGCCACGGGCGGCAGCTTCGATCAGCGCCGGCACGCGCAGCGACAGGCCGGGGCTCACGTAAAGCTCCTGGGCGCGGCAGAGGAAATCGGCGTCGAGGTCGCCACAGCGCACCTCGACCTGCGGATACTGCTCGCGCAGGGTCGCCAGCTCCGGCGGATTCGCGCGCGTATCGGCCACGGCAAAAGGCACGCCCTGGCGCGCCAGGTAGCGCACCAGGGACATGCCGCTCTTGCCGAGGCCGACAACGATGCGGAATTGGTCGGAAGCGATCAGGCTCATGCTCGATCAGTCCTCAACGCAGTTTCAACGTAGCCAGGCCGATCAGCACGAGAATCACCGTGATGATCCAGAAGCGCACGATCACGCGCGGCTCCGGCCAGCCTTTGAGTTCGAAGTGGTGGTGGATCGGCGCCATGCGGAACACCCGCTTGCCGGTCAACTTGAAGGAGGCGACCTGGATCACCACCGACAGGGTTTCCATGACGAACACGCCACCCATGATGAACAGCACGATTTCCTGGCGGACGATCACGGCGATGGTGCCCAGCGCGGCGCCCAGCGCCAGCGCGCCGACGTCACCCATGAAGACCTGGGCCGGATAGGTGTTGAACCAGAGGAAGCCCAACCCAGCGCCGACGATGGCGCCGCAGAAGATGATCAGTTCGCCCGCACCCGGCACGCTCGGGATGAACAGGTATTCGGCGAATTTGATGTTGCCCGACAGGTAGCAGAATATCCCCAGCGCGCCGCCGACCATCACGGTGGGCATGATCGCCAGGCCGTCGAGGCCGTCGGTCAGGTTCACCGCGTTGCTGGAGCCGACGATCACGAAGTAGGTCAGCACCACGAAGAAGATGCCCAGCGGGATCTCGACGTTTTTCAGCATCGGCACGATCAGGGTGGTCTCGACCGGCGTCTCGGCAGTCATATAGAGGAAGATCGCCGCGCCCAGGCCGAATACCGACTGCCAGAAATACTTCCAGCGGCTCGGCAGGCCGCGGGAGTTCTTCTCGATCACCTTGCGGTAGTCATCCACCCAACCGATGGCGCCGAACAGCAGGGTCACAGCCAGCACGACCCAGACGTAACGGTTCGACCAGTCGGACCACAGCAGCGTGCTGATGGCGATGGCGGTGAGAATCAGCGCGCCCCCCATGGTCGGCGTGCCTTTCTTGGACAGGTGCGATTGCGGACCGTCGTTGCGCACGGACTGGCCGATCTGGCGGACCTGCAGGGTGCGGATCATCCACGGGCCCAGCCAGAGCGACAGGGCGAGTGCGGTCAGCACGCTGAGGATGCCGCGCAGGGTCAGGTACTGGAAGACGCCGAAGCCCTTGTAGAACTGTTGCAGGTACTCGGCGAGCAGCAGCAGCATTTAGTGAATCTCCTCGGAGGAACCACACAGCGCCGCGACGACCTTGTCCATCGCCGCGCTGCGGGAACCCTTGATCAGAATGGTGGTGGTCGATGCTTCGTCGGCCAGGGCGCTGATCAGGCTGGCCTGATCGGCGAAGTGCCGGCCCGCGGAACCGAACGCCTGCACGGCGTGGCTCATCAACGGTCCGACGGCATAGAGCGAGGTGACTTTGCCAATGGCGTAGGTTCCCACTTCGCGGTGGGAAGATTCCGCCCAGGCACCCAGCTCGCCCATGTCCCCGAGGACCAGGACGGTCCGGCCGGAAAAGCCGGCGAGTATATCAATCGCCGCGCAGATTGAAGCCGGGTTGGCGTTGTAGCTGTCGTCGATCACACGCATGCCATTCGTCGCCAGCTGGGCTACGGCGCGACCCTTGACCGGCTGCAGGTTCTGCAGGCCGGAAACGATCCCGACCAGCGGCACGCCAAGGGCATGAGCGGCAGCGGCAGCGGCCAGCGCATTCGTGACGTTGTGCTCACCCAGCAGATTCAGCTGGACGGCAGCCTCGCCGGCCGGGCCCTGCAGGGTGAAACCCGGGCAACCACGAGCATCACGCTTCACATCGCTGGCGCGGAATTCGGCGCGCGCATCGTGCAGGCCGAAACTGGAGATACGGCGACCGGCAGCACGGACCTGCCAGGTATCAAAGGCCTTGTCGTCGCGATTGAGGATGGCCACGCCGTCGGCAGCCAGCCCCTCGAGAATCTCTCCCTTGGCCAGGACGATCTTGTCCTGGCCGCCGAACTCACCCACGTGGGCGGTGCCGGCGTTGGTGATGATGGCGACCTGCGGGCGGGTCAACGCGACGGTGTAGGCGATCTCGCCGACACGGTTGGCGCCCAGCTCGATGACTGCGCTCTTGTGCTCAGGTGCCAGCTGCAACAGGGTCAGCGGTGCGCCGAGGTCGTTGTTCAGGTTGCCGCGGGTCGCCAGGACTTCGCCCTGGGTCCGCAGGATGCTGGCAAGCATCTCCTTCACGGTGGTCTTGCCGCTGGAGCCCGTCACAGCCGCGATGCGACCGGTAAAGGCAGCACGGTTCAGCGCGCCGAGCTGGCCCAGCGCGATACGGGTATCTGCCACGACCAGTTGCGGCAGCGGCGCACCGGCGACTTCGCGCTCGACCAGGGCAGCAACCGCGCCCTTGGCGGCGACGTCAGCCAGGTAGTCGTGGCCGTCGAAACGCGGACCGGTCAGGGCAATGAACAGCTGGCCGGGCACGATGGCGCGGCTGTCGGTGCTCACGGCGTCGAAGCTGGTGTCGGCGCCGACCACACGGCCTTGCAGCGCACCAGCGACCTCGTTGAGCGAAAGGGGTTTAAGCACGCTTCACCTCCCAGGCAGCCAGCGCCTTGGCGGCTTGTTCCAGATCGGAGAACGGGTGGCGAACACCGTCGATCTCCTGGTAATCCTCATGCCCCTTGCCGGCCAGCAGCACGACGTCATCGACGCCCGCAGCGGCGATCAGGCGAGCGATGGCTTCGCCGCGGCCGGGCACGAACTCGACCGCTTCGGGCTTGGCGAAACCGGTACGGATGTCGGCGATGATCGCCTCGCTCTTCTCGGTGCGCGGGTTGTCATCGGTAACCAGCACGCGGTCGGCATGCTGTTCGGCGATCTGCGCCATGATCGGGCGCTTGCCGCTGTCACGGTCGCCGCCGCAGCCGAACAGGCAAAGCAGCTGGCCATGTACGTGCGGACGCAGGGCCAGCAGGACTTTCTCCAGCGCGTCCGGAGTGTGGGCGTAGTCCACAACGACCAGCGGTTTTTCACCGCCGCCCAGGCGCTGCATGCGGCCGATCGGCCCTTCCAGCTGCGGCAGCACCTTGAGCACGTCGCCCAGCGGGTAGTCCAGCCCCAGCAGCGCGCCGACCACGGCCAGCAGGTTGCTCAGGTTGAACTTGCCCAGCAGCGAGCTGCGCAGCAGGCCTTCGCCCTGCGGGGTGACGATCTGCGCTTGCACGCCGGCATCGCTGAAGGTGGCTTCGCGGCAATAGATGTAGGCCGACGGGTCGCTCAGGCTGTAACCCATCAGGCGGGATTCTTGGGACTCGGCAGCCAGCTGGCGACCGAAGTCGTCGTCCAGGTTGATAACCCGGCAACGCAGGCCTTGCCAGGCGAACAGCTTGGCCTTGGCGGCGCCGTAGGCTTCCATCGAGCCGTGGTAGTCCAGATGGTCGCGGGACAGGTTGGTGAACACCGCCACATCGAAGCCCAGCGCCGCAACGCGGCCCTGTTCCAGGCCGTGGGAGGACACTTCCATGGCAACGGCCTTGGCGCCAGCCTGTTTCAGGCGTGCCAGGGTCGCCTGCACGGCAAGCGGGTCAGGCGTGGTGTGGCGACCGCTTTCCAGCGCGCCATAGAAACCGGTGCCGAGGGTGCCGACGATGCCGCAGCGTTCGCCGAGCAGGTCCAGCGCCTGGGCCACCAGTTGGCTGACGCTGGTCTTGCCGTTGGTGCCGGTCACGCCGACCAGTTCGACGCCACGGCTGGGTTCGCCGTAGAAGCGCCCGGCGATAGCGGACAGCTGCTTGGCGAGGCCCTTGATGGCAATCATCGGCACATCGCTGGGTGGCAGGTCTACAGCACCCTCTGCTTCATAGGCAACAGCGGCCGCTCCCTGGGTGAGCGCGGCGGCAATGTGCCCGCGGCCATCCTGACGGCCACCCGGCACAGCCAGGAACAGGTCGCCCGGCTTGACGGTGCGGCTGTCCAGGGTCAGCTCACGGATCAGTTCGCCACTTTCGGCTTGCGGCAGCAGTTGATTCAGGCTCATCGGCATCAGCCACGCCCTCCTTTGGCAGCGGGCGCAGCATCAGCTTGTTGCTGCGGGGTCGCCGGCAGGTTATCCGGCGGCACGTTCATCAGGCGCAGCGTGCCGGACATCACCTTGCTGAACACCGGCGCGGAAACCAGGCCACCGAAGTAGCCGGCCTTGCTGGGTTCATCGATGACCACCACGGCGACGTAGCGCGGGTTGTTCATTGGCGCGAAGCCGGCGAACAGGGAGCGATAGGAATTCTCGGCGTAGCCCTTGGCGCCGGTCGCGGTCTTGCGCGCGGTACCGGACTTGCCGGCCACGTGGTAACCCGGCACCTGGGCGCGGTACACGCCGTTCGGCGCTTCGATCACTTGTTGCAGCATGCCCTGCATGGTCTTGGCGACCGGCTCGGGGATGACCTGGGTGGCTTCGGCCGGACGATCGGCACGGACCATGGTCAGCGGAACGCTGCGGCCATTGTTGGCCAGCGCCGCATAGGCATGGGCGAGCTGGATAGCGGTGACGGACAGGCCGTAGCCGTAGGACAGGGTCGCAGTTTCTGCCTTGCGCCATTCCCGGTAGTTCGGCAGGTTGCCGACACGCTCGCCGGGGAAGCCCAGGCCGGTGTCCTGGCCGAGACCGACCTTCTGCATCAGGCTGTAGATGGCTTCACCACCGATATCGAAGGCGACCTTGCTCATCCCCACGTTACTGGAGCGGATCAGGATGCCGGTCAGGTCCAGCACCGGCCCCTCGGTACGGGACACGTCACGAATGGTGTAGCGGCCGATCTGCAGCGTGCCGGGGTAGACCTCGACCTTGTCGGTGGGTTTCCAGCGGCCGGTTTCCAGCGCCGCACTCATGGAGAACGGCTTCATGGTCGAACCCGGCTCGAACACGTCGATCATGGCGCGGTTGCGCATCATCGCCGGCTGCAGGTTGCGACGGTTGTTCGGGTTGTAGGTCGGCTGGTTGGCCATGGCCAGCACTTCGCCGGACTTCACGTCGAGGATCACCAGGCTGCCGGCCTTGGCGCCGTTCTCCACCAGCGCATTGCGCAGCTCGCGGTTGGCGAGATACTGCAGGCGCAGGTCGATGGACAGGGCCAGGGTCTTGCCGGCCTTGGCGTTGCGGGTGACCTGCACATCGCGGATCAGATGGCCACGGCGGTCCTTGAGCACCTGGCGCTTGCCCGGCACGCCGGCCAGCCAGCTGTCGAAGGCCAGTTCCACACCTTCACGGCCGCGGTCGTCGACGTCGGTGAAGCCCACCACCTGCGCGGCGACTTCGCCGGACGGGTAGAAGCGGCGGAATTCTTCAACCGAATAGACGCCGGGGATGCGATGGGTCTTCACCTGGGCCATCACGGCCTCGCCCTGCTCCGGGGTCAGGCCACGGACCAGATAGATGAACTCCTTGTCGGCGTTCGCGTCCAGGCGCTCGGACAGCGCCGCCTTGGGCTGACCAAGGGCGTCAGCGAGGAAGCCCCACTTTTCACGCTCGAGCACCAGCTCCTTGGGGTTGGCCCAGAGCGTGGCAACCGGGGTACTCACGGCCAGCGGTTCGCCATTACGGTCGGTAATCAGGCCACGGTGCGCGGGAATGGTGATGTGCCGCACACTGCGCGCATCACCCTGGCCCTTGAGGAAATCATGGTCGATGACGTGCAGGTCGACGATCCGCCAGGCGATCGCCGCCACCATCGCCAGCAGCAGGGCGATGACGACGCGGAAGCGCCAGGGATAGCGAGCGCCGGCCAGATCTCTCATGGTGCCACCATGATGATTTCGGTCGGATCAGGCACACGCATCTTCAACTGGTCGGTTGCCAGGCCTTCGATGCGGCTATGCGCCGTCCAGGTGCTCTGCTCGAGAATCAGGCGGCCGTACTCGGCCTGCGCCTTGTCGCGAATGTTGAGCTCGGTGTACAGCGAGTTGAGCAACTGGCGGTTCCAGTACGCGCTATAGGAAACAGAGATGGCCGACAGCAGCACGCCGATGAACAGCAGCAACATGAAGAAGCTGCCGGTCGGCAGGCGCTTGGAGAAGAGCCGGCTCATCTGAGCTTCTCCGCGATGCGCATGACCGCGCTGCGCGAGCGCGGGTTGGCCTTGAGTTCGGCCTCAGAGGCATAGACCGGCTTGCCGATGAGTTTCAGGCGCGGGTCAAAGGGCTTGACCTGGATCGGCAGATTGCGCGGCAGGTTGTCCGCCTCGCCCTTCACCTGCTTGCGCATGAACTGTTTGACGATGCGGTCTTCCAGCGAATGGAAGCTGATCACCACCAGGCGACCGCCCACGGCCAGGCCTTCCAGCGCAGCCTCGAGGCCACGTTCCAGATCGCCCAGCTCGTTGTTGATGAAGATCCGCAGCCCCTGGAAGGCGCGGGTAGCCGGGTTCTTGCCCTTCTCCCAGGCCGGATTGGCCTCGGTGATCACCGCTGCCAGATCGGCAGTGCGCTCGAACGGCGCTTGCGCGCGGCGCTGCACGATCGCGCGAGCCATACGCTTGGCGAAACGCTCTTCGCCGTAATCCTTGAACACGCGAGCGATCTCGTCTTCCGCGGCAGTGGCGATCCACTGCGCGGCGCTGACGCCCTGGTCCGGGTTCATGCGCATGTCCAGCGGGCCGTCGTTGAGGAAACTGAAGCCCCGCTCGGGGTCATCCAGCTGCGGCGAAGACACGCCAAGGTCCAGCAGAACGCCGTTCACGCTGCCCTGCAGGCCGCGCGCGGAGAACTCTTCCGCCATCTCGGCGAAGGACCTTTGCACAATGACGAAGCGGCCGTCTTCGGCCGCCAGTGTTTTTCCCGTCGCAATCGCCTGGGGATCCTTGTCGAACCCGAGCAGTTGACCGCCCGGGCCGAGTCTCCCAAGCAAGGCCCGGCTGTGCCCTCCCCTTCCGAAGGTTCCGTCCACATAGCGGCCGCCCTCCAGGGGGGCCAGCGCTTCGACGGCCTCCTCGAGCAGAACGGTGATGTGTTGGAAGGTACTGGTCACAGGCAGGCTCACAGAATAAGGTCGCGCAATTCATCCGGCAGACCGCCGGGCTCTTTGATGGCTGCGAGATCGGCCTCGGCAACCGCATTCCATTTGTCTTCGTCCCACAACTGGAACTTGTTCAGCTGGCCGACCAGCATCGCTTTCTTGTCCAGGCCGGCGTACTCGCGCAGGCGCGGCGGAATGAGAAAACGCCCGGCGCCATCCAGCTCCAGGTCAACGGCATTGCCAATCAGCAAACGCTGCAGGCGCCGCGTTTCTTCACGCAGCGAGGGCAGTTCGCGCAGCTTGGCTTCGATGAGCTCCCATTCAGGGAGGGGATAGACAGTGAGGCAGGTGTCGACGGCATCGATGGTGACGATGAGCTGGCCATTGCAACGCGAAACGAGCTCGTCACGATACCGACTCGGCATCGCGAGGCGCCCTTTGGCGTCGAGACTGATGGCGTTAGCTCCGCGAAACACGTCAGCGCTTCCCCTGTGGTTGGCTATCCATGCCTGTTGATCCCACTTTTACCCACTTCGTACCACTTCCGCACACTATAGAAATCCGCGCTCCCCACCGTCAAGGCGAGCCAGAGGGGAAAAATCCTTACAGGACTGAGATTTAGCGTGCTTTTGCGAGGCTCGGGGAGGGAAATTGACGCGCCAGAAAAGAGAAAAGCCCAGTGTTTTCAAAACACTGGGCTTTCATACTTAAAGTGATTTCTTAAGTTTGTAACTTCTTCCGGTCAGCGACAAATGGTCATGTGGGAAGAAGTGGAGGAAAAGTGGTGAGAGTCGATCTGTAAGCCGGGTTCTGTCGAGGACAGCCATTCCTCTGGGACATACATCACTGCATGCCTCAAGCGATCTACCCGAACCCAACGCGGGCCGCGCCAATGGGTTCCTATTTGATCTTGCTCCGAGTGGGGTTTACCTAGCCACGAACTGTTGCCAGCCGTGCGGTGCGCTCTTACCGCACCTTTTCACCCTTACCGGCGCTTGCGCGCTTAGGCGGTTATTTTCTGTGGCACTTTCCGTAGGCTCGCGCCTCCCAGGCGTTACCTGGCACTCTGCCCTGTGGAGCCCGGACTTTCCTCCACCCCGTGGTGGAACACCACGGAACAGCGACTGTCCAATCGACTCTCAGTCCGCAAGATTAGCGGCTGACGACGTTCAGGACAAGCTCAAGCCTTGCCCTGCCGCTCCAGTGCGAGCTGGTAAAGCTGGTTCTTGCGTGCCCCGGTGATCTCCGCGGCAAGCGCTGCAGCGCGCTTGACCGGCAACTCCGCCAGCAACAGATCGAGTACCCGCAAAGTCTGCGCGTCCACCGCCTCATCGCCTTCCGGCGCGGGTTTTCCAGCCACCAGCAGCACGCATTCGCCCCGCTGCTGGTTACTGTCGGACGCCACGAACTCGCGCAACTCGCCCAGCGGCAGCCCCTTCAGGGTCTCGAAGGTCTTGGTCAGCTCGCGCGCCAGCAGCGCCGGCCGTTCGTCGCCAAAGATCGCCGCCATATCCTCGATGCACTCCAGCACCCGGTGCGGCGCCTCGTAGAAAATCAGGGTGCGCGGCTCATCCACCAGCGCCTCCAGACGCCCGCGGCGACCGGTAACCTTGGCGGGCAGGAAGCCTTCGAAGACGAAACGATCCGATGGCAGGCCAGCAGCGGAAAGCGCGGCAATCAGCGCACAGGCCCCCGGTACCGGCACCACGGCGATGCCGGCTGCGCGCGCCTGGCGCACCAGGTGGTAGCCCGGATCGGAAATCAGCGGCGTGCCTGCATCGGAGATCAGCGCAACGTCCTCGCCAGCCTGCAGCTTGGTGAGAAAGCGCCCACCCTGCTCCCGCTCGTTGTGCTCGTGGCAGGCCGCCAGTGGCGTCTGGATGCCGAAGTGCTGCAGCAGGCGCACGGAATGACGGGTGTCTTCGGCCGCGATCAGGGCCACGTCGGCCAGCACCTTCAGCGCCCGGGCGCTGATGTCGTCCAGGTTGCCAATGGGAGTGGCCACCACATAGAGAGTGCCAAGGGTCACGCGCTAACCTCGCCGGAAGTATCTGAAAAAGCCGCATTGTATCCCGATTCCGGCAGCCGCCATCGCGTCACCCTCGCCGCTTGGGTACAATCGGCAGCTCTTTGAATGCGTCACGAGAAGCCCGATATGATCGCTCGCCTGCGTCCGCTATCCGCTCTGTTCCTGGCCGGCATGCTCGCCGCCTGTGCGTCCTCCCCGTCGTCCAATCTCGGCGAACTGCCGCGCACCCCGGACGCCAGCATCGAACAGCTGCTGCAGCAGGCCTCCACCGCCAAGCCGGACGAAGCCGCCGTCCTGCGCCTGTCCGCTGCCGACCTGGCCTACAAGCAGAAGGACCTCGGCCGCTCCACGCAGATCCTCGACCAGATTCCGATGGACAGCCTGAAGCCTGCCCAGCAGGTCTTCGCCAGCACCCTGCGCGCCCAGCTCGAGCTGGCCCGCAACAAGACCAAGGCTGCCCTGAAGGCCTTCGACAACCCCAGCTTCCAGCGCCTGGGCGAAATGCCCGTGGACCTGCAGGCCCGCGCCGGCATGGTCAAATCCCTGGCCCTGGCCGCCGACGGCCAGACCCTGAGCGCCGCCCGCGAGCGCGTGTTCATCGACCCGCTGCTCAACGCCGAAGCCAGCAAGGCCAACCATGAGGAAATCTGGAAACTGGTGTCCAGCCTGCCCCTGGAGCAGATGCAGGCCAGCAGCAACGAAGGTGACCTGAATGGCTGGCTGGAGCTGGCACGCATCACCAAGTCTTCCTCGACTCTGAAGGAACAACAGTCGAACATCGACAACTGGGTCGCGCAGAACCCGGATCATCCGGCCGCCAAGCAACTGCCTGACGCCCTGACCAAGCTGAAGTCCCTGGCCGCCCAGCCGCTGAACAAGATCGGCCTGCTGCTGCCGCAACAGGGCCAGCTCGCCTCCGTCGCCCGCGCCCTGCAGGACGGCTTCCTCGCCGCCCATTACCAGGCCCAGCAGAGCGGCCAGGCGCAGCCGGCGATCAAGCTCTACGACAGCACCCAGGTGCGCTCGCTGGACGAGTTCTACCGCCAGGCGCAGGCCGATGGCGTACAACTGGTCGTCGGCCCGCTGGAGAAGAACCTGGTCAAGCAGATGAGCAGCCAGCCGCAACTGCCGATCACCACCCTGGCGCTGAACTATGCCGACGGCAACCAGGAAGGTCCGGCCCAGCTCTTCCAGTTCGGCCTGTCCGCCGAGGACGAAGCCCGCGAAGTCGCCAACCGCGCCTGGAACGACGGCATGCGCCGCGCCGTGGCCCTGGTACCGCGCGGCGAGTGGGGCGACCGTGTGCTCGCCTCCTTCAGCCGCAACTGGCAAGCCGCCGGCGGCACCCTGATCGCCGCCGAGCACGTCGACCAGCCGGTTGAGCTGGCCCGCCAGATCGCCGACCTGCTGCAACTGCGCCAGAGCGAAGGCCGCGCCAAGCGCCTGCAGGGCGTGCTCGACAGCAGCGTCGACACCCAGCCGTCGCGCCGCCAGGACATCGACTTCATTTTCCTCGCCGCCACCCCGCAGCAGGCCCGCCAGATCAAGCCGACCCTGGCATTCCAGTACGCTGGCGACCTGCCCGTCTACGCCACCTCCAACCTGTACACCGGCGTAAACAACCCGGCGCAGGACCAGGACCTGAACGGCATCCGCTTCTGCGAGACCCCGTGGCTGTTGAACCCGAACAACGCCCTGCGCCAACAGGTCGCCGCGCAGTGGCCGGCCGCCAACGGCAGTCTCGGCCGCCTTTACGCCATGGGTGCCGACGCCTACCAACTGGCCCCGCGCCTGCCGGAACTGAAGGCGGTGCCGAGCATGCAGGTTGACGGCCTGACCGGCACCCTGAGTGTCAGCGCCAGCCAGCGCGTCGAGCGCCGCCTGCCGTGGGCCGAGTTCAAGAATGGCCAGGTCCAGCCGCTGGAGAACAGCGGTATTTGATCGGCAACAGCCCTACCCAGAAGGCCGGGCGGCTGGCCGAAGCCGCCGCCCTGGCCCACCTGGAACAGTATGGATTGCGCCTCCTGGCGCAGAACTGGACGTGCCGCCGAGGCGAGCTTGATCTGGTCATGCTGGACGGCGATACAGTAGTATTCGTCGAAGTTCGCTCCCGCCGGCATTCCGCCTGGGGAGGAGCGCTGGAGAGCGTGGACTGGCGCAAGCAACAGCGCCTGGCCATCTCCGCTGAACTCTTCCTGCAACAGAACGCCCGCTGGAGCAGTCATCCCTGCCGGTTCGACATCGTCGCCATCGACGCGCGCGGCCCAGGCTCCGCAGGGCACTTGAACTGGATTCCCAACGCTTTTGACACCTGATCAGACGCCCGACGAAAGGTCACACCTGATGGACATGCAATCCCGTATCCGCCAGCTCTTCCATGCCAGCATCGAGACCAAGCAACAGGCCACCGAGGTGCTCATCCCGCATATCGAGCAGGCCAGCATGGTCATGGTCAACGCCCTGCTGAACGAGGGCAAGATTCTCTCCTGCGGCAACGGCGGTTCCGCCGGCGACGCTCAGCACTTCTCCTCCGAACTGCTGAACCGCTTCGAGCGCGAGCGCCCGAGCCTGCCGGCGGTCGCGCTGACCACCGACAGCTCCACCATCACCTCGATCGCCAACGACTACAGCTACAACGAAGTCTTCTCCAAGCAGATCCGCGCCCTCGGCCAGCCGGGCGACGTGCTGCTGGCGATTTCCACCAGCGGCAACTCGGCGAACGTCATTCAGGCGATCCAGGCCGCACATGATCGCGAAATGGTTGTCGTAGCTCTGACCGGCCGCGACGGCGGCAACATGGCATCGTTGCTGCTGCCCGAAGACGTGGAGATCCGCGTTCCGGCCAAGGTCACCGCACGCATCCAGGAAGTCCACCTGCTGGTCATCCACTGCCTGTGCGACCTAATCGACCGTCAACTTTTCGGGAGTGAAGAATGACCCGCACCCCTCTGATCGCAGCCGCACTGGCCGTGACCATGGCACTGGGTGGCTGCACAAGCTTCGTGAGTGCCACCCGCGACAAGCCGATCGACGATGACAAGGGTACCCGTACCCTTGGCAGCAAGATCGACGACTCGCTGATCGAAACCAAGGTGGCAGTGAACGTCGCCAAGGCCGACGCGGACCTCGACCGCAATTCCCACGTCGTGGTGATCAGCTACAACGGCGTGGTACTGCTGGCCGGCCAGACCCCGCGCGCCGACCTGAAGAACAAGGCCGAACAGGCCGCCAAGGAAGTGCAGAAGGTCAAGACCGTGCACAACGAGCTGCAGATCCTGCAGCCCTCCTCCCTGGCCGCCCGCAGCAACGACACCTGGCTGACCACCAAGATCAAGAGCCAGATGCTCGCTGACGCCAACGTTCCCTCCACTCGCATCAAGGTCCTGACCGAGAACGGCATCGTCTACATGCTGGGCCTGGTGACCCGCAAGGAAGGCGACCTGGCCACCCAGGTGGTGCAGGGCGTGGACGGCGTACAGAAGATCGTCCGCCTGTTCGAGTACATCGACTGATCACTCGACCGCAGGCATGAAAAAGGCGACCCTCGGGTCGCCTTTTTTATTACTTCACCACCTTGAGGCTCGGCCGGCCACTGGGACGCGGCGGCTCGTCGGAGGGGCCGTCATCGGGCAGATCCTCGTCATCGGTGGGCACCGGCGGCTCCAGGTCGAAGACCATGCCCTGGCCGTTCTCCCGCGCGTAGATGGCCATCACGGCCTGGGACGGGACATAGAGGCTCTGGGCGACGCCACCGAAGCGACCTTCGAAGCTGACCGCCTCGTTGTCCATCTGCAGGTGGCGCACCGCGGTCGGAGAGACGTTGAGCACGATCTGGCCGTCGCTGGCATAACCCGGCGGAACCCGCACACCCGGGTACTCGGAATTAACCAGGATATGCGGCGTGCAGCCGTTGTCGACGATCCACTCATAGAGGGCTCGCACGAGGTAGGGACGACTGGAGTTCATCATCAGGCTCCTTAGCGCATATCACGTTCGATAGAGGACAGGCTCGCACGGAAAGTTTCCCGCGCAAACTGCCGCTCCATGTAATCCAGCAGAGGCTTCGCCGGCCGCGGAAGCTCAATGCCCAGGATCGGCAGGCGCCAGAGGATCGGCAGCAGGCAGCAATCCACCAGGCTCAGCTCGTCACTGAGGAAGAACGCCTTGTCGGCGAACAGCGGCGACACTCCGGTCAGGCTCTCACGCAACTCCTTGCGCGCCAAGGCTCGTTCGGCGTCCTTGCGGCGGGTATCGAGGATACGATCCACCAGGCTGCACCAGTCGCGCTGGATGCGATGCATCAGCAGGCGGCTGTTGGCGCGGGCTACCGGATAGACCGGAAGCAGCGGCGGGTGTGGATAACGTTCATCGAGGTACTCCATGACCACCGTCGACTCGTAGAGCGCAAGATCACGATCCACCAGGGTCGGCAGGCTGCCATAGGGATTCACTTCGGCGAGTTTGGCCGGGATGTTGCCGACAGGTACGTCAATGATGTCGGCGACGACGCTCTTCTCGGCCAGCACCAGGCGCACGCGATGGCTGTAGTGGCAGGAAGGGTCGGAGAAACAGGTGAGCTTGTTGATTGCGGCCATGCCGCGCGCCTCCTCGCAGGATCTTCTTGTGGGAGGTAGAAAAACGCACGCGCGCCCCGTAGGGCGCGCGCTTGTTACTACGACGGGTGGTGCTTAGTGCACGTCCTTCCAGTATTCACGCTTGAGCAGGTAGGCGAATACGAAGAAGAAGGCCAGGAACAGCAGAACGTAGGTGCCGATGCGGTGAGAATCCAGCTTGTTCGGGTCAGCCGAATAAGCCAGGAAGGTCACCAGGTTCTTCACCTTCTCGTCGAACTGAGCTTCGGTCAGCTGGCCGGATTTCGGCACGATGGTCAGCTGGTCGCAGGCTTCGTGGGTCAGCGGGGTACCGGTCAGAGGATCGTACTGCTTCTTGCCATCCTCGACGACCTGAACCTGCTTGCAACCGACGACCTGGCGACCCTGCAGGCTCACCAGCACGTTCGGCATGCCGACGTTCGGGAAGATCTTGTTGTTCACGCCCCACGGACGCTTGGGATCTTCGTAGAACGAACGCAGGTAGGTGTACAGCCAGTCAGCACCACGAACGCGGGCCACCAGAGTCAGGTCCGGCGGCGCAGCACCGAACCATGCCTTGGCGTCGGCCGGCTTCATGCCGATGTCCATGTGGTCGCCGATCTTCGCACCGGTGAACACCAGGTGGCTCATCATCAGCTCTTCCGGGATACCCAGATCACGGCCAACACGCTCATAACGCTGGAACTTGGCGCTGTGGCAGCCCATGCAGTAGTTGGCGAAGGTACGCGCGCCATCCTGCATGGCGGCCTTGTCGGTCAGGTCGATATCGACCTTGTCCAGGGCCGGGCCATGGCCTTCGGCGGCGAAGCCGAAGACAGGCAGCAGAGCCAGAACAAATGCAGCGAATTGCTTTTTCATCAGCCAGTCACCCTTTCCGGAACCGGTTTGGTTTTCTCCATCCGGGTGTAGAACGGCATCAGGATGAAGAAGGCGAAATACAGAATGGTGCACAGGCGGGACAGCGTGGTGCCCAGCGGCGACGGCGCTTGCGAGCCGTAGTAGCCAAGGATCACGAAGGAAACCGCGAAGATCACCAGCCAGATCTTGCTCAGCCAGCCCTTGTAGCGGATCGAGCGAACCGGGCTACGGTCGAGCCACGGCAGCACGAACAGCACGGCGATGGCGGCGCCCATGGCGATGACACCCATCAGCTTGTCCGGAACGGCGCGCAGGATGGCGTAGAACGGAGTGAAGTACCACACCGGAGCGATGTGCTCGGGGGTCTTGAACTGGTTCGCCATCTCGAAGTTGGGCTTCTCGAGGAAGAAACCGCCCATTTCCGGGAAGAAGAAGATCACGGTGCAGAAGACGAACAGGAAGACCACGACACCGACGATGTCTTTCACGGTGTAGTACGGGTGGAACGGGATGCCATCCAGCGGGATGCCGTTCTCGTCCTTCTTCTTCTTGATGTCCACGCCGTCGGGGTTGTTCGAGCCGACTTCGTGCAGCGCCAGGATGTGCAGCACGACCAGGCCGAGCAGGACGATCGGCAGCGCGATCACGTGCAGGGCGAAGAAGCGGTTCAGGGTGATACCGGAGATCAGGAAGTCACCACGGATCCACTGGGCCAGGTCTTCGCCGACGACCGGAATCGCGCCGAACAGCGAGATGATCACCTGGGCACCCCAGTAGGACATCTGGCCCCAGGGCAGCAGGTAGCCCATGAAGGCCTCGGCCATCAGGGCGAGGTAGATCAGCATGCCGAAGATCCACACCAGCTCGCGGGGCTTCTGGTACGAACCGTACAGCAGGCCACGGAACATGTGCAGGTAGACGACCACGAAGAACGCCGATGCACCGGTGGAGTGCATGTAGCGGATAATCCAGCCGTAATCTACATCTCGCATGATGTACTCGACGGACGCGAAAGCTTCTTCGGCCGACGGGGTGAAGCTCATGGTCAGCCAGATACCGGTGAGGATCTGGTTAACCAGGACGAGCAGCGCGAGGGAGCCGAAGAAGTACCAGAAGTTGAAGTTCTTCGGGGCGTAGTACTTGCTCAGATGGTCTTCCCACATCTTGGTCGCGGGGAAGCGGGCATCGACCCAAGCCATGAACTTGTTCATCAGGCTTTCTCCTGGTCCACACCGATGGTCAGCTCGTCACCATCAAGCGAATAAGGCGGAATCGGCAGGTTCAGGGGCGCGGGCTGTCCCTTGTAAACGCGGCCGGCGAGGTCGTAATGGGAGCCGTGGCACGGGCAGAAGTAGCCACCTTTCCAATCCGGACCGAGGTCTGCGGGAGCGACTTCCGGGCGGAAGGTCGGCGAGCAGCCCAGGTGGGTGCAGATGCCGACGATCACAGCCAGTTCAGGCTTGATCGAGCGCACCTTGGGATCGACGTAGGCCGGCTGGTCCGAAGCCTTCGACTCGGGGTCGGCCAGTTGCCCGTCGAGGGTCGGCAGCGCGTCCAGCATTTCCTTGGTGCGGTGCACCAGGAATACGGGCTTGCCGCGCCACTCAGCGATCACCTGCTGGCCCGGCTCGATCTTCCCTACGTTGACCTTCACCGGCGCGCCAGCGGCCTTCGCCTTGGCACTGGGGAACCATGACCCCACGAACGGGACCGCAGCTCCGACCGCTCCTGCCGCACCAACCACCGAGGTGGCCGCGACAAGGAAGCGACGCCGGCCTGCATTCACGCCGTCATTACTCATTCAGTCGTCTCCCATCAGCTTCAAGCCTGTTCAAATCAGGCTTTTAAGTAAAAATTCGAGCCGCGCAAAAAATTCGCCAAATGGTAAAGAAAAGCCCTTGTGATGACAAGGTAATAGCCTGTTACGCAACCCCTGGAACCCTTGCCCCGCGCGGCTTGCGCGGATGCGACACCTTGCCGCACGAACTTATTGAAGACATAAAAAAACGCCCAGTCCAAAGGATCCGGGCGTTTTTTTCGAAGCGTCGTATTAACGCTTGGAGTACTGCGGACGCTTACGCGCTTTGCGCAGACCGACTTTCTTACGTTCAACTTCGCGGGCGTCGCGAGTGACGTAGCCAGCTTTACGCAGCGAGCTGCGCAGGGTCTCGTCGTACTCGATCAGAGCGCGGGTGATACCGTGACGGATCGCACCAGCTTGACCGCTTACGCCACCGCCGACGACGGTTACGTAGATATCGAACTTCTCGGTGTTCTCGGTCAGCTCGAGCGGCTGACGGACAACCATGCGAGCGGTCTCACGACCGAAGAACTGCTCGATGGAGCGGTTGTTGATGGAGATCTTGCCAGTACCCGGACGCAGGAAGACGCGAGCGGTAGCGGTCTTACGACGGCCAGTGCCGTAATTTTGAGTCGCCGACATAATGAGCTATCCCGTTAAATCTTCAGTTCTTGAGGCTGCTGAGCGGTGTGCGGGTGGTTGGCACCCTTGTACACTTTCAGCTTGCGGTACATGTCGCGGCCCAGCGGGTTCTTCGGCAGCATGCCTTTGACGGCAGTCTCGATAACACGCTCAGGAGCCTTGGCGATCAGCTTCTCGAAGTTGATCGACTTGATACCGCCCGGGAAGCCCGAGTGATGGTAGTACATCTTGTCGGTAGCTTTGGCGCCAGTGACACGAACCTGCTCGGCGTTGATGACGACGATGTAGTCGCCGGTGTCAACGTGCGGGGTGTATTCCGGCTTGTGCTTGCCGCGCAGGCGGGTAGCAATCTCGGTAGCCAGACGACCCAGGGTCAGGCCAGCAGCGTCGACGACGAACCAGTCGCGCTTAACAGTTTCTGGTTTCGCGGTATAAGTTTTCATTCGTTATAGCCTCAGGGGCCGCCTGAAAATAAGACGGCGAATCTTACTGGACAGTGGTTGCCTTGACAAGTCAAGGACAGCCGAAGACAGACACGAATTGGGGCTCGGGTCGGTGTGCGTCCGTAACGACTAGATGTATCGATCGGCAGGCTTTGGCATCCCCCACCGATGAAAGGCTGCGGAATTATGCAGATTCCGGCAGAATTTTCAACCGTCTTACGCACTTGTTTTCATGAGGAGACCTGCATGGAGTACCGCCCGCTCGGCCGCACCGAACTGAAAGTCAGCGCCCTCTGCCTGGGGACCATGACCTGGGGCGAGCAGAATACGCAAAGCGAGGCCTTCGCCCAGATCGAACGAGCCAAGGCCGCCGGTCTGAATTTCATCGATACCGCCGAGATGTACCCGGTGCCGCCGCGCGCGGAAACTTACTCCCGCACCGAGCAGATCATCGGCAACTGGTTCGCCCAGCGCGGCGATCGCGCCGACTGGGTGCTCGCCAGCAAGATCGCCGGCCCCGGCAATTCCATCAGCCACATCCGTGACGGCCAGCCGAAGCTCGACCGCAAGAACATCGTCGCGGCGCTGGACGACAGCCTCAAGCGCCTGCAGACCGACTGGATCGACCTCTACCAGTTGCACTGGCCCGAGCGCAGCACCAACTTCTTCGGCCAACTGGGCTACCAGCACAAGGAAGAAAGCTTCACCGCACTGGAGGACACCCTGGAGGCCCTGGACGAGCAGGTTCGCGCCGGCAAGATCCGCCACGTCGGCCTGTCCAACGAAACGCCCTGGGGCACCATGCGTTTCCTGCAGATCGCCCAGGAGCGCGGCTGGCCGCGCGCGGTGTCGATCCAGAACCCCTACAACCTGCTCAACCGCAGCTTCGAGGTGGGCCTGGCGGAAGTCGCCATCCGCGAGCAGATCGGCCTACTGGCCTACTCTCCCCTGGCCTTTGGCATGCTCTCGGGCAAGTACTTCGGCGGCGCGCGCCCGGCCAATGCACGGATTACCCTGTTCAGCCGCTTCACCCGCTACACCAACCCGCAGACCGCCAGCGCCTGCGACCGCTACGTCACCCTGGCCCGCGAGCACGGCCTGGACCCGGCGCAGATGGCCCTGGCCTTCGTTACCAGCCGGCCGTTCGTGACCAGCAACATCATCGGCGCGACCAACCTCGAACAACTGGAAGCCAACCTCGGCAGCTTCGAGCTGAAGCTCTCCGACGAGGTGCTGGCCGGCATCGAGGCGATCCACAAGGACCAGCCGAACCCGGCCCCCTGATCCTCTGTGCGCCACGAAAAAGCCCGGCCAATGCCGGGCTTTTTTCATCCGCGACGGTTACAGCGCGCGGGCGATGATCTCCTTCATGATCTCGTTGGTGCCGGCGTAGATGCGCTGCACCCGCGCATCGGCCCAGGCACGGGCGATCGGATACTCCCACATGAAGCCGTAACCGCCGTGGAGCTGCACGCATTCATCGAGCACCTTGCACTGCAGGTCGGTGGTCCAGTACTTGGCCATCGCCGCCGTGGGCACGTCCAGCTTGCCTTCCAGATGCTGCTCCAGGCAGCGGTCGACAAAGACGCGGCCAACCTGAATTTCGGTAGCCATTTCCGCGAGCTTGAAGCGCGTGTTCTGGAAGTCCGCGACGGATTTTCCGAAGGCCTTGCGGTCGCGGGTGTAGTCCAGTGTCCATTTCAGCGCTGCCTCGGCCGAGGCCAGCGCGCCGAGGGCCACGGTCAGGCGCTCCTGAGGCAGTTCCTGCATCAGGTAGATGAACCCCTGCCCGTCCTTGCCCAGCAGGTTTTCCTTGGGGATACGCACGTCCTGGAAGAACAGCTCGGAGGTGTCCTGGGCCTTCATGCCGACCTTTTCCAGGCGCTTGCCCTTGCTGAAGCCCGGCGTACCGGCCTCCACCAGGAACAGGCTGGTGCCCTTGGCGCCGGCCTTGGGGTCGGTCTTGGCGACCACGATCACCAGGTCGGCCAGCCAGCCGTTGGTGATGAAGGTCTTCGAACCGTTGATCACGTACTCGTCGCCATCCAGCACGGCGGTGGTCTTCACGCCCTGCAGGTCGGAGCCGGCGCCCGGTTCGGTCATGGCGATGGCCGAGACCATCTCACCGGAAATCAGCTTGGGCAGGTAGCGCTGCTTCAGCTCTTCGCTGCCGTAGTGAAGGATGTAGGGCGCGACGATATCCGAGTGCAGCGAGAAGCCGATGCCGGTCAGGCCCAGGCGGCCGATCTCCTCGATCACCACTGCGCTGTAGAGGAAGTCCGCCGCCATGCCGCCGTAGGCCTCGGGCAGATGCGAGCAGAGCATCCCGGCCTCGCCGGCCTTGTTCCACAGCTGGCGATCGATGTGACCGTCCTTTTCCCACTGGGCGTGGAAGGGCACCGCCTCCTGTTCGAGGAACTTGCGGACGCTGTCGCGGAACAGCTCGTGGTCGGAACTGAACAGGGTTCTTGGAATCATGCGCTGCACCTGCGGATCGGTTGTAGGAATTATTGGAAGGCCGACTGTAGGCCAAGCACGAACCGCTCTGCACTGGACACTTTCGCCAAAAAATAAGACGATCCAGCCGCATCATGACCGCTTTAGCGTCATGCAAAGACATCCATAAGAAGTACAAGAACCGATGCCCAACCCAGCTTCCCGCGTGCTGCGCCGCGTCAGCATCCTCGCCACCCATGGCGTGTTCGGCTCCACCCTGATGCAGGCCAAGGACTTCTTCCACATGGCTGCCCTGCGCCACGGCCGCCAACAGGGCCTCGGCCTGCAGCCCAGCTTTGAGACCCGCATCGTCAGCCCCGACGGCCAGCCGGTGATGAGTTTCAGCGGCGATCTCCTGCCGGTCCACGGCGCCCTGGACGAACCTGAGCTGATCATCCTCCCGGCCTTCTGGGGCGACTTCGACGAACTGCTGACCCTCTACCCGCAGGTGATGCCCTGGCTGCGCGAGCGCCATGCGGCCGGCTGCGTGCTGTGCGGCGAAGTCTCGGGAGTATTCTGGCTGGCCGAGGCCGGCCTGCTGGACGGCAAGGAAGCAACCACCTACTGGCGCTTCTTCCGCGAATTCGCCGAGCGCTACCCCCGGGTGCTGCTCAACCAGGACAAGCACATCGCCGACGCCGACAACATCTACAGCGCCAGCGGCCTGACCTCGGTGCGCGACCTGTACATCTACCTGATCGAGTACTTCTGCGGCGCCGCCGTGGCCCAGGGCGTGGCCCGCGACATCCTCTACGAGGTGCAGCGCACCTACACGCCCGGGCGCCTGGGCTTCGGCGGCCAGAAGCTGCACCACGACCCGGCGATCCTGCAGATCCAGCACTGGCTGGAAGAACACTTCTGCGACAAGTTCCGCTTCGAGGATGTCGCCCGCGAGCACGGCATGAGCATCCGCAACTTCATGCGGCGCTTCCAGGCGGCCACCGGGGACAAGCCACTGCACTACCTGCAGCGCCTGCGCATCGAGACCGCGCGCAATCTGCTGTCCACCAGCCGAAAGAGTATCAAGACCATCAGCTACGAAGTCGGCTACGACGACGCCAGCTTCTTCGCTCGCCTGTTCAGACAGCACACCGGACTGTCGCCGAATCATTACCGGCGTCAGTACGAACAGAAGGAAGCCTGAAACAGGCCATCCCTAGGATGGGTTCACGGACTCGGGTGCAGCCCTATGATCGGGGCAGCAATCGACAACAAGAACCCAACGGGATATCGCCATGCGCCGCTTTCTGCTTGCCCTGCTGGCCGTCTTCAGCCTGAACGCTGTGGCGGACGACACCTGGAAACCCTTCCCCTACGACCAGAGCGCCTTCGACTACAGCAGGGACAAACTGCGCGAGGCCTGGCCGCGCCTGACTCGCGGCTTCGGCGCCAACTACCCCTTCCCGGATGCGGACTGGGTCGTGACCATGGCCACCAAGCATCCGGATGCCCTGGAGAAGACCGTGACCGCCGGCACCGGCTTCAGCGGCAAGCCGGAAGAGGCGCAGGTCTACGCCGAGAAGCTGCAGGACGTGTGGCGCAAGGTATTCCGCGGCGACTTCGCCCAGGCCAGGAAGGACGGTCTCGCGCTGGGTGTCGGCGGGCAGGTGCCGGGCATGTTCGCCCAGGTGCTCTATGCCATGTTCCTCGCGCCGAATCAGGACGAGAAGCAGCGCCTGCTGGAGGAAGTCATCAGCTACACCGACGAGGCCGGCCCACTGCTCAATGCCGACCCCATCGCCCAGTTCGGCCGCGCCTACGCCAAGGCTCGTCTGGCCGAAGACCTGCCGGTGCCGGTAGTGCTCAAGCGCGGCTACACCGGCGACATTCCCAAGGAACTGGACGCCCTGCTGGCCAAGCAGCCGAACCAGCCGTTCGCCCTGGCGCTCTACGGCGGCTATGAAGCGGGCGTGATCCGCAAGGTTGGCAAGCTGGTGGGCAAGATGACCTACGGAGTCAGCGCGGACAAGATGGAGCAGTACTTCGCCAGCTCCTTCCGCGCCGCCGACGACCTGCCCATCGGCCACTACGAATACGCCAACGCGCTGGGCTATGTGTACGGCGAGGACGAGGAGCAGAAGGCGCTGGAGCAGCTGAAGAAGGCCGTGGCGATCAAGCCGATCAATGCCATGGAGGCGCTGGAAGTCGCCCATGCCGAGCAATTGCTGAAGAAGGCGCAACAGGAGATGGCGCAGCGCTGAATACGACTCCACGCCATCCTACGGCTCTCATCCTACGGCTCTATAGAGGCGGACCTTGTCCGCCATCGCGGGCGTGGCCCGCTCCTACGAGGGGCCCGGCACGGTCGGCACAATCCCCGCACCTAGAAAACGAAAAGGCTGCCCTTGGGCAGCCTTTTTCGTTCATCCGACCATCAGGGACGGTGCGGGCGGCTCAGGTATTCGTGGGACTGCATTTCCAGCAGGCGGCTCAGGGTGCGCTGGAATTCGAACTCCAGGCGGCCACCGGTGTACAGGTCCTTGAGCTCGACCTCGGCGGAGAGGATCAGCTTGACGTTGCGGTCGTAGAACTCGTCCACCAGGTTGATGAAGCGGCGGGCCATGTCGTCCTTCGCCACACCCATCTGCTCGACGTTGGAAATCAGGATCGCGTGGAAGATCTTCGCCAGCTCGATGTAGTCGTTCTGGCTGCGCGGACCGTCGCACAGCTCGCGGAACTCGAACCAGGCCACGTCATCGCAGGTGATGCGCGCGCGGATTTCGCGGTTCTCGATCATCAGAGCGTCGTCGCGGGTGGCCGCGGCGCACTCCGGGGTCAGCGCCTTGAAGTCGCGGGTCATGGCCTGCTCGGCCTGCTCGGACAGCGGCCAGTGGTACAGCTCGGCCTGTTCCAGGGCGCGCAGGCGGTAGTCCACGCCGCTGTCGACGTTGACCACTTCGGTGTGCTGCTTGACCAGCGCGATGGCCGGCAGGAAGCGGGCACGCTGCAGGCCGTCCTTGTACAGGCCGTCCGGCACGATGTTGGAGGTGGCCACCAGGCTGACGCCGTTCTTGAACAGCTCTTCCAGCAGGGTCGCGAGGATCATCGCGTCGGTGATGTCGGAGACGAAGAATTCGTCGAAGCAGATGACCCGGGCCTCGTCGGCGAAACGCTTGCCGATGATGGTCAGCGGGTTCTTCTCGCCCTTGAGGGTCTTCATTTCCTCGTGGACGCGCTTCATGAAGCGGTGGAAGTGCGTGCGCATCTTTTGCTTGAAGGGCAGCGCCTCGAAGAAGGTATCCACCAGGTAGGTCTTGCCACGGCCGACGCCGCCCCAGAAGTACAGGCCCTTCACCGGCTCCTGGGACTTCTTGCCTAGCAGCTTGCCGAACAGGCCGGTCTTGCCCTTATCGGCGGCGACCAGGTCGTCGTAGAGGCGTTGCAGGTGCTTCACGGCGTTCGCTTGCGCGGCGTCGTGGAAGAAATCGGGGCGTTTCAGGTCTTCCTGGTAGCGCTGAAGAGGCGTCATGATCGGTAGCAAGGCAACGAAAACGGGGGCGCACACTTTAGCGGCGCCCCCGTTGCTTGGCAATTGGCCGGTAGTCGGACCGGCCTGCCAACCCTCACTCCTGCGGAGCGAGAGCCTCACGCAGGCGCTGCATGGCAGCGTCGCGTTCCGCGTCGGTGGAGAACTCCGGGCTGTACGCCACGGCTTCGCCATCCAGGCGCACGCTGAAGGCATTCAGCTCGGCGTGCAGGTCCAGCTCATCGGCTTGCAGGCGCTTGGTCACCTGGCCCGCGGCCTTGCCGTCGGCGAAGGCGATGGACAGCAGCAGTTGCTCGCCAGCGGCATCCAGCAGGCGGAAGCGGAAGCCGTCGTCCTCGCGGAAGCTGACGAAACGCGCGGCCTTGGCGACCTTCTTCTTGCCTTCGCTGGCCACCTGCACCTGCTCGCGGAACGAGCGCAGGCCGACGGATTCGCGCAGCTCGCCGAGGAACGGAGTAGCGATGCGACGAGCCTTGGCGGCACCGGCCAGGAGGATGTCCTCCAGGTCGGCCGGGCGGGTGATCAGTGCGTGGTAGCGCTCGCGGGCCTCGCCCAGCTCGTTGTCGAGCAGTTCGAACAGGCGCTGCTTGGCCTCGCCCCAGGCCAGACCGCCGAGCAGCTCGGCGCGGAACGCAGCCTGTTGCTCGTGGGTGGAGAACGCCTGGTACAGGGTGAACAGGTGCGAGTTGTCCGGGTCCTTCGGCTCGCCCGGCGCGCGGGAGTCGGTGACGATGCGCGCCACGGCGTCCTTGAGCTGCTTGGCGCTGCCGAACAGCGGAATGGTGTTGTCGTAGCTCTTGGACATCTTGCGACCGTCCAGGCCCGGCAGGGTCGCCACGTCTTCCTCGATCACCACCTCGGGCAGGGTGAACAGTTCCTTGCCGTTGCCGAACAGGTGGTTGAAGCGCTGGCCGATGTCGCGGGCCATCTCGACGTGCTGGATCTGGTCGCGGCCGACCGGCACCTTGTGGGCGTTGAACATCAGGATGTCCGCGGCCATCAGCACCGGGTAGCTGTACAGGCCCATGGTGACGCCGGCGTCCGGGTCTTCACCGGCCTCGACGTTCTTGTCCACCGAGGCCTTGTAGGCGTGGGCGCGATTGAGCAGGCCCTTGGCGCTGACGCAGGTGAGCAGCCAGGTCAGTTCGGGGATTTCGGGAATATCGGACTGGCGATAGAAGGTCGCCTTGTCAGCATCCAGGCCGCAGGCCAGCCAGGTGGCGGCGATCTCCAGGCGCGAACGCTGGATGCGCGCCGGATCATCGCACTTGATCAGCGCGTGGTAGTCGGCCAGGAAGTAGAAGGAGTCTGCCTGCGGATCGCGGCTGGCAACGATGGCCGGGCGGATGGCGCCGGCGTAGTTGCCCAGGTGCGGAGTACCGGTGGTGGTGATGCCGGTCAGGATACGGGTCGTCATGGGAATCCAGGAATCAACACAAATGAAAGGGCGGGCCGGATGGTAACGCGGCTGGCCAACCTAGGCGAGCCGGGCCTGTATCAGGTCCTTGAGCTCGATCAGCTTGCCGTGGAAGAAATGGCTGCACTCGGGGATGCGGATCAGTTCGTGGGGTTTGCTCAGCTCGGCGCTCCAGGCATACACGCGCTCGGGAGTGACCACTTCGTCGGCCTCCGGCTGGATCACCGTGAGCGGGCAGCGCTCGGGCAGGTCGACGTCGAAACGCTCGACCGGCGGCGCCAGCATGAACAGTTGCGCAAGGTCAGCGCCCTCTTCTTCCAGGCGCTTGGCGGCATTGCCGGCCACGCAGGAGCCGAAGGAGAAGCCCATCAGCGTCAGCGGCAGCCCCGGATGCTGCTCGGCGAGCCAGCGCGCAGCGGTCAGCGCATCGTCGATCTCGCCGCGGCCTTCGGCATAACTGCCGGCGCTCTGACCCACGCCACGAAAATTGAAACGCAGGGTGGCGTATCCTGCATCCCGTGCGGCGCGCTGCAGGGTGGCGACCACCTTGTTCTGCATGGTGCCGGCGAACAGCGGATGCGGATGACAGATCAGCGCGACGCCCCTGGCGTCGGGCGTGGCGAGGTGCAGGGCTTCCAGCTGGCCGTCGGGGCCGTCGAGGAACAGGGGGATTTCGCGGGTGGTCAAACAACAGCTCCGTGACCCCGTGGCGGGTCGTCTCGTCTAGCTCAATACCTGCGCAGGCGGCGAAGCATTCGCCACGGTATACAAGCACAGGTGCAAGCCGCTAACGTAAAGCAAAGCCGTCTATAGAGGAAGGATTCGCGTGGAACAGTCCCTCACCACCTGGTTGCTGCCGCTACTCGCCCTGATCGTCGGGGTCGGCATCGGCTTTCTGATCGCCCGCCTTCTGCCCAACGCCGCGCCCAACAAGCTGCAGCGTCAGGTAGACGACATGCAGGATCGTTTCGATAGCTACCAGCGCGAAGTGGTGACCCACTTCAGCACCTCCGCCAGCCTGATGAAGAAGCTCACCCAGAGCTATCAGGATGTGCAGGAACACCTGTCCGAAGGCGCCGAGCGCCTGGCCCTGGACGAACAGACCAAGCAGCGCCTGCTGGCCGCCCTGCACGCCGACGAGTACCCCGAGCGCCGCGAGCGGCTGACCCCGCCGGCAAACAACGAAGCGCCGCGCGACTATGCGCCCAAGACCGGCGACGGCCCGGGCACCCTGGACGAGACGTACGGGCTGAAGAGCAAGTACTGATACCTCGCGCCAAAGAAAAAGCCCCGCCGATGCGGGGCTTTTTCATTCATGCGGCCAGGATTACCAGCGGAAGGTGACGCTACCCAGCAAGGTGCGCTCCTCGCCCCAGTAGCAGCGCCCGGCGTTGTTGCAGCCAGCGACGTATTCCTTGTCCAGCAGGTTCTTCGCGTTCACCTCGGCGGACCAGTGCTCGTCGAGCTGGTAGCCGACGAGCGCGTCCACCAGGGTCACGTCGCCGGTATCCAGCTTGCCGTACAGCGACGCCGGGGTGTAGGCGAATGTGCTGTCGAAGTGGCGTACGCCGCCGCCCACACGCAGGCCTTTGAGATAGCCATCGAGGAAGCGGTAGGTGCCCCAGGCCGAGGCCTGGTTGCGCGGCACGCCGGTCATCTGGTGGTCCTCCAGCAGCGAGCCGGGGGAATCCTTGGTGATCCGCGAGTCGGTGTAGGTATAGGAAGCTGTCAGGCTGAGGTTCTCGGTGATATCGCTGTTGACCTCCAGCTCCAGCCCCTTGGAACGGCTTTCACCCACCTGCCGGTAGTCGCCGACCGTGCTGTCGTAGATCACGTCGTCGGTCTTGCGCAGGTCATAGACCGAGGCGGTCATCGAGGTGTTCCAGCCCTTGGGCTCGTACTTCACGCCGACTTCGTACTGCTCGCTGGTGGTCGGGTCGAGGGTGCCGGACTTGCTCGACGTCTGCTGGGTCGGTGCAAAGGCCGTGGAGTAGCTGACATAGGGCGACAGGCCATTGTCGAACTGGTACATCAGGCCAGCCTGCCAGGTGAAGTCATGGTCCCAGTAGTCGAGGTCGGCCAGGCCGTTGGTGGTACCGGCGCGGTTGCGGTATTGGCTGTTGACCTCGTCGAGGCGCCCGCCAAGCAGGGCGATCCAGTTGTCATAGCGCGTCTGCAGCTGGCCATAGAGGCCGTACATCTTCTGCTCCAGCAGCGCGTCCTGCACGTGGATCGGCGTGGTCGGCTTGGTCGTCCACACCGGATCGAACACGTTGACCGAGCCGCCGGCGCCCGCGTCCCAGTCCTGGTTGAACGAGGTACGGTCGAAGCTCGCCCCCACCAGCACGGTATTGGCCAGTTCGCCGGACTGGAAATGCCCCTCGAACTGGTTGTCCAGCGAGTAGGTCATCGACTTGTTGTAGCGGTCGTAAGCGGTGTTGTTGACGTTGGTGCCGAAGCCGCCGTTGTTCAGGTTGCCCGGCCACATCTCGCGGCGGTCGATGCGCGACTGCATGTAGCGCGAGTTCTGGCGGAACTGCCAGGTGTCGTTGAACTGATGGCTGAACTCATAGCCCAGCGTCCAGGCCTCGCGTTCGAACTTGTCCCAGTCCGGGTTGCCGGACAGGGTGTCCTTGTCGATCTTGCCGTTGGGGTTGTGCAGCAGGGTGCCGGCTGCCGGGTAGCCCAGCTCCATCAGCGTGCGGTCGCGCTGGTAGGTCGAGAGCAGCGTCAGCGAGGTCGCATCGTCGAAGTTGAAGGTCATCGACGGGGCAATGTAGATGCGGTCATCGGGCTGGTGATCGACCTGGGTGTCGGAGTCGCGGCCGAGCATCACCACGCGACCGAGGATATTGCCCTCGTCGGTCAGCGGGCCGGAGACGTCGACGCCCAGCTGCTTGCGGTCATGGGAGCCGTAGGTCAGCTGGACCTCGCCGCGCGGATCGACGGTCGGGCGCTTGCTGACCAGGTTGACGATGCCACCGGGTGCATTCTCGCCGTAGAGGATCGAGGTCGGGCCGCGAAACACCTCGACACGCTCCAGGCCATAGGGCTCGCTGGTGGTGTCGTAGCGGTTGCCTTGCACGCGCAGACCGTCGCGCAGCAGGCCGTAACCCCAGTCGGTGGCATTGAAGCCGCGAATGAAGAACAGGTCGCCGGCCAGACCATCACCGGCGGCGAACGGCGGGGCAAAGATGCCCGGTACGTAGCCCAGCACATCGGTAAGGGTCTGCGACTGCTGGTCCTCCATGCGCTGGCGGGTCACCACCGAGATCGAGCGCGGCGTCTCCGCCAGAGGAGTGCTGGTCTTGCCCGCGGTGGAGCTGACCTTGGCGTTGTAGCCGTTGTCGTCCGCTGGCTCACCGCTCGTACCGCTGCCGATGATCGAGGTCGAATCCATCTGCAGCACGGTGCCGTTCGGGTCCGGTTGCAGCACGTAGCCACCGGACTCCTGCGGCACCGCCTGCAGGCCCGTGCCATCGAGCAGCAACGCCAGGGCACGCTCGACGCTGTAGCGACCATCAAGGCCCTTGCTGGACTTGCCGGCAGTCAGATCGTTGTGGCCGACCAGGTAGATTCCAGCCTGGCTGCTGAACTGGTTGAGCGAGGTCGCCAGGGCGCCCGGCGCGACGTGGTATTCGCGCAGAGCGGCCTGCTCCGTGCCAGAGGCCGCCTGGGCGGGCGAGCTCAGGGGCAGCGCAGCGACGCTGCAGAACGACAACGAGATGGCCAGCGCCAGCGGCCGCCGGGCGAAGCGGCGCGAGGTGGAAGTGGGCGAGTACATGGAATTCCCTGGTTCGGTGCAGTGGGTAAAAGTGCGTTTCCATGGAGTGACCGAACGGGAAACTGAAAAGGGAACCGCTGCGGAAAGTTTTTTCGCGATACCTCAGGCTGACTCAATGCTGACCCACCAGGGCGTCAGACGCCGGACCTGCACCGGCAACGCCGCCGCCAGCAGACGCAGCGCCTGATCGCTGTCGTCCAGCGGAAAGGCGCCCATCACCGGCAACTGCGCGACTGCCGGATCACAGCCCAGATAACCGTGGCGATAACGCCCTAGTTCCTCGACCAGTTGCCCCAGCGACATGTTCTCGGCGGTGAGCACATGGCGTACCCAGGACTCCCCTGCCGTCTGTGCTGGCGACACCTCGCCGATGGCGAGGCGCGTGAAGTCGACGCGCTGGCCGGCCTCCAGCACCTGCCGCTCGCCGCTGTCCGCCGTATGAATCTCCACTGCGCCGCTGTAGACATTGAGGCGCGTGGCGTCGCCCAGTTGCCTGACCGCGAAGCGCGTGCCCAGCGCGCGCAGGCGCCCCTGCTCGGTGTCGACGAGGAAAGGCCGCTGCGCGGCATCCCTGGCGGTGTCCACCAGGACTTCGCCGAAGCGCAGGCGCAGCAGGCGCTGGTCCGGGCCATAGTCGGCGTCTACTGCGCTGATCGCCGCCAGCCAGAGGTGTGTGCCATCGGCGAGGATCGCCTCGCGAGTCTCGGCGGTAGTGGTGCTGTAGTCCGCGCTCCAGCCCTGCACCAGCCTTGGCAAGGCGGTACCGCGCCAGGTGCCCCAGCCGAGCAACAGGCCGCCACTGAGCACCAGCAGGCTCTTGAGCCCCTGGCGGCGTGAAAGCTGACGCTCGCCGCTGGTCTTGAGCACCCGCCCTGCCAGTTGCCTCTCGCCCTGCAAAGGGGCGAAGCGTTGGCCTATGCGCTCGACGTAATGCCAGGCGGCCTGGTGCTCGGCGTGCAGGTCGAACCACTGGCGCCATTGTGCGTGGAGTTGCGCGCTGGGATTTTCATCCTGCAGCAGCACGTACCAGTTCGCCGCCTGCTGCAGGCTCGCGTGGCTGAGTTTGTCGTCGTGGCCGTTCACTCCACCAGCACTCCGTCCAGCTCGGCTTCCAGTACCGCACAATGCAGGAAGGCCTGGGCGAGATACTTCTTCACCATGCGCTCGGACACCCCCAGCTCCCCGGCGATTTCGCGGTACGGCCAGCCATCGATCTGCGCGAGCAGAAAGGCCCGGCGCACCCTGGCGGGCAGACGCAGCAGCATCGCGTCCACCTGGTGCAGAGTTTCCAGGATCAGCGCCAGTTGTTCGGGCGACGACTGCACCGCTTCGGGCTGCGCGGCCAGGGATTCCAGCCAGGCCAGCTCAAGCTGCTGGCGGCGCCACTGGTCGATCACCAGGCCGCGGGCAATGGTCGCGAGGTAAGTTCGCGGCTGGTCGAGATACACCGCGACGCCCTTGGCGCGCGTCATGAGCACACGCAGGAAGGTATCCTGGGCGAGGTCGGCGGCGCGCTGCGAGCAGCCGGTCTTGCGCCGAATCCAGCCCTGCAGCCAGCCATGGTGATCAGCATAGAGGCGGTGGATGTCGTGATCCGCGAGTTGTGTACGACCCAATAGCGACACCGCCACACCTGCTATTTAGCAAATAATAATCAGTCTCATTATTAGACAGCATGCAGGTCGGCGGCAATAGCTATCTGCCAGTGAACGTTCGCGAGTCGTCTCGGGTCTTTGTGCAGGAGCGAGCTTGCTCGCGAACATTGCCTGGACAGCATGGTTTCAGGAGGTTCGCGAGCAAGCTCGCTCCTACAGAGAACAAAAGAAAAGCCCCGCAGAAGCGGGGCTTTTTCACAACGCGGAGGCGATCAGATCGCGCCGCGCTGACGGAGCAGGTCGAGGACTGCCTTGACGCCCTCTTCCACCGACTGGCTCTGGGTGTCGATCACCAGATCGGCATCCAGCGGCACGTCGAACGGGAAGGACTCGCCCGGGATGTTGTCCTGGCCGGCGGCGTACAGGCCCTGCGGATCACGCTCACGGCAGACCTGCGGGGAAGCCTGGACGTAGACGGTGATCAGGCGCTCGGCGCCGATCAGCGACTTGGCGCGCTCGCGACCCTCGGAGCTCGGGGCTACGAAGGCACACAGGCTGATCAGTCCGGCTTCGTTGAACTGACGGGCCACATGAGCGGTGCGCAGCCAGTTCTCGGTACGACCGGCGCGATCCTGCGGCAAGCCCTTGTTCAGGTCATGACGCAGGTTCTGGCCGTCCAGCACATAGACCGCGCGGCCCATGTCGAACAGCTTGCGCTCCAGGGCGTAGGCCAGAGTGCTCTTGCCAGCGCCGGAGAGGCCGCTGAACAGCACGGTAGCCGGCTGCTGGCCGAAGCGCGCAGCGCGCTCCTCACGAGCTACGTGGGCGTTCGCACCATGGTGAGCGACGGTGCCGTGGCTCGACTGCGGTGCAGCGATGATCATGCCGGCGCCGACAGTGCCGTTGGTCAGGCGGTCGATGACGATGAAGGCGCCGGTGGTGCGGTTCTGGTCGTAGCCGTCCAGCGCGATCGGTGCATCCAGGCTGACCTTCACACGGGCGATCTCGTTGAGCTTGAGTTCGCTGGCGGCGGTCTCTTCCAGGGTGTTCACATCCACCTTGTGGCTGATGCTCGGAATCGAGCCCGGCACGTAGCTGGTGGCGCGCTTGATGTCGTACTTCTTGCCCGGCAGCATCGGTTCTTCGGCCATCCACACCAGCATGGCGTCGAAGCCGTCGGTTACCTGCGGACGGTTGTCGGCGTGAACCAGCATGTCGCCGCGGGAGACGTCGATCTCGTCTTCCAGGGTCAGGGTGATCGCCTGACCCGGTCCGGCCTGCTCCAGCTCACCTTCAAAGGTGACGATGGACTTGACCTTGCTGCCCTTGCCCGACGGCAGGGCGATGACTTCGTCGCCCTTGCGCACGATGCCGCTCGCCAGGGTGCCGGCGAAGCCGCGGAAGTTCAGGTTCGGACGGTTGACGTACTGCACCGGGAAGCGCATGTCGTCAAGGTTGCGGTCGCCCGCGACTTCCACGGTCTCGAGGATTTCCATCAGCGACTGGCCGGTGTACCACGGCGAGCGCTCGGACTTGTTGACCACGTTGTCGCCCTTCAGCGCCGACATCGGCACGAAGTGCAGGGAGTTGGTCTTGAGGTTGATCTTGTCGGCGAACTGCAGGTAGTCGGCCGTGATCTGCTCGAAGACGCCCTCGTCGAAGCCCTTGAGGTCCATCTTGTTGATGGCGACGACGATGTGCTTGATGCCCAGCAGCGAGGCGATGAAGCTGTGCCGGCGAGTCTGGGTCTGCACGCCGTAGCGGGCGTCGATCAGGATGATGGCCAGGTCGCAGGTGGACGCGCCGGTGGCCATGTTGCGGGTGTACTGCTCATGGCCGGGGGTGTCGGCGATGATGAACTTGCGCTTGGCAGTGCTGAAGTAGCGGTACGCCACGTCGATGGTGATGCCCTGCTCGCGCTCGGCCTGCAGGCCGTCGACCAGCAGCGCCAGGTCGACGTCATCGCCGGTGGTGCCGACTTTCTTCGAGTCGCGGGTGATGGCCTCGAGGTGGTCCTCGTAGATCATCTTGGAGTCGTGCAGCAGGCGCCCGATCAGGGTGCTCTTGCCGTCGTCGACGTTGCCGCAGGTGAGGAAGCGCAGGAGTTCCTTGCGCTCGTGCTGGGCCAGGTAGGCGAGGATGTCCTCGCTGATCAGATCGGATTGATGCGACATGGTGCGAGAACCTTAGAAGTAGCCCTGACGTTTCTTTTCTTCCATCGAACCGGCGGCATCGTGGTCAATGACCCGGCCCTGGCGTTCGGAAGTTCGCGTCAGCAGCATTTCCTGGATGATTTCCGGCAGCGAAGTAGCGGTGGACTCCACCGCGCCGGTCAGCGGGTAGCAGCCCAGGGTACGGAAACGCACCATCTTCTTCTGGATGCTGGCCTTCTGCTCGGGCGTGAGGTGCTCGAGGATGCGCTCGTCGTCGATCATGATCAGCGAGCCGTTCATCTCGATGACTTCGCGCTCGGCGGCGAAGTACAGCGGCACGATCGGGATCTGTTCCAGGTAGATGTACTGCCAGATGTCCAGCTCGGTCCAGTTCGACAGCGGGAAGACGCGGATCGACTCGCCCTTCTTCACCTTGCCGTTGTAGACGTTCCACAGCTCCGGACGCTGGTTCTTCGGGTCCCAGCGGTGCTTGCTGTCACGGAAGGAGTAAACGCGCTCCTTGGCGCGGGACTTCTCCTCGTCGCGGCGGGCACCACCGAAGGCGGCATCGAAGCCGTGCTTGTCGAGGGCCTGCTTGAGGCCTTCGGTCTTCATGATGTCGGTGTGCTTGGCGCTGCCGTGGGTGAACGGGTTGATGTCCTGAGCCACGCCATCGGGGTTGATGTGGGTGATCAGGTCCAGGCCCAGTTCCTCGACCATCTTGGTGCGGAAGCTGTACATCTCCTGGAATTTCCAGCGGGTGTCGACATGCATCACCGGGAAAGGCAGCTTGCCGGGGAAGAAGGCCTTGCGCGCGAGGTGAAGCATCACCGCGCTGTCCTTGCCGATCGAGTACAGCATCACCGGGTTGTCGAACTCGGCGGCGACCTCGCGGATGATGTGGATGCTCTCGGCCTCCAGCTGTTTCAGATGCGTCAGTTTGTCGACCATGGCTACTCACGGAATTGCTTATGGACGGCCGGCGGGCCGTAGACGAGCGCGCACTCTATCACAGCGCAAGGCTCTAACCGGCGGGCCGGTTATACCGAAAAAATATACCGATATAGCCATACGCGCTCAGTGCGAACACCGCTTTCAACCGGTGTCTGAAGGTCTGCCGCCGAGGCGCTCGAACGAGGCTCAGCAAAGGCCCAAATGCCATCTCGGAAACAACCTCGGGACTTTTCCTGCAACAGAGTCAGCGACTTCTACGATGCTCTCCCGGCTTGTGCCCGGCCGGCACTGCGCTAGCATAGCGGCACGTTTTCCTGTCCCAGAAGATTTCCCATGCGCCGCATCGCTTTCGCCCTGCCCCTGCTTGTCCTCATCTCCGCGTGCAGCAGCAAACCGACTCCCGCCCCGCAGCCGGCCCAGAAGCCGAAGACGCCGACCGTGATCACGCCCAGCGCCCATCCGGCGTTCGGCTCGGTGCAGCCGATTACCCCGCTGCGCGGCGACTTCGCCGGCAACGCCAGTGCCCAGCGCTTCATCGACCGCATGGTGAGCCAGCACAACTTCAACCGCCAGGACCTTCAGGACCTGTTCGCCCAGACCCGCGAGCTGGACTGGGTGATCCGCCTGATGGACCGCCAGGCGCCGACCTACACTCCGCCCAGCGGCCCGAATGGCGCGTGGCTACGCTACCGGAAGAAGTTCATCACCCCGGACAACGTGCAGAAGGGCGTGCAGTTCTGGGACCAGTACGAAGCCGACCTGCAGCGCGCCTCACGCACCTATGGCGTGCCGCCGGAAATCATCGTCGGCATCATCGGCGTGGAAACCCGCTGGGGCCGCGTGATGGGCAAGACGCGGATCATCGACGCGCTGGCCACCCTCTCCTTCTCCTACCCGCGCCGCGCCGAGTTCTTCAGCGGCGAGCTGGAGCAGTTCCTCCTGCAGGCACGCAAGGAAGGCGACAATCCGCTGGAGATGCGCGGCTCCTATGCCGGCGCCATGGGCTACGGGCAGTTCATGCCCTCCTCGTTCACAAAATACGCGGTGGACTTCGACGGCGACGGTCACCGCGACCTGTGGAACCCGCGGGATGCCATCGGCAGCGTGGCCAACTACTTCAAGCAGCACGGCTGGGTGACTGGGGACGCGGTGGCAATCCCGGCGATCGGCCAGGCGCGCTCGCTGGAAGACGGCTTCAAGACCCAGTACCCCATCAGCGTACTGGCAAACGCCGGGCTGCGTCCGCAGGGCTCGCTGGGTAACCATCAGAGCGCCAGCCTGCTGCTCCTGGACATGGGCAACACCTACCAGTACTGGTACGGCCTGCCGAACTTCTACGTGATCACCCGCTACAACCACAGCACGCACTACGCCATGGCGGTGTGGGAGCTGGGCAAGGCGGTCGACCGCCAGCGCCACGGCTACCGCTGAGGCGCACACAAAAAAGCCGGCTCGACGAGCCGGCTTTTTCATGGCACCGGAAAATCAGGCCGGGTTCGGGCAATCGATGAACAGGTGCTCGATGGCGAAGCGCCTGGCCAGGTAATCCCCCAGCGCCTGCACGCCGTAGCGCTCAGTGGCGTGGTGGCCGGCAGCGATGAAGCTGATGCCGTTCTCCCGCGCGCTGTGCACGGTCTGCTCGGAGACTTCGCCGGTCAGGTAGGCATCGACGCCAGCGGCAATCGCCTGATCGATGTAGCCCTGGGCGCCACCGGTACACCAGGCGATGCGGCGGATCGGCTGGCCGCCATCCACCAACAGCGGCTCGCGGCCCAGCACGTCGCGCACATGCAGGGCCAGATCGCTCGGCAGCATGGGTTCGGCGAGCGAGCCGACCAGCACGATGGAGCGCGGATTACCCGGCTCCAGCGGCCCTTCGATCTCGAAGCCGAGCTGGCGACCCAGTTGCACGTTATTGCCCACTTCGCCGTGAAGATCCAGTGGCAGGTGATAGGCCAGCAGGCTGATGTCGTTGTTCAGCAGGGTCTTCAGGCGACGCTGCTTCATGCCCACCACGCGGGCATCCTCGCCCTTCCAGAAATAGCCGTGGTGGACCAGCACCACATCGGCGCCTGCTTCCACGGCAGCATCCAGCAGCGCCTGGCTGGCGGTGACACCGGAAACGATACGGCGCACCTGCGGACGGCCCTCGACCTGCAGGCCGTTGGGGCAGTAATCCTGGATCTTCGCCGCGTCGAGAAAACGGTCCGCTTCCTCGACCAGCGTACTCAGTGCGATTGCCATCGAAATTCCTCCAACATCGGCTGCGAGCGTCTATTTTCTTGGCTCGCCGCCCGTATAATGGCCGCCACCCTATCGGCCATCCCCCGGCCAAGCAACCCCAAGGATTTTCTTCGATGCTGAAGGCCCTGCGTTTCCTCGGCTGGCCCGTGCTGGTTGGCGTCCTGTTGGCGCTGCTGATCATCCAGCATAACCCGCAATGGGTCGGCCTTCCGCAGCAGGAAGTGCACCTGCAGCAGGCCCCGCTGCTCAGCCGCCTGCAGCAGGGCCCGGTCAGCTACGCCGACGCCGTGACACGCTCCTCGCCGGCCGTGGCCAACCTCTACACCACCAAGATGGTCAGCAAGCCGAACAACTCGATGCTCGACGACCCGCTGTTCCGGCGCTTCTTCGGCGATAACCTGCCGCAGCAGAAGCGCATGGAGTCGAGCCTGGGTTCGGCAGTGATCATGAGCCCGGAAGGCTACCTGCTGACCAACAACCACGTGACCTCCGGCGCCGACCAGATCGTCGTGGCCCTGCGCGACGGCCGCGAGACCATCGCCCGCCTGGTGGGTAGCGACCCCGAGACCGACCTCGCGGTACTGAAGATCGACCTCAAGGACCTGCCCTCGATCATGCTCGGCCGCTCCGACGGCATCCGTACCGGCGACGTCTGCCTGGCCATCGGCAACCCCTTCGGCGTCGGCCAGACCGTCACCATGGGCATCATCAGCGCCACCGGCCGCAACCAGCTGGGCCTGAACACCTACGAAGACTTCATCCAGACCGACGCGGCGATCAACCCGGGCAACTCCGGCGGCGCACTGGTGGACGCCAACGGCAACCTGATCGGCATCAACACCGCGATCTTCTCCAAGTCCGGCGGCTCCCAGGGCATCGGCTTCGCCATCCCGACCAAGCTGGCCCTGGAGGTCATGCAATCGATCATCGAGCATGGTCAGGTCATCCGCGGCTGGCTCGGCGTCGAAGTCCAACCGCTGACCCCGGAACTGGCCGAATCCTTCGACCTCAAGGACAAGGCCGGCATCGTCGTCGCCGGCGTCTACCGCGACGGCCCCGCCGCCAAGTCGGGCCTGCTGCCGGGCGACATCATCCTGAACATCGATGGCGAGGCCGCCAGCGATGGCCGTCGCTCGATGAACCAGGTTGCGCGCACCAAGCCGGGCGAGAAAATCACCATCGAGGTGCTGCGCAACGGCAAGCCGGTGACGCTCAACGCCGAAGTCGGCCTGCGCCCGCCGCCCGCTCCCAACGGCAACTGATGCCGCTCTCTTTTCCAGAACAATGAAAAACGGCGCCCGAAGGCGCCGTTTTCTTTTCCAGCGAATGCCTTACAGCTTCAGCCGCAGGGCATCGATCAGAGCCTGGTTCTGCTCCTCGGTGCCGATGCTGATGCGCAGGAACTGGTTGATCCGCTGCTGCTTGAAGTGACGCACGATCACGCCCTCCTCGCGCAAGGCCGCGGCCAGTTCTGCGCCGTCGCGCTGCGGATGGCGGGCGAAGACGAAGTTCGCCGCCGACGGCAGTACCTCGAAGCCCAGGGTCTTGAGCTCGGCCACCAGCTTTTCGCGGCTGTGGATAACCGCGTTGCAGGTCTGTTCGAAATAGGCCTGGTCCTCGAAGGACGCCACCGCGCCGGCCAGCGCCAGGCGATCCAGCGGATAGGAGTTGAAGCTGTTCTTCACCCGCTCCAGCGCTTCGATCAGGTCTTCGTGGCCAACCGCGAAGCCGACCCGCAGGCCCGCCAGCGAACGGGACTTGGACAGGGTTTGCGCCACCAGCAGGTTCGGGTAACGGCTGACCAGGGAAATCGCGGTCTCACCACCGAAGTCGACGTAGGCCTCGTCCACCAGCACCACGCTGTCCGGGCTCGCTTGCAGCAGGCGCTCGATGGCTTCGAGCGGCAGCAGGCAGCCGGTGGGCGCGTTGGGGTTGGGGAAGATGATGCCGCCGTTCGGACGCGCGTAATCCTCGACACGAATCTGGAACTGCTCGTCCAGCGGCAGGGCTTCGAAGTCGATGCCGTAGAGGCCGCAGTAGACCGGATAGAAGCTGTAGGTCACGTCCGGGAACAGCAGCGGCTTGCCGTGCTGGAACAGCGCGTGGAAGGCATGGGCCAGGACTTCGTCCGAACCGTTGCCGACGAAGACCTGGGAGGTCTTCACGCCGTGGTACTCGGCGATGGTCTGCTTCAGGCGGTCGGCGTTCGGGTCCGGGTACAGGCGCAGCGTGTCGTTCAGCTCGGCCTGGATCGCGGCGACCACCTTCGGCGACGGGCCGTAGGGGTTCTCGTTGGTGTTCAGCTTGACCAGTTTGGCCAGCTTCGGCTGCTCGCCCGGAACGTAGGGCACCAGTTCCTTGACGAAGGGACTCCAGAACTTGCTCATCGGTTACTCACACTTGTCCAGAATGCGGAATTCGGCGCTGCGCGCGTGGGCGGTCAGCGACTCGCCACGGGCCAGGATCGAGGCGGTCTTGCCCAGCTCGGAAGCGCCCGGCGCGGAGCAGAAGATGATCGAGGAGCGCTTCTGGAAGTCATACACGCCCAGCGGCGAGGAGAAGCGTGCGGTGCCGGAGGTCGGCAGCACGTGGTTCGGCCCGGCACAGTAGTCGCCCAGCGCCTCGGCGGTGTAGCGGCCCATGAAGATGGCACCAGCGTGGCGAATCTTCGGCAGCCAGCTTTCCGGGTCGGCCACCGACAGCTCCAGGTGTTCCGGGGCGATGCGGTTGGCGACCTGGCAGGCCTGTTCCTGATCGGCGACGAGGATCAGCGCGCCACGATTGGTCAGCGACGTGCGAATGATCTCGGCGCGTTCCATGGTCGGCAGCAGCTTCTCGATGCTCGCGGCGACCTTGTCGAGGAAAGCGGCGTCCGGGCTGACCAGGATCGACTGGGCGTCCTCGTCGTGCTCGGCCTGGGAGAACAGGTCCATGGCGATCCAGTCCGGATCGGTGCCGCCGTCGCAGACCACGAGGATTTCGGAGGGGCCGGCGATCATGTCGATGCCGACCTGGCCGAACACATGGCGCTTGGCGGTGGCGACATAGATGTTGCCCGGGCCGACGATCTTGTCCACCTGCGGCACGCTCTCGGTACCGTATGCCAGCGCGGCCACGGCCTGGGCGCCGCCGATGGTGAAGACGCGGTCGACGCCAGCGATGCAGGCCGCCGCCAGGACGATCTCGTTGATCTCGCCACGCGGGGTCGGCACCACCATCACCACTTCGGCAACGCCGGCGACCTTGGCCGGAATGGCGTTCATCAGCACGGACGACGGGTAGGACGCCTTGCCGCCCGGCACGTACAGGCCGGCGCGGTCCAGCGGGGTGACCTGCTGGCCGAGCACGGTGCCGTCAGCTTCGGTGTAGCGCCAGGAATCCTGCTTCTGCTTCTCGTGGTAGCTGCGCACGCGTTCGGCGGCAACTTCCAGGGCTTCGCGCTGGGCCGGGGTGATACGGGTCAGGGCCAGTTCCAGGCGCTCGCGCGGAAGGATCAGGTCGGCCATGGTCTTGGCATCGACACCGTCGAAGCGCTGGGTGAACTCGACCACGGCGGCGTCACCGCGCTTGCGCACGTCGGCGATGATGTCCAGGACGCGCTGGTTCACCGACTCGTCGGACACGCTTTCCCAGGAGAGCAGATGGTCCAGATGACGCGCGAAGTCCGGATCGGCGGCGTTGAGTCGACGGATAGCGAAGGGTGCGGTCATAGCTGGCCTCTTTAATTGGCATGATCTCGGGCGCCGCAAGACTATCAAGCCTTCCGTGCGGGCACCCGAGAAAATTTGGCTATGACACGGATAGGCGGGCGCGGCGGGGAGGCCGCGCGGGAAATTACGCCCGGTGTCGAGACTCCACCGCTTCGCGCAGGGTGTCGATCAGGGCCTGGATGCGCGCGTGCTGCATCTTCATCGAGGCTTTGTTCACAACCAGGCGCGAGCTGATGTGCGCGATCATTTCCTGGGGTTCCAGGCCGTTTGCACGCAGGGTGTTGCCGGTGTCGACCACGTCGATGATCTTGTCGGCGAGGCCGACCAGCGGTGCCAGCTCCATGGAGCCGTACAGCTTGATCACGTCGACCTGGCGGCCCTGTTCGGCGTAGTAGCGCTTGGCGACATTGACGAACTTGGTGGCCACGCGCAGGCGCCCCTTGGGTTCCGGCGCGCCGACCGCACCGGCGGTCATCAGCTTGCAGTTGGCGATCTTCAGGTCCAGCGGCTCGTAGAGGCCCTGGCCACCGTACTCCATGAGCACGTCCTTGCCCGCGACGCCGAGGTCGGCAGCACCATGCTCGACGTAGGTCGGCACGTCGGTGGCGCGCACGATCAGCAGGCGCACGTCATCGAGGGTGGTGGGGATGATCAGCTTGCGGCTCTTGTCCGGATTCTCGGTCGGCACGATGCCCGCCGCTGCAAGCAGCGGCAGGGTGTCGTCGAGGATACGGCCCTTGGACAGGGCAATCGTCAGCATGGTCTGGCTCAGCCCTAGCCCGGCACGCGGCGAATCTTCGCCCCGAGCAGTTGCAGTTTCTCTTCGATGCACTCGTAACCACGGTCGATGTGGTAGATGCGGTCGATCATGGTATCGCCGTCGGCCACCAGGGCTGCGATCACCAGGCTGGCGGAAGCACGCAGGTCGGTCGCCATGACCGGTGCGCCCTTGAGCTGCGGAACGCCGGTGACGATGGCGGTGTTGCCCTCGACCAGGATCTGCGCGCCCATGCGGTTCATCTCGTAGACGTGCATGAAGCGGTTCTCGAACACGGTCTCGATGACCGCGCCGGTGCCTTCGGCGATGGCGTTCAGGGAGATGAACTGGGCCTGCATGTCGGTCGGGAATGCCGGGTACGGCGCGGTACGGAGGTTCACCGCCTTCGGTCGGCTGCCCTTCATGTCCAGCTCGATCCAGTTGCTGCCGGTGGTGATGTGCGCGCCGGCTTCGACCAGCTTGGCCAGCACGGCCTCGAGGATGGTCGGATCGGTGTCCTTGAGCTTGACGCGGCCACCGGTGGCCGCCGCGGCGACCAGGTAGGTACCGGTCTCGATGCGGTCGGGCATGACGCTGTACTTGGCGCCGCCACCCAGGCTTTTCACACCGTTGATCACGATGGTGTCGGTACCGGCGCCCTGCACGTCACCGCCCATGGCGTTGATGAAGTTGGCCAGGTCGACGACCTCGGGCTCACGCGCGGCGTTTTCCAGCACGGAGCGGCCATTGGCCAGGGCCGCGGCCATCATGATGTTCTCGGTACCGGTCACGGAGACGGTATCGAAGAAGAAGTGCGCGCCCTTCAGGCCGCCGGCCGGAGCCTTGGCCTTGATGTAGCCGCCTTCGACATCGATCTGCGCACCCATGGCTTCCAGGCCACGGATGTGCAGGTCCACCGGACGCGAGCCGATGGCGCAACCACCGGGCAGCGCGACTTCGGCTTCACCGAAGCGGGCGACCATCGGGCCGAGTACGAGGATCGACGCACGCATGGTCTTGACCAGCTCGTACGGCGCCACCAAGGTCTTGATGGTGCTGGCATCGACTTCGACGTTGAGCTTCTCGTCGATGATCGGCTGCACGCCCATGCGACCGAACAGCTCGATCATGGTGGTGATGTCGTGCAGGTGCGGCAGGTTGCAGACGGTCACCGGGGTGTCCGCCAGCAGGGTCGCGGCGAGGATCGGCAGCGCCGAGTTCTTTGCGCCGGAGATGCGGATCTCGCCATCGAGACGAGTGCCGCCGGTAATGATCAGTTTATCCATTGCTATTTTCCCCGTGGGCTCAGGAACGCTCGGCCCAGGCGGCGCGGCTGAAGAATTTCATGGTGACGGCATGGATGGCGCCGGAGGCGATCCACTCGTTCAGGTGGGCATAGATCTGTTGCTGGCGCTTGACCGGGCTCAGGCCGGCGAGCTCGTCGCTGATCAGGTTCAGCTGGAAATTGCAGCCTTCGCCTTCCACTTCGATCTGGGTACCTGGGAGTTTCGATTCCAGGAAGTTTTTGACTTCTACGGCCTGCATGCTCAACCTCGTTCGGCGCCCTACGCGCGCGGGTCGGCCATGATACAAAAAAGCCCCCCGCCTGCGAACCCCGGCAGGGGAAGTCGCGGACGGAGGGCCCTTTCAGTGTTTCAATGCTGTAACGGCAGAATCTCCAGGAGCTCGCCAACCTTGGCGATTTCCTGCATGTCCTTGGGCAGGCCGGAGATCTGCAGCGTCTTGCCGGCCTTGCGCGCATCACGGGTGTAGGACAGCAGCAGCGACAATCCGACGCTGCTGGAGTGCTCCACCGCCGAACAGTCCAGGCGCAGCGCGCCGGCCTTGCTCGAAGCGATCAGCCGAGCGCCCTGCTGACGCAGCGCGGGGCCGGTGCTGTAGTCCAGCACGCCGGCGAGGGCCAACTCGCCCTCGCTACGCTCCGTGATACTGCCCTGACTCATTCTGCGCCGCCTTCCGGCTGGCCCTTGGCAGCGTCCTTGGCCTTGGCGACCACCTGGCCCCAGCCGGCGATGGTGGCTTCCAGGTCGTTGCGGTTCTTCTGCATGGAATCGGCGAACTGGTCACGGAACAGCTTGCCGATGTTGATGCCGTTGATGATCACGTTACGCAGACGCCAGTCGCTGCCTTGCTTGACCATGGTGTACTGCACCGGATAGACGGCGCCGCTGCCACCGACCACTTCCATGTTCACCGAAGCGCGATCCTGCTCCTGCTTGCCAGTGTTCAGCACGCGGATGTCCTGGTTGTCGTACTCCAGCAGCGCGTTGCCGTAGAACTGGAACAGGCTGTTCTTGAAGGTTTCCTCGAAGCGCTTGACCTGCTCCGGAGTCGCCTGGCGGGAGTACTTGACGGTCATCACGCCCTTGGCGATGCCCTCGGAATCCACGACCGGGCCGAGAATGCGGTTCAGGGTGTCGTAGAACGCCTGGGGATTGGCCTTGTAGCTGGCCTTGTTGGTCTTCAGGTCCGACAGCAGGCTGTCGACGGTCTGCTGCACGACCTGCTGGGCGGTCTGCTCGGCCTGGGCGAACAGCGGCAGGATCGCGAGCAGAACCAGGAAGCCACGGCGCAAGGTTTTCAACATGGAGTGAGTCCTCATTTCTTCGAGTCGTCTTTGTTGACCGAATTCAGCAGGAACTTGCCGATCAGGTCTTCCAGCACGAGTGCCGACTGGGTGTCCTTGATGGTATCGCCTTCCTTCAGCAGCTCTTCATCACCACCGACGCTGATGCCGATGTACTTCTCGCCCAGCAGGCCGGCGGTCAGGATGGAAGCGGTGGAGTCGTCCGGCAGGTTGTTGACCTGGCGATTGATCTCCATGGTCACACGACCACGATAGCTGTCATGGTCCAGGTCCACCGCAGTGACCTTGCCGATGGTGACGCCAGCCATGGTGACTTTGCCACGCACGGTGACGCCGGCAATGTTGTCGAAGTAGGCATACAGCTTGTAGGTATCGCCCGAATTGCCGATGGTCAGTCCGCTGACACGCAGGGCCAGCAGCAGCAGGGCCAGCAGGCCGGCCAGAATGAACAGGCCTACACCGATTTCCAGGGTGCGGGTTTGCATCAGAAGTCTCCAAACATCAAGGCGGTCAGGATGAAGTCCAGCCCCAGCACGGCCAGGGAGGCATACACAACGGTACGGGTGGTGGCGCGGCTGATCCCCTCGGAGGTGGGCTCGCAGTCATAGCCCTGGAACACGGCGATCCAGGTCACGACGAAGGCGAACACAACACTCTTGATCACGCCATTGAGAATGTCCTTGGTGAACTGCACGCTGTTCTGCATGTTCGACCAGTACGAACCGTCATACACACCCAGCCAGTCCACGGCGACCAGGGCTCCGCCCCAGATGCCGACGACACTGAAGATAGCTGCCAGCAGCGGCATCGAGATGAAGCCTGCCCACAGGCGCGGAGCGATGATGTACTTGAGCGGGTCGACGCCGATCATCTCCAGGCTGGACAGCTGCTCGGTGGATTTCATGTTGCCGATCTCGGCGGTCAGCGCGGACCCCGCACGCCCGGCGAACAACAGACCGGTCACCACCGGCCCCAGTTCACGCAGCAGCGTCAGCGCGACCATCTGGCCGACCGCCTGCTCGGAGCCGTAGCTCGCCAGGATGTTGTAGCCCTGCAGGGCCAGCACCATGCCGATGAACAGGCCGGAGACGACAATGATCGCCAGCGACAGCACGCCAACCGAATACAGCTGCTTGATCAGCAGCTGGAAGGCGCCGCTGTGCACGCGGCGACCGAAGATGGCGTGCACCAGGAACAGGGTCGAACGCCCCAGCGATTCGAGGACATCGAGGCCCGCGCGCCCGAGCAGGCGAACTCGCTCGAGCGGTGAAGTCTTGCGCATCAACGTTCTCCCAGCAGGTCGGCGCGGTAATCGCGAGCAGGATAGTGGAACGGCACCGGACCATCCGGGATGCCCTTCATGAACTGACGAACCCGCGGATCATCGAGACCCTGCAGGTCAGCCGGCGTTCCGTGACCGAGCACGCGGCCGTCGCCGACGATATAGATGTAGTCGGCGATGCTCGCGGTTTCCGCGAGGTCGTGGGACACCACGATACTGGTGATCCCCAGGGCATCGTTGAGCAGGCGGATCAGGCGCACCAGTACGCCCATGGCGATCGGGTCCTGGCCCACGAAAGGCTCGTCGTACATCAGGATCTGCGGGTCCAGCGCGATGGCGCGGGCCAGCGCCACGCGACGCTTCATGCCGCCGGACAGCTCATCGGGCATCAGCTCGACCGCTCCGCGCAGGCCAACGGCCTGCAGCTTCATCAGCACGATGTCGCGGATCATGTCCTCGGGCAGTTCGGTGTGCACGCGCAGCGGGAAGGCCACGTTCTCGAAGACATCGAGGTCAGTGAACAGCGCGCCGCTCTGGAACAACACACCGAACTGCTTGCGCATGTCGAACAGATCGCTGCGTCCCAGCGTGGGGAGGTTCTGGCCATTGACCCACACTTCACCGCTCGCCGGACGCAGCTGGGCGGCGATCAGTCGCAACAGGGTGGTCTTGCCACAACCCGACGGTCCCATGATCCCGGTGACCTTGCCGCGTGGAATGCGGATGTCCACGTTATCGAAAATCTTACGCGTGCCACGCTTGAAGCTCAGGCCCTTCAGCTCGACCGCGTATTGGTCATTGGTGCTCATAGAACTCCTTTCATCACGGCGCTGTCCGTTGCCCCGTCTGTCACACGGCAGAAACACGGCGCGGCAGGCCGAACGGCCGCGAACTATAACACCCCGCGAAGCCACGCCCCAAGGGCTGCTAAGCCACTGTTAAGGCTCAGTTCAGCAAAATGCGCTCAACATTGAGATGCCAGTGATGAAGCCTTTGCCGCTTTCCCGTTATAATCTCGCACTTCATTTTGCCCCGCGCCTTTCGAACATGAGCCAGAAACACGATTTCATCCAGTCGGCACAACGCACTATCCGCCTCGAGCGAGACTCGGTGGACGCTCTGCTGCCGCGCATCGGCGCCGATTTTTCCCTGGCCTGCGAGCTGCTGCTGGCCTGCAAGGGCCGCGTGGTCGTGGTCGGCATGGGCAAGTCCGGGCACATCGCCCGCAAGATCGCCGCCACCCTGGCCAGCACCGGCACCCCGTCCTTCTTTGTGCACCCAGCCGAGGCCAGCCACGGCGACATGGGCATGATCACCAAGGACGACGTCGTCCTGGCCCTGTCCAACTCCGGCTCCACCGCCGAAATCATCACCCTGCTGCCGCTGATCAAGCGCCTGGGCATCACCCTGGTCAGCATGACCGGCAACGCCGAGTCGCCGTTGGCCAAGGCCGCCGAGGTCAACCTCGACGCCAGCGTGGAGCATGAAGCCTGCTCGCTGAACCTGGCGCCAACCTCCTCCACCACGGTTTCCCTGGTGATCGGTGACGCGCTTGCCATCGCCCTGCTGGAAGCCCGCGGCTTCACCGCCGAAGACTTCGCTTTCTCGCACCCGGGCGGCGCACTGGGCCGTCGACTGTTGCTGAAAGTGGAAAACATCATGCACGTGGGTGAAGCATTGCCGCAGGTTTCCCCCGGCACGTCGCTCAGCGGCGCGCTGCTGGAAATGACCCGCAAGGGCCTTGGCATGACCATCGTGCTCGGCGAGGACGGCCGCCTGGCCGGGATCTTCACCGACGGCGACCTGCGCCGCACCCTGGACAAGGGTCTGGACGTGCGCCAGGTGACCATCGACCAGGTGATGACCGTGCACGGCAAGACCGCCCGCCCGGACATGCTTGCCGCCGAAGCCCTGAAGATCATGGACGACCACAAGATCAACGTACTGGTGGTGGTCGACGACAAGGATCACCCGGTCGGCGTCCTGCACGTCCACGACCTGACCCGCGCGGGAGTCATCTGAATGACCGCCGACCTGCTGCAACGCGCGAAAGCGGTCCGCCTGGCGGTGTTCGACGTCGATGGCGTGCTCACCGACGGCAAGCTCTACTTCCTGCCCGACGGCGGCGAGTTCAAGACCTTCAACACCCTGGACGGCCAGGGCATCAAGATGCTGATGAACTCCGGCGTGCGCACCGCGATCATCACCGGCCGCTCGAGCCCGGTGGTCGAGCGCCGTGCGAAGAACCTGGGCATCAACCACCTGTTCCAGGGCCGCGAGGACAAGCTGGTCGCCCTCGACGAGTTGCTCGCCGAACTGGGTCTAGGCTATGAAGAAGTCGCCTACCTGGGCGACGATCTGCCCGATCTGCCAGCCATTCGCCGTGCAGGACTCGGCATGGCAGTCGCCAACGGCGACGCTTTCGTCCGTCAGCACGCCGATGGTGTAACCCAGGCCCGTGGCGGCGAAGGTGCCGCCCGCGAGTTCTGCGAACTGATCCTGCGCGCACAGGGCAACCTCGAAGCTGCCCAGAACGCGTATCTCTAGAGCCGAACATGCCCAAGACATTCCAACAGAAGCTGTTGTTCGCCCTGATCGCCATCGGGCTGATCGCCCTCGGCTATTACTGGAACGTGCGCCTGGACTTCAACGAGCGCCAGCTCAAGTCGCAGACCAGTGACGCAATCGACTTCTACGTGGTGAATGCCAAGAGCACTCAGTACCGCGTCGACGGCTCCCTCGCCTACGAGATGACCGCCGACAAACTCGAACACCTGAAAGCAAGCGACGTAACCCTGGTTACCACGCCCGACCTCTACTTCCACCGGGAGAATGAGCCTCAGCCGTGGCACGTCCAGAGCGTTCACGCCGAAGTAGCCCCCGAAGGCAAGCAGGTCGAGCTGATCGACGATGTGCGCGTCGCGCGCACCGACGCGCAGCAGCGCACGCTCCTGCTCAACACCTCGCGCATGACGGTGTTCCCAGACAAGGACTATGCGCAGACTGACCAGCCCGTGAAGATCACCGAACCCAACGGTGTAACCACGGCAGTTGGCATGAAAGCGTATCTGAAAGACAGCCGGATGCTCCTGCTGTCCAACGTAAGAGGTCAGCATGAGGCTCGTTAACACCCTCCCCCTTCTTTTCAGCCTCGCCGCCGCCATCGGCAGCTCTGCCGCCTGGGCTCTTCCCACCGACCGGGAACAGCCGATCCGCGTCCAGGCCGACAGCGCCGAACTGGATGACAAGCAGGGCGTGGCCGTGTATCGCGGCGACGTGGTGGTAACCCAGGGCAGCATGAAGCTGACTGGCAACACCGTTACGCTCAAGCAGAACAAGGACGGCGAGATCGAAGTCGTCACCTCGGTCGGCAAGCCCGCCTACTTCGAACAGAAGCCGGCGCCGGACAAGCAGATCACCCAGGCCTACGGCCTGACCATCCAGTACTTCGTCTCGCAGAACCGCGTCGTTCTGATCGACCAGGCCAAGGTGATCCAGGAAGGCAACACCTTCGAAGGCGAGAAGATCGTCTATGACACCCAGCGCCAGATCGTCAACGCAGGCCGCGCCACCGGCTCCCAGGTGACCACGCCGCGCCCGCGTATCGACATGGTCATCCAGCCCAAGAAAAAGCAGGATCAAGCGCAGTAATGGCTACGCTAACCGCCCAGCACCTCGCCAAGAGCTACAAGAGCCGGCAAGTCGTCCGCGACGTCAGCATGAGCATCGAGAGCGGGCAGATCGTCGGCCTGCTCGGCCCCAACGGAGCGGGCAAGACCACCTGCTTCTACATGATCGTCGGCCTGGTCCGTGCCGATCAGGGCGTCGTGCGCATCGACGAGCAGGATGTCACCCACCTGCCCATGCACGGCCGCGCGCGCGCCGGCATCGGCTACCTGCCGCAGGAAGCCTCGATCTTCCGCAAGCTGTCGGTGGCGGACAACATCGGCGCGATCCTCGAGACCCGCACCGACCTCGATCGCGCCGGCCGCCAGGAAGCCCTGGAAGGCCTGCTCGAGGAATTCCACATCCACCATATCCGCGACAACCTCGGCATGAGCCTGTCCGGCGGTGAACGTCGCCGCGTGGAAATCGCCCGCGCCCTGGCCAGTTCGCCGAAGTTCATCCTGCTCGACGAACCCTTCGCCGGCGTCGACCCGATCTCCGTGGGCGACATCAAGCAGATCATCCACCACCTCAAGGCCAAGGGCATCGGTGTACTGATCACCGACCACAACGTCCGCGAGACCCTGGACATCTGCGAAACGGCGTACATCGTCAACGACGGTCAGTTGATCGCCGAAGGCAGTGCCGAGAGCATCCTCGCCAACGACCTGGTGAAGGAAGTCTACCTGGGCCACGAGTTCCGCCTCTAAGGCCAGTCTCCAAGCTCCTGTGCCGCGCCCTTTCCAGGGCGCAGCAGCTCCACCTCTCCCCCATGCGTGGCGCGGCTCGTCGGCCGTTCCGCGACGTACCCGGCTGCCTGGGCTGCCCCGGCGCAACCGGGTTGTAACGAAAGGTCGACAGCCCCTAGGCAAAGCGTCCAAACTCAGGCATATAATTTGCTTCCTCGCGGCACCCCGGTGTCCGTAGTCGTGGATATGGCGCGCTTCGCGCCAGCGAACAAGGTGCCTAGTTCCAGCCATGAAACCATCGCTAGTCCTCAAGATGGGCCAGCAGCTGACGATGACTCCGCAGCTGCAACAGGCCATCCGACTGCTCCAGCTCTCCACGCTGGACCTCCAACAGGAAATCCAGGAAGCCCTGGAGTCCAACCCGATGCTGGAGCGCCAGGAAGAAGGCGAGGACTTCGACAACAGCGATCCCATGGCGGACGGTGCCGAGTCGGGCGCCAACGGCACCAGCAGCAGCTCCCAGGACAACTTCCAGGAAAGCGCCACGCCCAACGCCGACAGCCTCGACGAGGACCAGTGGGCCGAGCGCATCCCCAATGAGCTGCCGGTCGACACCGCCTGGGAAGACATCTACCAGACCAGCGCCAGCAGCCTGCCCAGCAACGATGACGACGAGTGGGACTTCACGTCCCGCACCTCCGCCGGCGAAAGCCTGCAGAGCCATCTGCTGTGGCAACTCAACCTCCTGCCGATGTCCGATACCGACCGCCTGATCGCCCTGAGCATCATCGACGGCATCACCGATGACGGCTACCTCGACGAATCCCTCGACGACATCCTCGCCTCCATCGACCCGGAACTGGGCGTGGAGATGGATGAAGTGGAAGTCGTCCTGCGCCGCGTGCAGCAGCTCGAACCCGCCGGTGTCGGTGCGCGCAACCTGCGCGAGTGCCTGCTGCTGCAGCTGCGCCAGATGCCGACCAAGACCTACCTGCTGGCCGAGGCCATCCGTCTGGTCAGCGACCACCTGGACCTGCTCGGCAGCCGCGACTACAGCCAGCTGATGCGCCGCATGAAGCTCAAGGAAGACGAGCTGCGCGAGACCATCGAGCTGATCCAGTCGCTGCACCCGCGCCCCGGCTCGCAGATCGAATCCGGCGAAGCCGAATACGTCGTTCCGGATGTCATTGTGCGGAAGAACAACGACCGCTGGCTGGTGGAACTGAACCAGGAAGCGGTGCCGCGCCTGCGCGTGAACTCGCAGTACGCGGGCCTCGTGCGCCGAGCCGACTCCAGCGCCGACAACACTTTCATGCGCAACCAGTTGCAGGAAGCGCGCTGGTTCATCAAGAGCCTGCAGAGCCGCAACGAGACGCTGATGAAGGTGGCGACCCAGATCGTCGAGCACCAGCGCGGCTTCCTCGAGTACGGCGAGGAAGCGATGAAGCCGCTGGTCCTGCACGACATCGCCGAGGCGGTGGGCATGCACGAGTCCACCATCTCCCGCGTCACCACGCAGAAATTCATGCACACGCCCCGTGGCATCTTCGAGCTGAAGTACTTCTTCTCCAGCCACGTCAGCACCTCCGAAGGCGGCGAGTGCTCCTCCACCGCGATTCGCGCCATCATCAAGAAACTGGTCGCGGCGGAAAGTCCGAAAAAGCCATTGAGTGACAGCAAGATCGCTGGTTTACTGGAGGCACAGGGCATTCAAGTGGCACGTCGTACCGTCGCCAAGTACCGGGAGTCCCTAGGAATCTCTCCCTCGAGCGAGCGCAAGCGGCTGGTGTGACGTTGATCCACGCCAAGGTGTTCCGGCGGCAGGCCCCCTAACCTGCCACTTACACACGGGCAACAAGGAGAAAGCGGTATGCAAGTCAACATCAGTGGACATCAACTGGATGTGACCGACGCCCTGCGCGACTATGTCGGCGAGAAACTTGGCCGACTGGAGCGCCACTTCGACAAGATCACCAATGTTCAGGTCATCATGGAGGTCGAGAAGCTGAAGCAGAAAATTGAAGCCACCCTCCACATCGCCGGTGGCGAAGTGGTGGCCTGCGCCGAACATGAAGACATGTACGCGGCCATCGACCTGCTCACCGACAAGCTCGACCGCCAACTGATCAAGCACAAGGAAAAATACCTCGAACGCCAGCAAGGTGTTGGTGTTCGTTAACCCCTCTCTATGATCCGACTTGAGCAAATCCTGACCCCCGGCCGTTCCCTCGTGAACGTGCCGGGCGGCAGCAAGAAACGTGTCCTCGAACAAATCGCCAACCTGGTGGCTCGCGAGCTGCCGGGTTTCGATTCCCAAGACATCTTCGACAGCCTGGTGGCCCGGGAACGCCTGGGCTCCACCGGCTTCGGCAATGGCATCGCCATTCCGCACTGCCGCCTCCCCGGCTGCCAGTCGCCCATCAGCGCCATCCTGCACCTTGACCATCCGGTAGACTTCGACGCCCTCGACGGCGCGCCGGTCGACCTGGTATTCGTGCTGCTGGTGCCGGAAGCGGCCACCGAGGAGCACCTGGAACTGCTGCGACAGATCGCTTCCATGCTCGACCGCTCCGACGTCCGCGACCGCCTGCGTCACGCCGCCAACGGCGAGGACCTGTACCGGATCGTCGTGGACTTCCAGAACAACGGGCACTGATCATGCGCCTGATCATCATCAGTGGGAGATCCGGCTCGGGCAAGAGCACTGCGCTCAATGTGCTCGAGGACAACGGCTTCTACTGCATCGACAACCTGCCGGCCAGCCTCCTCCCGGACCTGGCCCAGCGCGCACTGCTGCACACCGAGCTGCTGCACCCGCAGGTCGCCGTCTCCATCGACGCGCGCAACCTGCCCAGCCAGCTGCAGCGTTTCCCCGAGCTGCTGCAGGAAGCCCGCGACAGACACATCCAGTGTGATGTGCTGTACCTCGACGCCGATGATGAGACGCTGCTCAAACGCTTTTCCGAGACTCGCCGGCGCCACCCGCTGACCACCGACACCCGCTCCCTGGCCGAGGCCATCAGCGACGAGTCGAACCTGCTGGCGCCGATCGCCGACCTCGCCGATCTCAAGCTCAACACCACCAACCTGAACCTCTACCAGCTGCGCGACGTGCTCAAGCTGCGCCTGCTGAACAAGCCCGAACTGGGCACCGCCTTCCTGGTCGAATCATTCGGCTTCAAGCGCGGCATGCCAGTGGACGCGGACCTGGTGTTCGACGTGCGCTGCCTGCCCAATCCGTACTGGAAACCCGAACTGCGCGAGCACACCGGGCTGGAAACGGAAGTCCAGGAGTACCTGGCGGCGCAACCGGACGTCGAGGAGATGTACCAGGATATCCTCGCCTACCTGAACAAATGGCTGCCGCGCTTCGCCGCGAGCAACCGGGCCTACGTGACCATCGCCATCGGCTGCACCGGTGGCCAGCACCGCTCGACCTACATTGCCGAGCGCATTGGTCAGGCCCTCAAGGAAACCCTCACCAACGTACAGATTCGCCACCGCGACCTGAGCTAAGCAGCGACAGACAACAAAAGGACAGCCCCTCGCGATGCCCGCCCTCGAAGTCACCATCATCAACAAGCTTGGCCTGCACGCCCGCGCGGCGGCCAAATTCGTCGGCGTCGCAGGGCGGTACCCCTGCCAGGTTCGCGTGGGCCGCAACCCGGAGAGTACGGTGGACGGCAAGAGCATCATGGCCGTGATGATGCTGGCCGCCGGCAAGGGTACCAATCTGCACCTCGCCGCCGAAGGTGAGCAGGAAGACGAAGCGATCAAGGCGCTGGTTGACCTGATCAACAACTACTTCGACGAAGGCGAGTGACACGCAGGGCCATCAGCCCAGCGAAGTGTCCAGTACCATCATCAGACAGAAACCGATGATCAGCCCCTGCGTGGCCTGCGCCGCGTGGCCGCGCCGCTGGGATTCGGGAATGATCTCGCGCACGACCACGTCAAGCATCGCGCCCGCCGCCGCAGCCAGCCCCCAGGGCAGGAACATCCGCGAGATACCGATCAGCCAGGCACAGAGCACCGCGAACAGCGGCTCCACCAGCCCGGAAGCCGCACCCGCCAGCGCCGCTTTGCCCCGCGAAACGCCCGCCCCGGCCAGCACCAGCGCGATAGCCAGCCCTTCGGGCACATCCTGCAGCGCGATCCCCAGCGCCAGACCGCTTGCGCCCTGCACCTCTCCGCCGGCGGCAACCCCTACGGCCATGCCTTCGGGAATGTTGTGCAGAACGATGGCGGCGACGAACAGCAGGATGCGCGCGGGCACCTTGCCTTCAGCCGCGCCCTGGATATTCGCCTGGGCGTCTTCGAGCACCCGACCGAACACCGCCAGACCGAAGGCGCCCAGCGCCAGGCCAAGACTGACCAGCAGCGAGGCCAGCCAGGTCGGGCGACCGGAAGCTTCCGCCGCCTCCAGCGCCGGCAGCAGCAGGGAGAAGGCCGTGGCGGCCAGCATGACCCCGGCGCCGAAGCCAAGCATGGTGTCGGCGATACGCGCCGGCATACTGCGCACCAGCAACACCGGCAGAGCGCCCAGGCCCGTCCCGAGCGCGCAGAGCATGCCGCCATGCAGGGCCAGGTACATCGGTGGGGAAAGCTGCAGCCGCGCCAGCTCCATCAGGTGCTGGACCACGAGTACACCGCCGCCGAGGACGATGCTCAGTCCCAGCAACCAACGCAAATTGCGTCCTCCGCTTTCACGCAGACTCTGCACGATCAGACGCATGCTGCCGCCTTCGGTTTCATCCTTTGCCTCGTGCCTGCTGCGCCACACGGTAACGGCGCAGCACCTCCGGCCAGGCGACCACGTTGTAGAAGGCCGCAATGTATTCCGGTCGGCGGTTCTGGTAGCGCAGGTAATAGGCGTGCTCCCAGACATCCAGGCCGAGGATCGGCAGGTTGCCCTGCATCAGCGGGCTGTCCTGGTTTCCACTGCTCTCGACGACCAGCCGCCCCTGCGGATCGACGCTCAGCCACGCCCAGCCGCTGCCGAAGCGAGTCAGCGCCGCCTTGGTAAAGGCCTGGCAGAAGGCGTCGTAGCCGCCCAGTTCAGCGTCTATCGCCTGGCGCAGCTCTTCCTGCGGCTGGCCACCGCCATCCGGCGCCATCACCGTCCAGAACAGTGAATGGTTGGCGTGGCCGCCGCCGTTGTTGATCACCGGCCCGCGCAGGGCGGCGGGGAGACTGTCGAGCTGCTGCAGCAGTTGCTCCACCGGCACTTCGGCGAACGCGGTGCCTTCCAGCGCGGCGTTGAGGTTGTTGATGTAGGTCTGGTGGTGCTTGCTGTGGTGGATTTCCATGGTCTGCGCATCGATGTGCGGCTCCAGCGCAGCGTAGGCATAGGGCAAGGCAGGCAGGACGTGAGGCATCTTCAAACCTTCTTTCAGTGGGAGCGCATCGACTCAGCGGTAGCGCATCGACTAGTGGTAACGCATCGAATGCACGGCAGTGAACAGCCCCGGGCGCAGCTCCACCGCACCCTGGCGGCGCAGCAGGCGCTGGGTGCGCGGGTAGGTGCCGTGTTCGCCGATGAAGTTGAGCAGCTCGACGTAGGTGCGGCGGCTGTGCTGCACCGCCGCCGCACGCAGATCCGAGCATTTGCGCAGGTCCTCACCCAGCGCCAGCAGGCGCTCGTGGCAGGCGCAGAGGTACTCGGCGGTCTCTTCCGGCTGGCCCAGCTGCAAGTGCAGGTCGCCGAGGTTGTGGTGCGAGATGACGAAGGCCATCACCGCCTCCTCGGCGTCATGCCAGCGATCCAGCAGCACCTGTGCCAGCGCCAGAGCGTGGAGGTAGTGCTCACGGGCATCGATCAATTCCTGACGAATGAAGCAGCGGTTGCCCAGTTCGATGGTGCGTTGCCAATGACGCATGGCAGGTTCCTCCAGCGGGTGGGGCGGACTCAGAGTCCGCCGGCGGTGAGCTTCTCGGGATCGAGCAGTTGCTCGAGGCGGGCGCGGTCCAGGTCAGTGTTCTCCAGCGCAACGTCGATGATCGGCCGGCCCTCGCGATAAGCCTGCTTGGCAATCTCCGCGGCCTTCTGGTAGCCGATGATCGGGTTCAGCGCGGTGACCAGGATCGGGTTGCGCGATAGCGCCTCGCGCAGGCTCGCCTCATTGACTTTGAAGCTGGCGATGGCCTTGTCCGCCAGCAGGCGGCTGACGTTGGCCAGCAGATGGATGCTGTGCAGCAGGTTGTCAGCGATCACCGGCAGCATCACGTTCAGCTCGAAGTTGCCGGACTGCCCGGCGACGGCGATGGTGGTGTCGTTGCCCATCACCTGGGCGGCGACCATGGCGGTGGCTTCCGGAATCACCGGATTGACCTTGCCGGGCATGATCGAGGAGCCCGGCTGCAGTGCCTCCAGCTCGATCTCGGCAAGGCCGGCCAGCGGCCCGGAGTTCATCCAGCGCAGGTCGTTGGCGATCTTCATCAGCGCCACGGCCAGGGCCTTGAGTTGGCCGGAGGTGGCTACGGCGATGTCCTGGGCGCCGATCAGCGCGAAGAAGTCGTCGCCAGGGCGGAACACCAGGCCGGTCAGGCCATTGAGCTCCTCGCAGAAGCGCGCGGAGAACTGCGGATGGGCATTCACCCCGGTACCGACCGCAGTGCCGCCCTGGGCGAGCTGCTGCAGCGCCGGCAATTGCGCCTCGATACCCTGAGATGCCTGGCGCACCTGCTGGGCCCAGCCGCCGAGCACCTGGCTCAGGCGCACCGGCATGGCGTCCATCAGGTGGGTCCGGCCAGTCTTGACGTGCTGGTGAACGGCCTTTGCCTTCTTCTCCAGGGTGGCGTGGAGGTGGTCCAGCGCGGGCAGCAGGTGCTGGTGGACCTCCAGCGCCGCACTGATGTGAATGGTCGAGGGAATGATGTCGTTACTGCTCTGCCCGCAGTTGACCTGGTCGTTGGCATTGACCGGCTTGCCGAGGCGGCGGCTGGCGAGGGTCGCGACCACCTCGTTGGCGTTCATGTTCGAACTGGTGCCCGAGCCGGTCTGGAACACGTCCACCGGGAAATGCTGCTGCAGATCACCGGCCAGCAGCTCTTCGCAGGCGGCGACGATGGCTGCACCGGTCTCCGCGTCCAGCTGTTCCAGGCTGACATTCGCGCGTGCCGCGGCCGCCTTGGCCAGCAGCAGCGCGCGGATGAACGGACGCGGCATGCGCTGGCCGCTCACCGGGAAGTTGTTCACCGCCCGCTGCGTCTGGGCGCCGTACAGCGCCGGAGCCGGCACCTCCAGTTCGCCCATGCTGTCGCGTTCGATACGGCTGTCAGTCATTCTCGATTCCTTCTTGCAGTCTCAGGGAAGGCGCCATCTCCTGCTGCGCCATGCGCCGGGCCAGCAGGCACAGGCGTTGGCGCTGGGCGGTCGAAGTCGCCAGGCGTTGCAGTTCACGCAGCGGGAGATAGGCGTGATCCAGGCAGAGCACGCGCCAGTGCCAGGGCAGCGCGATGTCGCGGCTGCTGTCGAGCAGCAGCCCGAAGCACTTCTCGAACAGACGCCAGGCTGGCACCGGTTCCCAGGCCGCCAGGTAGCGCGCTTCGCCGAGATACTGCTCGACCAGGCGCGGCTCGTTCGGCTCCAGCGCACAGCGGATACGCGTGCCCAGGCGATACCAGCGCTCGGTGATTGAACTGTCGATTTCGGCGAACATGGCAATCTCTCAATCGATAATGAGATTGATTATTGTTTCCGAAAGACAAAAAAACAAGCCGCCCGAACGCATTGCGCTGGGCGGCCAGCCTGGAGAAGGGAATCGAAGAAGGGCTGAAAGCCGCGGCCAGCGGGGCCGCGGCGGCTGGATCAGTTGCCGGCGACCATCATCTTTTCGATGAGTACGGAGCCGGTATGCAGGTTGCCGCGATACTCCACGTCATTGCCGATGGCAACGATGTTGCGGAACAGGTCGCGCAGGTTGGCGGCGATGGTGACTTCCTGCACCGGGAACTGGATTTCGCCATTCTCGACCCAGTAACCGCCAGCGCCACGGGAGTAGTCGCCGGTCACCAGGTTGACGCCCTGCCCCATCAGCTCGGTGACCAGCAGGCCCCGGCCCATGCGGCGGATCAGGGCAGCCTGGTCCTCGTCGCCATGGCTGACGAACAGGTTGTGCACGCCACCGGAGTTGGCAGTGCTGGGCATGCCCAGCTTGCGCCCGGAGTAGGTGCCGAGCACGTACGACACCAGATCGCCGCCCTCGACGAAGGGCTTGGCGTAGGTCGCCAGGCCATCGTTGTCGAACGAGGCGCTGCCCAGCGCGCCGCGCAGCAGCGGGCGTTCGTCCAGGGTCAGCCATTCCGGGAACAGCCGCTGGCCCAATGCGCCTTCGAGGAACGACGACTTGCGGTACAGGCTGCCGCCGGAGATGGCGCCGAGGAAGTGGCCGAACAGGCCGACCGCGACTTCCGGGGCGAACAGCACCGGCACTTCGGCGGTCGGCACCGGGCGCGCGCCGAGACGGCTGGCGGCGCGCTCGGCGGCGCGACGGCCGATGGATTCGGGAGTGGCCAGCAGGTCGCCGCGACGGTTCACGTCGTACCAGTAGTCGCGCTGCATCTGCCCTTCCAACTCGGCGATCATCACGCAACTCAGGCTGTGACGGGTGCTGGCGTAGCCGCCAACGAAGCCGTGGCTGTTGCCGTAGACGCGACAACCCTGGTGGGTGTTCAGCGTGGTGCCGTCGGCCTTGGTAACGCGCTTGTCGGTGGCGAACGCAGCGGCCTCGCAGGCCAGCGCGCGCTCGATGGCCTGGTCGGGGGTGATCGACCAGCCGTGGTACAGGTCCAGGTTCGGCAGGTCACGGGCCATCAGCGCCGGATCGGCCAGCCCGGCGCAATCGTCTTCGGAGGCGTGCTTGGCGATGGCCAGCGCCGCCGCCACGGTCTCGCGAATAGCATCCGCGCCGGTGGCCGAGGTGCTCGCGGAGCCCTTGCGCTGGCCGACATAGAGGGTGATGCCGAAGCCCTGGTCGCGGTTGAACTCGACGGTCTCGACTTCACCCTGGCGCACCGAGGTCGACAGCCCCTGCTCCACCGACACCGCCACCTCGCAGGCGCTGGCGCCCTGCCGGGTGGCCTCGGCGATGATCCGCTCGACCTGCTCACGCAGTTCGGGGAGGACCTCCGGGCTCACTGCCGGGTTGTGTTCGCTCATTGCATGCCTCTCCTGTTCATGGTCCGGCCCCGCCATCAGGCGGCGGCGACCGGCGCGGGCCGGACAAGCGGCCCCTGACTCGTTATCATGGCGGCGTTTTCAACGAGACCCCCGCCATGGCTGAAATTCACGATGACGACTCGTCCTTCGATGAGAAGAGCAAGTCGCAAGTAAAACGCGAAATGCACGCGCTGCAGGAACTCGGCGAGCGCCTGACCACGCTCAAGGCCGACATGCTCGACCGCATGCCGCTCACCGATCCGCTGCGCCGCGCACTGGAAGAAGCTCCCAAGCACAAGGCCAACGCCGCCAAGAAACGCCACCGGCAGTTCATCGGCAAGCTGATGCGCGACCAGGACGTCGAGGCCATCCTCGCCCTGCTGGAGCAGGTAGATACCTCGACCCGCCAGTACAACGAACGCTTCCACGCCCTGGAGCGCTGGCGCGACCACCTGATCACCGGCGGCGACGCCGCGCTGTCGGCCTTCTTCGGCGAATACCCGGAAAGCGACCGCCAGCATCTGCTCCAGCTGATCCGCCACGCCCAGCACGAGGCCGCTCACAACAAGCCTCCGGCCGCAGCGCGGAAGATCTTCAAGTACATCCGCGAGCTGGACGAGCTGAAACGCGGCCTGCGCTGAGCGGCCGCGCCCTTCCCTTCCAGCCCCACCGGCAACGGCCTCAGCCGCCCGTGCCGCCGACGGTGATCGCGTCGATCTTCAGGGTCGGCTGACCGACACCGACCGGCACGGACTGGCCGTCCTTGCCGCAGGTACCCACGCCGCTGTCCAGCGCCAGGTCGTTGCCGACCATGGACACCCGGCTCATCACTTCCGGACCGTTGCCTATCAAGGTCGCGCCCTTTACCGGACGGGTGATCTTGCCGTTCTCGATCAGGTAGGCCTCACTGGTGGCGAAGACGAACTTGCCGCTGGTGATATCTACCTGGCCGCCGCCGAGGTTCGCGCAGTAGATGCCGCGCTCGACGCTGGCGATGATTTCCTGCGGATCGCTCTGCCCGGCCAGCATGTAGGTGTTGGTCATGCGCGGCATCGGCAGGTGCGCGTAGGACTCGCGACGGCCGTTGCCGGTGCGCGCCACGCCCATCAGGCGGGCGTTGAGCTTGTCCTGCATGTAGCCCTTGAGGATGCCGTTCTCGATCAGCACGTTGCAGTTCGTCGGCGTGCCCTCGTCGTCCACCGACAGCGAACCACGACGGCCAGCGATGGTGCCGTCGTCGACGATGGTGCACAGGCTGGAAGCGACCTTCTCGCCGATGCGCCCGCTGTAGTTGGAGCTGCCCTTGCGGTTGAAGTCGCCTTCCAGGCCGTGACCCACGGCTTCGTGCAGCAGCACGCCGGACCAGCCGGCCCCCATCACCACCGGCAGGCTGCCGGCCGGCGCGGGCACCGCTTCAAGGTTGACCAGGGCCTGGCGCAGCGCCTCGCGGGCGTAGCTCATGGCGCGGTCTTCCTGGAGGAAGTACTTGTAATCGGTACGCCCGCCACCGCCATGGCCGCCACGCTCGCGACGGCCGTTCTGCTCGACGATGACGCTGACGTTGAAGCGCACCAGCGGGCGGATGTCCGCGGCCAGCGAACCGTCCGCCGCGGCGATCAGCACCTGGTCCCAGACGCCGGCGAGGCTGACAGTGACCTGCTGGATACGCGGATCGAGGGCGCGGGTGGCGGCATCGATCTTCTGCAGCAGCTCCACCTTCTCGGCGCGGCTCATGACGTCCAGCGGGTTCTCGCCGGCATACAGGCGGGTCGGCACCACGGCCTGGAACGCCTGCACCTTGCCGTTCTGCCCGGCGCGGGAGATCGAACGGGCGGCGCGGGCGGCCTGGATCAGCGCTTCATGGTTGATCGCGTTGCTATACGCAAAGCCGGTCTTCTCGCCGGACTGCGCGCGCACACCGACGCCCTGGTCCATGTGGAAGCTGCCTTCCTTGACGATGCCGTCTTCGAGCATCCAGGACTCGGAGACCTGGCTCTGGAAGTACAGGTCAGCGGCGTCGATGCCGGGGCCGCTCAGCTCGTGCAGGATCGGCGACAGCTGGTCGATATCCAGACCACCGGGGGCCAGCAGGTGCTGACTGACGGATGACAACAGTTCGCTCATATTCACTCCGTACGCGCCGGTCGTGGTTCGACCGGCGGGAAAAATCTTCTGTGCCGGGCAATCGGCATGCGCTGCCGGACCGCCGCCTGTTCCTCGCTGTCGCGCTCGGCCAGCAGCACGGCCTCGCCCTTGGCCTGTTCGGCGAGGATACGCCCCCAGGGGTCGACGATGGCCGACTGGCCCCAGGTTTCCCGTCCTTTGGGGTGGGTACCGCCCTGCCCGGCCGCCAGCAGGTAGCACTGGGTTTCGATGGCGCGGGCGCGGACGAGGGTTTCCCAGTGCGCCGCCCCGGTGACTGCAGTGAAGGCGGCGGGAGCGCTGATCAGCTCTGCGCCGGCTTCGCGCAATGCGGTGTAGAGCTCGGGGAAGCGCAGGTCGTAGCAGACCGTCAGTCCCAGGCGCCCGACCGGCGTATCCGCCACCACCACGCGCTGACCGAAGGCGTAGTCATCAGACTCGCGATAGCGGCCACGGGCGTCGGCGACGTCCACGTCGAACAGGTGCAACTTGTCGTAGCGCGCCGCCACTTCACCGCGCTCGTCCACCAGCAGCGAACAGGCGTTGGCCTTGGCGTCCGGCTGGCCTTCGGGCGGCAGCGGCAGGGTGCCGGCGACTATCCACAACCTGAGGTCGCGGGCGGTGCTTTTCAACCAGGGCAGGATTGGGCCTTCGCCCAGGGCTTCGGCCCGGCCGATCTCCGCGAGATCGCGGCGGCCCATGGCAGCGAAGTTTTCCGGCAACACGGCGAGGCGCGCGCCACCCTCGGCGGCCTGCTCGAGCAGGCGACGGGCGGCGGCGAGATTGGCCGGGACATCGTCCTGGCTGACCATCTGGATGACGGCAATGGACATGCTGAGCTCCGTCGGTGTCTGGGTTTCATGCTAACTGAAGCCCGGGCTTTCTGCTCGATTGAGGGGCTCAATGAGGCTTTTCGAACGGTTTCTCGAAAGCGATGGTGGGGCTCTGCCACGGGCCCTTGACGCTGTATTGCACGCTGGCGAAGCGCGCGACCTTGTCGCCCAGCAGCTTGTCCACCACGAACAGCGCACCACCAATGGCCGGCGCACCAACGATCAGCGCCGCCAGCGGCAGGTTGTTGGTCACCGGCAGGGTCACCAGCAGCTTGGCGTCGATTTCGTCGTGGGCCAGGTCCAGGGTGCCGTTGAGCTCCAGGTTGCTCGACGGCCCATCCAGCCGCAGCGGCTCGCGAGTGAAGTAGACGCCATCGGTGGCGGTGAGCACGCCCTTCACCCGGTCATAGCTCAGGCCCTTGCCGAGCAGGTCGGAGAAGTCCAGACGCAGGCGGCGGTTGATGGCGTTGAAGTTGAGCAGGCCGAATACGCGCAGGGCATTGGCGCCGCCTTCCACTTCGACGAACTGGCCCTTGCGCAGGCTGGCGTCGAGGGTACCGCCGAAGCGCCGCAGGTTCAGCGCCGCCGGGGAGCCCGGCCAGTTGCCGTTGATGTCCACGCGGAAGCGCTCGCTGGTCACGCTGGGCGCGAAGTCCCAGGCCTTGAGCACATCGCCCATGTTCTTGCCTTCAAGCTGGCCCTGGAAGGTGCTGCGCGCACTTGCCTCCATGCCGTCCCAGCGCAGGGTGCCCTTCACCGACAGGCCGCGCAGGTCCAGGTTGACGTCGTTGAAGCCAACCCCGGTGGGTGTCGGCCGCACGTTGAAGCTCCAGGCACCAACGGGCTTGCCACCCTTCAGCACCTGGCGAATGCTCACGTCCATCGGCGGCAGGGTCCGCGGGTCGATCTTCGCCAGTGGGTCCGGCTGCTCCACCGCCTTCTCGGAGTCGATGGCCTCGCCCTTGGGCAGGTCGATGCGGTCCAGGGCAATCTGGATCGGCTTCACCTTGCTGTCAGGCAGGGTGACCTTGCCGGAGACCAGTGAGCTGACCAACCCGACCTGCCAGCTGCTGTCGACGCGCGCCAGGTCCAGCGTGAGGTTTTCCAGGGTCTGGCCGAAACCCTTGAAGCGACCGATCTGCAGGTCCGCACCGCGCAACAGGCCAGCCGCGCCTTCAACCCCGGTGTTGGAATACTTCTTCGCGACGGCCATCCAGGCGTCGGCGTCGACCTCATCGATCTTGCCGCGCACTTGCACGCCGCTCCAGTTGGGCAGTACGGCCGGATCGCCCCCCAGGCGCAGCACGCCGCGACCAGCCAGCGGCTGCTCCACGGGCGCGGCGTAGGCCAGGCTGGCGCGGTCGCCATAGGTCGCCCAGTAACGCCGCTCGGCGCCGTCCAGGGTCATGCGCCACTCGCTCTCGCGAGTCTCCTGCGCCGCCTTACCCAGTGGCGCAGGCAGGTCGATGGTGACGCCCTGCAGGTTCGAGGCGACCTGCAACTGGCTGTCCTTGCCGTCGAGCAGCAGGTTGAGCTGGAAGGGAATGCGCCCATCTACCGGCAACTGCTGCTGCACCTTGCCCCAGTCGAGCAGGGACTTGACCGGCACCTGACCACCCACCAGCACCCGCGTGCGCGGGACGCCGTTGCGGCCTTCGGCGCGAATGCTGCCGGTGACACGCGCGCCCAGCACCTGGGCCGCGATGTTCTGCCCACTCAGGCCGCTGTCGGTGTCATAGCGGAACTTGCCCTTGACCTGTTCGAGGTTCAGCTCGGGCTTGGCGATCTTCAACTTCGCCTTATCGGTGTCGAAGTCTACTATCACCCGCGCCTTGCTCGCCTCGCCCTTGGCCAGGGGAATATCGAGGTTGAGGTGGCCGTTCAGGTCGCCGGAGCCTTCCCAGCCGGCGAAGGTATGAGTCGCACCGATCGGCGAGTCCTGGAGGATCTTCAGGCCATCGACGAGGTTGCTGTCGATGTCGCCATTCACGTGCAGGTGGGCGACTTCGCCCGGGTCCGAATGGGGAATCTCCACCGACACATCGCGCACCTGGCTGTTGAGGATCTGCCCGCTGGTGGCGTTGATGCTGACACCGGTGTCCTCGACCCGCACCTCGCCCTCGGCCTTGCTCAGGCCGGGCCAGCCGGGCTGGTAGTCGAGCACGCCGTCGTGGACCTTGAAATACAGGGTCATGGCGTGGGCTTCGGGCGCCGAGCCCTTCTGCAGCGAGCCCTGCCAGAGGAAATAGCCCTGCTCGATACGACCGCTCTTGATCGAGCCCTTGAGCCAGGCGGCAAGGTCCTTGCTCATCTGCGGGATGACGGTCGGCAGGTACTTGCCGGTGTAGCGCGCATCGCCATTGCTCATGCCGACACGCAGGTCCATGTAGTCCTCCAGCGCCGGGTCGCGCATCAGGCGGATCAGCATGTCACCGGCGATGGTGCCCTCCTCGCCTTCCACCTGCATCAGATGGCTGCCGAGAGTGAAGGCCTCGTCGTTGAGCTTGAAGAACATGCGCGTGTGCGCGGTGCGGTAGTGCCAAGGCTCGGGGAAGAGGGTTGCCAGGTGAAGCATGAAGTTCTGGGCGTTGGCATCCAGCGTGCCGCCTTCCAGGTTGCCGCGCAGGGTGCCATCGACATTGGCCACGGCGGGCACGTCATGGAAGGCACTGATGCCGACCTTCTCCAGGTTGGTCGCATAGGCAACCCGCTCGGCACCTTCGCGCTGCGGCCAGTAATCGAAGTTGACGTTGTGCAGCACACCCTGTGGCTTGAGACCGTCGAGCCACTCGATGGCCTTGTCCGGCAGCGGCGCCAGGGCGGTGATGGTCGGCCCCAGCGGGGTCAGGTCGAGGCGGTCGGCGCGCAGCTGCCAGTGCTCCTCGTCCTTCGTCCGGCGAGTCAGCTCCAGCTCCACCTCGCCCCAGCGGGTTTCGCCGAGGTTCGCCGCCAGATCGGCGACGCGCAGGTCGAAATCGTCGCCATTGCGCTGGAAGAACAGGCTGACACCCAGGTCACTCAGGCTCACCGGCTTGCGATCGCCCAGCGCCGCGTCGATCTTCGGCGCGTTCAGGCGTGCCACTGCGGACACCGGCACGCCCTTGTCGATGGTCGCCCACAGCTCGCCGCCGGCCTTGGCCTGGGACAGCTTCCAGGCACCGGTGAGGCGCCCGGGCAGCCACTTGGCCCAGTCGGCCTGCGGCAGACTGAGGTACAGCTGGGCCGAACTCTTCGCCCAGTCGTCACGGTTCAGGCGGGTTTCCAGGCGCGCCGCCACCGGCTCGCCGCCGGGCAGGCTGAGACGTGCTTCCAGGCGCTGGCGGCTGCCGCTGCGCAGGGTCATGCCGACGTAGGTCAGCGACAGCGGGTTGGCCTGCTGCGGCAGCACGGTCAGCTGGCTGTCCATCAGCGACAGGCGACGCGGGGTCAAAAGCAGGTCGATGAGCTTGCGCGGATCGGTGTCGCCGCCGCGGCTGGGCAGACCGTCGGCATGCCACTTGCCCTCCTCGTCCTCGCGCAGGGTCAGGTGCAGGCCTTCCAGTTCCAGGCTGTCGATGCGCGGCTGGCGTGCCATCACGCTGCCAAGGATGTCCGGGGTCAGGCGCACACGTTCCAGGCGCAGGGAATCATTGCCCTCGCCCAGCTGGATATCGCGCACCACGATGATCGGGCTGAAGGCATGCCAGTGCCCCTCCAGCGCGCCAATGGCCACCGGCAGGCCCAGCTGTTCGCTGGCCTTCTGCGCCAGGTCATCGCGGTACTCCGCCACCAGCGGCACCAACTGTCGGCCGAGGCTGACATACAGCGCGAGCAGCACCAGCCCCAGCGCCAGGAGGCCCAGGATGATGCGCAGGGAAGTGGCGAACAGCCGGCCGGCACGCTCCATGTCAGCCGGCTGCCTGTGAAGTGTCGCGAAGGTTCATCGAGCGGCCTCCCAGCCAGGCAATGTCGAACCAGGTCTGACAGTGTGCGTCAGGCAAAGCTCCAAAAAACCCCATTGCACGACGGCCTCCTGCCCGAATCCCAAACGGTGCGATCCGCCGCTCAAAGCAGGACCACGTCGTACTGCTCCTGGGAATACATGGCCTCGACCTGGAACTTGATGGGGCGACCGATGAACAGCTCAAGGTCAGCAACGTTGCCCGACTCCTCGTCGAGCAGGCGATCCACCACCTTCTGATTGGCCAGCACCAGATAGGAATTGGCCTGGTAGGCCCGGGCCTCGCGAAGGATCTCGCGGAATATCTCGTAGCAGATGGTCTCGGCGGTCTTCAGCATGCCGCGCCCCTGGCAGCTCGGACAGGGCTCGCAGAGCACCTGCACCAGGCTTTCGCGGGTGCGCTTGCGGGTCATCTGCACCAGGCCCAGTTCGGTGATGCCGATGATGTTGGTCTTGGCATGGTCGCGTTCGAGCTGCTTCTCCAGGGTCCGCAGGACCTGGCGGCGGTGCTCCTCGTCTTCCATGTCGATGAAGTCGATGATGATGATCCCGCCCAGGTTGCGCAGGCGCAATTGGCGGGCGATGGCGGTGGCCGCCTCGAGGTTGGTCTTGAAGATGGTCTCTTCGAGGTTGCGATGGCCGACGAAGGCGCCGGTATTCACGTCGATGGTGGTCATCGCCTCGGTCGGGTCGATGATCAGGTAGCCGCCGGACTTGAGCAGCACCTTGCGCTCCAGCGCCTTCTGCACCTCGTCCTCGACCCCGTAGAGGTCGAAGATCGGCCGCTCACCCGGGTAGTGTTCCAGGCGGTCGGCGATTTCCGGCATCAGCTCTTCGACGAACTGCGTGATCTTCTGGAAGTTTTCGCGGGAATCGACACGAATCTTCTCGATGCGCGGGTTCACCAGGTCGCGCAGGGTGCGCAGGGCCAGGGAAAGGTCTTCGTAGATCATCGTCGGCGCGCCGACGGTCTGGATCTGCGCGTCGATCTGGTCCCAGAGGCGGCGCAGGTAGCGGATATCGGCGAGGATCTCGTCCTCGCCGGCCCCTTCGGCGGCAGTACGCAGGATGAATCCGCCGCGCTCGACGATGCCCTCTGCCTCGACGCACTTGGCGACCACCTGCTTGAGGCGCTCGCGCTCGTGCTCATCCTCGATCTTCAGGGAAATGCCGACATGGCTGGTGCGCGGCATGTAGACCAGGTAGCGCGAGGGGATCGACAGATGCGTGGTGAGGCGCGCGCCCTTGGTGCCGATGGGGTCCTTGGTGACCTGCACCACCAGGCTCTGCCCTTCATGGACCAGCGCGCCGATGCTCTCCACCGCGCTGCCTTCGCGGGTGGAAATCTCCGCGGCGTGGATGAAGGCCGCACGTTCCAGGCCGACGTCGACGAAGGCCGCCTGCATGCCCGGCAGCACGCGCACGACCTTGCCCTTGTAGATATTGCCGACAATCCCGCGGCGCAGCGTGCGCTCGACGTGGACCTCCTGCAGGACGCCGTTCTCCACCACCGCCACGCGCGATTCCATCGGCGTGATATTGATCAGGATCTCTTCGCTCATGCGCCCTTCCTTATCGCGCCCGGAGTCGTGCCAGCGCTACTTTCCGATCAAGACTGCCAGCTGGGGATGGAGAAGTCAGCCAGCAATGCCGAGGTTTCGCAAAGAGGCAGGCCGACCACGGCGCTGTAGCTGCCTTCGACGCGGCTGACGAAGACCGCCGCAAGCCCCTGGATAGCATAGCCACCGGCTTTATCCTGGGGTTCGCCGGTTTCCCAATAGCGCTCGGCTTCCTCGGCGGAAACTTCGCGGAAGGCCACGCGACTGCTGACCACGCGCGCCTCGCAGCGATCCCGGTCGGCGACCGCCACGGCGGTCAGCACCTCGTGCTCGCGGCCGGACAGGGCCTGCAGCATGGCCAGGGCGTCGTCGCGGTCCACCGGCTTGCCGAGAATGCGGCCGTCCAGCACCACGGCGGTATCGGCGCCGAGCACGCAGACGTCGGCGCGCTGGGCGAGGAAGTTCAGCCCGGCCAGTGCCTTGCCACGCGCCAGACGCTCGACATAGGCATGCGCCGACTCGCCGGACTCGGGCGTTTCATCGATGGACGCGGGCACTATATGGAACGGCAGGCCGATCTGGGTGAGCAGCTCGCGGCGGCGCGGCGAACTGGAGGCGAGGTACAGCTGGGCCATCAGGGACTCCGAAGCGGGCCCGCACAGCGCAGGCCCGGCGATTCCCCCGCAAGGGGGCGATCAGTTGATGTTCAGGCGCAGCCGCAGGGCCCGCAGCAGTGTGTAGACCCAGGGCCAGAGCAAGGCGCTGACCAGTGCCGGCAGGAGGAACACCAGGGTCGGTGGGCGGTTGCCGGTCAGGGCGCTGATCCACAGCTGGACCAGTTGGGCGAGACCGAAGACCACCAGCAACACCAGGCATTGCTGCCAGATGGGGAACATGCGCAGGCGCTGGTGCAGCGACAGCACCAGGCAGATGATCAGGCTGAGGATCAGGGCGTTCTGCCCCAGCAGGCTGCCGTAGAGCACGTCTTCGGCGACGCCGAACACCCAGGCGGTCAGCATGCCGACCTTGTGCGGCAGGTAGAGCACCCAGTAGGTGAGGAACATCGCCAGCCACAGCGGGCGGCCGATCTCCATGAAGCTGGGCATCGGCGCCACCGACAGCAGCAACGCCGCCAGCAGGGTGAGCCAGATGGCCCAGCCGTTGTTCGAGCCCTGCGCCGCCATCAGTGACGGGTCCTTGCATCCGGGTGCGATGCCGGCGCACCGGCCGGCGCAGCAGGGGCTGCGCCATTGGTGCCGGCCGGATGGGCAGGTTGCGCAGCAGGAGCAGTTGGAGCAGCAGGCTGTGCGCCGTCATGCGGCTGGGCTGCCGGAGCACCTGGTGCAGGCTGTACCGGCGTGCCGGACTCGGCGGCCTTGCGATCGGCCTCGGCCTGGGCTTCGGCGGCATCGGTGGCGCGCTGTTCGGGGGTACGGCTGTCGCTGAACACCAGCAGCACGTAGCGGCTGCGGTTCATCTTGGCGGTCGGCACGGCACGGATAGTGGCGAAAGGCCCGCCCGTGTCGTGCAGCACTTCCTTCACCACCGCCACCGGATAGCCGGCCGGGAAACGCTGGCCAAGGCCGGAGCTGACCAGCAGGTCGCCTTCCTTGATATCGGCGGTATCGGCGACGTAGCGCAGTTCCAGGCGCTCCGGGTTGCCGGTGCCCACGGCGATGGCGCGCAGGCCATTGCGGTTCACCTGCACCGGAATGCTGTGGGTGGTATCGGTCAGCAGCAGCACGCGCGCGGTGTAAGGCATGACCTCGACCACCTGGCCCATCAGGCCGCTGGCGTCGAGCACCGGCTGGCCCTGGAACACGCCGTCCTTCTCGCCCTTGTCGATCAGGATGCGCTGGGTGAAGGGGTTCGGGTCGACACCGATCAGCTCGCCCACCAGCACCTTGTCATCGACCAGGGCGGAGGAGTTGAGCAACTCGCGCAGGCGCACGTTCTGTTCGGTGAGGGTGGCCAGCTTCTGCAGGCGGCGCTGCATCAGCAACTGTTCGGCCTTCAGGCGCTCGTTCTCGGCCAGCAGCTCGCTGCGGCTGGTGAACTGGTCGCGCACGCCTTCCCAAGCACGAACAGGGAAATCGGCGATGCCATAGAAAGGACTCAGCACGAGGCCCATCTGGCTGCGTACCGGTTTCAGATAATCGAAGCGGGCATCGACCACCATCAAGGCGACCGACAGGACAGCGAGCACCAGAAGGCGCGCGCCCAGCGAGGGCCCTTTGGAGAATATCGGTTTGATGACCGGCTCCTAGCTGTGCAAGGTCGGTTGAAGTTTCACCAGCGCGGGCGAAACGTCAACCAACCTCCACGTCCAACTTACTCGGTGGACAGCAGGTCCATCGAATGACGGTCCATCATTTCCAGCGCCTTGCCGCCGCCACGGGCGACGCAGGTCAGCGGGTCTTCGGCGACGATCACCGGCAGGCCGGTTTCCTGGGCCAACAGCTTGTCCAGGTCGCGCAGCAGCGCGCCGCCACCGGTCAGCACCAGGCCGCGCTCGGCGATGTCCGAAGCCAGTTCCGGCGGGGACTGCTCCAGGGCGCTCTTGACCGCCTGGACGATGGTCGCCAGGGATTCCTGCAGCGCTTCGAGCACTTCGTTGGAATTCAGGGTGAAGCTGCGCGGTACGCCTTCGGCCAGGTTACGGCCACGAACGTCGACTTCGCGGACTTCGCCGCCCGGGAAGGCGGTGCCGATTTCCTGCTTGATGCGCTCGGCGGTGGATTCACCGATCAGGCTGCCGTAGTTGCGGCGCACGTAGGTGACGATGGCTTCGTCGAAGCGGTCGCCGCCGACGCGGACGGATTCGGCATAGACCACGCCGTTGAGGGAGATCAGGGCGATCTCGGTGGTGCCGCCGCCGATGTCGACGACCATGGAACCACGGGCCTCTTCCACCGGCAGGCCGGCGCCGATGGCGGCAGCCATCGGCTCTTCGATCAGGTACACCTCACGGGCGCCAGCGCCCAGGGCCGATTCACGGATGGCGCGGCGTTCCACCTGGGTGGATTTGCACGGCACGCAGATCAGCACACGCGGGCTGGGCTGCAGGAAGCTGTTCTCGTGAACCTTGTTGATGAAGTACTGCAGCATCTTCTCGCAGACGCTGAAGTCGGCGATCACGCCGTCCTTCATCGGACGAATGGCGGCAATGTTGCCCGGGGTACGGCCCAGCATGCGCTTGGCTTCGGTACCGACCGCTACGACGCTCTTCTGGCTGCCGTGGCTACGAATGGCGACCACGGACGGTTCGTTCAGGACGATGCCGCGCTCGCGCACATAAATAAGGGTATTGGCAGTGCCCAGGTCGATCGACAGATCACTGGAGAACATGCCACGCAGTTTTTTGAACATTGGAAAGAAACCCATAGGTGGCGCGTGGGTGAAAAGTGCGCGGGTAAAAAAGTGCGGCAAACTCTAACAATGACGGGGGTTTTGGGCAAGGCGGCAATTTATGCTAGATTCCTCGTTTTTCGGGCCTGCCGGCCCGTCCCAGCGGCCTTCGACCGTCTGCCGCGGGTTCTGTTCCCTGCCCCTCAATTCCTTCCGGCCAGGTCCAGTTCGAACCGGGCCGCTCTAGCTGGAGACCCCGATGGCGCTTGAACGCTCCGACGTGGAAAAGATCGCCCACCTCGCCCGCCTGGGCCTGGAGGAAGCCGACATTTCGCGCACCACCGACACCCTCAACAACATTCTCGGCCTGATCGATGCCATGCAGGCGGTCGACACCGATGGCGTAGAGCCCCTGGCCCACCCGCTGGAAGCCACGCAGCGCCTGCGCGCCGACGCCGTCACCGAGGAGAACCGCCGCGAAGCCTACCAGGCCATCGCGCCGGCCGTGGAAGACGGCCTTTACCTCGTCCCGAAAGTCATCGAGTAAGCGCTAAGGACACGGACATATGCTGCATCAATTGACCCTCGCCGAAGTCGCCCGCGGACTCGCCGACAAGCAATTCTCCGCCCAGGAACTGGCCACTGCCCTGCTCGCGCGCATCCAGCAGCTCGACCCGCAGCTGAACAGCTTCATCACCGTCACCGAAGAGATCGCCCTGGCCCAGGCCAAGGCGGCCGACGAGCGGCGCGCCAAAGGCGAGACCGGGGCCCTGCTGGGCGCGCCGATCGCCCACAAGGACCTGTTCTGCACCCAGGGCGTGCGCACCAGCTGCGGCTCGAAGATTCTCGACGCCTTCGTCTCGCCCTACGATGCCACCGTCGTCGAGCGCCTGGCCGACGCCGGCACCGTGAGCCTGGGCAAGCTGAACATGGACGAGTTCGCCATGGGCTCGGCCAACGAATCCAGCCACTACGGCCCGGTGAAGAACCCCTGGGATACCTCCCGCGTACCGGGCGGCTCCTCCGGTGGCTCCGCCGCCGCCGTGGCCGCGCGCCTGATCCCGGCCGCCACCGGCACCGACACCGGCGGCTCGATCCGCCAGCCGGCCGCGCTGACCAACCTCACCGGCATCAAGCCCACCTACGGCCGCGTATCGCGCTGGGGCATGATCGCCTACGCCTCCAGCCTCGATCAGGGCGGCCCGCTGGCCCGCACCGCAGAGGACTGCGCGCTGATGCTCGGCGCCATGGCCGGCTTCGATCCGAAGGACTCCACCTGCGTCAACCAGCCGGTGGACGACTACCTGGCCGCCCTGGCCAAGCCGCTGACCGGCCTGCGCATCGGCCTGCCGAAGGAATACTTCGGCGCCGGCCTGGACAGCCGCATCGCCGACGCGGTGATGAAGGTGGTCGAGCAGCTCAAGCAGCTCGGCGCGGTGGTCAAGGAGATCTCCCTGCCGAACATGCAGCACGCGATCCCTGCCTATTATGTGATCGCGCCCGCAGAAGCGAGCTCCAACCTCTCGCGCTTCGACGGCGTTCGCTACGGCTACCGTTGCGAAGACCCGAAGGACCTGCAGGACCTGTACAAGCGCTCCCGTGCCGAAGGTTTCGGCGCTGAAGTGAAGAACCGCATCATGGTCGGCACCTACGCGCTTTCCGCCGGTTACTACGACGCGTATTACCTGAAAGCTCAGAAAATTCGTCGTCTGATCAAGAACGATTTCACCAGCGCCTTCGCCGAAGTCGACGTGATCCTCGGCCCGACCACGCCGAACCCGGCCTGGAAACTGGGCGAGAAGAACAACGACCCGGTCGCCCAGTACCTGGAAGACATCTACACCATCACCGCCAACCTCGCCGGCATTCCGGGCCTGTCCATGCCGGCCGGCTTCGTCGACGGCCTGCCGGTGGGTGTCCAGCTGCTCGCGCCGTACTTCCAGGAAGGCCGCCTGCTCAACGTCGCGCACCAGTACCAACTGGTCAGCGACTGGCACAAACAAGCACCGGCTGGATTCTGAGGACGACACACATGCAATGGGAAACCGTGATCGGGCTGGAAATCCACGCACAGCTCTCCACCCAATCGAAGATCTTCTCCGGTAGCGCCACCACCTTCGGCGCCGCCCCGAACACCCAGGCCAGCCTGGTCGACCTGGCCATGCCCGGCACCCTGCCGGTGCTGAACCAGGAAGCCGTGCGCATGGCCTGTCAGTTCGGCCTGGCGATCAACGCCGAGATCGCCGAGCGCAACGTGTTCGCGCGCAAGAACTACTTCTACCCGGACCTGCCCAAGGGCTACCAGACCAGCCAGATGGATCACCCCATCGTTGGCAAGGGCCATCTGGACATCACCCTGGAAGACGGCACCGTCAAGCGTGTCGGGATCACCCGCGCGCACCTGGAAGAGGACGCCGGCAAGAGCCTGCACGAAGACTTCCACGGCATGAGCGGCATCGACCTGAACCGCGCCGGCACTCCGCTGCTGGAGATCGTCTCCGAGCCGGACATCCGCAGCGCCAAGGAAGCCGTGGCCTACGTCAAGGCGATCCACGCCATGGTGCGCTACCTGGGCATCTGCGACGGCAACATGGCCGAAGGCTCGCTGCGTTGCGACTGCAACGTCTCGGTACGGCCGAAGGGCCAGGCCGAGTTCGGTACCCGCGCCGAGATCAAGAACGTGAACTCCTTCCGTTTCATCGAGAAGGCGATCAACCACGAAGTGCAGCGCCAGATCGAGCTGATCGAGGACGGCGGCAAGGTCGTGCAGGAAACCCGCCTGTATGACCCGAACAAGGACGAAACGCGCTCCATGCGCAGCAAGGAAGAAGCCAACGACTACCGTTACTTCCCCTGCCCGGATCTGCTGCCGGTGGTGATCGAGCGCGCCTTCCTCGAAGAACTGCGCACGCAACTGCCGGAACTGCCGGACCAGAAGCGCGAGCGCTTCGAGAGCCAGTACGGCCTGTCCGCCTACGACGCCAGCGTGCTGTCCGCCAGCCGCGAAATGGCCGACTACTTCGAACAGGTCCAGAGCATCTGCGCCGACGCCAAGCTGGCGGCCAACTGGGTAATGGGCGAGCTTTCCAGCCTGCTCAACAAGGACGGCCTGGAAATCGAGCAGTCGCCGGTTTCCGCCGAGCACCTGGGCGGCATGATCCTGCGCCTGAAGGACGGCACCATCAACGGCAAGGCAGCCAAGACCGTGTTCGCCGCCATGGCCGAAGGTGAAGGCTCGCCCGACGAGATCATCAAGGCCAAGGACCTGGTGCAGAACACCGACTCGGGCGCCGTCGAGAAGCTGCTGGACGACGTGCTGGCGGCCAACGCCGAGCAGGTCGAACAGTACCGCGCCAGCGACGAAGCCAAGCGCGGCAAGATGTTCGGCTTCTTCGTCGGCCAGGCCATGAAAGCCGCCAAGGGCAAGGCCAACCCGGCACAAGTGAACGAACTGCTGAAGAAGAAGCTCGAAGCCTGAGCCCACACTTCAACGACGCCGGGCTTGCCCGGCGTTTTTTCGTCCGGAGGTTCGATGCTGCGACCCATGGCCCTCATCGGTTGCCTGGCCCTGCTGGCCGGCTGTAGCACCACGTCATATGACAGCGACTCGGAAGTCTCCGGGCGCGGCTACCGCGCCGAAGGCACCGCGTCCTATTACGGCAAGGCGCACCATGGCAAGCGCACTGCCAGCGGCGAGCGCTTCAACCAGAACGCCCTGACCGCCGCGCATCGCACCCTGCCCTTCGGCACGCGGGTCCGGGTGACCAACCTCGACAACGGCCGCAGCGTCGTGGTCCGGATCAACGACCGCGGGCCGTTCGGCCGTGGGCGGATCATCGACGTCTCCAAGGCTGCCGCCGAACAACTCAACATGCTGCGTTCCGGCACCGCGCCGGTGCGCCTGGAAGGTCTCTGAAGGAGTCAGAATGAGCAATGACAACCGCAAGGCCGGCGAGCAGGTCCGCCGTGAAGTGATGGGCGACGTCTTCGTCGACCGCGCGCTGGGCAACGCCACCGAGTTCACCCAGCCGCTGCAGGACTTCGTCAACGAGCACGCCTGGGGCGGCGTGTGGAACCGCGAGGGCCTGCCGCGCAAGACCCGCAGCCTGATCACCCTGGCCGCGCTGACCGCGCTCAAGTGCCCGCAGGAGCTGAAAGGCCACGTGCGCGGCGCTCTGAACAACGGCTGCACGGTGGAAGAGATTCGCGAAGCGCTGCTGCATTGCGCGGTCTATGCCGGTGTTCCGGCGGCCATCGATGCCTTCCGTGCGGCGCAGGAAGTCATCGACGCTTGGCAGGCGGATCAGAAGGCCTGACCTTCAGTTGCGCCATCCGGCGCTGTTCGCGGGCAGAGCGCGCTCCTACAGGTGGGCGCTGCACTTCGGCGTTTCCCGGTTACTGCGGCCCAACCTGCAGGAGCGGGCCACGCCCGCGATCAGTCGGCAGGGCCGACGGTTCCCGCCATTACGGATAACTGAACCGTTTCACCAGCGTCAGCTCACCCGGCTGGCGCATCGGGATCAGGAAGGACTCCTGCTTCTCGTTCACCGTCCCCTCCTCCGTGACGATGGTCACCTGCGCCGTGGTCAGCGGCTTGGCCGCGTTCACGTCGCCGGAGCTTTCATCCGAACTCCAGCCACCGCCGTAGTAGTTCACGTAGACCAGGTACTGGCCCTTGAGCGGGGTCGGGCTGGCGATGATTTCCGGGCCGTAGCCGGTGGTCACGTCGACGTCCTGGGCCGCGCCATTGGGCAGCGAGCGGTTGCCGTACCAGACGTGCCCACCATCGGGCGTCACGAGGTGCAGGTCGAGGTCGGTGTTGTCCGAGTCCCACGACAGCATGACTCGCAGCTTGGCCGCTACCTCGCCACCGCCGCCGCCATGGTAAAACTGCACGCGCTTGCGCTGCTGGCCGTCCGGGCTGACGACCTCGACGCTGTTGGAGCCCGCCGGGAAGGCGAACGGCCGGTCGAACTTGCCGTCGCTCTCCACCCGCATCGGCATGGCCACGCCGTTGACCACCAGGCGCGCCGGGTCCTTGCTGTCCTTGGGCAAGCCACGGATTTCACCGCGGATGCGCGCGGTATCGGACTGGTCTTCCCGCGAGTTCACCGAGGACGCCGGGTAGTTCACCGTCTGCCGGAAGTCGGCCTTGTCGCCATCGCCCGAGCGCCAGCCCCCCAGCGGGGTATCCAGGCTGATCGGCGATTCGGCGGCCTGCGCGCCCAGCGGGATCAGGCTGGCGAGCAGGGATAGGCGGAGCACGTGGGCGAGTTTCATGCTGATCATTCCAGTATCAGGCGACGGGCCAGGCTTTCCACGTAGCCCTCGTCTTGTCCATTGGGGTGCGCCTGGAAGGCCAGGTGCAGGTATTCATGAGCCAGGTCGAGGCGATCCTGCTGGGAGTAAAGACCGCGCACATAGATGCGCTGGCGTTCGCGGTCGACGTAGGGCCGGCCACTGCTCAGGCGGCACACGGCGAAGGACTGCAGTTCCTCATAGCCTGCCTCGGTTTCCAGGCGTGGGTGCCAGTCGCGGCGTTGCGCCTTCAGCCAGCGCTCGGCCTCGGGCAACGACTGGCAGGCGGCTGTCGGGTTGCTCCAGCGGCTCAGGCTGGTGCGCGGGAAGGCGCGGGCGAGGATCGCGTCATAGCGCAGGCCCTTGGCGGCCTGCTCCTGGGCGTCGCGCCAGGACAGCTTCGACTGCCCCGCCTCGTCCGAGTGGTAGGTGACGGTGCCGCCAGCCAGCACCAGATCAGTCGTCCAGGCCGCTATGCCACGCGCCGCGTCGCTGGCCGGGCGCGGTGCCACACGCTGGCGCTGGCTGCTGTCGTCGATGCTCAGGCAGTCGCCGCGCGGGGCGCCGTTCTGCAAGAGATAAGTGCGGATGGTCACCGCCAGCGCCTTGGCCGCTTCCGGCGGCGTGGCGGAAGCCTCGCGGTCGAGCACGCGGGCGACGTACTCCTCGCGGGACAGGCGGGCAGTCAGGCGCGGCCCCTGCGCATCGCGCTCGAGGAAAAGGTCGCCGCTGCTGTTCACGTCGAGTCGAACGCCATTGGCGAACAACACATTCTGCCGGCCCGCCAGCAGGCCTTCGGCGGCGGGCTGATTGCGCACGTCGTAGACCTCTTTCAGCGGATAGCGGCTGAACAGCCCGACTTCGACGCAACGCCCCGGATCGCTGGGCCACGGCGCCGGCAGCGCGGCACCGATGGCGTTGCCGTACCCGGCCAGCACTGTCTTGCTGGTGCCCGGCCCGCGCGCCCAGAGCGGCGTGCCGTCGACCAGCCAACCGGCGAAGCCGCCCTCGCGCCGACCGCCTTCATCCCAACTCCAGGTCTTCACCCGCAGGCGCCCACCCAAAGCGGCAGGTGCGCGGCCTTCGTCGGCGGCCAGGCTGACATCGAGCAGCACCTTGCGCGCCTGCTCCTGGGCCGGCAGGTGCTGCAGTTGATCGAGCAGTTCGGCGACCGGTACTTGGGTCTGCGGCGCCAGCTTGTCCAGCTGGGCGATCCAGGCCGGCGCGTGGCGGGCCTGCCAATATTGCTGCCAGACCGCAGCATCGATGCCCAGGCGCTGCGGCTGGAAGTACAGGCCGCAGGATTTCACCAGCGCGGCGTCGCGCTCGATGCTCTGCCCCGCCGTGCAGCAATACACCTCTTCCTTGCTTTCGCCGCGGCACTGATAAGCCGGCTCCTGCTGCTCGGTGTCGTTCAGCCAGGCGTAGACGAACAGCTTCCACAGGCTGCCCAGCGGAGCATGCAGGTCGGCCGGCAATGGCTGGCGATCAAGCACCTGCTGCGGCCCGAGCCGCAGCAGTTCGTCGCCCTGCGCGGTGCGCCAGGCCAGCTGCGCCTGCTCTTGCGAGCCGGGCGCCGCGAGGGCACTCAGCGGCAACAGCAGGATCAGCCCGACCAGACGCGCGCGCATCGATTACTGAACCTTGATCTTCGCCAGGGCCGGCTGCTGCTCCAGCGCCTGCTCCTGCGGCGCATAGAGGCGCTGGTAACGCGCCGGCGGCAGGACGAATTCGCCCTTCTGCGAGAAGCGAACCAGATGACGGAAGCGCAGCTCGCCGCCCAGGGTGTCCACCGGCACGCCATAGAACAGGTCACCCGGCTCGTTGCGGGCGCGCTCCAGGCTGGTCGCCTCGACACCGCCCAGGCCGCTGATCTGCAGGCCCCAGGTGGTGCGCTCGACGTCCGCGCCCGGCGGCAGCGGTACTTCCAGCATGCCGTAGCGCAGCGCTTGGGCCTGCTCGGTGGTCAGGGTCACTTCATCCAGGTACAGCTCGTCGCTGGACAGCGGCTTGTCGCCCAGTTCCTCGGCGCTGAAGGCGAAGGCGTCCTCGCCCGGCACCAGGCGCAGCAGGCGGCGCTTGATGGTCACGGGCAGCTGGCTGGCCGGCGCTTCGGCGCTGCGGAAGGTCACGGAAGCGTTGAGCGGACGCGAAGGCGCGGCGCTCAGGTCCAGCTGCGCAGGCACGTCCTTGCCCTGCCATTGCCAGAAGGCATCGCCGGTAGTGCTGTGGCTTTCCTTCCAGTCCGCGACCGGTTTGGGCAGCTCGGCAGCCGGGGCATCGGCCACGGCGCGCTGCATCCAGGTCAGCGCCAGGGCGCGTTCGACGGTGGATTGCTGCGGCGCCAGGCTCTGCAGCAGGGCGCGGGCACGGCTGGCATCGACAGTACCGCTGTAGAGCTGCACGGCACGGGCGAACGGCTGGTCGCTGGTATTGAGCTTCAGGCGCGCACCATCCAGTTGCCTGGCGAACCCGGACGGCAGCGCAACCTTGTTCTGCTCGGCCAGGCTGGCCGTCAGTACACGGGCCACTGCCAGGCCCAGCTCGGAGTCCGGCTGGCCCATGACCAGGCTGTCGTCGCTGTCGAAGTCGTTCACCGACTTCGCCGCCTCGCCGTTGCCGGCGTTCTCCAGGTCAGTGAGCAGGCCGCTGACCAGGGTCTGCACCGGCAACTTCATGTCGCGGGCAAAGGCCAGGATCAGCGCGCGCTGCAGCAGCGGCGTGGCGCTGGCGCGTGCGGAGTAAAGCTCCAGGACGCGCTGCCAGTGGTCCGGCGGCAGCTGGATTTCCAGGGCGCGGCTGGCGTGCCAGTCGGCGTAGTAGGCATAGGCGGTGAGGAAGGCGTCGTAGTCTTCGCCGCCCCACCAGGTGAAGTAGGCGTCCGGGCCGGCCATCTGCACCAGGCGCAGGCGGCTGGTCTGCATGATCAGCCGCAGGCGGTCGCGCACACGCGGCTCGCCGTTGGCCAGCATCGGGTAGGCCACACTCAGCGGCAGCAATTGGCTGGCGGTCTGCTCGACGCCCCCCCAGGGGTAGTCGAGCAGCGAGTCGAGATTGCCGCGCAGCAGGGCCTGGGCGCTGTCATCCAGGCGCAGGCTGACGTCGCGGGCATCTGCCGGCAGCTGCAGCGGGGTGTTCTGCGCGTTGACCTGCAGCGGCCTGGACTGCAGCACCTGCCAGCTGTCCGCCACGAGGCTGAAGTGCACACCGAGGCTGTCGCGCACCTGGCCTTCCTGACGCAGTTCGACGCTCCAGTCGCCATCGCTGAGCGGCTGTTGCGGCAGGGCGATGTAGTTGACGCCACGCTTGAGGTCCAGCGCCTGAGTCTTCTCCGCGCCATTGGCGCGGATCAGCAACTCGGCCTTGGTGTCCTGCTCGCCCTGGTTGAAGACGAACAGTCCCAGGTCCGGCGCATCGCCCGTGCGGAAGCGTTTCGGGCCACTCCACTTCAGATAAAGCGGCTTCTCAGAGCGAATGAACTGCTTCTTCTGGCCGACCTGCCCCTGGTCATCCATGGCACGGGCGGTGATGCGCCAGCGGGTCAGGGAGTCGGGCATGCGGAACTTGAACTGGGCCTTGCCGTTGGCGTCGGTGACCAGTTCCGGCTCCCAGGCTGCGGTGTCGACTTCCTCGCGGCGCGGGCGCTCCAGCACCTTCACGCCACGCTCGCTGCGGTTGGCGCGGCCGGGCGCGCTGGGCGAACCGGGCAGTGCCACGTCGTAGCTGATGAACGCGAGGCTGGCACTGGTGCGCACGTTGTTGCGGCGCGGGTGGTAGAAGAACTGGTCGATACCCGGCGCGATCTCCGGCTGCAGTGCGTAGATCATCTCGTCCACCACACTCACGGTGAGGTGGCTGGAGACAGGCTTGCCAGCGTAGGCGGTGTCGAGGTTGACGGTGACCGTCTCGCCCGGCTCGTAGCGCTCCTTGTCGGTGCTGACGGCGATCTCCACCTGCGGCACGGCGACCTTGATGCCGGCGTTCTGGAAGCTGTAGTCACCGCTGCGGGTGTAGAGCACGGAGAAGGTCAGGTTCGGCGAGAACTCGGCCTTCACCGGAATGCGGGCGCGGTACTGGGTCGGGTTGAGCTTTTCCAGCTTCAGCCAGTCGCCGCCCTTGGACAGCAGCGCGGTGGCCTCGACCTTGTCGCGCTCCAGCGACAACAGCGCGTCGTCCACCGGCTCGGGGAAGGTGATCAGCGCCAAGGCTTCTTCGCCGGTCTGGTACTCGGCCTTGTCGAGGACGATTTCCACGGTGCCCGGGACGGCCTTCACGCCATCGCCGCTGACCGAGTGGCCGGTACCGCCGAGCAGTTGACCGGCCTTGTCGCGCAGCTCGACGCTGTAGGTGCCGGGCTTGTCGAAGGTAATGGCGAACTTGCCGCCTTCGACTGCGCCGTCGCCGCTGCTGCGGTCTTCCAGGCGTAGCCAGCGGTAGGCTGTGGGCTGGATCTGGGTCTGCTGTTCGGCGGCGTAGCTGAACTCGACCTTGTCACCGGCGGCGCTGAAGCGCTGCGGCGCGCTCACGCGGTAGCGCGCGGCGCCACGCTCGATGAGGATTTCCTTGCTGGTCTTCACGCGGTACGCGGCGCCATCGCTGGCGAACACGGTGAGCATGTAGCGGCTGGGTTTCTCCGCCGCCGGCAGGTCCAGCGCGGCGCGGCCCTGCTCGTCGGTGGTGATCTGTGCGCTGGTCAGCTCCACGGGGAACTGGCCGAGGTACTGCAGCTCGTTGTCCACCATCGACAGCTGCTGGGCGCGCAGGCTCAGCTCCAGGCGCGCATTGGCCACCGGCTTGCCGTCCGGGTAGAGCAGGATCAGGTTGCCCTTCACCGGCTCGCCGGTCTTGAAGTCCGGCTTGGCCAGGTCGAGGGAAATCTCGAAGTGCGGCTTGATGTACTCGGCGACGCGGAAGGCGCTGCTGTAGGTCTGGTCGCGGTAGTCGAAGCGCAGCTCGTAGCCGCCGGCGACGGCGTTGGCCGGCAGCTGGAAGCGGCCATTGGTGCCGCTCCTGGCGTCGTACTTGAGGTCGAGGGTCTGCAGCGTGGTGCCGGCGGCGTCGATCACCGACAGGCGCAGCGGCGCGCTCTGCGGCGACTGCGACTCGCGAGAGTTCTTGAATTCGCGACCGACGATCTTCAGCGATACCCAGTCGCCCGGACGGTACAGCGGGCGGTCGGTGAAGGCGTAGAGTTTGGTGTCGTAGATTTCGCTGTCGTAGTAGAAGTTCTCGGAGACGAAGACGCCACCCTCCTCGTCCTCGCCGATCACGAAGGAGCGCTCGGGGCTGACGTGCTGCAGGCGCAGCAGGCCGTCGGCGTCGCTGCTGCCGCTGCTCATCACGCCCAGACCATCGGTCCACAGCACCTTGGCGCCGCCCACTGGCGTGCCTTCGTGCTTGCGCGCGGTCCACACCAGCAGCTCATTGCCGGCGATCTTGCTCACCGCAACGCTGTTGGAGACGAATACCACGGTGGTCGCGCGGTATTTGCCGACCAGCGCCTCGACCAGGTACAGGCCGGGCTTCAGCTTGCCCAGCGGCACGTAGACGTTGCCCGGTGCGACATTGATGAACTCGCTGGAAGAGCCGGCGAGGCTGACTTCCTTCGGCGGCTGGATCGGTTTGGCGTCCCACAATGGATAGCGGAACTGGCTGACCATCGGCAGGCCGGGAATCGGCGCGTACTGCGGCTGCGCGTCATAGGGCGTCGGCGCGCTCATGGCATTGCCCATCTTCAGCTCGGGCACCACCTCGGTGACCTGCTGGCGCGACTCGTAGGAGAAGGTCCGCTGCATCACCCGGCGCGACTTGCGGTACCAGTTGTCCCACAGGTAGGCCAGGGTGTTGGACAGGCCCTCGCCCTTGAACTGCCCTTCGGACAGCACGCGGTGCAGGTTCTTCTGGCGCTTGAGGAAGTCCAGCGGCTTGTCGATGCGGTAGACGCGGATATCCGCGCCACCGTATGGCTCCATGCGGTAGCGGCGGTAGTCACGGCCTGGCGCTTCCAGGCGCACCTTGGCCACCTCGTCGGAAGCGAAGCTTGAGTCGGCGAGCAGGAAGAACGACTCGCCAGCCATGGGCGCGTAGTTGCTCGCCGGGACGTCATCGTCCGCCTGCACGATCGCGGGCGCGGCGGCGAACAGGCCGGCGCAGGCCAGGGCAGCGGCAATGCCGCGCAGCGCGTTCATCGGGTCAGGAAGGACAAGCGATAGACGCCGATAAAGTTGGGATTGGATTCGTCGGGTATCCATCGGGTGTCCTTCCATGTCATGAGTTGTTGCAGGCTGACCGAGCGCATGCCGTTGTCGGTCGCCGTACGAGTGCCGGTGTGATAAGCGATGTCGCGGCCCATCCAGATCATCAGATGCTGGTCATCGCCCTGGTCGAAGAACATCAGGTCGCCGGGACGCGCCTGGTTGAGGTCGCGACCAACGAGCTGGCTGTTGTATTGAATGAGTTTGATCGCGTTGACGTAGGGGCCGGTCTTGCCGCCGCCCTGCTGCCAGGTCTGCGCGAGATTGCGCTGTGCGTCGGACAGTTCCAGCTCCGGCGGCAGGTAGCGGTTGGACATGCCGTTGGCGCGCAGCCACTTGGCGTCATGCACCTTCAGCGCCTCGTTGGCGGCGAAGCGCACGAGGCCGGCGCAGTCCTGCTGGTACCAGCGCGGGTTCGGCCCGCGACGCAGCTGCTCCTCGGCGATGCGCACGAACCAGGCGCGGAACACCTGGGTCTGCTGCGCATCCAGCGCCGGCTCCGTTGCGTGCGCCAGCGTGGCGACAAGCAGACTGGCCAGCAGCATGAGGGGTTTGCGGATCACAGCGCCTTCCATTCCAGCGGCAACCACTCCCACTCACCGCTGGGCTCGCTGCCAGCCGGCAGGGTCAGGGCGTAGGAGCCGTTGCCGGCGAGAGTCTTCAGGCGCGGCAGGAGCAGCGTGTCGGCGGCGTTGCGGAATACCGGCTCGATGTCCTGCGGCAGGCTGTCGAGGGTCTCGCGCTGGAGCAGTGCGGACAGCGTCTTGGGCGCCAGGTACGCGGGCACCAGGGCGTCCTTGGGCAGCACGTCGGCCAGCGGCGGGTAGCGCTTGGCCAGAGTGTTGCGGGCCTTGTCGAGCAGCTTGTCGTCGATGGAGAACAGCAGGGTGTTGCCATCGCGCAGCAGGCTGACGCGGAAGAAGCCGTTGCCGCTGACCTGATCGGGATTCTCCGCCTCGCTGGCCGGGTACTGGCCGAAGCGTGAGCTGACCTGACGCTGCCACAAGCGACCTTCGCCCTCGGCACGACTTTCAACCTCGAAGGCGCCGGCCTCCAAGTTGGCCTCGTAGGCGCCGATCATGCTGCCGAACAGCTTGCCCAGTTGCTCGTCCAGCTCGGGGCTGGCCGGCGCGTCGAGCTTCACCGCGAGCAGCGGCGAGTGCAGGCGCGAGTCCGGGTACCAGCACAGGCCGGCAGCGCCGGAGAGGTGCTCGGAGAAGGCGGCTGCCATCTTCTGCTCGGCGCCCAGCTTCACCAGCATGTTGTCGTACAGGCCCGGCGTGACCGGCAGCGCGACGCAGGCGCTGGCGCCCATGGGCATGGCCTGCCAGACAGGGGTGAAGTCCAGGTCCGGCTGGCGGGCAACCTCGTTGAGCGCCAGGTAGCTGTGCCAGCCGTCCTTGCCCTGTTCGAAGCGCACGCCAGCGAAGGTTGGGATGAAGCGCTGGTAGCCCATGGCGAGAACACCGGCGCCCAGGGTGATGCGCTGCTTCAGCTCGCCACGCGGTTCCAGGGAGAAGTCCTTGGCGAACAATGGCTCGCCTTCCAGCGCGCTGCCCAGGTCCTTGGCGACGGCGGCATCGGGCTCGCCCAAGTTGTCGTAATCCGGGTTGGGGAAGAGCATTTTCGGGTTCGACAGAACCAGCATCTGGTCGCCACGGGAGACGAACAGCAGGGTCTTCTCGGCGCCATAGCGCAGGCTGTAGACCGGCGTGGCGCTGCTCTTCACCTGGATTTCCGCGACCTTCTTCAGCTGGCTGTCATCGGCCGCGATCCTGGCCAGCGGCTCCAGCACCTTGGCCAGGCCGCCGCGCTTGAGCACCACCATGAAGTCGCGCAGACGGCCATCGGCACCGCGCCACAGGGCGACCTGGGCCGGCTGGTCGAGCAGTTCCTCGATCACGCTGTCCTTCAGGGTCAGGTCGTGTTCGTAGACGATGCGCCGCAGGGTGCCGGTCAGGCCCAGGCGGTCGGCGTTGTTCTCGTAGTAGAAGACGAAGTCCTCGGTGAGCACGTCGCGCAGCAGCGGCACTTCCAGCACGGCCTTGGGCAACTGGCTGAGGGAGGCACTCTCGATCAGCGCGTCGGGGCGCTTGAGGTCGCGGACCACTTCCGGGCTTTCCGGCGCTTCCAGGGTCCCCACCGGCGCCGAATGGAAAGCCGGGATCAAGCCGAAGGCCAGGGCCAGGCCACCGGCGACCAGCGCGGCGGCGAGCGCGCCGATGGCGATCAGCGGACCACGGCCCGGGGCCTGGGCCGGCGTCGGCGTGGAGGTGCTGTCTTGGCTGCTGGAGGGCGTATTGTCGCTCATGGATCGCTTGTCCCGTGTCATCCCTGCGAGGGGCGAATTCAGTAGTTGAAGGTCTTCACCAGCACCAGATCACCGATGGTGCGCATCGGCACCACGAAGGTCTCGCGCTTCTCGTTGACGGTATTTTCGTTGAACACCAGGTTGATCTCGGCGGTGATCACGTCCTGCTCGTGGTTGCCTTCCTGGAAGTTGTAACCCTGGCTGGCGTTGTAGTTGCCCCAGTAGTTCACGTAGACCAGGTAGGTGCCGTGCAGCGGCGCGGCCATGGTGAACATTTCCGGACCGGGGCCATCGACGCCGTCCGGGTCGAGGCCGCCGCCATTGCTCAGGCGCGGCCGCGCCCAGAAGGCATGCTGGCCGTCGGGCGTGACGATATGCAGGTCGAGCTCGGCCTTGGGGTCGTTCCACCCCAGCGCCAGGCGCAGGCGCGGCGCGACCCGGTGGTTGTTGGCCTCGTAGAACTGGATGCGCTTGAGGGATTTGCCCTCGGCGCTGGCCACCTCGACGCTGTTGCTGCCGGCGCCGAAGTTGTACGGACGGACAAACCTGCCTTCGCCGTCGGTGTAGAGAGGGAGCGGATTGCCGTTGACCACCAGGCGCTGGGCACGGTCGACGCCGGCCACTTCGCGCAGGTGGCCCTCGATCAGGCTGCGGCCACGGGAACCGCCCCGGTCGATGGGTGGCGTGGGATAGGCCACGCGGGGCACGCTGGGATCATCGGTCAGGCCCGAATAGCGCCAGCCGGCGGCAGGGCTGGAAAGGTCCGCACTCGGCTCGGCAGCGACCGTCGCAGCCAGGAGACTGGCTGACAGAAAAAAGACGGCACGAACCATCCGACGCATGAGCTGCATGAACATTCCTTGATCGTGCATAGCGGGGGGAGCCAAATGTAACCGGTCTTGTCGACGCGCGGAACGGCGTTAGCGCGGCGTTGCGGCCCAAGGCGATCTTTCAGAAATTTCCTACAAACTGAATAGCCTTTTTCGCAACACCCATTGGAAGAATCTCGACTTCCCCCGAGTCACATCCAGCCGCCCCACTGCAGGACAAAGATGCCGATGTTGGTCGTCAGCGCCGCCACCAGGGTGGTGATGACGATGATCGACGCCGCCAGCTCGTGATTGCCATTGGCCGCACGGGCCATGACATAGCTGGCCGCCGCCGTGGGGCTGGCGAAATAGAGGAACAGCACGCCCAGTTCGGCGCCGCGGAAGCCCAATGCCCAGGCGACGGAGGTGCAGATCAGCGGCAGCCAGACCATCTTCATCAGGCTCGCGCTGATCGCCAGCCCACCGCTTTCGCGCAGCGAGGCCAGCGACAGGGTGCCGCCGATGCACACCAGCGCCAGCGGCAGGGTCATCTGGGCGAAGTAGTCAGCGGAGGTCAGCAGCCACTTCGGCAGGCCGATACCGAACCAGGAGAACGGCAGCGCCGCCAGTACGCTGATGATCAGCGGATTGCAGATGACATTGCGGGCGATGCTCAGCGGGTCGGACTTCATGCTCGGGCTGTAGATCGCCAGCACCACCGAGGACAGCGTGTTGTAGCAGAGGATCACCAGCGCAGCGAGGACCGAGCCCAGCGCCAGGCCGTGGTCGCCATAGAGACTGGTGGCCAGCGCCAGACCGATGATGCCGTTGTTGCCGCGGAATGAACCCTGCACGTAGACGCCGCGCTCCTCGCGCGGCACCCGCCAGACGGCCCAGCCCCAGGCCAGCAGGAAGCCCACCAGGGTCGCCGCGCAGAAGTACAGCAGCACTTCGGGGCGCGCCGCACTGTGCAGATCGGAGTGGTAGATGCCGAGGAACAGCATCGCCGGCATGGTGGCGTTGAACACCAGCGCCGACGCCGTCTGGATGAATTCCGGGTTGATCGCCCCCACGCGGCGCAGCAGCACTCCGAGGAACAGCATGGCGAAGACCGGGGCGGTGATGCTGAAGGTCTGGAGCAGGAGTGCGAGCATGGGGCGGGAGGGTCTGGGCGGTGGGGGCGACAATCATAGCAAGCTAAGTACCCACCGCGCCGGGGCAAATCAGGCTTCGCCCTCTTCCTCGTGGGCCAGCGCCGGGTATTCCGTAGACCTGGTCACGTCGCCCTCGGCCACGCGGGTCAGCTTGCCGTCGACGGTGGCGCCATTCTCCATGCTCAGTTGGCGATACTGGATATTGCCCATTACCCGCGCATTGGAATGCAACTCCAGCAGGTGCTCGACGTACAGGTCGCCGACGATGGTGCCGTCGATCAGCGCATCATAACTGCTGACATTACCCTCGATTCGGCCTTCCGCACTGAGCGCCAGCAGGCTGGCCGCGCCGGGCTTGTGGATTACGTTGCCCTTCACCGTGCCGAGGACCTTCAGGCCGTCCTCGAACTGAATGTCTCCTACCAGAGCGACGTTGCCGGACAACAGGCTGGAGAACTTGTCCACCGTCACCTGCGGCCCTTTTTTCTTGCTGTTGCTGAACATCGAATTTCCTCGCGCGGACTACTTGCCAGGTTTCTGCTGGCGGTAGAAGGCCAGCTCGGTCTTGAGTTTCTTGATCTCGGCCGACATCGAATCGATGCGGCGCATCAGTTGTTCACGGTTGGCGCGGTCCTCCTCGCCCTGCATGCGCTTTTCCTCCAGTTCGGCGGTCAGTTGCACGACCTGTTCCTGCAGCGCATGCAGCTCATCGGCGTGTTTCTGGCCCTGGCTGTCGTCCAGCCCGCGCACGAACCACAGGCCCGCCAGCACCGCCGCCAGCAGGACGAACAGCGCCAGCAGGCGGCCGAACCATGCCGAGCCACGGGGAGCATGGGGCGAATGGTCGGCGCGTAGCAGGTCGCGGGTAGAAGGCTTTCTAGTCCGTGGCCATGCCATCGCTATCGATCTCCATTCCCCCTAGCGAGAGGAAGTTCTGTGGGTCGACGAACTCGCCGTGGTAGAGCACTTCGAAGTGCAGGTGCGGGCCGGTGGAACGCCCGGTGGAGCCGACCTTGGCGATTTCCTGCCCCGGCAGCACGACGTCGCCGACTTTCACCTCCAGCTTGGAAGCGTGGGCGTAGCGGGTCACCAGGCCGTTGCCGTGGTCGATTTCCACCCGATTGCCATAGGAGGGGTTCGGCCCCGCCACGATCACGCGCCCTCCCGCGGCCGCGTGGATCGGGCTGCCGGTGGGCGCGGAGAAGTCCTGCCCGGAATGGAAGGCCAGGTGATGATTGAAGGGGTCGAATCGGTTGCCGAAGGGCGAGCCCAGGCGCGCCTGCTCGACCGGCCGGCGCGCTGGAATCGCCATGAAATCGGCATTGCGGCGGGCCACCTGATCCATCAGCAGGTCGAAGACCCGGCGCAGGCATTTCGCCGAGCGCTCGCCCTGCTGCAGATCGTCGGTCGAGCCGGGCAGCGGCTCGGCACAGGGACGCGGAGGCAGGAGGATGCCGCCCTCGCCTTTGCCGGACGCCGCGACCTTTGCCGCGGCCTTGGGCTTGGGTACCAGTTCCGGATCGACCTTGGCCAGCTTGCGGGCGATTTCCTCGTGACTGTCGACGGCCTGGAGCAGATAGGTCGCGTCCTTTTCCAGTACCTGCAGGCGACCGGCCAGGTCGCCGATGCGCTCCGCGGCGAAGCGTTCGCCGGAGTCGTCTTCCGCCGCCGGCTCGGCCGGGGCAGCGACCGGCATCGGCGCCGGCGCGAGGTTGACCCGACCGACCCAGATGCCGCCGGCGAAGGCCGCAACAGCGAACAATACGGCCACGCAGCCACCGATCACCACGATCCGGCGCGGGTCGACCAGGCGCAGGTCCGAGCGGGTCAGGGCTTGGCGTGACGGGGAAAGGGATTTCATAGCGGTACCAGTGAATTGCATTCGGCCCGGCGGGTGGCCGCCGGGGTGCACAGGGTACCTGTTCTTGAAAACTTCGCAGCGGCTAAACACTGAAAAATGTAAATAAATAAGAAGAAATCATCTTGTCTGAGAAGACTTTCAGATGTTTCCCACTAACAGGATCACATTATCCCAGTGAATCAAACTGCCACTACGCCGGTAAAACGGACTCGATCTCCTGCAAACGATGCTCCTCCAGGCGCAGTTGGCGCGAGTGGAATCGCTTCAGGCTGACCCGGTGGCCAATGCTGACCAGCGTCACCCCCGGCAACTGCTCGAGCAGCACCTGATAGAGCGCGGCTTCGTCGGATTCATCGAGCGCGGAGGTGGCTTCGTCGAGGAACAGCCACTGCGGTGCGTAGAGCAGCGCGCGGGCGATGGCCAAGCGCTGCTGCTCGCCCGGCGAGAGCACGCGCTGCCAGTGATCGGCGTCATCCAGACGCGGCACCAGCGAATCCAGGCGGCACAGGTGCAGCACCTGCTTCAGCTGCTCAGGGGCGTGGCGATCGCCTGACTCCGGATAGCTCAGCGCCTCGGCCAGGGTGCCGATGGGCAGATAGGGTTTCTGCGGGACGAACAGGCTGCGTGCGTCAGGCATCTGCACCACGCCGCTGCCATAGCGCCAGAGGCCGCTCATGGCGCGCAACAGGGTGCTCTTGCCGCCGCCGGAGGGGCCGCCGATCAGCACGTGCTCGCCGGGGTTCAGCTCCAGGCTGGTGGGCTGCAGCAACTCTCGGCCGTTGCCCAGGCTCAGGGTGAGGTTGTGCAGTTGCAAGTTGTCACCGGTCTTGCGCACGTCGATGTTGGCGGACTCATGGGCAGTCTCGTCCATGGTCTCGCGGAAGCTCAGCAGACGGTCGCAGGTGGCGCGCCAGCTGGCGAGGCTGGCGTAGGCGTCGATGAACCAGCTCAGGCCGTCCTGCACGTTGCCGAAGGCGGAGTTGATCTGCATGAGTTCGCCGAGCTGGATCTGCCCGGAGAAGTAGCGCGGCGCGGCGACGATGAAGGGAAACACGGTGGCGATCTGGGCGTAGCCTGAGCTGAAGAAGGTCAGGCGCTTCTGCACCTTCATCAGTTCCCAGAAATTGCTCCAGACGTTGCGGAAGCGGCCCATCAGGCGGGCGCTCTCGTTGGCCTCGCCGTTGTACAGGGCGATGCTTTCGGCGTTCTCGCGCACCCGCACCAGGCCGAAACGCAGGTCCGCCTCGTAGCGTTGCTGGCGGTTGTTCAGACCGATCAGGCGGCGTGCGATGAGGTGCGTCAACCAGCTGCCGACCGCGGCGTAGAGCAGTGCCGCCCAGAACATGTAGCCGGGAATGCTGATACCGAAGAGCTCGATGCTGCCGGATACGCCCCAGAGAATGACCGAGAAGGACACCAGGCTGACGATGTTGCGGATCAGCCCCAGACCAAGGGTCAGGGTGGTGTCGGTGAAGCTGTTGAGGTCTTCGGAAAGACGCTGGTCGGGGTTGTCGGTGTTCCCACGCTGCTCCAGGCGGTAGTAGTTCTTGTCGCCCAGCCAGGCGGCGAAGTGCTTCTCCGTTAGCCAGCGGCGCCAGCGGATGGTGAGCATCTGGGTGAGGTACAGCCGGTACACCGCGGTGAGGATGAACACCGCGGCGATGCCGCAGAACATCAGCATCAGGTGGATGAAGCTCTTCAGGTCCTTGTTCTGCAGGGCGTTGTAGAAGTCGCGGTACCAGCTGTTGAGCCAGACGCTGAGGGCCACGCCGACCAGCGACAGGGCGATCACCACGATCAGCAGCAACCAGGCCATGCCCTTCTCTTCGCTGCGCCAGTAGGGCGCGGTGAGTTGCCAGACTCGGTGGAAGAAGCGGCTGCGAACGGCGTCGTTCGCGGCCCGGTACTCGGCGCTGTCGGTCATGGGGTCGGCTCGCACGGCTGGAAATAAAAAGGAGCGCTCATTGGCGCTCCTTTGTCTTATCGATCGCTTAACGCCTCACCGGGCGCTTCTGCAGCTTACGTTGCAATGTGCGCCGGTGCATACCCAGCGCTCGAGCGGTCGCGGAGATGTTGCCGTCATGTTCGGCAAGCACGCGCTGGATATGTTCCCACTGCAGACGATCCACCGACATGGGGTTTTCCGGCACCAGGGATTCCAGGTCGGCATGTTGCGACAGCAGTGCAGTGAGCACATCGTCGGCATCGGCTGGTTTGCACAGGTAGTTGGTGGCGCCGCGCTTGATGGCTTCCACCGCGGTGGCGATGCTGGAATAGCCGGTGAGGATCACCACGCGCATCTCGGCGTCGAGCTCGAGCAGCTTGGGCAGCAGCACCAGGCCGGAGTCGCCGTCCATCTTCAGGTCCAGCACGGCGTAGTCGGGCAGATCTTCCTTGGCCATGGCCAGGCCTTCCTCGGCGGAGCCGGCGACCGACACCCGCAACCCGCGGCGGGTCATGGCTCGGGCCATGACGCGGGTAAAGGTGGCATCGTCGTCCACCAGCAGCAGGTGGGGCTGCTCTTCGCCTTCGAACAGGATCTCTTCGCTCATGGTACTTCCTCGCGGGCGCGGCTATCAGGCCACGCCATAGCTTCTGGGCAGACGCAACTCGGTCAGAGTGCCGCCATCTTCATGGTTATACAACTTCACCGTTCCACCCGCGCGGGTCACGCTGGCCTGACTGAGGAACAACCCCAGGCCAAAGCCCTTGCCCTTGGTGGTGAAGAACGGCTTGCCGAGCTGTTCGGCAATCGCCAGCGGCACGCCCGGGCCCTGGTCGCGGATGCTCAGGCAGATTTCACCGGCATCCCAGTCCAGGCGGATGTCCAGATCGTCCGGACAGGCGTCCGTCGCGTTATTCAGAAGATTCAGCAGCGCCTGGCTCAGGTCGGTCGGCGGAGTCATCCGCGGCGCCTTGCCCTTGCCCAGCGTCTGGTAGCGATAGCTCGCCTCGGGGCGCATCAGGTGCCAGCGACGCAGCACCGACTCGACCCATTCGTTGGCGCCCTGCTCTTCCACCGCCTGGCGACGATCCGCCTCGGCGGCGCGTACCAGGTGCTGAAGAGTAGTCTTGCAGAGCTTGACCTGCTCCTGCAGCAGGGCGAGATCTTCCTGCAACATCGGCTGGTCCGCATTGGTCTGGCGCAATTCCTTGAGCAATACGCTCATGGTCGCCAGGGGCGTGCCCAGCTCATGGGCAGCGCCGGCGGCCTGGGTGGCAACGGCCAGCAGTTGCTGGTCGCGCATGCCTTCCTCGCGGCGCTGGGCCTGCAACTGTTCCTGGCGGCGCAGCGACTCGGACATGCGGGCAACGAAGAAAGTGATCAGCGCGGCGGCCAGCGCGAAGCTCAGCCACATCCCGTAGATCAGCAGGTTGTCGCGCTGCCCGGCCGCCATCTCCAGCGGGTGGAACCACACCAGCAGCACCGTATAGCTGGCCAGCGCGAGGCCGGCCAGGGCGATGGTGTAGAGCCACGGCAAGGTCGCCGCGGCGATGGTCAGCGGCACCAGGTAATAGGAGACGAAGGGGTTGCTCGAACCGCCCGAGTAATAGAGCAGCACGCTGTGGATGACCAGGTCGCAGGCGAGTTGGACGGCGTACTCGAGCTCGGTGACCGGCCACGGACCGCGCAGGCGCAGCGCAGTACCCAGACACAGCACGAGGGAGACGCCGATGGTCACGCCGAGCGCCAGCCAGGGCAGCTGGATCAGCTGGGCCTTGTAGGCGAGCCCGACGGAACCGGCCTGGGCGGCAAGGACGAGAATACGGATGAGCGTCAGATGCAGAAGGTTCTGACGACTGGCGGACAGCTGGAAAACCGGTGGGCGCATGGTGAATTCCGGAATTTGCGCGAGTATAGCCAAGAGCCCCCTCCCCTTAATGCGGCATAGCGCCACAGCATACTCCAGCGCGCCCTGTGACGGCCGCCCCAGCCCGAAACAATTGGTGACATCGGTCATTAACCCGAATCCGAACCCTTCCTCGTCAAAGGGTCTGACAGTTCTCGCCACTGCCTCTACTAAGCTGTGGCCCGGACATTTTCTGGAGCAAGGAGTCATCCATGTCTGTACTGAAGAAACCCTTCACCGCCATCGCCGCCGCCATCGCCCTGTGCGCCACCAGCCTGGGAGCCCTGGCAGACGAACCTCGCTACAACCAGGTTTCGCTGCGCGCCGAGGTCAGCCAGGAAGTCGCCCACGACCTGATGCACGTGACCCTGTTCAGCGAAGGCCAGGGCACCGACCCGGCCAAGCTCGCCGCCGAGACCACCACCGCGATGAACGCGGCGGTCGAGCAGGCGCGCAAGGTGAAAGGCGTGACTGTCAGCCTGGGCAGCCGCAGCAGCTACCCGGTGTATGACGACAAGGGGCAGAAGATCACCGCCTGGCGCGAGCGCGCGGAAATCCGCCTGGAAAGCACCGACTTCGCCGCCCTCTCCCAGCTCAGTGCCGACCTGCTGGGCAAGCTGAAGATGGGCAGCATGAACTTCAGCATCGCCGACGCCACCCGCGCGAAGAATGAGGACGCGATGATGAAAGGCGCCGTGGATGCCTTCAAGGCCCGCGCCCAGGTCCTCACCGACGCGCTCGGCGGCAAGGGTTACAAGCTGGTCAGCCTGAACCTGAACACATCCGGTGCGCCGCACCCCATGCCGGTGATGCGCATGGCGGCGATGAAGGCCGACAGCTACGGCGGCGCCCCGGCCCAGGAAATCGAAGCCGGCACCAGCCAGGTCACCGTCAGCGCCGACGGCACGATCGAGGTGCAGATGCCGTAACACCTACGCTCTCCTCCAGCGCGGCGCCTCCTTCGGACCGGGGCGCCGCCACCCGACCGCACGGTTCCCATTGTCGAAATTGCGACATTCCCTTGCACCCGCGTCACAACTTCTACACTCACCCCGGTCGACCGCTTGCGCCCGGCATGTGCCGTGCATAGCTTCACGCAACGCAGCTCACGAGGCTGCCCCTCGATGACAACCAGAATAAACAGAGGTCCGTATGCGTAAGAACGCCGTCATCCGCTCCATGATTGCCGCTGGGCTGATCGCCAGCGCCCCGCTCGCCCACGCCGCCAACAACCTGGTCTACTGCTCCGAAGGCAGCCCCGCGGGCTTCGACCCCGGCCAGTACACCACCGGCACCGACTTCGACGCCTCGGCCGAGACGGTCTTCAACCGCCTCACCCAGTTCGAGCGCGGCGGCACCCAGGTCATCCCGGGCCTGGCGGAAAAGTGGGACGTATCCGATGACGGCAAGACCTACACCTTCCACCTGCGTTCCGGCGTGAAGTTCCACACCACCGACTACTTCAAGCCGACCCGCGAGTTCAACGCCGACGACGTGCTGTTCACCTTCAACCGCATGCTCGACAAGAACCACCCGTTCCGTAAGGCGTACCAGACCGAATTCCCCTACTTCACCGACATGGGCATGGACGCGAACATCGCCAAGGTGGAGAAGGTCGACGACCACACCGTCAAGTTCACCCTCAATGAAGTCGACGCCGCGTTCATCCAGAACCTGGCCATGAGCTTCGCCTCGATCCAGTCCGGAGAATACGCCGACCAGTTGCTCAAGCAGGGCAAGGCCGCCGATATCAACCAGAAGCCGATCGGCACCGGTCCGTTCGTGTTCAGTCGCTACCAGAAGGACGCGATGATCCGCTTCAAGGCCAACCCGGACTACTGGAACAAGGGCGAGGTGAAGATCGACAACCTGATCTTCGCCATCAACACCGACGCCTCGGTGCGCATGCAGAAGCTCAAGGCCAACGAGTGCCAGATCACCCTCTTCCCGCGCCCGGCCGACCTGGAAGCGCTGAAGAAGGATGCGAACCTGAACATGCCGTCGCAGCCGGGCTTCAACCTCGGCTACATCGCCTACAACGTCCTGCACAAACCGTTCGACAAGCTTGAAGTGCGCGAGGCGCTGGACATGGCGGTGAACAAGAAGGCAATCATCGACGCCGTCTACCAGGGCGCCGGCCAACTGGCCGTGAACGGCATGCCGCCAACCCAGTGGTCCTACGACGACACCATCAAGGACGCCGGCTACAACCCGGAAAAGGCCAAGGAACTGCTGAAGAAGGCCGGCGTGGCCGAAGGCACCGAGATCACCCTGTGGGCCATGCCGGTGCAGCGCCCCTACAACCCCAACGCCAAGCTGATGGCCGAGATGCTGCAGTCCGACTGGGCCAAGGTCGGTATCAAGGCGAAGATCGTCACCTACGAGTGGGGCGAGTACATCAAGCGCGCCAAGGGCGGCGAGCACGACGCCATGCTGATCGGCTGGAGCGGCGACAACGGTGACCCGGACAACTGGCTGGGCACCCTCTACGGTTGCGACGCCGTGGACGGCAACAACTTCTCCAAGTGGTGCGACCCGGCCTACGACAAGCTGATCAAGGATGCCAAGCGCACCCCCGACCAGGCCAAGCGCACCGAGCTGTACAAGCAGGCCCAGCACATCCTCAAGGAGCAGGTGCCGATCACCCCGATCGCCCACTCCACCGTGTACCAGCCGATGCGCAAGACGGTGCAGGACTTCAAGATCAGCCCGTTCGCGCTGAACTCGTTCTACGGCGTCAGCGTAGGCAAGTAAGGCCAGCGGCCGCCGGGTTTCCCGGCGGCCCTTTCTTCCGGCAGCCGCCGTGCGCAAAGCGCTCATCCGCCTGACCCTCGCCAGCCTGCTCGGCTGCGCGCAGGCATTCGGCCAATCCCTGGTGGTCTGCACCGAGGCCAGCCCGGAAGGGTTCGACATCACCCAGTACACCGCCGCCACCACCGCCGATGCTTCGGCGGAGACCGTCTTCGAGCGCCTGGTGCAGTTCGCCCCCGGCAGCACCCGCGTGGTGCCCGCGCTGGCGGAAAGCTGGGAGATCAGTGACGACGGACTGCAGTACACCTTCACCCTGCGTCAGGGCGTGAAATTCCACAGCACCGACTACTTCACCCCGACCCGCGAGTTCGACGCCAACGATGTGCTCTGGAGCTTCCAGCGCCAGCTCGACCCGAAGCATCCGTGGAACAAGCTGGCCCCGCGCGGCTTCCCCTACGCCGAGGCGATGGGCCTGCCCGGCCTGATCAGCGCAGTGGAAAAGCTTGACGACCACCACGTGCGCTTCACCCTCAGGCACCCCGAGGCGCCCTTCCTTGCCGACCTCGCCATGGGCTTCGCCTCCATCTATTCCGCCGAATACGGCGACCTGCTGCTGGCCGCCGAGAAGGCCGACCAACTGAACAACCTGCCCATCGGCACCGGCCCCTTCGTCTTCCAGCGCTACCAGAAGGACGCCCAGGTGCGCTTCAACGCCAACCCCGACTACTGGGGCGGCAAGCCGAAGATCGACCGCCTGCTGCTGGCGATCACTCCTGATCCGAACGTGCGTATCCAGAAGGTCAAGGCCGGCGACTGCCAGATCGCCGTCTACCCCAAGCCCACCGACATCCCCGCGCTACGCCAGAACCCGAAGCTGACGATCGAAGAACTGGACTCGCTGCTGGTCGCCTATGTCGGCATCAATACCCGACACAAGCCGCTGGACGACGTGCGCGTGCGCCAGGCGATCAACCTCGCCTTCGATCGCGACGCCTACCTGCGCGCGCAATTCGGCGAAGGCGCCGCGACGCTGGCGGTGGCGCCTTATCCGCCGACGCTGTGGGGCTCCGATCCGCAACTCAAGGTCTGGCCCCACGATCCGACGCGGGCGAAACAGCTGCTGGACCAAGCGGGCATCAAGCCCGGCCTGAAACTGTCGATCTGGACCCGCCCCGGCGGCGGGCCGACCAACCCCAACCCCGGCATCGGCGCGCAGATGCTGCAGAACGACCTGGGACAGATCGGCATCCAGGCGGACATCCGCGTGTTCGAATGGGGCGAGCTGATCAAACGCGCCAAGCAGGGCGAGCACGACCTGATCTTCATGGGCTGGGCTGGCGACAACGGCGACCCGGACAACTTCCTGACACCGAACCTTTCCTGCGCCGCCGCCAAGAGTGGCGAGAACCAGGCGGGCTGGTGCAACGCGGAGTTCGACGAACTGCTGCGCAAGGCCCGCGCCATTACCGCTCAGGAAGCCCGTGCGGGCCTCTACCGCCAGGCCTTGGCAATCTACCAGCGCGAGGCACCGTGGATCGCCCTGGCCTACCCGAAGCAGTTCGCCGTGGTGCGGCCGGGCGTGAGCGGCTTCACCCTGAGCCCGCTGGGGTCGAACAACTTCTCGCGGGTTGAAGTCGCGCCCTGACTGTAGGAGCGCGCCATGCGCGCGATCGCTGGCATGGCCCGCTCCTGGACCAAACTTCAGGCATCCAGGCCGAACGGATCGTCCACTGAATGACTCGGCTGGGTGAACCAGCGCGGACCTTCCGCCGTCATGTAGAAGTGGTCCTCCAGACGGATACCGAACTCCCCCGGCACACAGATCATCGGCTCGTTGCTGAAGCACATGCCGACGTCCAGCGGCGTGCTGTCGCCGCGCACCAGGTACGGCCCCTCGTGGATATCCAGACCGATACCGTGGCCGGTGCGGTGCGGCAATCCGGGCAGCGCGTAATCCGGCCCTAAGCCGCCGGCCTCCAGGCAACGGCGGGCCGCGGCATCCACCTGCTCGCAGGGTTCACCCAGCACAGCGGCGTCGAACGCAGCCTGTTGCGCGGCCTTCTCCAGGCCCCACAGCTCGCGCTGACGCGCGCTGGGCGAGCCGAACACGTAGCTGCGGGTGATATCCGAGTTGTAGCCGAACAGCTGGCACCCCGTGTCGATCAGCACCATGTCGCCTTCACGCAACGGGCGCGGTTGGCGCACGCCGTGGGGGAAGGCGCTGTCCTCGCCGAACAGCACGATGCAGAAGGTCGAACCCGGCGCGCCGACCTGCCGGTGCGCCGCCTCGATGAAGCGCGTCACCTCGGTGGTGGTGATGCCCTCGCGCAGGATGCTCGCAGCGGCCTTGTGTACTTCCAGGGTCATGTCCTTCGCCCGCTGCATCAGCGCCAGCTCCGCCGGCGACTTGCAGCGCCGGCACTGCTCGATCAGCGCGCCGGCGTCCACCAGTTGCAGCTTGCCCGTCGCCTGGCGCAGGCGCTCGAACATGCCGAACGGCAGGCTGTGGGAAAGGCCGACCCGCGCACCTTCACGCACTTCAATCTCCGCCAGCATTCCAGCCAGCAGGGCGAACGGACTCTCGTGCTCGGCCCACACGCTGATGCTGCCGGGCAGCACCTGCAGATCGCGCACCGTGCCCTCTTCGAAGGCCGGGGCGATGTAGCGCACTTCGCCCCACGCCGGCACCAGCGCGCCCACCAGCCGTTCGCTGGGGCTCCACTTCAGGCCGGTGAAATAGACCAGCGTGCTGCCGGCATCGACGAATACCGCCGAGATTTCCCGCGCCTGCATCAACTGCTGCAGCTGCGCGATGCGCGCCTGGTACTCCTCGAGCGCAATGGGCCGAGCGCCGGCCGTCATGACCTGCAATTTCGCCAGCGCCTGCTCGGGGCTCACGCCCCCAACTCCCAATGTCATGCGACTCTCCCGAGGAATGGAATGAAACGACCTGAAATTTAAGCAGCACTGAAATTCCCGGTCAAAGGCTTTTCGGTGTCCTGCCTCCTTGCGGCCGATTTTCCGTCCGCTGATGGCTCGATGCTTTCACCGGCCGACGACACTGGTATGCTGCCGGCGTCCCACAAGAGCCTTACCAATGTCCGCAGATCGTATCGGAGAACGCCTGCGCCGTTATCGGCGCGCAGCGAAGAAGACCCTGAACCAGGTGGCCGCCGAATCCGGCCTGACCGCCAGCTTCCTGTCGCAGGCCGAGCGCAATCTCACTGGCGTCTCGCTGTCTTCCCTGGCGAGCATCGCCAAGGCGCTGGACGTACCGCTCAACGCCCTCTTCGACTCTCCGCAGCAGATCCCGCCGGACTCGCACCAGGGCGAGCGCGTGCGCTACACCATCGAAGGCCAGCCACTGAGCTACGAGCGGCTGTCCAGCAGCTTCCCCGGCAACCAGCTGAACGCGGTGAAGGTGACTGTCCCGGTGGGCTACGAATCCGAACTGATCACCCACGACGGCTCGGAATTCGCCTACGTCCTCACCGGGCGTATCGCCTACGACATCGATGGCCACACCTATCCGCTGGGCCCCGGCGACTCCGTACACTTCGACTCCGGCAAGCGTCATTGCCTGCGCAATGTCGGCGACAGCGTGGCGGAAATGCTCACCGTTACCACCCTTCCGCTGTTCGGCGAACATCCCGCCACCTGATTCACAGACTGGCAAAATTTTCAGTACCACTGAATTTTAAGTTGAACTTAATTTCAGCCTGACTTAACTTCGGCGCGGCGTGGCCGGGCACAGCCCGACCATGAATGGATAGGCCTAATCCGGACCAGTCCGACCAGGCCGGCTGCAAACCCCATCGGTTCGCCGGCCCCCTCAGAAAAACAAGAATGAGGTCAGGCAATGCGCAAGATGCGACGTAATCCCCTGCACGCACTCGCCTTCGGCGGGCTGCTGCTCGCCGGCTCCGCGGCTCAGGCCGCCTCCAGCCTGGTGTACTGCTCCGAAGGCAGCCCGGCGGGCTTCGACCCCGGCCAATACACCACCGGCACCGATTACGACGCCACCTCGGAACCCTGTTCAACCGCCTCGTGCAGTTCCAGCGCGGCGGCACCGAAGCCCAGCCAGCCCTGGCGCAAAGCTGGGAAACCTCCGCCGACGGCAAGACCTGGACCTTCCACCTGCGCCCGGGTGTGAAGTTCCACACCACCGACTACTTCAAGCCGACCCGCGAATTCAACGCCGACGACGTGCTGTTCACCTTCAACCGCATGCTCGACAAGGAGCAGCCGTTCCGCAAGGCGTACCCAACCGAGTTCCCGTACTTCACCGACATGGGCCTGGATCGCAACATCGCCAGGGTCGGCAAGGTCGACGAGCACACCGTGACCTTCACCCTGAACGAGGTCGACGCGGCCTTCGTGCAGAACCTGGCAATGAACTTCGCGGTGATCCAGTCCGCCGAATACGCCGACCAGTTGCTCAAACAGGGCAAGCCCGGCGAGATCAACCAGAAGCCCATCGGCACCGGTCCGTTCGTGTTCAGCCGCTACCAGAAGGACGCGATGATCCGCTTCAAGGGCAACAAGGATTACTGGAAGCCCGAGGACGTGAAGGTCGACAACCTGGTCTTCGCCATCAATACCGACGCCTCGGTGCGCATGCAGAAGCTCAAGGCCGGCGAATGCCAGATCACCCTGAACCCGCGCCCGGCGGACCTCGAGGCGCTGAAGCAGGACCCGAACCTGAACATGCCGTCGCAGCCAGGCTTCAACCTCGGCTACCTGGCCTACAACGTCACCCACGCTCCGCTGGACAAGACCGATGTGCGCCGAGCGCTGGACATGGCGCTGAACAAGCAGGCGATCATCGACGCGATCTACCAGGGCGCTGGCCAGCTGGCGGTGAACGCCATGCCGCCGACCCAGTGGTCCTATGACCAATCGATCAAGGGCCAGGCCTACGATCCGGAGCAGGCCAGGGCGCTGCTGAAGCAAGCCGGCGTGGCCGAAGGAACCGAGATCACCCTCTGGGCGATGCCCGTGCAACGCCCGTACAACCCCAACGCCAAGCTGATGGCCGAGATGATCCAGGCAGACTGGGCCAAGGTCGGCATCAAGGCGAAGATCGTCACCTATGAGTGGGGCGAGTACATCAAGCGTGCCCATGCCGGCGAGCATGACGCCATGCTGTTCGGCTGGACCGGCGACAACGGTGATCCGGACAACTGGCTGGGCACCCTCTACGGCTGCGATTCGGTGAGCGGCAACAACGTCTCCAAGTGGTGCGACGCCGCCTACGACAAGCTGGTGCGCCAGGCCAAGGCCACCACCGACCACGACCAGCGAGTGGCCCTGTACCAGAAGGCCCAGCAACTCCTCGCGCAGCAGTTGCCGATCAGCCCCATCGCCCACTCCACCGTCTACCAGCTCATGCGCAAATCGGTGCAGGGCTTCCTGATCAGCCCCTTCGGGCGCAACTCCTTCTACGGCGTGGCCAACCAGCCCTGATCGCCGACTCGACACCGGCGGCCACGGCCGCCTGAACGCCAGCCCGGCGCAGACCGGGCGGCACATCCCGTCTTCCCCTCCGCCTGCCGGCTCCCCCATCTCTCCGATGGGCGGAGGGGATGCATTCGTTGCTAGGAAAACCGACAACAACAAGGAGCAACTCATGCAGCATCACGTATTCACCCGCACGCTTCTGGCACTCGCCGTCCTGGGCTCCCCGCTGGGCCAGGCATTCGCCGACGAGGACGATCTGCCCCCAGACGAAACCCGCCGCGCCAGCGAAGTGGTGGTCAAGGGCCAGGCCGGCGCGAAAGGCTTCGTCGAAGGCCAGAGCCTGACCTTCAGCACCCGCAACTTCGCCGCCCGCGAGCAGATGAAGGACAGTTTCCACTTCAACATCAAGAAGGACGGCTATACCGAGCCGACCCACAGCCGCTACACCTGGACCCAGGGCAGCCAGCTCAAGTACAGCTCCGGCTACACCCAGGGCACCGTGGGCGTTGGTCTGGACGCCTCCGCCTTCAACGAGATCGCCCTGGAACGCGGCCACGGACGCATCGCTGGCGGCGGTACGCGCACCCTGACCGACAGCGACGGGGATGCCGTGCCGCAGTGGTCGAAGATGGGCGTGGCCAACCTGAAGCTGCGCGCCTCCAACACCGAGCTGCGCGCGGGTCGCCAACAGACCGAGACCCCGGTCTTCAACATCAACGACAACCGCGCCCTGCCCTCGTCCTTCGATGGCGTCAGCCTCCTCAGCGAAGAGCTGGAAGGCCTGCAGGTCCAGGCTGGCAGCTTCACCCGCGCCAGCCCGCGCACCGGCGCAGGCAGCGAACGCCTGACCACCGAGTACGGTGCGCAGGACTTTTCCGGCAGCCACTTCAGCTACCTGGGCGGCAGCTACCAGGCGATGAAGGAACTGAAGCTCACCGCTTACGGCGCGCACTTCGAAGACATCTGGAACCAGTACTACTTCGGCGCGTCCCACGACCTGGGCGATCCATCCAGCCTGGCACTGAATACCAGCCTGAACTACTACCACACCGGCGACACCGGCGAGCGCAAGGCCGGCTACATCGACAACGATGCCTACAGCCTCGCCTTCACCCTCACCCACGGCGCCCATGCCGTGCTGCTGGGCTGGCAGCAGATCCGTGGCGACGAGTACTTCGACTACGTGCACGAGACTGCGGCCATCTACCTGGCCAACTCCCTGCTCTCCGACTACAACGGTCCCAACGAAAAGTCCCTGCAGCTGCGCTACAGCACCGACTGGGCGGCCTTCGGCGTGCCCGGCCTGACCACCATGGCGTGGTACGCCAAGGGCTGGGGCATCGACGGCACTCACTACGACGGCGACCGCAACGGCGTGAGCGGCTACAACGTGCGTGCCATGGACGACGAGAAGCACCACGAGCTCGGCCTCTCCACCGGCTACACGCTGCAGGACGGCCCGCTCAAGAGCAGCAGCTTCCGCGTGACCTACATGAAGCACCTGGCGAGCCAGAATCAGGCGGACGGCAGCGTCAACGAGATCCGCCTGGTCAGCAACTTCCCGTTCAACCTGCTGTAAGGAGAACCGGTATGCCCATCCCGCGTCTGATCCCCCTTCTGCTCGCGCTCGGCAGCGGCACCGCCCTGGCGCAGAACCTGGTGGTCTGCACCGAAGCAAGCCCGGAAGGGTTCGACATCGTCCAGTACACCGGCGCGGTCACCGCCGATGCCAGCGGCCAGACCGTCTTCAATCGCCTGGCCGACTTCCGCCCCGGCACCACCGAAGTGGTGCCTTCGCTGGCGCAAAGCTGGGAGGTCAGCCCCGACGGGCTGACCTACACCTTCCACCTGCGCCCGGACGTGAAGTTCCATACCACCGACTACTTCAAGCCCACCCGCGCCCTCAACGCCGACGACGTGCTCTGGACCTTCCAGCGTCCGCTGGACCCGAAGCACCCCTGGCACGAATCGTCCGCGCGCGGCTATGCCTACTTCGACGCCATGGGCATGCGCGAACTGATCAAGTCGGTGGAAAAGCTCGACGACCTCACCGTGCGCTTCACCCTGAACCACCCGGAGTCGCCGTTCCTGGCCGACATGGCGATGGACTTCGCCTCCATCTACTCGGCCGAGTACGGCGACCAGTTGCTGGCCGCCGGCAAGCAGGGCCAGCTCAACAACCTGCCCATCGGCACCGGGCCCTTCGTCTTCAACCGCTACGCCAAGGACGCCCAGGTTCGTTTCCGCGCCAACCCGGACTACTTCGGCGGCACGCCGAAGATCGACAACCTGATCTTCGCCATCACCCCGGATTCCAACGTCCGACTACAGAAGATCCGCCGCAACGAGTGCCAGATCGCGCTCTACCCCAAGCCATCGGACGTGCCGGGCCTGGAGCAGGACAAGAACCTCGCAGTGGACAGCATCGACGCGCTGCTCACGACCTATGTCGCCCTGAACACCCGGCACAAACCGCTGGACGACGTGCGCGTGCGCCAGGCCATCAATCTGGCGTTCGACAAGAAGGCCATGCTGGATGCCGTCTACGGGAATGGAGCGGCCACGCCGGCCATCAACCCGTACCCCGCCTCCCTGCTGGGTTACAACAAAGACATCCAGGACTGGCCGTACGATCCTGAACGAGCCAGGGCGCTGCTCAAGGAAGCGCGCGTGGAGAACCTCAAGCTGACCCTGTTCACCCGCAACGGCAGTTCCTCGACCATCCCCAATGCGGCGCAAATGGCACAGATGCTGCAGTCGGATCTGGCCAAGGTGGGCATCACGCTGGACATCCGCACCCTGGAGTTCGGCGAACTGATCAAGCGCATCAAGGCCGGCGAGCACGACCTCTCGCTCTATGGCGGCTGGGCCGGCGACAACGGCGACCCGGACAACTTCCTCTCGCCCAACCTGAGTTGTGCGGCAGCGAAATCAGGCGAAAACCATGCTTTCTGGTGCGATCAGGACTTCGAATCGCTGATCCAGGAAGCCCGCCAGACCAGCGACAACGCAAAACGGGCGGAACTTTACAAAAAGGCGACATCCATATTCCACGAGCAGGCCCCATGGATTCCCCTGGCACATCCTAAGCTGTTCAATGTGCGCCGCAGCACTATCTCGGGCTACACCATCAGCCCGCTGACAAAAAACAACTTCGCCGACGTTCAGATCCAGTAATCGGCAAAGTCATAAGAAACCGGCGCCCGTCGTGATCCGACGGGTAGCCGCTCGGTGAGGAGCCCCCAACCACCATGCTCAGTTTCATCGCACGTCGATTCGGTCTGCTGATCCCGACCTTCTTCGGCGTCACCCTGCTGACCTTCGCGCTGATCCGCCTGATTCCGGGCGACCCCGTGGAAGTGATGATGGGTGAACGCCGCGTCGATCCGCAGATGCATGCCGAGGCCATGCACCGCCTGGGGCTCGACAAGCCCCTCTACCAGCAGTACCTCGACTACGTCGGCAACCTCGCCCAGGGCAACCTCGGCGAGTCGCTGACCACCCGCGACAGTGTCTGGCACGAGTTCCTCACCCTGTTCCCCGCCACCCTCGAGCTGTCCCTGGCTGCCCTGCTGTTCGCCGGCGTCTTCGGCCTGCTCGCCGGGGTGATCGCCGCCTTGAAGCGAGGCTCGCTGTTCGACCACGGGGTGATGACCATCTCCCTGGCCGGCTACTCGATGCCGATCTTCTGGTGGGGCCTGATCCTCATCATGCTGTTCTCCGTTTCCCTGGGCTGGACGCCGGTTTCCGGGCGTCTGGACCTGCTCTACGACATCGAGCCGAAGACCGGCTTCATGCTCATCGACACGCTGCTGTCGGATGAAGAAGGCGCCTTCATGGACGCCGTGCGCCACCTGATCCTGCCGGCCATCGTGCTGGGCACCATCCCGCTGGCGGTGATCGCCCGGATGACCCGCTCCTCGATGCTCGAAGTACTGCGCGAGGACTACGTGCGCACCGCCCGCGCCAAGGGCCTGTCGCCGGCCCGCGTGGTGTTCGTGCACGCCCTGCGCAACGCCATGATCCCGGTACTCACCGTGTTCGGCCTGCAGGTCGGCACGCTGCTCGCCGGTGCGGTGCTGACCGAGACCATCTTCTCCTGGCCCGGCATCGGCAAGTGGCTGATCGACGCCATCGGCCGCCGCGACTACCCGGTGGTGCAGAACGGCATCCTGCTGGTGGCGACCCTGGTGATCCTGGTGAACTTCATCGTGGACATCCTCTACGGCCTCGCCAACCCACGCATCCGTCATCAACGCTAACCGGAGCCGACGCCATGAATGCCAACGCCAAAGCTCCCGCCAGCGACCCGAGCCTGGTCTACCCGTCCCCGCTGAAAGAATTCTGGCATGCCTTCTCGCGCAACAAGGGCGCGGTCGGCGGCCTCCTGTTCATGCTGGTCATCGTGTTCTGCGCGCTGTTCGCGCCGTGGGTCGCGCCCCATGACCCAAGCGAGCAGTTCCGCGACTTCCTGCTCACCCCGCCACTGTGGCTCGAAGGCGGCAACTCGCAGTTCCTGCTGGGCACCGACGAACTGGGCCGCGACCTGCTCTCGCGCCTGATGCACGGCGCGCGCCTGTCGCTGATGATCGGCCTGACCTCGGTGCTGATCTCGATGATCCCCGGCATCTTCCTCGGCCTGCTCGCCGGCTTCTCGCCGACCCGCCTGGGCCCGGTGATCATGCGCCTGATGGACATCATGCTGGCCCTGCCCTCGTTGCTGCTGGCGGTGGCCATCGTCGCCATCCTCGGCCCGGGCCTGATCAACACCGTGATCGCCATCGCCATCGTTTCGCTGCCGGCCTATGTGCGCCTGACCCGCGCCGCCGTGATGGGCGAGTTGAACCGCGACTACGTCACCGCCTCACGTCTGGCCGGTGCCGGCACCCTGCGTCTGATGTTCGTCACCGTGCTGCCCAACTGCATGGCGCCCCTGATCGTGCAGGCCACCCTGAGCTTCTCCTCGGCAATCCTCGACGCCGCCGCACTGGGCTTCCTCGGCCTGGGTGTACAGCCGCCGACGCCCGAGTGGGGCACCATGCTGGCCTCCGCGCGCGACTACATCGAGCGCGCCTGGTGGGTCGTCTCGCTGCCCGGCCTGACCATCCTGCTCAGCGTGCTGGCAATCAACCTGATGGGCGACGGCCTGCGCGATGCGCTGGACCCGAAGCTGAAGAACGCGGCGTGAGGACAGTGACCATGCACAGCCTCAAGATCGCCGATCACAACAAGAAAAGCCTGATGGAGACCGCCGTATGAGCCTCCTCGACCTGCGCAATCTTTCGGTCCGCTTCGGCGACCGCAACGCCGTCCCGGTGGTGGACGGCCTCGACCTCTCGGTGGACAAGGGTGAAGTCCTGGCCATCGTCGGCGAATCCGGCTCCGGCAAGTCGGTGACCATGATGGCCCTGATGGGCCTGATCGACGCCCCCGGCATCATCACCGCCGACACCATGCAGTTCGACGGCACCGACATGCTGCGCCTGAAGGGACGCGAGCGGCGGCGCATCGTCGGCAAGGACATCGCCATGGTCTTCCAGGACCCGATGACCGCCCTCAACCCCAGCTTCACCGTCGGCTACCAGATCGAGGAAGTGCTCAAGCTGCACCTCGGCCTGCGCGGCAAGGCGCTGCGCCAGCGCGCCCTGGAACTGCTCGAACGGGTGGAGATCCCCGGCGCCGCGCAGCGCCTGGACGCTTACCCGCACCAACTCTCTGGCGGCATGAGCCAGCGCGTCGCGATCGCCATGGCGATCGCCGGCGAGCCCAAGCTGCTGATCGCCGACGAGCCCACCACCGCGCTGGACGTGACCATCCAGGCGCAGATCATGGAGCTGCTGCTCAACCTGCAGCGCGACCAGGGCATGGCGCTGATCCTGATCACCCACGACCTCGCTGTGGTCGCCGAGACCGCCCAGCGCGTCTGCGTGATGTACGCGGGGCAAGCGGTGGAGATCGGCGAGGTACCGGCGCTGTTCGACCTGCCGACGCACCCGTACACCGAGGCGCTGCTCAAGGCGATCCCCGAGCACAGCGCCGGCGAGGAACGCCTGGCCACCCTGCCCGGCATCGTCCCCGGCAAGTACGACCGCCCGCAGGGCTGCCTGCTGTCGCCGCGCTGTCCCTACGTGCAGGACAACTGCCGCAGCGTGCGCCCTGCCCTCGAAGCCCATGAGCGCGGCGCCGTGCGCTGCTTCTACCCGCTCAACCTGAACACCGAGGTGGCCCGATGAGCGCCGTCCTGACCGCCCGCGACCTGACCCGTCACTATGAAATCTCCCAGGGCCTGTTCAAGCCGCACGCCCTGGTCCGCGCGCTGAACGGTGTGTCCTTCGACCTGCAGGCCGGCAAGACCCTCGCCGTGGTTGGCGAGTCCGGCTGCGGCAAATCCACCCTCGCCCGCGCGCTGACCCTGATCGAGGAACCCACTTCCGGCTCCCTGCAGATCGCCGGCCACGAGGTGAAAGGCGCCGACCACGACACCCGCAAGCAACTGCGCCGCGATGTGCAGATGGTCTTCCAGAACCCCTACGCCTCGCTCAACCCGCGGCAGAAGATCGGCGACCAGCTGGCCGAGCCGCTGGTCATCAACACCAGCCTGTCCCGCGCCGAACGCCGCGAGCGCGTGCAGGCGATGATGAAGCAGGTCGGCCTGCGCCCCGAGCACTACCAGCGCTACCCGCACATGTTCTCCGGCGGCCAGCGCCAGCGAATCGCCCTGGCCCGCGCCATGATGCTGCGGCCCAAGGTGCTGGTGGCGGACGAACCGACCTCGGCGCTGGACGTGTCGATCCAGGCGCAGGTGCTCAACCTGTTCATGGACCTGCAGCAGGAGTTCGGCACCGCCTACGTGTTCATCTCCCACAACCTCGCCGTGGTCCGCCACGTGGCCGACGACGTGCTGGTGATGTACCTCGGCCGCCCGGCGGAAATGGGCCCGGCGGACAAGCTCTACGAGCGCCCGCTGCACCCCTACACCCAGGCGCTGCTGTCGGCGACCCCGGCCATCCACCCCGATCCGGACAAGCCCAAGATCAAGATCCAGGGTGAACTCCCCAACCCACTCAATCCGCCCACCGGCTGCGCCTTCCACAAGCGCTGCCCGTATGCGACCGAGCGCTGCAAGACCGAGGTGCCGGAACTGCGTCTGCTCGATGAGCGCCAGGTGGCCTGCCACCATGCGGAGCAGTTCCTGAACTGATACGAAACGGGCCGGTCATAGACCGGCCCCTCTTTCGGAAACAGCTGCGTCCTACGACGCAGCCGGAACAGGCCTATCGCCTGATCCAGACAATCCCGCCAGGGTGGCACCCCGCCACTGCCTGCACGCCGTGGCCGTTATCCACAGGGCCACGATCCTCCATGCTGCTGTTCTACCTCCTGCTCATCCTCGTCACTGCCATCGTCGCCAACGTCCAGTTGCACAAGTGGAAGCGTCAGCGACGGATGGACGTGCGCGCGGCCGTGAAGTCGCGGAAGAAGCCGGCGGCGAAGAAGAAAGCGCCAGCGGAGGACGTCGAACTCGACGAAATCGACTGGGACGGTCTCGATCAGGAGGAGCTGGATTTCAGTGCGCCGCCCCCGCCAGCGCCAAAGCCACTGCCCGCGTCGGTTCGTGCCGCGGCTCCCACCCAGCCGTCGGCCGAGGCCAAACCGAAGGTCGAGCCCAGGGATGAATTCTTCGCCCTGGAACGCGCACTGCCACCGGGACAACTGACGGCCGCCCAGCGCGACGAAGCCATGGCGCAATTGCTCAAGACCAGCCTGCACCTCCCTACGCCGGAGCCCGGCGAAAAGCATGTGGTGCTGGACATGGACGACGGCAGCTACGTGCCGGTCGCCACGCACCCGACAGCGGCAGCCATCGCCCTCGGGCATCTTGCCGAGAGCCTGCAACAGCGCATGGGCGCGCAACTGCTGCGCGAGTTGCGCGGCAAGGACCTGGGCCTGCTGGTGGTCGCGCGCAATCCGCAGAAGCCCTCGGTGGCGCGGCTGTGGAAAATCCAGCCGGAAGACCTCTGATCCGCGCTGCTACAAATCGCGGATCAGCGCCAGGCGCACGCCGAAGCCCAGCAGGATGCCGCCGAAGCCCCACTGCTGAACACGCTGCATCGTCCGGTGCCGCGCCAGCCAGCGCCCCATGCGCTCGCCACTGACGGCGTAGAAGCTGTCGAAGCCCAACCCGACCACCACCAGCACGCCGCCCAGCAAGGCGAACTGCAACGCCAGCGGGCCGTTCTGCGGGTGGATGAACTGCGGCAGCAATACCGAGCAGAACAGCAGCGCCTTGGGGTTGAGCAGGTTGGTCAGCAGGCCGCGGCGGAAGGCGCGCCCGTAGCTGACTGTGGATAACCCGGCCGCGCCCGTCGCCACCGGCAGACCGACCGGCGCACGCAGCAGTTGCAGGCCGATCCACGCCAGGTAGAGACCACCGCCAATGCGCACCACATCGAAGGTCCAAGGTGCAGTGCGAAACAGCAGCGCCAGCCCGGTCGCCGCCAGCGCGACGTGGCAGCCACGGGCCAAGCCCAACCCCAGGGCTGTTGCCAGAGCCGCGCGGCAGCCGTCGCGGGCACCGGTGTGCAGCAGGAGAATCATGTCCGGCCCCGGCAGCAGGTAGACCATCGCCAGGGCCAGCAGGAAGACGCCGATATCCACAAGAGCCACTCCGAAGAAGTCATTGCGGATAGGAATTCTATGCCTGAAGGCCGAGGCAGGTGCTTGCGTATTCAGCCAGTCTGACGCTAACAATTGGCATACTCTGCCAGTCTCAAGCTTAAACAGTAGCCACTCATGCCAAACCCGAAACTGGACGCCTACGACCACCGCATCCTCGCCGCCCTGCAGCGCGATGGCCGCCTGAGCAACGTCGAACTGGCCGAGGAGATCGGCCTGTCGCCCTCCCCCTGCCTGCGCCGGGTGCGCCTGCTGGAAGAGGCCGGGATGATCCGTGGCTACCACGCCGAACTGGGCCGCGACGAAGTCGGCCTCGGGCTGACCGTGTTCGTCGGGGTGAAAGTGGAGCGCCACAGTGACACCAGCGCCGCCGCCTTCCGCCAGGCCGTGATCGACCTGCCGGAAGTCATCTCGGTGCACCTGGTCAGCGGCGAGTCGGACTTCCTCCTGCAAGTGGTGCTGCCCGACCTGCGCGCCTATGAGCAGTTCCTCACCGGTACCCTGCTCAAGCTGCCGGGCGTCAGCGACATCCGCAGCAACTTCGCCATCCAGACGGTGAAGGAGTCGGCGCCCCTGCCGCTGCGCCACCTGCCGAAATAGCGAAGATTGCGCGCGCGCCGCCGTGCGCCTATCATTCGCAGCCTTCCCATCCACCGACAGCAAAGGAGAGACATCATGCAAGCACTGATCACCCTTTGCAGGTCGCGTCTGGCGTAATCGCTTCCCCGCCGCCCCTTTTGGCGGCACCGCATTGCCCGGCTCCGGCCTGCCCCCATCCTCTTTTTTCGTTTCATTCCTCATGGGATTGGACAATGGGCAATTGCATCCAAAATCTGTCCGACGGCATCACCCTGATCGCCGCGGACGACACCTGGATCGAAGGTAAAGCGATCCAGCAACTTGAAACCACCGCCCGCCTGCCGGGCATGCAGCGTGTCGCCGGCATGCCGGACCTGCACCCCGGTCGCGGCTACCCGATCGGCGCGGCGTTCTTCTCCACCGGCCGCCTGTACCCGGCGCTGGTGGGCAACGACATCGGCTGCGGCATGTCGCTGTGGCGCACCGATATCGCCACCGCCAAGCTGAACCTGGACAAGCTGGAAAAGCGCCTGGGCAACCTCGACGGCCCGCTGGACGAAGACTGGAGCGAGCGCATTGCGAGCTTCGGCCTGCCACCCTGCGGCCACGAACATTCGCTGGGCACCATCGGCGGCGGCAACCACTTCGCCGAGCTGCAGCAACTCGATCAGCTCTACGACGAAGTCGCCGTCGAAGCCCTCGGCCTCGACCGCCGTCACCTGCTCCTGCTGGTGCACAGCGGCTCGCGCGGCCTGGGCGAAGCCATCCTGCGCGAGCAGGTCGATCGCTTCAGCCACCAGGGCCTGGAACAAGGCACCGACGCCTGCGCGCACTACCTGGCTCGCCACGATGGCGCGCTGCGTTTCGCCGAAGCCAACCGCCAGCTGATCGCCCGGCGCATGCTCGATCGCCTGCGGGCGGACGGTTCGCAGGTGCTGGACGTGAACCACAACCTCGTCAGCCCGGCGCAGGTCGAAGGCGTCGACGGCTGGCTGCATCGCAAGGGCGCGACGCCGGCGGATCGCGGGGTGATGGTCATCCCCGGTTCGCGCGGCGACTACAGCTACCTGGTGGAACCGGTCGCCGATCCGCGCAGCCTCTTCTCCCTCGCCCATGGCGCGGGGCGCAAGTGGATGCGCAGCGAGTGCAAGGACCGTCTCTCGGCGCGCTACCGCGTCGAGCAGCTGGCCCGTACTGCGCTGGGCAGCCGGGTGATCTGCGGCGATCGCGGGCTGATCTACGAGGAGGCGCCGGAGGCCTACAAGGCCATCGACTCGGTGGTCGGCGCGCTGCGTGAAGCAGGACTGCTGCGGGTACTGGCGCGACTGAAGCCGGTGCTGACCTACAAGACCCGCGGGGAGTGCTGCTGATGATCCTGCTGCAACTTTCCGCGGCCCAGGGGCCCGACGAATGCGCACTGGCCGTGGCCAAGGCCCTGCAGCGCCTGCTGCGCGAGGCCGAGGCCAACGGTGTCGAGGTGCGCGTGATCGAGGAAGAAGCCGGCCCGCGCCGAGGCACCCTGCTCTCGGTGCTGCTGGCGCTGGACGGTGACTCGGCGGCAACCCTGGCCGAGGACTGGAGCGGCACCCTGCAATGGGTCTGCGCCAGCCCTTACCGGGCCAATCACGGGCGCAAGAACTGGTACTTCGGCGGCGCGCGCTTCAGTGCGCCACCGGCCAGCCTCGAAGGTGAAGTACGCTTCGAAACCTTGCGCTCCTCCGGCCCCGGCGGGCAGCACGTCAACACCACCGACTCGGCAGTACGCGCGACCCACGTTGCCAGCGGCCTGAGCGTCAAGGTCCAGACTGAGCGCAGCCAGCACGCCAACAAGCGCCTGGCGCTGCTGCTGATCGCCCGCAAGCTGGAGGAACGCGCGGAGCAGGCAAGCAGCGAGCTGCGCGCCGAACGCCGGCTGGTGCATCACCATCTGGAACGCGGCAATCCGCGCCGGGTGTTTCGCGGTGAACGCTTCGAGGGCTGATGTCAGCCGCAGAAGAAGCGCAGGAACGTGCGCAGGTCCGCCTGCGCACGTTCCACGCTCACCGGGGTGAAGCGCACTTCGCTGTGCGCCGGGCATTGCGCCAGGCGGCCGATGTCCAGCGGGTGCAGCACGCCCAGCAGCGGGTAGCCACCCATACTCTGGCGGTCGGCCAGCAGGACGATCGGCTGGCCGTCCGGCGGCACCTGGATGGCGCCTTCCACTACCCCCAACGACCATTGCCGGCGAGGCGCGTTCAGCGCTTCGCTGCGCAGTCGCACGCCCATGCGATCGGACTGCGGGCTGACCTGCCAGCGCTGTTCGAAGAAGGCCTCGCGCTGTTCCCCGCTGAAGGCATCCGGACCAGGCAGCACTCGCAGGATCGGCACCTCGCGGTAGTCCGGCCGATAAGGCCAGGGCACGCTGGCACCGCGAGTGAAACGCTCGCCGTAGGCGGCACATTCCAGCAGATCGTCGGCGGCGAGCGGCTGGCCCTTGCCGGCAAGACCGCCGAGTTTTTCCCGCATCTGGGTCGCGACGCTACCCAGTATCGGCTGCGCCGCGAAACCTCCGGCAGCGGCGAGATACCCCCGCTGCCCGGTACGGGCGAAGCCCAGCTTCAGGCGCTGCCCGGCCCTCACGCGAAAGCGCGACCAGCCCGGTAGCGGCTTACCATCGAGCGTCGCCGGCAACTCGGCGCCCGCCAGTGCCAGCCAGGTGTCAGCCTGCACTTCCAGCTCCACTCCGCCCAGCGCGATTTCCAGCAACGGCACGCCCGGCCTGTTGCCGAGCAGGCGATTGGCCCAGGCCGCCGCATGCTTGTCCACAGGGCCACCGGGCGATACGCCCAGGTGCTGCCAGCCCCGTCGGCCGCCGTCCTGCAGCAGGCAGAGCAGGCCGCAAACCATGATTTTCAGGCTCATGGCTCGCCACCGGCCGCGCGATAAGCTGCCTCATCGATGGGCACAAAGCGCACGCAATCGCCCACAGCCAGCGGGCAAGGCGGCTGCCGATGCGGATCGAACAGGCGCTGCGCGGTGCGCCCGAGCAGGTGCCAACCGCCGGGCGACGCCTGTGGATAAACCGCCGTCTGCCGCTCGGCGATTGCCAGGCTACCGGCGGGCACGTGGGTGCGCGGCGTGGCCCGGCGCGGCAGGGCGAGGCGTTGGTCGAGCTCGCCGAGGTAGGCGAAACCGGGGGCGAAGCCGATGGCGCCGACGCGATAGTCGCGGCCAGCGTGCAGATCGATCACCTGCGCCGGAGTGAGCCCGCAGAGACGGGCGACTTCGGCGAGGTCCTCACCGGCATACCACACGGCAATTTCATGCAGGCGCCCGCCGTCGTTCGCCAGGGCATCGCCGGGCCAGTCCGCCAGCGCGGCCTGCACGCGGCTTTGCAATTGCGGGAGGTCGGTGCGCAACAGGTCGTAGTGCAGCAACAGTGTGGTCCAGCCCGGCACACAATCCGTCAGTGCCGCGCCCAGCTCGGTACGCAGGCGCTCGGCCAGTCGGGCGATGCGCAGCGGCAGCGCATCGTCGGGCTGTTCCGCGAGGGTGATCAGCAGCGCCGTGGCGCCGAAGGCTTCGACACGGATCATGCCTGGTCCAGCAGGCCACGCAGGCGCCGCAGCACCGCCAGGGATTCGGGGTTATCACCATGCACGCAGAGGCTGTCGGCGCGCAGGCGCAGCGGATTGCCGTCGATATCCGGGAATGGCTCGCCACGGGCAATGGCCAGGGCCTGGTCGAGGATGCGCTGCGGCTCGTGGTGCACGGCGTTGGGCAGCCGGCGCGGGGCAAGCTGACCATCGGGCAGGTAGGCGCGGTCGGCAAAGGCTTCGAACATCAGCGGCACGTCGGCGGCGTCAGCCAGTTGCAGCTCGCGGCGGTTGTCGGCCAGGGCCAGCACCATCAGCGGCAGGCGCTTGCGGTAGGCGGCGCAGGCATCGAGCACCGCGGCGAGCAGCGCATCGTCGCGCACCAGGTCGTTGTACAGCGCGCCGTGGGGCTTCACGTAGGCCACCTGGGTGCCGGCGGCGCGGCAGAAGGCGTCCAGCGCGCCGATCTGGTAGAGCATCAGGGCGTGGACTTCTGCGGGCGAACAGCTCATGTGCCGGCGACCGAAGCCGGCCAGGTCCGGGTAGGCGGGGTGCGCACCGATGCTGACGCCCTGCTCCACCGCCAGGCGAACGGTGCGCTGCATGGTCAGCGGATCGCCCGCGTGGTAGCCACAGGCGAGGTTGGCCTGATCGATCAGAGGCATGGCGTGGGTATCGTCGCCCATTCGCCAGGCGCCGAAGCTTTCGCCCATATCGCAGTTGAGCAGGATACACGGGGTGGGCTCGATCATCGCTATCGCCGTCCTTCCAGATTTCCTACAGGTTAAAGCACCTGCAGGCCTTTGGCCTTCGGAGAATACTCAGTCACGCTCAGGAGGAGTACCATCCCGCCTCTAGACCCGTGGAAATCTCCCCCCGAATGATCAAAGCCGCCATCCTGGCCGCCTTCGGCCTGAGCATCGTTTATGTCCACCTGCGTGGGCGGGTGCGCCACAAATTCACGCGCCAGCTGAGCGACCACTCCAGCTTCCTGGCGCCGATCAACTGCCTGATGTACCTGTTCTCACGGGTGCCGAGCCAGCCGTACCTGGCGACCGACGAATTCCCCGAGATGCGCCTGCTTGCCGACAACTGGGAAGCCATCCGCAGCGAAGCCCTGCACCTGCGCGACGCCGGCAGCATCAAGCGTTCTGACCAGCTCAACGACGTGGGTTTCAACTCCTTCTTCAAGACCGGCTGGAAGCGCTTCTACCTGAAGTGGTACGACGACAGCCACCCGTCCGCCGACGCGCTGTGCCCAAAGACCACCGAGCTGCTGCGGCAGATTCCGTCGGTGAAGGCGGCGATGTTTGCCGAGCTGCCGCCGGGCTCGCGCCTGGTGCGCCACCGCGACCCCTATGCCGGTTCGCTGCGCTACCACCTGGGCCTGCTGACGCCGAATGACCCGGGCTGCTTCATCGAGGTGGACGGCGAGCGCTACCACTGGCGCGACGGCGAGGCGGTGGTGTTCGACGAGACCTATATCCACTACGCCGAGAACACCACGGATCACGACCGGGTGATCCTCTTCTGCGATATCGAGCGGCCGCTGAAATACGGCTGGGTGACGGCGTTCAACCGCTGGTTCAGCCGCAACGTGATGGCCGCAGCGGCTTCGCCCAACGACGCGGGCGACAAGACCGGCGGCATCAACCGCGCCTTCGCCTCGCTGTACAAGATCCGCCTGCATGGCAAGGCGCTGAAGAAGCGCAACCGCAAGCTGTACTACCTGCAGAAGTGGGGCTTCTTCGCGGCGGTGCTGGCACTGTTCTTATGGATATGAGCCGCGCCTGAAATCAAAAAGGCCTCCGCATTCGCGGGGGCCTTTTTGTTTGCGGACCGTTCAAGACATCGTGGACCGATCCGTTTGCAGGTGCATCGCTGGCCGCGAAATCCGCAGGTACCGGCGACGGCTGTGCGGAACGCCAACGCCGGCGGTGCCGGCGAGTCGCGGGCATGGACCGCTCCTACAGGTTCAGGCCAGCGCGGTGGGCTCCCCCTGACGCAGGATCAATAGACATCGCGGCGGTAGCGCCCGCTCTCCAGCAGCGCCTCGACCTCGACGTCACCCAGCATCTCGCGCAGGGCGCGGTCGACGCCTTCGGCCATGCCCTGCAGGCTGCCGCAGACGTAGATCGCCGCGCCGTCGTCGAGCCACTGGGCGAGGACTTCGCCGCTGGCACGCAGGCGGTCCTGCACGTAGAGCTTTTCGGCCTGGTCGCGGGAGAAGGCGACATCCAGGCGTTGCAGTTCGCCGCGCGCCAGCAGGCCTTCCAGTTCCTCGCGGCAGTAGAAGTCGTGGGCGATGTTGCGCTCGCCGAACAGCAACCAGTTACGCGACCGGCCCTCGGCCACGCTCGCCTGCAGCAGTGCGCGCAGGCCGGCGATACCGGTGCCGTTGCCGATCAGGATCAGCGGGCGATCCTCCTCGGTCAGGTGGAAGCTGCGGTTGCGCCGCAGGCGCAGCAGCAGGCTGCCGCCCTCGGGCAGGTACTCGGTCAGCCAGCCGGAACAGATGCCCAGCGAGCCGTCGGCGTGCTGCTCCTGGCGGACGATCAGCTCCAGGGCGCCTGCGCTGCGCAACGAGGCGATGGAGTACTGGCGCACCGAGAGCTTGATCAGCGCGTCGTAAACCGCCTGGCCATGCTGGCCGACCAGGTGCTCGAGGTTGCCCGGCAGCAGGCAGCCGGCCAGGGCATCCTTCAGCGGCAGCGCCAGACCATCCACCTGCACCCTGGCGGAGCCATCCAGGCCGAGGCGTTCGAGCCAGCGGGCGACGAGGAAGTCCGGTTGGCGCGGGACGATTTCCACCAGGTCGCCGGCAGCCCAGTCGATCTGCGAATCGTTCGGCGCGGTGAGGCGCAGCAGCCAGGTGGATTCGCCCTGGCTGCCGGGGTTGAGGTGTTCGCGACCACTCAGCGTCCAGACCTCGAAAGCTGGTGCAGTGAACGCCACTTGCGGCGCGGCGCCGGAGAGTTCGGCCAGACGGACCTGCCAGTCGTGCAGCGCAGCGGCATCACCGTTGTCCACTTCCACGCCGTCGAACAGCGGGCGCGCGCCCTGCCCTTGCAGCCAGCCCTGCATGCGTCGGGCGAAGCCGCAGAAGTGTTCGTACTGGCGGTCGCCCAGGGCCAGGATGGCGAAGCGCAGGTCATTGAGGCCGAGGGTCTGGCCCAGCAGTTGGCGTTCGAAGCCACGGGCGCTGTCCGGCGCCTCGCCTTCGCCAAAGGTGCTGACCACGAACAGCGCGTTGCGGGTCTGCTCCAGCTGCGCGCGATCCAGCTTGCCCAGCGGCTCGACACGCACCGGCAAACCGGCGGCCTGCAACTGGCCGGCGCTCTGCCACGCCAGCTGCTCGGCGAAGCCGCTCTGGCTGGCATAGCCCACCAGCCAGGAGTCGGCGCCAGCGGCGTTGCTGCCCAATTCGCCACGGGCGGCCTGCGCGGCGCGCTTCTTGCGGCGGCGGTCGAGGTAGAGCAGCCAGCCGGTGATGAAGAACAGCGGCATGGCGAGGCTCGCGAGCATCATCAGGATGCGCCCGGTAAGGCCGAAGTAGCTGCCCACGTGCAGGGCGTAGACGCTGGTGAGCAGTTGCTTGCCGGCGCTGCTGTCGTTGTAGCGGCGGTGCTTGAGCAGCTTGCCGCTGGCCGGGTCGATGGTCATCTCGTTGAAGGCGCGTTCGTGGGCGGCATCATCGAGGAGATAGAACACGGTGGCCGGCTGGCCCTTCACCGGCGGCAGGCGCAGGTTGTAGGCAGTCATGTTGGGGCCGCCGGTCTGCGCGACGGTGTTCCAGATGGCCGTGGCATCCACCACCGGCGGCGGACCCTCGGGCGCCGGGCCACGTTTGCCGCCGCGCTGGCCGCCCTTGGCCTGGCCGGCAGGGGCGTCGTCGAGCAGCTTGAACAGGCCGTTGCGGTACCACTCGTAGGACCAGTACAGGCCGGTCAGCGAGGCCAGGAGGTAGAACACCAGGCACCAGGTGCCGGCGACGGCGTGCAGGTCCCAGTTGAAGGCGCGACCCTTCTTGCGCCAGTCGAAGGTCAGCCAGGTGCGCCAGTTCAGCGCCTTGCGCGGCCAGCGCAGGTACAGGCCGGAGAGGCAGAAGAAGATCAGGATCAGGGTGCAGGCGGCCGTGATCCGCTGGCCGACTTCGCCGGCGGCGAGGAAACGGTGCAGCTGCATGATGAACATGAAGGCGCCCTCGCCCACTGGCGCGGGCAGAGCTTGCGCGGTGTACGGGTCGACATAGAGCGATTCGCCCCGGCGCTGGCCCGGTGGCGGGCTGAAGAAGATGCGCGCGGACTCCACGCCTTCGGTCTTCAGCCAGAGGAAGGAAACCTTCTTGCCCGGCTCGGCGCTCTCCACCCGGCGGATCAGTTCGTCCATCGGCAGCACGGCTTCGGCGCGCTTTTCCACCACCAGGCTCTGGGGGTTGATGGCGCGCAGGATTTCATCCTGGAACGACAGCATCGCCCCGGTGATGCCCATCAGCGCCAGCACCAGACCTGCGCTGATACCGAACAGCCAATGCAACTGGAACAGGACTTTCTTCAACACCGCGGCTTCACCTTCGCAGACCCTTCACGCAGGGCGGGCATTTTAATGAGAATGGCTCGCAAGCGCAGCCGATTTAACAATCTTTACCCTGGCCTTACCTTCGCCGTACGGGCGCCAGCCCCGGACAAAGAAAAGCCCCGGCCGAGGAGCATCGGCCGGGGCGGGGCGCCAGAGGTGCGCGCCCCAACGGAAGGAGCTCGTTCTCAGAAGTGGACGTTGACACCCAGCAGCGCGGTGCGACCAGGGGCCACGTGGGCCATGTGGGTGCTGAAGACCTGGTCGAAGTAGCGCTTGTCGGTCAGGTTCTGCACGTTGAGCTGCAGGTCGACGTTCTTGCTGATCACGTACTTGGCCATGGCGTCGTAGCGCCAGTAGGACGGAATCATGGTGCTGTTGGCGGTGTTGCCGTACTGCTCGTCGACGTAGGTGGCGCCGCCGCCCACGGTGAAGTTCTGCAGCACGTCGTAGGTCGACCAGAGGGTGAAGTTGTTCTGTGCGGTCTGTGGCATGCGGTTGCCTTCGTCGCTGGCCACGCTGGACTTGAGGATCTCGCTGTCCAGGTAGGTGTAGCCGCCGAAGACTTTCCACTTGGGCGTCAGCGCGCCGCTGAAGCCCAGCTCGACGCCCTGCACACGCTGCTCGCCATCGAGCACCTGCACGGTGGAGTCATCCGGCGAGGCAACACGGGCGTTGGTCTTGTCGGTGCGGAAGATCGCTGCATTGAGCGACAGCGCTTCGTCGAAGAACGCCCACTTGGTGCCGATCTCGTAGTTACGGTTGCGTTCCGGATCGAGGTTGGTGTTGGCCAGGGCCAGGTCGCCACCGCCTTCACCGGCAGTCTCGCCGCTAGGGTTGCTGGAGGTGGACCAGGCGGCGTAGACGCTGCCGTTGGGCGCCGGTTTGTAGACCACACCGAGCTGGTAGTTCCAGAAGTGGGAGTTGTTCTGGCGGTCGAAATCGCCGGCGGGCGAGCCGCGGCCCCCGGTGGAATAACCGCTGGAGCGGGTCTCGAAGTCGTCGTAGCGCAGGCCGAGGTTGAGGTCCCACTGCTCGCTGAGCTTGAGGGTATCGAACACGTAGGCCGAGGCGGTCTTGGTGTCGGTGTCGGTAAAGGCGGCGCTGTCGGTGATGCTGCCGGTCCAGTGGTCGCCCGGGGTCGGCTTGTTCAGGCTGGTGCAGTCGCCGCTGGCGATCAGCGATGGCGTGCAGATGTTGCCACTGCCGCCGCCCGGAGTGATCACGTACGGGCGGTTGTGCACGTCCTCGTAGCTGAACTCCATACCGGTCACCAGGGTGTGGCCGACGAAGCCGGTGTCGAAGGTGGACTTCAGGTCAGTCTGGTTGACCCAGCCCTTGGAGGTGGAGTTGCGGTTCTTCGAGGAGCGATAGACCAGGCCGTTGGCAACGTTGCCGCGACTGTCGTCGGGGTTGGTGACGATGTAGTCGAGGGTGGTGCGCACCAGGCGGAAGCTGTTGGACAGGGTCAGGTTGTCGTTCAGGTCGTGCTCGATCCGGAAGGTCCCGGTATCGGTGGTGCTCTTGCGATAGTCGCGGTCGTTCAGGCCGTAGAAGTTGCTCTTGTCCACGGACACCGGCTTGCTTGGGTTGCGCTCGCTGCGCCCGGCCAGGGTCAGCGGGATGCCGTAGTCGGGCATGTCGTCGGTGGACAGGTGGTAGTAGGACAGCGTCGCACGGGTCGGCGTGTTGAAGCCGAAGGTGATGGTCGGCGCGACGCCCCAGCGGCTGACATTCACCTCGTCGCGGCCGGCGACATTGGCATCGTGCTTCATCAGGTTCAGGCGGAAGGCCGCGTTGTCGCCCAGCATGTGGTTGACGTCGAGGGTGGTGCGGCGGGTCTGGTCGGTGCCCAGCACGACGCTGGCGTCGTTGAAGTCGGCCTGCTTGGCGGTCTTGCTGATCAGGTTCAGGCTGCCACCGGTGGAGCCGGCGCCGGTGTAGGCGGAACCCGGGCCCTTGCTCACTTCGATCTGCTCGATGTTGAAGATTTCGCGGGTCTGCGAGGCGACGTCGCGCATGCCGTCGAGGAAGGTGTCGCTTTCGGCGTTGAAGCCGCGGATGAACGGGCGATCACCCGCCGGGTTGCCACCCTCACCCGCCCCGAAGGTGATGCCGGGCGTGGTGCGCAGCGCATCCTGCAGGGTCAGCGCGCCGGTATCCTTGATCACCTGCTGCGGGATCACGGTGACGGTCTTGGGCGTATCCAGCAGCGGCGCGGTGTACTTCTCGTTGGAGGACTTCTCCACGTTGTAGGTGGTCGGGTCCTGCTGCTGGGTGCCGACGACAGTGTCGGCGTCCAGGGACAGCACGTCCTGGCCGGACTTCTTCGGCGCTTCGTCAGCATGGGCCAGTTGAGCGCCGGACATGGCGGTGATCGCCACGCCGACAGCGCTGACTAGAAGGCGCGGCTTGCTGCCGGCGAACTCGGTGGATTGACGCGACATCGAAACTCCCTCCCCAGGGGTTCATGAAGGCCGCGCAATTTATTGCAACTGAGAATTTGTATCAATTCACATTCATTACCATACGCACATGATTTACAACTTTTACACTTTCTCCCTGTCGGAAGTAGGGGTATGCCGGTTGTACCGATATGTTGCAAATCATTATCATTGGCAAATTATCGAAACTGATGGAACCGGCCCATGCTGCTGCACATTCCCGGCGTCTTCACCCGCGATGAGGTGACGCGCATCCGCGCCGCCCTGGAACAGGCCGAATGGGCCGACGGCAAGGTCACCGCCGGTTATCAGTCGTCCCGCGCCAAGCACAACCTGCAACTGCCGCAGGACCACCCGCTGGCCCGCGAGATCGGCGAAGCCATGCTGCAGCGCCTGTGGAGCAACCCGCTGTTCCAGTCGGCCGCGTTGCCGAGCAAGGTGTTCCCGCCGCTGTTCAACTGCTACACCGGCGGCGGCTCGTTCGACTTCCACATCGACAACGCCGTGCGCGACACCCAGGGCGGCCGCGAGCGGGTGCGCACCGACGTGTCTTCGACGCTGTTCTTCAGCGATCCGGAGGATTACGACGGCGGCGAACTGGTGATCCAGGACACCTACGGCACCCAGCAGGTGAAGCTGCCGGCTGGCGACCTGGTGCTCTACCCCGCCACCAGCCTGCACAAGGTCAACCCGGTGACCCGTGGCGCACGCATCGCCTCGTTCTTCTGGACCCAGAGCCTGGTGCGCGAGGATAGCCAGCGCGCCCTGCTGTTCCAGATGGACCAGTCGATCCAGGCGCTGACCCGCGACGTGCCGGACCATCCGGCGCTGATCGAGCTGACCGGCACCTACCACAACCTGCTGCGCCGCTGGGTGGACGTCTGACCCGCCATGAGTTTCGTCCTGCGTCGCACCGAAGAAATCAACGTCGAAGACCTCACCGGCCAGCTTGCCGATGACCCGCGACAGACCGCCCGCCTGATCGTGACCGGCGCCCGCGAGGGAGACCTCGAAGCCCAGGCATTGCTCGGGCAGATTCTCCTCGACGGCCACGGCATCGAGCAGGACGTCAGCCTTGCCCTGACCTGGTTCGGCATCGCCGCCGAGCGTGGCCACGCCATGGCGCGCAACATGCTCGGGCGCTGCCTGGAGCACGGCTGGGGCTGCGCGAAGGACGAGGCCGGCGCCGCCCGCCATTACGCCATCGCCGCGCAGCAGAAGCTCGACTGGGCGATGTACAACCTCGCCAACCTGCTCTCCACCGGCCGCGGCGTGGAACGCGACGACGCCCGCGCACTGGCGCTGTACCAGGGCGCGGCGGCCCTGGGTCACGCCAAGTCGATGAACCTGGTCGGGCGCTTCCACGAAGAAGGCCTGGTGGTAGCGCGCGACCTGGACGCGGCACACCAGTGGTACCGTCGGTCGGCCGAGGCCGGTGACTTCCGTGGCCAGTTCAGCCACGCCTCGGTGCTCGCCGAACGCGGCGACCTGCCCGCCGCGCGCATCTGGCTGGAGCGCGCACTGGAAGGCGGCAACCTCAACTTCCTGCGCGTGGCCCGCCAGCAGCTGGCGGCCTCCATGCCGCCGAGCCTGCGCGAGCTGACCCTGGCTTACTTCCAGCGCGCCGCCGAACTGGGTGACGAGTCGGACCTGCGTCACCTCGCCGAGCAGATGGGCGTCGCCTGACGCCCCTTGACGTAATTTTCACGCCCGCTTTGCTAGCTTCGCCGGCTACCCTGGCTGCCGGAGTGTTCGGCAGCCGCCACGTAACGACGAGGCGCAAGTGTCGAACACCACATCCCCCGCAGCGCGCAAACGCGTGGACTGGGCCGCCCTGGGCTGGCTCCTGCTGTTCTTCTGGTACTTCTCCGGCGTTACCCAGGCGCTGATCCTATTCAGCGGCACCACCGGCTTTGCCGGCTTCCGTGACGCGTTCTTCCTCAGCAGCCTGTGGCTCGCACCGCCGCTGCTGCTGCCGCGCTTCACCAGGGGCATCGCCGCCGTCATCGGCCTGGTGCTCTGGGGCGCCTCGCTGGTGGGCCTGAGCTACTTCGGCATCTACAAGCAGGAGTTCTCGCAGAGCGTCATCTTCGTGATGTTCGAGTCGAACACCGCCGAAGCCGGCGAGTACTTCAGCCAGTACTTCAGCCTCTGGCTGTGCCTGGCGCTGCTGGCCTACAGCGTGGTCGCCGTGGTGCTGTGGAAGCGCATCCGCCCGATCAGCATGCCGGCCTATGCCCGTGTGCCGCTGGCCGTGCTGCTGGTCGTGCTGAACCTGTTCTACCCCTTCTACAAGCAGATGGTCACCCAGGAGCGCACCTTCGCCCAGGCGGTGGAGAAGGTGCAGTCGCGCATGGAGCCGGCGGTACCGTGGCAGTTGGTGGTCGGCTACGTCCAGTACCGCCAGCAGCTGGACAACATGCAGAAGCTGCTGCAACAGAACGCCTCGCTGCCGCCCCTGCAGAACCTCAAGGACAGCAGCGGCAACGAGCCGCGCACCCTGGTCCTGGTGCTGGGCGAATCCACCACCCGCCAGCACATGCACCTGTACGGCTACGGCCGCGACACCACGCCGAACCTCGACGCCCTCGCCGCCAGCGGCCAGGGCCTGACCGTGTTCCAGAATGTGGTCGCGCCGCGCCCCTACACCATCGAGGTGATGCAGCAGATCCTCACCTTCGGCGATGAGCAGAACCCGGACAGGTTCCTCACCGATCCGTCGCTGATCAACCTGATGAAACAGGCAGGCTACAAGACCTTCTGGATCACCAACCAGCAGACGATGACCAAGCGCAACACCATGCTCACCACCTTCTCCCAGCAGACGGACGAGCAGGCGTACCTGAACAACCAGCGCAACCAGAACGCCAGCCAGTACGACGGCGTGGTGCTGGACCCGTTCGAGAAGGCCCTGAAGGACCCGGCGCAGAAGAAGTTCATCGTGGTCCACCTGCTGGGCACGCACATGGACTACCGCTATCGCTATCCCGAAGAATTCGCCTACTTCAAGGACCGCCAGGGCGCCCCTTCGGCGCTGTCGGATGACCAGGTGGAGACCTACAACTTCTACGACAACGCGGTGCGCTACAACGACTTCGTGGTATCGAGCCTGATCAAGCGCTATTCGGCGGCCAACGCCAACGGCTTCATGCTTTACCTCTCCGACCACGGCGAGGAAGTCTACAGTTCGGGCAACCACGACCGTCTAGGCCGCAACGAGATGGACCCGACCCGGCCGATGTACACCATTCCGTTCATGGTCTGGACCTCGCCGAGCTGGCAGGCCGAACACCCGCGCGACCTGCAGGCAGTGGCCAACCGCTCCTACAGCAGTTCGCACCTGATCCACACCCTGTCGGACCTCGCCGGCCTGAGCTACGACCGTTACGAACCGGCCAAGAGCCTGGTGAACGAGCAGTTCGCCGCCGCCCCGCGCTGGATCGGCGACCCGTACAAGAAGGACGGTCTGCACGAGTTCGACAAGCTGCCGCAGGACAAGGCCGCGCCGGAACAGGAAATCGCCAAGGACGCCGAGGCTCCCGCCACGGCCCAGGCTCCGGTGCAGACGCAACCCAAGGAGGGTTGAGTCTCCCGCGATGCGATGAAACGCCCCGCCCCTGCGGGGCGTTTTTCATTCGGCCCCACCCATGGATTCAACCTACAGGAGCGCCCGATGGGCGCGATCGCGGACATGGCTCGCTCCGACAACAGTGCACAGCGGATTCAGTCCATCGCCCGTCCACGCCGCCAGAAAAGAAAAAGCCCCGCATCAGCGGGGCTTTTTCAGTGCAGCATGGCTTACAGGTAGAACGCCTTCAGCGGCGGGAAGCCGTTGAATTCCACCGCGCTGTAGCTGGTGGTGTAGGCGCCGGTGGATAGCCAGTACAGGCGGTCGCCGGCAGCCAGGTTCAGCGGCAGGCCGTACTTGTAGTGCTCGTACATGATGTCGGCGCTGTCGCAGGTCGGGCCGGCGATCACCACTTCTTCCAGCTCGCCCGCTTTCTCCACATGGATCGGGAACTTGATGGACTCGTCCATGGTTTCGATCAGGCCGGAGAACTTACCCACGTCGGTGAACACCCAGCGCTCGACGGCGGTACGCGACTTGCGCGCCACCAGCACGACTTCACTGACCAGGATGCCGGCGTTGGCGATCAGCGAGCGGCCCGGCTCCAGGATGATTTCCGGCAGCTCGTCGCCGAAGTCTTCCTTGAGGAAACGGATGATTTCTTCCGCGTAGGTTTCCAGGCTGTTGGTCTTGGCGATGTAGTTGGCCGGGAAGCCGCCGCCCATGTTGATCAGCTTCAGCTCGATGCCGTCTTCTTCCTTCAGGCGCTCGAAGATGACCTTCACCTTGGCAATCGCCGCGTCCCACACACCAATGTCGCGCTGCTGCGAACCGACGTGGAAGGACACGCCGTAGGGCACCAGGCCCAGGTCGCGGGCCAGTACCAACAGGTCCATGGCCATGTCCGACTGGCAGCCGAACTTGCGCGACAGCGGCCAGTCGGCCGAGGTGGAGCCTTCGGTGAGGATACGCACGTATACCTTGGAGCCCGGCGCGGCCTTGGCGATGTTGCGCAGGTCGGCTTCGGAGTCGGTGGCGAACAGGCGCACGCCCTTTTCATAGAAGTAGCGGATGTCGCGGGCTTTCTTGATGGTGTTGCCGTAGCTGATCTGCTCGGCGCGCACGCCGGTCTTCATCACCTTGTCCAGCTCATAGATGGAAGCGATGTCGAAGTTCGAACCCTTGTCGCGCAGCAACTCGGTGATCTCGGTGGCCGGGTTGGCCTTCACCGCGTAATAGATCTTGGCGAACGGGAAGCAGCCGGTCAGCTGATCGTAGGCATCGGCGATGGTCTGCTTGTCGATGACGACGAAGGGGGTTTCCTGCTTGTCGGCAAACGCCTTCATACGCTGGAAGGTTTCGGGGGCGAAGTAATCCTCGACCTTGATGGACATGGTTGGGACTCCAAATGGCAGAACAGGTTATTCGTAGGGGTGAAGCTGAACGTCGAATCCGTTTCCCCACTTTGGTTCGCCTACTTCCCAAGGCATGTCGCCGAGTATCACCGGTACCGGTCAATGGAGCCGGTGCCTCTCGTCGTCAGTACTTGAGCCGGATGGATCGTTTCCAGCATGGACGTTCGGGCGCGAACTTTAGGACCTGAAGTCCCTGAGTTCAACCCTGAATTGCCGCTTTTTCGCATCCCTTTGTCGCACTGCCGGTTGACTGTTTCGGATACTCAACAAAATGCACGGAATACCGCACAGAACGGGGCTTTCGACGCGTTTCTGCATCATCGTCCTACTGAGTTAACGACCGGTGACAGAGGGGGGAGTTCAGCTGTTCGGGATGGGTGGTGCCGGAGGGGATTTCGTGAGGGGTGTACCAAGGGAAATCGGAGCTGGGCGAGCCCTCTCCCTAACCCTCTCCCTGAAGGGAGAGGGGACTGATCGGAGCTGCCGAGAATTGAGGAGTCATCCTCGAGCGTTGGGCTGACAGAGCGCTCGAATAGCTCCCTCTCCCTTCAGGGAGAGGGCGGGGGGAGAGGGAAACCGTCCACAGCGGAGGAACAGGTTCGCGAGCAAGCTCGCTCCTACAGTGTCAGATCACGAGTGTCAGATTACGACGCCTGCGCCACCTCCGCCGGCGACACGATGTTGGTCTTGCGCCCGCGCGAGCGCCCCGAGCTCAGGTAATCGGCGATCGACTCCTGCGTCACCTCGCCGAGGAACTGCCCCTCGGCATCCAGCACCGGCAGCCATGAGCTGTTGAACTCGTACATGCGCGACAACAGGATGCGCAGGTGCTCGTCGTGGCTGGCGGTGACGCGGAACTCGTTGAGGAAGTCGCTGCACGCGCCTTCCTTGCGGCGCATGTCCTTGCGGCGCACATAGCCCAGCCCCTTGCCGCTGGCGTCGACCACCACCAGGTAGCGGCGGTCGTCTTCCTCCATCTTCTCCAGCGCTTCGGCGACGCTGGTCTGCGGGTTGGCGGTGACGATGCTGCTGTCGGCGGCATCCTCGGCACGCACCAGCAGCAGGCGCTTGAGGGTACTGTCCTGGCCGGTGAAGGCGCTGACGAACTCGTCCGCCGGGTGCGCCAGCAGGGTGTCCGGGTGATCGTACTGGAGCAGGCGGCCGCTCTTGAACACCGCCACCTTGTCGCCCAGCTTGATCGCCTCGTCGATGTCGTGGCTGACCATGATCACGGTCATGCCCAGCTTGCGCTGCAACTCGAAGAACTCGTTCTGGATCGACTCGCGGTTGATCGGGTCCACCGCACCGAACGGCTCGTCCATCAGCAGCAGCGGCGCGTCGGCCGCCAGCGCGCGGATCACGCCGATACGCTGTTGCTGCCCGCCGGACAGTTCACGCGGGTAGCGCGAGAGGTACTGCTTGGGCTCGAGCTTGACCATGGCCATCAGCTCGCGCGCCTTCTCCTTGCACTTCTGCTTGTCCCAGCCGAGCAGGCGCGGCACGACCATGATGTTTTCCTCGATGGTCATGTTGGGGAACAGGCCGATCTGCTGGATCACGTAGCCGATCTGCCGGCGCAGGGTCACCTCGTCCAGTTCGGCGGTGTCCTGGCCGTCGATCAGCACGCGCCCGGAGGTGGGCTGGATGATCCGGTTGATCATCTTCAGCGTGGTGGTCTTGCCGCAGCCGGAGGGGCCGAGGAACACGCAGATCTCGCCCTTCTCCACAGTCAGGCTGACCTTGTCCACGGCACGGAATTCCTTGCCGTCCTTGAGGGTGAAGGTCTTGGTCAGTTGGTCGAGTTCGATCATGTTCAGTCTCCTGTCTGCGGGCGCAGGCCCTTCGGGGTGAGCGCACGCTGCAACCATTGCAGCAGCAGGTCGGCGGCGATGGCCAAGAGGCTCACCAGCACGGCGCCGACCACCAGCATGGGCATGTTGGATTGGCTGATGGAATTGAGGATGAGGACGCCCAGGCCACCGGCACCGATCACCGCGGCGATGGTCATCACGCCGATGTTCATCACCACGGCGGTGCGCACGCCAGCGAGGATCACCGGCACGGCGATGGGGATGTCGACCATCCGCAGGCGCTGCCAGAAAGTCATGCCGATGCCCTTGCCGGCTTCGCGGATGCCGGGTTCGACATTGGTCAGCGCGAGGTAGGTGTTGCGCAGGATTGGCAGCAGCGAATAGAGGAACACCGCGGTGATCGCCGGCAGCGGGCCGAGGCCCTGGCCGATCTTCGAGTAGAGCGGCAGCATCAGGCCGAACAGCGCGATGGACGGAATGGTCAGCACCACGGTGGCGGCGCCCTGCAGCGGGCCCGCGAGCCAGCGGAAGCGCGTCATCAGCACGCCCAGCGGCACGCCGACGATGATCGCCAGGCCCACGGCGATGGACACCAGCATCAGGTGCTGCAGCGTCAGTTGCCCGACCTGGGTCCAGTCCAGGCGGGAAATCACGGTCATGAAGTCCATGTCAGTTTTCCTCCTGTGCGTGTTGTTCCTCGACAGGCTTGGCCTTGTCGCCCAGCAGGCCGTGCTCGCGCAGGAACTTCTGCGCCACGCGCTGCGGCGGCTCCTGTTCGATGTCGACCTGGGCGTTGAGCGCCTGCATGGTCTTGTCGTCGAGCAGGTCGGAGATGGGCTCGAACAGGGTCTTCAGCTCCGGGTGTTTCTGCAGCGCATCGGCGCGCAGCACCGGGGCGGCGTTGTAGAAGGGGAAGAAGTGCTTGTCGTCTTCCAGCACGCGCAGCTTGAAGTCCTTCAGGCGGCCGTCGGTGGTGTAGACGAGGCCGACGAACACCTGGCGATTCTTCAGCGCGGTGTAGACCAGTCCGGCATCCATCTGCCGCACGTCGTCGCGGGTGAAGTGCAAGCCGTACAGCTCGCTCATCGGCCCAAGGCCGTCGGGGCGCCCGGCGAATTCCGGGTCCATGGCGAACAGGTGGGTCTTCTTCGCGCCCTGCTCCTTCATCACCCGCGCCAGGTCGCTGAGGGTGCGCACGCCGAGTTGCTCGGCCTGCTCCTCAGGCATGGCCAGGGCATAGGTGTTGTTGAACGGTGCGGGCTTGGGCCAGACCAGCCCCTTCTTGCCGTCCAGCTCACGGACCTTGGCCAGCGACTGCTGGGCATCCAGCTTGTCCTTGATCTTGTTGTAGACGATCAGCGACGAGCCGGTGTACTCCCAGACCAGGTCCAGCTGGCCGCTCTGCTGGGCACTGCGCGCCAGGGTGCTGCCCAGGCCGTTGGTGACCTTCACCTCATAGCCCTTGCTCTGCAGGTACTGCGCGGTGATGGCGGTGAGGATGCGCTGTTCGGTGAACGGCTTGCCGCCGATGCGAATCACATCGGCCGCGTGCGCAGCTCCCGTGGCGGCGGCGAGCAGCAAGCCCAGCGCGCCAAGCAGACGTTTCATGCCGGCTCCCTTGAAATCCAGTCCGTTCATTGCGTCAGCCCCCGCTCCAGTACGCTCCGGCTGAACAGCACCAGCAAGCCATCGAGCACCAGCGCCAGCAGCGCGGTGCACACGGCTCCGAGCAGCAGCTTGGATTGGTCGTCCAGGGCGATGCCGGGGAAGATCAGGCTGCCCAGGCTGTTGGCGCCGATCAGGAAGGCCAGCGGCGCGGAACCCACGTTCAGCGCCAGGGCGATGCGCACACCACCCATGATCAGCGGCACCGCGTTGGGCAACTCGACCCGCAGCAACACCTGGCGCGGGGTCATGCCGATGCCGGTGGCCGCTTCCTTGAGCGAGGCCGGCACGGCGCGCAGGCCTTCATAGGTGTTGCGCACGATGGGCAGCAAGGAGGCGAGGAACAGGGCAAGGATCGCCGGACCGTTACCGATCCCGACAATCGCCAGGGCGATGGCCAGCACGGCCAGCGGCGGGATGGTGTTGCCGACGTTGAACACCTGCATCAGGCGTTCGGCCTGCCCTTGCAGGGCGGGCCGGCTGAGCAGGATGCCGGCGGGGATACCGACCGCAACGGCGGCCAGCATGGATGCGAACACCAGGACCAGGTGCGCCTGCAGGTAGAACAGCAGGTCTTCGCGGTACTGCCACAAGGTGGCGGGGGTGATCCAGTGGATCAGCAAAGCCAGAACAACGACTGCGAAGCAGACGCCGAACAGGGCCTTGCCCGTGGTGGTTTTCACCATGGTTGGGGGACTCCCTTCGGGTGCGCGGCGACTGGCATCGCCCCGCTCACTTGACGCTCGATCCCGTCCAGAAACCCATCTGGGACCGCGATTAAACGCGACGGGAATCAAGCACTTGCGCATGCGTTTGCGGATTACCGTCGCGAAGGGATGGACCCCCGTCCGTGCCCATCCGTTCAATAAAATTGCCATCTTTGTGCCATCGCGCGCAGGCGAAACCGGCGTCAGCCCCCATGGTCCGGGGGCTGTGGGCGACAAAGTTTTTTTCAAAAGAACCGTCGACCCGGCTGAACCATCGCCCAGGTGCACTTGCCCAACGCCGAATGCGCCCGGCGAACACGCACGCGGTTTCGCTCAGCGGTTATCATCGGGTTCCTTTCGCGTGCCCCCGACCCATGGATAGGTCACTCGGGGCCGGCGTCTTGCCTACCACGGAGATCCTTCACCATGCTTGATCTGGCTGCGGCGTTCATCGCGCTGACCACCCTGCTCACCTACGTCAACTACCGCTTCATCCGCCTGCCGCCGACCATCGGTGTCATGGCCACCGCCCTGGTGTTCTCCTTCATCGCCCAGGGCATGTCGCTGCTCGGCTATCCGGTCCTGGAAGTCGAGATGCAGCAGATCATCAGCCGCATCGACTTCTCCGACGTGCTGATGACCTGGTTCCTGCCCGCCCTGCTGTTCGCCGGCGCGCTGCACGTGAACCTCGCCGACCTGCGCAACTACAAGTGGCCCATCGGCCTGCTGGCCACCTTCGGCGTGCTGATCGCCACCACGGTGATCGGCTACCTGGCCTACTACACCTTCGCCCTCTTCGGCTGGCACGTGGACTTCATCTACTGCCTGCTGTTCGGCGCGCTGATCTCGCCCACCGACCCCATCGCGGTGCTGGGCATCCTCAGGTCCGCCGGCGCGCCCAAGCCGCTGGCCACCACCATCGTCGGCGAGTCGCTGTTCAACGACGGCACCGCCGTGGTGGTCTTCACCATCCTGCTGGGCATCCTGCTGGCCGGCGAGACACCCACCGCGTCCTCCATCGCCTGGCTGTTCGTGCAGGAGGCCATCGGCGGCATCCTGTTCGGCGCAGCGCTGGGCTACGGGGTGTTCTTGATGATGCGTGGCATCGACCAGTACCAGGTGGAAGTCATGCTGACCCTGGCCCTGGTCATCGGCGGCGCAGCACTGGCGGCACGGCTGCACGTGTCGGCGCCGATCGCCATGGTGGTGGCCGGCCTGATCATCGGCAACCAGGCGCGGCAGTACGCCATGTCCGACGAGACGCGGCGCTACATCGACAAGTTCTGGGAGCTGATCGACGAGATCCTCAACGCCCTGCTGTTCGCCCTGATCGGCCTGGAGCTGCTCCTGCTGCCATTCAACTGGCTGCACGTGGTCGCTGCCTTCGTCCTCGGCGGCGCGGTGCTGATCTCGCGCCTGCTCACCGTCGCCCCGGCCATCCTCGTGCTGCGCCAGCGGGAAAACGGCCGCCGCCAGGTACCTGCCGGCACCATCCGCATCCTCGTCTGGGGTGGCCTGCGTGGCGGCGTCTCGGTAGCCCTGGCGCTGTCCCTGCCGCTGGGCGAGCAGCGCGACCTGATCCTCAGCCTGACCTACGTGGTGGTGCTGGTGTCGATCCTGCTCCAGGGCCTGTCCATCGGCCCGCTGGTGCGGCGCATCTACAAGGGCGCCGAGCCCGTCGCCGACAGCCACCACTGAAGGCCCCACCAAAGGCCAAGCGCCTTGCGTCGCCGGGTCTGCCGGCGACGCCTCGAATCAGGCTATAATCCCGCGTTTTTCGGGCCGCTCGCCGCCCGTCTTCACCGAATCGACCAGGCACCCATCCATGAGCATCCAAGCCGCCGAAGTCGCGAAGCGCCGCACGTTCGCGATCATTTCCCACCCCGACGCCGGTAAGACCACCATTACCGAGAAGCTCCTGCTGATGGGCAAGGCGATTGCCGTCGCCGGTACCGTGAAGTCGCGAAAGTCCGACCGCCACGCCACCTCCGACTGGATGGAGATGGAGAAGCAGCGCGGCATCTCCATCACCACCTCGGTGATGCAGTTCCCCTACCGCGAGCACATGATCAACCTGCTCGACACCCCCGGCCACGAAGACTTCTCCGAAGACACCTACCGCACCCTGACCGCGGTGGACTCGGCGCTGATGGTCCTCGACGGCGGCAAGGGTGTAGAGCCGCGTACCATTGCCCTGATGGAAGTCTGCCGCCTGCGCGATACGCCCATAGTCAGCTTCATCAACAAACTCGACCGCGACATCCGCGACCCGATCGAGCTGCTCGACGAAATCGAAGCGGTACTGAAGATCAAGGCCGCGCCGATCACCTGGCCGATCGGTTGCTACCGCGACTTCAAGGGCGTGTACCACCTCGCCCAGGACAAGATCATCGTCTACGTGCCGGGCCACGGCCACGAGCGCATCGAGACCAAGGTCATCGACAAGCTCGACTCGGACGAAGCACGCGCACACCTGGGCGACCTCTACGACAACTTCCTCGAAGAGCTGGAGCTGGTGCAGGGCGCCTGCCACGAGTTCGACAAGGACGCCTTCCTCAAGGGCGAGATGACCCCGGTGTTCTTCGGTACCGCGCTGGGCAACTTCGGCGTCGACCAGGTGCTCGACTGCATCGTCGACTGGGCTCCGCAACCGCTGGAGCGTGGCGCCCACGAGCGCACCGTGGCACCGACCGAGGAGAAGTTCTCCGGCTTCGTGTTCAAGATCCAGGCAAACATGGACCCGAAGCACCGCGACCGCATCGCCTTCATGCGCATCTGCTCGGGCAAGTACGAGAAGGGCATGAAGATGCGCCATGTGCGCCTGGGCAAGGACGTGAAGATCGCCGACGCGCTGACCTTCTTCTCCAGCGAGCGTGAGCAGCTGGAAGAGGCCTTCGCCGGCGACATCATCGGCCTGCACAACCACGGCACCATCCAGATCGGCGACACCTTCACCGAAGGCGAGGCGCTGGGCTTCACCGGCATCCCGCACTTCGCCCCGGAACTGTTCCGCCGCGTGCGCCTGAAGGACCCGCTCAAGTCCAAGCAGCTGCGCCAGGGCCTGCAGGAACTGGCCGAGGAAGGCGCCACCCAGGTGTTCTTCCCCGAGCGCAACAACGACATCATCCTCGGCGCCGTCGGCGTGCTGCAGTTCGACGTCGTCGCCAGCCGCCTGAAGGAGGAATACAAGGTCGAGTGCGCCTACGAGCAGATCAACGTCTGGTCCGCGCGCTGGATCGAGTGCAAGGACGAGAAGAAGCTCAAGGAGTTCAAGGACAAGGCCTTCGAGAACCTGTCCGTGGACGGCGGCGGCCACCTCACCTACCTGGCCCCGACCCGCGTGAACCTGAGCCTGATGGAAGAGCGCTGGCCGGACATCACCTTCCGCGCCACCCGCGAACACCACTGAGTTCGCCGCTCACGAAAACGCCCGCCTTGTGCGGGCGTTTTTGTGGGTGCCGAACTGCCATTCGGCGTTACGGATCGAGTGCGCCGGAACTCCAGGTGCTGGAAGTCGCGCTGCCGGTCAGCTTGGCGGCGATGGCGCCCTGCGGGATCAGCCGGTCGCGATAGCGTGTGGCAAGCAGCCCACTCTGCGGTGCGCGCAGGATGTGCTCGCTGCTGGCGTCGCCGGGGCGGGCAATGATGCGCGCGAAGCGCTCGCCCGCCTCGATGTACTCGCCCAGCTCGCGTTCGAAAACCAGCACGCCGGCCGCCGGGGCGAACACGGTTTCCATGAAGCCCATGGGCGTGGCAACTCCCTTCCACTCCGGCAACGGCCCGGCATCGCTCACCACGCCACGGGCGCCCAGGAAACGGTAAAGACCATCGGCATCCTGCTGTGCCAGCGCATCGCTGACGTCGCCCTGGCCGCGCAGTTCGACGGTTGCCACCAATCGCCCGGCGAAGCGCTGTTCGGCCAGCCACGGGGCGATCACCACCTCTTCGAACGCCCCATCGCCATCGCCTTCCCAGATGATCGCCAGCTCCGCGCGAAGGGCGGCAGCGAGGTCCTGCGCGGCAGGCCAGAAGCACTCGTGGAGGTAGACGTACTGCAGCGCCTCGTCATCGGTGTGCAGGTCGAGCACGATGTCCGCCGGCGCGGCCAGTTCTGCCACACGTTTCTGCCACAGCGTGAGGTTATCCAGGGTGCCGCTGGCGGCCGCCGAGGCGATGAAGCCACGATTGAAATTGCGCGAGGTCGCGTCGTGGTTCCGACCGAGAATCCGCCCCTGGCGGAACTGCCCGATGCCGATGGGATTGGCCTGCGGCACCACCGTCACGCTGCCATTGAGCGCACCGCGTTCGGCGGCATCACGCAGGCGTGGCAGCAGCTCGTGAAGCACCAGCATCCCGGCGATTTCATCGGCATGTACGCCGGCCTGCAGGTGCACCTTCGGCCCCGGCCTGCCGCCGTCGATACGCCAGGCGCGCACGCGCAGCTCGGCACCGGAATCACCCGGTACGCTGAAGGATACGTCCTCGATCATTTGCCCTCTCCTCTTGTCCGAATCGCCCATGGAAATCTTCCCCGGCGCCTCCTAGTATCGAAACCGTTCGCCGCTTGCCGGCACCCCGCAACACAGGACGCCCGCCCTTGGATACCCCCCGCCAGAAAGCCCAGCGCGCCACACCCGAGGAACGCCGCGACCACCTCGTGCGCGCCTGCCTCAAGTGCCTGGTCGCCGATGGCCACGCAGGCATCTCGGTGCGTCGCATCGCCAAGGAAGCCGGGGTCGCCGTGGGCCTGGTGAACCACCACTTCGGCAGCATCGACGCGCTGGTCGCCCAGGCCTACGAAACCCTCGCCAGCGAGGTGACCCAGGCGCTCTACCGGCAGGTCGACGCGGTCGGCAACGACCCGGCCGTGCGCATGGAAGCCTTCCTCACCGGGTCCTTCTCGCCCCAGGTGCTGGACCCCGACCTGCTCAGCCCCTGGGTCGTGTTCTGGAGCCTGATCCGTCACTCGCCGCCGGTGAACGAGGCACACGAGCGCGGCTACCACAGCTACCTCGCGATCCTGGAAAAGCTCATCAGCGAACTCGCCAGCGCCGAGGGTTTCAGCGTGGCGCGCCCGCGACTCGCCGCCATCGGTCTCTCCGCCATGCTCGACGGACTGTGGCTGGAGTGGTGCCTGAACCCCTCGACCTTCAGCGCCGCCGACGGCCTCGAGCTCAGCCGTTGCTGGGTAGAGGGACTGCGCCGAGGTGCCTACGCGTAATCACTCAAACTGCCGTCCTTGCACGGCGCTTGCCCAGCCATGAACGCTGCGTCGTCTTCTGCTCGCGGCGAACCGGGGTGGCGCGCTCCAGCAAGGCAAACAGCGCTTCGATGATGAAGGTCAGGCAGACATAGATCGCCGCCACCAGCAGCAGCGGCTCATAGATCTGGAAGGTCTGCGCACGCACCACGTTGGCGGCGCCGAGCAGGTCGACCACGGCGATGGTGGAGGCCAGCGCGGTGGACTTGAGCAGCATCACGCTTTCCCCCGCCAGGGTCGGCAGCAGCAGGCGAATCGCCCGCGGCAGCCACACGCGGTAGAGCACCAGCGTGCGGTTCATGCCGAATGCCGAAGCGGCCTCCAGTTCGCCGCGCGGTACCGCCTTGAGACCGCCGCGGACCACCTCGCCGACGTAGGCGCCGACCGAGAGGATCAGCGCGATGACGATGTACCAGAAGCCATCGCGCAGGTACGGCCAGAGGAAGCTGCCGCGGATCAGCGGGAACTGCGCGAACAGGCTGCCCAGGCCGTAGTAGAAGATGTAGATCTGCACCAGCAGCGGCGTGCCGCGAATCACGCTGGTGTACGCCAGCGCCAGGCGCGAGACCAGGAAGTTGCGCGACATCCGCGCCAGCGCCACCCCCAGCGCCAGCACGAAGCCCAGCGTGGCGGAAATCAGCAGGATCACCAGGGTGGTGCCCAGGCCCTTGAGCAGCAGGGCCCCATAGACGAATAGCCAGTGTTCGTTCATCGCCGCGCCTCGTTCAGACCGCCGGAATCCAGCGGCGGAAGCGCCGCTCCAGGTAGCCCGCGAACAGGTTGGAAAGCACGGTGAGCACGTAATACAGCGCCGCCGCGGTGAGGTAGAAGGTCAGGTAGTGACGGGTCGAACCGGCTGCCTGCTTGGCGGTGTAGAGCAACTCGTTGGTGCCCACCACGCTGATCAGCGCACTGTCCTTGATCAGGTTGACCCACAGGTTGGCCATGCCGGCCAGCGCGTTGGGCGCCATCATCGGCAGGGTCACCCGGCGGAACAGGCCGAAGCCGTGCATGCCGTAGGCTCGCGCAGCCTCAATCTGGCCATAGGGAATCGACTGGATGGCGCCACGGAAGATTTCCGAGGCGTAGGCGCCCTGCACCAGGCCGAGCACGACGATGGCCACCATCATGCCGTTGAGCTTCACCTGGCCGTAGCCGAGCCACTCGAAGAACTGGTTCAGGCCCATGGAGCCGACGTAGAACAGCAGCAGGATCAGCAGCAGCTCCGGCACCGCCCGGCACAGCGTGGTGTAACCACGCGCGAGTATCGCCAGAGGGCGCGGTCCGCCGATCTTGGCGCTGGCCGCGGCCAGGCCGATCAGCAGGCCGACGAGGAAGGCGCCGACGGAAATCTGCAGGGTGACCAGCAGCCCCTTGAGCAGGGCCGGGCCCCAGCCGGTGGGGCCGAAGCCGATCAGGTCGAAGATGCTTTGCATGGCCGTCTCCAGGATGGGAGGCTCAGGGTCATCCCCGTGCCCGCAGAGGACACGGGGCCAGCTCACGCCGGGATCACTGCTTGGGCGCGACGCTCATGCCAAAGTACTTGTCCGACAGCGCCTTGTAGTCATCGCTGGCGAGCAGCTTGCCGATGGCCTCGTCCATCTTCGCCTTCAGCTCGGTATCGCCCTTGCGCATGCCGGCGCCGACGCCGCGGCCGAACAGCGGGTCGTACTTCACCTCGCCCTTGTTGACGATGCCGGCCGCCTGGGCGTCCGGCGACTTGACGAAGGACGCCACGGCGATGCCGTCGGCCATCATCAGGTCGATGCGTCCGGCCACCAGATCGGCGTTCACCGAGTCCTGGGTGTCGTAGTAGCGCACGTCGGCGATCTTCTCGTAGTACTGCTTGAGGTAGTTGGAGCTGACGGTGGATATCTGCACGCCGATGGTCTTGCCCTTCAGGCCCTCGGGGCTGATCTGCACGTCCACCGCCTGGGGCGCGGCGACGGCCACCGGGGTGTCGTAGTAGGGGCGGCTGAAGGCGATCTGTTTCTCGCGCTCATCGGTGATCGACAGGGAGTTGAAGATCACGTCGATCTTCTTCGCCAGCAGCGCCGGGATGATGCCGTCCCAGGCTACCTCGTCGATCTCGCAGGTCGCCTTCATCTCGGCGCAGACCTTGTGGATCAGGTCCGGCTCGAAGCCGACCCAGCTGCCATCGGGCTGCTTCTGCGAGAACGGCGGATAGGGCTCGGCGGCCAGGGCGAAACGGATCGTCTCGGCCTGGGCGCTCGCCACGCCGGCCACCAGCATCGCCGCACCCACCATCAGATTGCACAGACCTTTCTTGTTCATCGTGATCCCCTGCATTGTTTTACTTAGTGTTGGGTCACGCTCATCGATGCGCCGACAGCGCGGCATCGGTCAGCGATTCTGGTGCGCGTTGACGAACTGCCGGCAGCGCTCGCTGCGCGGCCGCGAGAAGACCTCCTCGGCGGTGCCCTCCTCCTCGATCAGGCCCTTGTGGAGGAACGCCACATGGCTGGATACGTCGCGGGCGAAAGCCATCTCGTGGGTGACCAGGATCATGGTCCGCCCCTCCTCCGCCAGCGAGCGGATCACCTTCAGCACTTCGCCCACCAGCTCCGGGTCCAGCGCCGAGGTCGGCTCGTCGAACAGCATCACTTTCGGCCGCACGGCCAGCGCGCGGGCAATGGCCACGCGCTGCTGCTGGCCGCCGGAAAGGAAGGCCGGGTACTCGTGGCGCTTCTCGGCCAGGCCGACGCGCTCCAGTAGCGCCTCGGCGCGCTCGCGGGCCTCGGCCTTGCTCTCGTGGAGGACGAAGGTCGGCGCCTCGATCAGGTTCTCCAGCACGGTGCGGTGCGGCCACAGGTTGAAGCTCTGGAACACCATGCCCAGCTGTGAGCGGATGCGGGTGAGCTGCTTCTGGTCGGCCACCATCGGCTCGCCGTGGCGGTTCTGGGTCAGGCCGATGGTCTCGCCATTGACGGTGACCGAGCCCTGGTTGGGAATCTCCAGCATGTTGATGCAGCGCAGCAGCGTGCTCTTGCCCGAGCCGCTGGCGCCGATCAGCGAGATCACCTCGCCCTCGCGCGCCGACAGCGACACACCCTTGAGCACCTCGAAGTCGCCGAAGCGCTTGTGGATATCCCGCACCTCGATCACCGGTCTGGTCTGCGCTTGCACGTCCTGCAGGAGCGGGCCATGCCCGCGACCCGCCTCGGCACGGGGCACATCACGGACGGAGTCCGCTCCTACGGAGTTGGCCTTCGCCGGAAGGGATTCGACAAAGCGGATGATCCGCGCACAGGCCTCCGCCATGCTCTCGTCGCTCAGGCCGAAGGACAGCCGCACGAAGCCCTCCGCCTGCGGGCCGAAGGCCGCCGCGTCGAGCACCGAGACGCCGGTGGCGTGGAACAGCTGCCAGGAGAAGTCCAGCGAGCTGAGGCCGGTATCGCGCACGTCGACCATGACGAACATGCCGGCTTCGGGCGACAGCACCTTCACCCGCGGGCAATCGCTCAGCGCGGCGACCACCAGGTCGCGGCGGCGGCGGTAGATCTCGCGCATTGTCGTGACAACCTCGTCGTGACGCTCCACCGCCGCGAGGGCGGCCTCCTGCACGAAGCCCGGCAGGCCGTAGAACATGTTCAGCGCGAGGTTTTCCAGGTGCCCGACCAGCGTCGGGTTGGCGACTATCCAGCCGGCGCGCCAGCCGGTCATGGCGTGGGATTTCGACAGGCTGCCGATGCTCAGGGTGCGCTCGGCCATGCCGGGTAGCGCGGCGAAGCTCTGGTGTTCGCGCTCGAAGGTCAGGCCCTCGTAGACTTCGTCCACTACCACCCAGAGGTCGTGGGCCTCCGCCAGCGCGGCAATGGCCAGCAGCTCGTCGCGGTCCAGCACGACGCCGGTCGGGTTGCTCGGGTTGGCGAGGAAGATCGCCTTCGTGCGCGGGGTGATCGCTGCGGCGATATCGGTGGCCAGCGGGCGGAAGCCGTTTTCCGGACGGGTCGGTACCCCGACCAGCACGGCGCCGGTGGCTTTCAGCGTGGCTTCGTAGGTGACGTAGACCGGGTCGAAGGTGATGACCTCGTCGCCCTTCTCCAGCAGGCACATCGCGGCGGCAAACAGGCCGTTTTGAGCACCGGCGACGACGATGACGTTTTCGGGCCCGGCCTTTTGGCCGAAACGCCGCTCATGCAATGCCGCGATCGCCTGGCGCAGTGCGGGTTTGCCCGCCACGTCACTGTAATGGGTGTCGCCGTCGCGCAACGCGGCAACGGCGGCATCGGTGATGAAGTCCGGGGTTGCGAAATCGGGGTCGCCGACGCTGAGCACTATCACGTCGCGGCCGGCTCGCTGGGCGGCAATGGCGGCGTAGTGAATGTCCCAGGCGGCCACGCCGGGTCCGACCATCCTGTCCACAAGCGACGAATAACGCATGCAAGGGCCTCATCCGAATGACGGAATGTCCTGCAGAAGGGTCCGCAGGAGCGTTGGGCCACCATAGCCAAGGATGAACGAGTGTTCAACAGCGTTTTCCGACATCAGCCATGTCGTTTTCAGACCGTTCACTCAAGTGACTCCTCACCTTCAGGTGCGACACGTCGCAATTCGACCGACGAACGGAATCACGACATCCACTTAACGGCTTCTTAACGATCTCCCCCGTAGCGTTCTCTCACCCCCTGACAGAGCCGTGACGGCCTTTGGAACACCACATGGAAATGCCCTTCCTCCCCTTCTCCCGCCCCAGCATCGGCGAGGAGGAGATCCAGGCAGTCAATGAAGTCCTGCGCTCGGGCTGGATCACCACCGGGCCGAAGAACGCAGAACTGGAGCAACAGTTCGCCCAGTCGATCGGCTGCCGCCACGCCGTCGCGCTGTCCTCCGCTACCGGCGGCATGCACCTGGCGCTGCTGGCCCTGGGCATCGGCCCGGGTGACGAGGTGATCACCCCGTCGCAGACCTGGGTCTCCACCGTCAACATGATCAGCCTGCTGGGCGCCACCCCGGTGTTCGTCGACGTCGACCGTGACACCCTGATGACCGACGCCGCCCGCATCGAGGCCGCGATCACCCCGCGTACCCGCGCCATCATCCCGGTGCACTACGCCGGCGCCGCCTGCGACATGGACCCGATCGACGAGCTCGCCCTGCGCCATGGCATCCCCGTGATCGAAGACGCCGCCCACGCTGCCGGCACCTTCTACCGTGGCCGCCCGGTAGGCCAGCGCGGCACCGCGATCTTCTCCTTCCACGCGATCAAGAACCTCACCTGCGCCGAGGGCGCCATGTTCGTCACCGATGACGAAGTCCTGGCCAATCGCGTACGCACCCTGAAGTTCCATGGCCTGGGCGTCGATGCCTACGACCGCCTGACCCACGGCCGCAAGCCGCAGGCGCAGGTGGTGGAGCCGGGCTTCAAGTACAACCTCACGGACATCAACGCGGCCATCGCCCTGGTCCAGTTGCCCAAGCTCGAAGCGATCAACGCCCGCCGCGCCGAACTGGCCGCGGGCTACGCCGAGCGCCTGGCGCACCTGCCCGTGCAACCGCTGGCGGTGCCGGACTACCCGCAGCATCACGCCTGGCACCTGTACGTCCTGCGCATCGACCAGGAGCGTTGCGGCATCGACCGCGAAGCCTTCATGCAGGGCCTGCAGCAGCGCGGCATCGGCAGCGGCATCCACTTCATCGGCAGTCACCTGCACAGCTACTACCGCCAGCGCTACCCGCGCGTGCAACTGCCCAACACCGAGTGGAACTCCTCGCGGATCGTCTCCATCCCGCTGTTCCCCGACATGACCCAGGCCGACCAGGACCGTGTGGTCGACGCCATCGAAACCCTGCTTCGGTAACGCCACCGTGAAACCCTATCCGATCCATCGCGTGTCCATCGTCATCCCGGTGTACAACGAAGAGGCCAGCCTGCCCGAGCTGCTGCGCCGAACCACCGCCGCCTGCGAACAGCTGGGCCGCGACTACGAGATCGTGCTGATCGACGACGGCAGCCGCGACAGCTCCGCCGACCTGCTGCAGGAAGCCGCGCAGGCGCCGGGCAGCCATGTGCTGGCGGTGATCCTCAACCGCAACTACGGCCAGCACGCGGCGATCATGGCCGGCTTCGAGCAGTGCCAGGGCGACCTGGTCATTACCCTAGACGCCGACCTGCAGAACCCGCCGGAAGAAATCCCGCGCCTGGTGGCCGAGGCCGCCAAGGGCTACGACGTGGTCGGCAGCGTGCGCCAGCAGCGCCAGGACTCCGCCCTGCGCCGCTGGCCGTCGAAACTGATCAACCTCGCCGTGCAGCGCTCCACCGGCGTGGCGATGAACGACTACGGCTGCATGCTGCGCGCCTATCGCTCGAGCATCGTCAAGGCGATGCTCGCCTGCCGCGAGCGCAGCACCTTCATCCCGATTCTGGCCAACAGCTTCGCCCGCCACACCAGCGAGATCCTCGTCGCCCACGCCGAGCGCGAGCACGGCGAGTCGAAGTACGACTTCCTGCGCCTGATCAACCTGATGTTCGACCTGGTCACCTGCATGACCACCTCGCCGCTGCGCCTGCTGTCCTTCGTCGGCGGCGGCATGGCGATGGCCGGCTTCGCCTTCGCCCTGATGCTGCTGGTGCTGCGCCTGCTGTTCGGCGCCGCCTGGGCCGGCCACGGGGTGTTCGTGCTGTTCGCCGTGCTGTTCATGTTCACCGGCGTGCAGCTGGTCGGCATGGGCCTGCTCGGCGAGTACCTGGGGCGCATGTACAACGACGTGCGCGCCCGCCCCCGCTTCTTCATCGAGCGCATCGTCCGCACCGAGACGCCGCGCGCCCCGATCACCGCTTCTTCCCCTTCTTTCGAGTCCATCCAGCCATGACCCAGCAGACCATCGTCTTCGCCTACCACGACTTCGGCTGCGCCGGCATCGAGGCCCTGCTTGCCGCCGGTTACCAGATCGACGCCGTCTTCACCCACGCCGACGATCCGAAGGAAAACCGCTTCTATGGCTCCGTAGCGCAGCTCTGCGCGCGTCTGGGTATCCCGGTGCACGCCCCGGAAGACGTCAACCACCCGCTGTGGGTCGCACGCATCCGTGAGCTGCAGCCGCAGTACATCTTTTCCTTCTACTACCGCCACCTGCTCAGCGAAGAGCTGCTGGCCTGCGCCGCCAGGGGCGCCTACAACCTGCATGGCTCGCTGCTGCCGCGCTACCGTGGCCGCGCCCCGGCCAACTGGGTGCTGGTCAACGGCGAGACCGAGACCGGCGTGACCCTGCACCGCATGGTCAAGCGCGCCGATGCCGGCGGCATCCTCGCCCAGCAGAGCGTTGCCATCGGCGCCGACGACACCGCCCTGGTCCTGCACGGCAAGCTCCGTGAGGCCACCCGCGAGCTGCTCGCCGCCGCCCTGCCGCGCCTGGCTCGCGGCGAGCTGCAGGAAGTCGCACAGGACGAATCCCGCGCCAGCTACTTCGGTCGCCGTACCCCGGCGGACGGCCAGCTCGACTGGAAACGCCCGGCCCGCGAACTGCACAACCTGGTGCGTGCCGTGACCCAGCCCTACCCCGGCGCCTTCGCCCCGGTGGGCGATCGCAAGCTGATCGTCTGGAGCTCGCGCGTCGCCGCCGGCAACAACGGCATGGCACCCGGCTCGGTACTGTCGGTCGATCCCCTGCGCATCGCCTGCGGCGAAGACTCGCTGGAAATCCTCTCCGGCCAGCAGAATGACAGCGGCCTGTTCCTCGCCGGCCCGCAACTGGCCCGTGAGATGGGCCTGGTGGATGGCTCGCGCCTGCACGGCGCCGCCGGCAAGCCCAAGCGCAAGACCCGTGTGCTGATCCTCGGCGTCAACGGTTTCATCGGCAACCACCTCTCCGAGCGCCTGCTGCGTGACGGCAACTACGAGGTCTACGGCCTGGACATCGGCTCCGACGCCATCGAGCGCCTGAAGGGCAACCCGGACTTCCACTTCGTCGAAGGCGACATCAGCATCCACACCGAGTGGATCGAGTACCACATCAAGAAGTGCGACGTGGTCCTGCCGCTGGTAGCCATCGCCACGCCCATCGAATACACCCGCAACCCACTGCGCGTGTTCGAGCTGGACTTCGAGGAAAACCTCAAGCTGGTCCGCTACTGCGTCAAATACAACAAGCGCGTGATCTTCCCGTCCACTTCCGAGGTGTACGGCATGTGCGCCGACGCCAACTTCGACGAGGACACCTCCAATCTCATCGTCGGCCCGATCAACAAGCAGCGCTGGATCTACTCGGTGTCCAAGCAACTGCTCGACCGCGTCATCTGGGCCTACGGCCAGAAGGGCCTGAAGTTCACCCTGTTCCGTCCGTTCAACTGGATGGGGCCGCGCCTGGATCGCCTGGACTCGGCCCGCATCGGCAGCTCCCGCGCCATTACCCAGCTGATCCTGCACCTCGTGGAAGGCACCCCGATCCGCCTGGTCGACGGCGGCGAGCAGAAGCGCTGCTTCACCGACGTCGACGACGGCATCGAAGCGCTGGCGCGCATCATCGACAACGAGGGCAGCCGCTGCGACGGGCAGATCGTCAACATCGGCAACCCCGACAACGAAGCCAGCATCCGCCAGCTGGGCGAAGAGCTGCTGCGCCAGTTCGAGGCCCACCCGCTGCGCGACCAGTTCCCGCCCTTCGCCGGCTTCCGCGAAGTGGAAAGCCGCAGCTTCTACGGCGACGGCTACCAGGACGTGTCGCATCGCAAGCCGAGCATCGAGAATGCCCGTCGCCTGCTGGACTGGCAGCCGAGCGTGGAGCTGGCCGAGACCATCGGCAAGACCCTGGACTTCTTCCTCCGTGAAGCCCTGGCCGAACGCGCTGGCGGTGTACCCCACGCCTTCGCGCTGAAGAAAAGCATCGCCTGATGAGAGCGGGACTTCGCATCGATGTCGACACCTACCGTGGCACCCGTGATGGCGTGCCCCGGTTGCTGGATGTGCTCGAGGAAGCCGACGTCAAGGCGACCTTCTTCTTCAGCGTCGGCCCCGACAACATGGGCCGACACCTGTGGCGCCTGATCCGCCCGCAGTTCCTGTGGAAGATGCTGCGTTCCAACGCCGCCGGGCTCTATGGCTGGGACATCCTCCTGGCCGGCACCGCCTGGCCGGGCAAGCCGATCGGCCGCGACCTGGGCCATCTGATGCGACGCGCCCAGGACGCCGGCCACGAAGTCGGCCTGCATGCCTGGGACCACCATGGCTGGCAGGCCAACGCCGGCCGCTGGAGCGCACAGCAACTGGAGCAGCAGATCCGCCGTGGCGTGGACACCCTCGCCGACATCCTCGGCAACCCGGTGGAGTGCTCGGCGGTGGCCGGCTGGCGCGCCGACGAGCGCACCGTGGAAGCCAAGGAGCGCTTCGGCTTTCGCTACAACAGCGATTGCCGCGGGCGCTCGCTGTTCCGCCCGCGCCTGGCCGACGGTCGTGCCGGTACCCCGCAGATTCCGGTGGACATGCCGACCTTCGACGAGGTCGTCGGCCCGCAGGTGGCGCCATCCGCCTTCAACGACTACATCCTTTCCCGCTTCGACATGGACGCCTTGAACGTTTACACCATTCACGCCGAGGTCGAGGGCATTCTCATGGCCCACGACTTCCGCCGCTTGCTGGCCCAGGCACGGGCCGGCGGCATCCGCTTCGTTCCGCTGGGCCGTCTGCTGCCGGACGACCCGACCACCCTGCCCGTCGCCAGCCTGGTGCGTGGCGAACTGGCCGGCCGCGAAGGCTGGCTGGGGGTGCAGCACGCATGAAGCGCCTGGCCTACCCGTCCCTGCTAGCCGCCTTCGTACTGTGCATCCTGCTGCCGATGGCCTTCCACGGGCTGTGGATTCCCGACGAGTCGCGCAATGCGCAGATCAGCCAGTCCATGCTGCAGAGCGGCGACTGGGTTTCCCCGCACCTGCTCGGCCTGCGTTACTTCGAGAAGCCCACCGGCGGCTATTGGCTGACTGCCGCCAGCCAGGCCGTGTTCGGGCAGAACCTGTTCGGCGTGCGCTTCGGTTCGGCATTGGTAACCGCACTGAGTACCCTGCTGGTCATCCTGCTCGCCCGCCGGTTGTGGAACGACCCGCGCCGCACCTGGGCCGCGGGCCTGCTGTACCTGAGCTTCGGGCTGATCGCCGGGCAGGCCGGCTACGCCAACCTCGACCCGCAGTTCACCTTCTGCGTGAACCTCAGCCTCGGCGCCCTGTGGTTCGCCTTCGACGCCAGCACGGCACGTGGACGCTTCGCCGCCTGGAGTCTGCTGGGCGCCGCCTGCGCCTTCGGCTTCATGACCAAGGGCTTCCTGGCCTTCCTCCTGCCGGTGCTCGTCGGCCTGCCCTATGCCGTGCTGCAGAAGCGCTTCGGCGAACTGCTGCGCTACGGGCCCCTGGCGGTGCTGGTCGCCGTACTGGTCGCCGCGCCCTGGGTGCTGCTGATCCACGCCCGCGAACAGGACTTCTGGGACTTCTTCTTCTGGCATGAACACATTCGCCGCTTCGCCGGGGAAGGCGCACAGCACGGCCGACCGATCTGGTTCTTCGTGCCGCTGCTGTTTGCCAGCGCACTGCCCTGGGCGGTGCTGATCTTCCCGGCGCTGCGCAACGGCCTGCAGGGCTGGCGTGATTCCAGGCTGGTATTCCTGCTGCTGTGGTTCGTCATGCCCTTCCTGTTCTTCAGCCTGGCCAAGGGCAAGCTGCCGACCTACATCATGCCCTGCTTCGCCCCCCTGGCCCTGTTGATGGCCGACGCCATCGGCCGCGCGCTGCAGCAACGCAGGCTGATCGCGCTGAAACTCAACGGCGCACTCAACCTGCTGCTGGGCAGCAGCGCGCTGGCCGGCCTGGTGTTCATGCAGGCCCGCCCCCCGCAGTACCACGACGAACTACCCAGCGTGCTGATGGTCGCCCTGGTCTGCATCGTCTGGCTGCTAGCCGGCCTGCTGCAACTGCTGCGCCCCAGTCGCTACTGGGCGGCGCCGGCCTTCGCGGCCTGGCTGCTGGTGGCGCTGGTGCCCAACGCGATGCCGAACAAGATGGTCAACAGCAAGATGCCCGACCAGTTCATCGCCGAGCACCTGGACCAGCTCAAGGGCGCCCGCAGCCTGCTGAGCAATGACCTGGGCGCCGCTACCGCCCTCGCCTGGCGTACCCAGCGCAGCGACATCACGCTGTTCAACACCGAAGGCGAGCTGAAGTTCGGCCTGGGCTATCCAGAAGGCCAGGGCCGCAGCATTGCCCCCGAAGGCATCCACGCCTGGATCGAGCACGCCCGCGCCGAAGGCCCCATCGGCGTGATCATGCGGGTCAACAGCGCCAGCGACGAAGCCGAACTGGCCATGCTGCCCAGCGACGCCATCAGTTATCGACAGAACCACCTGGTGGTCCTGCTGATTCCGCAGGCCGCGCCATGACCGCCCTGCTGCTGGCCGGTGCCTGCCTGCTTACCTGCATGGGCCAGCTGGCGCAGAAATTCGCCGTGGAAAGCTGGCGTGATGCTCCCTCGAGCATCGCGGCGAAGCTTTTCTCGCCCTGGCTGCTGCTGGCGATCGCCTGCCTGGGCTTCGGTCTGCTGCTCTGGTTGCTGGTCCTGCAGCGCCTGGAGGTAGGCGTCGCCTATCCCATGCTGAGCCTGAACTTCGTGCTGGTCACGCTGCTGGCAAGCCGTCTGTTCGGCGAACGCATCGATGCGCGCCACTGGTTCGGCGTCGCGCTGATCGTCGGCGGCGTCGCCCTGCTGGGGATGCACTCGTGAAGCGCGGCATCGCCTTCGCCCTGGGCAGCGTGCTGCTGGTGAGCGGCGCGCAGCTGGGCATGCGCTGGAGCATGACGCGCCTGCCCACGCACTGGCCGTTCGACCTCGCGCAACTGGACCTTGCCGCCCTCTCGGCGCTGGCCGGCGCGGTCCTGGCCTACGCGCTGTCGATGCTCTGCTGGCTGCTCGCCCTCAAACACCTGCCGCTGAGCCGCGCCTACTCGCTGCTGAGCCTGAGCTATGCCGTCGTCTACCTCGGTGCCGCTTTGCTGCCGGGCTTCGGCGAACCCCTGAGCCTGCCGCGCACCCTGGGCGTCGCCCTGGTGATCGCCGGCGTGATCGCAATCAACGCGCCACGCCGCCCTGACAGAACAACCGTCATCAAACCCAGCGACGCTCGCTCCGAGCGCGCGCAGTTCGACTGACCCCAATCCCGCTTCGAGTCCCTATCCGGGAGAGCACAACATGAAAATCAGCGTATTCGGAATCGGTTATGTGGGCCTGGTGCAGGCCGCGGTCATGGCCGAAGTGGGCCACGACGTCCTGTGCATGGACATCGACGAAGACAAGATCGCCAAGCTCAAGCGCGGCCAGATCAGCATCTTCGAACCGGGTCTCGCCGAGCTGGTGAAGGACAACCTGGAAGCCGGACGCCTGCGTTTCACCAGCGACGTCGCCGAGGCCGCCGGCCATGGCCGCGTGCAGTTCATCGCCGTCGGCACCCCGCCGCTGCCCGATGGCTCCGCCGACCTGCGCGCCGTGCTGGCGGTTGCCGAGGGCATCGCCCGCAACCGCACCCAGCCGGTGATCATCGTCGAGAAGTCCACCGTGCCGGTGGGCACGGGCGATCGCGTGAAGACCAAGGTGCTGGCGGTGCTCGCCGAAGAAGGCCGCAGCCTGGACTTCGAGATCGTCTCCAACCCCGAGTTCCTCAAGGAAGGCTCGGCGCTGGCCGACTGCCGCAAACCCGACCGCATCGTCATCGGCTGCGAAAGCGCCGAGGTGCTGGACGTGATGCGCGAGATCTACGAGCCGTTCAACCGCAACCACGACCGCATCCTGACCATGAACCTGCGCAGCGCGGAACTGACCAAGTACGCCGCCAACTGCATGCTCGCCACCAAGATCAGCTTCATCAACCAGATCGCCGAGCTGGCCGAACACCTGGGCGCCGACATCGAAGCGGTGCGCCAGGGCATGGGCGCCGACCCGCGCATCGGCTACCACTTCATCTACCCCGGCTGCGGCTACGGCGGCTCGTGCTTCCCCAAGGACGTCCAGGCCCTGATCCAGAGCGCCGAGGAAGCCCACTGCTCCAGCGACCTGCTGCGCGCCGTGGAAGCGGTGAACCAGCGACAGAAGAGCAAGCTGTTCGAGCGCATCCGCAGCTACTACGGCGGCAAGCTCAAGGGCCGCACCTTCGCGCTCTGGGGCCTGTCGTTCAAGCCCAACACCGACGACATGCGCGACGCTCCCAGCCGCACCCTGATGGAAGCCCTGTGGGAAGCCGGCGCCAAGGTCCGCGCCTTCGACCCCGAAGCCATGCCCGAAGCGCAGCGCCTGTACGGCCACGATGAACGCCTGACCCTGATGGGCACGCCGGAAGCCACCCTGGGCGGCGCCGATGCGCTGGTGATCTGCACCGAGTGGCGGCAGTTCAAGGCACCGGATTTCGAGCTGGTGGCCAGCCGCCTGAAGACCCCGGTGATCTTCGACGGTCGCAACCTGTTCGACCCCGAGCGCGTGGCGCGCTACGGCTTCGAGTACTTCCCAATGGGCCGTGGCGACTCGCACCGCCTGCCGGTGCCGGCGCAGGTCGTCGAGCAACGTCAGCGACGCAGCGCCTGACCGAAGCTGAACCCGCAGGAGCGGACTTCGTCCGCTCCTGAGTCAGTGCAAGCTTCGTTACACCTGCCCCATCACCATCATCGGCGCCGCCTCGCCGCGCTTGAGCAGCGCATAGAGCACCCCGGTCACCACGCTGCCCGCGGCGATCGCCAGCAGGTAGAGCAGCGCGTGGTTCATCGCGTTGGGAATCAGCAGCACGAACAGGCCGCCATGGGGCGCCAGCAGCTTGCAGCCGAACAGCATCGACAGCGCGCCGGTCAGCGCACCTCCGGCGATGCTCGCCGGGATCACCCGCAGCGGGTCCTTCGCGGCAAAGGGAATCGCCCCTTCGGAGATGAAGCACAACCCCAGCACCAGCGCGGCCTTGCCCGCCTCGCGCTCGCTCTGGGCGAACTTGCGCCGCGCCAGCAGCGTAGCGATGCCCATGCCGATGGGCGGGACCATACCGCCGGCCATCACCGCCGCCATCGGCGCGTAGCTCTGCGAGGCGAGCAGGCCGACCGAGAACGCATAGGCCGCCTTGTTGATCGGCCCACCCAGGTCCACGCACATCATCCCGCCCAGCAGCAGGCCGAGCAGGATGGCGTTGGTGGTGCCCATGCCGGCGAGGAAGTCGGTGAGCGAACGCATCATCGCCGCTACCGGCGAACCCACCACGTAGATCATCACCAACCCGGTGAACAGGCTGGCCAGCAAGGGAATGATCAGGATCGGCTTGAGCGCCGCGACGCTGGCAGGCAGCGGAATCCACTGGGCAATTGCCCGCGCCGAATAGCCCGCGAGCAGGCCGGCGACTATGCCGCCAAGGAAGCCGGCGCCCAGCGTGCTCGCCAGCAGCCCACCGATCATCCCCGGCGCCAGGCCCGGACGGTCGGCGATGGACCAGGCGATATAGCCCGCGAGCATCGGCACCATCAGCTTGAACGCCGCGTCGCCGCCGATCTGCATCAGCGCCGCCGCCAGGGTGCCCTGCTGCTTGAAGGCCTCGATGCCGAAGACGAACGACAACGCGATCAGCAGGCCGCCGGCCACCACCATCGGCAGCATGAAGGACACGCCGGTGAGCAGGTGCTTGTAGACCCCCCGCGCCTCATTCCTGGTTGGCGCTGCACTGCTGCCGGCAGATGAAGCGGACTCCACCGTCGCTTCCTTCAACGCGCGTTCGATAGTCGCCTGCGGCTGCTTCAGCGCAACGCCAGTGCCACAACGGAAGATGCGCTTGCCGGCGAAACGCTCGGGGTTGACCTCGATGTCGGCCGCCAGCAGCACCACATCGGCGGCCGCGATTTCTTCCGCGGTCAGCGGGTTGCGCGCGCCCACCGAGCCCTGGGTTTCCACCCGCAGTTCGACGCCCATCTGCTGCGCTGTCTGCTGCAGCGCCTCGGCCGCCATGAAGGTGTGCGCCACGCCGGTCGGGCAGGCCGTCACCGCCACGACTTTCGCCGCGCGCTCCACTGCGACCGGCGCGCTCGAAGGCTCACCGGGCTGCCAGACCTGCGCCTCTTCCTGCGCTCGCTGCAGGAAGCTGGCGGGCTCGGCCAGTGCCTCGGCCGGCCGGGCCTGGAGCAGACGTTTGCCGGCGAAGCGCGAAAGCTCCAGCGGCTGCGTAGTGACCACCAGCACCCAGTCGGCCGCGGCGATCTGGCCTTCGCTCAACTGGCGCTCCGGATGCTGCGGGTCGCATTGCTCGACACACACCGACCAGCCCAGGCGCTCCGCCGCCGCACGCAGCAGGCGGGCGCTGAGCACGCTGGAAATCTGGCCGTTGGGGCAGGCCGTGATCAGGGCAAGGTTCATCGTCATACCTCTTGTTGTTCTATCGCTCAGGACAGCGCCTGAACCTGCACCGCGTCTTCGATGCGCTGGAGCCGCTGCGCATCGCCGATGCCAAACTGGAACTGGGTGACCGCCAGCGCAGCCACCGCCGTGGCCCGGCGCAACACGCGCTCGGCCGGCCAGCCGGCGAGCAGGCCATGGACCATGGCGGCCAGCAGGGAATCGCCGGCCCCCACCGTGCTGGCCACTTCCACCTTCGGCGGCAGCGCCTGCCAGACGCCCTGCGGGCTGAACCAGCGCACGCCCTCGGCGCCCTGGGAAAGCACCACCTGCTCGATCCCGCGAGCGCGCAGCGATTCGACCTGGGCGGTCGATTCCTTGGCGTTGCCGGCGAGTTGTCCACAGGCCTCGGCCAGCTCCTGGTCGTTGGGTTTGATCAGCCAGGGCGCGGCTTCGATGCCCGCGCGCAGGGCTGCGCCGCTGCAATCGAAGGCGACCTTCAGGCCATGCCCCTGCAAGCGCAGCAACAGCTCGCGCAGCCACTGGGGATCGACCCCGCGCGGCAGGCTGCCGGCAACCACGGCGATCTCGAAGTCGGCGGCGACCAGGTCGAGGCGATCCAGCAACGCGTCCTGCTGCGCCTCACCGACCTCGGGACCGGGCCCGTTGATATCGGTGATGCGTCCGGTGCCCTCGGCGAGCTTGATGTTGCTGCGGGTTTCGCCCGGCACACGGACGAAAGCGTCGATGAAGCCGCGACGGCGAAAGAGAGCTTCGAAGGGCTGCGCGTTGTCCGCACCGAGGAAGCCGGCGACGGTCAGGGAATGCCCAAGGTCGGCCAGCACCTGGGCGACGTTCACGCCTTTGCCGGCGGCCTGGCTGAGCACCGACTCGCTGCGATTCACCTCGCCGGGCGCAAGCGTCGGCAGACGCACAGTGAGGTCCAGTGCGGGGTTCAGGGTCAGGGTCAGGATGCGGGCCATCAGTGCACCTCCGGCAGCGCGAGGGCGACACTCTGGCGAACGTCCGCCGCCGAGCACAGGGTCAGGGCGGCTTGCGCCAGTTCGCGGGAAGTCGACAGGTCCAGCTCGCGGACGCGCGCCTTCACCAGGGGAATGCTGCGCGCCGAGACGCTCAGCTCGTCCACTCCCAACCCAACCAGCAAGGGCACCGCCAGCGGGTCGGCGGCCAGTTCGCCGCACACGCCCACCCACTTGCCGTTGGCATGGGCAGCGCGCACGGTCATGTCGATCAGTTGCAGCACCGCCGGGTGCAGGCCGTCGGCCTGGGTGGAAAGGCTAGGATGGCCACGATCGATGGCCAGTGCGTATTGGGTCAGGTCATTGGTGCCGACGCTGAAGAAGTCCACCTCGCGCGCCAGCACCGGCGCCAGCAGCGCGGCGGACGGCACCTCGACCATGATGCCGAGCTGCAGATCGTGCTCGCCGCCCAGCTCGGCGCAGAGTTCGAGGGTGAGATCACGGGCCTGTCGCCACTCCTCCACCTGCCCGACCATGGGGAACATGATGCGCAGCGGGCGGCCGGCGGCGGCAGTCAGCAGGGCGCGCAGCTGGGTGCGAAAAATCTGCGGGCGCTGCAGCGTGAGGCGCACGCCACGGATACCCAGGTAGGGGTTGGTTTCCTCGGGGATCGGCCAGTAAGGCAGCGGCTTGTCGCCGCCCACATCAAGGGTGCGCGCCACCAGCGGGCGGCCTTCGAGGGCGTCGAGGACACGCCGGTATTCGAGCTCCTGGGTCGCCTGGTCCGGCGCCTGGGGGTTGTCCATGAAGACGAACTCGGTGCGCAGCAGGCCCACGCCTTCAGCGCCCAGCTCCACGGCTTTCGCTGCACCGGCGGTGTCGCCGAGGTTGGCGCAGATTTCCACGGCATGGCCATCGCGGGTGACTGCCGGCTCATGACGGCGCGCCTCGGCCTGTTCGGCGCGGCGCTGGCGCAGGTCGCGCTGGGTCGCGGCGACGTGCAGCGTTTGCGCATCCGGCGCGATGTTCAGCTCGCCCTTCTCGCCATCCAGCAGCAGGGCCGTGCCGGACTCCAGCGCCAGCACGCTTGCCCCGGCGCCCACCAATGCCGGAATGCCCAGCGCGCGAGCGATGATCGCGCTGTGCGAAGTCGCACCGCCGCGCGCGGTGACTATGCCAGCCACGCGTTCCGGGTCCAGTCGCGCCACGTCGGACGGGCCGACTTCATCCATCACCAGGATGTAAGGCTCGTCGGGTTCCACGGCGCTCTCGACGCCACACAGGCGCGCCAGCACCCGCCGACCGACGTCGCGCAGGTCCGCCGCACGCTCGGCCAGCAGCGCGTCGCGCAGGGCCTCCTGCTCGCCGGCCACGCGCTCGATCACCTGGCTCCAGGCCGCTTCGGCGCTGGCGCCTTCGGCCAGCCGCGCCTGCACCTCGTCGAGCAGTTCGGGGTCGTCCAGCAGGGCCTGGTGGGTGACGAAGATGTCGCGGATGGCCTTGACCTGGCTGCGCTCGACCAGGGTTTCGATCTCCCGGCTGATGGCCGTGCGCGCCTCGTCCAGACGCTGGCGTTCGACCTCCGCCGACTCGCCGCGCGCGGCGAACTCGAAGGCGCGGGCGACCTGCACGTAGGTCGGGCCATGGGCAATACCCGGCGACGCGGGGATGGCCTGGAGCTGCGCGCCCGCTTCGGGAGCCCGCACGGCCTGCAATTCCTGCTCGTCCACCTGGATGCTTTCGACGATCAGTTCGAGCGTTTCCGGCAGCGGTTCGACCTCTTCGCCCAGGCCCTGCTCCACCGCCACACGGACGGCGGCCAGCGCGGCTTCGGCGATTTCCGGCTCGGCGAAGAACTCCAGCATCTGCCCGCGCCGTGCGCCGAGGCTGAGCAACTTGCTCAGGCTGCGGATCGACACCGGGGCACTATCGCCCTCGGCGATACGCACGCGGATTTCCCCGCTGAAGTCCCGCGCGAGCAACATCAGGACCTGCGCCGGGCGCGCGTGAAGACCATGGGGGTTGGCCAGCGGCACGCGGATGCTCGGCCAGTCCACCGGCAATTCGCCGCCCAGGGCCTCCAGCACAGTGCGAACGGAAGTGGCGCTCGCCAACTCGCCGGCGCGGCCATCCACCAGCAGGTCGCACAGGCGCGCGAACACCGCATCGTGGGCGCTGCCCTGGCGGGCCAGGCAGAACAGGCCGCGCACCGGCTGGCCAGCGTGGCTCAGCTCGCGCGTGGGGGTAACGAAGACGAGACCTGAGCGCGTGACGCATTGCTCGCTGTCCTGCCACCAGAGCCCGGCCCCCAGCGGCAGGGCCTCCTGGTCATGCAGCGCGGCGGCGAAGCCGGGGACGACGCAGCCGGCCTTCTTCAGGCGACGGGCGCCGACCAGGGCGAGTTCGTCGAAGTCTTCCGCGGCGACACCCAGGCCGACCAGGTGCTCGTCGAACAGCAACGGCTGCGGCGTTCCACCTTGCAGCAACTGCAGCAAGTCTTCGGGCTGCTGCGCTGCACGCAACGCCGCACCCACTTCGCCGTCACCCAGCGCACGGGTGAGCAATTGCAGCAGGCGCAGGTGTTCGTCGGACTTGGCGGCAATGGCGATGGCCAGGTGCACGGTCTGTCCGTCGCCCCAGTGCACGCCCTCGGGGAAGTGCATCAGGCGCACACCGGTGCGCTGCACCAGGTGACGGGTTTCCGGAGTGCCGTGGGGAATGGCGATGCCCTGCCCGAGGTAGGTGGAGCCCTGTGCCTCACGGGCCTGTATTCCGGCGAGATAGCCGGGAGCAACCAGTCCGTCGTCTTCGAGGGCGGAGCCGAGCATGGCCAGGGCGGCCTGCTTGTCGGCAGCGCGCTGGCCCATGCGGACCTGCTGCGCGTTGAATTCGAGCATCGCTTGTCTCCTCACCGGCGTTCGCGCACGCCGGCGCTGGGGCGGTTATCCGCTTGTACGGTGATCAGCTTAGAGGTTGCGGCGCAGGAACAGGGTTCAGGCAATACTGCGTGCGCAATGCTGAATCGTTTCACCTATTGAGACTGGCACGTTACTCGATAATGCGTGATCCTTGAAGCCCCCAATTGTCGGCAGCATCCCGCGTTGAAACTCAGTGATATCGCCCGCCTGGCCGGTGTTTCGGTCACCACCGCCAGCTACGTGATCAATGGCAAGGCCGTCCAGCGCCGCATCAGCGCCGCCACGGTGGAGCGCGTGCGCGCGGTAATCGAGGAGCACGGCTACCACCCGGACCAGCAGGCCGCCAGCCTGCGCCGCGGGCAGACCCGCACCCTGGGCTTCGTCCTGCCGGACCTGGAGAACCCCAGCTACGCCAAGCTCGCCAAGCTGCTCGAACAGGGCGCCCGGGCGCGCGGCTACCAGTTGCTGATCGCCTGCTCCGACGACGAGCCGGACACCGAGCGCCAGGTGCTCAACCTGTTCCGCGCGCGACGCTGCGACGCACTGATAGTCGCCAGCTGCCTGCCCGTCGGTGACGAAAGTCACACACGCCTGCAAGGCGACGGCGTGCCGATCATCGCCGTGGACCGCCAGCTCGACCCGCAACGCTTCTGTTCGGTGGTCAGCGACGACCGCGACGCCAGCCAACGCCTCACCGCCAGCCTGCTCAAGCCGGCGCCGCGCAGCATCGCCCTGCTCGGCGCACGACCGGAGCTGATCATTTCCCAGGAGCGCGCCGCGGGATTCCGCAGCGCCCTGCGCGACTACCGGGGCCAGGTGCTGATCGAGCACGGCGAGACCTTCAGCCGTCCCTGCGGCCGCCGCCTGATGGAAGAGCTGCTGGCTGGCCAGGGGCAGTTGCCCGACGCGCTGATCACCACCTCCTACGTGCTGCTCGAAGGCGTCTTCGACGTGCTCCAGGCCCTGCCCAGCGGCTGGCCGGCGGAGCTGCGCATCGCCACCTTCGGCGATACCCAGCTGCTGGACTTCGTACCACTGAAGGTCAACGCCATTTCCCAGCAGCACGCGCTGATCGCCGAGCGCGCGCTGGACCTGGCGCTGGCCGCCATCGAACAGAACAGCTACACCCCCGGCGTGCACCCGATCCCGCGTAACCTCAAGCTGCGCACGGAGTGAGCCGATGCGCCTGATCGACACCCACAACCACCTCGACTGCCCGGACTTCGAGCAGGACCGCGCCGCCGTGCTGCAACGCAGCCGCGAGCTGGGTGTGGAGCGACAGGTGCTGCTGGGAGTGTTCCGCGAGAACTGGGAGGACGTCTGGGCACTGGTGGAAACCGAGCCGGACCTGTACGCCGCCCTCGGCCTGCACCCGATCTACCTGGCGCGGCACCGGCCGGAACATCTGACAGCACTGCGCGAGTGGCTGCAGCGCCTGGCCGGGCACCCGAAGCTCTGCGCGGTGGGCGAGATCGGCCTGGACTATTACCTGGAAGACCTCGACCGCGATGGCCAACAGGCCATCTTCGAGGAACAGCTGCGCATCGCCATGGACTTCGAGCTGCCGGTGCTGCTCCACGTACGCCGCGCCCATGCAGCGATGATCGCCACGCTCAAGCGCTACAAGCCCGCCCGCCAGGGCATCATCCACGCCTTCGCCGGCAGCCGCGAGGAAGCCCGCGAATACCTCAAGCTGGGTTTCCGCCTGGGCCTGGGCGGCGCACCGACCTGGCCGCAGGCCAACCGCCTGCGCAAGGTGGTGCCGGAGATTCCGCTGGAGTCCATCGTGCTGGAGACCGACTCGCCGGACATGGCGCCGTCGATGTACCCCGGCGTGCGCAACAGCCCGGAGCATCTGCCGGATATCTGCGTGGCACTGGCGGAGTTGAAGGGCGTCAGCCCGGAGGAGCTGGCCAGCGCCAGCACGCGCAATGCGCTGGAGTTGTTCGGCTGGAGCTGAGTGCCCCCTGTAGTAGCGCCCAATGAGCGCGATCGCGGGCATGGCCCGCTGCTACAGGTAAAGGTGGATTCACCGACAAACCGATGCCCGTGAGATGGGGTGCATCCGTGCGACCCACGGACATCGGTCTGCTGGCGAAAACCTCGTTGCGAAGCGGACTGCCACGTCCGCCCCGGATCTGTCAGATCAGACGCGGAACGCGCCGATCAGTCGCTTGAGCTCCACCACCTGCCCGGCCAGTTCGCGGCTGGCGCGCTCGGTCTCGCTGGCGCCTTCGGAGGTGCGCTCGCCGGCCTGGTTGATCTCGACGATGTTCTGGTCGATGTCATGGGCCACGGCAGTCTGCTGCTCGGCGGCGGCGGCGATCTGCTGGTTCTGATCGACGATGGCACCCACCGCCTGGAGGATGTTCTCCAGCGCCTGCTGCACCTGGGCCGACTGGCTGACGGTGCCGTCGGCGGTCTGGTGACTGCTGCCCATGGCCTTCACCGCCGCGCCCACGCCGTTCTGCAGGCGCGCGATCATCTGCTCGATCTCTTCGGTGGACTGCTGGGTGCGCTTGGCCAGGGTGCGTACTTCGTCGGCCACGACCGCGAAGCCCCTGCCCTGCTCACCGGCACGCGCAGCCTCGATGGCCGCGTTGAGCGCCAGCAGGTTGGTCTGCTCGGCGATGCCCTTGATCACATCGAGTACGCGGCTGATGGAGGAACTGTCGGCGGCCAGCTGGTTGATCACCGCCACCGACTCGTCGATCTCGCCGGCCAGGCGCTGGATGCTGCCCACCTGGGATTCCACCAGGGCGCGGCCGCTGGTAGTTTCCTGGTTCACGTTGTGCGCGCTGCCCACTGCCACAGCGGCGCTGCGCGCGACTTCCTGGGCGGTCGCGGCCATCTGGTTCATCGCCGTGGCGACCTGCTCGATCTGGTTGCGCTGGCCGGCCACCGCCTGGTTGCTCTCGGCGGAAACCGACTCCACGCGCACGGTCTGCCGCTCCACTTCGCTGACGGTGCGACCGACCTGCTCGATCAGGTCGTGGATCTTCGACACGGTCTGGTTGAAGGCATCGCCCAGTTCACCCAGTTCGTCGCGGCTCTGGGCCTGGAAGTTGACGGTCATGTCGCCGGAAGCGACGCGCTCCATCATCTTGCCCAGGCTCTTCAGGGTGGTGCGGGTGGAAACGTAGAAGCCGCCGTAGAGGTAGACGATGGAGACGAACACCACCAGCAGCGCGACGACCAGCAGCACCATCTGCCGCTGCTTGCTGGCCAGGCGGGACTGCAACTGGCCATCAAAGAATTGCAGGACATGGTCATCCAGGCGATAGGTCTGATCCATCGCCTTGCTGACCTGCTCGTAGAAGTCGAGCCACGGCGTGTCGAGGGTGTCGGCCATCACCACCTTGTCCTCGAACAGTTTGCCCATGCTCTTGATCGTTTCGCGGCTCGCCTGGGCGTCGTCGGACAGCGCGCTCTGCGCCGCCGGGCTCGCGCCCAGGGCTTCCTGCAGCTTGAGCCCGTACTCGGCGTGCAGCTTCTCCAGCTCCTGCAGCAGGTCATCCAGCTTGCCGCTGGTGGAAGAGTTGAGGAAACCCTGCCCCAGCGCGCTGGCCCCCATGGTGCGCCCCTGGCTGAGGGTTTCAGTAACCTGCGGGGTACCGGAGGTGATCAGCTCGGCGAGCTGGCGCAGGTCGCGGGCGTCGTCCTGGCTCAGGCCGGCCTGGGATACCAGCAGCTTGTTGAACACCTGCACTTCGCTGAGCAGGCGCGCGGCCATGGCCGACTTGCTCTGCAGCGAACCCTCGGCGTCCACACTCTTCAAGCTGGCCAGCAGTTCGTCGCGCTTGGCATTGAACTCGGCGATCTGCTCGGCGTCCTGCGTGACCGGCTGCAAAGCGCCGATCTGTGCCTGCAGGTCCTTGTGCAATTGGCCGATACGCGAATCGATGCCGGCGGACTTGTTGGACTGTCCGAGAATCCCATTGATCTGCAACAGGTCGTTGTAGGACTCGAGGTGGCGGCGAATCTTCAGGCCGTCGCTGATCAGCGACAGGCTTTCCAGTTCGGCGCGGGTACTGACGAACTGCCCGTAGGAGTCGCGCACCAGGTAGAAGTTGGTAATCAGCATCGGCAGAAAGAACAGCACACTGATCAGGCTGAACTTCATGCCGAAGCTCAGACGGTTCATCAGCGCGATGGCCGGATAGAGCACGGTCCTCACGAAAGACGTCTCCTGTTCCCGTTATTGTTATGTCGCTTGTCGGGGATGGTACGGCGCGCCCCTGGACGGGCCGTCGCCACGAGCGCTCACCGGCCGGTCACTGTCCTGCAGTGGCCGTCACCTCACGCTTTGGTTTCGATGTGTACCTGATATCGGCGGGGAGTTCTGTAACTTAAGGTTAAAATGCCATCATCGGACCGGCGGGCGCCGGCCCGATCCGCGGGCTCAGAGCAGCAGTGTCCAGATCGCGAAGATGGCGTACCAGAGCACGGCAGAGCGCACCAGCAGCTGCCACAGCGCATCCAGGCTGGCGACGCCCTTGGCGCCCAGGCCGCCTTCGTTGAAGTCTTCGGCGACGTAGCCGGCGCGGGCCAGCAGACGAGCGGCAGGCACGTCCCAGGCCAGCAGGTCGTGCAGCAGGGTGCGGGTCACCGCGACGAAGTTGCCCACCAGGGCGAAACTCAGCACCAGCGCACGCGACGGCAACCAGTCGAAGGCATGCCGCAGTTGCGCGGCGCGCTCCTGCAGCGCCGGCTGGCGACCCTGCTCGGCGGCGATGGCGAGCAGCCGGTAGGCCAGCGCGGCCACCGGGCCGAGCAGCGCGTACCAGAAGATCACGGCGAAGAAGGCCTGGTAGGCCTCCCACACCAGCGTGCCCTGGACCACGGCCAGCAGGTCGTCGTCGCCATCGGCCTGCACCTGCACGCCCAGGTCGCGCTCGGCGACGTGGTAGGCGGCCTGTGCATCCTCGCGGCGCCAGGCATCGCGGAACGGCCCGATGGCGCGCAGCACGTCGCCACGCCCCAGGCTCCAGACCACCACCAGCAACTGCACCGGCAGCGCCAGCAGACCGTAAGCGACCGGTTCGAGAAGGGTCAGCAGCAGTGCCAGCAACAGCAGCGGCGGCAGGATTGCCACCAGCAGGCCGAGCCAGGGTTGCGCCACCAGCGACTTCACGCCGCCCACGGTATCCAGCCAGCCGAGCCACCAGCCGTCGCGCTGAACCTTTGCCCGCCAACCGGAGAACTTCTCGACCAGCAGGACCAGCAACAGCACCAGGAAACTCATGTCGGCTCCTTCTTCAGGCCGGCGCCAATATCGGCAAAATAACGTGTCCAGTCGAACGCCTCGCCCGGGTCGGTCTTGCGCTCCGGGGCGATATCGCAGTGGCCCTGGATGCGCTCCGGGGTGATGGCCGGGTACGCCTTGCGCAATTGCCGCGTCAGTTGCGCCAGCACCTCGTACTGACGCTCGCTGTAGGGTTCGGTATCGGTGCCTTCGAGCTCGATGCCGATGGAGAAGTCGTTGCAGTTCTCCCGGCCGTCGAAGCGCGACACGCCGGCATGCCAGGCGCGCGCGTTGCAGGAGACGAACTGGAACAGCGAACCATCGCGCTCGATGAGGAAATGCGCCGAGACGGTCAGGCTGCAGATGCTGGCGAAGTACGGATGCTCATCGGCGTCCAGGCGGTTCTGGAAGAACTCCTGCACCTTGCAGGTACCGAACTGGCCGGGCGGCAGGCTGATGTTGTGGATGACCAGCAGCGAGACTTCCTCGCCGTCGGGGCGCGCGTTGAAGTTCGGCGAGGGGCAGCGCTGGGCTTCGAGGCACCAGCCGGATTCGGGGTCGATCTGCATGGAGACTCCTTGGCAGAGCCCCACTCTAAAGCAGGCGACGGGGGAAATGAACTCGCTGGCACGCGGCCAGCGGGCTCAGGCGTTCTTCAGGCGGCGCAGGTTGCCGATCACCGACTCCAGGGCGCGGTCGAACAGCAGCGCGTCGTCGAGCAGGCGCACGGCGTTACGGCGGAACTCGACGGCCAGGCTCATGCGGGTCTTCTCCAGCACCTTCATGCCGGTGCGGTTGACGAAGATGTAGCGACCGCTCGGGCGGATCACCGCAGCCAGCTTGCAGCGCAGCTTGTGCTCTTCGTCTTCCTGGATTTCCACCCAGCTGCCGACGCGCAGGTCGTCGACCTTGCGCAGCGACTCGTCGTCGTCGGCAAAGGCCTCCTCGGGCTCTACGACGCGGGGCGGTTCCGGCGAGGCGAGGACGATCTCCTCGACCACCGCCACCATGGCTGGCTGTGCAGGTGCAGGCGCGACGGCTGCTGGTGCATCCAGCGGGTCGTCGAGCAGCGGCAGGTCGTCTTCCAGATCGAGCAGCGGCGCTTCCTCGACCTGCTTGTAGCGCTGGAAGGCCTGCACATGCAGCCCTTCCAGGCGACTGAAGAATTCACCGGTGGAGAACGGATCGAAGGCGGCCGAAGCCAGGCCTTCGCGCAGCGACTTGAGCAGTTGCGGGACCATTTCCAGCAGGCGCAGACGGGAATCCGGATCTTCGTGGGGCTCGACGCTCCAGATCAGGTCGTCCATGGTCGCCAGCGCGGCTTCCCACTCGCTGGAGTGAGTGCCGTGCTTCAGGCAGGTGAGCAGCAGGACCTGGCTCCAGGCCTCCTGCAGCAGGCGCACCACCACTTCGGGCAGGGTGCGGCCCAGCAGGCGCTCATTGAGCACACCTTCAACGTCCTGGCGGGCCAGTTCGGCGCGCGCGCGTCCCTCTTCGGCGTCGCGTGTGCGCTGCTCCAGCAGGTCGCTGCGACGGCGCTCGTCGCCGGTGAAGGAGATGAACTCGTCGAGCAGCTCGGAGAAGATCGCCGGGTCGTCGACGAAGTCGTTCAGCAGACGCATCACCACCTGCTCGATCTTCTGGTACAGGTGGTCACGCTGGCCATCGGACTGCTCGGCCCAGCCCAGGGCGGCCGAGGCGATCTCGTTGAGCAGGCGACGCGCCGGATGGCTGCCACGGCTGAAGAAGTTCTTGTCGAGGACCGCAACCTTGAGCATCGGGATCTGCATGCGGCCGATCAGGGCCTTGAGCGAATCCGGCAGGGTGCGGTCATCGAGAATGAATTCGAAGAGCATGGAGACGAGGTTGATGACGTCTTCGTCCACCTGGCCGACCACGCGGGAACGGCCGCTCTTGCTGCTGACGCGGGTCAGCAGGTGATCCAGGTGCTGGCGCACGTCGATCTCGTCGATGCTCTGCGCCGGCAGGTGCGACTGCAGGTGGGACAGCAGGCGCATCAGGTCATTACTGGAAATAGGCACCGCATCGGCCGGCATCGGGCGCGCCGGGGCAGCACTGCCGCGCACTTGCGAGAGCAGATCGCGCAAGGCAGCGAAGGCGGCCTGGCTGTCGGCATCCATGTACTGGCCGGGGACGCCCTGCTCGCCCACTTCAGCGGCAGCAGAAGACGGCGCGGCCCCCTGGCTACCGGGTACGGTACGTTGCGGCGGACGGCGCAGCGGGACGGATTTCAGCTCCGGCAGCACGCCCAGCGCGATCAGCGTCTGGTTGGCTTCCGCGTACAGGTGCTCGGCGTCGGCCAGCACGTACTTCTCGAAGAGCTTGAGGATGATCAGCTTGACCTTGATCTCCACGCCCAGGCCACGGCAGGCATCGAGGAAAGCCTCGCACAGCTGGCGCGGACCGAGCGGGTTGCTCTTGTCCTCGACCTTCTTGCTGACCAGGGTATTGATACGGGTAGTGAGGTGCGTGAGGGCGACACCGTCGCGGCTCATCACCTTGGCAACCATGGCGTCCAGGGCGACGGACTCTTCCAGTTCGTCGTTCTGCACCAGGGTGAGATTTTCGTAGGAAACCGTATCCAGCACCGGCGCGCGGCCGATTTCATACTGGTTCAGGTTGGCGAAATTCTCGAAGACCTTCTGCAGGAAGCCGCGCTCGATGCCCTTGCGCTTGAGGCGCAGGTCGCGCATGGCTTCGAAGTAGGCACTCTGTTCAGCGTTATTGGCGGCGCGATCGGCCATCTCGAACAGGGTGTCGTCGGCGTTATCGAACAGGGCCTGCATGGCATGACGCAGTTGGACGGCGACCTTATCGCGGACAGCGACGAGCCCCGCCGGAACGCGTCCAGCGAACGAAGTCTGCGAGGTTTCCGTGGCCGACTTGTTCAGCGGCACTACGTTCGCGTCGTTCTGCATCGCAAGTCTCCTGCCGTCAGACCTGTCTGGCGGCACCAACAGTCATCGAAGCGTCATCCGTAACGTCAATTTAGTGGCGTCAAAAAGCGGAAAGATTCAACGTCATTATAGGGAAGCTTCTTACACAACCAAGAGACATTTCACGCATTCTTGAAGAAATTCACACTGAAGCGCCCGCCGTCCGTCCGACAGATTGTACGACGGTCCAAAAAGCTGCCCTCCCTGCACGCCGCCCACCGTCCCCCGTATAATCGCGCCACTGCGAACAGGAGCCTTCCATGCCGAACCTCACCCTCGCCGAGCTTTCCGGGGAAATCCAGGCCAACGTCCGCGCCGCACTGGCCGAAGACGTCGGCAGCGGCGACATCACTGCCCAGCTGATCCCTGCCGAGCGCGACGCCAGCGCCCGCATCATCACCCGCGAGAATGCCACCCTCGCCGGCACCGCCTGGGTCGACGAGGTATTCCGCCAGGTCGATCCGCGCGTGCAGGTGAAATGGCAGGTCCGCGATGGCGAGCAGGTCAGCGCCGACCAGACCCTGTTCACCCTGGAAGGCCCGGCCCGCGCCCTGCTTACCGGCGAGCGCAGCGCGCTGAACTTCCTCCAGCTGCTCTCCGGCACCGCCACACGCGCCCAGCACTATGCCAACCTCGTGGAAGGCACCGGCGTGAAGCTGCTCGACACCCGCAAGACCCTGCCCGGCCTGCGCCTGGCGCAGAAGTACGCGATCACCTGCGGCGGCTGCCATAACCACCGTATCGGCCTGTACGACGCATTCCTGATCAAGGAAAACCATATCGCCGCCTGCGGCGGCATTGCCCAGGCCATCGCGGCAGCCCAGCAGATCGCCCCCGGCAAGCCGGTGGAGATCGAAGTGGAAGACCTGGACGAGCTGCGCCAGGCGCTGGAGGCCGGCGCCGATATCGTCATGCTCGACGAGCTGAGCCTGGACGACATGCGCACCGCCGTCGCCCTCACCGCCGGCCGCGCCAAGCTGGAGGCCTCGGGCGGCATCACCGAGAGCACCCTGCGCACCATCGCCGAGACCGGTGTGGACTACATCTCCATCGGCACCCTGACCAAGGACGTCAAGGCGCTGGATCTGTCGATGCGGCTGAGCCTGTAAAATTTCCTACTCGCGTTCACGCTGCCTCTGATAGTGCCGATTCGTGCGCCTCTGACATACTCAGGCGCTCACGAATCGGCGAACAGCGAAGGGAGCAAGAGCGCGATCATGACGAAAAGGATTCTGCTGACCGGGGGCTGTGGCTACATCGGCTCCCACATCTGTCTGGAACTGATCGAGCAGGGCTTCCACCCCGTCGTCCTCGACAACCTGAGCAACAGCTCGGCCATCCCGCTGCAGCGCATCGAGCAACTCACCGGCCAGGCAATCCCCTTCGTCGAAGGCGATGTCCGTGACGAAGCCGTCCTCGACCGCCTGTTCGGCGAGCACGAGATCGACGCCACCATTCACCTCGCCGGCCTGAAGTCCGTCGCCGAGTCGGTGGCCGACCCCATCGCCTACTACCAGACCAACTTCTCCGGCACCGTCACCCTCTGCCAAGTCATGCAACGCCATGGCGTGAAGCGCTTCATCTATAGCTCCTCCGCCACGGTCTATGGCCTGGCGGCCGAAAGCCCGATCCGCGAGGACGCTCCCACCGGCCCGGCCAGCCCGTACGGCCAGTCCAAGCTGATGGCGGAAATCGCCCTGCGCGACATCGCCCACGCCGACCCGCAGTGGACCATGGCCATCCTGCGCTACTTCAATCCAGTGGGTGCCCACGCCAGCGGGCGCATCGGCGAAGACCCCAACGGCATCCCCAACAACCTGATGCCCTACGTCTCCCAGGTCGCCACCGGCAAGCAGCCGTTCATTCGCGTGTTCGGCAACGATTACGCCACCCCGGACGGCACCGGCGTGCGCGACTACCTGCACGTCGTCGACCTGGCCAACGCCCACCTCAGCGCCCTGCGCTGGCTCGACGGCGCCAGCGGCGCGAAGACGTTCAACATCGGCACCGGCCGTGGCTACAGCGTGCTGGAAATCATCCACGCCTACGAAAAAGCCTGCGGCCACGAACTGCCCTTCCAGTTCCTGCCCCGCCGCGATGGGGACATCGCCAGCTACCACGCCGACCCCGCCCTGGCCGGCACAGAACTGCGCTGGAGCGCCGCCCGCGACATCGAAGACATGTGCCGCGACGCCTGGAACTGGCAGAGCCAGAACCCTGGCGGCTACGCCTGAGTTTCCGGAAGCCGGAAAACAAAAAGCCCCGCTCGAAAGCGGGGCTTTTTGCTGAAGATGGTGCCGGTAAGAGGAATCGAACCCCCGACCTTCTCATTACGAATGAGCTGCTCTACCGACTGAGCTACACCGGCGGCGGGGGCACTTTATCAGCCACCTATGCGCGAATCAATTGCAGCCCGAAAACGAGCGTGCCAGGTCTTGATAGATGCCCAGATAGGCCTGAACGCAGCTTTCCCAGGACCATTGGCGCGACAGTTGTTCTGCATGGGGGCGCACCTGGCGCAAGGTATCCGGCTCACTCGCCAGCCTGCTCAAAGCCTGCCGCAACTGGATCAGGGCATCAGGGCCGGAGACATCCGCAGCAAATACGCAACGCTCATCCAGACTGGGAAACGCCATCCGCACCTCGTCACTGACCAACACGGGCGTACCGCAGGCGAGCGACTCCTGGATGACGAGGGGGAACCCCTCCCCCTTGCTAGGGAGCACCAGGAGATCGGCTTGCTGGTAGTAGCGCACGACTTCCTCAGCCCTCAGCCCCTCCACCACCGTGATCTGCTCTGACAGCCCCCATAGCCTGGGCGACAGCGGCCCCCAGCCGACGAATGTCCAGTGGATGCCGGGAATGTCGAGACACGCTCTGAGCAGATCAATGCCCTTTTTCTCGACGAACCTGCCCACGAAGAGGAATTCCAGCACCCCACCCCGCGAAGCAGGAGCCGCTGGGGAATATCGCTGATGATCGACACCGTTTGGGATGACGTTCCCAGGCTGCTCACTACGCAGAATTCCCGCCCAGTAATCCGCCACGGGGCGCGACACATAGACAACGCGCCCTACCCGGGAAAGCACGAACCGCCCCAGAGTGTTATTGAGCAGGCGCAGGATGAACCGGGCGGCAGCAGAGTTGAATTCGATCCAGCCGATATGTTGTGTCACCACCACCGGACGGCGCAGGCACCACGCGAACAGCAACGTGATCAGGGACGGGAAATAGAGATAGTCGTGAACCTGAACCAGCTGAGCGCAGCGGACCTCTTTCCACAGCTTGCGCAGACTCGCCAGCCCCCACAACGGCAAAGGCAAGCCCAGGTACCGCTCACAGAAGTCGATGGCCGAAGCCCGCTCGATCCGCAGGCCATAGCCCCCTGCGGGAGCCTCCTCCGCGAGTCCTCCCGCCATCCAGGCAACCTGGACACCTTCACCGGCCAGCCCCTCGGCCAGCTTGCCTGCCACGACCTCGATTCCCCCGCCGTGCGCGGGATAGAAAGCACTGACCTGAAGGACTTGAGGGTCTGCTCCATTCACCAACAACCACTTCTCTCCCGAGTCGGCAATAAAAGACAAACATCTGCGCTGAAATCAATATCGGGCCGCTTGTAACGAGCGCCAATGACCCAATAACTGGCCGAACGCAGCGGATGCTCCAGCCCTGAACTCAAGAGACCAGAGACTATATCTAACAAGACCAAACGCTCACGCCAAAAAAATTAGTTTCAACCCTACAACCCCTAATAATACCTAGCACGCCAGACATCCCCCAAAGACAACCAACCTCATTAAACCAATCTACCTAATACACCTCAGCATGCCTAGCATATATTCACAAAAAGAAGAACCAAGCAGCCTCTCAAGTCGAACGGTTTAAAAATACTACAAATAGCCTAATTTTTCAGGCCTTGGGATAAGGACACCTTCTTGGACCGGCGTTTGCAATCAGCAGCCGCCAAAGGCATCATATCGCCACATTCGAGCAACCGACCTCCCAGACCCAAGACCTCCGGCAGACCACTATATTGAATCGCATCAATAGCATACTAAAGGATCGCCGTTATTACCGATTCATTATCACCGGCGGAATTTGCTTTATAATCAATCTGCTAATTCTCTATACCGCAACCGACCTTATTGGAATCAACTACCTTATATCGACAACTATCTCCATTTTACTTACCAATACCCTTGGCTGGTCCATGAACCGCCATTGGACTTTCAGCACCAGCCAAATGCCGGCAGTTGTCGAGTTCTCCAGGTACCTATCCGCTAATATCGGCCTATTTACTATCAATCTGGGACTTATGGCAGCCCTGGTCTCCATCTGCGGCATCCACTATCTCGTGGCTAGCGCAATCTTGGCAGCATGCATGACTTTCCTTAACTTCACGATTCACCGCCGCTGGAGCTTTAGGAAGAAGTAGCCCCGACCCGCTCATAGAGGGCGTAGTACTGCAGCCCATTGGTGGCCAATCCGAGAATTCCGCTGTGGCACTTCATGGGCATCACCTTTGCCTTGAGCGTCCAGCCCCGACGACTGAGGTGATCGGTCCAGCTGCTGCCATGCTGGTATTGATAGAGCGAGGGGATACCGAAACGGCGGTTTCCCAGCTCATCGAGCACGGCCAGCGTCCAGCGCCCCACTGATGTCCGGTAGGCATGATCCTTGATCAGCAGATAGCGGCCGGAAACCCGGGACAGCTCATCCAGTTGATAGAACGGGTCCTCGCAGTGATGCAGGACATCGATCGAATAGACCAGATCGAAACCGCCATCCGGGAATGGAATCGCCTCGCCAGGCGTATAGATCTGCGGCTCGAAGTGCACGTTCGGGCGGCGCTTCACGTCGAGCGCAGTCAGGCTCTTCACCCCGTCCAGGGCATTGAAGCGACTGGCAAACCAGCCGTCGCCGCTGCCGAAGTCCAGCACCTTGTTCAATTCGCCCAATCCGCTGACCACAGGCAGCAGGTAATCAGCGATACGCAATCTGTATGGATTCATGCAATGGCTTTCCGAGCAGGAATTCGCAGCGTCTCGAGGAAAAAGGCCGCGAGGAAAACCTCGCCACCCAGTGCAATGGCAGTCACCGAGGGAACGACCCAGCGCATCACCACCCGCGGGTCTAGCGCGCCGAACCCACCTTCGCTCCAGATCAGCAGGGCTTCCCAGGTCATCCAGCCGCCGAATGCAAAAAGCGCGAGGGACAGCAGGATGCCACGCTCCAGCGTGACCCGCGAAAGTGCGGCCATCCATCGGGCATCGATGGGCAGCCATCCTGAGGTCATGCCAACCAGCCGACTGAAGACCGAGAAAAACACCATCTGCAAGCCCAGCAGAATACCGGCGCCGGCATACACCAGGGTGTGGACGTCCAACCCGACGTCCCTGACCACGATGGGGTGGAAGTCGATGACCACCATCAGCAGGGAACTGAGCACGAACAGCAGCAGGCCCGGAACGAAGAACAGCCAGTGCGGGCTGAAGATCAGCAGGAACTTCAGGTGTCGCCAGCCATCGCGCCAGGTACGCAAATGCGGCGGGCGCGAACGTCCGTCCGGAGACAGCGTGATCGGCACCTCACAGATACGCAGCTTTTGCAGCGAAGCCTTCACGACCATCTCGCTGGCGAACTCCATGCCAGGGGAATTCAGGTCCAGCTTCAGGATCGCCTCACGGGAAAACCCGCGCAAGCCGCAGTGGAAATCCCCCACCGGCGCCTTGAAGAACAGTCGCCCGATGAAGCTCAGGACCGGGTTGCCGAGGTAGCGATGCAGGAAGGGCATGGCGCCCTTCTCGATTCCGCCAGCGAAACGGTTGCCCATGACCAGCTCATAGCCTTCGCGCAGCTTCTCCAGCATGCCTTCAAGGCGCTGGAAGTCATAACTGTCGTCGGCATCGCCCATGATGACGAATCGACTGTTGGCAGCCTCGACGCCCCCGATAAGCGCAGCGCCATATCCGCGCGCAGCAATATCGACCACTCGGGCACCAGCCGCCACGGCCAGTGCCTGAGAGCCATCGGTAGAGCCATTATCGGCAACAAGCACCTCACCGAGCACATTGTTGCGCGTCAGGAAAGCGCGAGCCTTCGAGACACAGTCACTCACGGTCTCCGCCTCATTGAGGCAAGGCATTAGGATGGTTAACTCCAAACGGGGTACGTCGCAATTCATACTTAATCCGGCGTTCGCATATTGGGAGCAGCGCAATCGAAATTGCCTTGACCGTGAAGAACCTCGTCGAACGAGCCGAAGCGACGATCCAGGGGAGCACGCAGAATACGGCCAGTGACACCCTCTTCGCGGGAGACCAGTACGGTCGAGTCTGAGTTGGGATAGAAGCGCTGCCAGGCGGTGCCGCTCCACTCCGTTGGCAAACCTCGCGGCCCGTAGAGATTGGGACACTTCTGCTCCAGTACGGCGAAAACTTGATCGGCAGTAGCTCGCTCGCCTTCGAAGGCAAGGTCACGGCCTTGGCGCTCCTCAAGGCGGCAACTCACAAACCGAGGACCACCGCCTTTTCCGATGAACATATTCTGCCGTTGCACCCAGGCAAATATCGGATGCCCTTCCTTGTCCGCAACCGAGACCTGTATCGGCAGGCAATCTTGCACATCCACCATCAATCCGAATCGGTAAAGGACTTGATCGATGCGCCGCTTGGACTTCTGCATGCTCTCCGGCAATGGCGACCGGAAATCGGGGAAGACTGCCCTTACTCGGCCCTGGTAGGTCGCCAGCAATGCCTTCAATCGATCCCCCGGCGCCCCGCTCATAGGGATGGACATCTGCCCGACAGGGTTACTCAAACTACCATTGAGACCAGCAGCCGCCAGGACAGAGGCGTTGGTCTGCACTCCCAGCAGAAGATGAAGCGCAGACTCTTCGCGCAGTTGCGGCGCAACCTGGACCTTGAAGAAAGGCTCATCGTCCCAAGGCTCGGCGGAGAATCGGAAGTCCGTCGCAGTAAAACCGTAGAAGCCTTGCAGCAACAGCAGTGCCACCGCAAAAAAACGCCCGACCTTCCCCGGTGCCAGCAAATAAATTCCGCGCACAACCAGAAGGCCAGCGACCAGGAACAAGGGAACGACATAGCGACCGTTCCCGGAAACTGTCGCCCAAATAACATATGAGACTGCAGTGAAAGCCAGCAGCGATATATCGAGCCGGGTGAGCCGTGAAACCAAGGTGTTTCGTAGGGGACGGAAGAACAGCAACCCGAGCGTAACCAGCAAGACCAAAGCCAAGGCTGCAAAGCGCAGATCGGGAGCGAAACCTTCGTAATAAATGAACCGTCGCATTTCCATCAAACGCAAAGGCAAGGAGAAGACATCACTGAACGACACAGCGAATCTCCCCGACGCAACCGTCTGATCGGGAGCATAGGGCGAATGGAATATTCCATTCGCCAGGGGAAATACGGGATTACCAAACTGCTGATACATCTCCCAAGAGTACCAGCCCATTCCGAGCACCCCGCCAATGGCGCCACCCAGGCACCAAGCCAGCCAATCGTAGCCCCAGCCACTCTTTCGCCAGGACTGAACCATAAGTACTATCGAACAGGAAATGACGAAGATGAAGTTACTGAGCTTGATGGAAAAAGCCACGGCAACGAGGAGTGCGCACAGCGTAATCAACAGGAATCGTCTGGACGCCTGTTTAGCCCGACAAAGTAACCCCAGCAGACACGACAGCACAAGAACACTGGACAGAACATCGACGGAAGTACTAGCAACCAGGACCAGAAAAATCGGCGCAAGCCAGGCCATCAGGGTGGCCGCACTCCTCCAGCCACTCGCCTGCGGCCAGAGAAGGCGAGAAATAAGATAAATGACAACAACGTTCAGGGCATGCAGGGCACCTAGCGCCGTACCTATCAACCAAGAAGGCCAACCCGTAATGACCATGAAGTAGAAAGGAAAATAGCCCAGCGGATTCTGGTAACTTTGCGGTCCGGCGGCAAAAAAGTCCTGCGTCAGATTCCCGCTGGCCCAAGCGTATGGCAGGTAGAAGTGGTGGTTCATAAGATCCCACCCTAGATCCTTACCAATCGCTAACCCCCAGCAGACCGTGAGGATGATCAAGGAACTTACGAATTTAAGTGAGAACTTTTCCACTGCTCATCCAGCTTGGCCGTGACAGAAAAAAGAAGGCGCGCCGAGGCGCGCCTTCTTTTGAAGGAGTCTTGCTATTAGCGGCAAGAACCCGGCATCAGACGCTGCGGAGTGCCAGTGCAAGTCCAAGCAGTGATGGCATTGCCGGTGATGGTCGGAGTCAGAGTTACGGATGCGGCCTCACCGATAGTGGTGGCGTTACCAGTAGCGACTACCTCGCCATTCGCCGAGTCCACAGTCAGACTCTGAACGAATTGGGTCGAAACGAAGGAAGCTGCGCAAGAATCCAGGGTAGTGAAGGTGGTGGTACCGGAGGACTGAACGATTTCAGTCACGCAAGTACGAGCGGAGCTGGCAGCCAGCACCACTTCAGAAACGCGGGCCTTACGGGTGTAGTCCTGATAAGCCGGCAGGGCGATGGCGGCCAGGATGCCGATGATCGCAACTACGATCATCAGTTCGATCAGAGTAAAGCCTTTTTGAGCTTTCATAATTCTCTCCAGGTTTTTAGAAGAGGTCGTAGGACCTGAATTCGAAGGAAGCAGGTTCCATGCCAGATCGGCATACACCGCATTCGGCGGGACTTGTGCGAATTACCGGCAACGTGCCGTACGATTTTTCGCAGCAAGTGACAAATTTCGGCACTCCAAATAACCCGGTTTGGCTCCACCGAGCATCTACGATATAAGGCATGCAATACATCATTCGGCCATCTCTGTATGAACGATCAAGTCGTGCTCTCCGGCCTCGCCCGCCAACTGGTGCACTCCGAACTGCTGGACGAGAAGAGCGCCCAGCAGGCGCAACTCCAGGCGCAACGGAACAAGCTGTCGCTGGTTACCTACCTTGTGCAGAACAAGCTGGTGAAAAGCCGCCCGCTGACGGAGCTGGCGGCGGACCAGTTCGGCATCGCCTACTGCGATCTTTCCGGCATCGACCGAGAGTCGATTCCGAAGGAGCTGGTGACTGAAAAGCTTATCCGCCAGCACCGAGTGATTCCGCTCTGGCGGCGCGGCAACAAACTGTTCGTGGGTCTGTCCGACCCGACCAATCATCAGGCAATTACCGATGTTCAGTTCAGTACCGGCCTGACCACCGAAGCCATCCTCGTAGAAGATGACAAGCTCGGCGAGATGATCGAAAAGATCTTCGAGAGCGTAACCGGTGGCTTGGATGATCTAGGCGATGTCGACCTCGATGGACTGGACATCGAAAGCGGTAATGCTGAACCCAAGGACGATGCTGCTGGCGACGCCGCTGACGACGCCCCAGTGGTTCGCTTCGTCAACAAGATGCTGCTGGATGCCATCAAGGGCGGCTCTTCTGACCTGCACTTCGAGCCTTACGAAAAAATCTACCGCGTGCGCTTCCGCACCGACGGCATGCTGCACGAAGTTGCCAAACCACCGATCCAGTTGGCTAGTCGTATATCTGCGCGCCTGAAAGTCATGGCAGGCCTCGACATCTCCGAACGCCGCAAACCTCAGGACGGCCGCATCAAGATGCGTGTGTCCAAGACCAAGTCCATCGACTTCCGCGTCAACACTCTGCCTACGCTATGGGGCGAGAAGATCGTGATGCGGATTCTCGACTCGTCCAGTGCGCAGATGGGCATCGATGCCCTGGGATATGAGGAAGCACAGAAGCAGCTCTACCTGGACGCTCTGAAGCAGCCGCAAGGCATGATCCTGGTGACTGGCCCCACAGGCTCGGGCAAAACGGTTTCGCTTTACACCGGCATCAACATCCTCAACACCCCGGATATCAATATCTCCACGGCGGAAGACCCGGTGGAGATCAACCTTGAAGGCATCAACCAAGTCAACGTCAACCCGCGCCAGGGCATGGACTTCGCCCAGGCGCTGCGCGCATTCCTGCGTCAGGATCCAGACGTGATCATGGTCGGCGAGATCCGTGACCTGGAGACCGCCGAGATTGCAATCAAAGCTGCCCAGACCGGCCACATGGTGATGTCCACCCTGCACACCAACAGCGCCGCCGAAACCCTGACCCGTCTGCTGAACATGGGCGTTGCCTCCTTCAACCTGGCTACGTCCACCAACCTCATCATCGCCCAGCGCCTGGCTCGCAAACTCTGCCCTCACTGCAAGAAGGAACACGACGTTCCGCGGGAAGCCCTGCTCCATGAGGGTTTCCCGGAAGAAAAGATCGGAACCTTCAAATTGTATTCACCGGTCGGGTGCGACAATTGCAAGGGTGGATACAAGGGACGCTTGGGTATTTATGAAGTGGTTAAAATCACGCCAGCCCTGCAGCGGATTATCATGGAGGAAGGCAACTCCATTCAGATCGCCGAACAGGCCCGCAAAGAAGGCTTCAACGATCTGCGCACTTCGGGACTGCTGAAGGCCATGCAAGGCATCACCAGCCTCGAAGAAGTCAACCGCGTGACCAAGGATTAATCCATGGCGGATAAAGCATTGAGGACCAGTGTCTTCTCCTGGGAAGGTACTGATCGCAAGGGCGGGAAAGTCAAAGGGGAGCTTTCCGGGACCAACACGGCACTGGTCAAGGCCCAACTGCGCAAGCAGGGGATCAACCCGACCAAGGTTCGCAAGAAGAGCATCTCGCTATTCAGCAAGGGCAAGAAGATCAAGCCCATGGATATCGCCCTCTTCACTCGCCAGATGGCGACGATGATGGGGTCGGGCGTGCCCTTGCTCCAATCCTTCGACATCATTGGCGAAGGCTTCGAGAACCCGAACATGCGCAAGCTGGTCGATGAGGTCAAACAGGAGGTGGCATCCGGCAACAGCCTGGCCAACTCCCTGCGCAAGAAGCCGCAGTACTTCGACGACCTCTACTGCAATCTGGTTGACGCCGGTGAGCAATCCGGTGCGCTGGAGTCGCTGCTCGACCGTGTCGCCACCTACAAGGAAAAGACCGAGTCCCTGAAAGCGAAGATCAAGAAGGCAATGACCTACCCCATCGCGGTAGTCGTCGTGGCCATCGTGGTTTCGGCCATTCTCCTGATCAAGGTCGTTCCGCAGTTCCAGTCGGTATTCGCCAACTTCGGCGCAGAACTCCCCGCATTCACCCGCATGGTGATCTCGATTTCCGAAGCGCTTCAGGAATGGTGGTTCATCGTCCTGATTCTGTTGTTTGCGGCAGCCTTTGCCTTCCGTGAAGTCCATCGACGCTCGGAGAAGTTCAGAGACGGCATGGATCGCGCCATCCTGAAGACACCGGTCGTCGGCGATATCCTCTACAAATCCGCCGTAGCCCGTTACGCACGTACGCTGTCCACCACCTTCGCGGCAGGTGTACCACTTGTCGAGGCTCTGGACTCCGTATCCGGGGCCACCGGCAACGTTGTGTTCCGCACTGCGGTGAACAAGATCAAGCAGGACGTCTCCTCCGGTACGCAGCTGAACTTCTCCATGCGCACCACCGGCGTATTCCCCAGCATGGCCGTGCAAATGGCCGCGATCGGTGAAGAGTCCGGCTCCCTGGACGCCATGCTCGACAAGGTTGCCAGCTATTACGAAGAGGAAGTGGACAACGCCGTCGACAACCTCACCACCCTCATGGAGCCCATGATCATGGCCGTCCTGGGTGTGCTGGTCGGCGGTTTGATCATCGCCATGTACCTGCCGATCTTCCAACTGGGCAACGTCGTATAACCCATGCCTGTTCTCGACTTCCTGGCCAGCACCCCGCTGGCCTTTGTTTTGTGCGTCACCCTCCTCGGCCTGCTGGTCGGCAGCTTCCTCAACGTGGTGATCCATCGCCTGCCGCGGATGATGGAGCTCGACTGGCAGCAGCAGGCGCGGGAAACCCTGGGCCTGCCGGAGGGCGAGAAGCTCCCGACCTACAACCTGGTCCTGCCCAACTCCCAGTGCCCGCACTGCGCCCACGAGATCAAGCCGTGGGAGAACATCCCGCTGGTCAGCTGGCTGGCGCTGGGCGGCAAGTGCTCGTCTTGCAAGGCGCCGATCAGCAAGCGCTACCCGCTGGTCGAGCTGGCCTGTGGCGTGCTGTCGGCCTTCATTGCCTGGCACTACGGCTTCGGCTGGCAGGCCGGCGCGATGCTGCTGCTGACCTGGGGCCTGCTGGCGATGAGCATGATCGATGTCGATCACCAGCTGTTGCCGGACTCCCTGGTGCTGCCGCTGCTATGGCTGGGGCTGATCGTCAACCACTTCGGGCTCTTCACCAGCCTGGGCGACGCGCTCTGGGGCGCGGTGTTCGGGTACCTGAGCCTGTGGTCGGTGTACTGGCTGTTCAAGCTGATCACCGGCAAGGAAGGCATGGGTTACGGCGACTTCAAGCTGCTGGCCATGCTCGGCGCCTGGGGCGGCTGGCAGGTGCTGCCACTGACCATCCTGTTTTCGTCGCTGGTGGGCGCGGTGCTGGGCGTGATCCTGCTGCGCCTGCGCAATGCTGAAACCAGTACGCCCATCCCCTTCGGCCCCTATTTGGCCATCGCCGGCTGGATTGCGCTGCTCTGGGGTGATCAAATAACCGCGACCTATCTGCAGTTCGCCGGTTTCCGCTAGCCTTCTCCTGCGCCGAGTCTCCTCGGCGCATCTGGACGGCCACCGGGCCGGCTGAAAGGAGAACGATGAAACCCTGGATTCTGGGCCTTACTGGCGGCATCGGCAGCGGCAAAAGTGCCGCCGCCGAGCATTTCGCCTCGCTGGGCATCCACATGGTCGACGCCGACCACGCCGCGCGCTGGGTGGTGGAACCCGGCCGCCCTGCCCTGGCGAAGATCGTCGAGCGCTTCGGCGAAGCCATGTTGCTGCCGGACGGCCAGCTCAACCGCGCCGCCCTGCGCGAGCGCATCTTCAAGGCCGAAGACGAGCGTCGCTGGCTGGAACAGCTGCTGCACCCGCTGATCGGCCAGGAGATCGCCAGCAACCTGGCGCAGGCGCAATCGCCCTACGCCATCCTGGTCTCGCCGCTGCTGGTGGAGTCCGGGCAGCACCGCATGACCCAGCGCGTGCTGGTGGTGGATACCCCCGAACACCTGCAACTGGAGCGCACCATGCGCCGCGACCAGGTGTCCGAAGAACAGGTCCGCTCGATTCTCAAGGCCCAGGCCTTGCGCGACGACCGACTCAAGCACGCGGACGACGTGCTGCTCAACGATGGCGACCTCGGCCACCTGCACCAGCAGGTCGAGCGTCTGCATCAGTTCTATCTAGGCCTGCGTGGAGGACAACCATGAGCCAACCCCTGACCGTGGAATGCCCCACCTGCGGCGCTCCCGTGGAGTGGAGCGCCAAGAGCGAGTTCCGTCCCTTCTGTTCGCACCGCTGCAAGCTGATCGACCTCGGCGCCTGGGCGGCGGAAGATCACGCCATCCCAGGCGACAATCTCGAGGACGAGCTGTTCTCCGGCGATCTGGAGAAGCCGCGCGGGCATTGAGCCGCCGCTCCCCCAGCCAGTAAAAGGCCCGCATCTGCGGGCCTTTTTCGTCAGGGGCGCATGAAGGCGTAGTCCCGCTCTTCGTCCAGGTTGTCGGCGAGGAAATGCAGCTCATGCTCCAGGTCTTCCTGGGTGCGGACCTGCGCATTGGCCTGCACAACGGCGCTGAGCAGCGCACGCACGACCAGTTGCGGGTCCTGGCCTGCCGCTTCGGCTTCGATCAGCAGTTCGTGGAGGCGTTGTTCGGCCCAGCTGTGAATGCTCATCGGCAATCTCCTTGCGAATGGGGGGCCAAGCTTCCCTGATCCTGGGAGGTTGCCGAACTGATCTGGATCAAACCGCGGCGGCCATGGGCCTCGCAGATGGCCGAACATCAGCGTGGCTCATCGTCATCCTTCCACGGCGCCTGCAGGTACCGCGTGCGGTTGAAGGTCTCCAGCCAGTCTGGATAGAAGACCACCAGCCCGGTGACGATGGTGCCGTTGATAAAGGCTTCAGGGAACATGATCAGCCAGAGGTAACCGATGAAGTCCTCGATCCACGGCGGCATCGGGAACAGCCCGTCCATCCACAGCAGGCCGAGGCCCAGCAGCAGGCTGCAGACCGCGGCCAGCGCCGCCGGGAAGAAGCCCGAACAGAAGATGTAGACGAACAGGTTCCGCGGCTGGCGGCGCTCGACGAAGATCGCCGCCAGCTCGGTGATGACGACCGGAATCAGCACCAGCAGGATGCCGTTGACGCCGATGGCGGCCCAGTCCTGCCGGCCGATGGCGCACAGCCCCAGTTGCGCAACCAGGCCGACCAGTACCGCCAGCGGCCAGTCCAGCAGCAGGGTCACGGCGGTCATGCCGATGAAGTGGAAGGACACCCCGGAAGCGAAGTCGCGCCGCACCAGCCAGAGCAGGAACAACCCGAGCATGGTGCCGAACACCAGGTGCTGGCGGCGGAAGTCGCTGACCAGCTCCAGCCACGGCGCGCGCCAGATGGCCCAGGCGACGATGGGCAGGTAGATCGCCCAGCCGATCTCCAGGGTCTCCGCAGACAGCAGTTGTGCGGCGATCACGGCGCGCCCCGCTCCAGCGCCTGACGCAAAGCCTCAACGGAATCGAACTGATGAGTCGAGACGACCTTGCCCTGCTCGAGTTGCAGCCAGGTCACCGCATCGGCCTGGGCCGGGAAGCGGTTGGCCACGCGCGGCTCGCGGTCGAGCAGCACGCGGTAGGAGTAGTCGCGCATGGCGGGGATAGCGAACAGCTTCGAGATGGGCGCGGGCATGCGGCTGATGTCGGCGACGAAGGCTGCATGGCGCGCCTCCAGATAGCCTGTCGGACGCTCGGCCAGCACCGCTTTTACCAGCTTCGAGCCGGCCATGTCGTGGGCGACCAGCAGGACTTTCAGGTCAGTTTCCGCCGTATAGGGCTTGTCGAACTGATCCAGCAGCGTCCAGCCAGTGGCCGGTGACTCCTGCGCCAACGCCACGCTCGCCAGCACCATCAACAGCATCCCGCCCAGCACTCGTCTCACGTTTCCTCCTTGCCCGGAACCGCCAATGATTGGCAACAGTCTACACCGCCGCCGTCGCCCGCCTGCGGTTGCCAGCAACTATGCTTGAGGCATGAACGAGTCCGACTATCTGCGCCTGCTGACGCGCCAGGCGGAACAAGCCAACGACTTTCTCTCCAACGCCCGCAAGTGGGAGCGGGAGTGCTGGGCCTGCCAGCGGCTGCTGCAGGCGCTGAAGGTGCCGTATCGCCAGGAGGACTTCGTCGCGCCCACGCAACAGCCGCCGGATGTGCTGTTCCGCGACGCCACCTTCGAGGTGTTCTTCGTGCTCGACCAGGGCCGTCGGCTCAACGAGGAATGGAAGGAGGAACTGCTGCGCCGGCGCATGGCCCAGAGCCTCAACCAGTTGATCCGCCGAGAGCAGCGGCCGCGACGGATTCCCTGCGCGGAACTGCAGGCGCGCCTGGCACCGACACTGCGCAAGAAGGCGCACAACTACGCCGAGCGCGGCATCGACCCGCGCGAGCTCGACCTGCTGGCCTTCGTCAGCCTCAAGCGCGAGACGCCGGACTTCAACACCCCGTTCCCACCACCCACCGAGTACCTGCGCCAGGGTTGGCGCTCGCTGTCGGTAGTCGGGCCGACCTTCGCCCGCGTGCTATTCGCCCACAGTGACGCGCCGGACTTTCTGCGCGGCAGCCTGGGCCGCAGCATCCTTTTCGACATGGGCGTCGGCCTGTAAATAGGCGCCGACGCAAAGCTGCATTGATCGGCGGCGCATTGAGAGGCCGCCCAAGCCCTACTAGAATGCTTGGCATTATAAACGGAGGCCGCCCATGCCCAGTCGCCTGAGCCCCGAAGACCAGCAGAAGGTCGATCAGTACCTCAGCTCTCCCGTCCACCAGGTCCAACGTGCGCCGTTCAAACCCTGGCTGATGATGGGAGCCTTGCTCGCTGTGGTCATCGCCCTGGGTTTGCTGAGCCGCCTCCTGGCCTACCTTGCGTGAGCGCCGTGCCGCCACGGGCCGATACAGGATTCCTTAAGCTATGAGAATGCACCATGTCCCATCGTATCGTGATCGTCGGCGGCGGCGCCGGCGGGCTGGAGCTCGCGACCCGTCTCGGCCGCACCCTGGGTAGAAAGGGCAAGGCGCGCATTACGCTCGTCGACGCCAACCTCACCCACATCTGGAAACCCCTGCTGCACGAAGTCGCCGCTGGCTCGCTCAACTCCTCCGAGGATGAGCTGAACTACGTCGCCCAGGCGAAATGGAACCACTTCGAATTCCAGCTCGGCCGCCTCTGCGGCCTGGACCGCGCGAGCAAGCGCATCCAGCTCGCCGCCACGCTCGATGAGCAGGGCGAAGAACTGGTGCCGGCGCGTGGACTCGAATACGACAGCCTGGTCCTGGCCATCGGCAGCACCACCAATGACTTCGGCACCCAGGGCGCCGCGGACCACTGCATCTTCCTGGATACCCGCGAGCAGGCCGAGCGCTTCCACAAGCAGTTGCTGACCCACTACCTGCGAGCCCATGCCGGGCAGGACAAGGACGACCAGATCAGCGTCGCCATCGTTGGCGCCGGCGCCACGGGCGTCGAGCTGTCCGCCGAGCTGCATCACGCCGCGCAGGAACTGTCGGCCTACGGCCTGACCGGCATCCAGCCGCAGAACATGCGCATCACCCTGATAGAGGCAGGCCCGCGCGTGCTGCCGGCGCTACCCGAGCGCATCAGCCGCCCGGTGCACCAGACGCTGGAGAAGCTCGGCGTGCGCGTGCTCACCGGTTCGGCGGTGCAGGAAGTGACTGCAGAAGGCCTGCGCACGGCGGTGGGCGAGTTCATTCCGGCGAGCCTGAAGGTCTGGGCGGCGGGCATCCGCGCGCCGAGCCTGCTCAAGGAGATCGACGGCCTGGAGACCAACCGCATCAACCAGCTGGTGGTCCGCCCTACCCTGCAGACCACCCGCGACGACGACATCTTCGCCTTCGGTGACTGCGCCGCCTGCCCCATGGGCGATGGCAGCGAACGCACCGTACCGCCGCGCGCCCAGGCTGCGCACCAGCAGGCCTCCCTTCTGGCCAAGGCCATCGTCGCGCGCCTGGAGGGCAAGCCGCTGCCGGAGTACCGCTACACCGACTACGGCTCGCTGATCTCGCTGTCGCGCTTCAGCGCGGTGGGCAACCTGATGGGTAACCTGATGGGCAGCGTGAAGCTCGAAGGCTGGCTGGCGCGGATGTTCTACGTGTCGCTGTACCGCATGCACCAGGTGGCGCTGTACGGGCCGTTCCGCACGGCGCTGCTGATGATCGCGGATCGCATCGGGCGCAGCACCGAGCCGCGCTTGAAGCTGCATTGAGGCTGGAGCGAATCGGCGGATAACGGCTTCGCCGTTATCCGCCCTACGCCAGGGCTGATCTCGGTGTAGGGCGCATAACGCGCAGCGTTATCCGCCATGATGGGTATCGCTTCGCTCCACGCCATCCTACGGACCTGCCCAATACTGTTCAGCGGTGCTCCTACGAAGAGCCCATAAAAAAGCCGCCCCTCGGGGCGGCTTTTTCGTTGCAGCAGAGCAGCCTTACAGCGCCGCCAGCATCGACTGTGCCGGGATGGCCTGGAAGTCGATGGACATCATCAGACTCAGCACGCTGATCGCGATAATGGAGAAGGCGAACAGCTGGCGAGCCCAACGGCGGTCGTCTTCCGCACTGAAGCCTTTCACCGCGATGAACAGCCACCAGGCACTGACGGCCAGCGCCACCACCAGGTAACCGTAGCCGGCGAAGCCGGTCACGGTCAGCAGCAGGGTCGCCAGGCCGAAGGCCACGACGTAGTACAGGATCTGCTTCTTGGTCGCTTCGATGCCCCGCTCCACCGGCAGCACGGGAATCCCGGCGGCACGATAGTCGTTGAGGCGGAAGATCGCGATGGCGTAGCTGTGCGGCATCTGCCAGAGGCAGAAGATCAGCAGCAGCACCGCCGCGCCCATGTCGAAGTGACCGCTGGCGGCGCAGTAGCCCACCACCGGCGGCATGGCTCCGGAGAGACTGCCGACCAGCGTGCCGTAGACCGAACTGCGCTTGAGCCAGAGGCTGTAGAGCACGACATAGACGAAGAAGCCGAACGCGGCGAGCAGGGTCGCCTGCACGTTGGTCTTCCACGCCAGCAGGCCGAAGCCTGCCGCGCCGAGGACCACGCCGTGGGCCAGGGCGGCCTTCAGCGAGATCTGCCCGGTCACGGTGACACGGCTGCGGGTACGCTCCATGAAGCGATCGATGTCGCGGTCGATGCAGTTGTTGAACACACAACCGCTGGCAACGACCAGGGACAGGCCGATCACGGTGGCCAGCAGCAGCATCGGGTCAACACTGCCGCGAGCGGCGAGGAAGTATCCCCCCGCCACCGCGATCAGGTTTCCGAAGATGATGCCCGGCTTGGCGACCAGGAGATAACGCTTGAGTTTCACGGCATCGGCCCTCAGGGCATCGGCATCATCAGGGTGTCTGCGGTGTAGATGATCCACAGCGACAGACCGACCACCAGCAGGATGATGATGGCGGTGAAGATGAATGCCATGACGTTCCAGCGGCCTTCGGAGCTGAAGTTCATGTGCAGGAAGCAGATCAGGTGCACGACGACCTGAACCAGACCCAGGATCACCATGGTCAGCAGGGTGGCGTGACGCGAGAAGCCACCGTCGATGACCATGTAGAACGGGATCGCAGTCAGGATCACCGAGAGCACGAAGCCGATGGCGTACGAGCCCAGGCTGCCGTGACCGGCGCCGTGATCGCCGTGGCCGGCACCGTGGGAGTCGTGATGATGTGCAGCAGCGGTCATTACAGAGCCCCCATCAGGTAGACGACGGTGAAGACGCAGATCCAGACGATGTCCAGGAAGTGCCAGAACAGGCTCAGGCACATCATGCGGGTGTTGTTCTGCGCGGTCAGGCCGCGGGTGCCGATCTGCGCCATCAGCACCAGCATCCACAGCAGGCCGGCACTTACGTGCAGGCCGTGCATGCCGACCAGGGTGAAGAAGGACGACAGGAAGGCGCTGCGGCTCGGGCCGAAGCCTTCGACGATCAGGTGATGGAACTCGTTGAGCTCCATGCCGATGAACGCGGCACCGCAGAGGAAGGTCACGCCCAGCCAGGCGATGGCCTTGCCCTTGGCACCCTTGTGCGCGGCCAGCATGGCCAGGCCGTAGGTGCAGGAGGAGATCAGCAGGATCGCGGTTTCGACGGCCACGTAGGGCAGTTCGAAGATGTCCTTGCCGCTCGGGCCACCGGCCGTGTGGTTGACCAGCACGGCGTAGGTGGCGAAGACGCTCGCGAACAGGATGCAGTCGGTCATCAGGTACAGCCAGAAGCCGAAGACCGTCATGCCGCCGCTGTCGTGGGCGTGCTCGTCATGGTGAGCATGGTCTTGCGCCGCTTGGTGCGCATCAACCACGTGTTGATTCAGTACTGCCGTCGACATGGTTTTATACCTGCTGCGCGGTGGCGAGTTTCTGGAAGTTGGCGTTCTCGATGCGCTCGATCTCATCCGGCTGGACGTAGTAGTCCAGGTCAGTGACGTAGCTGCGCACGATGACCGAAGCGATCATGCCGACGAAGCCAACACCCACCAGCCACCAGATGTGCCAGATGGCGGCGAAGCCGAAGAGGAAGGCGAACACGGCGATGGAGAAGCCAGCGGCGGTGTTCTTCGGCATGTGGATCGGCGCGTAGGCCGGCAGCTTGCGGTACGCGGTACCGGTCTGCTTCATGTCGTGGAACGCGTCGATGTCGTTGACCTTCGGCAGTTCGGCGAAGTTGTAGTACGGCGGCGGCGAAGAAGTGGACCATTCCAGGGTACGGCCACCCCACGGGTCGCCAGTCAGGTCGGCCAGCTTCTCGCGGTTCTTGATCGAGACGAACAGCTGGATCAGTTGGCAGGCGATACCGAAGAAGATCAGCACGGCGCCGCAGAACGCCACCACCATGTACGGCTGCCACATCGGGTTTTCGTAGTGGTTCAGGCGACGGGTCATGCCCATGAAGCCGAGGATGTACAGCGGCATGAAGGCCATGTAGAAGCCGACCAGCCAGCACCAGAAGGAACGCTTGCCCCACTTCTCGTCCAGCTTGAAGCCGAAGGCTTTCGGGAACCAGAAGACGAAGCCGGCCAGGTAGCCGAACACCGCACCACCGATGATGGTGTTGTGGAAGTGAGCGATCAGGAACAGGCTGTTGTGCAGCAGGTAGTCAGCACCCGGAATGGCCAGCAGAACGCCGGTCATGCCACCGATGGTGAAGGTGACGATGAAGCCCAGGGTCCACAGGATCGGGGTGTCGAAGCGCAGGCGGCCACGGTAGATGGTGAACAGCCAGTTGAACAGCTTCACCCCGGTCGGGATGGAGATCAGCATGGTCGCAACGCCGAAGAAGCCGTTGACGTCGCCGCCCGAACCCATGGTGAAGAAGTGGTGCAGCCACACGGTGAAGCCGAGGAAGGTGATCGCGGCGCTCGCCCACACCATCGAGGTGTAGCCGAACATGCGCTTGCCGGCGAAGGTCGCGGTGACTTCGGAGAAGATACCGAAAGCCGGCAGGATCAGGATGTACACCTCAGGATGGCCCCAGGCCCAGAAGAGGTTGATGTACATCATGGCGTTGCCGCCCAGCTCGTTGGTGAAGAAGTGCATGTCGAAGTAGCGATCCAGCGACAGCAGGCCCAGGGCCGCGGTCAGGATCGGGAACGACGCAACGATCAGGATGTTGGCGAAGGTGCAGGTCCAGGTGAAGATCGGCATCTGCATCAGCTTCATGCCGGGGGTACGCATCTTGAACACGGTCACCAGGAAGTTGATACCCGTGAGCAAGGTACCCATACCCGATATCTGTAGAGCCCAGATGTAGTAGTCCACACCCACGCCCGGGCTGTAGGCCAGCTCGGACAGCGGCGGGTAAGCGACCCAGCCGGTACGGGCGAACTCACCCAGGCCCAGCGAGACGTTCACCAGCATGGCGCTGACGACCAGCAGCCAGAAGCTCAGGGAGTTCAGGAAGGGGAACGCCACGTCGCGTGCGCCGATCTGCAGCGGCACGGCCAGGTTCATCAGACCGGTCATGAAGGGCATGGCCATGAAGATGATCATGATCACGCCGTGAGCGGTGAAGATCTGGTCGTAGTGTTCCGGCGGCAGGTAGCCGTGGTTGGCGCCTTCAGCCAGCGCGAGCTGGCCGCGCATCATGATGGCGTCGGCGAAGCCGCGCAGGAGCATGACCAGGGCGACGATGATGTACATCACGCCGATTTTCTTGTGGTCGATGGACGTCAGCCATTCGGTCCACAGGTAGGTCCACTTGCGGTAGTAAGTGATCGCGCCAAACACACCGAGGCCCAACAGGGCGACGACGGCCAGCGTGATGACGATGATCGGCTCGTGATACGGCACGGCCGACAGTGTCAGTTTCCCGAACATCTGCGGTTACTCCTGGCTCGGATTCGTTTGCATGCCAGGCATGCCTTGCATGTTGCTCATGTCGTGGCCCGCCATGGCGGTCTCGTCATGCGCTGCTTCGCCGTGCTCGCCCTTCTCGGCCTGTTCTTTGGCTTCGTGGGCCTTGGCCATCGCATGGCCAGCGTGTTCCCACTTGTTCAGCACGTGGGAGAACAGCTCGGGGCTGACGGTTGCGAAGTAGGTCGCCGGGACGTTCTCGGTCGGCTTGACCAGCTCCGGGTACTGATCCAGGTTCAGGGTCTGCTGCGAGGCCTTGACCTTCGCGACCCAATCCTGGAAGCCCTGCTCGGAGGTGGAGATGGCCTTGAACTTCATGCCCGAGAAGCCGCCGCCGCTGTAGTTCGCGGAGATACCGTCGAACACGCCTTCTTCGTTGGCGATCAGGTGCAGCTTGGTCATCATTCCGGCCATGGAGTAGATCTGGCTGCCCAGCTGCGGAATGAAGAAGGAGTTCATCACCGAATCCGAGGTGATCTGGAAGTTCACCGGGGTGTCTTTCGGGAAGGCGATTTCGTTGACGGTGGCGATACCCTGTTCCGGGTAGATGAACAGCCACTTCCAGTCCAGCGAGATGGCCTGGATGGTCACCGGCTTGACCTCGGAGTCCAGCGGACGATACGGGTCCAGCTTGTGGGTGCTCTCCCAGGTGATCCAGCCGAGGATGGCGATGATCACGCAGGGAACCAGCCATACCACCAGCTCGATCTTGGTCGAGTGAGACCAGTCCGGCATGTAGGTGGCCTTGGTGTTCGAAGCCCGGTATTTCCAGGCGAACCCGAAGGTCATCAGGATGACCGGCACCACCACGATCAGCATCAGCAGGGTTGCTGTGATGATCAGGGACTTCTCGTCAGCGCCGACCTGCCCTTTCGGGTCGAACAGCGCCATGTTGCAACCACCGAGCATCAGCATCGGCAGCAGCGCAAGTCTCTTCAAAATTCCTGTGTACTGCTCTTTTTTCATCTTGCGGCCTTAGTGGATGAAAATCGCTTCACCGCCCACGAGCCTTCGCCACGCACTGCTCGACGACTCGTTACCCGCGACTTTTCCAAGCCGCCTGCCAGGGCTGTCATGGATTCACGAACGCGGCCGCACGGATTCCAGGCAAAGGGACCTCGCCCGGTCTTCGTTATGCGAAACCGATTTCGTCAGCTGATTCGTTCCGTGTTATTCAGCGTGTGGTGTCTGGACTGGCGGCTCGTTGAAGCGCGCGCGTCGCACACCGGATGCACGAGCGGATTGCCCGACTCGTCTTGATGACAGGAGCCCACCGATGGCAGCCCCCTGTTGTTATGCCGCTGCACCGAAGGGTGAGCACTGGCTTTGATCTACGTCAGTGCGACTCAGCGATTTGGGGGTAGGAAATGGACGGCGGGTATTACAAAGCATTTCAGAAACCCCTTTCAAGGCCCATTCCGCCCATTTTTAACAAGATATTTTCTCAGCCAGAGAAACAGTCCCGGGCAAAATCGCTCACAAAACAACCAATTCACAGGAGTTGTGCAGGGTTATTCCCTCCCTGCCAGGGGCTTGCACGGGCGTGCCATGGGAATGTGTCAGAACCATGAAGGACGGGGCTTTCAGCGCGCTTTTCCAAGGCCGGAAAGGCGCCCCAACGCCTTTGGCAAAGACCTTGCCATGATGGCGATCAAGAACCTTTGCGAAAGTCGCGGATTCCCCCTGCGCACCCTGCGACACATCGACGCACAGCGACTTTGGCAAGGGGGAAAGTCATTCAAATTATGACGATCGTGCAGGACGACCAGAGGTCTCTCCTCGGCATGTCCGCCTCAGTGCAGAGACGAAACGAGCCATCATGACCACCGAAGCGGACATGCCGGGAGGATAGGGAAATATCAGGCGGGTACGGTCAGCAGCGGACCGCAGGGGATCAGTGTTCCGGCGTCAGCCATGCGAGCAGGCCGCTGGTCTCGGCGCGGATGCGCAGATCGCTGGCCTTCGCATTGTAGTAGGTGTCCGAAGCGGCGATCTGTGCGCTGTAGTACTCGTTCTCGGCGATCAGCACATCCAGCAGGGTGCGCTTGCCCAGGTGGTACCACTGGTCATAGAACATCTTGCGCACGCGGTCCGACTCCACCAGCAGTGCCTTGTAGTCATCGACCCGCGCAGCGGACAGATCGCGCTGCTCGACCAGGTTGCGAATGAGGTACTCCGACTCGCGACGGGTCGCCTCCATCTTCTCTTCCGCCGCATTCGCCCGGGCGTAGGCCGCTCGCTGCGCCGCCGAAGCCGACCCACCGGAGAACGCCTGCCACTCCACGGCCAGACCAGTCGACCAGGGCTCCTCGTTGTTCAGCATATTGCTGCCCGAACTGCGCCCTACCACCCAGTTCAGCTTGGGATAGCGCGAGGACTTCACCGACTCGGCACTGGCCAGCGCAGCCTCTTTCTCCCAGCGCGCCTGGCGCAGGGAAGGACGATCCTGCATCGAGCCCAGCGCGTCGTTCAGGGTGATGGGGGCCCACTCCCACCTGGCGTTCGCCGGCACCGTCACATCCTCGCCCACCAGCTTGGCCAGCGTGGTCTTCTGCTCCTGCAGCTTGGACAGCACCATGTTGCGCGCAGTCTCGGCCTGCAGCAGCCGCGAACGCGCCTGCACCACTTCACTGCGGCGGCCCGGGTCGACGTCGGAAATCTGCGAGAGCATGTTCACCAGCTCGCGCATACGCGCCACATAGCGGTCGCTGATAGCCAGCGCCTCCTGTTGATGCGCCAGTTCCAGCACCCCCGAGGCGGTGTTGTAGGCAACGGTGACCTGAGTCTGCCCCTTTGCCTCTTCCTGCGCGTTCGCGGTGCTGCTGCGGCTGTCGATGGTATGGCTGATCGCGCCGAAGTCATAGACCGGCGTGGTCATCTGCACGGTGGTCGTGCCGTCGTTGTTGTAGTTGTCGCTCTTCTTGCTCTGCAGCGTCCTGGAGCTGGCGCTGACCTGCACCTGCGGCCAGCGCGCGCCCTTGGCCTGGTCCACATCGCCCTTGGCGGCTTGCCAGTTGGCATCGGCCTGTTTCATTTCCGGGCTGATGTTCAGGGCGGTGTTCACCAGCTCGCGGATATACGCCAGCGACGCTTCCGACTGGCCGAGCGTCGATGCGGACGCCGAGCTCGGCTGCACGCCAGCGCGCAGTTCGGCGGGCAGGCTCAGGTCCAGCTTGGGAGCCTGCCTGGCCGGTTGCGCCTGGGCTGCCGGAGCGGCATTGACCATCGCAGCCACCGAACTCGGAGCGGCTTGCAAGGTGGGCGCCGGCCGAGGCTGGGCGACTGCGGATGCAGCCTGTGTCGCCGCCTGCGTCGCTGGTGCGGCGGTCGAGGCCACCAGCTCGCCCTGCAGCGCGCCGTGGGTCAGCGAGGCGGCGGAAGCCTCCCGAGGCTTGGAGTAGAAGCTCAGCGCGCCGCCCAGTTCGTCGGAGCCAGCGGCTTCGGCGCCCCCGCTCAGTGCAGCCATGGCCAGAACCAGTGCCGAGGGGCAGAACCGCCAACGAGCGTTTCGAAGGTTGGATGAAGGTTTACGGGCTTTCATTTCATTATCTCTCGCGGAAGGCCTCACGCGCTTTCAGCGCGGGCTTGAGTAGGTATTCAAGGATGGTCTTTTCCCCGGTACGGATTTCCGCGGTCGCGGTCATGCCGGGAATGATCGGGAAGTGCTTGTCGCCGCGGGTCAGCTGCGCTTCGTCAGTACGAATCAGCACGCGGTAGAAGGAGGTATCCGGCCGGCCCTGGCGGGCCAGCTCGTCGTCCTTGATGGTGTCGGGGCTGATCAGCTCGACCTTGCCCTTGAGGCCGCCGTAGATGGCGAAGTCATAGGCGGAAATCTTCACCGTGGCAGGCAGGCCGGGGCGTAGGAAGGCCACGTCGGCCGGGCGAATCTTCGCTTCCACCAGCAGTTGGTCTTCCAGCGGGACGATCTCCATGATGTCCTGCCCCTGCTGAATCACCCCGCCAATGGTGTTGACGCGCACGTTCTTCACGATGCCCTTGAGCGGCGCCATGAGCGTGGTGCGCTTCATCACGTCCTCGCGCCCGGCTGCGTTCTCCTGCGCCTGGGCCAGTTCGCTTTCCACGCGGGTCAGTTCGGCGTTCGCATCGGAGCGGTACTTGTTGCGCCGCTCGCTGATCTGCAGATTGAATTCGTTGGCCTGGCGGCGCATGCGCAGGATCTCGACATCGGAGATCAGCCCTTGCTTGGCCAGCTTCTCGGACACGGTCAACTCGCCCTGGGCCAGCGACAGGCTCTTCTGCAACCCGGCGACGCCATCGTCGAGCGCATGCTTGCGAGCGTTGTAGGCCTCGGTCTCGGCCTCCACGATCGAAGGCACGGCAATCACCTCCGGTGGGAACACCAGGGGCTTGCCGTAGGCCTCCGAGCGCAGGCGCACCAGTTGCCCCTTGAGCGCCAGAGCCTTGGATTGCGCCTCGCGATAGCTGGCGCCGGCGCGGGTCGGGTCGATCTTCAGGAGAATCTGCCCGGCCTCGACCACGTCGCCTTCCTTGACGTTCATCTGCTCCAGGATGCCGCCTTCCAGGCTCTGGATGACCTGCTCGCGACTGGACGGAATCACCTTGCCCTCACCCTTGGTGATCTCCTCCACCCGGGCGAAGTAGGCCCACACGATGATGCCGGTGAAAACCGCCGCGATCAGCAGCAGCACCACCGTGCTCGCCGTGGTTTTCTGGGAGATCAGCGCTGCCTGCAGGTCCGACACATAGGCGATATCGTTCTCGCGCAGGCGCGCCACTTCTTTCTGGTACGGCGAAGCCTGGGTCGTCGCCACCGCCTTGGACGGTTCGACGACAGCGGGTACCGCCGCTTCGCTATGGGGGGTATCAGTCATGATCGGTTCACCAGGTAGAGGCCGGCGCCTTGTTCGGCGCGGGAGAGTTGTTGGCCTGCAAGGCGCGCAGCACCTCGTCCTTGGGACCGTCGGCGACGATCTGGCCGGCGTCCACGACGATCAGGCGGTCGACCTGTTCGAGCACCGAGAAGCGGTGGGTCACCACCACCACCGTGCGCCCCTGGGTGGCCACCTCCAGGCGTTGCAGGAAGAGCCGCTCGGTCTGCATGTCCATGCCGCTGGTAGGTTCGTCGAGCAACAGCACCTGCGGGTGCAGCAACAGCGAACGGGCCAGTGCCACCAGTTGCCGCTGGCCGCCGGACAGCGCCTGCCCCATCTCGCCCACCGGTCGATCGAAGCCCAGCGGGTGGTTGACCACCACCGAGTCCAGACCGGTCAGTTGCACCACGTTCAGCAGTTCCTCACTGGTCGCCGAGGGATTGCCGATCAGCAGGTTCTCTCGCAGCGAGCCAAAGAACAGCCGCGTGTCCTGGCCGACGAACCCGACAGTGGAGCTCCAGTCCGCCGGGTCGATCTGCTCGGCATCGATGCCATTGATCAGCACCTGCCCTTCCACTGGCTGGTACAGCCGGGCGATCAGGCGCAGCAGGGTCGACTTGCCACTGCCGATGCTGCCGACGATGGCCACGCGCTCGCCGTGCTTGATGCTCAGGTTGATGTTGTTGAGCACCAGCGGGCGCGGCTGCATCGGCGGAGCCGGGTAGGAGAACTTCAGCTTGCGCAGCGACAGCGTCGCGTCCTTCGGCGCCTCCAGGTAGCGACGCTGGGTGTCGCGCACCGTGGGAATCGCCATCAACTGGTTCAGCGAATGCAGGGCCGTCTTGGCCTGCTGGTAACGCACGGCCAGCCCCACCGAACTCGCCAGCGGCGCCAGGGCGCGACCACTGAGCAGGACCATGCCCACCAGGCCACCCTGGGTCAGGTCACCGTCACCGATGCGGTACACACCCCACAGCACAAGCACCACGGTGTTGAGCTGGGTGATCAGCGAGACCGAGTTGCCAGCCATGTTCGACAGGGCCTTGGTCTTGATCGCCGACGCGGCCAGTTGCGCGCTGAAATCTTCCCAGCGCCGCAGCATGCTGCCTTCGGCGCGGACCGCCTTGAGCGTCTCGACACCCTCGATCGCCTCGATCAGCAGGCCGTGCTTCTGCGATGCCTCACGAAGGTTCTCCTTCATGTAGCGCGACAGCGGCAACTGGATATAGGCGCACAGCCCCAGCAACACGATCATCGCGCCCAAGGGCACCAGGGCCAACGGACCACCGATGATGAACAGCACGAACACGAACAGCATGCAGAACGGCAGGTCCGCCAGGGTTGCCAGCGAGGCCGAAGTGATGAAGTCACGCACCGACTCGAATTCGCGGAACTGGTTGGCGAAAGAACCCGCCGAGGCTGGCTTGTGCTCCAGCCGGACTTCCAGCAACTGGCGAAACAGGATTGTTCCCAGGATCAGGTCGGCCTTCTTGCCGGCGTTGTCGATCAAGTACGCCCGGACCTGCCGGGAAGTGAACTCGAAGCCGATCGCCACCATCACGCCTACAGCCAGCGACCAGAGCGTCACATAGGCCTGGTTCGGCACCACCCGGTCGTACACGTTCATGATGAAGAAGGTGCTGGCCAGCGCCAGGACGTTGATCAGGAAGGTCGCCAGTGCCGCGCTGTAATAGAAGCGCCGGTACTTCCACAGCGTGGAGAACAGCCAGTGGCCCTTGCCCGCTTCGGCGCGGGGGATCTCCGTACGCGAATCCTTCACCGCCTTGGGGCGAGCAAGCAGCGCATATCCCAGGTAATGCTCCTGCAGCTCGGCCGCACTCATGGTGATGGTGCCGCCGCCGGCTTCGGGCACTACCAGCTCGAACTCCTCGCCACGGCGGGCCACCAGGATGCGCGCCTCGCCATTGCGGAACAGCAACAGCAGGGGGAACAGGTAGGAAGACAGTTCGGCGGGGCGCCGCTTGACCCAGCCGGCACCGATACCGGCCTGCTCGAGCATGCGCGTCACCAGGCTGGGACGAAGCTTCCGATCACGCGGCAGGCCGGCGTACAGCGACTCCAGTGTCGTTTGCCGCTCGAAGTGATCGCAGAGCCAGCACACCCCTGCCAACAGGCTGTCGCTTTGGGGTGAAACGCCCGGATCGACGACGGGCGTCGCAGGCGCGGAGGAGGAATTCATGAACACACCTTCTGGGGGAGAGAGAAGCTGTGCGCATGGTAGAAATGCGCTGATCCGCGGGGGATCAGAAAAGCCTGATTGGCTTGACGTACCTTTCCTTCACGGGTCTAGCCTTGTTCCCCACGAGCGGGAGCGGGGAAAGACCGGGCTGTCACAGACGGGGAAAGCCAAAAAAAGCCAGGGCTGCACGGTACGAGTGCAGCCCTGGCGAGTGAGGTAGGTAACAGCGAAAGGCGGGGCGGCTTTACTGCCCTTGCCCCTGAATCACCAGCTCGACGCGACGGTTCGGCGCGTTACAGGCGATGTTCGCGGCGTTGCGGGTCGTACCGCAGCTCACTACCGGCTCGCTGCTGCCACGGCCAACGGCCTGCACCAGGTTGCTGGCGACACCCTGCTCCAGCAGCACCTTGCGGATCGTCTCGGCGCGTTGCAGCGACAGGCGCTGGTTGGCCTCGGCCCGGCCGATGGGGTCGGCGTGGCCGATCACTTCGATGCTCTTGATGTTGTCGCCCGACGCGGAAATGTCCTGGACCACCTGGCGCAGCTGGCTATGCCCCTCGGGCGTCAGGTCGTTGTAGCCGCCCTTGCCGAACTTGAACAGCACATCGCTGCGCAGGCTCAGCTTGGTCTCGGTCTGGCACGGCACCACCGAGGCGGCACGGCTGATCACATGGATCTGCCGGCGCATGCCCTGCAGGCTCTGCTCGGCGTCCTTGCCGGTGTGCACGATCGGCGTGCTCTGGTTGGCGCCAACCGGTGCCTCCAGGACGTAGGTCTGGCCGCCGTCGAGCTTGGCGAAGCTCTGCGGGTTGCGCTTGCCGGTGTACAGCGGCGCATCGCCGATGTACGACTCCACCGAGTGCTCGCCCGCGGGGGTGCAGAACACGGTGTAGCCGCCGGGCATCAGCGCGCTTTGCAGTTGGCCGTCGATGTAGACGTGCGCGGCCTCTTTACCGCCATCGTTGCCACGGAACATCACGATCTGCGCCTGTTGCGCGATGACGTGTTGTTCCTTGGTGTAGGTGTCGCCATAGATGGACTTCGTCGCCGCAACGGCGCCCTGGCTCACAGCCAGGCCCAGCACGGCCAGGCAGACGGCCTGACGCAGCGGGCGGATAAGGGAAATTGCCATGTTCGTATCTCCAGTACCCCGCCGCCTGGCGGCAGGGTACGTTCTAGAAAAGGGTGAGAAGTGCCGGTGCGCGGCGGATGCCGCGCACCGGCCAGCGCTTAGACCAGGTTGACCTTCACCGCCTGCTGGACCAGCAGTTCGGCGTCGAGGCTGGAGTGCTGATAGACCTCGTAGGAGGTGCCGCCAACCATCACGGCGCCCTTGTCGGTCCAGTTGCCACCCGCCGCACCGTCCTTGCCCTGCAGTTGAGCCAGGTTGACGGTGTCGCTGGCGTCGCCCTGCACCAGCATCTGCACGCTGTGCTTGTCGGTGCTGTGGAACAGGTCGGTCTGGCCGTTTTCCAGCACATCCTTGAGTGACAGCGTCAGGGTGTTGTGGCCTGCGCCACCGAGGTCGACGACCTCCATCCCGCTCAGCTTGCCCTGGGAAGTGGCCAGGGTCAGGTCGAGCGACTGGTCGTGACCCGCCAGCTTCAGCACGTCGACACCGTCGCCGCCGTGGATGCCCTGATTTTCGCCACTGGCCAGGTACTGGTCGGCGGCATATTGCAGGGTGACCACGCTGCCATCACCGGCACCGTAGTAGGTGTCGGCCATGCCAGCGACCGCGTGGGTCATTGTCGGCAGTGCGAACGGCAGGCTCTGCGACGTATCAGTCGATGCCGAGGTGCCAAGGGCACCAGCATGATCGTCCGACACCCCGTTGGCCGAGCCATCCACCAGGTGCTCGCTGCCCGTGACGCTGTCATCGCCGCTCAACAGCATGCGTGTCGAAGCCACGCCATTCTTGATGGTGACGCTGACGCCCTGCTGCACCAGCAGTTCGGCCGTGTTGAAGGCCGTGCCCGTGGTGGTGGTGAAGCGGTAGACGTCATAAGCCACGCCACCGACGGTCACGCTGCTGTTCTTCGCCCAGGTACCCGGGTCCACCGAATCCGGCAGCAGATCGCTCAGGTTCACCACATCGCCACCGTTGCCCTTGACCATCAACTGCAGGTAGCCGTCAGTCACGAAGGCGTTCTTCTGGCCCAGGCTCAGAATGTCGCCGATCCTCACGTTCAGCGTGTTGTTGCCGGTGCCGGTAATGTCGAATACCTCGATATGATCGAGTTTGCCGGCACTGATCAGCGTCGACAAAGTCAGAACCTGCCCAGCCGTCGTCAGTTTGAGTGTGTCTATTCCACCAGGGCCACCGTGAAGGCCGGCTGTAGTCAAGGCGGAGGCATTAGCAACATAGAACAAGTTATCGCCGGAGCCACCATAGTAATCGGTCGAGCCGACCTGAACATCCTGTATGGCACTTGGCGGCACAACACGAGCAGTCGAATAAACCATCATGTTATCGACTGTATCCCAGTCACCACTTGCTGTAGTAAATACTACGTATGCAATCCCCTGCCCCGAGACGTCGCTATAGACATAATGACCGTTGGTATCCAAGGCTTGCGTTGCGAGCAGAGCGCCTGAGCTACTGTAATACTTCGCGGTTGCTCCCTTGTAGTCCACGTTACCGAAATCAAAGGCAAAATCAGTAATCGCACCCTGCATGAAGTCTACTCGAGTGCTTCCAAAAACTGCCAAACGTGGCGTTGCCACACCCTGAGCATTGTAATCAGTAATACCCGGGGTCCACTGCCCACCGCCCCCGGCAGTAAGCGTGGTGATCTTAATACCATCCATGGAGTAGCTTTGGTTTACATAAATCGGCCGGGGGGCCTGATCGTTAAAGTCGATCAAGTTGTACCAACTGTAGTAATCAGACATGTTCCCCGCACTATCAACCGAAGCCACCATCGGTTTGAACATTCCATTGGGAACTGCAAAGGTCGCACTGCCTGCTTCAATATCAGCAACTGTCAGTACATATTGAGCGTGTACATCACCCTCTCGCAGGTCGAGGACGTCCCCGGCCTTCAACGTTGTATCGTTCAGGGTTACCGTGACATTACCGCCACTAAAGGACGTTGTAGGAACATTGGGCGCAATCGTATCCAGCACAACATCCTGGGTAACGAGCGTGCCTGCGGTACTACCATCCATCGCGAGGACACGCGTCTGGATGGACCAACTCCCGGTATGCGCATTGGGGTCCATCGCATCCCACTTGGAACCCGAGACATAGGCATCAGTCCAGGTGACGCCACCATCGGTGGAAACCTGCACCTTTTCGCCAGCCCCCAGCGTCCCCTGGATGGTCCCGCTCATCAGGCGCCCAGCGTCACCGTTGTTGGTCAGCCAATCGCTCAGGCTGGCCCCGCTCTCCTTGTCCATGTAGGCAATCAAGGCCGTTGCTGTCGGAGGTGGTGTCAGGTTAACGGTGTAGCTGTGTACCGCCGTGGTATCCGTAAAGTTGCCCGCCGCGTCGGTGGCATGCAGTTTGCCGTCAACCTTGTGGTCGCTATCGGCCACCAGATCGCTGCCAGCCACGCCGGCCACGGTCCACTTGCCGTCGCTTCCCACCGTGGTGGAGTAGGCCTTGCCATTGATGGTCAGGGTCACCACGTCACCCGCCCGCGCGCCAGTTGAGGTCCCGGTGATGCTGACGGTGCCTGCTGCTTCGGTGCTGTCGACCACATCATCACCCGCCACCGAAACGATGGTCAGGGCGGCGACCGGCGGAACCAGGTCGACGCTGTAGGCATGATCGGCAGTGATGTTGCCAGCGTTGCCGGCGGCATCGTGAGCGACCAGGGTGGCGTGGATGTTGGTTTCCGCTGCGAGGTCCGCACCGGCCACCTTCACGCTCCAGCTACCATCCGCCGCTACCTTGGCGCTGTAGTCGGTGCCGTTGAGCTTGAAGCTCACCACGTCGCCCGTCTGGAACTCGCCAGTGGCCTTGCCGCTGATGGTCTGCTGGTTCTGCGATTCGACCAGGTTGACGACGTCGTCGCCCGCCACGGTGTCGATGGTCAGTTGGGTGGTGCTGCTGTCCGGAGCCGTGGTGTCGATGAAGATCGGGTAAGGCACAGAGGCATCGCTCATATTGCCGGCCGGGTCTTCCGCCTTGACGGTGAAGTCGTGCTCGCCTTCGGCCAGGGCCTTGGCAGCCGGGACTTCGAACGACCAGGTGCCATCGTCCTTGGCGGTGGTGGAGCCCAGCTCCTTGCCGCCGTCGAAGACGTGGATGATGTCGCCCTTTTCGGCACCGTCACCGGAAATCACCGGGGTGGTGTCGTTGGTCGAACCATTCTTCGGCACGTCGATCAGGTTGGCCGGATCATCGTTGTCCACCACGTCCTTGATGACCGGTGCGGAAGGGGCGGTGACGTCCACGGTGTAACCATGGTCGGCCACGATGACGCCCACGTTACCGGCGACGTCATGAGCCACGAGGGTGGCGTGGATGTTGGTTTCCGCTGCGAGGTCCGCACCGGCCACCTTCACACTCCAGCTACCGTCTGCCGCTACCTTGGCGCTGTAGTCGGTGCCGTTGAGCTTGAAGCTCACCACGTCGCCCGCCTGGAACTCGCCAATGGCCTTGCCGCTGATGGTCTGCTGAACCTTCGACTCTTCGAGGTTGACGATGTCGTCGCCGGCCACGGTGTCGATGGTCAGGGTCGCTACCGGTGCGGTCAGGTCCACGGTGTACGCATGGCTGGCCTTCACGTCGGCACTGTTGCCAGCGGCATCGTGAGCCACCAGGGTGGCATCGATGCTGCTGCCCTTGGCCAGGTCGGTACCCGATACCTGCACGCTCCAGCTGCCATCAGCCGCTACCTTGGCGCTGTAGTCGGTGCCGTTGAGCTTGAAGCTGACCACGTCACCAGCCTGGAACTCACCGGCGGCCTTGCCGCTGATGGTCTGGTTGGTCATGGCTTCGGCGGCGTTGACGATGTCGTCGCCGGCGACCACGTTGATGGTCAGGGTCGCTACCGGCGCTACCAGGTCGACGCTGTAGCCGTGATCGGCTACGACGCTGGCGCTGTTGCCGGCCTTGTCGTGGGCCACCAGGGTGGCGTGGATGCTGGTTTCCGCCGCGAGGTCCGCGCCGGCCACTTTCACACTCCAGGTTCCGTCAGCGGCTACTTTGGCGCTGTAGTCGGTGCCGTTGAGCTTGAAGCTCACCACGTCGCCCGCCTGGAACTCGCCACCGGCCTTGCCGCTGACGGTCTGCTGGACCTTCGACTCCTCGAGGTTGACGATGTCGTCACCGGCCACCACGTTGATGGTCAGGGTCGCTACCGGCGCTACCGTATCGACAGAGTAGGCATGGTCGGCCACCACATCGCTGACGTTGCCAGCGCTGTCGTGGGCTACCAGGGTGGCATGGATGTTGGTTTCCGCCGCGAGGTCCGCGCCGGCCACCTTCACGCTCCAGGTACCGTCAGCCGCTACCTTGGCGCTGTAGTCGGTGCCGTTGAGCTTGAAGCTCACCACGTCGCCTTCGCTGAACGCACCGGCGGCCTTGCCGCTGATGGTCTGCTGGGTCTGCGATTCGGCCAGGTTGACGATGTCGTCGCCGGCCACCACGTTGATGGTCAGGGTCGCTACCGGTGCAACGGTGTCGACGCTGTAGGCGTGATCCGCAGTGATGCTGCCAGCGTTGCCGGCGGCGTCATGAGCGACCAGGGTTGCGTGGATGTTGGTTTCCGCTGCGAGATCCGCACCGGCCACCTTCACGCTCCAGCTACCATCCGCCGCTACCTTGGCGCTGTAGTCGGTGCCGTTGAGCTTGAAGCTCACCACGTCGCCCGCCTGGAACTCGCCAGTGGCCTTGCCGCTGATGGTCTGCTGGACCTTGGACTCGGCCAGGTTGACGATGTCGTCGCCCGCCACGGTGTCGATGGTCAGGTGGGTGGTCTTGTCGTCCGGCGGCGTGGTGTCGATGACGATCGGGTACGGAACCGAGGCATCGCTGATGTTGCCGGCCGGGTCTTCAGTCTTGGCAGTGAAGTCGTGCTCGCCTTCGGCCAGCGCCTTGTCCGCCGGGACTTCGAATGACCACTTGCCATCTTCGCCAGCAATGGCGGTGCCCAGTTCGGTCTCGCCGTCGAAGACGTGGATGATGTCGCCCTTCTCGGCACCGTCACCGGAAATCACCGGGGTGGTGTCGTTGGTCGAACCATTCTTCGGCACGTCGATCAGGTTGGACGGATCATCGTTGTCCACCACGTCCTTGATGGTCGGCGCGGTGGAGTCGAGTTTCACCTCATAGCCGTGGTCCGCCACGATGTTACCAGCGTTGCCGGCGGCGTCATGAGCGACCAGGGTCGCGTGGATGTTGGTTTCCGCAGCGAGATCCGCGCCGGCCACCTTCACGCTCCAGCTACCGTCTGCCGCTACCTTGGCGCTGTAGTCGGTGCCGTTGAGCTTGAAGCTCACCACGTCGCCGGCCTGGAACTCACCGATGGCCTTGCCGCTGATGGTCTGCTGGACCTTGGATTCGGCCAGGTTGACGATGTCGTCGCCGGCCACGGTGTCGATGGTCAGCTGGGTGGTCTTGCTGTCCGGCGCGGTGGTATCGATAACGATCGGGTACGGCTGCGACGCGTCGCTGATGTTGCCAGCCGGGTCTTCCGCCTTGACGGTGAAGTCGTGCTCGCCTTCGGCCAGGGCCTTGTCAGCCGGCACCTCGAACGACCAGGTACCGTCGTCCTTGGCAGTGGTGGAGCCCAGCTCCTTGCCGCCGTCGAAGACGTGGATGATGTCGCCCTTCTCGGCACCGTCACCGGAAATCACCGGGGTGGTGTCGTTGGTCGAGCCATTCTTCGGCACGTCGATCAGGTGCGCCGGATCATCGTTGTCCACCACGTCCTTGATGACCGGTGCGGTCGGTGCGGTGGTGTCGATGACGATCGGGTACGGCTGCGACGGATCGCTGATGTTGCCAGCCGGGTCTTCGGCCTTGACGGTGAAGTCGTGCTCGCCTTCGGCCAGGGCCTTGTCAGCCGGGACTTCGAACGACCAGGTGCCGTCGTCCTTGGCGGTGGTGGAGCCCAGCTCCTTGCCGCCGTCGAAGACGTGGATGATGTCGCCCTTCTCGGCACCGTCGCCGGAAATCACCGGGGTGGTGTCGTTGGTCGAGCCATTCTTCGGCACGTCGATCAGGTTGGACGGATCATCGTTGTCCACCACGTCCTTGATGACCGGTGCAGTCGGCGCGGTGGTGTCGATGACGATCGGGTACGGCTGCGACGCATCGCTGATGTTGCCAGCCGGGTCTTCAGCCTTGACGGTGAAGTCATGCTCGCCTTCGGCCAGGGCCTTGTCAGCCGGGACTTCGAACGACCAGGTGCCGTCGTCCTTGGCGGTGGTGGAGCCCAGCTCCTTGCCGCCGTCGAAGACGTGGATGATGTCGCCCTTCTCGGCACCGTCGCCGGAAATCACCGGGGTGGTGTCGTTGGTCGAACCATTCTTCGGCACGTCGATCAGGTTGGACGGATCATCGTTGTCCACCACGTCCTTGATGACCGGTGCGGTCGGTGCGGTGGTGTCGATGACGATCGGGTACGGCTGCGACGGTTCGCTGATGTTGCCAGCCGGGTCTTCAGCCTTGACGGTGAAGTCGTGCTCGCCTTCGGGCAGGGCCTTGTCCGCCGGCACTTCGAACGACCAGGTGCCGTCGTCCTTGGCGGTGGTGGAGCCCAGTTCCTTGCCGCCGTCGAAGACGTGGATGATGTCGCCCGGCTCGGCGCCGCCACCGGAAATCACCGGGGTGGTGTCATTGGTAGAGCCATCTTTCGGGATGTCGATCAGGTTCGACGGATCATCGTTGTCGACGATGCTGTCGATGGTCGGAGCCGACGGAGCCGTGGAATCGATCACAACGGAGATGACGGTCGGCTCGCTCTGGTTGCCGGCAGGATCGGTCGCGATGACGGTGATGTCGTTGTTGCCTTCGGGCAGCGGCTGGGTCGGAGTAACCGACCAGTCGCCGTTCTCGTCGGCCTTGGCATGGATCTCTTCACCGGTCGGGAAGATGACGACCACGTCGGCACCCGGCTCGGTATTGCCATCGATGGTCGGCGTGGTGTCGTTGGTGATGTTGTCGCCCTTGGTGCCACTGTCGGAAGCCGGGTCCAGCCAGGCATCCGGCTTGTCGATCGAGGTATCGATCACAATGGGCAGAACAGCAGGTTCGCTCTGGTTACCCGCCGGGTCGGTGACGACGATCGTGATCTGATTGTCGCCTTCAGGCAGAGGCTGCGTCGGGGTCACCGACCAATCGCCGTTCTCGTCGGCCTTGGCGTGGATCTCTTCGCCCGTCGGGAAGGTGACGGTCACGTCGGAGTTCGGCTCGGTCTTGCCGTCGACGGTCGGCGTGGTGTCGTTGGTGATGCCGTCGCCCTTGGTGCCGCTGTCGGAGGCCGGGTCCAGCCAGGCGCCTGCGGACGGAGCAGTGGTGTCGATGACGACAGTGATGACGGTCGGCTCGCTGGTGTTACCCGCCGGGTCGGTGGCGATGACGGTGATGTCGTTATTGCCCTCGGGCAGGGGCTGCGTCGGGGTCACCGACCACTCGCCGTTCTCGTCGGCCTTGGCGTGGATCTCTTCACCGGTCGGGAAGATGACGACCACGTCGGCACCCGGCTCGGTCTTGCCGTCGATGGTCGGGGTGGTGTCGTTGGTGATGTTGTCGCCCTGGATACCGCTGTCGGAAGCAGGGTCGAGCTCCACGAAGGGCGCTTCCGGCGCCACGGTGTCGACGACGATGTCGATCACATGGACCGGCTCGCTGGGCTTCTCACCCGGAACTTCCTGGGTGACATCGATTTCATGCGGGCCGTCGGGCAGATCGGGCTTGAAGTCCCAGGTGCCGTCCGGCTTGACCACGGTACTGCCGATTTCGGTGCCGTTGTCGATGACGTGGATGATCGCGCCGGGGACGCCGTCGCCGGAAATGACCGGGCTCTTGTCGTCGGTCACGTCACCATTGTGCAGCTCGCCCTGGGTCGGACCGACATTGTCGGTGGCCTTGTTGTTGGTCGGGGCCGGGCTGGTTTCAGGACCGTGGTGATGGCCGCCATTGTCCTTGTTGTGATGGATGATCGCGGCGGCGGCAGCGCCCACGCCAGCCAGGCCAAGCAGCCAGGGCCAGAGGACGAAGCCGGCGGCGTCATCGAAGGTGGAGGCCAGATAGGCCGCGCCATTACCCAGGGAATCGCCACCCAGGGCGATAGGCGCCGTGTCGCCGTCTGCCAGCAACAACTGGCTGTCGCCGAAGGTCTCGCCGTCGGTGCGCACATAGGCATACAGCTGGCCATCTTCGGCTACGCCGTAGAGCTGGCTATCCATGCCTTCGGCAAAGAAGTCCTGGATAGTCAGGTCGGGTTTTTCGCTGCCTTCGAACTGGACCAGCAGGTCCTTGCCGACACGCTTGACGGTCACGTTTTCCGGCGCGACGTCGCTGTTTTCCACTTGCAGCAGGTACTTGGTACCTGCGTGTGCCTTGATCTTGCCACCACTCTTGACCGCAAGCTTCTTCGCTGCGTTCTCGGTGACGGCGACAAGACCGATAGTTTCAATTGCCATTTCTAACCCACCTCGGGGACACGTTTTCGAGGTGAGGAGATTAATTTTCCGACGCAATCAATAAGATCAGAACACTCTGACAAGGCTACCGGGATTTCTGATGACGTAGTTTCGGCGGCAAAAAACGGCTGCGGACAGCTGACGGGCGGAGTGAGGAACCGGACCGGGCCGGGGGCGAAGCAAATGGCAGCGGGGCAGAAACGGAAAAGCCCACCTCGAGAGGTGGGCTTTTCCTGAGAAGCGGCTTTCATTCCGCTTCAGGCATTCAGCAACGCCGATGCCTTCAATATGGTGGGTCGTGTAGGATTCGAACCTACGACCAATTGGTTAAAAGCCAACTGCTCTACCGACTGAGCTAACGACCCAAATGTTGGTCGGGGTAGGGGGATTCGAACTCCCGACATCTTGCTCCCAAAGCAAGCGCGCTACCGGACTGCGCTATACCCCGTTTGAAAGTTGGCTCCGCGACCTGGACTCGAACCAGGGACCCAATGATTAACAGTCATTTGCTCTACCGACTGAGCTATCGCGGAACTACGAACCTTTCAATCTCCTCTACTTTCTTCCGGCTTCACCGGTTTCCCGTATCAGAGGCGCGCCATTTTACGTATATCGAAACGTCTGTCAACACTCTGATCCAAAAAGTTTTTCTCTGCTTTGCAGGGGGCCGGGCTGATTGCTATATCTGCATGGAAAAACTCGAGTGATCCACCGCGGGTGCAAACGGAACGATCACGCACAGGATGGCCATGAGCAACAAGGACACCCCACCACCCTCTCCCATCGCCAGCCGGATGATTCAGCCGCGCTTCGGCGAACTGGTGCAGGGCTGCCGTCAGTTGGCGATGAATCACCTCGCCGAACTCCTGGGTAATGTCTTCGCCCAGGTGGACGACACGCTCTTCGAATGCGCCGAGAAAGCCGAGAACAATCAGGTCCAGGCCCTGTTCTTCGATGCCATGCGCGAAGTCCGCCGCGACCGACCGAACCTCGAGCGCTTCTACCACCAGCGCATCGCCCAGGGCCTGAGCGACTTCCTTGAAGGCAAACTGCCCCTTGCGGAGCCGCTGGAAGAGCTGGATATCGACCAGCTGACCCTGGTCGGCAACGATGAATACGAAGAAACGCTGCTGGTGACCAACATGGTCAACCAGGTGCGCGCCCACTGCGCCCAGCAGCTGTTCGCGCTGGACCAGCGCCTGGCGCTGCTCAACAACGGCAGCAAGCTGGGCGAGGACCGCAATCCCTTCGGCCCACAGGCCATTGCCCAGGCATTGCGCGACACCCTGGCGCGCAGTGCCTTCCCTCTGCGAATCAAGACCATCCTTTATGTGCTGTTCGATCAACAGGTCATGCAGCATCTGCAACCTTTATATGAACAGCTGAACAAGCGCCTGGCCGATGGCGGTGTCCTGCCCAACCTGAAATACCGCCCGCAAGGCCAGCGCCAGACCTCCCCGCCCCCGCCGCGCCCGACCGGGACCGAGAAAAGCACCGCGACGACGGGCGGTGGAGCAGCAGCACCGCCCTACGCCGCCAGTGACCTGCCGGATGTGCCTCCGGGCGACCGCAATGCCCTGTTCGGCGGCCTCGCGGTGCTGCTCGCCGAGCACCGTAGGCGCGGTGACAAGGCCACGCTGTTCGGCAACACCCAGAGCATCGTCAGCTTCGGTCCCAGCTCGGCTACCACGACCTACAGCGCCAACGAGCTGCTGGAGGCGCTGAACCGCCTGCAACGCGAGTCCGCCCGCGAACTGGCCCACCGACTGCGCCAGCCGCAGCCGGTCGATGCACTGAAGGCCGACCTGCAGCGCCAGCTGGAATCCGGCAGCGCACAACCGAACAACACCCGGCTGACCGACCAGGAAGCCGATGTCATCGACCTGGTGGGCATGGTCTTCGACTTCATCCTCGATGACGAGAACCTGCCCGACAGCTGCAAGACCACCCTTTCCCACCTGCACACCCCCTTCCTCAAGGTGGCGCTGCTGGACAAGCAGCTGTTCACCCAGCATCACCACCCCGCTCGCAAGCTGCTCAACGCCATGGCCCAGGCCGGCGTGCTGTATGGCGGCGAGGGTGAGGAGCGCGCCCTGCTGGCGAAGATGCACTGGGTGGTCGAACGGGTGATCCAGGATTTCGTCGGCGACCTGTCGCTGTTCGACAGCCTGCTGGGTGAGTTCAGCGAGTACGTCACCAACCTGCGGCAGAAGGTCGAACTGCGCGAACGCCGCGCCATGGAGGCTGCCCGTGGCCGCGATCGCCTGCTGGCCGCCCGCGAGCACGCGCTGGACGCCATCGCCAGGGTGACACAGGACCGCGACCTGCCGGAGCTGGTACGCAACTTCCTGGAAATGAGCTGGTGCGATGCCCTGACCTTCATCGTGCTGCGTAGCGGTGAGCACAGCGACGAATGGAAACGCGCCTGCGAAGTGGGCGAACAGCTGGCCTGGAGCGTGACACCGCTGGATTCCGCCGGCCGCGATCACCTGCAGGCAATCCGCCTGGCCCTTCTGGAAGAGCTGCGCAAGGGCCTGGAAGTGCTCGGCGGTTATCACGAGGACGGCATCCGCCGGTTGCTGCAGGATCTGGTTGCCTGCCAGCACGCGATCCAGGCGCAGCAGCCGCAGATCGCCGCACAACTGAAACAGGATCTGCCGGAGAGCCCGCTAGGCGCCATGCTCGGAGCCGAGGGTCATACCCTGATCAAGCCCAACGGCGAGGCGTTGTCCGAGCGGGTGCGGGTCCTGATGAAGGAGCTGGGCCACCTGGAGTTCGGTACCTGGTTCGAATTCAGCGACACCACGCCGGCACGCCGGCTCAAGCTGTCGTGGTTCAGCCCGACCACGCGCAACTACATGTTCGTCGACCACACCGGGCAGCGGGTGGCGGTCAAACCGATAGTGCAGTTGGCCCAGGAGATGGAGGCCGGCAAGGTCCGCCTGGTACCGACGGAACAGTCCGCCCCGCTGATGGATCGTGCGCTGAGTGCGATCTACCGCGTCCTGCAACGCTTTACTTCCGGGCGCAGCCCGGCACAGACCTGAAGGAGCAGTCGATGAGTGAACGTCGCCAGCATAGCCGGCAGCAGACCGGGCTGACCGTGGAAGTCTTCGACCGCCACTCCGGGCGCAGCCTGGGCCGGCTCGCCGACCTGTCCGCCGAAGGGTTCATGCTCTGCGGCGTGGACGTGCCGGAGGCCGACTCGGTCTGGGAGTGCCATCTGGTGCCGGCGCCGCCGCTGGACGAGATCGGGGAAATCCAGCTCGGCGCCGATTGCCTGTGGAGTCGCGCCGGCACCGACGGCCAATTGGGCTGGGCGGGCTTCCACATCATCGATATCGCCGAGGATCAGGCCGAGCTGATCGAGCAACTGCTGGTCCTGCTGGGTGGAGCCCGCGAAACTGGCTGATCGCCGAAATACCTGCAGGAGCGCGCCAGGCGCGCGGTCGCAGGCATGGCCCACTCCTGCAAAGGAATGCCGGGTCCTGCGGCTCGCTCCTACAAAGCGCATGAAAAAGCCCGCCAATTGGCGGGCTTTTTCGTGGAGCTCCGATCAGGAGAAGACGATCTCGTCGTTCTCGACCTTGGCGTGGATCTGCGTGCCAGGGTTGAACTTGCCGGCCAGGATCAGTTGCGCCAGCGGGTTCTCGATCCAGCGCTGGATCGCGCGTTTGAGCGGCCGCGCGCCATACACCGGGTCGAAGCCGACGGCGATCAGCTTGTCCATGGCTTCGTCGCTCAGCTCCAGGCTCAGCTCGCGCTCGGCCAGGCGCTTGCGCAGGCGCCCCATCTGGATGCGGGCGATACCGGCGATCTGCTCGCGGGCCAGCGGTTCGAAGACCACTACTTCGTCGATCCGGTTGATGAATTCCGGACGGAAGTGCGCATTCACTGCATCCATGACCGCCGCATACTGGGCTTCACGATCGCCCACCAGCTCCTGGATCTGCGCCGAACCGAGGTTCGAGGTCATCACCACCACGGTGTTGCGGAAGTCCACAGTACGGCCATGGCTGTCGGTCAGGCGACCATCTTCGAGTACCTGAAGCAGCACGTTGAAGACGTCCGGGTGGGCCTTCTCGACTTCGTCGAGCAGCACCACGGAGTACGGCTTGCGACGCACGGCCTCGGTCAGGTAACCGCCTTCTTCATAGCCGACGTAGCCCGGAGGTGCACCGATCAAGCGCGCCACGGAGTGCTTCTCCATGAACTCGGACATGTCGATGCGCACCAGCGCTTCCTCGGTATCGAAGAGGAACTCGGCCAGGGCCTTGCACAGCTCGGTCTTGCCCACCCCGGTCGGGCCGAGGAAGAGGAATGAGCCGCTGGGGCGATTCGGGTCCGCCAGGCCTGCGCGGGAACGGCGCACAGCGTTGGAGACAGCCACCACGGCCTCGTTCTGGCCGATGACGCGCTTGTGCAGCTCGTCTTCCATGCGCAGCAGCTTCTCGCGCTCGCCTTCGAGCATCTTGGAGACCGGGATACCGGTCCACTTGGCGACGACCTCGGCGATTTCCTCGTCGGTCACCTTGTTGCGCAGCAGCTGCTTCTCGGTCTGGCCGTGCTGGTCGACCATCTGCAGGCTGCGCTCCAGGTCCGGAATGGTCTGGTACTGGATGCGCGCCATGGTTTCCAGGTCGCCCTTGCGCCGCGCGGTTTCCATCTCCTGCTTGGCCTGCTCGATTTTCTGCTGGATCTGCGCGGAACCCTGAACCTCGGCTTTTTCCGACTTCCAGATTTCCTCTAGGTCCGCGTATTCGCGCTCGAGCTTGGCGATGTCTTCCTCAAGCTTGGCGAGGCGTTTCTTGGTCGCCTCGTCGTCTTCCTTCTTCAGCGCCTCGCGCTCGATCTTCAGCTGGATCAGGCGGCGATCCAGGCGATCCAGCTCCTCCGGCTTGGAGTCGATCTCCATGCGGATGCGGCTGGCGGCTTCGTCGATCAGGTCGATGGCCTTGTCCGGCAGCTGGCGGTCGGTGATATAGCGGTGGCTGAGCTTGGCCGCGGCAATGATCGCGCCGTCGGTGATGGTGACGCCGTGGTGCACCTCGTAGCGCTCTTTCAGGCCACGCAGGATGGCAATGGTGTCTTCCTCGCTCGGCTCATCCACCAGGACTTTCTGGAAGCGGCGCTCCAGGGCGGCGTCCTTCTCGATGTACTGGCGGTATTCGTCCAGGGTGGTGGCGCCCACGCAGTGCAGCTCGCCACGGGCCAGGGCCGGCTTGAGCATGTTGCCGGCGTCCATGGCGCCCTCGGCCTTGCCGGCGCCGACCATGGTGTGCAGTTCGTCGATGAACAGGATGATCCGGCCTTCCTGCTTGGACAGCTCGTTGAGGACGGCTTTCAGGCGCTCCTCGAACTCGCCGCGGAACTTGGCGCCAGCGATCAGCGAGCCCATGTCCAGCGCCAGCAGGCGCTTGTCCTTCAGGCCGTCAGGCACTTCGCCGTTGACGATGCGCTGGGCGAGGCCTTCGACGATGGCGGTCTTGCCGACGCCGGGTTCGCCGATCAGCACGGGGTTGTTCTTGGTACGGCGCTGCAGGACCTGGATGGTCCGGCGGATTTCGTCATCACGGCCGATCACCGGGTCGAGCTTGCCGTCCTCGGCGCGCTTGGTCATGTCGACGGTGTACTTGTCCAGCGCCTGGCGCGAGTCCTCGGCGTTCGGGTCGTTGACCGCCTCGCCGCCGCGCAGGTTGGCCACGGCATTCTCCAGGGCCTTCTTGGAGACGCCCTGACTGGTGAGCAGCTTGCCGAGCTTGGTGCTGTCATCCATGGCGGCGAGCAGCACGAGCTCGCTGGAAATGAACTGGTCGCCCTTCTGCTGCGCCAGGCGGTCGGCCTGGTTGAGCAGGCGCGCCAGATCCTGCGACAGGTTCACGTCGCCGGTGGGGTTCTGGATCTTCGGCAGCGTGTCCATCTCTTTATTGAGGGAGGCACGCAGCGCAGGGATATCGAAGCCGACCTGCATCAGCAGGGGCTTGATGGAGCCGCCCTGCTGCTCGATGAGCGCGGACAGCAGGTGCACCGGCTCGATGGCCGGGTGGTCGTGTCCGACGGCCAGGGACTGGGCATCGGAGAGTGCAAGCTGGAGCTTGCTGGTCAAACGGTCGATTCGCATGAGGGTCGTCCTTCCTTTCTATAGCGGGCCGGAGCGATGAGTGCCCCTGGTCACGACTAACCCGCCGGGATGCCAGATAGATAAGGACGATTTTGGTCGGTTCAAGCCATTTGGCCATGACACCGGTCAGTTTAGTGCCTTCGAATGGGCCTCCGTAACGGAGTTGAACCTGCAGGAAAATGGATCAGGCCAGCCAGATCAGGCTGGCCAGGCGGCCGGTGCGGGAGCTGCGGCGATAGGAATAGTAGCGTTCGGTGTCGGTGAAGGTGCAGAAGCCCCCACCATAGACGGCGGTCACGCCCTTCGCCGCGAGGCGGATGCGCGCCAGCTCATAGATGTCGGCCATGAACTTGCCGGCATTGGTGCTGGGCACAAAGGCGCGCGCAGCTTCGGCGTGGTCCGCCAGGAAGGCTTCACGCACTTCGGGGCCGACTTCGAAGGCCTGCGGACCGATGGACGGGCCGAGCCAGACCAGCAATTCCGCCGGCGCGACGCCCATGGCGGCCACGGTCGCCTCCAGCACGCCGCCCGCCAGCCCGCGCCAGCCGGCGTGGGCAGCAGCGACACGGGTCCCCGCGCGGTCGCAGAACAGCGCCGGCAGGCAATCGGCCGTCATGATGGTGCAGGCGATACCCCGCGTGGCGCTCCAGCTGGCATCCGCGGTAGCGACGGCAGACGGATCGGCCTCGACCACGTCGATGCCATGCACCTGGCTCAGCCAGGCTGGCTGGCAGCCCAGTTCGGCGGTCAGGCGACGGCGGTTCTCGGCCACGGCGGCCGGCTCGTCGCCGACGTGGTCACCGAGGTTGAAGCTGTCGAAAGGCTCGACGCTGACGCCGCCGGCACGGGTAGTCACGCAGGCGCGGACGTTCGCCGGAGCCGGCCAGTCAGGCGTCAGCCAGGGGCTCATACGAAGGACTCGTTGTCCTGCCGCAGCAGGCTCAGCAGCCAGGTGAAGTCATCCGGCAGCGGCGATTCCCACTTCATGCGCACGTTGGTGGCCGGGTGATCCAGTTCCAGGAAACGCGCATGCAGGGCCTGGCGCGGGAAATCGCGCAACGACTCGACGAGAGTCGGGCTGGCCCCCGGCGGAATGCGGAAACGCCCGCCGTAGGTGGGGTCGCCCACCAGCGGGTGGCCAATGTGCGTCATATGGACGCGGATCTGGTGGGTACGCCCGGTTTCCAGCTTCACCCGCGTGTGGGTATGCGCACGGAAGCGCTCCAGCACGCGGTAATGGCTGATGGCGACCTTGCCGGTCTCGATCACCGCCATCTTCTGGCGCTGCACGCCGTGACGGCCAATGGGCGCGTCGACGGTGCCGCCGGCGACGATCACGCCGGTGACGATGGCCTCATAGATGCGGCTGACGCTGCGCGCCTGCAACTGGGCGACCAGGTTGGTATGCGCTTCCAGGGTCTTGGCCACCACCATCAGGCCGGTGGTGTCCTTGTCGAGGCGGTGCACGATGCCGGCGCGCGGCACGTTGGCCAGGTGCGGCACGTGGTGCAGCAGTGCGTTGAGCAGGGTGCCGTCCTGATGGCCGGCGGCGGGGTGAACCACCAGGCCGGTCGGCTTGTCGATGACCAGGATCTGGTCATCTTCATAGACGATGTCCAGTTCGATGTCCTGGGCAACCCATTCACCCTGGGCCTCCAGTTCGACATCCAGCTCGAGGCGCGAGCCGGCATGGACGATGTCGCGCGGACGCAGCACGGCGCCATCGACCTTGAGACGGCCGTCCTTGATCCAGCCAGCCAGGCGCGAGCGGGAGTGGTCGGAGAAGAGCTGAGCGGCGACCTGGTCGAGACGCTGACCACCGAGGTCGAACGGCACTTCTGCCGCGAGTTGGATGATATTGGACATGACGGGACACGAAGGGCGCGCGGCCTTTTGGTTCGGCTGCGCGCTGTGGTTAAATACGGGGCCTTTGTCCCAGGGGTATCCCTGGGGCGCCAATCATAACAGACGGTTGCGGCCGCGACAGCCGACCGTCCAGGGACGCAACTCGCCATGCAAGTGAAACACCTGCTGCTGATCGCCACCCTCGCCTTCGTCACCGCCTGCTCCTCCAAGGGCGAGAAGGTGGATGAGAACCTGAGCGAAAGCCAGCTGTACCAGCAGGCACAGGAAGACCTCAACAACAAGAGCTACACCAACGCCGTCGCCAAGCTGAAGGCGCTGGAGTCCCGCTATCCGTTCGGCCGCTACGCCGAGCAGGCCCAGTTGGAACTGATCTACGCCAACTACAAGAACATGGAGCCCGAGGCCGCCCGCGCTTCGGCTGAGCGCTTCATCCGCCTGCACCCGCAGCACCCGAACGTCGACTATGCCTACTACCTCAAGGGTCTGGCCTCCTTCGACCAGGACCGTGGCCTGCTGGCGCGCTTCCTGCCGCTGGACATGACCAAGCGCGACCCGGGCGCTGCCCGCGACTCCTTCAACGAGTTCGCCCAGCTGGTCAGCCGCTACCCGAACAGCCGCTACGCCCCGGACGCCAAGGCGCGCATGATCTACCTGCGCAACCTGCTGGCGGCCTACGAAGTACACGTCGGCCACTACTACCTCAAGCGCCAGGCTTATGTCGCCGCCGCCAACCGTGGCCGCTACGTGGTCGAGAACTTCCAGGAAACCCCGGCCGTCGGCGATGGCCTGGCGATCATGGTCGAGGCCTACCAGCGCCTGGGCCTGAACGACCTGGCCGATTCCAGCCTGGAAACCCTGAAGGCGAACTACCCGGACAACGCCAGCCTCAAGGATGGCCAGTTCGTTCCGCGTGAAGACGAAGCCGACAACCGCTCCTGGCTGGCCAAGGCTACCCTGGGCCTGATCGAGACCAACGATGCCCCGCCGCACATGGAAACCCAGGCATCCAAGGACGTGATCAAGCAGTACGAGGACGCCGAACAGCAGATTCCGGCCGAGCTCAAGCCCGAGAACCAGAGCGACGTGCAGGAAGAACAGCACGAGTCCGAAGGCAACGCCGGCAGCAGCGACCGCTCCTGGTTCAGCTACATGACCTTCGGCATCTTCGACTGATACTGGCAGGTACAAGGAAAAGGGAGGCTTCGGCCTCCCTTTTTCATTCGGGCAAAGCATCGGCGCTTTTGCCCTTGGTCTGGCGGGTGCGCGCACGGGCTCACTGTGCGGCGCCGCGTGGCTTGGATAAACTGCCGCTCTTTATGCACAAGGGATTGCCATGACCCGTCTGCTGTTCTGGATCGCCCTCTTCGCCTTCGGCTGGTGGTTGTGGCGCAAAGCTACCCGGCCGGCCCGCCCCGCCGAGAAGCCCAAGGGCGACGACCCGGCCGCACCGATGGTCCGCTGTGCGCAGTGCGGCGTGCATGTGCCGCAGACCCACGCCCTGCAGGACGAGAGCCAGTGGTACTGCAGCCGCGCGCACCTCGAACAGGACCGCGCCGACCGTGGTCGCTGAAGGCATCTCCCTCACGGGGCAGGGCCTGCGGGTCCTGCGCCTGTACCACCTGTACCGCCTGACCATCGGGCTGGTGCTGGTGCTGCTGATCTCCAGCAGCCTGGACGATGAGCTGCTGAAACTGGCCCACCCCGAGCTGTTCCACGTCGGCTGCTGGATCTACCTGGTTCTCAACATCCTGATCGCGGTGCTGATGCCAACGCCGCGCCAGCTCTTGCCGATATTCCTCCTGGCGGCGCTGGACATACTCCTACTCAGCGCCCTGTTCTATACCGCGGGCGGCATTCCCAGCGGCATCGGCAACCTGATGGTGGTTGCGGTAGCCATCGCCAACATCCTGCTGCGGGGCCGCATCGGCCTGCTCATCGCCGCCATCGCCGCCATCGGCCTGATCTACCTGACCTTCTACCTGAGCCTCAGCCAGCCCACGGCCATCAACCATTACGTGCAGGCCGGCGGGCTAGGCGCACTGAGCTTCGCCTCAGCCTTGCTGATCCAGGCCCTGGCACGGCGCCAGCAGATCGTCGAAAGCATCGCCGAACAGCGCGCCACCACGGTGGCCAACCTCGAAGAGCTGAATGCGTTGATCCTGCAGCGCATGCGCACCGGCATCCTGGTGCTGGGCGATCGCCACCGGGTACTGCTGGCCAACCAGAGCGCCACCACCCTGCTGGGCGGCCACGACCTTCCCGGCCACTCGCTGGCAGAGTACAGCCCGCAGCTGGTCTCCAGCCTGCAGCAGTGGCAGCAGAACCCCGCCTTGCGCCCACCGAGCCTGCAGCCCGTGGAGTCCGGCCCGACCGTGCAGCCAAGCTTCATCCCCCTGCGCCGGGACAACGAACAGCACATCCTGATGTTCCTCGAGGATATCTCGCAGATCGCCCAGCAGGCCCAGCAGCTCAAGCTCGCCGCCCTGGGCCGGCTCACCGCGGGCATTGCCCATGAGATCCGCAACCCGCTGGGCGCCATCAGCCATGCAGCGCAATTGCTGCTGGAGTCCGAGGAACTGGACAAGCCCGACCGGCGCCTGACGCAGATCATTCAGGACCAGTCGCGGCGCATGAACCTGGTCATCGAAAACGTCCTCCAGCTGTCACGCCGGCGCCAGGCCGAGCCGCAACTGCTGGACCTGAAGTACTGGCTGCACCGCTACGCCGGCGAGATGCGCGAGAGCCTGCGCGAGGACCAGCAGATCCATGTGGAAACCGGCCAGGGCACCGTGCAGACGCGCATGGACCCGCACCAGTTGACGCAGGTACTGACCAACCTCGTGCAGAATGGGTTACGGTACAGCACTCAGAAGAACGGTACCGGCCAGGTATGGCTGCGTCTGTTCCGCGACAGCGAGACCGACCTTCCCGTACTGGAAGTGCTCGATGACGGTCCCGGCATCGCTGCCGATCAGCGGGGGAAGCTGTTCGAGCCGTTCTTCACCACTGAAAGCAAGGGCACCGGCCTTGGCCTGTACATCTCTCGTGAGCTGTGCGAAAGCAACCAGGCCCGGCTGGACTACAAGACGCGTGACGAAGGCGGCAGCTGCTTCCGCCTCACCTTCGCCCACCCGCGCAAACAAAGCTAAGAAGACGCAAAGAGCATGAGCCGTCAAAAAGCCCTGATCGTCGACGACGAACCCGACATCCGCGAGCTGCTGGAGATCACCCTCGGCCGCATGAAGCTGGACACCCGCAGCGCTCGCAACGTCAAGGAAGCCCGCGACTTCCTGGCCCGCGAGCCCTTCGACTTCTGCCTCACCGACATGCGTCTGCCCGATGGCACCGGCCTGGACCTGGTGCAATACATCCAGCAGCGCCATCCGCAGATGCCGGTGGCGATGATCACCGCCTTCGGCAGCCTCGACACCGCGGTGCAGGCCCTCAAGGCTGGCGCCTTCGACTTCCTGACCAAACCGGTGGACCTTGCCCGCCTGCGCGAGCTGGTGAATTCGGCCCTGCGCCTGCGCTCGCCGGAGGCCGAGGAAGCGCCGGTGGACAGCCGCCTGCTGGGTGATTCACCGCCCATGCGCACCCTGCGCAACCAGGTCGCCAAGCTCGCCCGCAGCCAGGCGCCGGTGTACATCAGCGGTGAATCCGGCAGCGGCAAGGAGCTGGTGGCCCGACTGATCCACGAGCAGGGCCCGCGCGAGACCCAGACCTTCGTGCCGGTCAACTGCGGCGCCATTCCGTCCGAGCTGATGGAAAGCGAGTTCTTCGGCCACAAGAAAGGCAGCTTCACCGGTGCCGTGGAAGACAAGCTCGGCCTGTTCCAGGCGGCCAACGGCGGCACGCTGTTCCTCGACGAAGTCGCCGACCTGCCGCTGCCCATGCAGGTCAAACTGCTGCGCGTCATCCAGGAGAAGGCCGTGCGCGCCGTGGGCGGCCAGCAGGAGGTCGCGGTGGACGTGCGCGTCCTCTGCGCGACCCACAAGGACCTGGCCGCCGAAGTGGCCGCTGGCCGATTCCGCCAGGACCTCTACTACCGCCTGAACGTCATCGAACTACGGGTTCCGCCGCTGCGCGAGCGCCACGAAGACATCCCGCTGCTGACCGACCGCGTGCTCAAGCGCCTGGCCGGCGACAACGGACTGGCTGCCGCGGCGGTCAGCGCCGATGCGCTGGAGAAGCTCAAGAGCTACCGCTTCCCCGGCAACGTGCGGGAGCTGGAGAACATGCTGGAGCGCGCCTACACGCTTTGCGAGGATGACGTCATCCAGCCTCACGACCTGCGCCTGGCCGAAACCAGCACGGCAGACGGCGGTGGCGACGCGAGCCTGGCACAGATCGACAACCTCGAGGATTACCTCGAGGACATCGAGCGCAAGCTGATCATGCAGGCGCTGGAAGAGACGCGCTGGAACCGGACAGCGGCGGCGCAGCGCCTGGGACTGACCTTCCGCTCCATGCGCTACCGTCTGAAGAAACTGGGGATCGACTGATCCCCGGCCGCTTTCAGACGATGGGCGTCGCCACCAGGCGCCCTTCTGGCGCATAGGGTGCCGCTTCGATGATCGGCTGACGCTTCTGCATCAGGTCCGCCAGCAACTGGCAGGACGCCGGCGCCAGCACCAGCCCATTGCGGTAATGGCCGGTGTTCAGCCACAACCCCGGGTGACCGGGAACCTCGCCGATGAAGGGAATGCCCTGCGGCGAGCCCGGACGCAGCCCAGCCCAGTGATTCACCGGTTCCATGCCCGCCAGCGCGGGAATCAGCTCCTCTGCCGAAGCGCGCAGGCTGCTCAGCGCCTCGTCCGACGGGGTCTTGTCGAAACCGGCGTGCTCCAGCGTACTGCCCACCAGAATGTGCCCGTCGCGACGCGGAATCGCGTAGCGACCTTTGGCCAGCACCATGCTGGAGAGGAAATCCGGGGCGCAGCGATAGAGAATCATCTGCCCCTTCACCGGCTCGACCGGCAGCTCCAGCCCAAGCTTCGCCAGCAGCTCGCCGCTCCAGGCACCGGCCGCGAGCACCACCGCGTCGGCAATGAAATCACCCTGCCCCGTGCGGACGCCTGTCACGTTATCGCCCTGCTTCAGGAAGCCGGTCACCTCGACCTGCTCCTGCACGCTCACATTTGGCAGTTGCACCAGCGCCTGGCGGAGCGACTTGGCCAGCCGCGGGTTGCGCACGTTGGCCACGCCGGACATGTACACCGCGCGTTCGAAACCTTGCCCCAGCACCGGGACAGCTTCATGCACGGCGCCGATATCCACTTCCGAAAGCGGGCGGCCATGGGTCCTGGCCCACGCCAGGGCTTCGGCCTGATCGTCCAGGTCCAGCCAGTAGAGGCCGGTGACGTGCACTTCCGGATCGAGCCCGGTATCAGCGAGCAGACGTTCGCCCAGCTGGGGATAGAAGTCCTGCGACCAGTGAGCCAGGTTGGCGACCGCCGAGCTGTAGCGCCACGGATAGAGCGGCGAGACGATGCCGCCGCCGGCCCAGGACGCTTCGCGCCCGGTCTCCCCCTTTTCCAGCAGCACCACCTCGGCACCCGCCTGCCCCAGAGTCCAGGCAGTCAGCATGCCCACCACCCCACCGCCCACCACGATCATGTCCGGCATACCACGCCCCACATCACAGGAAAATCAACGGCCCATCGCCGGCCGCACACTATACCGGGCATGGGCCGTCGACGGAGCAAGACGGAAGTCGGTGCGGCATCGGACCGCTCCTACAGCGTCTATCCAACTTACTGACATGCAGGTGGTGGTCAGCGGCCAATACTTCCCGCACCGCAACTGCCAGGAAGCGAACCATGGCCAGGGAACGATCCATTACCGGGGAGCTGGGCTTCACCCTCGTTGAACTGCTGTTCACCCTCGTGATACTGGCGATCGCACTCTCCATCGCGGCCCCAAGCTTCAACGAACTGCTGCAGAACCAGCGGGCTAGCACGGCGACCCAGGAACTGCGCAACGCCCTGAACTTCGCCCGTGAATCGGCCGCACACAGCGGACAACCGATCAGCATCGCAGCGACCGGCGGCGATTGGGCCGCCGGCTGGGAGGTGTTCGCCGACGCCAGCAATAGCGGCATCCGCACCCCACAGCAACTTCCGCTCGCGACCCATGGCCCCCTGAGTGGTATCAGCATCCACACCGACAGCACCTCGCGGCGCTACCTCCACTTCACGCCGCGCGGCAATGCGATCCAGCCCAACGGTGCCTTCCATTCCGGCACGCTGACGCTCTGCGGCGCGGGCCGAACGAGCTACCACATCGTGTTCAACAAGGCGGGGCGCATCCGTACCGAAGCCGGAACAACCGAGCTCTATTGTGCGAACTAGACGTCTTCACACTCATACCGAGAAGGCGCTCACAAATGACAAAGGCACATGACCGAACATCGCGCGATTTGTATCGGTCATCATTCAAAAAGGGACATTTCCTACGCAAGTTGACAGCATTGCCCACAATAAACCGTGAGGACATGCGCACATGTCGCGCCATAAGGACATATCTGGATTCAGCTTGATCGAACTGATGGTGGTCATAGCGATCATCGCCATCCTTGCCTCGATTGGCATCCCGAGCTTTCGCACACTGATACTCGACAACAGGCTTACCAGTACGACCAACTCGCTGCTGGGAGCGCTCCAGCTTGCGCGCAGCGAAGCGGTAATGCAGCGCACCGATATCAGCATATGCGGCGCCAACGCCGATGCCAGTGCCTGCTCAACCGACACCAACTGGAGCCTCGGCGCACTGGTGAAGCGCGGCACGACCATAGTCAAGGTCATCCCTGCGGTCAGCGATGCGGTGACCATCACCGGTTCCGCCAGCCAAATCACCTACTCCTCGAATGGCACGACCAGCGCTGCCACGATCACCATTGCCGATTCTCGGCCCTCATCGCGCCAGATATCCGTCAACGCCATCGGCCAGGCCTGCAGCGGGAGCGCGTGCCCATGAGGAGGAACCGTGAGGAGCAAGGCTTCACTCTCATTGAGGTCATGATCGCACTGGTGGTGTTGGCGGTCGGCCTGCTCGGCATGGCGACGCTGATGACAACCAGTCTGCAATCCAGTCAAGGCGCCTACCGGCGCAGCCAGGCCAGCCTGATGGCCTACGACCTGGTGGAGCGCATGCGCGTCAACCGCACCCAGGCCATCAGCAGCAATGACTACACACTGGCCAGTGGCGCCGCCGACAGCACCGCCCCTTCCTGCAACACGGCGGGCTGCACAGCCCAGCAGCAGGCTCAGCTGGATCTATTCCAGTGGCGAGGCGCACTGAAAACGGCGCTTCCCGATGCCACCGCCACCATAGGCCGGGTCGCCCCCAACCAGTACACCATCACTATCAATTGGTCAGATACAGGCTCTGCCATATCGAGCTCATCCAACCCGTCGTTCAGCTTGAGGATCGACCTGTGAATCGACAATCCGGTCTCTCCCTTATCGAGCTGATGATTGCAATCCTGATCAGCTCGCTTTTGCTGCTCGGCGTATTGCAACTGTTCAGCGACACCAGCCAGACCGACAAGACCAACAGCGCCCTCGCACAGGTCCAGGAGAGCGGTCGCATTGCGCTGGAGGTGATAGGCGCCGATGCTCGACGTTCGGGATATCTGGGATGCAGCTCCCCTTCGAATTCCCTGCCGGTCGGCAGCCTGACCTTTCCCTCTGCCGCCCTGGCAAAGGCCACCAATGGCATCACTTTCCGCTATGCCACCACCGCCAACACCGGCACGACCTTCGGCGGCAACAAAACGTGTAGCGACGCCACGCTGTATCTGTACAACGTGACCTATTCAACCTGCACGGCCAACGGCGTTTCACGTATCTGCCAATCGCTGAATGGCGGTAACGCCACCCCCATTCTCGCCAACGCTGCCATCAGCTCCGTGCAACTTGGAGTGGAAGAAGCCGGCTTGATGAGCTGGAAAGACAGCAGTGCCGCTACCCAAACGCAACTCGACGCGGCCAGAGCGGTGAGGTTGACACTGACCATCACGGACAGCCGCAACGAAGTCTCGCGTTCTTTCACCGGCACCTACGAACTCAGGAATCGCCTCTGATGAACTCTCGTACTTCACAAACCGGTGTCGCACTGGTGGTCAGCCTGGTACTCCTGCTGCTGCTCACCATCATCGCCATCGCCGCGGCCTCCCGCTCGACACTGCAGGAGCGCATGGCGGCCAACAGTCAGCAGCAGAACGTCGCCTTCCAGGCAGCGGAAAGCGGTATCCAGGGCTGGATCGATAGCTATCTGAAAAGCCCGCGGGTCCAGGCGATCACCATCACGCCCGGGGCCAGTAGCGACTGGGCAGGGAAGGTGAAGTACAGCGCAACCGCAGCAGCGCCTGGAACCTGCGTATCAGTGATCCCGGCTTACTCGCTCAACGCAGCGGACGGCGGAGCTTCATTCCAGTACGCCTGCTTCAACATCGAGAGCACGGGTAAATCCTGTGCCGACACCGGCTGCGCCGATTCCAACAACCCTGCGCGCGCGAAGCACCTGCAGGGTTACCTGGTACGTTACTGAACATCAACCTGGATTCGCCATGCACAAGAAAACCCGTATCCGCCCGCTCCTGGCCTCCTCGTTGCTGTTCGGCACCCTGTTCCAGGGCGGTGCCAGCTACGCCGACGATACCGAAATCTTTTTCGGCGGCTCCGCCATCGACCAGGGTATTCGCCCCAACGTACTGTTCATCCTCGATGACTCTGGCTCCATGGCCTATTGCCTGGACCGCGACAGTACGCGCTGCAATGGCGGCGCGACCCGCATGCCGACCATGAAGGAAACGTTCGCGACACTTCTCAACGGCACCACCGGTGTGAACGTCGGGGTCATGGACCTGAACCAGACCACGAACAACTCGCGAATCCTTTCGCCCGTGCAGTACATCGAGCAGTCGATCAACACCAAGATGCCGACCCCCTCGCTGGCCAGCGGCACCGATGACGTGACACGGCAGACGACAGGCACGACCGGCAACCAGTTGAGTGACGACTCGCTGGTCATGGGCTATGTCAGAAACGCCGCCCCCAACACGGCAAGTATCACCCGATCCCTCAGTGTCGACTCGACCTACTCGAACAACAATTCCTCCTATTACATCCAGGGCAACTACACCTGCTCGGTCAAGGCGGCATCCTCCAGCAGCGTCTGCTCCGGCCCCACCACCACCCTCAACGCGCGTAGCGGGTCAGGCACCCTGCGCTATGACGGGCTGTTCCTGTTCCGCAACCTCAACATCCCGGCAGGCGTTACCATCACTGACGCCAAGCTCTACATCACCACTACCACGGACACAGCCAGCAGGGCGTTCAACATCTCGGCAGTCAATGCAAAGACGCCAGGTGCCTTCAACGACAGCACTCTGATCGACTCCAGCATCTTCACCGCGACGACTGCCAAGAACAGTGTCAAGGTCGGTACCACACTCGATCATTCCCTCGACGTCACGGCGCTGCTGAATTCCCTCAAAGATGTAGCACCGGCGAAGAATCCGATCTCCGACGTCGCGCTGCGGTTGCGCTCGACCAACAACAATAACTTCACCTATAACGTCGGCGACACCAATAGCTCGCCCAAACTTGTCGTCACCTATAGCGGCAGCGAAGACAACAGCCGCACCACGGGCTTGCGCTTCCAGACCGTCGCCATCCCCCAGGGCGCAAACATCACTTCGGCTCGCATCGACTTCGTGCCCGCAGGGTCCGACGACCGCCCGGTAACCTTTGACGTTACCGCGCAGAATGCGGGCAACGCTGCGACCTTCACGGCAACGGAAGACTTCACTGCCCGCACCAAAACGAGCGCCGCATCCTGGGCCGCGCCCGAATGGCGTACGCAGAATCCGCCGCTCTATGTGCAAGGCCCCGAAGTCAGGGCGCAAGTCCAGGCGGTCGTCAGCAACTCCAGTTGGTGTGGCAACAACGCCATGGCGTTCTTCCTCACCCCGACCTCCGGCAACGGCAATCGCGTGGCCTACTCCTACGATGACGGCAGCAGTTTGCAGCCCGTGCTCAAGGTCACCTACACCGGAGGTGATACCGGCTGCCTGAACCCCATTCTCGATGTGTCCATGCTTGACCCCAAGGACGACGGTCGCCAGTACTATCTGCCGACGACCAGCTGGTTCGGCTCGGACAACCCCAACAAGGTCAGCATCACCGAAACCTCGGTGCCGCTGGAGACCACCGCCAATCGCGTGAGCTACAGCATCATTGGCGCGCGCTTCCAGAAGGTTCCGGTCAGGGCAGGCGCTACGGTCATGGAAGCGGGAATCACCGTGACTCCCAACTCTGCCGCGGGCACCACCGGCACCGTCAACGTGAGCTTCGAACGCAGCGCCAACTCGGCCGCCTTCAGCGCCGCAGACAACAACCTGGGCTCGCGCAGCAAGACCGCAGGCACCAGTTGCACCTTTACCAGTACTGGCCCCGGTATTCCGGTCACCTGTAAGGCAGCCGGGTTGGTGACCAACCTGCAGAGCGTTTTCGCCACTAGCAACAACTGGGTCGACGGTAACGCCCTGAGCGTTTTCCTGACCCAGCCCAGCACCAGCAACCTGACCTTGCGCACCTATGAAAACAGTCCGGCCGATGCCATCAAACTGAACATCAAGCTGCAGACCGGCGGTCTGGGAAGCAACAGCTACACCATCCGCAACTACACCAATGACCTGGTGCAGAACATGACTGCGGATGGCGGTACACCACTCGTGCCAGCTCTTTACGAGGCCGCCGGGTATCTCACCCAACTGCCGACCAAGCACAACAACACCAACACCAGCCCAATTACCAGCGCCTGTCAGGCGACCTTCATGGTGCTGCTGACCGATGGCCAGGCCAACGGCAATACCACGACAGCAACTCGCGGCATCGCCAACATGACCGGCACGTCCTGCGGCAACTCGAACGACGATGAGTTGTGCGGGCGAGAACTCACACGCTGGTTGGCCACCACTGACCAGACCGACTTCGACGGCAACAACTTCGTCACCACCCACACCATTGGCTTCGCCTTGCAGGCCAACCAGCAGGCGCAGACCTTCCTGGACGATCTAGCCCACAATGGTGGCGGCACGAGCTACACCGCCAACAATGCCAGCGATCTGGCGAAAGCCTTCAATGCGATCCTCCAGGAGGCGCTGGCGACCAACACCACGTTTGTCAACTCAAGCGCCCCGGTGAACAGCTTCAACCGCCAGGACAACAAGGACCAGCTGTACTTCGCCCTCTTCCGCCCCTCGGCAACCGATCGCTGGCCTGGAAACCTGAAACGCTATCGCCTGAAGACAGAAAATGGCGTCGCTACCATCGTCGATGCCGACGGGGCCGCAGCCATTGATCCCAACACCGGCTTCTTCAAGAGCAACGCCCAGAGCTACTGGCCTGACCCGGACAATGGGCGCGACGGTAACGACATCGCAAAAGGTGGCGCAGCGCACAAACTGCAGGCACCGGCGGACCGCAAGCTGTTTACCTATTACGGCGCGGTCCCCAGCGGCGGAGTGAACCTGAACGCCAATGCGTACAAGCTGCTGACCAACAACACCAACCTCACCACCACAATGTTCGAGGTAGGAAACGCCACCCTCAAGGATCAGGCGATCAACTACATCCGCGGCCTGGACAGCAACGGCACGACGGCCCGCAACGCCCTTGGCGACATGATCCACTCCACGCCTCGCCTCTTCACTTACGGCTGCAAGGGTTACAACAGTGCAGGTCAATGTCTCACCAGCTCGGGCGAGGACAATGCCGATCAGTACGCCATCGTCGGCACCAACGAAGGCTTCGTGCAGTTGTTCGATACTTCGAGCGGCGTAGAACAGTTCGGCTTCATACCGGAGGCACTGCTACCCAACATTGATCTCCTGCGCGCAGATGACCGTTCCACTTCGCAGAAACCGCGACGCTATGGCATGGACAGCAGCGTGACGGTCTGGGTCAACGACGCCAACAACAATGGGGTGATCTATGGCGACCCAACAGCCCGCACCACCAGCGGACTGAACGACGGCGAGTTCGTCTATGCCTACGCCACCATGGGCCGCGGGGGGCGGAACATCTACGCGATGGACATCACCGACAAGGCTAATCCCAAGCTCCTCTGGCAGATCAACGGTGGCTCCGGCAGCTTCACAAAACTGGGGCAGACGTGGTCAGCACCGGTGAAAACCCGTATCAACGTCGGCGGGACACTGACCGATGTCCTGATCTTTGCTGGCGGCTATGACCCGAACCAGGACACGCTCAACAATGGCGACAGCGTCTATACCGTCGATACTCAGGGTAACGCTATTTACATCGTCAACGCCCGTACCGGCGGACTGATCTGGTCAGCAAGCAATGCTACCGGTCACACAGCCACCCTGGCGAAGATGCGCTATAGCATGCCCAGCTCGGTCCGCGTCATCGACATTCAGAAGGATGCCAGCGGAGCGCTGGTCAGCGATTCGGAACACCTTGCCGACCAGTTCTTCGTTGGCGACATGGGCGGACAGGTCTGGCGCTTCTATATCAATAACGGCCAGAGCGGTGCCAACCTCATCACTCCCGCAGGCACTTCCAATGATGGCGTATTCGCCAGCATCGGCGGCACCTCCGCCGCGGCTGCACGGCGCTTCTACCATGAGCCGGACGTCGCACTGCTGAATGTCAAAGGCACCCCGGCACTGAGCATCAATATCGGCAGTGGTTACCGCGGGCATCCATTGAACCAAGTGATTCAGGATCGCTTCTACGCTTTCCGCACCTCCGTTCTGGTCAAGCCAGCAGCAACTGCCAGCGAAGGCACCTTGACCGAAAGCAGCCTGTACAACGCCACCGAGAACCTGGTGCAGGGCACGGACGCCACGGCCAAGCAGGCGGCGGCAGATGCCTTCGCGTCTACTTCCGGCGGCTGGTATATCGCCTTGAAGGCCAGTGGCGAGAAAGTCCTGTCGCGTGCCCTCACTGCAGGCGGGCAACTGTACTTCAACACCTATGAGCCCAATTCGGCGAACGCCCTATGCAAGGCGTCGGTCGGACGCAACCGCTCCTACGGAGTACGGCTACTGGACGCCACGCCGGTTTCGGTGCCAGTTGGCGGTAGCGGCACTTACTCTGATCGCTATACCAACAGCAACAGTGAAGGTATTTCCGGCGACCCGCAGTTGTACTGCACAGGCAACGATTGCTACGTCCTGCCCGACCCGTCCATCGATCCCAAGAAGATCCCGATGCCGCCACTGGGCAAAACCTACTGGATAGACACCAACAATCCTTGATGCAAGGCGGGTGCTCGACACCCGCCATAAGGAAATCTCGTAATGAAACGACAAACCGGCTTCACCCTCCTCGAGCTGATGATGGCCGTCATCGTGGTGGGCATCCTGACTGCGATAGCCCTGCCGAGCTACCAGGGCTATGTCCGGCGTGCGGCCTGCGAGAATGCCAAGAGTGTTCTGGTAGGTGCAGGCAATGTGATGGAGCGATTCCGGGCGCAGAACAACACCTATTCCGGCGCCAACCTGGGTGGCTACGCGTCCAGCCCCGTAGACGGCTCCGCCAAGGATGCGACTATCGCAGTCACCGCGTCGGATGCCACCAGCTATACCCTGACCGCCACGCCCACCACCGGGGGGCGTCTGCGGAGCAAGGGCACCCTTACCCTCAGCTCGACCGGTGCCCGCGGTGGTACCGGGGAGTTGGCAACCAAATGGGGCTCCTGTAACGGCATCTGAAAACAAAAAAGGTCGGCAATTGCCGACCTTTTTTAATCCTCGCGAAATCTATATCGCCTTCACCCGCAGCTCCTTGGGCATCGAGAAGGTAATGTTCTCTTCCCGCCCATCCAGCTCGACTTCAGGCTCCGCACCCCAGTCACGCAGTTGCTGGATCACGCCGCGCACCAGCACCTCCGGAGCCGAAGCGCCGGCAGTGATGCCTATGCGCTGCACGCCGTCGAACCACTCCTTCTGCATGTCCTCGGCACCGTCGATCAGGTAGCCGGGGGTGCCCATGCGCTCGGCCAGCTCGCGCAGGCGGTTGGAGTTGGAGCTGTTCGGGCTGCCGACCACCAGCACCAGGTCGCACTGGTCGGCCAGTTCCTTCACCGCGTCCTGGCGGTTCTGGGTGGCGTAGCAAATGTCGTTCTTGCGCGGCCCCATGATCGCGGGGAATTTCGCACGCAGGGCGTCGATCACCTTGGAAGTGTCGTCCATCGACAGGGTTGTCTGGGTGACGAAGTGCAGCGCCTCGGGGTTGCGCACTTCCAGCGCGGCAACGTCTGCCTCGTCTTCCACCAGGTAGATGGTGCCGCCATTGGAGGCATCGTACTGGCCCATGGTGCCTTCCACTTCCGGATGGCCCTCGTGGCCGATCAGGATGCATTCGTGGCCGTCGCGGCTGTAGCGCACGACTTCCAGGTGCACCTTGGTCACCAACGGGCAGGTGGCATCGAAGACTTTCAGGCCACGGTTCTCGGCTTCCTTGCGTACCGCCTGGGAAACGCCGTGGGCGCTGAAGATGACGATGGTGTCGTCCGGCACCTGGTCAAGCTCCTCGACGAACACGGCGCCGCGGTTGCGCAGGTTCTCCACCACGAACTTGTTGTGCACGACTTCATGGCGCACATAGATCGGCGGGCCGAAGACGTCGAGGGCGCGGTTGACGATCTCGATCGCCCGGTCGACGCCGGCGCAGAAGCCGCGGGGATTGGCGAGTTTGATTTGCATGGTGGCCTCGGGTGGACGTGGGCGTCCCGGAAGCTTAATCGGGAATCCTGGCCGCGCGAGCTAGAGCCAGACTAGGCGGAGATACTCGGGAAATGCGGAGTTTGCTCCAGCAAATGAGCAATTTCCCGAGTGTCTCCAACGACGTATGGCCGACGCGCAGCCGGTCAGCGGTCAGGCTGGTTGTACGTCGATAATATCCACTTCAAACGCCAGCGTTTTACCGGCCAGCGGATGGTTGAAGTCGATGGTGACGTGCTGCTCGTCGAACTCTTTCACGACGCCCGGCAGTTCGGTCTTGGCGGCATCGTTGAAGATCACCAGCAGCCCCTCGGCCAGTTCCATGTCCTGGAACTGGTCGCGCGGCATCACCTGCACGTTGGCCGGGTTCGGCTGGCCGAAGCCCTGCTCCGGCTCGATGCTCAGGGTACGCTTGTCGCCAGCCTTCAGGCCGAACAGCGCCTGCTCGAAGCCCGGCAGCAGGTTGCCGTCGCCGACCTTGAAAGTGGCCGGCTGCTTGTCGAAGGTACTGTCGACGACGTTGCCGTCGTCGAGCTTCAGGGCGAAATGCAGGGTGACCTTCGAGTCGCCGCCGATGCGCTGAATGGTGTCAGAGGAATCAACCATTGGCGGTCTCTCCGGAATTCTTCGATTTGAACATATCCAGCGCCAGCATGATGGCGCCGACGGTGATGGCGCTGTCGGCCAGGTTGAAGGCCGGGAAGCGCCAGCGGTCCTGCCAGTGCACGAGGATGAAGTCCACCACGTGCCCCAGGACCATGCGGTCGTACAGGTTGCCCAGCGCGCCGCCCAGCACCAGGGCCAGGGCGATGGCCAGCCAGGTCTCGCCGCGCTTCAAGCGCTTGAGCCAGACCACCAGCACGACACTGACCACGATGGCGATCAGCGCGAACAGCCAGCGCTGCCAGCCCGAGCTGTCGGCCAGGAAGCTGAACGCGGCGCCGGTGTTGTAGGCCAGGGTCCAGCTGAACAGGTCGGGAATGACCACGATCTGCTGGTACATGGTCAGCTCAGACTGGAAGAAGGCCTTGGTGACCTGATCCAGGACGAACACTACCACGGTGATCCACAGCCAGGGCAGGCGGCCGAAGCGATCGGCGTTAGGCATAGTGACGCACCTCGCCCGCGCCATCGATGTTCTCGACGCAGCGACCGCACAGCTCCGGGTGCGCGGCGTGGCTGCCCACGTCGGCGCGGAAGTGCCAGCAACGGCCGCACTTGGCATGGGCGGACTTGACCACCTTCAGCTTCAGGCCCGGCAGCTCGCTCTCGACCGCATCGGCCGGTGCATCGGCCAGCGGCGCAACGGTGGCGGCGGAAGTAATCAGCACGAAGCGCAGCTCGTTGCCCAGTTTCTCCAGGCGCTTGGCCAGGGAGTCTTCAGCGTAGAGGGTGATCTCGGCCTGCAGGTTGCCGCCGATGGTCTTGGCGCTACGCAGGTTCTCCAGTTCCTTGTTCACGGCAGCCTTGGCAGCCATGATTTCATCCCAGTAGGCGCGGTCCAGCTCGGCGTCGGCCGGCAGCTCGGAGAGACCGTCGTACCAGGTGCTCAGCATCACCGATTCGGCGCGCTCGCCCGGCATGAAGCTCCAGATCTCTTCGGCAGTGAAGGCCATGATCGGCGCGATCCAGCGCACCAGGGCCTCGGCGATGTGGAACAGCGCAGTCTGGCAGGAACGGCGGGCGACGCTGTCCGCCTGGGTGGTGTACTGGCGGTCCTTGATGATGTCCAGGTAGAAGCCGCCCAGCTCCTGCACGCAGAAGTTGTGCACCTTGGAGTAGACGTTCCAGAAGCGATAGTCGCGGTAGGCCTCTTCCAGCTCGCGCTGCAGCTGCAGCGCGCGGTCGATGGCCCAGCGGTCCAGGGCCAGCAGCTGGTCGTTGGGCAGCAGGTCCTTGGCCGGGTCGAAGCCGGACAGGTTGGACAGCAGGAAGCGCGTGGTATTGCGGATACGACGATAGGCGTCGGCGCTGCGCTGGAGGATCTGCTGGGAAACGGCGATCTCGCCGGAGTAGTCGGTGGACGCGACCCACAGGCGCAGGATGTCGGCGCCCATGCTGTCGATCACGGTCTGCGGCACCACGGTGTTGCCCAGGGACTTGGACATCTTGCGCCCGGACTCGTCCACGGTGAAGCCGTGGGTCAGCAGCTGGCGGTACGGCGCGTGGCCATCGATGGCGCAGCCGGTCAGCAGCGAGGAGTGGAACCAGCCGCGGTGCTGGTCGGAGCCTTCCAGGTAGAGGTCGGCGGCCGGACCGCTGGCATGGCCCAACTCGGCATGGGAGCCGCGCAGCACGTGCCAGTGGGTGGTGCCGGAGTCGAACCAGACGTCCAGGGTGTCGTTGATCTTGTCGTACTGCGCGGCTTCATCGCCCAGCAGTTCGGCGGCGTCGAGCTTGAACCAGGCCTCGATGCCTTCCTTCTCGACGCGCTGGGCGACGGCTTCCATCAGTTCGACGGTGCGCGGGTGCAGTTCACCGGTGGCCTTGTGCAGGAAGAACGGGATCGGTACGCCCCAGTTGCGCTGACGCGAGATGCACCAGTCCGGACGGCCGGCGATCATGCCATGCAGGCGCGCCTGGCCCCAGGTGGGCACGAATTCGGTCTGGGTGATGGCCTCCAGCGCGCGCTCGCGCAGGGTGGCACCGGTCTGCGGCTGCTTGTCCATGCCGACGAACCACTGCGCGGTGGCGCGGTAGATCAGCGGGGTCTTGTGGCGCCAGCAGTGCATGTAGCTGTGACTGATGCTGGCGTGCTTGAGCAGTGCGCCGACTTCATCGAGCTTGGCGACAATGGCCGGGTTGGCCTTCCAGATGAACTGGCCGCCGAAGAACGGCAGGTCGGCCACATAGACGCCATTGCTCTGCACCGGGCTGAGGATGTCGTCGTTGCTCATGCCGTACTGCTTGCAGGTACGGAAGTCGTCCTCGCCGTAGGCCGGGGCGGAATGAACCACGCCGGTGCCGGCGCCCAGCTCGACATACTCGGCCAGGTAGACCGGCGAGAAGCGCTCGTAGAACGGGTGGCGGAAACGGATCAGGTCCAGCGCCTCGCCCTGGGCGGTGGCGATGACCTTGCCTTCCAGGCCGTAGCGCGCCAGGCTCGACTCGACCAGTTCCTCGGCCAGCACCAGCAGGCGATCGCCGACATCCACCAGTGCGTAGGTGAATTCGGGATGGACGTTCAGCGCCTGGTTGGCCGGGATGGTCCAGGGGGTGGTGGTCCAGATGACGATGGCAGTCGGCTTGGGCAGGCTGGCCAGACCGAAGGCGGCGGCCAGCTTGTCAGCGTCTTCCACCGGGAAGGCGACGTCGATGGCGTCGGACTTCTTGTCGGCGTACTCGACTTCCGCCTCGGCCAGGGCCGAGCCGCAGTCGAAGCACCAGTTCACCGGCTTCAGGCCCTTGAACACGAAGCCTTGCTTGACCATCTCGGCGAGCGCGCGGATTTCGCCGGCCTCGTTGGAGAAGTTCATGGTCTTGTAGGGATTGTCCCATTCGCCCAGCACGCCCAGACGGATGAAGTCGGCCTTCTGCCCCTCGATCTGCTCGGCGGCGTATTCGCGGCACAGTTCGCGGGTCTTGTCCGCCGGCAGGTTCTTGCCGTGGGTGGTCTCGACCTTGTGCTCGATCGGCAGGCCATGGCAGTCCCAGCCAGGCACATAGGGGGCGTCGTAGCCGGCCAGGGTCTTGGAACGGACGATGATGTCCTTGAGGATCTTGTTGACCGCGTGACCGATGTGGATGCTGCCGTTGGCGTAGGGCGGGCCATCGTGCAGGATGAATTTCGGGCGACCTTCGCCAATCTTCCGCAGCTTCTGGTACAGGCCAATGTCGTTCCAGAGCTTCAGGGTCTGCGGCTCGCGCTGCGGCAGGCCGGCTTTCATCGGGAAGTCGGTTTCGGGAAGGTTCAGAGTGGCTTTGTAATCGGTCATCTCAGGGCCTGTTCAGGATCTTCAATCAAGCGGTTGGCCCAGCCAGTAGGCCCGGGCGGCGGCGATGTCGGCGAGGATGGCCGCCTTGAGTGCCTCGAGCGAGGCGAAACGCTGCTCATCACGCAGCTTCTGGTGGAAAGTGATGTCCAGATGCTGGCCGTAGAGATCGCCAGCGAAATCCAGCAGATGCACTTCCAGGTGGGGCCGGCCGTCGCCATTCACAGACGGTCGGGTGCCGATGTTGGCAACCCCGTTGCGGCGCTGGCCAGCCACCATCGTGCTGACCAGGTAAACGCCGTTGAGCGGCGCCTTGCGGCGCTTGAGCTGGATGTTCGCGGTGGGCGAGCCCAGCGTGCGACCCAGCTTCTGCCCGTGCAGCACGCGGCCGCCCAGGCTGTACGGACGCCCCAGCAGGCGCTCGACCATGTGCAGGTCGCCATCGGCCAGGTCCTTGCGGATACGCGAGCTGCTCACGCGCATGCCGTCGACTTCCACGGTGGTCGCGGCCTCGACGGTGAAGCCCTGCTCCGCGCTGGCGTTGACCAGGAAGGCGAAGTCGCCGGAGCGGTCGCAGCCGAAGCGGAAATCGTCACCCACTTCCAGATGGCGGACCCGCAGGCCCTCGACCAGTACCTGGCGGACGAACTCGGCGGCCGACAACTCGCGCAGACGGCGGTTGAAGGCCAGGCAGAGAACGAAGTCGACGCCGTACTGGCGCAGCAGTTCAAGCTTCTCGCGCAGGCGCGTCAGGCGCACCGGGGCGGCATCGGGAGCGAAGTACTCGCGCGGCTGCGGCTCGAAGATCACCACGCAGCTGGGCACGCCCAGCTCCAGCGACCGCTCGCGCAGACGCCCCAGGATCGCCTGGTGGCCGAGATGGACGCCGTCGAAGTTACCGATGGTGGCGACACAGCCCCCGGACAGGGGCCGCAGGTTGTGAAGGCCTCGAAGCAGCTGCATAGCGCGCGTATTGCTCAGAAAGTGGTCGATTATACCTGCACCCGTTGCCATGCGACAGGCAAAATGCCGTCGCCGCAAACGGATGCAATGCTTTGCCCGGCGAAGGTTACAGCACCGCGCGGCGGGAGAAGTCCCGCAAGCGGAAGCCAAGGATCGCCAGCATACCGAAATAGGCGACCACACCGGCCACCACCAGCGTGCCCAGGCGCACCAGGCGAATCGGCATGCCGCCCTGATCCCAGGCCGGCATGAAGTGCATCATGCCGATCAGCACCGCACACATCACCAGTACAGCTACGACTAATTTGGCGATGAACTTGCCCCAGCCCGCCTGCGGCTCGAACAACTGCTGCTTGCGCAGTTGCCAGAACAGCAGGCCGGCGTTCAGACAGGCCGCCAGGCTGATCGCCAGTGCCAGGCCCGCATGCTTGAGCGGGCCGATGAACACCAGGTTCATCAATTGGGTGGACACCAGGGTAAACAGCGCGATCTTCACCGGCGTCTTGATGTTCTGCCGCGCATAGAACCCCGGCGCCAGTACCTTCACCAGGATGATGCCGAGCAGGCCGACCGCGTAGGCGATCAGCGCATGCTGGGTCATCTGGGCGTCATGGGCGCTGAACTTGCCGTACTGGAACAGCGCGACGGTCAGCGGCTCGGCGATCACCGCCAGCGCCAGGGAGCACGGCAGCACCAGCAGGAAACACAGGCGCAGGCCCCAGTCCATCAGCCGCGAATACTCGTGGCGGTCGTCGCTGGCGTAGGTCTTGGCCAGCGACGGCAGCAGGATGGTGCCCAGCGCCACGCCGAGCACGCCGGACGGCAGCTCCATCAGGCGGTCCGCGTAATACATCCAGGACACGGAACCGGCAACCAGGAAGGAAGCGAAGATGGTATTGATGATCAGCGAAATCTGGCTGACCGAGACGCCGAGGATTGCCGGGCCCATCTGCTTGAGCACGCGCCAGACACCGGAATCGCGCAGGTTGATGCGCGGCAGCACCAGCATGCCGATCTTCTTCAGGTGCGGCAGCTGGTAGAGCAGCTGTGCCAGCCCGCCGGCCAGCACCGCCCAGCCCAGCGCCATGATCGGCGGATCGAAGTACGGCGTGAGGAACAGCGCGAAGAGGATCATGCTGACGTTCAGCAGGGTCGGCACGAAGGCCGGCACCGAGAAGCGGTTCCAGGTATTGAGGATCGCCCCCGCCAGGGAGGCCAGCGAGATCAGCAGGATATAAGGGAAGGTCACCCGCAGCAGGGCACTGGTGAGTTCGAACTTCTCCGGCGAATCGACGAAGCCGGGCGCCGTCACCCAGATCACCCAGGGCGCGGCGAGCATGCCCAGCGCGGTGACCAGCGCCAGGATCAGGGTCAGCAGGCCGGACACATAGGCGATGAAGGTGCGGGTCGCCTCCTCCCCCTGCTGGGTCTTGTACTCGGCCAGGATCGGCACGAAGGCCTGGGAGAACGCCCCCTCGGCGAAGATGCGGCGCAGCAGGTTGGGCAGTTTGAAGGCGACGAAGAAAGCGTCGGTCGCCATGCCGGCACCGAACATGCGCGCGACGATCGTGTCGCGCACGAAGCCGAGCACCCGCGAGATCATGGTCATCGAGCTGACCGCGGCCAGCGACTTGAGTAGGTTCATAGCGTCCAGAACTGGTAGAATGGCCGCCCCTGCAGGGTGCAGCCCTGGCCTAGAGCGATTGCTCGACCGTCAGGCGAAGCGCAGCAGTGTAGGGCCGCGGGGCGAATAAATCACCCCATCCGCCGGACAGCGTGCGCCCGTCGCACCACTCGTCGGAGGCCGCGCATACCCTTGACAAGGCCCTGATGCAACGGCATTATTCGCGGCCTTAATTTATTCGCAACATCCCAAGTTTTTTTCGAGGAGCTCGACGGTGGCCAACACACCTTCCGCCAAAAAACGCGCCAAACAGGCTGAGAAGCGTCGCAGCCACAACGCCAGCCTGCGTTCCATGGTTCGTACCTACATCAAGAACGTAGTCAAAGCAGTCGACGCCAAGGACCTGCCGAAGGCCCAGGCCGCTCTGGTTGCTGCTGTACCGGTCATCGACCGTATGGCCGACAAAGGCATCATCCACAAGAACAAGGCCGCTCGTCACAAGAGCCGCCTGAACGCCCACGTGAAGGCCCTGGCCACCGCGTAAGCGTTCCGTTCTTGAAAAACCGGCCTCAGGGCCGGTTTTTTATTGCCTGCGATTTGATCAGCACAGCGTTATCCACAAGCTCACTTTTGCAAAGGCAAAAAGAAAGGGCGGTCACCCGCCCCTTTCTTACTTCTCAGGCCACGGCATGATCGGAATCGCCGTCACCGCATTCTGCGGACTACCTTCGATCACCCGGTCGCTGTAGACCAGATAGACCAGCGCATTGCGCTTCTTGTCGAAGAAGCGCACCACCTGCATGGTCTTGAATACCAGCGAAGTGCGCTGCTGGAAGACCACCTCGCCATCCTTCAACTCGCCGGCAAAACGGATCGGCCCGACTTGACGACAGGAGATCGACGCCTCGGCGCGATCCTCCGCCAACCCCAGCCCACCCTTCACGCCACCCGTCTTGGCGCGAGACAGGTAGCAACTGACACCCTGCACCTTCGGGTCATCGAAAGCCTCGACGACGATCTTGTCGTTCGGCCCGACCCATTTGAAGACGGTGGACACCTCACCGACCACGTCGGCCCGGGCCAGCGTCGGCAGCAGCATCAGCGCCGCCATCAATCCCTTGCGCATGAAGAATCTCCTCAGACGAGCACCAGGTTGTCGCGGTGCACCAGTTCCGGACCATCGACATAACCAAGCATGCCTTCGATGGCATCGGTCGGCTGGCCGATGATCTTCTGCGCCTCGAGAGCGCTGTAGTTCGCCAGGCCGCGAGCAATTTCGCGACCCTGCTGATCCACACAGACCACCATCTCTCCGCGACGGAAGCTGCCCTGCACGGCCTTCACGCCGACCGGCAACAGGCTCTTGTGATCCTGCGACAGAGCCTTCACTGCGCCATCGTCCAGCACCAGCGTGCCGCGCATCTGCAGATGCCCCGCCAGCCACTGCTTGCGCGCCGCCTTGCGGCTCTGCTCGGGAGTCAGCAGCGTGCCGAGCCGCTCACCAACACGCAGGCGATCCAGCACGCGCTCGATACGACCACCAACGATAACGGTGTGCGCGCCGGAACGCGCCGCCAGACGGGCAGCGCGCAGCTTGGTCTGCATACCGCCACGACCCAGCGCACCACCTGTACCGCCAGCCACCGCATCCAGGGCAGGATCATCAGCGCGAGCCTCGAAGATCAGCTCGGCATCGGGATTGTTGCGCGGGTCGGCGTCGAACATGCCGTCGCGATCAGTGAGGATCACCAGCAGGTCAGCCTCGACCAGGTTGGCCACCAACGCCGCCAGGGTGTCGTTGTCGCCGAAACGGATCTCGTCAGTGACGACGGTATCGTTCTCGTTGATCACCGGGATCACGCCGAGATCGACCAGCGTGCGCAGGGTGTTGCGCCCGTTCAGGTAGCGCTTGCGGTCGGACAGGTCGTCATGAGTCAGCAGCACCTGCGCGGTCTGCAGGCCATGCACGCCGAAGCTGGACTCCCAGGCCTGGACCAGGCCCATCTGCCCCACCGCGGCGGCCGCCTGCAGCTCGTGCATGTCACTAGGTCGGGAAACCCAACCCAGGCGGCTCATGCCCGCCGCGACGGCGCCCGAGGACACAAGAACCAGCTCAACGCCCGCGCAATGCAGCGCGACCATCTGCTCGACCCATACCGCCATGGCATCACGATCCAGACCGCGACCATCGGCGGTCAGCAACGCACTGCCAATCTTGACTACCCAGCGCTTGGCGCCAGTGACCTTCTCACGCATACCCTCAACCTTAGAAGTCAGGCTTCACACGTTTCATCCGGACCGGCGGGCGCCGTTCCGATCAAGGCACGTAGAAGATTTCCGGCCCATCGCCGTCGTCTTCGTCATCCTCGAAATCATCGTCATCCGCATCGTCGACATTCTTCAGACCGGAGCGACGCAGTGCACGAGCATCGTCCAGAGCCTGCAGACGGGCACGAGCCTCGTCTTCGATGCGCTGATCCAGGGCCGCCAGGGCTTCGCCATAGGCCGGCTCCTCCTCGATGCGCAAGGTGCGCTCGTCGAGGTACTTCATGATGTCCTGGCTCAGCTTCTCGGTGCCTTCACGCTCCAGGGCGGAGATCACATAGACCGGACCTTCCCAGCCCAGACGCTCGACCACGGCCTGCTTGCGACGCTCCTGCTCCTCAGGCTCGAGGATCTGGTCCATCTTGTTCAGCACCAGCCAGCGATCACGCTCGGTCAGCGCCGGGCTGAATTTCTCCAGCTCGTGGACGATGGTTTCCGCGGCATCGGCCGGATCACTCTCATCCAGCGGCGCCATGTCGACGATGTGCAGCAGCAGACGGGTACGCGCCAGGTGCTTGAGGAAGCGGATGCCCAGGCCGGCGCCTTCGGCGGCACCCTCGATCAGGCCGGGAATGTCGGCGACCACGAAGCTCTTGAAGCGCCCCACACTGACCACGCCCAGGTTCGGCACCAGGGTGGTGAAGGGATAGTCGGCGACCTTCGGCTTGGCGGCGGACACCGCACGGATGAAGGTGCTCTTGCCGGCGTTCGGCAGACCGAGCAGACCGACGTCCGCCAGGACCTTCAGCTCCAGCTTGAGGTCACGCGCATCACCAGGCTTGCCCGGCGTGGTCTGGCGCGGCGCACGGTTGGTGCTGGACTTGAAGCGGGTATTACCCAGGCCGTGCCAGCCGCCCTGGGCAACCATGATGCGCTGACCGGCAGTGGTCAGGTCACCGATGATTTCCTGAGTGTTGGCATCGATGATGGTGGTACCGACCGGCACGGGCAGGACGAGATCGTCACCCTTGGCGCCAGTGCAGTCCTTGCTGCCGCCGTTCTCGCCACGCTGGGCGTCGAAACGACGGGTGTAGCGGTAGTCCACCAGGGTGTTCAGGTTCTCGTCGGCCTCGAGGTACACCGAGCCGCCGTCACCACCGTCACCGCCGTTGGGACCGCCTTTCTCGATGAACTTCTCGCGGCGGAAGCTCATGAGGCCGTTGCCGCCGTCACCGGCTTTCACGTGGATGGATACTTCGTCGACGAATTTCATTGCGAACGCCTCCCGCAGCACCTGCGGGTTGAAAATAAGAAAAGGAGCATAGGATACAGCCAAGTCCGCGCAAACGCCCGAACCGGCAGCACCTCGCCTGGAAACGCCAGAAACAAAAAAGCCCCGTCGCGAGACAGGGCTTTTTCAGTGAGAGCTCGCTTAGGCAGCGACGACGCTTACATAGCGACGGCCAAAGGCGCCTTTCACTTCGAACTTGATCACGCCGTCGACTTTAGCGAACAGGGTGTGATCCTTGCCCATACCAACGCCGTAGCCAGCGTGGAACTGGGTACCGCGCTGACGCACGATGATGTTGCCTGCTTTCACAGCCTGGCTACCGAACAGCTTCACGCCAAGGCGTTTGCTTTCTGAGTCGCGGCCGTTGCGGGTACTACCGCCAGCTTTTTTGTGTGCCATGAGTCAATTCTCCTAAAACAGGAAGCAGCCCTAAAAAGGAATTAGGCCTGGATGCCGGTGATTTTGATTTCAGTGAACCACTGGCGGTGGCCCTGACGCTTCATGTGGTGCTTGCGGCGGCGGAACTTGATGATGCGCACTTTGTCGTGACGACCGTGGGAAACCACTTCTGCGGTCACTTTCGCGCCTTCTACCACCGGCAGGCCGATCTTGACGTCATCGCCGTTGGCGACCAGCAGGATGCGATCCAGGTTGATCGCTTCGCCGGTGGCAACGTCGAGCTTCTCGACCTTGAGGAATTCGCCTTCGGTGACTTTGTATTGCTTGCCACCAGTAACAATTACTGCGTACATCTGGATGTCTCCGTTAGACCTGCTCACCCGACGCTTTATAGAAAGAGGAATCGGTCGGCATGGCTGCATGGGGCCGGAAAGGACGCCCGTGCAATTGCGTAAGGCAGGATATGCCAGGGAAGTTCGGGGCCGCGATTGTACGCAAACCCCTGGTGCGGATCAAGCCCCATGGGGCCTTGCCTTGACAGCCCAAACAGCGGCACCTAGCATGCCGCGCAATCTACGAGGAGCGCTGTCTTTAATGCAACCCCAGGCTTTCTATCGCGTGGTGGCGGACGACTTCACCGCCGTCGACGGCATCATCCGTCGCCAACTCACTTCCCGCGTTCCCCTGGTGGAAAAGATCGGCGACTACATCATCTCCGCCGGCGGCAAGCGTCTTCGCCCGCTGCTGGTGCTCCTCTCGGGCAAGGCCCTGGGCTATTCGGGCGATGACCTGAAGCTGCTGGCCGCCACCATCGAATTCCTGCACACCTCGACCCTGCTGCACGACGACGTGGTCGACGCCTCCGGCCTGCGCCGCGGCCGCGCCACCGCCAATGCCCAGTGGGGCAACGCACCGAGCGTGCTGGTGGGCGACTTCCTTTATGCGCGCTCCTTCGAAATGATGGTCGAATTGGGCTCCATGCCGGTCATGCGCATCATTTCCCAGGCCACCCGCGTGATCGCCGAAGGCGAAGTGCTGCAGCTGTCCAAGGTCCGCGACGCCAGCACCACCGAAGAAACCTACATGGAAGTCATCCGCGGCAAGACCGCGATGCTCTTCGAAGCCTCCACCCACAGCGCCGCCGCGCTGGCCAACGCCCAGCCGGAGCAATCCGAGGCGCTGCGCCTGTTCGGTGACGCCCTGGGGATCGCCTTCCAGCTGGTGGACGACCTGCTCGACTACCGCGGCGACGCCGCCAGCCTGGGCAAGAACGTCGGCGACGACCTCGCCGAAGGCAAGCCCACCCTGCCGCTGATCGCCACCATGCGCGACGGCACCCCGGAACAGGCTGCGCTGGTGCGCAAGGCCATCCAGCAGGGCGGCAGCCAGGACCTGGAAGGCATCCGCGCCGCCGTGGAAGCCGCCGGCGCGCTGGACTACACCGCCAACCTGGCCCGCGAGTACGCTGCCCGCGCCATCGACTGCCTGAAGGCGCTGCCGGACAACGAATACCGCGCCGCGCTGATCGAACTGGCCGAGTTCGCCGTCGCCCGCACGCACTGATCTGCCGCTTCACCAAAGCCCGCCCCGGTTCGCCACGGCGGGCTTTTTGTTGCCTGTCTTTTGACCGGGAACAACAGATCGTCGCCTGCGTAAAAATTTTTCCAATTCAGGCTTGCTATTAAGATAATAAGAATTATTCTCATTAAACGGTCTGCACGGAGGAACACGCCATGACCTACATGATCGACGCCTGGCTGGATCGCCCGCACCCCTACCTGCGCATCCTGCATCGGGACACCGGGGAAGTCTGCGCGGTGCTGGAAGAAGAAGCGCTGGATGAACTGCGCGAACAGGGCGGCCTGGAGTTGTCCGAGCTCAATACCAGCGAACCGCTGGTCCTCAAGGAGCTGGTGCGCAACCTGTTCCTGTTCTGTTACGCCCGCGCGCTGCGCTAGACGCACTTTACGATGGCGCAGGAAGCGCCATCGGTGCTCCGCCGCCCGGGAGGCGGATGCACAAAGGGGCGCCTGAGCGCCCCTTTTCCTGCGCAGTTGCCAGGGATGGCACTGCGCAGCGAACCTTCGGGAATCAGAGGATTTCCAGCAGCTCGACGTCGAATACCAGCACGCTGTGCGGCGGGATGCTGCCGACGGCCTGGCCGCCATAGGCCAGCTCGCTCGGCACATGCAGGCGCCATTTGCTGCCGGCGTTCATCAGTTGCAGCGCCTCGACCCAGCCGGCGATCACACCGCCCACCGGGAATTCGGCCGGCTGGCCGCGCTCGTAGGAGCTGTCGAAGACGGTGCCGTCGACCAGGGTGCCGTGGTAGTGGGTACGCACGGTGTCTTCGCGGGACGGCTTGGCGCCTTCGCCGGTGGTCAGCACCTCGTACTGCAGGCCGGACGGCAGGACAGTCACGCCTTCGCGCTTGGCGTTTTCCACTAGGTACTCGCGGCCTACGGCTGCGGCGGCCTCGGCTTTCGCCTGGGCTTCGGCCTGCATGCGCTCGCGGATCACCTGGAAGCTGGCGGACAGGACTTCGCCCGGAACGCGGCTTTCAGCGCCGGCGTAGGCGTCGGACAAGCCGGCCACGATGGCGTCCAGGGTCATGCCCGGAACCGGGTTCTCGCGCAGCTGGTCGCCCAGCTGACGGCCGATGCCGTAGCTGACGCGGGCTTCGTCGGTGGAAAGGTTGAGTTCGCTCATGGCGGCGCTCCGCTGGGGGTTCAAAAAAGGGCCGCCAGCCTAGCACAGATGCACCGCCTCCCCCACCGCGCGAGCCTCGCGCAGCGCGCCGCGCAACTGACTCAGTGCAACGGGATGGTCACGCCGGCGCCGATGTCGCGCTCGTCGTCCATGCCGCACATCTCGTCATGCACCACCGCGTGCACCAGATGGAACGGGACGTTGGGCAGCGCCTTGAGCACCTCCCGCGCATGGGCGACCGAACGCACGCTGATGACATGCCCGGCCTCGTCCTGGACCGGATAGAAGCGCGCGCCCATCCGTGCCTCCAGCACGTAGATATCGCCTTCCAGCGACACCAGGTTGATTTCGTCGATGTCGCCGGCGACGGAGCGGCTGGTCAGTTCCTGCAGATTCATGTGCTGCACCTCCTGCGGATTGATCCACGCAAAAAGTCTTGTACAGCAGGCGCTCACCGCAAGCCGAAAACGCAACCGCCCGTCCGTTTTGCAACGGCCGGGCGGCGGGAATGACGCAGCAACGCCTTAGTGGTCGTGGCGCGTGGCCTTGTCCAGGTAGCCCATGGCGAAAGCCGAGAGGACGAAGGTGAGGTGCATGATCACGTACCACATCAGCTTGTTGTCTTCGATGTTCTTGGCGTCCATGAAAATGCGCAGCAGGTGGATCGAGGAGATCGCCACGATGGAGGCGGCCACCTTGTTCTTCAGCGAACTGGCGTCCATCTTGCCGAGCCAGCTGAGCTTTTCCTTGCCTTCATCGATGTCCAGCTGCGAGACGAAGTTCTCGTAGCCGGAGAACATCACCATCACCAGCAGGCCACCGACCAGCGCCATGTCGATCAGCGACAGCAGCACCAGGATCAGGTCCGCCTCGGCGATGCTGAAGATGCTGGGCAGGATATGGAAGATTTCCTGGAAGAATTTGATGGTCAGCGCCAGCAGGGCCAGCGACAGGCCGATGTAGATCGGCGCCAGCAGCCAGCGCGCGGCGTACAGGGAGTTTTCGACGAATCGTTCCATGGTGCTCGCAGGTGAAGTATTGGGAAAAAGGGCCGCGGCAGTATAGCGGATGGCTTTTGCGAGTTTTCCCGGCTTTCTATGGATAAATATGTCTGTGGATAAATAGGCAACGGCCACGGTGTGGAACCGTAGCGAACAGGCGCCCCGCGAGCTTCAGCGGATTGTGCAGGGCCTGCGCAAGCGGCCGTCAGCCTTCGGGGCGGAACTGGAAGTTGCCGACATGGCGTGAGCGTTCGCCGTTCAGGCGGCGCAGTTCGCCCTGCAGGTGCAACTGCCAGATGGGGGGATCCTCCGCCACGATGTAGCCCTGCTGGGCCAGGCAGTCGGAGATTGCCTCAAGCACGCCTTCGGCCACGAAAGGCCCGCAGAACGGGCCCTGCGCCTTGATGGCGGTGGGCTGCGCGCCGGACATCCCGGCAGCGCACAACAAGGTCCAGAGTCCATTCTCTCCGGCCAGCGGCCTGATCTCGCACTCGATGCGCGTAGTCAGCCCCAGACAGGGGCGGATAAGGCAGAGGTTACGCGGCATGGCGGCACCCTCGCGGTTGTCCTGAGTTCGAGACTACACCCAGGTTCCGACACGCGAAAGCGCGGATTTATCCCGACATCTTGTAGACAACGGAGTGTAAAACGCGCGGACAGGACGCCGAAGCGGCGCCCCTGTCCTGACGTCAATCAGTCGACGTCCTTCTTCTTGCGGGCGCGCTCTTTCTCCACAGGAGCCTTTTCCACCGGCACCTTCTCCGCCTTCGGTTTGCTGGCGGGCTTGGCGGCGGCGGGCTCCTTGGCCGGTTTTTCCTTCTCTTCCTCGTCCATGCCCAGCTCGGAGATTTCCTTCAGGCGCTCGACGACACGGGCGTTGACGCTGCCCTTGGGGAAGTGGCCCTTGGCATCCGGCGCACCGGCAGGCTCGCCGACCAGCAGGCTCAGCGCCTCGTCGGCCTGGCGCACGGCGTAGATGTGGAACTGGCCGTTGCGCACCGCCTGCAGCACGCGCTCGTCGAGCATCAGGGTGGCGACGTTGGCACGCGGGATGATCACCCCCTGCTCGCCGGTCAGGCCACGCGCCTCGCAGAGGCGGAAGAAGCCTTCGATCTTCTCGTTGACCCCACCGACCGCCTGCACTTCGCCGAACTGGTTGATCGAACCGGTGATGGCGAAACATTGCCGCAGCGGCGTGCGCGACAGGGCGGAGATCAGCGTGCAGACCTCGCCCAGCGAGGCACTGTCGCCGTCCACGTAGCCATAGGACTGCTCCAGGGCGATGCTCGCGGAAATCTCCAGGGGGAATTCCTGGGCGTAGCGGCTGCCGAGGTAGCCGGTGAGGATCATCACGCCCTTGGAGTGGATCGGCTGGCCGAGGTTGACCTCGCGCTCGATATCGACGATGCCACTGCCGCCCGGATAGACGGTGGCGGAGATGCGCGCCGGCATGCCGAAGGCGGAGTCGCCGACTTCCAGCACGGTCAGGCCGTTGCACTTGCCCACCGCGGCGCCTTCGCTGTCGATCAGGATGATGCCGGCAAGGATGTCGTCGAGAATCCGCGCCGACACGCGGCCAGTGCGGGTTTCCTTGGCCTTCAGGGCACGCTCGATGTGTCCCAGGTCGGTCACTTCCTGGCCGGCCAGCTGGCGGATGAAGTCCGCTTCGCTGACCAACTGGAACAGGTCGCCGATGCGTGCCGAGAGGCGACCCTGGTGTTCAGCCAGGCGGGCGCTGTAGGTCGCCAGGCGCGCCACGGCTTCACGGCTGAGCGGCGCCAGGCCCTCTTCCGAGGTGCGGGTCTTGAGCAGCTGGGCGAACTGTTCGAGGCTGTCCTCGGCGAGCGGGATGTCCTCGTCGAAGTCCACCAGCACGCGGAACATCTCCTGGAAGTCCGGATCGAGGTCCTGCAGCGTGTAGTAGATCTGCCGCGAGCCGATGATGATCACCTTGATGTTCAGCGGGATCACCTGGGGCGTCAGGCTCATGGCGGTGAGGCGGCCGAGTTCGGCCAGGGGCGATTCCATCTTCAGCTGGCGCGACTGCAGCGCGCGCTTGAGGGCGTCCCAGACGAACGGCTCGCTCAGCAGCTTCTCCGCCTCCAGCACCAGGAAGCCGCCGTTGGCGCGGTGCAGAGCACCGGGGCGCAGCTGGCGGTAGCTGGTGTAGAGCGCGCCCTGGTCGGAGGCGTACTCGATGCGTCCGAACAGGTTGTCGTAGGTCGGGTGCGACTCGAACACCACCGGCGCGCCGCTGGTGGCATGGTGGCCGATCGCCTGGTTCGGCGCGTACTGCTCTTCCAGGCTCTGCTTGCGCTGCGGGTCGGTGCGCTCGGCGTCCACCAGCTGGTCGACCACGGTCTTCAGCAGGTTGAGCTGCATGGCCTGCAGGTAGGCGCTGACCCCGGAGTTGTTGTTGTACTTCTCCACCAACGGCGCCAGCAGTGGCTGCAGCGCCAGGGTGATGGTTTCCTCGTTGAGCTGGCGCAGCTGGTTGCTCGACTCGCGCTTCCACTGCGGCAGGCTGGAAAGCTCCTCGTTGAGGTGCTCCTCCAGGTCGGCGATGTCGGCATGGAAGCGCTCGCGCTCCTCTTCCGGCAGCTGGGCGAAATCGGCTTCATCCAGCGCCTTGCCGTCCTTCATCGGGGTGAAGGCGATGTTGGAGCTGTCGCGGTAGAGGGCGACCTCCTTCTCCAGCGCCAGGCGCTCGACGGTGTCCAGGGCCTTGTCGTAACGCTGGTTGAAGGCGCGGTCGATGGCGCTCTTCTTCTGCTGGTAGGCCGGGTTCTCGAACACCGAGGGGAAGGTGGAGAGCAGGTTGTCGATCAGGTGGTCGATATCGGTGCCGAACTCGGCAGCGCTGCCCGGCGGCAGCTCGATCACGCGCGGCTCGCGCGAATCGTCGAAATTGTTGACGTAGACCCAGTCGGCCGGCGTCGGCAGGCGCTTGCCCTCGGCCTTCAGATAGCGCTGCACAAAGGAGAAGCGACCGGTTCCCGGTTCGCCCATGACGAATACGTTGTAACCCGGACGCGGCATCGCCACGCCGAACTGCAGCGCCTCGACCGCGCGCTCCTGTCCGAGCACGCCCAGGAAAGGCTCCAGTTCTTCGGTGGTCTTGAAGGGAAACTGTTCGGGGGTGAAGGGGCGGGTCAGTTCATCGGGCGCCAGGCGCAGGCCGGCAGCAACGGAATCGGGCATTGGAGGTCCTTGCTTCGGGCGGCGCGAGGCCGCGGAGATTCGACCGCATTCTCGCGCCGCCCGCGCGCCACTGGCAAGGCAGTATTGGTGACAGTTTCAGTCCACCGCATCGGCGCAGCGCAGGCAGTGCTCGGCGGCCGGCAGCGCGCGCAGGCGGCGCTCCTCGATGGCCTCGCCGCAGCGCGCGCACTCGCCGTAGGTGCCGTCAGCCAGGCGCAGGCGCGCCAGGCCCACCAGGCGCATGCCCGCGTCGGCTTCGGCGAGCAAGGCGCGCAGCACGTCGTCGTTCTGCCGCTGCTGGGCCTGCTCGGCGAAGTCCGGGGAATGGCTGCGACCGAGGTCGCGGCGGATGGCTTCGGCACGCTTGGAATACTCGGCCGCCAACTGGTCCAGCGCTGGCCGTGGATCGAAATCGACCATGACTACTTCCTCGCAAGGGGAACTGATTCAAGTGTGGTCGGTTCCAAGACTTCCGCCGCTGATGCCGATCAACTGCCGGTCATCCCGGCCCATTCAGCCGTGACCGGCCATACTGGCTGCGGCAGCGGTTGCCTTGACACTCGCAAGGCATTGGAGAAAAGCTCTGACCAGGCGCTGTTTTGCTGTCAGCGACTGTTCACCGGTCCCCGACCTCAAAAAGAGAGAAAAACGATGAAAAGGATTCTGCTCGGTACCCTCCTCGCCACCGCCTCCCTGAGCGCCCTCGCCGATGCCCCCGGCAGCGACGGCTGCGGCTGGGGCAACATGCTGTTCAAGGGCCAGCGCGGCACCGCCACCCACGTCCTGGCAGCCACCACCAACGGCACCAGCGGCAACAACACCTTCGGCATGACCACCGGCACCAACGGTTGCCACACCAACGGCGCGCTGACCTACGGCGGCAAGCCGATGATCGTGCTCAGCAGCATGATGGACGAGCTCTCCGAAGACATGGCCAAGGGTGACGGCGAAGCGCTGACCACCTACGCCGTCGTGCTGGGCGTGAAGCCCGAGGACCGCGCACACTTCGCCCAGGTCACCCACGAGCACTTCGCGCAGATATTCAACAAGTCCGACGTCACCGCCGAAGACGTCTACGCCAACACCCAGGCCGTCCTGAAACAGGACAGCACCCTGGCCAAGTACGCCGAACAGGCCTGATGGCCAACGCGAGCCCGCCTCCTGAGGGCGGGCTCACCCTTCCCTCCCAGTAGCCCACTCGATGCCCAAACGCCTGTTGCCCTGGATGGCGCTGTGCGCCTGCACCCCACTGCTGGCTTCGCCGGCGATCGACTCACAACGCCTGCAGAGCCTGGCCGACGAGCCCTACTGGCTGGCCCTGGGTCACTACGAGCACGCCAAGCTCGGTGGCTGGCGCAGCTTCGTCGACGACCCGAAGTTCTTCCTCGCCAAGGACGGAGACCGCCATCCGCAGTCGGAACTGGCCGCCACCGTGAAGGCGCTCTACGCCCCGGCCAGCCTCGGCGACAAGCACGCCCAGTGCGTGTACCCGGCGCGCACCCGCTGGCTGCGCCAGCAATTGCAGCTCGATGACCTGCCGGCCGTGGAGTGCAAGGAATTCACCACCTGGTACCAGGACATCAACCCGCACAGCGCCGTGCTGGTGTTCCCGGCCGCCTACCTGAACAGCCCGTCCTCGATGTTCGGCCACACCCTGCTGCGCATCGACCAGGCCGACGTCGACTCCGACAACACCGCCCTGCTCAGCTACGCGCTCAACTTCGGCGCCTACATCGAGGGCATGGACAACAGCATCCTCTACGCCTGGAAGGGCCTGATGGGCGGCTATCCCGGCCTGTTCGCCCTGGTGCCCTACCGCGAGAAGCTCTCCGAATACAGCCGCCTGGAGAACCGCGACCTCTGGGAATACCGCCTGAACCTGACGCCGGAAGAAACTGCGCGCATGGTCGAGCACGTCTGGGAGCTGAAGCAGATCCGCTTCAAGTACTACTTCTTCGACGAGAACTGCTCCTTCCGCCTGCTGGAGCTGCTGGAGATCGCCCGCCCCGGAACTGAGCTCACCGACCACTTCCCGCTCACCGCCATCCCCACCGACACGGTGCGCGCAGTGAAGGACGCCGGGCTGATCGACCGGGTGGACTACCGCCCCTCCCGCGAGCGCGAACTGCTGGCCCGCGGTGAACCGTTGAGCCACGACGAGAAGGTGCTGGCCCGCCACATCGCCGACGACGACAGTCAGCTGCAAAGCCCCGAGTTCGCCGCCCTGCCCGCCGACCGCCAGGCGCTGGTGCAGGACACCGCCTTCCGCCTGGTGCGCTACCGCGCCACCGGCCAGGAACGCGACCAGTCCACTGCCTCGCGCAGCTACAACCTGCTCAAGGCGATCAACAAGAACCCACCGCCGGCGCTGGACGTGGAGCGCCCCGGCCAGCCGGAAAACGGCCACGAATCGCGCACCTGGCAGGTAGGCGCCGGCAGCCGCGACGGCGAAGCTTTCGCCCAGTACGGCCTGCGCATGGCCTACCACGACCTCGACGACAACGCCTACGGCTTCCCCCTCGGCGCGCAGATCGAGATCGGCCAGCTCAAGCTGCGCCAGTACGAAGGCAACCGCTGGCAGCTGCAGCAACTGGACCTGGTCACCATCCGCTCCATGACGCCGCGCAACGAGCTGCTGAAACCGCTGTCCTGGCAGGTTGCCGGCGGCTGGGAACGAGTGATCGGCAAGCACAGCGACAACGACCACGACACCCTGGTCGGCCACCTCAACGGCGGCGCCGGCGGCAGTTGGAAGCTCTCCGACGACCTGCAGGCCTATGCCCTGGGCACCGCGCGCATCGAGAACAACCAGGACTTCGCCGCCACCATCGCCCCGGCCATGGGCTTCGACACCGGCGTGCTGTGGAGCAACCCGCTGGGCAACCTCAGCCTCGAGGGCAAGGGCGACTACTTCCACAACGGCGAAGTGCGCCGCACCCTGAGCTTCGGCCAGCAGGTGGAACTGGGCCGCAACCTCGGCCTGCGCCTGTCGGCCCAGCGCGAATTCAGCCATGAGGCCAGTCCGCGCAACGAAGTGATGCTGGAACTGCGCTGGTACCACTACTGACCGGGGAAGGCGCGCTGCGGCCAATGCCGTGCGCGCCTTCGCCGGCGTCACTCCAGATAGGCAGCCACTTCTTCCGCACTGAGGAAACGCACCAGTTCCACCGACGGCTGATGCGCATCGTGCAGCCGATCGGCAAAGCCCGACCAGGAGCGTGACACACCCTCTGCGGTATCCAGCGCAATCAGTACGCAGCGGCCATGCCTGCGGCTATTGCTGCGCAGCGGCGCCTCGCCCCACGCCCAGGCCAGATTGTTGACCAGCTCGCCCTTCTCGAAGGCGAAGGCCTGCAGCCACAGGTACTGTGCGCTGTCTTCCCGCGGCACATCGGCAACCGGGAGCGGTGCCGCGACCCGCAACCCGAGCTGCTCACCATGGGCAGCCAACAGCGGCTGCAGCAGGGAGAACGCATGGAAGTTGCAATTGATACCCTGCGCACTCACCACCAGACCACTGCGCGTCGCGGGCAGCACAACCACCAGCTCGTCTTCGTAGGTCAGCGCCGCGGCATGGTCGAGGAAGTGCAGATTCTCGAAGGGCAGCGTGGTGTTGGATTTCACCATTGCATCGATGTCGCGGAGCAGCTCGCCATTGGCCAGGAAATCGCGGTGATTTTCCCGCGAACGCATCAGCATGGTCATCAGCGGCAGCACCAGCAGATCGACCGCAGGATGCGCGCTGTCGATGAGTAGCGACTGCGAAGGCGTCAGGCTATCGAGCCGCGCGCGGGCCTGCCGGGCGGCGGCCTGCGCTTCTTCGTCGTCCTCGACCTCTTCGTCAGCGCAGTACGGACGCAGCATCGCCAGCGCACGCGCCAACGCGCCGAGCACCGCGGCGAAGGCAATACGCGGGCTGGCACCACCTTCCACCCAACTGCCGCAGAACAGCGCCAGCAGCGATGCGCGGTTGGGATTGAGCTCGGGAAACAATGCCGCGCACTGGGCAAGCATCGTGTCCGCAAGGGGCGTGCCCAGGGTGTCGCGGTACAGCTCGCGGACATCGGAGCGGCGGACGAAATCCTGCGCCTCGACCCGATCCTCCGGTGCACTCACCGGCTGGCGCAGGAACTCGACCAGCGATTCTGGCAGAGTGGTTTCGCAGGTCATGGCGTCTCTCCACGGGCCGCCGGGTCATCGAGCTGATACTCCGCGACGCCTTGCTCGGCGAACCAGCGGATCACCGTCTCGCGCTGCATCACCCGCGCATGCACCGGCGCATTGCCGCCGCCGGTCAGCAGCCGGCCAAGGTCGCAATCCCGGTCGCGCAGCTGTTCCAGCAGCGCGATATCGCCGCTGCGCACCGCATGCGTCAGCGCCAGGCGTTGCAGCTCGGACTCACCGGCAATCCGCCCCTGCTCCAGCGCCGTGCGCCAGTCGCGTACCAGCGGCCGCAGCGAATCCTGCAGCTGTTGCGCCAGCGCTGCGCCCTCGGCGCCCGAGGTGGCCAGCTCATCCAGGGCCTCGAGTAGTTCCTGCCCGGCATCCGCACCCTCGGCGAACGGGTCTTCATCGAAGCCCAGCAACGCGAACAGGCCATACAGGTCGTCTGCCACCCTGGTCAGGGCATCCTCATGCAGACGCAGTTGCCAGGCTGGCGGCAAGGCGCGACTCCAGGCATAGATGGCGCCGAACTCTTCCGGCTCGACGCAGACGTAGATCCGCTCCAGGTACTCGAAACCACCGATGGGCAGGAAGCCCACGCGGCCGTCCCACTCCTGACCATTCTCCTCGGCGACTTCCTCGGCGCACTCCTGCTCGTGCGCCAGCCAGCCCCAGAGGTCGTTGTAGCCGTCGCTGTCCGGATAGAACAATTCGTTGAAGGAGTAAGGATGGAGGTGGCCGTCGTAGTCCACGCATAGCTCGTAATCCAGCCGGCCACCGAAACTGCAGCGCCACAGGGCGACCAGTTCACGCGGCAGTTGGCTGCCCAGGCGTTGTTCGACCTCGGCCAGTTGGGCATCGCTGATCGGCGGCTGCGCGTCATGGATAATGCGCCCGGCGAACCAGGCCAGGCGGTGGTCACGCAGCAGTTGCTGCTGGGCAGCCGTGAGCTCAGGCATGTTGACTCTCCCGGCGCAGCACATCGCGCGCGCTCATGAGGGCAACACCCAGCAGGTTCAGCCCGCGCCAGCGCGCCGGGTTGCCCGCGTCGGGATGATCGACCGCCAGGCCGATGCCCCAGATGGCGTCCACCGGGCTGGCCTCGACCAGCACGCGATCGCCCGTGCCCAGCAGGAATTCGCGCAGGGCCGGGTTCTGCCCGAACTTGGCGTGGTTGGCGCGAGTGACGATGGCCAGGCGCTCGGCGTTCCAGGCAGCCTCGTCGAAGCCGAGGATCTCGCGGCCGATGGATTTGGCCTCAGCCGGCGTGCGCGCCGCGAGAATCCGCGCCAGCGCCGCCTCGTCACCGAACAGTCGGGCCTTGCCGGCCATCATGTAGTGCTCGGCACTGGAGTAGGTCACTCCGTCGATCTCGAAGGCCGCTTCGAACCACTGGCTGAAGCAGCTCTTGTCGACTTCCACGGAGTGCTTCGGGCGATGCCCCCAGAAGTACAGGTACTTGAACGCCTCGCCCGCCTCGATGCGTCGGCACAGCTGCTCGACACTCATCGGTTCTTCCATGATCGGCTCCTTGCCGCTACCGCAAAACGCCGATTCTAGCGCACCCCATCGGTGATCCCGGACCAATCCAGGCCGAAGCGCGCCAGGTACTTGCGCAGGCGGTCGGCGTCGTTGGGGTTCTGCTTTTCCTGGCGCGAGACAGCGAACAGCTGGCGACCGGCGTCGGACAGGCTGCGCGCCTGCCGGCAGACGTCGATCACCGCTTCCAGCTGCAGACGGTCGAACAGGTCCAGCGCCTCGGCGCCCTCCTCCCCCAGCAAGCGATCCAGCAAGCTCTGCGCCTGGGTCGCGCCCCAGGAGCGGCGCAGCCGGCCGATCTCTTCCTCCACCAGCGCCTCGTCGATCCGTCCGCTGTCGGCCAGGGTCGCCATGCGCGTGATGGATGCCGACAGCTCGCGGAAGTTGCCGCTCCACAAGGCCTGCGCCGAGTTGGCGAAAGCCAGGTAGCGCGTGCGCGCCTCGCGGTTGAAGCGCACCAGGCGACCCTGCTCGCGGGCGTGGCGTTCCAGCTCGAAGTCGATGTTCGGCTCGATGTCTTCGCGGCGCCCGGCCAGCCCCGGCAGGTCGAAGGTCCAGAGGTTGATGCGGGCGAACAGGTCCTCGCGGAACAGCCCCTCGGCCACCCGCTCGCGCAGATCGCGGTGGGTGCCGGCGATCAGCTGGAAGTCGCTGCCCACCTCGCGGTCCGAGCCCAGCGGGAAGAAGCGCTTCTCTTCGATGGCCTTGAGCAGCATGGCCTGCTCGTCCAGGCCCAGTTCGCCGATCTCGTCGAGGAACAGCATGCCGCCATCCGCCGCGCGCAACAGACCTTCGCGGGCGTTCTGTGCGCCGGTGAAGGCGCCCTTGATGTGGCCGAACAGCGCGGACATGGCGCCGTCGCCGCGCAAGGTCGCGCAGTTCACCTCGACGAAACGGCCCTGGAACTGGTGCCGTGCGCGCTTGAGTTCGTACACGCGGCGAGCAAGGAACGACTTGCCGGCGCCGGTCGGGCCGATCAGCAGCATCGGCGCGCGGGAGCGCCCGGCAACCCGCTCGATCTGCTCGATGGAGCGGTTGAAGTCGGCGTTGCGCGTGGCGATGCCGGACTTGAGGAAGGCCAGGCTTTCCTCCTGCTCACGGCGAAAGCGCGTGGCGATGCGGTCGTAGCGCGACAGGTCGAGGTCGATGACCGTGACCGTCCCTTCCGGCTGCCGCGCCTCGTCCTTGCGCCGCGCCGGCGAGGCCTGCACCAGCCGCGCCGGCAGGTAGCGCGCCTCGGTGAGGAGGAACCAGCATATCTGCGCGACGTGGGTCCCGGTGGTGATGTGCACCAGGTAGTCCTCGTGCTCGGTATCAAAGGCGTAGCCGCCGACGAAATCGTGCAGCGCGCCGTAGACCTCCTCAAAGTCCCACGGGTTGCGCAGCGCCATGGGCTGCAGGCGCACCTCGGTCTCCGGGGAGACGAGCCGCACATCGGCGGCAATGCGCTCGGCCAGCCCGATATCCCGCGCATCCAGCCCATGGATCAGTTCCAGGCGGTCGACCAGCAGGTCCTGCTGTTGGCACAGGCCGACCGTTGGCCGCCATTTCTGCCAGCGCGCTGCGCCCTTGCCGACGCGATCCAGGGTGGAACCGAGGAAGCCGATGGCGACGGTTTTCTTGGCTTTCATCTTTTATCCATGAAGATAAATAACGATCTCAGGATATCCATAAAGTCCATAACCGGCCAATCGTCGAGAATGGACTCCCGCACCAAATAAATAATTAACTTGTTATTTATCAAATAGTTATAAGAAAAGAACACCACCCGAAAACAAACCTGGCACGCCCCTCGCTATATCTCCCTCGACCGCATCGCTGATGCAGCCCACGGGCAGGGACTACCACTCCCGCCGGTGCCCGAGCCCACCCCTGGTGTCGGCTTCGTGCATGCCGCTGCAGCAGTCACGGTCGATGGCGCGGTAGCTCAGCCCGGTAGAGCACTCCACTTCGCTGGAGCCGTCGCAGGTTCGAATCCTGCCCGCGCCGTTCGATAGCTCAGTCCGGTAGAGCAGCCATCCACGAAATGGCCTGTCGCGGGTTCGACTCCCGCTCGAACACTGCCCTGTTAAGGCAGCTACTCATGAAGGCAACACCCCGCCGGTGGGCGACGGGAGAGGCGCAAAGAGGCCAGGAAGGCCGGACACGCCAGGGACCCGAAGCCACCGCCGGCCCGCCCGGTACGAGGACCGGGCCCGCGACAAGGCAAGTGCTGGCCGATGGATTCGGCGCAATGGACAGGCAGTCCGCAGCACCTGGCTCTCGCAGGCCCCCGCCTCGCCACCCGACGGGCTGGCGGACACCGGCACCCAGCACAACAGAAGCACGCACAACAGAAGAAGGAAGAAAGATGAAACTGCTGAAGCGCTTTACCGTGAAGAAGAACGAACGCGGCCTGCTGTACTCCGAGGGCGATTTCCTGGCAGTCCTCGAGCCGGGCATCCACCGCCATCTGGACCTGTACAACCGCCTGAGCGTGGAAACCTTCAGCCTGAACACCCCGCTGTTCGAACACCGCCTGGCTGGCTACCTGCGCCAGTCCGAACCGGCGCTGGTCGAACGCTACTTCACCCGCATGGACCTGGCCGAGAACGAGGCCGGCCTGCGCTTCGAGGACGGCGTGCTGGCGGAAATCCTCGCGCCGGGCAGCCGCCGGCTGTACTGGAAAGGCCAGACCGAACAGCGCCTGGAGCGCATCGACCTGAGCCAGGAGTACCGCGTGGCTCCGGCGCTGTTGCAGCAGATGCAGGGCAACCTGCGCGGTCGCAGCGTGGTCGGCGTCGAGGCGCTGCTGGTGACCCTAGTACCGGCTTACCAGGTCGGCGTGCTGAAGGTCGACGGCGCGGTGGTCGAGTTGCTGCCGGCAGGCCAGTACGGTTTCTGGCGCTACAACCGCCAGGTCAGCGTGGAGCTGATCGATACGCGGATCCAGGCGCTGGAAGTCAGCGGCCAGGAAATCCTCACCCGCGACAAGGTGAGCCTGCGCCTGAACCTGGCCGCCAACTGGCGTTACAGCGACGTGCTGACAGCGTTTTCCAGCCTGTCCAAGCCGCTGGAACACCTCTACCGAGAGCTGCAATTCGGCCTGCGCGCGGCGGTGGGCACCCGCTCGCTGGATGAGTTGCTGGAAAACAAGCAGCTCATCGACGACTCGGTCAGCGCCTACCTGAAGGAGCGACTGCCGGGCACCGGCATCGAGGTCAGCGGCCTGGGCGTGCGCGACATCATCCTGCCGGGCGAGATGAAGACCCTGCTGGCCCAGGTGGTGGAGGCGGAGAAGGCGGCGCAGGCGAACGTGATCCGTCGCCGCGAGGAAACCTCGGCGACCCGCTCGCTGCTGAACACAGCCAAGGTGATGGAGGACAACCCCACCGCCCTGCGCCTGAAGGAACTGGAAACCCTGGAGCGGGTAGCCGAACGAATCGACCGCATCTCGGTATTCGGCGGCCTGGATCAGGTATTGAATGGACTGGTAACGCTGAAGCAGGCCTGACAAAGGCCTGCCCAGCGCAGGAGTCGGCACCGTGAAGAGCAACAAGCAACGCCGCCGGGAAATCCGCCAGGCGCGCGAGCAACGCAAGGCGAAGAAGGCCGCGCCAGCCTGGCATCCTTCGGGCCAGGTCGCTCCGCCCGGCAGCGTCCCGGTCAACCGCTCGAACCTGGCGCCTTACAACAGCTACGGCGACCCGTTGTTCGTGCGCCGTGGCTGGTACGAGGACCGGGGTTTCACCTGCCATGACTGCGGCGCCGAGCAGACCTGGACCGCCGCCCAGCAGAAGTGGTGGTACGAAGACTGTAAGGGACAGGTGTTTTCCACGGCGATACGCTGCCGCGCCTGTCGATTGAACAAACGAATTCGCGATGGCCGGGCACAACCCGCTACCGGCCAGCTCGCCAAGCAAATGAAGAGAGTCGAAACATGAGCACCAAGACCTTCCAACTGCTGGAAGTCGCCAACGGCAAACCGATCAAGCTCTGGACCCAGGGCGTGCCGGTGGAAGACGACGCCAGGCAGCAACTGATGAACACCGCGAAGATGCCCTTCATCTTCAAGCACCTGGCCGTGATGCCGGACGTGCACCTGGGCAAGGGGTCGACCATCGGCAGCGTGATTCCCACCAGGGGCGCCATCATCCCGGCGGCCGTGGGTGTGGATATCGGCTGCGGCATGATCGCCGCACGCACCTCGCTGATCGCCGCGGACCTGCCGGATAACCTGCACGGCCTGCGCACCGCCATCGAGAAGGCCGTGCCCCACGGTCGCAGCAACACCCGGGCAGGCCGCGACAAGGGCGCCTGGGAAAACGTGCCCGATCACGCCGACAACGCATGGCGCGCACTGGCCGGCCGCTTCAAGGTGATTACCGACAAGCACCCGAAACTGGAGAAAACCAACAACCGCAAGCACCTGGGAACCCTCGGTACCGGCAACCACTTCATCGAGGTCTGCCTCGACGAAGCGGATCGCGTCTGGTTCATGCTGCACAGCGGCTCGCGCGGCGTGGGTAACGCCATCGGCAACCTGTTCATCGAACTGGCCCAGGCGGATATGCGCCAGCACATCGCCAACCTGCCGGACCGTGACCTGGCCTACTTCGAGGAAGGCAGCCAGCACTTCGATGACTACGTGGAAGCCGTGGGTTGGGCCCAGGACTTCGCCCGGCAGAACCGCGAGCTGATGATGCAATCGGTGATCGCCGCCGCGCGGCAGATCATCCGCAAGCCGTTCGAGGCGAGCCTGGAAGCGGTGAACTGCCACCACAACTACGTGCAGAAGGAACGCCACTTCGGCGAAGAGGTACTGGTGACGCGCAAAGGCGCGGTGTCTGCGCAGAAAGGCCAGCTCGGCATCATTCCGGGATCGATGGGCGCCAAGAGCTTCATCGTCCGCGGCCTGGGCAACGAAGAGGCGTTCTGCTCGTGCAGCCACGGCGCCGGGCGGACCATGAGCCGCACCAAGGCGAAGAAGCTGTTCAGCGTCGAGGACCAGGTGCGCGCCACCGCCCACGTCGAATGCCGCAAGGACGCCGACGTGATCGACGAGATCCCGATGGCCTACAAGGACATCGACGCCGTGATGGACGCCCAGCGCGAGCTGGTGGAAGTGCTGCATACCCTGCGCCAGGTGGTCTGCGTGAAAGGATGAGGTGAGGACATGCTGCAACCCATGGAAAACCAGCACATGCAGGAACTGCGCAGCCGCCTGGAACAGGAGCGCTGCGTCTTCGACTTCCGTGTGCTGACACTCGACCCAACCGCCACGCCCGGCGAAGCGGAACATCGCCTGGCGTTGCAGCTGCTGTTCGAGTCCATCCAGGAACGCGCGCGCAACTGGCAGGCGGACGTCATCGCCCGCCACCCGCAATACGCCAACCATGAATGGGCGGACCTGACGCCGGACCTGGCGCGGGCCCGCCCACAGGCACTCGGCATCGAGGAAATACGCGAGCTGAACCGCGACGACGGTCCGCTGTGCCGCGCCTTCCGCGATCCGCCCTACGGCACACAGCTGCAGGTCGCGGACTTCCGCGAATGGCTGCAGGCACTGCGGCTGTATCCGGACGAAGGCCTGCAGGTGCTCGACTGGGTTGGCGACGGCGACGCCGAACCGCATCGCAGCAACTGGAGCTGCTACTTCGATGACGGCAAGGAATGGTGGGGCATCTGGTGCCTCACCCTGTACAACCCGCGACGACGAACATTGTCCGCGCTGGCCGCCAGCGCGACGGACTGAAAGAAAAAGGAATACCCCATGAACAGGGACGAACGACACCCGCTCCCCGCCGCCATGCGCGAAAGGGTGCTGGAAGAACTGGCAAGACTGGAACAGGAGCGCGGCGTGACCGTGCTCTACGCATGCGAATCCGGCAGCCGCGCCTGGGGCTTCGCCTCGCCGGACAGCGACTACGACGTGCGCTTCGTCTACGTGCACCAGCCGGACTGGTACCTGCGCGTGGAAGAGCCGCGCGACGTGCTGGAGCGCCCGCTGACTGACGAACTGGACCTCAGCGGCTGGGAGCTGCGCAAGACGCTGCGGCTGCTGCGCAAGTCCAACCCGACGTTGCTGGAGTGGCTGGACTCGCCGCTGGTGTACCGCAGCGAAGCAGCAGCGACCGAGGGCCTGCGTCAACTGGCGCAGGATTTCTACTCACCCGCCGCAGCGCGGGCGCACTACCTCTCGATGGCGAAGAAGAACTTCCGTGGCTATCTGCAGGGCGAAGAGGTTCGCTACAAGAAGTACCTCTATGTGCTGCGCCCGCTGCTGGCGGTGCGCTGGATCGACCAGGGCCTCGGTATGCCGCCGATGGTCTTCGAGACACTGATGGAAGCGACCCTCGACGACGCGGCGCAGCGCGCCGAAGTCGAGGAACTGCTGGTGCTCAAGCGCCAGGCGGTCGAGGCCGAATATGGCCCGGCGCGCCCGGCCCTGCACCGGCTGATCGAGGAACAGCTGCAACGCGCGGAAGCCCTCGGCGCACCCCGTGGCGGCTGCCACGAGCCGGAGCGCCTGGACCGTTTCCTGCGCGAACAGGTAAGGAAGCACGCGAGATGAACAAGCACCTGATCGAACTCGACGGCGCCGAAGGCGGCGGGCAGATTCTGCGCAGCGCGCTGAGCCTGTCGATGATCACCGGCAAGGCCCTGCGCATCGTCAACATCCGTGGACGCCGCTCGCGGCCGGGGCTGCTGCGCCAGCACCTGACGGCCGTGCGCGCGGCGGCGGAAATCTGCGGCGCGGTGGTGGAAGGCGACGAGCTGGGCTCGCGCAGCCTGACCTTCCGCCCCGGCACGATTCGCGGCGGCGACTACCGCTTCGCCATCGGCAGCGCGGGCAGTGCCGTGCTGGTGTTGCAGACGCTGCTACCGGCCCTGCTGTTCGCCGATGGGCCGAGCAGCCTGGCGATCAGCGGCGGTACGCACAACCCGCTGGCGCCGCCGGCGGATTTCATCGAGCGCAGCTGGCTGCCGTTGTTGCGGCGCATGGGTGCGACGGTGGCCTTCGAGTTGCTGCGCCATGGCTTCATGCCCGCCGGCGGCGGCGAATTGCGGGTACAGGTGGAGCCCGGCGAGTTGCAGCCGCTGCATCTGCCGCAGGCCGGTGCCGTACTTTCGCGCTCGGCCCGCGCCCTGCTGGCGGCCGTTCCCGGCCATGTGGCGGAACGCGAACTGGAGAAGGTGAAGCGGCATCAGGACTGGCACGCAGCCTCCGCACAGGTCGTCCGCCTGCCGGAAGACCGGGGCCCGGGCAACGCCCTGCTGCTGGAAGTCGAATGCGAGCAGCTCACCCTGGTGTTCTGCGCCTTCGGCCAGTCCGGGGTCAGCGCCGAGCGTGTCGCCAGCCAGGCGTTGCGCCAGGCCGATGACTGGCGCCGCAGCGGCACCAGCGTCGAGGAACACCTCGCCGACCAGTTGTTGCTGCCCATGGCGCTGGCCGGCGGCGGCAGCTTCAGCACGCCGGTTGCGAGCGATCATCTCTTGAGCAACCGCGCGGTGATCGAAGCCTTCCTGCCGGTGCGGATCGACTGCGCGGCAGGGCAGGCAGCTGGCCAGCACATCCGCATCACGCCGGCTTGACGCTTTCCTCACGAGCCGCCCAATAGAGTCGCGCCATGTCACCTCGAGTGGCGCCAACTCTTCCGGCGTGTGTGCCCGCCCTACCGGCACACGGGAGTCTCCATGGCGCAGCGCGCCGCCCTCGCCCTGCTCTGCGCCGCGCTGCTCGCCGGCTGCGAAACCACCCATGAAAGCCTCATCGCCCAGGGCTATCCGCCCGCCTATGCCGACGGCTATGACGACGGCTGCGGTAGCGGTCGCCAGGCGGCCGGCGCGATTACCGGCGAGTTCCGCAAGAACGTGCCGCGCTACCTCGATGAGCCGAAGTACGCCCTGGGCTGGAACGACGGCTTCCAGCAATGCCAGGCCATGCGCGCGAGCCAGGAACGCCAGGAGTACGAGGAACAACGCAACAGCGATCGGGACCGCGACTGGGAACAGCAGAAAGACCGCGCGCTGTCCCGCGCCCTGCGTGGCAACTGACCGCTGCGGCAACCATCCGCACCCACGCCGGAACGCCCGCTTGATTTCGGTCAAGCCGGCTCCCGCCCACCTGGCCTCTCCTTGAACTCAGAAGAAACCAAAAGCCTGAGACAAGGAGACTCCACATGCAGCCCATCAAACTGGCCCTGGGCAGTCTGCTGCTGGCCGTGAGCACGGCGGCGGCGCAAGCGAACGCCGACGTCCTGCGCGACAACGCCAACAGCATCTTCAAGCCCATCCCGGAGCAGGCCAGCGACAAGCTCGACCCCAACCAGATCGAACTGGGCCGGCAGCTGTTCTTCGAGCCGCGACTGTCGGCCAGCCACGTGATCAGCTGCAACACCTGCCACAACATCGGCACCGGCGGCGCCGACAACGTGCCTGCGTCCAGCGGTCATGCCTGGCAGAAAGGCGCGCGCAACTCGCCCACCGTGTTCAACGCGGTGTTCAACGTTGCGCAGTTCTGGGATGGCCGCGCCAAGGACCTGGAAGAACAGGCCAAGGGCCCGGTGCAGAACCCGGTGGAGATGCACAACACGCCTAAGAACGTCGAGGCCACGCTGCGTAGCATGCCGGAGTACGTCGCTTCCTTCGAAAAGGCCTTCCCCAGCGACAAGCAACCGGTCAGCTTCGACAACATGGCCCGCGCGCTGCAAGCTTTCGAGTCGACCCTGATCACCCCGGACTCGCGCTTCGACCTGTACCTCAAGGGCGACGACAACGCCCTCGATGCCAGGGAGAAAAAGGGTCTGCAGACCTTCATGAGCTCGGGCTGCATCAGCTGCCACAACGGCGTGAACCTGGGTGGCCAGGCCTACTTCCCGTTCGGCCTGGTGAAGAAGCCCGACGGCAAGATCCTGCCCACCGGTGACAAGGGCCGCTTCGAGGTGACCAAGACGCAGAACGACCAGTACGTGTTCCGCGCCGCGCCCCTGCGCAACATCGCGCTGACCGCGCCGTACTTCCACAGCGGGCAGGTCTGGGACCTGGAGGAAGCGGTGGCGATCATGGGCACCGCGCAACTGGGCAAGCAGTTGAACGCCGAGGAAGTCGGCGACATCGTCGCCTTCCTCAAGACCGCCACCGGCAAGCAGCCGAAGGTGGAATACCCGCTGCTGCCGCCAAGCACGGCGACCACGCCGAAGCCGGTGGACTGAGCGAAATGAAAAACGGGCCCGACGGGCCCGTTCTTCATTTCCGGGGAGTGGTCAGACCACGCCCTGAGCCAGCATCGCGTCGGCGACCTTGACGAAGCCGGCGATGTTGGCGCCCTTCACGTAGTTGATCCGGCCATTCTCCTCGCCATAGGCGACGCAGGCATGGTGGATGTTCTGCATGATGCCGTGCAGGCGCTGGTCCACTTCACCGGCGGTCCACAGCAGGCGCATGGCGTTCTGGCTCATCTCCAGGCCGCTGGTGGCGACGCCGCCGGCGTTGGAAGCCTTGCCCGGCGCGTAGAGAATGCCGGCCTCGAGGAAGATATCCACAGCCTCCAGGGTCGACGGCATGTTCGCGCCTTCGGCCACGCAGATGCAGCCGTTGGCCAGCAGGGTGCGCGCGTCGTTGGCGTCCAGCTCGTTCTGGGTAGCGCAGGGCAGCGCGATATCGCAGGCCAGCGACCACGGGCGCTCACCGGCAATGAAGCGCAGGCCGGGGCCAGTCATCTCGCTGAGGCGACCGCGACGGACGTTCTTCAGCTCCATCACCGCTTCCCACTGTTCCAGGGTCAGGCCGGCCTCGAAGAACAGGGTGCCTTCGGAGTCGGACAGCGAGATCACCTTGCCGCCCAGTTCCATGACCTTCTGCGCGGCGTACTGGGCCACGTTGCCGGAACCGGAGATGGCCACGCGCTGGCCGTCGAATCCGCTCTCGCGGGCCTTGAGCATCTCCTGGGCGAAGTACACGCAGCCGTAGCCGGTGGCTTCCGGGCGGATCAGGCTGCCGCCGTAGGACATGCCCTTGCCGGTCAGCACCGAGGTGAACTCGTTGGACAGGCGCTTGTACTGGCCGAACAGGTAGCCGATCTCGCGGGCGCCCACGCCGATGTCGCCGGCCGGCACGTCGAGGTCAGCGCCGACGTGGCGGAACAGCTCGCTCATGAACGACTGGCAGAAGCGCATGACTTCAGCGTCGCTCTTGCCCTTGGGATCGAAGTCCGAGCCGCCCTTGCCGCCGCCCATGGGCAGCGAAGTCAGGGAGTTCTTGAAGACCTGCTCGAAGGCCAGGAACTTCAGCACGCCCAGGTTCACCGAGGGGTGGAAGCGCAGGCCGCCCTTGTACGGGCCGATGGCGCTGCTCATCTGGATGCGGAAACCGCGGTTGACCCGCACTCGTCCGGCATCATCCACCCACGGTACGCGGAACAGGATCGCGCGTTCGGGCTCGACGATGCGTTCGACGATGCCGGCCTGCAGGTAGTGCGGATTGGCTTCGAGGAAGGGCCAGAGGGAGCGCAGCACCTCTTCCACCGCCTGGTGGAATTCGGGCTGATCGGGGTCGCGCCGCTTTAGGCGCTCGAGGAACGAGTCAACGGATTGCGTCATGTCTACACCGGTACTTTTCTGATTATGTGATGCTTTTTGCCGGCAGACTCTAACAATCCACGCCGCCCCGAGATAGTGCAGCGTGACGCTTTTATGAATCTTTATGGTGCAAAAATATAAATCCCACTTCTGCCGGACCGGCAGAAAAACAGATTCCTGTATACAAAATCAATAGGTAGTTGCACTCAACAAATCATGCCACCAGGACGCCCATGATGCCCACACGCCCGCTCGCGCTTCTCGCCGCCCTCACCTGCACCCTCGCCCTGCCTGCCCACGGGGCCATGAAACTGGGCAACTTCACCGAATCCGGCGCGCTGGTGGTGGCGGATACATTCGACGGCGAAGTGATCCACAAGTCGAAGTTCAGCACCGACGACCTGGAGCGCATGTCGCGCCAGCTGGAAGAACAGCAACGCACCCTGCAGGACCAGGCGCGGCAAATCGACACACTGCAGCGCCAGCTGGAGGAACAGCGTCGCGCCCTGGACGATCTCAAGCGCAGCCGCTGACCGTTGTCGGCGCGCGCCGCAAAAAAAAACGGGGCCCGAGGGCCCCGTTTTCCTGCAGAAGCGGCTTACGCCAGCTTCTTGTAACGCACGCGGTGCGGCTGCGAGGCAGCGTCGCCCAGGCGTTTCTTGCGATCGGCTTCGAACTCGGTGTAGTTACCTTCGAAGAAGACCACCTTGCCGTCGTCCTCGTAAGAGAGGATGTGGGTCGCGATGCGGTCCAGGAACCAGCGATCGTGGGAGATCACGATGGCGGCGCCGGGGAAGTCCAGCAGCGCTTCTTCCAGCGCACGCAGGGTTTCCACGTCGAGGTCGTTGGACGGTTCGTCGAGCAGCAGCACGTTGCCGCCCTGCTTCAGGGTCAGGGCCAGGTGCAGACGGCCACGCTCACCACCGGAGAGGTCCTTGACGAACTTCTGCTGGTCGCCGCCCTTGAAGTTGAAGCGACCGACGTAGCTGCGCGACGGGACTTCGTAGTTGCCGATCCTGATCTGCTCGAAGCCGTCGGACACCTGCTCCCACACGGTCTTGTTGCCATCGAGGATTTCGCGGCTCTGGTCGACGCTGGCGATCTGCACGGTTTCGCCGATCTCGATGCTGCCCGAGTCCGGTTGCTCCTTGCCGGTCAGCATGCGGAACAGGGTCGATTTGCCCGCGCCGTTGCCACCGATCACGCCGACGATGGCGCCCTTGGGAATGCTCAGCGACAGATCGTCGATCAGCTGGCGATCGCCATAGCCCTTGCTGACGTTGTGCAGCTCGATGACCTTGTCGCCCAGGCGCGGACCTGCCGGGATGTAGATTTCGTTGGTCTCGCTGCGCTTCTGGAATTCCTGCGATTGCATTTCCTCGAAGCGTTGCAGACGGGCCTTGGACTTCGACTGGCGAGCCTTGGCGCCTTGGCGAACCCATTCCAGTTCGGCCTTCATGGCCTTGGCGTGGGAGGCTTCCTGCTTGGCTTCCTGGGCCAGGCGGTTGGCCTTGGATTCCAGCCAGCCGGAGTAGTTGCCTTCGAAGGGGATGCCCTGGCCACGGTCCAGCTCGAGAATCCAGCCGGCGACGTTGTCGAGGAAGTAACGGTCGTGGGTGATCGCTACCACGGTGCCCGGGAAGTCGTGGAGGAAGTGTTCCAGCCAGGCGACGGAGTCGGCGTCCAGGTGGTTGGTCGGTTCGTCCAGCAGCAGCATGTCCGGGGCGGACAGCAGCAGGCGGCACAGGGCGACACGGCGCTTCTCACCACCGGAAAGGTGTTCGATCTTGGCGTCCCACGGTGGCAGGCGCAGGGCGTCGGCGGCGACTTCCAGCTGGCGCTCCAGGTTGTGGCCGTCGGAAGCCTGGAGGATGGCCTCCAGCTTGGCCTGCTCGGCGGCCAGGGCGTCGAAGTCGGCGTCCGGCTCGGCGTAGGCGGCGTAGACCTCGTCCAGGCGGGCCTGGGCGGCCTTGATCTGGCCGACAGCTTCTTCGACGATCTCGCGAACGGTGGCCTGCGGGTCGAGCTTGGGCTCCTGCGGCAGGTAGCCGACGTTGATGCCCGGCATCGGGCGGGCTTCACCTTCGATCTCGGTGTCGACGCCGGCCATGATGCGCAGCAGGGTGGATTTACCCGCGCCGTTCAGGCCGAGCACGCCGATCTTGGCGCCGGGGAAGAACGACAGGGAGATGTTCTTGAGGATTTCACGCTTGGGCGGCACGACCTTGCCGACCCGGTGCATGGTGTAGACGTATTGAGCCATGGATACCTGACTTCTGGGATGAATTGTGATCGGGATGGCCGGAACGGACGACGGCAGGTTCCGGGACGCCGGCTCACTGGCCGGAGCGGCAGCGCTCGAACGCTCGCGAGCGGACTGCCGGCGGGCGCGAACGGCCGATGGACGGCCCTTCGCGCGGGACTCTGCGGGGATGTACTTTATGCGTCGAACTTTTCGCTGCACATCACGCGCGCGTGCGGCAAAGCTACCGGAATGAACCGGGAAGGGCAAACGACGCTCGTCGGCCATACTGGCACTTCGCCGCCTTTCCGGGCATCCTAGCCTGCGCCGAATTCAGCCGTATCGCCCCAGGTCCTTAAGTCCTTGTCTATTTTCCCCCGTACACCTCCGGACGCCCTGGCCAGGCCTGGCCGCGTGGCGACCCGGACCGCGCTGGTGCTGCTGGTGCTGTTCATGCTCGGCTTGCTGGGCTGGCAGCTGCATCAGGAGTTCCGTAGCCAGGAGCGCTTCGAGCGCGAGCGGGTGGTGCTGCACGGCGAACAGATGGCCCAGCGGATCTCCCTGACCCTGGAGCTCAAGGCCGTGGCGGCCCAGGCCCTGCTGCAGCAGGAGCAGGACCGCGACCCCGGCGACGTCCACGCGCCGCTGATCGCTGGCCTGACACACATCTACCCGTCCTTCCACAGCCTGGTCCGGCTGAACGCCAGCGGCGTGCCCGTGCATGACTCCGCCAGCGGCATCAAGGACACCGCGTTCATCGAGGCCCTGCGCCAGCGCAGCACGCAGCAGACCTATCACTACGCCTTCAGCGAGGAAAACGGCGGCCACTTCTATGTCTGGCTGAAGGCCACCGAGGCGGGCGAAGGCGACAGCGTTATCCGCCTTGACGAAAAGGCTGCCCGACGTGGCTGGGCGGCGCAGATCCGCCCCGAATCACCGGACTGGATTCTGGTCGATGACGTCCAGCAGAAGGTCCTCGGCCGTTCCAGCGGCTTCCGCCCCGGCCCGCTGTCCGCCGCCTCGCCGCTGGAACAGGCGCAGAGCCTGGACGGCCTGGACATCCAGAACACCGACTGGCAGTTGCACCCGCAATTCGACGACCGGCAGATCCGCGCCACCCTGCTGCCGCGCCTGGCCGGCGAGCTGGCTCTGCTGCTGGTACTGGCGGGCGTTGCAGGCGCCGCCCTGCTGCGCCTGCAGCGCGAACAGCAGAACCTGCGGGCACTGACCGTGGAGTCGCAGCAGAGTCTGCGCCAGGCCGCGCAGGCTCTCGGCGCGATCGACGAGCGGGTGCTTGTGACCCGCGCCGACGGGCGCCTCGCCTACCTCAATCCACAGGCCGAGCAGCTGTTCGGCATCAGCGCCGACAAGGCCGGCGAGCATCACCTGCTGGAGCTGCTGCCCGGCCTGGGCAGCCTGCTGCATGGCGGCGATGCCGCGGCGGAGAACGGCTCCGAACTGGTGCGCGTCAACGATACCGGCCAGGCCCGGCTGTTCGCCGTCAGCCACCATTCCCTGGACGACAGCCCGCTGTCGCCGGAGCAGACCTGGGTGCTGCGCGGCAACCTGCCCCAGGGCGGGCAGGTCTGGGTACTGCGCGACGTCACCGAGGAACAGCAGGCGCTGCACATCCTCGAAGAGACCCGCCGGCGCTACCAGGACATCTTCGACGGCGTCGGCGTCGCCCTCTGCGTGCTCGACCTTTCCGCGCTGCGCCAGAGCCTGGTGGACCTCAACCTGCGCCGACAGAGCGACCTGCGCGAGTGGATCGCCTCGCAGCCCGAGCGCCTGCCCTGGCTGCTGCGCCAGGTACGCATCACCGAGATCAACAACGTCGCCAAGCGCCTGATGGGCGTGAGCACCACCGAACAGGCCTGGCAGGTTCTCGTCGGCGGCGCCGGCATGCGTCCGGACGGCGTGCGCAGCAAGGTCCTCGAAGCCGTGCTGCACGGCCACGGCATGGTCGAGCTGGAAGCCTGCATCCATACCCGCCAGGGCGAGCAACGCCATCTGTGGCTGCAGTTGCGCGTGCCGGAGATGATCCAGGACTTCCACGCCGTCACCCTGAGCCTGTCGGACATCACCAGCCGCAAGCAGGTCGAGCTGTCGCTGATCGAGCGCGAGAAGTTCTGGTCCGACGCGGTGCGCGCGGTGCCCGACACCCTCTACATCCACGACATCGCCGCGCGCCGGGTCATTTTCAGCAACCACAACCTCGGCCACCAGCTCGGCTACGACAACGACGAGCTGCGCGAGATGGGCGAACGCTTCTGGGAGAAGGTGCTGCACCCGGACGACGTCGAATACTATTGGCGCGTGCGCAACCTGCAGCAGGTGGTAGGCGACGGCCTGCTGCTGGACAGCCAGTTGCGCTGGCGCCACCGCGACGGCAGCTGGCACTGGTTCGACATCCGCGAGCAGGCCTTCACCCGCGACGCCTCCGGCCGCGTGGCGCGGCTGATCGGCGTGGCCAAGGACATCACCGACACGGTCGAGGCGTACAACTCCCTGCGCGAGAGCGGCCGCCGTTACCGCATGCTCGCCGAGAGCATCAGCGACGTGATCCTCTCCACCGACGCCCAGGTCAAGCTCAACTACCTCAGCCCGTCTATCCACCAGGTGCTCGGCTACAGCCCCGAGTGGGTGCTGTCCAACGGCTTCCAGCAGGTGGCCGCCAACCCGGCTCAGCTGGAGCGCCTGGATGAACTGCTGAACCGCGTGCAGGGCGCCATCGGCGAGCCCAAGCGCCTGGCCGAGCTGCGTGAAAGTGCCGAACCTCAGCTGTTCAGCCTCGACTGCCTGCACGCCGACGGCCACAAGATTCCCGTGGAGCTGCGCATTGCCCTGATGTGGGACGACCACGGCCGCTTCGAAGGCCTGCTCGGCGTCGCCCGCGACGTGAGCCAGCAGCGCCGCGCCGAGCGCGAGATGCGCATGGCGGCGACGGTATTCGAGCACTCCACGGCGGCGATCATGGTCACCGACCCAGCCGGCTACATCGTGCAGATCAACGACTCCTTCAGCCGCCTCACCGGCTACTCCGCCGAGGAGGTGCTGGACCAGCTGCCGCGCCTGCTCACCGCCGACCGCCAGGAAGCCAACCAGCTCAAGCACGTGATGGAAAGCCTGCTCAAGAGCGGCAGCTGGGAAGGCGAGATCCTGCAGAAGCGCAAGAACGGCGAGCTGTACCCCAGCTGGGTCGGCATCACCGCGGTGCATGACGAGGACGGCGACCTGGTCAGCTTCGTCTGCTTCTTCAGCGACATCAGCGAGCGCAAGGCCAGCGAGCGTCGCATCCATCGCCTGGCCTACTACGACGCCCTGACCCACCTGCCCAACCGCACGCTGTTCCAGGACCGCCTGCACACCGCCCTTTTGCAGGCCGAACGGCACCAGCAGTGGGTGGTGCTGATGTTCCTCGACCTCGACCGCTTCAAGCCGATCAACGACTCCCTCGGTCATGCCGCAGGCGACCGCATGCTCAAGGAAGTGGCAGAGCGCCTGAGCCTTTGCGTCAGCGACGACGACACCGTGGCGCGCATGGGCGGTGACGAGTTCACCCTGCTGCTGCCCGGCCAGAAGGACCGCGAGAAGGCGCTGCGCCAGGCGATCCAGGTCGCCGAGCAGATTCTCTCCAGCCTCGCCCGCCCCTTCACCCTGGAAGGCCGCGAGTTCTTCGTCACCGCCAGCATCGGCGTTGCGCTCTCGCCGCAGGACGGCGCCGAGCTCAGCCAACTGATGAAGAACGCCGACACGGCGATGTACCACGCCAAGGAAATGGGCAAGAACAACTTCCAGTTCTACCAGGCCGAGATGAACGCCCGCGCGCTGGAGCGCCTGGAGCTGGAAAGCGACCTGCGCCGCGCCATCGAGCTGCACGAATTCGTCCTGCACTACCAGCCGCAGTTCACCGGCGACGGCCGCCGCCTGACCGGCGCCGAGGCGCTGCTGCGCTGGCAGCACCCCAAGCGCGGGCTGATCCCGCCGGCGGAGTTCATCCCGGTGCTGGAAGAACTCGGCCTGGTCGCCCAGGTCGGCGACTGGCTGCTGGAGCAGGCCTGCCTGCAACTGCGCGCCTGGCACCGGGACAAGGTGCGGGTGCCGAAGATTTCCGTGAACCTCTCGGCCCGGCAGTTCGCCGACGGCCAGCTGGGCGAACGCATCGCCGGCATCCTTGAGGACACCGGGATCGCCCCGGCGTGCCTGGAGCTGGAACTGACCGAAAGCATTCTGATGAGCGACGTCTCCCAGGCGATGCAGATACTCCAGGGCCTGAAGCGCCTGGGCCTGGCGATTGCGGTGGACGACTTCGGCACCGGCTATTCCTCGCTCAACTACCTGAAGCAGTTCCCCATCGACGTGCTGAAGATCGACCGCAGCTTCGTCGACGGCCTGCCCCACGGCGAGCAGGACGCGCAGATCGCCCGCGCCATCATTGCCATGGCCCACAGCCTGAACCTGATGGTGATCGCCGAGGGCGTGGAGAGCCACGAGCAGCTCGAGTTCCTGCGCGAACACGGCTGTGACGAGGTACAAGGCTTCCTCTTCGGCCGCCCGGTGCCGGCCAACCAGTTCGCCGCGCTGTTCGCCAGCAACGCGCTGTTCCTGCTGGGCTGAACGCACAGCGGCGCAGGAGAGCGCCTTTGCAGGATGGGTGGAGCGCAGCGATACCCATGCTGTCGCGATGTCGGATCGATGGGTATCGCTTCGCTCCACGCCATCCTACGTCGAGTTTCTCCTGCACCTTCGGCAAGTGGCTCGTCACGCCATTTCGGCCACTCGCCCGCGCGCGATCCGGGCCTTGAACCCCGCTTGTCAGCCACATGACCGCCTTTCATGTGCCAGCACCGGCGCCTTGGGTTAGAATGCGCGCCTTTCCCCAGCACCCGATCCTTAAGAGGACCGCCATGTTCAGCCGTGATTTGACCCTCGCCCGCTACGATGCCGAACTCTTCGCCGCGATGGAGCAGGAAGCCCAGCGCCAGGAAGAGCACATCGAGCTCATCGCCTCCGAGAACTACACCAGCCCGGCGGTGATGGAAGCCCAGGGTTCGGTGCTGACCAACAAATACGCCGAAGGCTACCCGGGCAAGCGCTACTACGGCGGTTGCGAGTACGTCGATGTCGTCGAGCAGCTGGCCATCGACCGCGCCAAGGAACTGTTCGGCGCCGACTACGCCAACGTCCAGCCGCACGCCGGCTCCCAGGCCAACGCCGCCGTTTACCTGGCCCTGCTGTCGGCCGGTGACACCATCCTGGGCATGAGCCTGGCCCACGGCGGTCACCTGACCCACGGCGCCAGCGTTTCCTCCTCCGGCAAGCTGTACAACGCCGTTCAGTACGGCATCACCGACGCCGGCCTGATCGACTACGACGAAGTCGAGCGCCTGGCCGTCGAGCACAAGCCGAAGATGATCGTCGCCGGCTTCTCCGCCTACTCCCAGGTCCTGGATTTCGCCCGCTTCCGCGCAATCGCGGACAAGGTCGGTGCCTACCTGTTCGTCGACATGGCCCACGTGGCCGGTCTGGTCGCCGCTGGCGTCTACCCGAACCCGGTGCCGTTCGCCGACGTGGTCACCACCACCACCCACAAGACCCTGCGCGGCCCGCGCGGCGGCCTGATCCTCGCTCGCAAGAACGAAGAGATCGAGAAGAAGCTGAACTCCGCTGTCTTCCCGGGTGCCCAGGGTGGCCCGCTGGAGCACGTGATCGCCGCCAAGGCCGTGTGCTTCAAGGAAGCCCTGCAGCCCGAGTTCAAGGCCTACCAGCAGCAGGTCCTGAAGAACGCCCAGACCATGGCCAGCGTATTCATCGAGCGCGGCTTCGACGTGGTTTCCGGCGGTACCCAGAACCACCTGTTCCTGCTGTCCCTGATCAAGCAGGACATCACCGGCAAGGACGCCGACGCCGCCCTGGGTCGTGCCTTCATCACCGTGAACAAGAACAGCGTGCCGAACGACCCGCGTTCCCCGTTCGTCACCTCCGGCCTGCGCATCGGCACCCCGGCCGTGACCACTCGCGGCTTCAAGGAAGCCGAGTGCCGCGAGCTGGCTGGCTGGATCTGCGACATCCTGACCAACATGGGCGACGAGTCCGTGGTGGACGGCGTGCGCGAGAAGGTCAAGGCCATCTGCGCCAAGTTCCCGGTTTACGGCGCCTAAGCCCAGCCCGCGAACCGCGAAACGAAAAAGCCCGGCAGATGCCGGGCTTTTTCATGTCTGTCATTCGCAGAGTCCTGACCTGTGGGGCGCGTATCGCGCCAGCGTTATCCGCCGTCGGGTCATCGGCGGATAACCTGTCCCAGGTTATTCGCCCTACGCAGTGCCACCTTATTCAAACCCCTATAAAGAAGCTACGGCTGCCCGCCGGACTTCTGCTCCGGCTGCACCGGCACATCGCGCAGCTCGTTGAGCCGACGCACCAGCGTCTGCGCCTCCTCCGGGCTGGCGAAGCCCTTGAGCAGCACCTGCCCGTCGGTCACCACCCGCGTCACTCTGGGCAGCAGGCGTAGCTGTCCGTCGATGACCACCGCCAGGGCGTTGCCCTGCTCTTCCCGGGTCAGTTTCGCCAGGCGCTGGCTGGCTTCGGGAGTGAACAGCACGCGCACGGCCGGCGCGCCATCGGCCACGCTGGCCAGTTCGGCCCGCTGCACGTCGCGCTGGGTCAGGGCGGGATGAGTGGTCACCAGCACGGCCTTGCCCTGCGGGTCGGCCAGGGTGCGGGTGCTGGCCGTGGGCTTCTCGGCCACGGCATGGACATCGAACGTATGCTGCGGGGCCGACGGCGGCGCACCGGCACACGCACCCAGCAAAGAGGCGCCCAACAATGAGGCAAGGAGGATCGGAATAGAGCGTTTCATCGACGGAGAATCGGACAGGATGGCCCGGTCAGGCCAGGGTTATTGCCAAGGTCATGAACAGTCAGACCACCCACAGCGCACAAGTTGCACTCCCTTGGTCGGCGCTCGCGTCTAAGCTTGCAGACGAACGGATGCTGGCGGTCCGGTCAGAAATTCTCCGGCGCAGGACGAGCTGGTATCATGCGCGCCTTTTGCCGGTCACAAGAAAAGGCGCACGGCCCACCTGGGCATGCACCTTGCTTTTCCCGGCCAGAACGATAACGGCGCGAGAGCGTCACGGGGAGCCAAACATGCTGGAAAAGCTGTTCCAACTCAAGGCGCACAACACCACTGTGCGCACCGAGATCCTGGCGGGTATCACTACCTTCCTGACCATGGCCTACATCCTTTTCGTCAACCCGAGCATTCTCGGCGAGACGGGCATGGATAAGGGCGCGATCTTCGTGGCGACCTGCCTGGCCGCGGCCATCGGCTCGGCGGTGATGGGCCTGATCGCCAACTACCCGATCGCCCTGGCTCCCGGCATGGGCCTGAACGCCTTCTTCACCTACACCGTGGTCCTGCACATGGGCCACACCTGGCAGGTGGCCCTCGGCGCGGTGTTCCTCTCCGCGTGCATGTTCTTCATCATTTCGATCTTCCGCATCCGCGAGTGGATCATCAACAGCATCCCGCTGGCGCTGCGCTCGGCCATCGCTGCCGGCATCGGCCTGTTCCTTGCGCTGATCGCGCTGAAGGAGTCGGGCATCGTCGTCGCCAACCAGGCCACCCTGGTGGGCATGGGTGACCTGGCCAAGCCCGCGCCGCTGCTGGCGATCCTCGGCTTCATCCTGATCGTCGCCCTGGAAGCCCGTCGCGTGACCGGCGCGGTGATGATCGGCATCCTGGTGGTGACCTTCATCTCCATCGCCATCGGCGTCTCCCAGTTCGGTGGTGTGGTGTCGATGCCGCCGTCGCTGGCGCCGACCTTCCTGCAGCTGGATATCAAGGGCGCGCTGGACATCGGCCTGTTCAGCGTGATCTTCGCCTTCCTCTTCGTCGACCTGTTCGACAACTCCGGCACCCTGATCGGCGTCGCCAAGCGCGCCGGCCTGATGGGCAAGGACGGGCACATGCCGAAGATGGGCCGCGCCCTGATCGCCGACAGCTCCGCCGCCATGGTCGGTTCGCTGCTGGGCACCTCCACCACCACCAGCTACATCGAGTCGGCGGCTGGCGTTTCCGCTGGTGGCCGCACCGGCCTGACCGCCATCGTGGTCGCCGTGCTGTTCCTGCTGGCGCTGTTCTTCGCCCCGCTGGCCGGTAACGTGCCGGCCTTCGCCACTGCACCGGCGCTGTTCTTCGTCGCCGTGCTGATGGCTTCGGGCCTCGCCGAGATCGACTGGGACGACCTGACCGTCGCCGCCCCGGTGGTAGTGACCGCACTGGCCATGCCGCTGACCTTCTCCATCGCCAACGGCATCGCCTTCGGCTTCATCACCTGGACCGCCTGCAAGCTGCTGTCCGGCCGCTTCCGCGAGCTGAACCCGGCGCTGGTGATCCTGTCGATCCTGTTCGTGATCAAGCTGGGCTGGTTCAACGCCTGATCTGATTCTCCCGGCATGGGTATCGCTGCGCTCCACCCATCCTACAAGTGACACTGATGTAGGATGGTGTGGAGCGAAGCGATACCCATCAAATGCCGCCGCCTCCACACGAGTTACCCGCCCCATGAGCAGTCCGCGTTTCGATCCCTCCCAATACGACAGCCAACTGGCCAAAAAGGCCGCGCGCCTGCGCGAGCTGCTGGCGCCCTTCGCCGCGCCAGAGCCGGAGGTGTTCGATTCGCCCCGCGAGCATTACCGCCTGCGCGCCGAATTCCGCCTGTGGCGCGAGGGCGAAGCCCGCCACTACGCGATGTTCGAGCAGGGCGACAAGCACACGCCGATCCTCATCGAAGAATTCCCCATCGCCAGCCAGCGCATCAACGAACTGATGCCGCGCCTGAAGGCCGCCTGGGCCGAGCCGACGCTGGGCCACAAGCTGTTCCAGGTGGAGTTCCTCACCACCCTGGCCGGCGACGCAATGATCACTCTCTGCTACCACCGCCCGGTGGACGCCATCTGGCAGGCTGCCGCCGAGAAGCTGGCCAGTGAGCTGGGCGTGAGCATCGTCGGCCGCTCCCGTGGCAAGCGCCTGGTCGTCGGCCGTGACTACGTCAGCGAAGAACTGACCGTCGCCGGCCGTACCTTCCGCTACCGCCAGCCGGAGGGCGCCTTCACCCAGCCCAACGGCGAGGTCTGCCAGAAGATGCTCAACTGGGCGTACGAAGCCCTGGGCCAGCGCGAGGACGACCTGCTGGAGCTCTACTGCGGCAACGGCAACTTCACCCTGCCGCTGGCCACCCGCGTGCGCAAGGTGCTGGCCACCGAGATCAGCAAGACCTCGGTGAACGCCGCGCTGGCGAACCTGGCCGACAACGCCGTGGACAACGTCACCCTGGTGCGCCTCTCCGCCGAGGAGCTGACCCAGGCGCTGAATGACGTGCGCCCGTTCCGCCGCCTGGCCGACGTCGACCTGAAGTCCTACGCGTTCGGCAGCGTGTTCGTCGACCCGCCGCGTGCCGGCATGGACCCGGACACCTGCGAGCTGACCCGCCGCTTCGACAACATCCTGTACATCTCCTGCAACCCGGAGACCCTGGCGCAGAACATCGCCCAGCTGCACGACACCCACCAGGTGAGCCGCTGCGCGCTGTTCGACCAGTTCCCCTATACGCACCACATGGAAGCCGGCGTCCTGCTGACCCGCCGCTGAGCCTGCTTCGCCGCCGCCCAACCAAGGGTTGGGCGGCGAGCCAGCGCCAGGCGGCTACGCTTGCGGGACAATGACAAGAGGCACGTCCATGTCCCGCCTGATCCTTCCCCTGTTCTGCCTGCTGCTGGCCGCCTGCGCCGGCACCGACCCCGCCAACATCAGCGTCTCCCCCGCCGCCAACGGCCGGCAAAGCACCTTCTTCATCCAGGCCGTGCGCGCACAGGGTCACCGCGAGGACCTGGAAGATCGCTTCGATCTCGCCGTGCGCCGCGCGCTGGAAGCCAAGGGCTACCGCTATCAGGACAATTCAGGGGAGCTGCGGGTGATCTATGCCGTCGGACTGGATAGCCAGACCGGCATCGTCCAGCGCCCGGTGGTGACCGGCGCGGGGGTGATGACCCAGACGCAGATCACCGACCAGGAGCAGGCGCGCCTGGCGCTGCAGATTCTCGACGAGGCGAGCGGACAGGTGCTCTATCAGGCGCAGGTGGCGCGCCAGCTGCACGATCCGAAGATCACCCAGCAGGCCGTGGACGAAGGCATCGCCCGCCTGCTCAGGGACTTCCCCGCGCAGGCGGGGAACTGAGGATCAGCTGTAGTTCGACGGCGACTTGCGCACGAACTTGATGCTGTACTTGAAGTCGGCCTTGCGCGTGACGCTGATGGCGCGACGGGTGACGGTGTCGATGGTGATGTTCCAGTTGCCGGTGCTGGGCACCTTGATCTTGGCCGGGAACCGGTCGAACGCGCCGCCGTGGTAGACGTGGCGCCCGCCATTCTTGAAGCTGCGGAAGGCGGCATCGGTCATCAGGCGGATGTTGCAGGTCATGGAGCACTCGATGACGACCAGGTCGCCTTCGTTCAGGTGCTCACGTTGATGTACGAACTTCATGCTGGCTCCGCCTTGCTTCTACCGCGAAATCAATACGATAGCACGGAGCGGGGGTAACCCGGCAGCGCTGCCGCCGGCAGGCCGCGCCGCCTATCCGAAGCTCACAGTCCTTCGAAGTCCGCCTTGCGCTCCTCCGGCTCTTCCGGTTCGCGCACCACCACGGCGCGATGGCGCGACTGCCGCTCCAGCCAGTAGAGGGCGAAGATCGCCAGCGCCGAGATCACCCCGCGGTAGACCACGCCGGCCAGTTGCGCATCCCACTCCATGCCGCCTTCGGTCCAGGCGATCAGCAGGCGCGACAGCGTCAGGGTCAACTGCACCAGGATCACCAGGATCAGCGCCGGCCGCACCAGCAGGCGCCGACGCAGGGCAAAGACGAGGAACAGCGCGAGGGCGAACTGGTGACCGCCATAGAAGACGCGGGCGTCGCTCACCGACGACGGTTCCATCAGCAGCATGCCGCTGAGGTTGGCCATCTCATAGGGGCGAATCCAGTAGAGCAGTCCCAGGCCACCCCAGACCAGAGCCTGGACCAGCAGGACGAGACGGGCGAAGAGCATCCGATTTCTCCTTGGCCATGCAGCCATTGCCGAGCGTCCAGACCTGCGACCGGGAGTCGCGGACGCACCACCGATCAGCTAGAGACCCCGCACGGCGCGGCAAGTTCGGGCCAGCGCGTCATATGGGGAAACAAACACCGGGTGGGGGCTGAAGACGCTCGGGAGTATGCTCGGTCGCGTTCGTATTTCGAGGTTCCAACCATGCGCACCCTGCTTCTGCTCACCGCCCTTGTCGCCGGCGCCGCCCAGGCCGCCGAGCCGCTGACCATCGACGTGCACCGCGATGCCAACTGCAGCTGCTGCAAGGACTGGATCAAGCACCTGGAAAGCAACGGCTTCACCGTCAACGACCACGTCGAGGCGGACATGAGTGCAGTGAAGACCAGACTCGGCGTGCCTTACAGCATGGGCTCGTGCCACACCGGCGTGATCGACGGCAAGTTTGTCGAGGGCCACGTACCGGCGGCCGACGTGCTCAAGCTGCGCGAGCGGGCCGATCTGGTCGGCGCCGCCGTGCCGGGCATGCCGATGGGCTCGCCGGGCATGGAGATGGGCGACCGGCATGACGCCTACCAGGTGGTCGGGTTGAACAAGGCCGGCCAGCGCGAGGTGCTGGCGGACTACCCCGCTCACTGACCTGACACCGAGGCACTCCCTCACCCCTGAACGCTTGTGGAGGTGGGATGGGGCTTCCGACGCGCGGGGCACTCTCCAGGTTCCCGCGCGACATGGCTCCGCGAGCAGGATGGGGTGAGGGACTCCACAACGAGAAAGGCGGCCATCTGGCCGCCTTTTTCGTTCTCCGGTTCCTGTCACTCGCCCTTGGCCGGCAACAGGCCGTCGGCGCGGAACATCGCCTTGATCCCGCGCACGGCCTGGCGCAGGCGGTCGCGGTTCTCGATCAGGGCGAAGCGCACGTGGTCGTCGCCGTAGTCGCCGAAGCCGATGCCCGGCGACACCGAGACCTTGGCGTCCTTGAGCAGCTTCTTGGCGAACTCCAGCGAACCCAGGTGCGCATAGGCCGGCGGGATCTTCGCCCAGATGTACATCGACGCCTTGGGGTTCTCCACCATCCAGCCGGCCTCGTGGAGGCCCTTCACCAGCACGTCGCGGCGCTTCTGATACTGGTCGGCGATATCGCGCACGCACTGCTGATCACCTTCCAGCGCGGCGATGGCCGCCACCTGCAGCGGGGTGAAGGTGCCGTAGTCGTGGTAGCTCTTGATCCGCGCCAGGGCCGAGACCAACTCCGGGTTGCCGACCATGAAGCCGATACGCCAGCCGGCCATGTTGTAGCTCTTGGACAGGGTGAAGAACTCCACCGCGATGTCCTTGGCGCCCGGCACCTGCATGATCGACGGGGCTTTCCAGCCATCGAAGGTGATGTCCGCGTAGGCCAGGTCGTGCACCACCAGCACGTCATAGCGCTTGGCGAGGTCGACCACGCGCTCGAAGAAGTCCAGCTCCACGCACTGCGCAGTGGGGTTGGAGGGGAAGCCGAGGATCATCATCTTCGGCTTTGGGATCGATTCGCGGATCGCCCGCTCCAGCTCGTTGAAGAAGTCGATCCCCGGCACCAGCGGCACCGAGCGCACCTGGGCGCCGGCGATCACCGCGCCATAGATGTGGATCGGGTAGCTGGGGTTGGGCACCAGGATGGTGTCGCCGTGGTCCAGGGTGGCCAGCATCAGGTGCGCCAGGCCTTCCTTGGAGCCGATGGTGACGATGGCCTCGGATTCCGGGTCGATCTCGACCTCGTAGCGGTCGCGGTACCAGTGCGAGATGGCGCGGCGCAGGCGCGGGATGCCACGGGACGTGGAGTAGCCGTGGGTGTCTTCGCGCTGGGCGACCTGGCAGAGCTTCTCGACGATGTGCGGCGGCGTGGCCCCGTCCGGGTTGCCCATGGACAGGTCGATGATGTCCTCGCCACGGCGGCGGGCGGCCATCTTCAGCTCGGCGGTAATGTTGAAAACGTAGGGGGGCAGGCGATCGATGCGCGCAAAGCGACGAGCTGAACGGGGTTCAGTCATGGTGTCCTCTGATGAACGTAGGCGCCCGGAACCGTCCGAGCGACGCCGGCCACTGCGGTGGCCTGGAAAGCACGGTGCTGTGACCTGCGCTTTCTTGTCGGCGAACATATAGCTCGCTAGGCTGGCTGTCGAGTTTTTCTTTGCGCCGCTCAAGGGCGGCATCTGGAGGCCCATGTCCGCGCAACAGTACTGGCAGCTCGACGTCTTCGCCGACCAACCGCTCACCGGCAATGGCCTGGCGGTATTCCCCGACGCCCGTGGCATTCCCGCCCAGACCCTGCTGGCGCTGACCCAGGAGCTGCGCCAGTTCGAGTCGATCTTCCTGTTCCCGTCCGCCTCGCTGGACACCTACTCGGCGCGCATCTTCACCGTCGACGAGGAACTGCCCTTCGCCGGCCACCCGGTGCTGGGCGCGGCTGCGCTGCTGCACGACCTGCACCAGCGCGGCGAGGAAGAACACTGGACGCTGGAGCTGCCAGCCAAGCAGGTGAAGGTCGCCACGCGCCGTCGCGGCGCCGGCTTCCACGCCGAGATGAACCAGGGCGCCGCCGACTTCGGCAGCGTGCTCGACGATGACGCGCGCCGCTGGTTCGCCGAGGCCTTCTCGCTGAGTGCCAGCGATCTCGCCGACTACCCCGCCGCCGTGGTCAGCACCGGCCTGCCCTACCTGCTGCTGCCGGTACGCAGCGAGGCCCTGGGCCGCGTGCGCCAGCGCACGGATCTGGCAGCCGAGCTGGCCAAACTCAACGCCGCCTTCGTTTTCGTGCTGGATGTGGATAATCGCGAGGGCCGCACCTGGGATGGCGCCGGGGTCATCGAGGACGTCGCCACCGGCAGCGCCGCCGGCCCCGTTGCCGCCTACCTGGTGGAACTGGGCAAGGCCCGCCGCGGCGAGCTGTTCCAGCTGGCCCAGGGCCGCTTCGTCGGCCGCCCCAGTCGGCTCGACGTGCAGGTCGGCCAGGATGATGAGGTCCGCGTCGGCGGCGACGTGCAACTGCTCGCCCGCGCCGAGCTGCTGCACCGTTTCGCCTGACGACCGGGCTGGCGGCCAGCCCCACCCGCGACAACACTGAACCCACCTGTTCGATGGAGATGCCGCCATGCAATGGCGCAAAGGACGACGCAGCGACAACGTAGTGGATGCCCGCGATGACAGCGGCGGTGGTGGCATGGGCGGTGGCGGTGGCGGAGGCATGCGCATCGGCGGTCGCGGCCTGAGCCTGGGCGGCGTGGCCATCGTGGTGGTGATCGGCCTGCTCTCCGGGCAGGACCCGATGACCATCCTCGGCTCGCTGCTCGGCCAGATGGACGTCTCCCAGCAGCAGGCGCCGGCGCGGCCGACGCAAGGCAAGCCGGCCACCGGCAACGATCCACAGGTGGACTTCGTCCGCTCGATTCTCGGCGATACCGAGGACACCTGGGGTGAGATCTTCTCCCGCAGCAACCAGCAGTACGAACAGCCCAAGCTGATCCTGTTCAACGGCGGGGTGAACTCGGCGTGCGGCTTCGCCTCCTCGGCGGTCGGGCCGTTCTACTGCCCGGGCGACCACCGCGTGTACCTCGACCTCGGTTTCTTCCGCGAGATGGAACAGAAGTTCTCCGCCGCCGGCGACTTCGCCCAGGCCTACGTGATCGCCCACGAGGTCGGCCACCACGTGCAGAACCTGCTGGGCATCTCCGCGAAGATCAACGCCGCCCGCCAGCGCGGCGCGCGCATGGAAGGCGCCAACGGGCTTTCGGTGCGCCAGGAACTGCAGGCCGACTGCTTTGCCGGTGTCTGGGCCAATCACGCCCAGCAGCGCCTGAACTGGCTGGAGCCGGGCGACGTGGAAGAGGCGCTGAACGCCGCCAACGCCATCGGCGACGACCACCTGCAGCGCCAGGCGCGCGGCACGGTGATGCCCGATTCCTTCACCCACGGTTCGTCCGCGCAGCGCGTGCGCTGGTTCAAGATCGGCTTCGAGAGCGGTGCGCCGGGCAAGTGCGATACCTTCAAGGCACAGACGCTGTAACGCCGTTATCGGGCTCGCCCGTTGCACGGTCCTACAGATAACGGCTGAGCAGGTCGAGGAAGTACAGCGGGTCCAGCGGCTTGACCATGAAATCCAGCACGTTCAGCCGCATCGCCTCGATTACGTCGCGAGCATCGGCCTGGCCGGACAGGACGATGATCGGCAGGAAGGTGCCGACCTCGTTCAGTTCGCGGATCAGGTCCAGCCCCGCGCCCTGGTGCTCCATGCGCAGGTCGGTCACCAGCAGGTCGATGTCCGACTCGTCGCGACGGATGCGCCGCAGCGCTTCGACGGCGCTGCCGGCGGTCAGGCAGCGCAGGTTTGCCCCCTCGATCAGTTCGCGCAGCTCGGCCAGCACTTCAAGGTCGTCATCGACCACCAGCACCAGCGGCTTGCGCGGCGCCCGCGCGGTCACTTCGCGCAGCGCTTCGAGCTCCTCCTCGTCGAGGACCACAGGATTGACCATGAACGCCACACCGCAAGTAGAGGCTCGTTGACATCATTCTAGATGGCGATTGGCCTTTATTCCTGCAGTCCCGCACTCACCCTGCAGATAAAAAAGGGCCGCAACGAGTGCGGCCCTGGAAATACGCCGGCAGTACCGGCGTCGTGGGATATCAGCCCGCCTTGGCCAGGCCGGCCTGATCGAGGCGCTCGGCAATCTCGCCGAGGATCGCCGGGTCGTCGATGGTGGAAGGCGGCGCATAGCTCTCGCCGTCGGCGATCTTGCGCAGCACCGCGCGCAGGATCTTGCCCGAGCGGGTCTTGGGCAGGCGCTTGACCACCACCGCGCGCTGGAAGCAGGCCAGCGCGCCGATGCGCTCGCGCACCAGCGCCACCAGCTCGCGCTGCAGGTTGGCCTCGGTCGCCTGCGCGCCGTCCTTGAGCACCACCAGCCCCAGCGGCACATGCCCCTTGAGGTCATCCTGCACGGCGATCACCGCGCACTCGGCGACGGCCTCGTGCAGCGCCAGCAGCTCCTCCATCTCGCCGGTGGATAGACGGTGGCCGGAGACGTTAATCACGTCGTCGGTGCGGCCCATGATGTAGACGAAGCCCTCCTCGTCCACATAGCCGCCGTCGCCAGTGTGGTAGTAGCCGGGATAGGTCTTCAGGTACGCCTGCAGGTAGCGCGGATGATCGCTCCACAGTGTCTGCGCGCAGCCGGGCGGAAGCGGCAGGGCAATGACGATGGAGCCCTGCTCGTTCGCCCCGAGCAGCCGACCCTCGTCGTCCACCACCTGCACGTGGTAACCGGGCACCGCACGGTTGGTGGAGCCGGCGCGCAGGTCGTGGTCGCCCAGGCCGGTGCAGGGCGCGGTCACCGGCCAGCCGGTCTCGGTCTGCCACCAGTGGTCGTGCACCGGCTTGCCGGTGAGTTCCTCCAGCCAGTGCTGGGTGCTGCTGTCGAGCTTCTCGCCGGCGAGGAACAGGTGGCGCAGCGAGCTCAGGTCGTAACGTTTGAGCAGGTCGCCCTGGGGGTCTTCCTTGCGGATCGCGCGGATTGCCGTGGGCGCGCAGAACAGGCTGTTGACCTTGTGCTCCTCGATCACCCGCCAGTAGCTGCCCGCATCAGGGGTGCGCACCGGCTTGCCTTCGTAGAACACCGTGGTGCAGCCATTCATCAGCGGTCCGTAGACGATCAGCGAGTGGCCGACCACCCAGCCGACGTCGGAGACGCCCCACCAGACATCCCCCGGCTGCAGGCCGAAGATGGTCGGCAGTGCATAGCTCAGCGCTACCGCGTGGCCGCCGTTGTCGCGCACGATGCCCTTGGGTTTCCCGGTGGTGCCGGAGGTGTACATGATGTACAGCGGGTCGCCACTGGCGACTTCCACCGGGTCGGCCGGTTGCGCGTGGGCCAGGGTTTCGCGCCAGTCGAGGTCGCGGCCGGCCTTGAGCTCCGCCATCGCCTGCGGGCGTTGCAGCACCAGCACATGGGCCGGCTTGTGGCTGGCCAGCTCCAGGGCCTTGTCCACCAGCGGCTTGTATTCGATCACCCGCTCGAACTCCAGGCCGCAGGAGGCGGTGAGCACCAGCTTGGGTCTGGCGTCGTCAATGCGCAGCGCCAGTTCGTGGGGCGCAAAACCACCGAAAACCACCGAGTGCACCGCGCCGAGCCGGGCACAGGCGAGCATGGCCATGGCCGCCTGGGGCACCATCGGCATGTAGATGATCACCCCGTCGCCCTTCTCCACCCCCAGCGCGCGCAGGGCGCCAGCCAGGCGCGCGACTTCATCGCGCAGCTCCAGGTAGCTGAAGCGCTGCTGGGTATTGGTCACGGGGGAGTCGTAGATCAGCGCGGCCTGGTTGCCGCGGCCCAGCTCGATCTGCCGGTCGAGGGCGAGGTAGCAGGTGTTCAGGCGGCCATCGGCGAACCAGCGGTGGCTGCCGTCGGGCAGGGCCTGCAGGGTGTCCTGCGGCGCGCGGTACCAGGCCACGCGGCCGGCCTGTTCGGCCCAGAAGGCGGAAGGCTCCGCGATGGAGCGGTCATGGGACTGCCGGTAACTCATCGTCACTGCCTCTTATTGTTGTTATCGAGGTCGAACAACGAGTATGGACGGGGATCGCCACCCCACCATCAACCTTTGGTCGTAGTCCTGCCGCCCGCCCCGCAAGCGGGCCGGCAGTAATGCTTTGCAGGATTTTTCAGCGAAGCGGCACGACGGCGGATGGAGCGCTCTGGCACGGGAGCTGGAGAGTTTTCCGGCGGCGCCGCCACCGCATGTCGGCGACCACAGGTCGCACCTGCTACCGCCATGTGACAGGACTACACTGAGAGTCCCTTTTCACCTGACAGCACAGGGGTGAGCACCGTGAACATCCTCGTCCGTCCGTCCCGCTTGCGCAAAGACCAACCGTGGGAAGTCTGTCTCGACCAGCAGGCCGTGGGCTTCCGCAGCGAGCTCGAGGCGCGCAGTTTCGTCGCGACCCTCGAAGCCCGCCTGAAGGCCCCGCACCGGCTACCCGAACTGGTGCAACGCGCCGCCAGCTGATCAGGCCGCGCGTTCGCTGATCTGCCCGCTCAGCCAGCCGAGCACCGCGGCCACCAAGCCGCAGACGGTGATGACCACTGCCATCGGCAGTGCCGAGCCGTCGTGCAAAGCACCGACCAGCGCCGAAGCGCAGGCGGCGACGGTGAACTGCAGGCTGCCCATCAGCGCCGAGGCGCTGCCCGCGTGCCGACCCTGGCTGGCCATGGCGCAGGCCGAGGAGTTGGGCAGCAGGAAGCCCAGGCTGGCGATGGCGCCGAACAACGGTACCAGCAGCGGCCACAGGTGCTCGGGCTTGGCCAGGGTGATCGCCAGCAGCGCCACGCCGCAGCCGAAGTACACCCACACCGCCCGGCGCAGCCAGAACCCCGGCCCGCGATAGCGCAGCAGCCGCGCGTTGACCTGCGCCATCAGGATGAAGCCCGCCGCATTGCTGCCGAATATCCAGCCGTAGTGCTCGGCCGGCACGCCGTAGAGTTCGATGAAGACGAAGGGCGAGCCAGCGATGTAGGAGAACATCCCGGCGATGGCCACGCCGCCGGTAAGCGCATAGGTGATGAAGGAGCGGTCGCGGAACAGCGCGCGGTACTGCTTCAGTGCTCCGCGCAACGGCGGGCGAGGTCCGCTCGGGATGGTCTCGGGCAGCCACAGGGCGATGGCGCCGCCGGCCAGGGCGCTGAACAGCGTCAGGCAATAGAAGATCGACTGCCAGCCGGACAGGCTCAGCAGCAACCCGCCACCCAGCGGCGCGAGGATCGGCGCCAGGCCCATCACCAGCATCAGCTGCGAGAAAGCCTTGGCGGCGGCGATCGGGTCGCACAGGTCACGCACCACCGCCCGCGAGATCACCATCCCCGCGCAGCCACCCAGGGCCTGGACGAAGCGCGCGCCGATCAGCCATTCCAGGTTCGGCGCGAAGGCGCAGGCGAGCGACGCCAGGGTGAAGATGCTCACCCCCAGCAGCAAGGGGATGCGCCGGCCGATGCGGTCGGCCAGCGGGCCGTAGAGCAGTTGGCCGATGGCGAGGCCGGCGAAGTAGGCCGACAGGCTCAGCTGGATGTGCTCGACGTCGGTGCCGAAGGCCTGCGCCAGCGCCGGGAAGCTGGGCAGGTAGAAGTCGATGGCCATGGGCCCGAAGGCGCTGAGGGCGCCGAGGATCAGCAGGATGCGGAGGTTCATGGATCACCTGGTCACACGCGTCCACCGAAGGGCGGCAGAGACCGCAGGCAGGCAGGTGTGGCTAACGGATTGGCGCGCAGGGAAGGCGCGGCGAAGCCTTGCATTGTGGCGAGCGCCGGAAAATTAGCAAGCTCCCTAAGCAACTCCCCAGGCAACTCCCGAAACAATGGGAGAAGCGGGTCCGGCCACACCGGCCGGGCCCGCTTTCGCATCAGGCTTCGTGCGCGCCCTCTGGCTCGGGCTTGGCCTTGGCCTTGCGGCCGCCGACCTTGTCCGCGGCCGACTCCACCAGCATGTAGAACATCGGGATGAGGAAGGTCGCCAGCAGGGTCGCGGCGAGCATCCCGCCGATCACCCCGGTGCCGATGGAATGGCGACTCGCGGAACCGGCGCCAGTGCTGATGGCCAGCGGCACGCAACCCAGGATGAAGGCCAGTGAGGTCATCACGATGGGGCGGAAGCGCAGCTTGGCCGCCTCCAGCGCCGCTTCGACCGGGCCCATACCCTGCTCCTCGCGGCACAGCACGGCGAACTCGATGATCAGGATGGCGTTTTTCGCCGCCAGGCCGATCAGGGTCACCAGGCCGACCTGGAAGTACACGTCGTTATCCAGCCCACGCAGCCAGATCGCCAGGATCGCACCGAACACCGCGAAGGGCACCGCAGTGACCACCGCCAGCGGCAGGGTCCAGCGTTCGTACTGGGCGGCGAGGATGAGGAACACCAGGATCAGGCCGAAGATGAACGCGGTGCTGCCCGAACCCTGGGTCGCCAGTTCCTGGTAGGCCGAGCCGATCCAGGCCAGCGAGTAGTCCTCACCCAGCACCTGGTCGGCCACTTCCTGCATGGCCGCCAGCGCCTGGCCGGAGCTGTAGCCGGGCGCCGGGCCGCCGAGCAGCTTGGCCGCCGGGAACACGTTGAAGCGCGCGTAGGAGTCCGGGCCGAGGATGCGCTTGACCGAGACCAGCGTGGTCAGCGGCACCAGATCGCCGGTGGACGAGCGGACGAAGACCTGGCTGAGGTCGTCCGGCTTGCGGCGGAACTCCGGCTCCGACTCCAGGGAGACCTGCCAGGTCCGCCCGTAGAGGGTGAAGTCGTTGACGTAGTAGCTGCCGAAGGTGGACTGCATGGCCGTGAACACGTCGTCGATGGCCACACCCAGGGAACGCGCCTTGGTACGGTCCAGGTCGACGTAGTACTGCGGCACGTTGGCGTTGAAGGTGGTGTTCAGCCCCGCCAGTTCAGGGCGCTTGCCGGCCGCTGCAAGGAACTTGGTGGTGATCTCCTCGAGCTGCTCGGAGGTGCCGCCGCTGCGGTCCTGGATGTAGGCCTCGAAGCCGCCGGTGGTACTCATGCCGGTGATCGGCGGCGGGTTGAAGGACATCACCACACCGTCTTCCTGGCCCGCCCCCATCTTCATGAACTCGCGGGTCAGGTTGCGTGCGTCCAGCTCGGGCGTGTTGCGCTCCTTCCAGTCCTTCAGGGTGACGAAGGACACCCCGGCGTTGCTGCGGGTGCCGAAGGTGAGGATGTCGAAACCGGCAAAGGTCACCACGTCGGCCACGGCCGGATGCTTCATCAGTTCCTGGGTCACGTCGCCGGTGAGCTTCTCGGTACGGCTCAGCGAAGCCGCCGGTGGCAGGAAGTAGGCGTTGAGCACGTAACCCTGGTCTTCGTCAGGCACCAGCGAGCCGGGCACCCGACCGAACAGGATGACCAGCAGCGCGATCATGCCGCCGAACAGTATCAGGCCGAGAGCTGCCCGCTTGAGGAAGAACTGCACCCCGGCGCCGTAGCCGTTGGTGATGCGTTCGAAGGCGTTGTTGAACCAGCGGAACGGCGCAGCCGGCTCTTTGTGCTCGGGCTTGAGGATCAGCGCGCAGAGCGCAGGAGAGAGCGTCAGCGCGACGATGCCGGAGATCACCACCGACACGGCGATGGTGATCGCGAACTGCTTGTACATCTGGCCCGCCAGACCGCCGAGGAAGCCGACCGGGATGAATACCGCGCAGAGCACCAGCACGATGGCGATGATCGGCCCGGTCACTTCCTCCATGGCCTTGATCGCCGCCTCTTTCGGGCTGAGCTTCTCGGTGCGCATTACCCGCTCGACGTTCTCCAGTACCACGATGGCGTCGTCCACCACGATGCCGATCGCCAGCACCATGCCGAACAGCGACAACAGGTTGATGGAGAAGCCCATCAGGTACATGCCGGCGAAGGTGCCGACCAGCGACACCGGGATCGCCAGCACCGGGATCAGCGTGGCGCGGATGTTCTGCAGGAAGATGAACACCACCACCATCACCAGGATCAGCGCCTCGATGAAGGTATGGATCACCTCCTCGATGGACACCTTCACGAAGGTAGTGGTGTCGTAGGGAATCTTGAAGGCGATGCCCTGCGGGAAACGCTTGGCCAGCGCTTCCATGTGCGTACGCACGGCCTCGGCGGTGTCCAGGGCGTTGGCGCCCGGTTGCAGGTAGATACCGAAGGCAGCGTTCTGCTGGCCGTTGAGCGAGGTAACCAGGGAGTAGTCCTGCGCGCCCAGCTCGACCCGCGCCACGTCCTTGAGCAGCAGGCTGGCGCCAGTGGAATCACTGCGCAGGATGACGTTCTCGAACTCCTTCGGATCGGTGAAGCGACCCTGCGCGGTGGCCATGTAGGTGAAGTCCTGCGGCTCCTTCATCGGCTGCTGGCCGAAGCTGCCGGCGGCGAACTGCGAGTTCTGCTCGCGCACCGCGTTCACCACGTCGGTGGGCGTAAGGTTGTACTGCGCCAGCTTGTCCGGCCGCAGCCAGATGCGCATCGAATAGTCCTTGGAACCGAACTGGCTGACGTCGCCGACACCGGGAATCCGCTTGAGGTCGTCGATCACGTTGATCAGCGCGTAGTTGCTGATGAAGATCGGGTCGCGGGAGTTGTCCGGCGAAAACAGCGTCACCACCTGCAGGATGTCGGAGGATTTCTTCTCCACCTTCACGCCCTGCCGGCGCACTTCCTCGGGCAGCTTGGCGAGCGCCGCCTGCACCTTGTTGTTGACGTCGATGGTGGCCTGGTCGGGGTCGGTGCCGACCTCGAAGTACACGGTCAGGCTCATGGCGCCGCTGGCGTCGGAGTTGGACAGCTGGTAGATCATGCCCTCCACGCCGTTGATTTCCTGCTCCAGCGGAGCGGCCACGGTTTCGGCGATGACCTGGGAGCTGGCGCCCGGGTAGGAGGCCGTCACGGAGACTTCCGGCGGCACGATTTCCGGGTACTGGGCGATGGGCAGCGCGCGCATGGCCACCAGGCCCGCGAGCAGGATCACGATGGAAATCACCATCGCGAACACCGGACGTTCGATGAAGAAGCGCGAAATCACGATGGGCGCTCCTTAGGACTGGGACGAAGCGGTATTGGCGGCAGATTCCTGCGCGCCACCTTCCACGGCCTTGACCGGCTGGTCGGGGCGTACCTTGAGCAGCCCGTCGACTATCACCCGATCACCGTCATCCACACCGGCATCGATGATCCAGCGGCCATCCACGGTCTTGGTCGTGGTCACCTGGCGCACGCGGGCGAAACCGTCCTTGTCCACCACGTAGACGAAGGTGCCGCGCGGCCCCTGGGCCAGCGCGCGCTCGGGCAGGGTCACGGCGTTGCTCTGGGTGATGCCGGTGATCAGGATGCGCACGAACTGGCCGGGGATCAGCAGGTTGTGCGGGTTGGGCACCACGGCGCGGGCGTTCACCGTGCCAGTGCCGGTATTGACGAAGCTGTCGGTGAAGTCGACGACGCCTTCGATGGGGTACTTGCTGCCGTCGCCGAAGCGCAGCTCGGCGGTCAGCTTGCCGTCCTTGGGCAGGAGGTAGCGGCCGCTCTTCACGCCATCGTTCATCTGTGTCGCCTGGGTGTCGGGGTAGGCGAAGTTGACGTACACCGGGTCGAGCTGGGTGAGCTTGGTCAGCAGGCTGGAGTTCGGGTCGCTGGCCACCACCAGGCTGCCTTCGGAGCGCACTTCCTTGCTCGCCATGCCGGAAATCGGCGCGGTGACCGTGGTGTAGTTGAGGTCGATCTGCTTGGCCTGGACGTTGGCGCGGGCGGCCTCGACGTCGGCCTTGGCCTGTTCGAAATCGGAGGTGTAGCGGTCCAGCTCGCTTTCGCTGGCGAAGCCCTTGGCCTGCAGCTCGCGGATCCGCTTGAGGTCACGCTCGGTCTGCCGGTAGCGCGCCTGGGTCTGTGCCAGCGACCCCTTGGCCTGGCCCAGCGCGGCCTGGTAGGGGCGCGGGTCGATGCGGAACAGCACCTGGCCTTCCTTCACCGGCCGGCCTTCCTCGTAGGTGCGGCGCTGCAGGATGCCGCTGACCTGGGCGCGCACTTCCACTTCGCGATAGCCGGCGGTCCGCGCGGCGTACTCGAAGGTCAGCGGCACCGGAGCACTCTTGGCCACTTCGACCGTCACTGCCGGGGGCGGGGGCGCTGCCGCAGCCGGTTTGTCCTCGGCCTGGGCCCAGGCAGCGAACAGGACTGGCAACCCAACGACAGCAAGCGCGACGGGCAAACGACGGGCAAACGGCATGTAACCTCTCCATGGAAATGACTGACGGCGGAACCCCAAAAAGACGACGACTGCGTGACTTTTACCTACGCCAGTGTCTGTAAAGCACTGTTAGCGCAATAAAATCAGTAAACTGCCTGTCACCCAGTGATCCTAGCCTGTATACCACCAAGCGCCATGCGAAGAACTAAAGAAGATTCGGAACGAACCCGTCAGACGATTCTCGACTCGGCTGAAGGCCTTTTCTTTGCGAAAGGCGTCTCAAATACCAGCCTGGAAGAGATCGCGCGCGCCGCTGGCGTCACCCGCGGGGCGGTGTACTGGCACTTCCAGAACAAGGCGCACCTGTTCAACGACATGCTCAACCAGGTCCGCCTGCCGCCTGAGCAACTGGCGCAGCGGCTGTCCGGGTGCGACGGTCACGACCCGATCGAATCGCTGTTCCAACTCAGCGTGGAAGTGGTCGAGAACCTCGCCCGCGACGAGCAGCGCCGACGCATCCTCACCATCCTCCTGCAGCGCTGCGAGTTCACCGATGAGCTGCGCGATGCCGAGGAACGTCACAACCAGTTCGTCCGGCAGTTCATCGAGCTTTGCGAGCAGCTGTTCAGCCGCGAGGACTGCCGCACGCGGCTGATGCCCGGCGTGACGCCCAAGATTGCCTCGCGCGCGGTGCACGCGATGATCTTCGGCCTGCTCAGCGACTGGCTGCGCGACCCGGCCCTGTTCGACCCGCTGCAGGAAACCCGCGAACTGTTCGACGCCGTGTTCCGTGGCCTGGTGCGCGACTGGCACCCGGCACAGGCGTAAGGGCCGGCAGAACGCCGGCCCGGAAGGGATGAAACCTCAGGCCGCCTCGGCCTCGTAGCCTTCCTCGCGGATCGCCGCGAGGATCGCGGGTTCGTCCAGCCGGCTGGCAACGCGGACTTCACCGGCGCCCAGGTCGACCTGCACGTCCGCTGCGGCGTCCAGCGCCTGTACCGCCTGGGTGATGGCCCGCACGCAGTGGCCGCAGCTCATGCCTTTGACATTGAAGGTGTGCATGGAATGTCTCCTCTGATGGATTGAAGCGTTGGATGCAGTCTCGACCTTGCCACCGTGGCAAGGTCAAGCCTCTCGCGTTGCACTCGCCTTGCACTTGTCCTACGTCAGGCTCTCAGCCAAGCTGCGGAAACAGCTGACTCGTCGGAGAACGCCATGCGCCGTTCCCTTTTAATCGCCGCCGGCTTCGCCGCCGCCCTGCCCTTTGCCGGAACGCCTTCGAGCGCCTGGGCCGATGGCATGCCCGAGGAACCCTCGGCGCCGCCCGTACCCACCTCCCCGGCCACGCCACCGCCAAGCACGCCCGGTTCCTGGCCGGTGCCCGACGCCCAGCCGGTGGCCTATGCCGTGCTGATCGTCAGCCGTGAACGGCTGGACACCGGCACCGCCTGCGACATCGATCTGTATGTCCAGGACGAAAAGGTCTCGCGTCTGCAGCCCGAAGGCGAAATCGCCCTCAACCTGCCGCCGGGCGAGGTCTCCCTGCGCCTGCAGACCGCCAACTCCGGCCTCTGCCGCAGCGGCATCCAGCCGTTGCGCGCCCAGTCCGTGCAGCTGCACGCCGGCGAAGTGCGCAAGTTCCGCATCGCCAACAGCGAGAGCGGGCTGTATCTCATGCCGGTCTCCAGCGGCAGCTGATTCCGGTCACGGCTTTGACCTGCGACAAGCTGGCAGCGAACGAGGGTTGACCTTGCCCTCGTGTCAAGGTTGATGCTATCGGGGAACTTCAGGGAGAAGCCCCATGAACAGCGCCAACCCCATCGAACTCGACCTCCCCGTCTCCGGGATGACCTGCGCCAGTTGTGCAGGACGCGTCGAGCGCGCCCTGCGCAAAGTGCCCGGCGTGCAGGACGCCAGCGTCAACCTCGCCAGCGAGCAGGCCCGCGTGCAGCTCGCCGCGCCATCCAGCGGTGAGACCCTGCCGGCGCTGGTCGCCGCTGTCGAACAGGCCGGCTACCAGGTACCGGCCCATAGCCTGGAACTGGCCATCGACGGTATGACCTGCGCCAGCTGCGTCGGCCGCGTCGAACGCGCCCTCAATAAGGTCCCCGGCGTGCGCTCGGCCAGCGTCAACCTGGCCAGCGAGCGCGCCCACGTCGAACTGCTCGGCGCGGTGGACGCCGCCGCGCTGATCACCGCCGTCGACAAGGCGGGCTACAAGGCCCGCCCCATCGAACCCGATCAGCCCGCCGTGGATCCGGCCGTGGCCCGTCTGGCGCGCGAGCGCTGGTGGCTGGCCGCCGCCATCCTGCTGTCGCTGCCGCTGGTGCTGCCGATGGTGGGCGACTGGTTCGGCCAGCACTGGATGCTGCCGGCCTGGGTGCAATTCCTCCTCGCCACGCCCGTGCAATTCCTTATCGGCGCACGCTTCTATGTGTCCGCCTACAAGGCAGTGCGCGCCCGCAGCGGCAACATGGACCTGCTGGTCGCCCTCGGCACCAGCGCCGGCTACGGCCTGAGCCTGTACCTCTGGTACGCCGCCGCTCCGGGGCAGATGCCGCACCTGTACTTCGAAGCCAGCGCCGTGGTCATCACCCTGATCCTGCTCGGCAAGTACCTGGAAAGCCGCGCCAAGCGCCAGACCGCCGCCGCCATCCGCGCCCTCGAGGCCCTGCGCCCGGAACGCGCCACCCGCGTGCGGGACGGCGTCGAGGAAGACGTCGCCATCGCCGAACTGCGCCTGGGTGACGAAGTGCTGGTGCGCCCTGGCGAACGCTTCCCGGTGGACGGCGAAGTCCTCGCCGGGCAGAGCCACGCCGACGAAGCCCTGATCACCGGCGAAAGCCTGCCGGTGCCCAAGGACGTCGGCGATCCGGTCACCGGTGGTGCGATCAACGGCGAAGGCGTACTGCGCGTGAAGACCACCGCGCTGGGCGGCGAGACCGTGCTGGCCAGAATCATCCGCCTGGTGGAAGACGCCCAGGCCGCCAAGGCGCCGATCCAGAAGCTGGTGGACAAGGTCAGCAACGTGTTCGTCCCGGTGGTGATCGGCATCGCCCTGCTCACCCTGGTCGGCTGGCTGATCGCCGGCGCCGGCTGGGAACAGGCACTGATCAACGCCGTGGCCGTGCTGGTCATCGCCTGCCCCTGCGCCCTCGGCCTCGCCACCCCGACCGCGATCATGGCCGGAACCGGCGTCGCGGCGAAATACGGCATCCTGATCAAGGACGCCGAAGCCCTGGAAGTCGCCCACGCCGTGACCGCCGTGGCCTTCGACAAGACCGGCACCCTGACCTCCGGCCAGCCGCGCATCACCAACCTCGCGGCGAACGGCGCCGAGGCCAAAGCCCTCGCCCTGGCCGGCGCCCTGCAGCGCGGCAGCGAACACCCGCTGGCCCGTGCCGTGCTCGACGCCTGCGCCGAACGCAGCCTGAACCCTGCCGCCGCCGAGGCCACCCAGGCCCTGACCGGCCGGGGCATCCAGGGCCGCATCGACGGCCGCCTGCTGGCACTGGGCAACCGCCGGATGCTCGACGAAGCCCAGCTTCAGCCCGGCGCGCTCACTGAATCGGCACAGCGCTGGGAAGCAGAAGGCCGCACGCTGTCCTGGCTCATCGAACGCGAGCCGCAGGCACGGGTGATCGCCCTGTTCGCCTTCGGCGACAGCCTCAAGGAAGGTGCGAAGACCGCCATCGACGCCCTGCGCGAGCGCGGCATCGCCAGTCACCTGATCACCGGCGACAACCGTGGCAGCGCCAAGGTCGTGGCCGACGCCCTGGGCCTGGACGACGTACACGCCGAGGTTTTGCCCGGCGACAAGGCTGCCGTGGTCGGCGCGCTGCGCCAGCAAGGCAAGGTCGTGGCGATGGTCGGCGATGGCATCAATGACGCCCCGGCACTGGCTGCGGCAGACGTGGGCATCGCCATGGGTGGCGGCACCGACGTCGCCATGCACGCCGCCGGCATCACCCTGATGCGTGGCGACCCGCGCCTGGTTCCGGCGGCGCTGGACATCTCCCGGCGCACCTACGCGAAGATCCGCCAGAACCTGTTCTGGGCCTTCATCTACAACCTGGTGGGCATCCCGCTGGCCGCCTTCGGCCTGCTCAACCCCATGGTCGCCGGCGCGGCGATGGCTGCCTCCAGTGTCAGCGTGGTGAGCAACGCCCTGCTGCTCAAGCGCTGGAAACCGCGTGATCACCAATAAGCCCCACGCCCCCGCCCGAGAAGCGGGGGCGTTCGTTCAGGAGACATCGGCATGAACATCGGCGAAGCGGCGAAGAAAAGCGGCCTGACCGCGAAGATGATCCGCTACTACGAATCCACCGGCCTGCTGGCCCCCGCCGGCCGCAGCGCCAGCGGCTACCGCCACTACAGCGAGCAGGACCTGCACACCCTGGCGTTCATCCGCAGCTCGCGGGACTTCGGCTTCTCGCTGGAGGAAGTCGGCCAACTGCTTGCCCTCTGGCAGGACCGCGCCCGCGCCAGCGCCGATGTGAAGGCCCTGGCCGCCCGGCACATCAACGAACTCAACCGCAAGATCGCCGAACTCAGCAGCCTGCGCGACACCCTGCAGGAGCTCAGCGACCACTGCCAGGGCGACCACCGCCCGGACTGCCCGATCCTCAAGGACCTGGAGTCGGGGAATTGCTGTCACTGAAGGCTATTCCATCCCGTAGGGTGCATAACGCCGCAGGCGTTATGCACCCTACGGGATAACGGCGGATAAAGCGTTCCGCTTTATCCGCCCTACGCGCTGGCCACCGCACGGCGACGCCAGATAGAGGCCGGCAGCACGGTCACGGCGAGGCCGACGAACACCAGCACGCAAGCCATCCAGTCCTGGGTGGTGAGGTCTTCGCCAAGGAACAGCCAGCCCGACAGCAGGCCCGACACCGGCACGGCCAGGGCGAAAGGCGTGACCTGGCTGGCCGGGTAGCGGCGCAGCAGGAAACTCCACAGGCCGAAGCCGACGGTGGTGGCGAAGAAGGCGATGTAGAGCAGCGCGCCCATCCCGCTCAAGCTGATGTTCAGCACGGCGTGCTCGATGGCTTCCTGGCCTTCAAATATCCACGAGAGGACCAACAGCGGCAGTGGCGGGATCAGGCTGACCCAACTGATCAGGCGCAGCATGTCGCTGGCGCCGGAGCGCTTGGTGGCGATGTTGGAGAAGGCCCAGGCCAGCGCGGCGGCAATCACCAGCAGGAAGGCTACCAGGCTGTCGCCCATGGGGCGCTCCAGGCCGATCAGCAGCAGGCCACCGGCGGCCAGCGCCAGGCCGATCAGGGCGCGCGGGCTGGGACGCTCGCCGAGGAAGGCGGCGGCGATCAGCACGGTGAAGAACACCTGACTCTGCAGCACCAGCGACGACAGGCCGGCGGGCATGCCGATGTGCATGCCGACGAACAGCAGCCCGAACTTGACCACACCCAGCAGTACGCCGATCTGCACGATACGCCAGAACGGCGCCGGCAGCGGGCCGCGCAGGAAGATCAGCGGCAGCGCCGCCAGGGCGAAGCGCAGGGCGCAGAACAGCAGCGGCGGGAAGTCGTGCAGGCCGACCTTGATCACGACGAAGTTGACGCCCCAGATCAGGGTGACCAGCAGGGCGAGGAGAACGTGGCGGAGGGGCATGGCAGAGCGCTCGGGGTGGGATCAGGCAAAACTAACAGCCCGCGTCTGAAATGTATGGATACAGTTGAGGGCTTACAGTTCTTTCGCAGGACCAGACGGGAATCCACCCAAGCCAAAGCAGGAACCGTGCGTAGGATGGTGTGGAGCGAAGCGATACCCATCAATCCCGGGAAACCATCAGCATGGGTATCGCTGCGCTCCACCCATCCTACGCAGAGCATGACGGCGATATCGGCGAAAAGGATTTACGGGGTATCGATACGCAGCTTCGGCCAGTTCGCCGGCCAGTTCTTCGCGGCGATACGCTCGCGGTAGAGGTGCGGCTTGGCGCGGAAGTGCTCGGTGGGCCGGACCCGCAGCGCCCAGAGGTCGTCGATCCCCAACGGCGCCAGCAGCTCCAGGGAATCCCCCCGCAGTCGCAGCGCTACCGCCGTGCAGACCTCCGGCCAGCGGCACATCGCATCGGCGCAATCCCTGTAGGGCGCATCGCCATTGCGCCGGTGCATCCGCGCCTGGTTGCGCACCGACCAGGGCTGGTCCGGGCAGGCCTCCAGCAGCCGGCGCTCCCAGGCGTAATCCGCCTCGGGCTCCAGGCTGTCGGTCGCGAAATACAACACGTCGATATCACCAAGCGGCGTGGGCTCGTCATAGCCATGCAAGGCGTCCCACACCGCGTTGCGCACAAATCCGGCAGCGATCCAGGCGCCTTGCGGGCCGTGATCGCGCACCACGCGCAGCAGGTGCAGGCGTTGAGGTTGCCCGGCGATCAGCGCAAGCAGCTCAGATTCGCCGGGCAATGGGCTCAGGCCTGTTCCCACGGCGGAGGCGGCGGCTCGTCGCGTTGCTGCGGAGCGTCCTGGGCGGCGCGGCCGGCTTCGCGGCGCTCCTGCTCGCGCATGGCCTCGGCAATCTCGCGCAATACCGAATCCACGTCCGCCTCGTCTTCCGGATCGTCGAAGTGCCCGGTCAGCGGGGTGTCCGGCTGCAGCTTGCCGTCCTCGTAGAGGGCCCACATTTCCTTGGCGTAGTGGGTGTACTTGAGCTCCGGGGCGAAGCGGCCGAAGTAGGCGGCCATGTTGCCCACGTCGCGCTCGAGCATGCGGAAGGCGTGGTTGTTGCCGGCGGCGTCCACGGCCTGCGGCAGGTCGATGATCACCGGACCGTCCGGGCCGACCAGCACGTTGAATTCCGACAGGTCGCCGTGCACGAGGCCCGCGCAGAGCATCATGACGATCTGGCGGATGAGGAATTCGTGGAAGTCACGGGCCAGCTCAGGCTCCATCACCACGTCGTTCAGGCGCGGCGCGGCGTCGCCCTCTTCGTCGGCGACCATCTCCATCAACAGCACGCCGTCGAGGAAATCGTAAGGCTTGGGTACGCGTACCCCGGCGTTGGCCAGGCGGAACAACGCAGCCACCTCGGCGTTCTGCCAGGCGTCTTCCTGCTCCTTGCGACCGTACTTGGTGCCCTTGGCCATGGCGCGGGCCTGGCGGCTGTTGCGCACCTTGCGGCCTTCCTGGTACTCGGCGGCCTGGCGGAAGCTGCGTTTGTTGGCTTCCTTGTAGACCTTGGCGCAGCGCAGCTCGGCGCCGCAGCGCACCACGTAGACTGCTGCTTCCTTGCCGCTCATCAGCGGGCGCAATACTTCATCGATCAGGCCGTCTTCGATCAACGGCTCCAGGCGTTTCGGGGTTTTCATCAGGCTTCCTGGCGTACCTCTCTGGGGCGCTGCGCTCCTTATACGGCAATCCTCGACAACCGCCCAGCGCGATCAGGGTTCAGGCGGCGTCAGCTCGATGCTTTCCACCACCGCGTCTTCCAGCCGCTGCAGTTCCAGCCCCAGCGCCTCGTCGCTGTCGGCGTAGCGCTGGGCGATGTTGGCAAAGCCTTCGGCGACCTCGCTGAAGGCCTCGGCCACGCGCGGGTCGAACTGTTTGCCGGCGCCGGCCGTGATGCGTCCGGCGGCCTCCTCCGGGGTCAGCGAGGTGCGGTAGGCATGGCGGCAGGTGAGTTCGTCATAGCAGTCGATCAGCGAGAGCATCCGCGCGCCCAGGGGAATCTGCTCGCCGGCCAGCCCCTCGGGGAAGCCGCTGCCGTCCCAGTGTTCGTGATGGCTATAGGCGATCTCCTTGGCGTACCGCAGGAATTCCGCCGGGGAGCCCAGCTTGCGCTCGGCAGCCTCGAGGGCGTCACGACCGACTGTGGTGTGGCTTTCGAGGATCAGCCGGTCGGCCTCTTCCAGTTGGCCGGGGCTGTGCAGGATGCGGTCGGGCACGGCGACCTTGCCGATGTCGTGCAGCTGCGCCGAGCGCACCAGCAGCTCGATGTTCTCCACCGACAGCTCGGCAGCGAACTCGCTGTGCAGGGACAACGCGCTACCCAGCAGGCGCATGTAGTGCTCGATGCGCACCAGGTGGTTGCTGTGGGGGTTGTCGCGCAGGTCGCAGAGGGTCGCCATGGCTTCCAGGGTGGCGTCCTGGATGGCCTGCAGTTCGCGGGCGCGGCGGCGCACCTCCAGCTCCAGGTACTCGCTCTTGTCGCGCAGGAAGTCGGCGTTGGACTTGAGGTTCAGGTGCGCGCGGATGCGCGCCAGGGTCACCGGCGGGCTGATCGGCTTGGTCAGGTAGTCCACCGCGCCCAGGTCCAGCCCCTTCTGTTCATCGGCGGCGCTGACCATGCCGGTGAGGAAGATCACCGGGATGTCGCGGGTCAGCGGGTCGGCCTTGAGCTGGCGGCAGACTTCGTAGCCGTCCATCTCCGGCATCATGATGTCGAGCAGCACCAGGTCCGGGCGCGGGTCGCTCTGCATCAGGCGCAGCGCCTTCGGCCCGCTGGAGGCGACGCGCACCTGATAGCGGTCCATGAGCAGCTCGCTCATGAGCATCAGGTTGTCGGGCTGATCGTCCACCACCAGGATCATCTCCTGCTCCGGCCGGTCCAGCATGCTATCCATCGCAACTCCTCGCATCGGTCAGATTCGTGACATGCCATGGGTGATCGGACCACGGCCCTGTCCGCGTGTTCCTGTCGCACCTTTCTTGTCTATCCGCCCCGTCAGATCCGGATGTCGCGCTCCCTCGCGAGATTCACCAGACTTTCCAGGGCCCGCTCGAACTCGAAACGCCGAACGCTCGTGGCAATGCCTTCGTAGCCCTCATTGAAGACGCTGCGCAGCAGGCTTGCACGTTCGCCGAGCAACCGTCCGGCGCGCGGGTCGTCCGCCGCCAGCAGGTGCGCCAGGCGCCGGCAGACCTGCTCAACCTCGGCGACGTTGCCGCTCTCCAGCAGCGCCGGAGCGGCCGAGGCCGCCGGCAGCATCGGCACCGGCAGCGGTTCGTGGCTGATGTTCTGCAGGCTCAGGCTGACCGAGTCGTCCACCCGGCCCATGGGTAGCCGGCACCAGAACAGGCTGCCGCGGTTCGGCTCGCTTTCCACCCCGACGCTGCCGCCCATCGCCTCCGCCAGTTTCTTGCAGATCGCCAGGCCCAGGCCGGAGCCGCCATAGCGGCGGGTGATCGAGCTGTCCGCCTGCTGGAAGGACTCGAACAGACGCTCCTGCTGCGGCTCGGTGATGCCGATGCCGGTGTCGCGGAAGGCGAAGTAGAGCTGCAGGCTGTCTTCGTCCTCGTCTTCCAGGCGGACGATCAGCACCACCTCACCCTGCTCGGTGAACTTCAGCGCGTTGTTGCCATAGTTCATCAGGATCTGCCGCAGGCGCAGCGAATCGCCCACCACCTGGGCCGGCACCCGTGGGTCGATCTCGCAGCGCACCGCCAGGCCCTTGCTCGCCGCACGGATGTTGAACAGGTCGAACAGCTCGCCGAGCAGGCGCTCCAGGTCGAAGCCGATGTGTTCGAACTCCAGCTTGCCGGCCTCCACGCGGGACAGGTCGAGGATGTCGCTGATCAGTTCCAGCAGGTACTGGCCCGACCCCTGGATCTTGCCCAGGTAGTCCACCTGCTGCGGGTCCAGGGTGGTTTCCTGGAGCAGGTGCGCCAGGCCGATGATGATGTTCAGCGGCGTGCGGATCTCATGGCTCATGTTGGCCAGGAAGTCGCTCTTGAGCTGCGCAGCCTCTTCCGCCAGGTCGCGGGCCTCGGCCAGTGCCAGCTCGGTGGACTTGCGTGCGGTGACGTCGCGGCTGACGCCCACCAGCCCGAGCAACCGCCCCTGGTCGTCGTGAAAGGCGCTGCGCAGGGTATCGAAGAGCACCCGCCGGCCATCGGGATAGACCACCCAGCCTTCGCTGGCGTAGGGCTCGCGCTCGGTCAGCGCCTGGCGGTCGCGCTCCTGGCGTCCGGTGCCGGCGGCACGGCTGAACATCTGCTGGTCGCTGCGCCCGACTATGTCCTCCGGCGCGCGCCCCAGGCAGTCGGCGAACGCCTGGTTGACCCCCAGGTAACGGCCCTGGGTGTCCTTGAACCAGATCGGATCGGGGATCGAGTTGATCAGCGCCAGCAGCGTGCTGCGCTGGCGCCGCTCCTCCGCTTCGGCGCGGGCGCGCTCGGTCACCTGGATCGACAGCCGGCGGTTCCACACCAGCACGAAGGTCAGCAGGGCGAGGAAACCCACCACCCACGGCCAGGCGATCTGCAGCAGGTTCATCCAGTCGAAGACATCCAGCGACGGCAGCCAGCGCGCCTGGATCGCCTCCTGCTCGTTGCGGGTGATGTTGCCCAGCGCGCGGTCCAGCAGCGGCACCAGGGGCTCCAGCGCCTTGCGCGTGGCGAAGCGCACCTGGCTGTTGCCCAGCCCGCTGTCGCCGCGCACCTCCATGTTGGAAAGGCTGAGCTGCTCGATCAGGAAGGTGGTGGTGATGAGGTTGCCGACATAGGCATCGGCGCGCCCGGTGGAGACCGCCTTGAGCGCGCTGGGGGAATCCTCCACCAGTACGAAGTCGATCCCCGGCACCGCCTTGGTCAGCAACTCGTGGACGGCGTAGCCCTGCTCAACAGCCACGCGGCGGCCGGACAGGTCGTCCAGCGTGCGGATGGTGCTGTCGCGCCGGGCGAAGATCAGGCTGCTGGTGGTGACGTAGGGCTGGGTGAAACTCAGGAAATGCTGGCGTTCCTCGGTGGCCGCCATGGACGGCAGCAGGTCCACCTCGCCGGCCTTCACCGCTGCCAGCACCTCTTCCCAGGTGTTGTAGAGCACCGGCTGAACCTTCATCCCCAGGCGCTCGGACAGCAACTGCAGGTAATCGGCGCTGATGCCGTGGAACTGGTCGAACTCGTCGATCACCTCGAACGGCGGCCAGCCGGCGCGGAACAGGCCGACGCGGATCGGCTCGTGGGCTGAGATGAAGGCTCGCTCCTGTTCGCTCAGCGCCAGGCTCGCGGCACGGGCCTGGGCGCTCAGCGCGAGCAGCAGCAGAAGGCAGCACAGACAGAATCGGCGCAAGGACATGGGGTCTTCTTCAGGGAATACCCAGCAAGCGTAGCCCCTGCCGCCGCGCTTCGAGTTTGAAAACGCGATGCGGATTGCTGCACTTCGTGTCGGGACGGACAATCGCCCCAACAGTCATTGCCCCGGAGAGCTGCCATGACGACCACCCGACTTGACCCCGAGCGCTGCTGGCAGGCGGTCTGCGAGCGCGATGAGCGCTACGAAGGGCGCTTCGTCTTCAGCGTGCGCTCCACCGGTGTGTACTGCCGGCCGAACTGCCCGGCGCGCCGGCCATCAAGGGAGAACGTGGCCTTCCACGCGGCCCCCGAAGCCGCCGAAGCCGCCGGCTTCCGCCCCTGCAAGCGTTGTTCGCCGCGCGGCCCGAGCCCGCGCGAACAACTGGATGCGCTGGTCGCCGCGGCCTGCGAGCTGCTCGACAAGGCCGAGAAACCGCTGACGCTGGAGGAGCTGGCCGGACGCATCGGCCTGTCCGCCTCGCACCTGGCCCGCGCCTTCAAGGCCCGCACCGGCCTCACGCCACGGGCCTGGGCGGAATCCCGCCGCGAGCAGCGCCTGGCCGCTGCCCTGCCGCAAGCGCGCTCGGTGCTCGACGCCGCGCTGGAAGCCGGCTACTCCGGGACCCGCGCCCTCTATGAAAACGCCACACCGCTGAGCCCCGCGCAACGCCGGCAGAAAGGCGCCGGTGAGCGGCTGCGCTATGCCATCGCGCCCTGCCCGCTCGGACTGGTGCTGCTGGCGGCTACCGACAAGGGCGTGTGCGCCCTGCTCTTCGCCGACGATGCAGGCGAACTGGAGCGCCAGCTGGCAGAACGCTTCACTGCCGCCGAACGCAGCCGCGACGACGCCGGCCTGGGCGACTGGTTGCGCAAGGTGATCACCCAGCTGGAGGAACCCGAACAGGCCGCGCACCTGCCGCTGGACCTGCACGGCAGCGCCTTCCAGCTGCGCGTCTGGCGCGCCCTCACGCGCATTCCCAGTGGCGAGACGCGGCGCTATGGCGAACTGGCCGAACAGTTGGGCACGCACCCACGCGCCATCGCCCGTGCCTGCGCCAGCAATAATGTCGGCCTGCTGGTGCCCTGCCACCGCGTGGTTGGCGGCACTGGCGAAGGAGGTTATCGCTGGGGCCTGCCGCGCAAGCGCGAACTGCTGCGCCGCGAAGGTGGCTCAGGCGACGCCGGCGAACTCCGCCACCGAGCCAATCACGATCAGCACCCAAAGTAGGCCGCCGACGATCAGGAACGGCACGTTGTAGCGGGTGATCGAGGCATTGCCCTGGCCCAGCGGATCACCGCTGGCCTCATTGGCGCGGCGCTGGATGTTCGTCAGCGGAATGAGCGGCACCAGCCCCAGGACGATGAACGGCAGGCTGTAGTGGCTGAGCTCGGGAATGCGGCTGGTCAGCTTGTCGGCGACATTGGAGACGATCAGCAGCACGACCGCCCAGGTGGCATCGCTGCTGTAGCTCCAGCCCTTGCGCTGCTCTTCGGGCAAGGCCTCGTGCACGCGCCGGGCGAGGGAGTGGATATAGAAGATCATGAACAGGCTGCGCAGCGGCGGGTTGATCTTGCCCGGCATGTGCGGCTTCTGGATCGACCAGTGCTTGTACATCCAGTACAGGTTGAACAGCCCCAGCGTCGCCACGTAGAGCACGATCATCTTGGTGATGGAGATGACGAAGAATCGATTGGCCTGCGCGGCACCGGTACGCTCCTCGACCAGCGGGGCTTCCGGGGCGCGGTAGGGGTTTTCCATTTCCATGGCAGGCATTCCTGAGGGCTGAGGCCGACATTGTGGGCCAGCACCCGGATCACGGCCAAGGGGCACATCCCGTCGCCTGGAGACCAGTGACGGTGCCGGCCTGTGCTACCGTTGCCAGCCTTCGTCCCCCCATCCGACGCCCCATGACCTTCTGGCCCCTGATCACCCGCCTCGGCGACAGCTCCCTGCTGGCGCCCGCCGCCGTGTTCGTCTTCTGCTGGCTGCTGTACCGCCGCGAGACCGCCAAGGCCGGGCTGTGGGCGCTGCTGTTCGGATTCTCGACCGCGCTGGTGGTGGGTTCGAAGCTGGCCTTCATGGGCTGGGGAATCGGAATTCCGAACCTCAACTTCACCGGCATCTCCGGCCACAGCATGATGGCCGGCGCCGTGCTGCCGACCCTGGCCGCGCAGTTGTTCAGCTCGCGGCGCGCCGGCCTCGCCGCCGCCGGGCTGGCGGCGCTGGTCGCGGTGCTGGTGGGTCTCTCGCGGCTGGCGATCAACGTTCACTCGCCGACCGAGGTCTACGCCGGCCTGGCGCTGGGCCTGGGCACCAGCGCAGCCTTCCTCGGCGCCACGCGCATCCACCTGCCGGCCTTCCAGCCCGCGCTTCTGCTGCTGGTCATCGCGCTGGGGCTGGGCCAGGCGGTCACCGGCGTGCGCGCCCCCACGCACCAGCTGCTGGAGCGCATCGCCGCGCACCTGGCCGATCGCGACCAGCCGTATCAGCGCGGCCAGTGGGCCGGCCAGCCGGACGTCTGAGCGGGCGATTCGTTCGGATTTCCGAACGAGAATTCCACGAATATCCGGATGACCGAACGAGGCGTTGCTTCACTACGCCCAAAGAAAAACAATTAATCCTTATAATTCAATAAGTTACCAAAACAGGAAAAGCTTGGCACGGAGCCTGCTCTGCTCCACCTCGAACATGCGACCGGCCTGGAGTGAGCCTCGTCGGCGCAGGACTGAATAACAAACACAACCAGTCGAGGTAGTCTCCATGCGTTTCGCACCCCGTGCGTTGGGCGTCGCCATTGTCGCGGCCCTGCTCGCCACTCCCGTCGTCGCCGAAGAACTCACCGGTACCCTGAAGAAGATCAAGGACTCCGGCACCATCGTCCTCGGCCACCGTGACGCCTCCATCCCCTTCTCCTACCTCGGCAGCGATCCGCGTCAGCCGGAAGGTTATTCCCACGACCTGCAGATCAAGGTCGTCGAAGCCCTGAAGAAAGAGCTGAACGCTCCCGACCTCAAGGTCCGCTACAACCTGGTGACCTCCCAGACCCGTATCCCGCTGGTGCAGAACGGCACCGTGGACATCGAGTGCGGCTCCACCACCAACAACCTCGAGCGCCAGAAGCAGGTCGACTTCTCCGTCGGCATCTTCGAGGTCGGCACCCGCCTGCTGACCAAGACCAGCTCGGGCATCAACGACTTCCCGGACCTCAAGGGCAAGAACGTGGTGACCACCGCCGGCACCACCTCCGAGCGCCTGCTCAAGCAGATGAACGCCGACCAGAAGATGGGCATGAACATCATCTCGGCCAAGGACCATGGCGAGTCCTTCCTGATGCTCGAATCCGGCCGCGCCGTGGCCTTCATGATGGACGACGCGCTGCTCTACGGCGAAATGGCCAAGGCCAAGAAGCCCGACGACTGGCACGTGGTCGGCAAGCCGCAGTCCTACGAGATCTACGCGTGCATGGTTCGCAAGGGCGACGCACCGTTCAAGAAGGTGGTCGACAAGGCCATCTCCGACACCTTCGCCTCGGGTGAAGTGAACAAGATCTATGACAAGTGGTTCATGCAGCCCATCCCGCCGAAGAACCTGAACCTCAACTTCCCGATGAGTGATGAGCTCAAGAAGCTGATCGCCAATCCGACCGACAAGTCTGCCGAGCAGATGTAACGGTCGCGCGCGGCTGCGCCCACAAGGCGTAGCCACGCGGGGGATCGGGAGCGCAAGCCAGCGCTCCCGAGCCCACTACTCCTGATGACGATGCCGGAACACCCGCTACCCGCGGGTGGCGGGCGGCCTTGCGCCCGCGTCCGGCCCCGTAGCGTATCAAGCAACCGTGCAAAGCAATCGAGGGGAAACCCGTCATGGATTACAACTGGGACTGGGGCGTGTTCTTCAAGTCCACCGGGATTGGCGACGAACGCTACCTGGACTGGTACATCACCGGCCTTGGCTGGACCATCGCCGTCTCGCTCGCGGCCTGGGTCATCGCCCTGGCGCTCGGCTCGCTGCTGGGCGTGATGCGCACCCTGCCCAACCGCTGGTTGTCGGGCATCGCCACGGCCTACGTGGAGCTGTTCCGCAACGTGCCGCTGCTGGTGCAACTGTTCCTCTGGTACTTCTTCGTACCCGACTACCTGCCGCAGCCGATCCAGGACTGGTTCAAGCTGGGCATCGCCCCGGAAACCTCGGCCTTCATCAGCGTCGTCGTGTGCCTGGGTCTGTTCACTGCCGCGCGGGTCTGCGAACAGGTGCGAACCGGCATCCAGGCGCTGCCCAAGGGCCAGCTCGCCGCCGCCAGCGCCGTGGGTTTCCGCCTGCCGTCGATCTACCGTCACGTGCTGTTGCCGCAGGCCTTCCGGATCATCATTCCGCCGCTGACCTCGGAATTCCTCAACGTCTTCAAGAACTCCTCGGTGGCCTCGCTGATCGGCCTGATGGAGCTGCTGGCGCAGACCAAGCAGACCGCCGAATTCAGCGCCAACCTGTTCGAGGCCTTCACCCTCGCCACCGCGATCTACTTCACCCTGAACATGAGCCTGATGCTGATCATGCGCTTCGTCGAGCGCAAGGTAGCGGTGCCGGGCCTGATCTCCGTGGGAGGTAAATGATGGACTTCAGTCAGATCGTCCCCGCCCTCCCCGGCCTCTGGGAAGGCATGCTCACCACCCTGCAGCTGATGGTGCTGGGTGTGCTGGGCGGCGTGGTGCTGGGCACCATCCTCGCGCTGATGCGGCTGTCCAACAGCAAGCTGCTGTCGAACATCGCCGGCTTCTACGTGAACTACTTCCGTTCGATCCCGCTGCTGCTGGTGATCACCTGGTTCTACTTCGCGGTGCCGTTCATCCTGCGCTGGATCACCGGCCAGGACACCCCCGTGGGCGCGTTCACCTCGTGCCTGGTGGCCTTCATGATGTTCGAGGCGGCGTACTACTGCGAGATCGTCCGCGCCGGCATCCAGGCCATCCCCAAGGGCCAGATCGGCGCGTCCTACGCGCTGGGCATGACCTACGGCCAGTCCATGCGCCTGATCATCCTGCCCCAGGCATTCCGCAAGATGACCCCGCTGCTGCTGCAGCAGAGCATCATCCTGTTCCAGGACACCTCGCTGGTCTACAGCGTCGGCCTGATGGACTTCCTCAACGCCGCCCGCTCCCGTGGCGACATCATCGGCCAGCCCCATGAGTTCCTGATCTTCGCCGGACTCGTCTACTTCGTCATCAGCTTCGCCGCGTCCTTCGGCGTGAAGCGCCTGCAGAAAAGGTTAACCGTATGATCTCCATCGATAACGTCAGCAAGTGGTACGGCGACTTCCAGGTGCTCACCGACTGCAACACCAAGGTGTCCAAGGGTGAAGTGGTGGTGGTCTGCGGACCGTCCGGCTCGGGCAAGTCGACCCTGATCAAGTGCGTCAACGCGCTGGAGCCCTTCCAGAAGGGCGACATCACCGTCGACGGCACCTCCATCGCCAACCCCAAGACCGACCTGCCGAAACTGCGCTCGCGGGTCGGCATGGTGTTCCAGCACTTCGAGCTGTTCCCGCACCTGACCATCACCGAGAACCTCACCATCGCCCAGCGCAAGGTACTGGGGCGGAGCAAGGAAGAGGCGATGGACAAGGGCATGAAGCTGCTCGACCGCGTCGGCCTCAAGGCCCATGCGCACAAGCACCCCGGCCAGCTCTCCGGCGGCCAGCAGCAGCGCGTGGCGATCGCCCGCGCGCTGGCGATGGACCCGATCGTCATGCTGTTCGACGAACCGACCTCGGCGCTCGACCCGGAGATGGTCAACGAAGTGCTCGACGTGATGGTCCAGCTCGCCCAGGAAGGCATGACCATGATGTGCGTGACCCACGAGATGGGCTTCGCGCGCAAGGTCGCCGACCGGGTGATCTTCATGGACCGCGGACAGATCGTCGAGGACTGCCCGAAGGAGGAATTCTTCGGCGACCTGCAGAATCGCGCCGAGCGCACCCAGCAGTTCCTCGCCAAGATCCTGCCGCACTGATCCAGCCGTTCTGATTCACCCGAAGGCCCCGGTTCGCCGGGGCGTTCAACCTCACCGCAAGCACAAGAATAAATAAGGAAGTTCCATGCGCGTGTTCCACTTCAGCAAGCTGCCCCTGGGCGTCGCGATCCTCGCGGCGAGTTCTTCGGTGTTCGCCGTCACCCTCGACGGCGGCGCGGTCGCCTCCCCCGACCAGTACGGTGCGAAGGTCGCCGCCGAGATCCTCAAGAAAGGCGGCAATGCCGTCGACGCCGCGGTCGCCACCGCCTTCACCCTCGCGGTCACCTACCCCGAAGCCGGCAACATCGGCGGCGGCGGCTTCATGACCCTGTACGTCGACGGCAAGCCGTACTTCCTCGACTACCGCGAGATCGCCCCCAAGGCGGCGACCAAGACCATGTACCTGAACGACAAGGGCGAGGTGATCGAGAACCTCAGCCTGGTCGGCGCCAAGGCCGCCGGCGTGCCGGGTACCGTGATGGGCCTGTGGGAAGCGCACAAGCGCTTCGGCAAGCTGAAGTGGAGCGAGCTGCTGACCCCGGCCATCGGCTACGCGCAGAGCGGCTTCCGCGTCGCCGACCAGCAGTACCAGTACCGCCAGGACGCCATCGCGCTGTTCAACGGCAAGACCAACTTCGGCGACTACTTCGGCACCATGAAGCCGGGCGAGACCTTCAAGCAGCCCGAGCTGGCCAAGACCCTGGAGCGCATCGCCGACAAGGGCCCGGACGACTTCTACAAGGGCGAGACCGCCAAGCTGCTGATCGCGCAGATGAAGCAGGACGGCGGCCTGATCACCGCAGATGACCTCTCCACCTACCAAGCCAAGTGGCGCGAGCCGATGCGCATCGACTGGCAGGGCAACACCCTCTACACCGCGCCGCTGCCCAGCTCCGGCGGCATCGCCCTGGCCCAGCTGATCGGCATCAAGGAACAGCGCGCCGCCGACTTCAAGGGTGTGGAACTGAACTCCGCCAAGTACATCCACCTGCTCGCGGAAATCGAGAAGCGCGTGTTCGCCGACCGCGCCGACTACCTGGGCGACCCGCAGTTCTCCAAGGTGCCGGTGGCCCAGCTGACCGACCCCAAGTACATCGCCAAGCGCGCCAAAGAAGTGGACCCGGACGCCATCTCGGCCACCGAGAAAGTCCGTCCCGGCCTGGAGCCGCACCAGACCACGCACTTCTCCATCGTCGACAAGGACGGCAACGCCGTCAGCAACACCTACACCCTCAACTGGGACTTCGGCAGCGGCGTGGTGGTCAAGGGCGCCGGCTTCCTGCTCAACGACGAGATGGATGACTTCAGCTCCAAGCCGGGCGTGGCCAACGCCTTTGGCGTAGTGGGCAGCGACGCCAACGCCATCGAGCCGGGCAAGCGCATGCTCTCCTCCATGAGCCCGAGCATCGTCACCCGCGACGGCCACGTCAGCCTGGTGCTGGGCACCCCCGGCGGCTCGCGGATATTCACCTCGATCTTCCAGGTGCTGATCAACGTCTACGACTACAAGCTGCCCCTGGAAAAAGCCGTCGCCGCGCAGCGCGTGCATCACCAGTTGCTGCCCAAGGACACCATCTACTACGACGCATACGCGCCGCTCACCGGCAAGGTTGCCGACGAGCTCAAAGCCATGGGCTACACCCTGGAAGACCAGGGTTGGAACATGGGTGACATCCAGGCCATCCGTGTGAACGGCAAGGCGCTGGAAACCGCCTCCGATCCGCGCGGCCGCGGCGTCGGCATGGTGGTTAAACCCTAAGCCTGCGGACGCGCACCGTGTGGTACCCGAGCCAGTCCATCGCCGCCCCCCGGCGTTGGGCTGGTTCGGCCCCGGCGACTGTGCTGCAATGCGCTTCCAGCCCACTGCCGCCGCCGCTCACCGTGAAGCCACGCCTCGTGCGCAACTACCTGTTGCCCTTCCTCCTGCTCCTGCTCACCCTGGGCTTCGGCTATGGCGGCTACCTGATCAGCGAAGGCGCCGGCACCCGCACCCTGATCGAGACCGGCGAACGCCAGCTGGAACTGCACGCCCGTGGCGTGGAAAGCGAGATCAGCCGCTACACCTACCTGCCCAGCCTGCTGGAACTCGAAGGCAGCGTCAGCCGCCTGCTGGTGGACCCGACGCCGCTGCACCGCGACCGCGTCAACCATTACCTGGAAGGCCTCAACCGCCGCGCTGGCAGCCGCGCCGTGTACCTGCTGGATACCTCCGGCCGGGTGCTGGCCACCAGCAACTGGCAGGACGCCGACAGCTACCTGGGTGAAGACCTGTCCTTCCGCGCCTATTTCCAGGAAGCGGTGAACGGCCGCCCCGGACGCTTCTACGGCATCGGCAGCACCACCGGTGAGCCCGGTTACTACCTCGCCCACGGCCTGGTTCACGGCGGCAGGATCGTCGGCGTGGCGGTGGTCAAGGTGCGCATGGAATCCCTCGAAGAACGCTGGGAGAAGGCGCGCCTGCAAGCCTTCGTCAGCGACGAGAACGGCATCATCATCCTCTCCAGCGATCCGGCCCTGCGCCTGAAGGCCGTGCGCCCGCTCAGCGACCAGGACAAGGAACGCCTCGCCCGCAGCCTGCAGTACTACTGGTGGGCGCTCAACGAATGGCAGCCACTGTCACGCCAGACACTGGGCGAGGGCGTCGAGGAAATCAGCTTCCCGCCCGGCGAGCACGCCGACAGCCACAAGCCGCTCAGCTACCTGATGCAGACGCGCAGCCTGAGCGACACGCCATGGAACTTCACCCTGCTCACTCCACTGGCCGACCTGCGCCGCGAAGCACTGATGCACGGCGTGCTGGCCGCCGTCGGCTTCGCCCTGTTCGCCTTCCTGCTGATCGCCTGGAACGAGCGGCGCAAGGTCATCGCCACCCGCCTCGCCGCCCGTGAGGCACTGGAGCAGGCCAACAACGCCCTGGAGCGGCGCATCGCCGACCGCACCGCCGACCTGCGCGCCAGCAACCAGCACCTGCGCGAGCAGATCCGCGAACGCCGGCAGGCCGAGGACACCCTGCGCAAGGCCCAGGACCGCCTGGTCCAGGCCGGCAAGCTGGCGGTGATCGGGCAGATGTCCACCAGCATCGCCCATGAACTCAACCAGCCGCTGGCGGCGCTGCGCACCCTGTCGAGCAACAGCGTGCGCTTCCTCGAACGCGGCAAGCTGGACGTCGCCAGCAGCAACCTCGAAGCCATCGCCGAAATGGTCGACCGCATGGGCCGCATCACCGCCAGCCTGCGCGCCTTCGCCCGACGCGCCGACGACCACGGCCAGGCGACCCTGAGCAAGGCGGTGGACGCCGCCGTGATGGTGCTGCAGGGGCGGCTCTCCGAAGTGCCGGTGACCCTGCACCGCGACTACCCCGACGCGCAACTGGCCATCGACCAGACGCGCCTGGAACAGATCCTGGTCAACCTGATCGCCAACGCCCTCGACGCCATGGGCCCGCAGGTCGACCGCCAGCTCTGGCTGGAAGGCCGCAGCGAAGGCGACGGCCACTACCGTCTGGTGGTCCGCGACAACGGCCCCGGCATCCCGCAGGATGCGCGCCAGCACCTGTTCGAACCCTTCTTCACCACCAAGCCCGGCGAACTCGGCCTGGGCCTGGGCCTGACCCTATCGGCCAGCCTCGCCACCGCCGCCGGCGGCAGCCTCGGCGTGGCCTACCCGGAGGCCGGCGGCACCGCCTTCGAGCTGAACCTGCCGCTGCTGCCCGCCATGGAGACACCCGCATGAGCGACCCTTCCCTGCGCGTATTGATCGTCGAGGACGACCCCCACGTGCGCCTCGGCTGCCAGCAGGCGCTGGCCCTGGAAGACATCGAGACCGACAGTGTGGGCAGCGCCGAGGAAGCGCTGAAGAAGGTCGGCGTCGACTTCCCCGGCATCGTCGTCAGCGACATCCGCATGCCCGGCATGGACGGCCTGCAACTGCTGGAGAAACTCAAGGCGCTCGACCCCAGCCTGCCGGTGGTGCTGATCACCGGCCACGGCGACATCGCCATGGCGGTCAAGGCCATGCGCGACGGCGCCTACGACTTCATGGAGAAACCCTTCTCCCCCGAGAAGCTGGTGGACACCGCGCGCCGCGCCCTCGCCCAGCGCGCGCTGACCCGTGAAGTCAGCCAGCTGCGGCGCCAGCTCGCCGGCAAGCAGGCCCTGGAGAGCCGGCTGATCGGCCGCTCGCCGGCCATGCAGGCGCTGCGCGAACTGATCGCCAATGTCGCCGACACCTCCGCCAACGTGCTCATCGAAGGCGAGACCGGCACCGGCAAGGAACTGGTCGCGCGCTGCCTGCACGACTCCAGCCGGCGCCAGCCCAAACCCTTCGTCGCGCTCAACTGCGGTGGCCTGCCGGAAAGCCTGATCGACAGCGAAATCTTCGGCCACGAGGCCCATGCCTTCACCGGCGCCGGCAAGCGCCGGATCGGCAAGATCGAGCACGCCGACGGCGGCAGCCTGTTCCTCGACGAGATCGAGAGCATGCCGCTGAACCTGCAGATCAAGCTGCTGCGCGTGCTGCAGGAACAGCAGCTGGAACGCCTGGGCTCCAACGAACTGATCCGCGTGGACTGCCGGGTGATCGCCGCGACCAAATCCGACCTCGCCGCCATGGGCCGCGAAGGCAGCTTCCGCAGCGATCTCTACTACCGCCTCAACGTCATCACCCTGAACCTGCCGCCGCTGCGCGAACGCCGCGAAGACATCCTGATGCTCTTCGAGCATTTCCTGCAGCAGTCCTCCCTGCGCTTCGACCGGCCGGCTCCGGCCATCGACAACGCCACCGCCGCCACCCTGATGGCCCACGACTGGCCGGGCAACGTGCGCGAGCTGCGCAACGTCGCCGAACGTTTCGCCCTCGGCCTGCCGGTACTGGCCGGCGGCAACCTCGGCCCGGACTCCGGCGAGCCGCGCTTCGCCGAGGCCGTGGAAGCCTTCGAGAAGAGCCTGCTGTCCACCGCCCTCGAACGCCACGCCGGCAACCTCAGCCAGGCCGCGCACGCACTGGGCATGGCCAAGACCACGCTGTTCGACAAGGTGAAGAAGTACGGCCTGTGACGGCGCGCCTCGCACACAACTGACAGTCACTCGGAAAAGGATTGGCAATGACTGAAGACGCTCTGCTGCAAGACATCTGGAAGATTCTCGAACCCATCGAGATCGAGCACTTCGAAGTGGTGGCCGGCAAGGCCGAGCCCGCCGCCCTGGAGCGCTTTGAGGCGGAACTGGGCTTCGCCCTGCCGGAGGTCTTCCGCCTGCTGACCCTCTCCAGACTCGGTGGCCTGTACATCACCGCACGGGAGGAGTCCTGGCCTGCCGCCAAGGCCTTCGACGTCGGCCCGGCCTGGACCTTCTGGCGCGGCCTGCTGGTGTTCGGGCTGGCCGAGGACATCCCCGAGTGGCTGAGCCTGAGCGTGCAGCTGGCCGAAGTCCGCAGCCAGGGCATCGAGGACTTCGTGCCGGTGCTCAAGGTCCAGAGCGATCCGCGCTACTACGGCTTCCGCGCCGACGGCAGCCTCGCGCTGTACGACGGCTACGAGGTGGAAACCTGCGAGCCGACCGATTTCCTCGACCTGTTCAAGCAGGAAGTCGACAGCCTGATCGAACGCATGGACCAGATGCGCACCCGCATCAGCGCGCGCTGAGCGAATCGTGATGCGCCAGCACGACCTCGGTCGCGCTGACGCAGGGCGTTGATCTCTGCCCCGCCGTCCCGGACACTATCGGCCTTTGAACCGGCCGCACGAGCGGGAGCCATCATGTCCACCCAAGCCGAAACCCTCTGGAACCAGCTCTGCGCCGATGCCGGCGTCGACCCGCAGCAGCGCATGGCCTCGCGCCAGGCCATCCTCGCCGACAGCAACGCGCTGGACGCCACCGTCTACCGCCCGGACGACAACGACCCGGACGCCGAAGAACTGGACATGGGCGACGCCAAGGTACTGTTCCTCGGCCCCTTCGAAGCCCCCGTGGAATGGGACGCCGCCGAGTGCGAAGACTTCTTCGACGACGTCGACCCGGCGCTGTTCTTCAGCGTCCGCATCGAGTGCGAAGCCCAGCCGGGCACCTCCGCCTTCTTCGTCCCGGAAGTGGGCGACTACCTGGCGGTGATGGACGGCGGCAAGATCCAGATGTACTTCCTCCACGACTGGCGCGAAGACGAAGACGGCTGCACCTGCGTGCTGATCCGCGACGATATCCAGCTCTGAACCCACCCCTTGGCGGGCCGCGCCTGCCGCCGGTAGAGACGTAGAGCGCATAACCTGGAACAGGTTATGCGCCGAAGCCTCGCGGCGGATAACGCTGGCGCGTTATGCGCCCTACGGGGCAGCAGACCGTCAGCACCGGGATCAACCTGTAGGAGCGGGCCATGCCCGCGATCGCGCGCAAGGCGCGCTCCTACAGGCTGCGCCGCACGCTTCCCGGCGACACGCCAATGAACCGTTTGAACGCCCGGCTGAACGCCGCCTCGGACTGGTAGCCGAGGCGCTCGGCCAGTTCGGCCACAGAGATCTCCCGCTCCTGCAACCAGCTCAGCGCCACATGCATGCGCCAGCGAGTGACGTAGTGCATGGCCGGCATGCCGACCTTTTCGGCGAAGCGCGCAGCGAAGGCGGAGCGCGACATCGCCGCCGCGCCAGCCAGGGAGGCGAGACTCCAATCCCGCGCGGGGTCACGGTGGATCAGGCTCAGCGCGCGGCCCAACTGGCGGTCCTGCAGGGCGCCGAGCCAGCCGGTCTGTGCAGCCGGGTCCTGCTCGATCCAGGCGCGGATGGCCTGAATCACCAGGATGTCGGCCAGCCGGGTGATCACCGTTTCGCCGCCGGGGCGCATGGCCCGTGCCTCGTTCTCCATCAATTGCAGGGTGCTCATCAGCCAGTCGCGCTGGCCGGGATCGCGCACCTGCGCCTCCAGCACGCGCGGCAGCAGACGCACCAGTTGCAGCGCGGCGGGATGGTCGAAGCGCACGGCGCCGCAGATCATCGCCGTCGTCTCCCCGCCTCCGCCCTGGCGCAGCACTTCGTAGCGGTCGCTGGCGTAGGCGCGCGGCAGGTCGAACAATCCCGCCGCCGCGTCCCCCGGCGCGCTCACCAGCCGGTGGCCCTCGCCGTGGGGCACCAGCACCAGATCGCCCGGCGCCAGCCGGCGCGGCTCGTCGCCTTCGGCTTCCAGCCAGCACTCGCCGACGGTCAGCACATGGAACATCAGGCACTGTGGCATGGCCGGCAGGTCCAACCCCCAGGGCGCGCTGAACTCCGAGCGGCAATAGAAGGTGCCGCTCATGCGCAGGAAATGCAGGGCCTCGCCCAGGGGATCAGTGGAAGCCCAGGCGTCGGTCAGGTCTGGAATGGCGGTAGGAGTGTTCATGCTCCTGAGACTGGTCCGGCAGTTCGGCAACGTCCAGCACCTCTGGACGAATGAGCATGAAGCGGCGATTTTCAGGCATTAACCGTCCAGCGTTCTGGCAGGAGACTGCACCCAGGCCAACTAACCCACGGCGGGCGCCGCGGGACGGCCAACAGCGAGGACACCGCCATGATCACCGTAATGGGAGCCACCGGCCGCACCGGTTCGAGAATCTGCCAGACCCTGCTGGAAGCCGGCGTACCCGTCCGCGCCCTGGGCCGCAATGCCGAGCGCCTGGCGCCGCTGGCTGCCGCCGGCGCGCAGATCGCGGTGGGCGAGCCGCACGACGCCGCCTTCCTCAGCGAAGCCTTCCACGGCTCGGAAGCGATCTACACCCTGCTCGCCTACGGCCCGGATACCGAGGACTACCGCCAGCAGCAGGCTGCCCAGGGCGAGGCGATCCTCTCCGCGATCGGCACCAGCGGCGTGCGCCGGGTGGTGTTCCTGAGCAGCGTGGGCGCCGAGGTGCCCGCCGGCACCGGGCCGATCATCAGCATGCATGACCAGGAGCAGCGGCTGCGCCTGCTGCCGCCGGAGGTGGATGTGCTGATGCTGCGTTCCGGCGCGCTGTTCGAGAACCTGTATGGCGCACTGGAGATCGTCCGCGCCTACGACTGCTACAGCGATGCGGTGGCGCCGGATGTTCCGGTACCGATGGTCGCCAGCCGCGATGTCGCCGACGCCGCCAGCTGCGCCCTGCTGGAGCGCGACTGGCAGGGCCGCGTGACCCGCGAGGTACTCGGCCAGCGCGATATCAGCTACGCCCAGGCAACCCGGCTGCTGGGCTCCGCCATCGGCCGGCCTGACCTGCCGTACGTGCCGGTATCGCCGCCGGAGCTGGCCGCCGCGCTGCGGGAAGCCGGTTGTTCCGCCAGCGTCGCCGCGTGCTACGCAGAGCTGGGCGAGGCGATCAGCAGCGGACGGGTTCGGGCGCAGGAGGCGCGCTCGGCTCGCAACACCACGGCGACACGCTTCGAGGACTTCGCCCAAGCCTGGGCCGAAGCCTATCGGGCCTTGCCGTAAGCGGGGCCGTCAGTCAGCCAAAAATAAATTCCTACAAATATCTCGGAAGGCTCTGATGAATTTGGCGCTGGTCCGCTGTCTAGAGTACTCGCCCTTCTATTCAGCCGGATCATCCGCCATGAACCACGCTCCCGACAGTCTCTGGGTCGATGTGGAGACCTGGTCTCCCTACCGCCCGCAGCGCATCCTCCATGGCCGCATCAGCCGCGAGGACTACCTCGCCCTGCGCGATGGCCCCATGCCCTTCGAGGTGCGCCTGGGCAACTGCCGGAGCCGCCACTGCCCGGCCATCCCGGTGCAGGACATGTTCCTGCGCGGCACGCACATTCTCAACGTGACTCCGTCCGAGTGGGTGGCCTGAAGCACGCGGGCCGGACACTCGGGGGATAGTCCCACAGGCCATTCAGAACAACCTGACAGAGACCATTCAGGACGGACGTTAAGGTCTGCCACCTCTTTCCCCGCCGTGGAGTGACGTGGCAATGGACAATCAGCTCAAGGTCGAAGTCGTGGTTCGCGCGCACAACCGCGAGTCCTCTGTGCTCCAGGGCTGGATCAGCCAGGGGGACTACAGCGCGCTGTGCGACGGCGACGCGCCTTTCGTGGTGCGCATGAACGACTGCCAGTCGGACATGGGTTTGCTCGAACGCCCGGAAGACCTCTACGTGCGCAGCGCCTACATCCTCAGCATCGAGGTGCTCGACCGCCTGCCCGCGCGTCAGTCGGCCATGCCACGGTAAACGTAGGTCATCGGCCGCGGCCCCGGCAGGTAGTCCTGGATCAGTTCGCGCAGGTGGAAACCGCCGGACTCGATCAGCGCCGGCATATCGCGGTCCAGGTGGCAGCCGCCGGCCAACGGCTTCCAGACCGGCGTCAGGCGGTGCTGCCAGGCGCGCACGCCGGCATCCGGCGCCAGGCCATGCTCGCAGAAGAGAAACTCGCCGCCGGGCTTGAGTACCCGGCGCATTTCCCTCAGCGCCGCGACCGCATCGGGGATGCTGCACAGGGTGAAGGTGCAGACGATGCTGTCGAAGCTGCCGGCGTCGGCACGAATCTGCCCCAGCTCCAGCGCCACCATATCCACCGGAATGCCGATCGCCTCGGCACGACTGCGGGCGAGCTTCTGCATCTGCGCCGCCGGGTCGACGCCAACGATTGTCGACACTTTCGCCGGATCGTAGAACGACAGGTTCAGGCCGGTGCCCATGCCGATCTCCAGCACCCGCCCGCGCGCACGGGGCACCAGCAGCGAACGCTGCTTCATCACATCACCCATGCCACAGGCGAAGTCGATCAGTCGGGGCAGCACATAGCGGTCATAGAGTTGCATGGGCAGTTCTTCCGGCGTTTCCCCCGATCCTAGCGGGCCTGCAGCGTGCCGGCACAGCGGCCGACGAGGGGATATCCGCCATTCTCGCGCACCATTCTCCCGTACAGCGGCCCCCAGCGAGGCGCCCGCCTCGGCATAACCAACGGTCCCCATTAGACGATTGTCGACAATTCATCAGTTCTTGATTGACCGAAGGCTTTTCCAGGGGTAGCTTTCGCCGCACATCAAGAAGATTGTCGACACCATGAGCGATAGCCTGATTCTCCCCACTCCTGCCAGCGACGACGGCGAGACCCTGTCGGAACACGTGTTCCGCAAGATCCAGTCGGCCATCGTCAAGGGCGAGATCGCCCCCGGCAGCAAGATTTCCGAGCCGGAGCTGGCGCGCACCTACGGCATCAGCCGCGGCCCGCTGCGCGAGGCGATCCACCGCCTGGAAGGCCAGAAGCTGCTGGTGCGCGTGCCGCACGTCGGCGCGCGGGTGGTTTCGCTCAGTCACGAGGAGCTGCTGGAGCTCTACGAGATCCGCGAATCCCTCGAAGGCATGGCCTGCCGTCTCGCCGCCGAGCGCATGAGCCAGGCCGAGATCGACGAGCTGCGCCGGGTGCTCGACACCCACGAGCGCGACGAGGCGTTCCAGGCCGGCCGTGGCTACTACCAGCAGGAAGGCGACTACGACTTCCACTACAGGATCATCCAGGGCAGCGGCAACCGCACCCTCACCCGCATGCTCTGCGGCGAGCTGTACCAGCTCGTGCGCATGTACCGCCTGCAGTTCTCGGCGACGCCCAACCGCCCGCGCCAGGCCTTCTCCGAGCACCACCGGATTCTCGATGCCATCGCCGATCGTGACGGCGAACTGGCCGAGTTGCTGATGCGCCGTCACATCGGCGCCTCGAAACGCAATATGGAGCGTCACTACCTGGACGCCCAAGCCAAGACAGCCAACGAACGAGGTGAACAATGAGCAACAAGACCGCCGGCCAACGTTTCCGTGAAGCCCTTGCCGAAGAAAAGCCGCTGCAGGTGATCGGCGCGATCAACGCCAACCACGCCCTGCTGGCCAAGCGCGCCGGCTTCAAGGCCATCTACCTCTCCGGTGGCGGCGTGGCGGCGGGCTCCCTCGGCCTGCCGGACCTGGGCATCAACACCCTGGACGACGTGCTCACCGACGTTCGCCGCATCACCGACGTCTGCGACCTGCCGCTGCTGGTGGACATCGACACCGGCTTCGGCCCCAGCGCCTTCAACATCGAGCGCACCGTCAAGAACCTGATCAAGGCCGGCGCCGCCGCTGCCCACATCGAAGACCAGGTTGGCGCCAAGCGCTGCGGTCACCGTCCGGGCAAGGAAATCGTCTCCGTCGAGGAAATGGCTGACCGCGTGAAAGCCGCCGCCGACGCCAAGACCGACCCGGACTTCTTCCTCATCGCCCGCACCGACGCCATCCAGGCCGAAGGCGTGGACGCCGCCATCGAGCGCTGCCTGCGCTACGTCGAGGCCGGCGCCGATGCGATCTTCGCCGAAGCCGCCTACGACCTGCCGACCTACAAGCGCTTCGTCGATGCGCTGAACGTGCCGATCCTGGCCAACATCACCGAGTTCGGCGCCACCCCGCTGTTCACCCGCGACGAGCTGGCCTCGGTCGGCGTGGCCATCCAGCTGTATCCGCTGTCGGCCTTCCGCGCCGCCAACAAGGCCGCCGAAGCCGTGTACACCGCGATCCGCCAGGAAGGTCACCAGCAGAACGTGATCGAACTGATGCAGACCCGTGCCGAGCTGTACGACCGCATCGGCTACCACGCCTTCGAGCAGAAGCTCGACGCGCTGTTCGCTGCTGGCAAGAAGTGAGCGCGCGAGCCTGAACCTTATGTAGGGTGCATAACGCCCCTGGCGTTATCCACCATGTGGCTGTGACGGCGGATAACGCTTCGCGTTATTCGCCCTACTCCAGACCTGATGCACCGTAGGGCGCATAACGCCGCAGGCGTTATCCGCCAACCAGATTCGAACCGAAACCTCGGCCCATGCCGGGGGACAAGAACAAGCAACCGGATTTGATGAGGAGACACGCGATGAGCGCTACCGCAGAAACCACCACCGGCTTCAAGCCGAAGAAGTCCGTGGCCCTGAGTGGCACCGCCGCTGGCAACACTGCCCTGTGCACCGTCGGCCGTACCGGCAACGACCTGCACTACCGTGGCTATGACGTCCTGGATTTCGCCAACCGCTGCGACTTCGAGGAAATCGCCCACCTGCTGGTCCACGGCAAGCTGCCCAACGCCGCCGAACTGGCCGGCTACAAGGCCAAGCTGAAAGCCCTGCGCGGCCTGCCGGCCGGCGTCAAGGCCGCCCTGGAAACCCTGCCGCCCTCGGCCCACCCGATGGACGTGATGCGCACCGCCGTATCCGTGCTCGGCTGCCTGTCGCCGGAGAAGGACGACCACAACCACCCGGGCGCCCGCGACATCGCCGACAAGCTGATGGCTTCCCTGGGCTCCGCGCTGCTCTACTGGTACCACTTCAGCCACAACGGCAAGCGCATCGACGTCGAGACCGACGACGACTCCATCGGCGGCCACTTCCTGCACCTGCTGCACGGTGAGAAGCCCCGCGAGTCGTGGGTGCGCGCCATGCACACCTCGCTCAACCTGTACGCCGAGCACGAGTTCAACGCCTCCACCTTCACCTCCCGCGTGATCGCCGGCACCGGCTCGGACATGTTCTCCTGCATCGCCGGCGCCATCGGCGCGCTGCGCGGCCCGAAACACGGCGGCGCCAACGAAGTGGCCTTCGAGATCCAGAAGCGCTACGACAACCCGGACGAAGCCGAGGCCGACATCCGCGCCCGCGTCGAGAAGAAGGAAGTCGTGATCGGCTTCGGCCACCCGGTCTACACCGTGTCCGACCCGCGCAACAAGGTGATCAAGGAAGTCGCTCACCAGCTGTCGAACGAGCAGTCCAACACCAAGATGTATGACATCGCCGAGCGCCTGGAAACCATCATGTGGGACATCAAGAAGATGTTCCCCAACCTCGATTGGTTCAGCGCCGTGAGCTACCACATGATGGGCGTGCCCACCGCGATGTTCACCCCGCTGTTCGTCATCGCCCGCACCGCCGGCTGGTCCGCCCACGTCATCGAGCAACGCATCGACGGCAAGATCATCCGCCCGAGCGCCAACTACACAGGCCCTGAAGACCTGAAGTTTGTGCCGCTCAAGGACCGTAAATAACTATGAACGCCACCGTGAACAGCCAATTCCGCAAGCGCCTGCCCGGCACCGCGCTGGATTACTTCGACGCCCGCGAGGCGGTCGAGGCGATCCAGGCCGGCGCCTGGGACAAGCTCCCCTACACCTCCCGCGTGCTGGCCGAACAGCTGGTGCGCCGCTGCGAGCCGGCGGACCTGACCGCCTCGCTGGAACAACTGGTCTACCGCAAGCGCGACCTCGACTTCCCCTGGTACCCTGCGCGCGTGGTCTGCCACGACATTCTCGGCCAGACCGCGCTGGTCGACCTCGCCGGCCTGCGTGACGCCATCGCCGAGAAAGGTGGCGATCCGTCCAAGGTCAACCCGGTGGTGCCGACCCAGCTGATCGTCGACCACTCGCTGGCCGTGGAAGCCGCAGGCTTCGACCCGGACGCGTTCGAAAAGAACCGCGCCATCGAGGATCGCCGCAACGAGGACCGCTTCCACTTCATCGACTGGACCAAGACCGCGTTCAAGAACGTCGATGTGATCCCGGCCGGCAACGGCATCATGCACCAGATCAACCTGGAGAAAATGAGCCCGGTGATCCAGGCGCGCGGCGGCATTGCGTTCCCCGACACCTGCGTCGGCACCGACTCGCACACCCCGCACGTGGATGCCCTGGGCGTGATCGCCATCGGCGTCGGCGGCCTCGAAGCCGAGACCGTGATGCTCGGCCACCCGTCGATGATGCGCCTGCCCGACATCGTCGGCGTCAAGCTCACCGGCAAGCGCAAGCCGGGCATCACCGCCACCGACATCGTCCTGGCGATCACCGAGTTCCTGCGCAAGGAGCGCGTGGTCGGCGCCTACGTCGAGTTCTTCGGCGAGGGGGCCGACAGCCTGACCATCGGCGACCGCGCGACCATCTCCAACATGTGCCCGGAATACGGCGCCACCGCCTCGATGTTCTACATCGACGGCCAGACCATCGACTACCTCAAGCTCACCGGCCGCGAGCCCGAGCAGGTGGAGCTGGTGGAGAACTACGCGAAGACCCTCGGCCTGTGGAGCAGCGCTCTGGAAACCGCCGAGTACGAACGCGTGCTGGAGTTCGACCTGGGCAGCGTCGTGCGCAACATGGCCGGCCCGTCCAACCCACACCGCCGCCTGCCGACTTCGGCACTGGCCGAGCGCGGCATCGCCGACGAAGCCAAGCTGCAGGAAGGCAAGGGTGAAGAAGCCCAGGGCCTGATGCCCGACGGCGCGGTGATCATCGCCGCCATCACCAGCTGCACCAACACCTCCAACCCGCGCAACGTCATCGCCGCCGGCCTGGTGGCGAAGAAGGCCAATGCGCTGGGCATGCTGCGCAAGCCGTGGGTGAAAACCTCCTTCGCGCCGGGTTCGAAAGTCGCCAAGCTGTACCTGGAAGAAGCCGGCCTGCTGCCGGAGCTGGAGAAGCTCGGCTTCGGCATCGTCGCCTATGCCTGCACCACCTGTAACGGCATGTCCGGCGCGCTGGACCCGGTGATCCAGAAAGAGATCATCGACCGCGACCTGTACGCCACTGCCGTGCTCTCGGGCAACCGCAACTTCGACGGGCGTATCCACCCGTACGCCAAGCAGGCCTTCCTCGCCTCGCCGCCGCTTGTGGTCGCCTACGCCATCGCCGGCACCGTGCGCTTCGACATCGAGCAGGACCCGCTGGGCACCGACAAGGACGGCAACCCCGTCACCCTGAAGGACCTCTGGCCGTCCGACGAAGAGATCGACGCCATCGTCGCCGCCAGCGTCAAGCCCGAGCAGTTCAAGCAGGTCTACATCCCGATGTTCGACCTGGGCAGCGTGCAGGAAGCCGAAAGCCCGCTGTACGACTGGCGTCCGATGTCCACCTACATCCGCCGCCCGCCGTACTGGGAAGGCGCACTCGCGGGTGAACGCACCCTCAAGGGCATGCTGCCGCTGGCGATCCTGCCGGACAACATCACCACCGACCACCTGTCGCCGTCCAACGCCATCCTGCTGGACAGCGCGGCCGGCGAATACCTGGCGAAAATGGGCCTGCCGGAGGAGGACTTCAACTCCTACGCCACCCACCGCGGCGACCACCTGACCGCCCAGCGCGCCACCTTCGCCAACCCGCAGCTGGTCAACGAAATGGCCGTGGTCAACGGGGAAGTGAAGAAGGGCTCGCTGGCCCGCGTGGAACCGGAAGGCAAGGTGATGCGCATGTGGGAAGCCATCGAAACCTACATGAACCGCAAGCAGAACCTGATCATCGTGGCCGGCGCCGACTACGGCCAGGGCTCGTCCCGCGACTGGGCGGCCAAGGGCGTTCGCCTGGCGGGCGTGGAAGTGATCGTGGCCGAAGGCTTCGAGCGCATCCACCGCACCAACCTGGTGGGCATGGGCGTGCTGCCGGTGGAGTTCAAGCCGGGCACCACCCGCCTGACCCTGGGCCTGGACGGCACCGAGACCTACGACATCAAAGGCGACGTCTCGCCGCGCTGCGACCTGACCCTGGTGGTCAATCGCCGCAATGGTGAAGTGGTCGAAGTCCCGGTCACCTGCCGCCTGGACACCGCCGCCGAAGTGAAGGTGTACAACGCCGGCGGCGTGCTGCAGCGCTTCGCCAAGGACTTCCTCGAGTCGTCCGTGGCGTGATGTGAAGGCTCCGGCACGCCTCGCGGCGTGCCGGATCGAACCCTGTAGGAGCGGGCCATGCCCGCGATCGGCCTCCGCGCGGGGATGTCGCGGGCATGGCCCGCTCCTGCAACTGATCTGTCAGGACCGTACCCCATGCCCCACGTACCCCAAGTGAAGATCCCCGCCACCTACATCCGCGGCGGCACCAGCAAGGGCGTGTTCTTCCGCCTGCAGGACCTGCCCGAGCGCTGCCAGGTGCCCGGCGCGGCGCGCGACCAGCTGTTCATGCGCGTGATCGGCAGCCCCGATCCGTACAGCGCGCACATCGACGGCATGGGCGGCGCGACCTCCAGCACCAGCAAGTGCGTGATCCTGTCGAAAAGCACCCAGCCGGACCACGACGTCGACTACCTCTACGGGCAGATTTCCATCGACAAGGCCTTCGTCGACTGGAGCGGCAACTGCGGCAACCTCTCCACCGCCGCCGGCTCCTTCGCCATCCACGCCGGCCTGGTCGACCCGTCGCGCATCCCGGACAACGGCACCTGCGTAGTGCGCATCTGGCAAGCGAATATCCAGAAGACCATCATCGCCCACGTGCCCGTCACCAACGGCCAGGTGCAGGAGACCGGCGACTTCGAGCTGGACGGCGTGACCTTCCCCGCCGCCGAAATCGTGCTGGAGTTCCTCGACCCGTCCGACGATGGTGAAGACGGCGGTGCCATGTTCCCCACCGGCAATCTGGTGGACGACCTGGAAGTCCCCGGCATCGGTACCTTCAAGGCGACCATGATCACCGCCGGCATCCCGACCATCTTCGTCAACGCCCAGGACATCGGCTACACCGGCGCCGAACTGCGCGAAGCGATCAATGGCGACCCCGAGCAACTCGCGCGCTTCGAGAAATTCCGCATCGCCGGCGCTCTGCGCATGGGCCTGATCAAGACCCCGGAAGAAGCCGCGACCCGCCAGCACACGCCGAAGATCGCCTTCGTCGCGCCGGCGAAGAACTACGTCACCTCCAGCGGCAAGGAAGTCCAGGCCGGCGACGTCGACCTGCTGGTGCGCGCGCTGTCCATGGGCAAGCTGCACCACGCCATGATGGGCACCGCCGCCGTGGCCATTGGCACCGCCGCGGCCATCCCCGGCACCCTGGTGAACCTCGCCGCCGGCGGTGGCGAGCGCAGCGCGGTACGCTTCGGCCACCCCTCCGGCACCCTGCGCGTGGGCGCCGAGGCCAAGCAGGTAAACGGCGAATGGACCGTGACCAAGGCCATCATGAGCCGCAGCTCGCGCATCCTGATGGAAGGCTGGGTACGGGTGCCGGGCGATTCGTTCTGATCGCTGGCCCTATCCGTAAAAACACCAGGCCCGCATTCGCGGGCCTTGTGCTTCTGCGGACCAATCGGCGCGCCGATGTATCCCTGTAGGAGCGGGCCATGCCCGCGATCGCGGACAAGGTCCGCGTTTCCATGATCACACCGCACCGACGGGTTGAATGGGCATTCCCGGCAACGGCGCCTGTCGGCGCCTTCGCGGGCATGGCCCGCTCCTACAGTGTGCGGCGGAGTGCAGGGTGAGCCGGCGCGTCAGGCAACGAAGTCGCCCTGCAACTGCTCCAGCAGTACCTGGATGCGCGCCAGGCGCACGGTGGGGTCGTCCATCTCCAGCAGCACCTGCTTCTGGTCGCGTTCGAAGGGCAGCAGGTAGGCGAGCTGGCAGGCCAGTGCCTGCTGGCCGTTGACCTCCCCGCCCATCTCCAGCGCGGAAACCATCGGGTGCATGGACAGCGCCTCGAGCAGCGCGGCGAGGTCGTCATGCTCCTTGGTCAGCGGCTGGTCGGGTTGCTCGTCCAGCCACTCCACTTCGGCCACCGTCAACTGGTCCGTCTGCACGTTGGCGGAGAGCACGCGGAAGCGCCGCCCACCTTCGACACGGATGCCCAGCAGGCCGTTGGGGCGTTGCTGCCAGTCACGGATATGCGCCTCGCAGCCGACCAGGCTGTAACGCTCCGGCGCATCGCCGACCTCCTCACCCTCGACGATGGCCACCACGCCGAATCCGCCGTTCTGCTTCATGCAGCGGCCGATCATGTCCAGGTAACGCGCCTCGAAGATCTGCAGGTCGAGGCGGCAGCCGGGAAACAGCACGGTGTTGAGGGGAAACAGCGGGAAACTCATGGACACTCCGTCGATTCGTCAGGCGATCAGCGCTACCGCCAACGGTAGCAGCACAGCGGTGGCCACGCCCATCAGGCTCATGGCCAGGGCGGCGAAGGCTCCGCATTCCTCGCCCTCCTGCAGGGCGCGGGAGGTGCCCACGGCGTGGGCAGTCATGCCCAGCGCCATACCCTGCGCAGCCGGGTGATGCACACCGCAGCGGCGCAGCAGCTCCGGGCCGAGGATGGCGCCGAGCACGCCGGTGATCAGCACGAACACCGCCGCCAGGGCCGCCACGCCGCCGATCTGGCTGGCCACCAGCATGGCGATCGGTGAGGTCACCGACTTGGGCGCCAGGCTCATCAGCAGCTCGTGGTCGACGCCGAACAGCCAGCCCAGGCCGATGCCCAGTGCGGTGGCGAACAGGCCGCCGACCAGCAGGGTGATCAGCGTCGGCCAGAACAGCTGGCGGATGCGCTTGAGGTTGAGGAACAGCGGCACCGCCAGCGCGACGGTAGCGGGACCGAGCAGGATGGTCAGCACCTTGGCGCTGTTGCTGTATTCCGCGTAGTCGATGCCGCAGGCCAGCAGTACCGCGATGACCATCAGCATCGACACCAGCACCGGCTGCAGGAACACCCAGCGCGTGCGCTCGTAGGCGGCCAGGGCCAGCTGGTAGGCACCCAGGGTGACGCCGACGCAGAACAGCGGATGGTGGATGACGGAGTTCAGCGCGCCTTGCCAGTCGAACATCACGCGCCCTCCTTCTGCTTGCGCTGGCGGTCGATGAGCTTCTGCATCAGCCAGCCGGCGAACACGAAGGACACCAGCAGCGACAGCGCCAGGGCGCCGGCGATGGCCCAGAAGTCCGCGGCGATCTGCTTCGCGTAGGCCATCACACCCACCGCCGCCGGCACCAGCAGCAACGGCAGGTAGCGCAGCAGCGAGGCGGCCGCCTCGTTCACCGGCTTGCTCACCTCGCCGTTCCACACCAGGAAGGCGAACAGCAGCACCAGCCCAATGATGGGGCCGGGAATCATGTGCAGGATGAGAGCATTCAGGCCCGTGCCGAGCAGTTGGAACAGCACCAGCCAGGTCAGGCCGCGTAGCAACATCAGGGAACATCTCCAGCGCAAGAAGCCGCCATTATGCCCGCCCGGCGACCGCTATGGCTCGGCATTCGCCCAAAGCATGAATGCCGCTGCGGCTTGACCGGCCGCGGACCCCATGCTGATCTGTTGTCGGACTCTTACGCAGGCCGCATTAGAAGAACAACGATATCCCCGGAGGAAACATGGCATTCGTACCCGTAAGCGCACTGAAGGACTACATCGGCAAGGACCTGGGTCATTCGCAGTGGATCACCGTCGATCAACAGCGCATCAACCAGTTCGCCGAGTGCACCGAGGACCACCAGTTCATCCACGTCGACCCGGAAAAGGCAAAGAAGACGCCCTTCGGCGGCACCATTGCCCACGGTTTCCTGTCGCTGTCGCTGATCCCCAAACTCTGCGAGGGCCTGCTGGTCCTGCCGGAGAACCCCAAGATGGTGGTCAACTACGGCCTCGACAGCGTGCGCTTCATCCAGCCGGTACCGGTGGATTCGCGCGTGCGCCTGCAGGTGACCATCACCGACATCACCGAGAAGAACCCCGGCCAATGGCTGATCAAGGCCCGCTGCACCCTGGAAATCGAAGGCCTGCCCAAGCCGGCCTACATCGCCGAATCGCTGAGCCTGTGCTTCGTCTGACGGCTCTGGCACAGCGCTGAGAAAAAAGCCCGCGTCCGCGGGCTTTTTTACGTCACACTCACTCTGCGCCCCACCGTCGATTCGAGAGTCCCGATGCCACGCCAACTCCTGCCCTTGAGCCTTGCCCTGCTCCTGACTGCCTGCGGCGAAGGCGAACCGCTGACGCCCCCGGACGCCCGCCTGCCCGACGGCGCGCGCTACCGTGGCGAGCTGGTGAACGGCCAGTTGCAAGGGCCCGGGCGGCTGGATTACAGCAACGGCGCCTGGTACGAGGGCGGCTTCGACAAGGGCCTGCAGAGCGGCCAGGGCAAGTGGAACGACGGCAACGGCACGAGCTATGAAGGCGAGTTCCGCGACGGCCTGTTCGAAGGGCGTGGCCGCCTGCAGTACGCCGACGGCAGCTTCTACGAGGGCCAGTTCAAGCGCGGCGAGTTCGACGGCGAAGGGCGGATTTCCCAGGGCGGCACCACCTACAGCGGCGGCTTCCGCAAGGGTCGCTACGAGGGCCTGGGCAGCCTCGAACAAGCCGATGGCACCCGCCACCAGGGCGCCTTCTCCCGTGGTGAAGCCAACGGTGAAGGGGCCCGCCGCGACAGCCTCGGCAACCAGTACAGCGGCCCGTTCAAGAACGGCGTGCTCGAAGGCAAGGGCATCTTCCGCGACGACGCGGGCGACCAGTACGCCGGCGAGTTCCGCAACGACCAGTTCGACGGCACCGGACGCTTCCAGAACGCTGACGGCGATGTCTGGTTCGGCCGCTTCAAGGCCGGCGCGCTGAGCGGGCCGGGCGAGTTCATCGGCGCCGATGGCAGCCGCTACAAGGGCGACTTCCGTTTCTGGCGCTTCGACGGCCAGGGCACCCTGACCAGGGCCGACGGCCAGACCTACAGCGGCGGCTTCGCCCGTGGCGAGTACTCCGGCGCCGGCACCCTCACCCGCCATGACGGCAGCGTGCAGAAAGGCACCTGGAGCGCCGGCCAGTTGCGCCAGGACGCCGCCGGCAAAACACTGCCCAACCCGCTGGAAGTCGGCTTGCTGGAACAGGGCGCCATGCTGGAGAAAGCCCTGGCCGCCGTCCCGCAGTCCACCCCGGCAATCGAGCTCTACGGCGTCAGCCTGGGCGGCGACGGCAAGCAGAGCGTGTTTCTGCGCGAGGCCGACTACGTCGCCAACCTGCTCGGTGACCGCTTTGGTGCGCGCGGCGTGGTACGCCTGGTGAACCACCGCGATCACCTCGCCGACCGTCCCATGGCCACCCGCGAAACCCTCGCCCGCACCCTGCGCACCATCGCGCAGCGCAGCGGCCCGGAAGACCTGGTGTTCATCTACCTGACCAGCCACGGCTCCCATGACCACCAGCTGGTGCTGGACATGCCCGGCCTGAAACTCGACGACCTGCCGGCCAGCGAACTGGCCAACCTGCTCGCTCCGCTCAAGGACCGCACCAAGGTGCTGGTGATCTCCGCCTGCTACAGCGGCGGCTTCATCCCCGCGCTCAAGGACGACAAGACCCTGATCATGACCGCCGCGCGCAGCGACCGGGTGTCCTTCGGTTGCTCCGAGGAGGCCGACTTCACCTACTTCGGCGATGCGCTCTTTGCCAAGGCCTTCCAGCAGACCGACGACCTCAGGCAGGCGTTCAAGCTGGCCAGCGCCACCGTGGCCAAGCGCGAGAAGGAGGAAGAGTTCGAGCCATCGGAACCGCAACTCTGGGCGCCGGATGCGGTCATTACTCGCTGGCAGGCCCTGCGTGCGCAACAGACGCACGGAGCCCTGGCGCTCGGCAGCAACGATGCGCAGGCAAAAGGACAGGGCGAGAACTAAGCTGGAAGGTGTGTCAGAGGGGAAACACAGATGTACTCGAAACCGACGAATATCCTGCTAGCTGGCGCCACCGGCCTGACCGGTGAGCATCTGCTCGACCGCATGCTCAACGAGCCCACGGTCAAGCGCGTCATCGCCCCGGCCCGAAGGAAGCTGGCGGAGCACCCACGCCTGGACAATCCCATCGGCCCGCTGGCTGAGCTCATCCCGCACCTGACCACGCCGGTGGACACCCTATTCTGCTGCCTGGGCACCACACTCAAGGAAGCGGGCTCCGAAGAGGCCTTCCGCAGCGTCGATTTCGACCTGCCGCTGGCCCTGGGCGAGCGCGGCCTGGCCCTGGGCGCCCGGCACTACATCGTGGTCAGCGCGCTGGGCGCGGACAGCAAGTCATCGATCTTCTACAGCCGGACCAAGGGCGAACTGGAAGATGCGCTGCGCCAGCAAGGCTGGCAGCAATTGACCATCGCGCGGCCGTCGCTGCTGCTGGGGCAGCGCGAGGAAGTCCGCTTGGCCGAACTGCTCGCCGCGCCGTTCTCGCGCATCCTGCCGGGCAAGCTCCACGGCATCGAAGCCATCGCCCTGGCCCGTGCGCTGTGGCGCCTGGCCCTGGAACCGGGCAAGGGCGTGCGCGTCGTCGAGTCGGACGAACTGCGCAAGCTGGGCAAGTAACCCGCCGTCCAGTGGAACACCCTGCAGGAGCGAGCCATGCCCGCGAAGGCGCCGGCAGGCGCCCTTGCAGTGGGATGCCCACCCCCCCGGTCAGCAATGTGCGCTCAAGTGAACGCGGACTTTGTCCGCGGTCGCGGGCGCGGCCCGCTCCTGCAGGCAAGCCCACCGTTCTGCGCGGGACAGCCCTGGATACGCATGCTCTCGTAGGATGGGTGGAGCGGAGCGATACCCATGCGGGCATTGCCACTATTGATGGGTATCGCTTCGCTCCACGCCATCCTACGTAGGGGTATCCCTTGACGTTCAGCAGTAGCGGATCAGTTCCCGCCCCACACCTGCAGGCCGACGCCCAGCTCTGCGGCAATCGACAGCGGCAGCAGCAAGGTATCCAGCAGCGCGCTGCCGGGCAGGTCGAGACCGGGGTAGGCCGGCGCGTCGGTGCCGAAGTGGTCCTTCGGGCAGCAGCCGCCATTGAGCGAATACCAGTCCAGCCGGGTGCCGGCATAGATCAGCGGATCGCCGGGGCGGCTGTCGTTGAGGGTCTTCACGGTGGCGCAACCGCCCAGTTGCAACAGCAACAGGGCGGCGAGGAGCTTATTCGTCGCTGACAAGATGGTGTTCGCCCCAGCGCGGCAGCATGTCCTGGGGAATACCCAGTTGGTTGAGGATGCGCGCGACGACGAAGTCGATCAGGTCGTCGACCGTCTGCGGCTGGTGATAGAAGCCCGGAGCGGCCGGCAGGATCACCGCGCCCAGGTTGGACAGCTTGAGCATGTTCTCCAGGTGGATGCTGGAGAACGGCGCCTCGCGCGGCACCAGGATCAGCTGGCGGCGCTCCTTCAGCGCCACGTCGGCGGCGCGTTCGATGAGGTTGTTGCAGGCGCCCGTGGCAATCGCCGAGAGCGTCCCCGTCGAGCAGGGCACCACCACCATCGCACTCGGCGCGCCGGAACCGGAGGCCACCGGGGCCATCCAGTCTTCCTTGCCGTACACGCGAATCTGCCCCGGCGCGGCGCCGGTGTATTCACTCAGGAAAGCCTGCATCGCCTGCGGCTTGCTCGGCAGGGTCACGTCGGTCTCGGTGGCCACCACCAGTTGCGCGGCCTTGGAGATCAGGAAGTGCACCTCGCGGTCTTCCTGCACCAGGCAGTCGAGCAGACGCAGGCCGTACTGGGCGCCCGAGGCGCCGGTCATGGCGAGGGTGACGCGTTCGGCTCCGGCCATGTTCAGCCCTCCAGCGCCTTGGCCAGCTTGCCGTGCAGGCCGCCGAATCCGCCGTTGCTCATGACCACTACCTGGGTGCCCGGCGTGGCGATGGCCTTCACGCCCTCGATGATGGCTTCCAGCGAATCGCACACTTGCGTGGGCACGGTGGAACTGGCGACGGTGGCCGCCAGGTCCCAGCCGAGGTTCGGCGGCGCGTACCAGAACACGTTGTCGGCCTGCACCACGGACTCCGGCAGGCCGTCGCGGTGGGCACCGAGCTTCATGGAGTTGGAGCGCGGTTCGACCACGGCGATCACCTTGGCATCGCCGACGCGCTTGCGCAGGCCGTCGAGGGTGGTGGCAATGGCAGTCGGATGGTGGGCGAAGTCGTCATAAATGGTCACGCCCTGCACTTCCGCAACCTTCTCCATGCGCCGCTTGACGCTCTTGAAGGCCGACAGCGCGGCGCAACCCAGCTCTGGCACCACGCCGACATGGCGTGCCGCCGCGAGGCAAGCCAGGGCGTTGGCAACGTTGTGCTGGCCGGTCAGTTCCCAGTCCACGGTGCCCTGGGCCTTGCCGTCGAACAGCACCTCGAAGTGCGAGCCGTCGTCGCTGAGCAGGCGCGCCTGCCACTGGCCGCCTTCGCCGGTGGTCTGCACCGACGTCCAGCAGCCCATGTCGATCACGCGCTTGAGTGCGGTCTCGGACGTCGGGTGGATGACCAGACCTTCGCCGGGGATGGTCCGCACCAGGTGGTGGAACTGTCGCTCGATGGCCGCGAGGTCGGGGAAGATGTCCGCGTGGTCGAACTCCAGGTTGTTCAGGATCGCCGTGCGCGGGTGGTAGTGGACGAACTTGGAGCGCTTGTCGAAGAAGGCGCTGTCGTACTCGTCGGCCTCGACCACGAAGAACGGGGTGCCGCCCAGGCGCGCGGAGACCCCGAAGTTCTGCGGCACGCCCCCGATCAGGAAGCCCGGGCTCATGCCGGCGTGCTCCAGGACCCAGGCCAGCATGCTGCTGGTGGTGGTCTTGCCGTGGGTGCCAGCGGCCGCCAGGACCCAGCGGCCCTGCAGCACGTGGTCGGCCAGCCACTGCGGGCCGGAGACGTAGGGCAGGCCCTTGTTCAGCACGTATTCCACTGCCGGGTTGCCGCGCGACAGCGCGTTGCCGACCACTACCAGGTCCGGTGCCGGCTCCAGGTGCGCAGGGTCGTAGCCCTGCATCAGCTCGATGCCCTGGGCTTGCAGCTGGGTGCTCATGGGCGGGTAGACGTTGGCGTCGGAGCCGGTCACGCGGTGGCCCAGTTCCTTGGCCAGGACGGCCAGCGACCCCATGAAGGTGCCGCAGATGCCGAGGATGTGGATATGCATGCAGACTCCTGCAATCAAGCCTTTGAAGGCACTTCGAATGGGCGGCAGAGTAGCACAGCGCACCCCGCGCGGCCCGCCGCCGGGGCATCAGACGACGAGGTGGGGAGGCGGTTCCCGCAGGCCGGGGAAAGTCGTCACGGGAACGATACGTAGGATGGCGTGGAGCGAAGCGATACCCATCGATTCCGGGAACCGGGTCAGCATGGGTATCGCTGCGCTCCACCCATCCTACGAGAGGCTTTTCCGGCTCAGGCCGTGGCGGTTGAGCTTGCGGTACAGGGTATTGCGGCTGATGCCCAGTTGCTGCGCGGCACGGCTGATGTGCCAACGCTGCGCTTCGAGCACCTCCAGCAGCGCGTTGCGTTCGGCAGTGCCAAGGGTGTCACCCTCCTCCCCGGCCAAGGCGACCGGAGCCGCAGCGGCAGCCGGCGCGCGGCGCAGGTCCGGCGGCAGGTCTGCCATCTGGATGCGGCCGCCGTCGCACAGTGCACAGAGCGTGCGCAGCACGTTGCGCAACTGGCGCACGTTGCCCGGCCAGGGGAAGTCCAGCAGGTGCCGACGCACGTCGTCGTCCAGGCGCACGCTGCGGCCCTTGCTCTCCTCGGCCAGCAAGTGGTCGAGCAGCGCGCCGCGGTCTTCGCGCTCGCGCAGCGGCGGCAGCGCAACCACCAGGCCGTTGAGGCGGTAGTAGAGGTCTTCGCGGAACTGCCCGGCGGCTACCAGTGCTTCCAGGTCACGGTGGCTGGCGCTGATCAGACGGATATCCACATCCTGCGGCTCACCACCGATGGGCACCACCTGGCGCTCTTCCAGTACACGCAGCAGGCGGGTCTGCAGCGCCAGCGGCATGTCGCCGATTTCGTCGAGGAACAGCGTGCCGCCGTCGGCCTGCTGCAGCTTGCCGCGCATGCCTTCCTTGCGCGCACCGGTGAAGCTGCCGCCGCGGTAGCCGAACAGTTCGCTCTCGATCAGGGTCTCGGGAATCGCCGCGCAGTTCAGCGCAACGAAGCTCTTGCCGGCGCGCTCGCCGCCCAGATGCACGGCGCGGGCGAAAGCCTCCTTGCCGGTGCCGGTCTCGCCCTGCAGCAGCAGCGGCACGTCGTGGGCGTAGACCTTCAGCGCACGGCGGAAATCGTGGGCCAGTTGCGGGTCGTCGATACACAAGCCTTTCGCCAGAGGCGCGCGTGGCAGGACCGGCGCGGCGGCGATGGGCCGCTTGCCGCGCAGCAGCGCATACAGGGTGCGCCCGGCGTGGGTGCGCAGCGGCCAGCTGGCGTTGGGATGCGGGTCGGCGCGACTGAACAGGTCGTCCAGCCGGCAATCGAAGCACTGCTCCAGCGAGCGGCCGATCAGGTTTTCCCGGCGGCTGCCGAGCAGGTTGATGGCGCTCTGGTTCGCCGCGCGGATGCGCCCGTCGCCGCCGAAGGCCAGCATGCCTTCGCTGAACAACCCGAGGCCGTCGGGTTGCAGGTGGAAGCGCAGCAGCCACTGGTCCTCGAAATGGCGCAGGAAGTAGCAGCTCTCGATGGCCTTGGCCGACAGGTTGACCAGTGCCATGGTGTGGAACTGGCTCTGCCGCGACACGTCGCGGCGCGCGGAGGAAACGTCGAGCACCGCCAGCAGTTCGCCCTGCGGGTCGAACACCGGGCTGGCCGAGCAGGTCAGCCCGGTGTGGCGGCTGCGGAAGTGTTCGTCCTGGTGAATGGTCAGCGCCTGGCGCTCCACCAGGCAGGTGCCGATGCCGTTGGTACCTTCGCGGGCTTCGCTCCAGTCGGCGCCGAGCCACAGCCCGGCCTGCTCGAAGGTGCGCCGCTCGGCGGCTTCGCTGACGCAGTTGAGGATCACCCCGCGGGAATCGGTGAGCAGCACCGCATGGCCGGCGCCGGACAGCTGCTGGTGCAGGCTGTTCATCTCGTCGCTGGCGATCTCCAGCACCTGCCGGTGGCGCTCGCGGACTTCGAGCATGCGCGCGTGTTCCAGCACGGCGGGCGCCATGGGTTGCGCCGGGTCGAGGTGGTACTGCTCCAGACAGCGCATCCAGGAGCGGGCGATCGACGGGTCCGCGCCGGGGGCACCGGCGGGGGCCTTGCCTTCGGCCACGGTCATGACCTGGCGGGCGTGGCGGCTCAAATCGTTGGCGCGCATTCTTGTTGTTCTCCGCTTGGGGACGGGGAGGCAGCCCCGAATTCCAACGAAGTCTTGTAGGACCTTTCTCTTCCTACAGAAAGCGATGGAACGCAGGACAGCATCCCCCACGCGCCAGCCCAATGCAACGCCTGGCCGACCGTCAGGTCACGACTGTCACGAAAACGGGACAAAGTGTCACGAGGCACTGTGCCAGAGGCGTAACAGCGCGCTTTCCGGAGCATCACCAGCCACCCGCCCAGCCCATGCGCGGCGTGCCTTTCACTGGCATGGCCCGGCCCTTGCTCTACGCTTGTTCAACGTCCTCCCCAACAAGCACAAGACCCAGGAGATCCGACCATGCGTTATGCCCATCCCGGTAGCGAAGGCGCCATCGTTTCGTTCAAGGCGCGCTACGGCAACTACATCGGCGGCGAATTCGTCCCGCCGGTGAAGGGTCAGTACTTCACCAACACCTCGCCGGTGAATGGCCAGCCCATCGCCGAGTTCCCCCGCTCCACCGCCGAGGACATCGACAAGGCGCTGGACGCCGCCCACGCCGCCGCCGATGCCTGGGGCCGCACCTCGGTGCAGGACCGCTCGCTGGTGCTGCTGAAGATCGCCGACCGCATCGAACAGAACCTGGAACTGCTGGCCGTCACGGAGACCTGGGACAACGGCAAGCCGATCCGCGAAACCCTGAATGCCGACATCCCGCTGGCCGCCGACCACTTCCGCTACTTCGCCGGTTGCATCCGCGCGCAGGAAGGCAGCGCCGCCGAGATCAACGACAGCACCGTCGCGTACCACATCCATGAGCCGCTGGGCGTGGTCGGGCAGATCATCCCGTGGAACTTCCCGCTGCTGATGGCCGCGTGGAAACTCGCCCCGGCCCTGGCCGCCGGCAACTGCATCGTGCTCAAGCCGGCCGAGCAGACCCCGCTGGGCATCTGCGTGCTGATGGAAGTGATCGGCGACCTGCTGCCCAAGGGCGTGCTCAACGTCGTCCAGGGCTTTGGTAAAGAAGCGGGAGAGGCGCTGGCCACCAGCAAGCGCATCGCCAAGATCGCCTTCACCGGCTCGACCCCGGTGGGCTCGCACATCCTCAAGTGCGCCGCCGAGAACATCATTCCGTCCACCGTGGAGCTGGGCGGCAAGAGCCCGAACATCTACTTCGAAGACATCATGCAGGCCGAGCCGACCTTCATCGAGAAGGCCGCCGAAGGCCTGGTGCTGGCCTTCTTCAACCAGGGCGAGGTGTGCACCTGCCCGTCCCGCGCGCTGGTGCAGGAGTCCATCTACCCGCAGTTCATGGACGTGGTGATGAAGAAGGTGAAGGCCATCAAGCGTGGCGACCCGCTGGACACCGACACCATGGTCGGCGCCCAGGCCTCGCAGCAGCAGTACGAGAAGATCCTCTCCTACCTCGACATCGCCCAGCAGGAAGGCGCACAGATCCTGGTTGGCGGCTCGGTCGAGAAGCTCGACGGCAATCTCTCCACCGGCTACTACATCCAGCCGACCCTGCTCAAGGGCAGCAACAAGATGCGCGTGTTCCAGGAGGAAATCTTCGGGCCGGTGGTGGGCGTCACCACCTTCAAGGACGAGGCTGAAGCACTGGCCATCGCCAACGACACCGAGTACGGCCTGGGCGCGGGCGTCTGGACCCGCGACATCAACCGTGCATACCGCATGGGCCGCGGCATCAAGGCTGGCCGCGTGTGGACCAACTGCTACCACCTGTACCCGGCGCATGCCGCCTTCGGTGGCTACAAGAAATCCGGCGTGGGCCGCGAGACCCACAAGATGATGCTCGACCACTACCAGCAGACCAAGAACCTGCTGGTCAGCTACGACATCAACCCGCTGGGCTTCTTCTGAGTTTGTTCTGAGCCACCCGCCCGCCGCGAGCCGGGCACCTCCTCACATCGATCCTTGCGCGGCCCTTGGGCCGCGCTTTTTTATGCCTGGAGAAAAGCTATCGGCGGTCGGCTTTTCATAGGAGCGGACTCCGTCCGCGATCGGCCCGCCGCGCGCCGGATGCCATCGCGGACGGAGTCCGCTCCTACGCAGGGTTTGAACATCGCACGGACCTGTAGGAGCGGGCCATGCCCGCGATCCGTATGCAGGCCGCCGGCATAGCCGGCGCCCCATGAAGAACGGGTCAGTGGGCGTCGCTACGCCACTGCCTCGGGCTCACGCCGAACCAGCGGCGGAAGGCGCGGGAGAAGGCGCTGGTCTCGGAATACCCCAGCAGCGGCGCCAGTTCGGAGATCGGCCGTTGCGGCTGCCGCAGGTAGTGCAGCGCCAGCTCGCGACGGGTGTTTTCCACCAGCTGGCTGAAGCTCAGCCCGGCCTCGCGCAAGCGTCGCTGCAGGCCGGCGGTGGTGAGCTCCAGTTGTTCGGCAATGATCTCCAGCGACGGCTCGCCATCCGCCAGCGCCAGGCGAATCTGGGTGCCGGCGTCCTCCACCAGATTCGGCGCACCGCCCTGCTCGCCCAGGCGACGGATCACGTCCTGCACCAGGAACAAGAGGTTGGCGTCGCGCTCGGGCATCTGCCGGCCGTAGAGGTCACGCTTGGGAATCAGCATCGAATTGCAGCCGCGCTGGAACAGTACCGGCGCATCGAACACCCGCCCATGTTCCTGCCAGCCTTCCGGCCGCGCGTGCTCGAAGCTTACCGCACGCGGCGCCCACTCGGGGCCGAGCGCGTGGCGCATCAGGTTCAGTGCCATGCCCAAGGTCAGCTCGGCGTCCTGGCGGCGGTCGAGGATCGCGCCGTGGCGAACCTGGTAGTCGAAGCGATAGCACTCGCCGCAATCCACCAGGCGGATCAGGGTGGCGTGCTGGTGGTAGGGGAAGGCGGCAGCGAAGTTCTTCAGCGCCTCTTCCAGCGTCTCCGAACACAGCCCGACGTAGCCCAGCAGGCCCAGCTCGCGGGGGCGGAACTGCTCGCCGTAGCGCAGCCCGAAGTTGTCGCAGCCCGACTGTCGCGCGGCCTCTTCCAGCACCTGGCAGTAGTTGGTCAGCGCCAGGCTCAGGGTCGGATGCAGCAGGCGCTCCGGGTCGATGCCGGCGCGACCGAAGACGCGGTCGATGTCGCCGCCCTGGTCGCCGATGAAGCGTCCCAGGCCGCTGGCGGCAGCGGACAGCACGCCGATGTTGCTGGCCAGGGGCAGGCTCAGGCCGGACGGGGAAAACAGAGGCTGGCTCATGTCGGTTACCGATCTTGTTATGAGGTGCTCGGGGCACATCGCACGCGGGAACAGGGAACGAGAAAACAAAGCAAATCCCGTGCCTCGCCGATCGCTACCAACAACCCCGACACCGCGCCGCGCCTGGCCTGCAGCTGCCACAGCGCGGGGCAGGCGGGCGATTTCCGGCACCAGAAGCGAGCATCGTGCGCACGGTGGGGCAATGGGTAACAACCAGTTGACCCTGCACGGCGAAAGCCGGTTCCAGCGGTCAAGTCTTGCGCGGCAGTGCGCCACTACCATCGAGTCTCAGGTATCCGTCCACGCCCCTGCGGCCCGCCCCACTTGCGGCCTACCCCTTGCGGAGAGAGGAATAACAACAATGAGCGCATCACAACTCAAACCAACGCTTGGCACCCTTCACCTCTGGGGGCTCGCCGTGGGCCTGGTGATCTCCGGCGAGTACTTCGGCTGGAGCTACGGCTGGGCCGCCGCCGGTACCCTGGGCTTCCTCGTCACCACGCTGATCGTCGCGGTGATGTACACCTGCTTCATCTTCAGCTACACCGAGCTGACCACCGCCATCCCCCACGCCGGCGGGCCCTTCGCCTACAGCCTGCGGGCCTTCGGCAAGACCGGCGGGATGATCGCCGGCATCGCCACCCTGATCGAATTCGTCTTCGCCCCGCCGGCCATCGCCATGGCCATCGGCGCCTACCTCAACGTGCAGTTCCCCAGCCTCGATCCGAAGTGGGCGGCCACCGGCGCCTATGTGATCTTCATGACCCTGAATATCCTCGGCGTAAGCATCGCCGCCACCTTCGAACTGGTGGTGACCGTGCTGGCAGTGGCCGAGTTGCTGGTGTTCATGGGCGTGGTCGCACCGGGCTTCAGCTTCAGCAACTTCGTGCTCAACGGCTGGGCCGGCTCGGATGTATTCGGCTCCACCGCCATGGCCGGCATCTTTGCCGCGATCCCCTTCGCCATCTGGTTCTTCCTCGCCATCGAGGGCGCGGCCATGGCCGCCGAGGAGGCGAAAGACCCGAAACGCACCATCCCGCGCGCCTACATCGCCGGCATCCTGACCCTGGTGACCCTGGCCATCGGCGTGATGATCTTCGCCGGCGGCGTGGGCGACTGGCGCGCCCTGTCGAACATCAACGACCCGCTGCCGCAGGCGATGAAAGCCGTGGTCGGCAACAACTCGACCTGGATGCACATGCTGGTGTGGATCGGCCTGTTCGGCCTGGTGGCGAGTTTCCACGGCATCATCCTGGGTTACTCGCGGCAGTTCTTCGCCCTGGCCCGCGCCGGCTTCCTGCCGCGTAGCCTGGCCAAGCTGTCGCGCTTCCAGACCCCGCACCGCGCCATCCTCGCCGGCGGCGCCGTGGGCATCGCGGCGATCTTCAGCGACGGCCTGATCAGCCTGCAGGGCATGACCCTGACCGCGGCGATGATCACCATGAGCGTGTTCGGCGCCATCGTCATGTACATCATGAGCATGTTCAGCCTGTTCAAGCTGCGCCGCAGTGAGCCGGACCTGGAGCGCAGCTTCCGCGCGCCGGGCTACCCGGTGGTGCCGGCCATCGCGCTGGTCCTGGCGCTGGTCTGCCTGGCCGCCATGCTCTGGTTCAACAGTGTCATCGCCTCGGTGTTCCTGGTGCTGATGATCGGCGGCTGCTCCATCTGCAGCATCGTCATCAGCCTCAATCGCGGCACCGACGCATCGTTCGCCAGCCAGGGCTGAGGAGTAGCGCCATGTCCGGATTCGTCCACAGCGTCGGTGGCCAGACCTGGCGCTTCGACAGCCTGCGCGAGGTGATGGCCAAGGCCAGCCCGGCACGCTCCGGCGACCGCCTCGCCGGGGTCGCCGCCGGCAGCGACGCCGAGCGCGTCGCCGCGCAGATGGCGCTGGCCGACATCCCGCTCAAGCACTTCCTCGACGAGGCGCTGATCCCCTACGAGAGCGACGAAGTCACCCGGCTGATCATCGACAGCCACGACCGCCAGGCCTTCGCGGCGGTCAGCCACCTCACGGTGGGCGGCCTGCGCGACTGGCTGCTCGGCGACGCCGCCGACGAAGCCAGCCTGCGCGCCCTTGCGCCCGGGCTGACACCGGAGATGGCAGCCGCGGTATCGAAGATCATGCGCGTGCAGGACCTGGTGCTGGTCGCGCAGAAAATCCGCGTGGTCACCCGCTTCCGCAACACCATGGGCCTGCGCGGGCGCATGTCCACGCGGCTGCAACCCAACCACCCCACGGACGACCCGGCCGGTATCGCCGCCAGCGTGCTCGACGGCCTGCTCTACGGCAACGGCGACGCCATGCTCGGCATCAACCCGGCCACCGACAGCCTGCAGTCGATCTGCACCCTGCTGGAGATGCTCGACGCGATCATCCAGCGCTACGAGATTCCCACCCAGTCCTGCGTGCTGACCCACGTCACCAGCTCCATCGAGGCAATCAACCGGGGCGCGCCGCTGGACCTGGTGTTCCAGTCCATCGCCGGCACCGAGGCGGCCAACGCCAGCTTCGGCGTGAGCCTGTCGATTCTCAAGGAAGGCTACGAAGCAGGGCTGTCGCAGAAGCGCGGGACGCTCGGCGACAACCTCATGTACTTCGAGACCGGCCAGGGCAGCGCGCTGTCGGCCAATGCCCACCACGGCGTCGACCAGCAGACCTGCGAGACCCGCGCCTACGCGGTGGCGCGGCACTTCAAGCCGTTCCTGGTGAACACCGTGGTCGGCTTCATCGGCCCGGAATACCTGTACAACGGCAAGCAGATCATCCGCGCCGGCCTGGAAGACCACTTCTGCGCCAAGCTGCTCGGCGTGCCCATGGGTTGCGACATCTGCTACACCAACCACGCCGAAGCCGACCAGGACGACATGGACATGCTCCTGACCCTGCTGGGCGTGGCCGGCATCAACTTCATCATGGGCATCCCCGGCTCCGACGACGTGATGCTCAACTACCAGACCACCTCCTTCCATGACGCGCTGTACGCGCGCCAGACGCTGGGCCTGCGGCCGGCGCCGGAGTTCGAGGCGTGGCTTGCGCGCATGGAGATCCTCCGCCAGCAGAATGGCCGCGTACAGATGGCCGACCAGCTTCCCGGCGCCTTCCGCCACGCACTCGCGCAACTGTCCTGAGGGTCACTCGCTTGAGGAATTGTCGATGAGCGACAGCTTCACCCCCAACCCCTGGCAGGAACTGCGCCGCCTGACCTCCGCGCGCATCGCCCTGGGCCGCGCCGGCACGAGCCTGCCGACCGGCGCGCAACTGGACTTCCAGTTCGCCCACGCCCAGGCGCGCGACGCCGTGCACCTGCCCTTCGAGCGTGACGGCCTCGCCGCGCAACTGGCCGAGCGCGGCCGCGACACCTTGCTGCTGCATAGTGCCGCCGCCGACCGCGACACCTACCTGCAACGCCCTGACCTGGGCCGCCGGCTGAACGAGGAATCGGTGGAGATTCTGCGTCGCCACGCTGACCGTCACCCACAGGGTTATGACCTCGCCGTGGTGATCGCCGACGGTCTCTCGTCGCTCGCGGTGCAACGTCACAGCCTGCCCTTCCTCGAACGCATGGAAGAACAGGCGCGCAACGAAGGCTGGAGCCTGTCGCCGGTCGCGCTGGTGCAACAAGGCCGGGTCGCCGTGGCCGACGAAGTCGCCGAGTTGCTGCGGGCGAAGATGGTGGTGATCCTGATCGGCGAGCGCCCCGGCCTGTCCTCGCCCGACAGCCTGGGCCTGTACTTCACCTGGGCGCCGAAGGTCGGCCTGAACGACGCCTACCGCAACTGCATCTCCAACGTGCGGCTGGAAGGCCTGAGCTACGGCCTCGCCACCCACCGCCTGCTCTACCTGATGCGCGAAGCCTGCCGCCGGCAGCTGTCGGGGGTGAACCTGAAGGACGAAGCAGAACTCCCGGCACTGGAGGGCGAAAGCGCCGGCAGAACTGGCAACTTTCTTATCGGTGGCTGAGTCATCGGCAAGCCGAGCCGGACAGCCCTGCATCGCCCGTAGCGTGAACGCGACCACATGCCGCGCAGCGGGCCGCCCTCTTTAAGAATCGTCTTAAATCACCCTCGCCAACCGTCACGATAAAAACCACGCCATCAAGGTCCGTGCCCGGCGCACCACAGGAAGCGCCAGCGCACGGCGTTTCATGACGATGGCGAGACGATGGATTCACCCAACACTCAGTTGCACGCTCCGGTCAGCCCCCGGCGAGCTCAGCGTGGCTTCACCCTGATCGAAGCGATGGTGACCATCGCGATCCTGGCGATCCTGCTGGGCATCGCGGTGCCCTCCTTCGACCTGCTGATCAATCGCAACCGCGCGCAGAGCACCGGCAAGCAGTTGGTCGCGGTGCTGCAGTACGCCCGCGCCCAGGCGCAGATCGGCCAGCAGCCGGTGCGAGTGACTCCGCAGAGCAGCGCAGACTGGACCTCCGAACTGAGCATCGGTCGACTGCGCGGCGGCGATCTGGAGGGCCATCGGGAGATCGAGTTGCGCAGGACCCGGCTCGATGATTCCGGCGCGGTGCTCATCACCCAGGAGCCGGCGGGAGCACTGGAGTTCGACGGCAACGGCGTCACCATGGGCAGCGCCAGCGGCAGCTTCCCGCGGGTCTTCACCCTGACCGCCGGCGGCTATTCGAGCAAGGTCTGCCTGCAGCGCGGCGGAGCGGTGGCTCCATGCGACTGACGCGCCGATCCCATGCGGCTCAGCGGGGCTTCTATCTGATCGAGGTCATGGTGGCGGTGATGCTTACCAGCGTCGCCCTGCTCGGCCTGCTGGCGCTGCAGAGCCGCAGCATCGCCTACAGCCACGACAGCCAGCAGCGGCAGAACGCCCTTCTGCTGGCCGCGGACCTTGCCCGCAGCATCCAGGCCAATCGCGAGGCGCTGGTCAGCAAGGGCAAGCTCAGTACCGACGCGGCCTACCTGGTCCCGGCCGGCAGCAGCTTTCCCAGCCTCGGCAGTGGCCAGAGCTGCGCTACCAGCGGCCTGGGCAAGGCGGACCGGGCCAGGCGCGAACTGGCCTGCTGGGTCGAACAGTTGCGCCTGAAGCTCAACACCGACGATGCGCTGTTGAGCGATGCCACCTTCATCTGCCCCAGCCGCGACGGCAAGGCCTGCGACGCCGGTTCGCGCCAGCCGCTGCTGCTGATCCAGCTGGCCTGGCACAGCCGCAATTGCCAGGCCGGCAGCCCGACCACCGCTGACGATGACGATGCGGCCTGCCTTTCCGGCAGCGATGCCGGCGGTGTCGAGCGCTACCGACTGAGTTTCCAGCCATGAGCCCGCAGCGCCAGACCGGCCTGTCCCTGATCGAGCTGATGGTCGCCATTGCGCTGGGCGTGATGGTGCTGCTGGGCGTGCTGCAGATCTACCTGTCGGGCAGTGATCACGCCGCCTTCAACCACGCCCAGCAGCAGAACCAGGCCAATGCCCGTTTCATCCTCGACCTGCTGCAGCGCGAGAGCGGGCATGCCGGCTACAGCGCCTGGGTGCGCCACGCCAGCGATGCCGACGAGCAGCAGTACGACTTCGTCATCGACCGCGAGGGGCCCTTCCCGGCGCTGACCGACACAGCCACCGGCTGCGTCTTCGGCGCCGGCAAGATCGCCAGCCTGGATGCCGGCGGCCGCGGCCTGTGCCTGCGCTACCAGCGCCCACAGCGCAGCGATGCGCAGGTACACCAGGACTGCACCGGCGCCTCGCTCTACAGCGATGACGACACGGGCAGTCCGCCGGTATTGGTCAGCCACCTGCGACTGGTCGACGGCGAGCTGCTGTGCAAGACCAACAACGCCTTGTCCGCCGGTGAGGTCGCCCTTGCCAGCGGCATCCACGACCTGATGTTCGCGGTCGGATCGACCAACCAGCTCCGCGCCGGCCTGGTGGTCACCTCCACCCGCGCATTGCTGCCCGAAAACTGCACCTACCAGGACCCGCTGAACCCCGCGACGACGAAAAACACCGGCGCGCGCGGCCTGTGCAGCGCCTTTGCGCAGACGCTCTACCTGAGGAACCAGCCATGAACCGGCAACGCGGCCAGACCCTGCTGATCGCCCTGCTCATGCTGCTGGCGCTGAGCATCCTGGCCCTGGGCAACCTGCGCAGCGGCCTGCTGCTGGACAACAGCCTGGCCGAGACGAGGGACTACCAGGCGGCGCTGGGTGGCGCCGATTCGGCAATCAGCGAAGCACTGGCGCGGACCCGCTACAGCCCATCGATGGCCGTGGGCGAGGCCGACACCTGCATCAGCACCGCGCAGAACCAGCAACAGGTCCTGCTGTGCGACCGACTCTGGCTCGAACCGGAGAATGCCGCCAGCAGCGCACTGCTGCCACGGGCGCGCACCTACCGGGGCAACGACCTGGCCAACCCCGACCAACTGGCGGAACTGAGCAGCGCACCGCGCTGGTACGTCGCCGCGCAATGCGAGAGCCGTTCCTCCAGTGCCATGGCCGACTGCCTGGCGGGCAATGGCACCCTGCTGCTGCAGATGAACGCCCTTTCCACCGGCATCACCGACCAGGCCCTGGTCCGACTACAGGAGTACGCCCGTGTCCAGCGCTGACCAGCTCCACTCGTCGTCCCACCTCGCCGTACTGGCCGGCCTGGCGATTCTGCTCACCTGCACGGATGCGCAAGCCGCAGCCCCGAGCCAGGCGCCGCTGTTCCTGGTGGAAGGCGTCTCGCCCAACCTGATCGTTACCCTCGACGACTCCGGCAGCATGACCAGCGCCTACACCCCGGATGGCATGAGCTCCTACAGCATCGCCAACCGTTCCACCGCCTACAACCCGATGTACTACAACCCGGACATCACCTACGAGGCGCCGTGGAAGGTCACCTTCAGCGGCGGCCGGATCGTCAGCGAGCGCTACGTCACCAGCTTCGACAAGGCTTACTACGACGGCTTTCTCACCATCCAGACCGGCACCGTCGACCTGAACCGCAATACCGGCAACGGCTATGGCCAGAACGCAATCCAACCGGTCAACAGCACGGACAGCTACCAGCGCTACGCCCACTACTACCAGTTCAACGCGTCCTGCCCGCACGCGCGCAATGTCGCCACCAGCAGCCTCAGTGCCGTGCAGAACTGCGCGGCGGACTCGTCGTTCACCAGCGCCAGCGCCTGCACCCGCACCTGCTTCACCCCGCACTGGGTCAGCACGGCGGAAGAGAAGCAGAACTACGCCAACTGGTTTTCCTTCTACCGTACCCGCCAACTCGCCACGCGCACCGCCGCCAACCTGGCGCTGTTCGACCTGCCCGAGCACATCCGGGTGACCTGGCAGGCGCTGAACAGCTGCTACAACACCAACTTCAACCTGAACTCCACGGCCTGCGGCAACCAGACCCTCGCGGCCTTCGCCGGCCAGCACAAGGCCGACTTCTTCAACTTCACCAGCCGCCTCGCCGCCAGCGGCGGCACGCCCCTGGGGACGGCGCAGAACCGGGTCAACAGCTACCTGAGCAACACCACCGCCTATAACCCCTACGCCCGTGCGCCGGGCAGCCCCCGCGACGTGAAGACCGAGTACGCCTGCCGGCCCAGCTACCACCTGCTGATGACCGATGGCTTCGGCGACGGTTCCGGCGGCAGCAACGCCGACGGCACTTCGCGCACCCTGCCCGACGGCACCGCCTTCACGGCGACGGCGCCCTATCAGGACAAATGGTCGAACACCCTGGCCGACAACATCTTCCTCGGCTGGGCCACCGACGCCCGCAGCGACCTGGAAAACAAGGTTCCACCGCGCTTTCGCGACGGCAACGACTACTGGAACCCGAAGAACGACCCGGCCACCTGGCAGCACATCACCACCTACACCGTAGGCCTGGGGCTCGGCCCGACGCTGAAGTACCTGCAGTGGGACGGCGACACCTATTCCGGCTCCTATCGGCAATTGCTCGACGGCACCCGGAGCTGGCCCAACCCGAGCGCCAGCACCAGCCTCGACGGCATGACCGTCACCGCCAACGAAGGCAAGGTGGCCGCGCTCTGGCACGGCGCGCTGAACTCCCGCGGCGAATTCTTCAGCGCCGACTCCACCAGCGAACTGGTGAAGGCCTTCCAGGCCATCGTCAGCAGCATCTCCAGCAACCAGCTGGCGGTGGCTGCCGCCGGCGCCAGCTCCACCTCGCTGAGCACCGACACCCACCTCTATCGCGCCAGCTACCAACCCACCGACTGGAGCGGCGACATCCTGCAGTACCGCCTCGACGCCCAGGGCAATACCCAGGCGAACTCCGCGCTGTCGTTCCGCAACCAGCTCAACCAGCGCTCACCGGCCAGCCGCAGCATCTACACCAATACCGCACCGGACAGTGCCAAGGGTCACCTGCAGGCCTTCACCTGGGGCAACCTCGCGGCCCAGCAGCAACAGCTGCTCAACCGCACTCCGGGTACCCAGCGTGAGGACCACCTGGGAGAGAAACGCGTCGCCTGGCTACGCGGCGATCGCAGTGACGAAGGCGACACCTTCCGCGCCCGCAACCATCTGCTGGGCGACATCATCTACTCCTCGCCCGTGGTCGTCGGCCCGCCATCCGCGGTCACCTACTACCTGGAGAAGGCCACCGGCGCGACCGGCTACGACGCCTTCCGGCAAGCCAATGCCGCTCGCGAGAGTCGTCTCTACGTCGGCGCCAACGACGGCATGCTGCACGCTTTCGACGAGACCGGTCGGGAACGCTGGGCCTTCATTCCCGCCGCCGTGTACGGACAGCTCAACTACCTCTCCGACACCCACTACGCCGCGCGCTCGGAAGAGGAAAACACCAACAGCCTGCACCGTTTCTATGTCGACGGCAGCGCGGTCACCCGTGATGTGCATTTCGATGGCAGCTGGCACACCGTGCTGGTCATGGCGCCCGGGCGCGGCGGGCGCGGCCTGTTCGCCCTGGACATCACCAACGCCGACCAGCCCCGCCTGCTCTGGGAGTACGCAGGCAGCGCCAGCAGCGAGGACGGCAAGGACATCGAGTTCGGCTACGTGCTCGATCGGCCGGTGATCACCTTCTCCGACGGGGTTGCCTATGTGCTCAGCGGAAACGGCTACGACACCGCCAAGGGCTACTCACTGTCGATCCGCCTGGAGGATGGACGCATCAGCGCTGCCAGCCAGTCCGCCGCTGGCGACGGCGAGGTCGGCAGCACGGTCGCCTGGACCCGCGCCGACAGTCCCGGCGAACTCGCCCAGCGCTACTACGGCAGCCTGCAGGGCCAGCTCTACCGGCAGGCCGGCCTCGACGTCGATTCCAGCGTGCTCGCCAGCATCCCCGGCAGCCGCGGCCAGCCGCTGAGCGCCGCCGGCGAAGTCACCCAGCATCCACGCGGAGGGCAGCTGGTGATCGCCGGCACCGGCAAGTACTTCGAGGGGGGCGACAAGGAAGGCGCGGTCAGCCGCCAGTCCCTGTACGGTTTCTGGGACCAGACCGACTACCTCGCCCACGTCGACGGAGCCGGCGCGCCTGCCGCGCTGAACAAGCTTTCCGATCTGCAGGCCCAGACACTGACCCAGGAAACCGTCACCCACAGCGGCGGCACCAGCGAGGTCCGCCAACTGAGCAGCACCCCCGTGGCCTGGGACAGCAGTGGCAAGCGCGGCGTTGGAATCCGTGGCTGGTACTTCGACCTGGCTGATGGCGAGCGGGTCCTCGACCAGCCCTTCATGCTCGGCGACGTACTGTTCGTCACCGTCGGCCAACCCAACGCCGACCCGTGCAGCGCGGGCATCACCTACTGGCTGCTGGCAGTGAACCCGAACACCGGCGGTGCACTGGACTTCAACGTGTTCGACCTGGTGGGCGACGGCTCCTTCAGCGAGACCGCCAGCGGCATGCGCATCGACGGACCGGTGACCCGCATCGGCGACAGCCTCTACACCCCGGATGGAAACCGTCTCCCCGTGCAGCTGTTCAACCCGGTGAACCAGGGCCGCTTCAACTGGCGGATCATGAACTACAACCTGCCCGTGAGTTACCCATGAGAGCCCTGCCTTCGGCACCTGCGCCGCACATCGCGAAAGCTGGCGGATTCACTCTGGTCGAACTGATGGTGGTGGTTTCCATCCTGGCCCTGCTCGCCGGTATCGCCATTCCCAGCTACCGCCAGTTCATCCTGCGGGCCAACCGCAGCGAGGCGCAGACCCTCCTGCGCGATGCCGCGGCCCAGCAGGAGCGCTACCTGGCGCAATACAGCAAGTACACCGACGATCCCGCGAAGCTGGCGTTCACCTACCCGCTGTCGGCGGACGGCAAGCGCCTTTCGACGCACCAGCTGTACGAACTGGCCGCTGAACATCCCCAAGGCGACACGCGCCGCTATCGCCTGACTGCCCTGCGACGGGGCACTCAGGCGGGCGACTCGGACTGCGGCGACTTCACCCTGGACGAGCGAGGCACCCGCGGCGTGAGCGCAGGAAGCGTCGACAGCTGCTGGCGCTGATCAAACGCTCGCTTGGATTGCGCTTTCAACAAATTCTGGTGCAGCATCGGACCAACGGCTATCCACTGGCATAGCCCCTGCATTGCCCTGCCAGCCCACTCACCTCCCGCCGAGGCCCGCTTATGCGCATCGTGCAAGCCACGCTCGACCACCTCGATCTGCTCGCGCCGCTGTTCGTCAAATACCGCGAGTTCTACGGCATGCTCCCCTACCCCGAGTCCTCGCGAAAATTCCTCGAGAAGCGCCTGCGCCGCAAGGAATCGGTGATCTACCTGGCCCTGCCGGATGACGATGACAGCAAGCTGCTGGGCTTCTGCCAGCTCTACCCGAGCTATTCCTCGCTGTCGCTCAAGCGCGTGTGGATCCTCAACGACATCTACGTCGCCGAAGAGGCCCGCCGCCAGCTGGTCGCCGACCATCTGCTGCAGACAGCCCGGCAGATGGCCCGCGAAACCCAGGCCGTGCGCATGCGCGTGTCCACCAGCGTCAACAACGAAGTGGCGCAGAAGGTCTACGAGTCCATCGGTTTCCGCGAGGACAGCGAGTTCAAGAACTACATCCTGCCGATCAGCGACGATCTCAACTGAGACCCTGCTGCAAGGTGTGGAGCGGCCCGCTGGCATCGGCGGGCCCGGCGCATTAGAGTGCAATCAGCGGAATCACCGCGGCCTCCGCATGAAGGGATCCCATGCGCATTTCCCTGCTTGTTCTGCGCACCGCCTGTCTCTGTCTCGCCTTCCTGGGCGCCAACGCACAGGCGCAGACCCTGCGCGTCGCCACCCTGGAGTGGGCGCCCTACGTCGGTAGCGACCTGCCGGGCAACGGGCTGGCCAGCCGCATCCTGAACGAAGCCCTGGCGCTCAATGGCGACAAGGCAGAACTGGTCTTCCTGCCCTGGCAACGGGCCCTGAACGAAACCCGCGAAGGCCGCTTCGACGCCCTGATGCCGGCCTACCTGTCGCCAGACCGCAGCCAGGACTTCTACACCTCGATGCCGCTGCTGGACTCCCAGCTCGGTTTCTTCCGCCGCCGCGACCGCGCCCTGCCGATCAACCCGCGCGACCTCGACACCCTGCGCCCGTACCGCATCGGCGTGGTGCGCGGTTACGTCAATCAGGAGAGCTTCGACGCCGCCGACTTCCTCAACAAGGACGTGGTGAGCAGCGACTGGCAGAACCTGGAAAAACTCCTGCGCGGGCGCATCGACCTGGCCGTGGTGGACCGCTATACCGGCTACCAGCTGCTGAGCCAGAACGCCCCGGCGCTGCACGAGCAACTGGAGTTCGTCGACCCGCCGCTGGAGGTCAAGCCGCTCTACGTGCTGGTGCCGAAGAAGCGCGCCGAAGGCGAGGCCCTGGCTGCCAGCCTCGACCGCGGCCTGCGCACCCTGCGCCGCAGCGGTCGTCTTCAGCAACTGATCGCCGAAGCTCATCTGGAAAGCGCGATGAACACCCGCGAAGTTGCCGCGCATCCGCTGGCCGAGCAATTGCCAGCGACCAGCGATCAGCACGGGGCCACCCTGACTCCCCGGACGACAACGGACCTGCTGAGCTGGCAGGCGAGCCTGCTCTAGGGCCGTGCGCCGGGCATTTGTCACAAGGCATTGCCGCGTTCACAGCGACAGGATTTTCACGCAGAAGCTGTAATATCCTCCCGCGGACCGCCGTCGCAGGATTCGACGGAGCGCGCCCCCGGCAGCCCGGCCGCGCCTTATAATGGGCGGCCCGGCCGTTCACCTTGTTGTCATACAGGCTTCTCATGGAATTCAACCCGATCGACCTGATTCTCCACCTCGACACCTACCTGTCGCTGGCGGTGGCCAACTATGGCACCTGGATCTACGCCATCCTCTTCCTGGTAATCTTCTGCGAGACCGGCCTGGTGGTGACGCCCTTCCTGCCGGGCGACTCCCTGCTCTTCATCGCCGGCGCCATCTGCGCCGCGGGCGGCATGGACCCATGGATGCTCGGCAGCCTGCTGCTGCTTGCGGCGATCAGCGGTGACAGCACCAACTACGTGATCGGCCGAACCCTGGGCAAACGCCTGTTCAGCAACCCGGACTCGAAAATCTTCCGCCGCGACTACCTGGACCAGACCCACGCCTTCTACGAACGCCACGGCGGCAAGACCGTGACCCTGGCGCGCTTCCTGCCCATCGTGCGGACCTTCGCCCCCTTCGTCGCCGGCATGGCCTACATGCCCTATGCGCGCTTCCTGTTCTTCAGCGTGGCCGGCAGCATCGCCTGGGTCGGCGGCCTGGTGACCCTGGGCTTCTTCTTCGGCAATGTGCCGTTCATCAAGCAGAACCTCTCGGTGATGATCGTCGCCATCATCGCCTTCTCCCTGGTGCCCATGCTGATCGGTTTCATCCGCCACAAGATGCGCCCCTCGGCCAAGGCCCAGCCCGGCGAGCACTGATCCGCCCATGTGGTCGTTCAGCGCCTGGCGCCGCCGGCGCTTCCTCGCCCGCTATCCGCTAGACGCAGCGCTGTGGGCGCAGGTGCGCCGACACCTGCCGATCCTCGACGGCCTGAGCGAAGAAGAGCTGCGCCGGCTCGGTGAGCGGGCGCTGCTGTTCCTGCGCGACAAGCGCCTCTCACCGCTGCCCGGCATCGAGCTGGACGACTACCGCCGCCTGCTGCTGGCCACCCAGGCAGAATTGCCGCTGCTGCACCTGCCGGACCTGAACTGGTACGGCGGCTTCCATGAGCTGGTCCTCTACCCCGACGACTTCGTCAGCCCGCAGAAGCACCGCGACCCGGCGGGCGTCCTGCACGAGTTCGACGACGAGCGCGCCGGCGAGACCTCGCTGCAGGGCCCGGTGATCCTCGCCTGGCCCGGCGTGGAAAGCGGCGGCGGCTGGGATGCCTACAACCTGGTGATCCACGAACTGGCACACAAGCTCGACATGCTCAATGGCGATGCCAACGGCCTGCCGCCGCTGCACCGCGACATGCGCGTCGCCGACTGGGCCGGCGCCATGCAGGCTGCCTACGACGACCTGAACCGCCAGCTGGACCACGACCCGCAGGCGCACACCGCCATCGACCCGTACGCGGCGGAGAATCCGGCCGAGTTCTTCGCCGTCACCAGCGAGTACTTCTTTACCGCTCCGGACCTCCTTTGGGGGGCCTATCCCAAAGTCTATGAACAGCTTTCGCTGTTCTACCGGCAAGATCCGCTCTCGCGCCTGCACAAGCTTCAGGCCGATCACCCCGAATATCAGGAAACTCAGGCGCACTAGGCGATGTCTGTGGCTTGGACACGGCAATCTGCCTATAATCCGCCGCACTTTTTCGGCCCGACCACTATCTGGAGTCGTCCATGAGCTACAGCAGCATCCCGGCTGGCAAAGACCTGCCGAACGACATTTACGTCGCCATCGAGATCCCGGCCAACCACGCGCCGATCAAGTACGAAATCGACAAGGACACCGACTGCCTGTTCGTCGACCGTTTCATGGCCACCCCGATGTTCTACCCGGCCAACTACGGCTTCATCCCGAACACCCTGGCCGACGACGGTGACCCCCTGGACGTGCTGGTCGTGACCCCGTACCCGGTCGCTCCGGGTTCCGTGATCCGCGCCCGTCCGGTTGGCGTACTGAACATGAGCGACGAAGCCGGCGGCGACGCCAAGCTGATCGCCGTGCCGCACGACAAGCTGAGCGTGCTGTACCACGACGTGAAGGAATACACCGACCTGCCGGCCCTGCTGCTGGAGCAGATCAAGCACTTCTTCGAGAACTACAAGGATCTCGAGAAGGGCAAGTGGGTGAAGGTCGAAGGCTGGGGCGACACCGCCCAGGCTCACGACTACATCAACAAGGCCGTCGCTGCCTTCCAGGCCAAGTGATGGCGGCGCGGGTGACCGCGCCGTGAAGAGCCCCGCCCAGGCGGGGCTTTTTCATGACCGGGATTAGGCTTTTCGTCCCGACTTTGCTACCATCTTCGCCCCCGCACGCAGCTCGCTGCGTTGCCACAGAATCAAGGCGGTCCGCCCTACCAGAAGTAAGGTTGGACCACCCCCTGAAAGCCGGCCACAAGCCGGCTTTTTTAATGCCTGCGATTTGCACTCGCGCAGCCTGCGCAATCCCCCGCCAGACCGCTCGCCGGCCAATGCGCCGCTGTCACGGGCCAGGCATAAGATCGGACTATTCCCCCGCCGGTCCGCTGTCATGAAACGCTCGCCATACCTGCTGCTTGCCCTCCTGCTGACAGGCCCTGCGCTTGTCCATGCGCAGGCGGCGGAGTGGAAGCTTGCCAAGGACAAGGACGGCGTGCGGGTCTACCTGAGCGAAGTGCCCGGCTCGCACTACAAGAGTTTCCGTGGCGTGACGCTGGTGAACGCCGACGTTGCCACCCTCGGCCACCTGCAGGAGAACCTGCGCGTTTCCTGCGCGTGGCTCTATGCCTGCGCGCAGATGCGCCTGCTCAAGTACAGCGACGAAGCCATCTGGGTCTACCTCGACACCAAGCTCCCCTGGCCCGCCGCCCCACGCGACCTGGTGCTGAGGGTGAGCACCGAGGAAACCCCCGACGGCGGCATGATCCGCCACCTGCAGGCCGCTCCGGACTATATCCCGCCGGTGAAGGACCGCATCCGTGTGCCCAGCGTCTCCGGCACCTGGCAGATGGTCCCCAAGGGCCCGAAGCTCACCGAGGTCACCTACGAAATGCGCGGCGAACCCGGCGGCAGCGTGCCGTCCTGGCTGGCGAACCAGTTCGTGGTCGACGCGCCCTTCGAGTCGCTGCGCATGCTGAAGGTGGTGGAGGAACACCAGGGCGTCCGCGACGGCGGCTACTAGAAAAACAGGCCGAAAGTACCGCTGGCTGCACTTGCACACTCGCCGGCAGCCTGGCCGAAGATTTGCCCGCAAGCCCCGTCTCTGCTAGTGTCGCGAGGTTTCCGAATACCCCCGCCGAGATGTCCGCATGGCCCGCAAGAAAGCTTCCCTCGACTTCGAACAGTCCCTCGCCGAGCTGCAAACGCTGGTGGAGCGCCTGGAAAGCGGCGAGCTGTCGCTGGAGGACTCGCTGGGTGCCTTCGAGCAGGGCATCCGCCTGACCCGCGACTGCCAAGCAGCGCTGACCCAGGCGGAGCAGAAGGTGCAGATCCTGCTGGAACGCGACGGCGAGCTGAGCGAAGCGCCCTTCGATCCGGAAGGCGACGACGCATGATCGCTGCGTACCAGGCGCGCTGCACGGCGCGTGTCGATGCTGCGCTGGAAAAACTCTTCGTCGCCCCTCGTGAAGAACTCAACCGCATCTACGCCGCCATGCGCTACAGCGTGGTCAACGGCGGCAAGCGCGTGCGTCCGTTGCTGGCCTACGCGGCCTGCGAAGCCCTGGGTGGCGAAGCCGAACGCGCCGATGGCGCGGCCTGCGCAGTGGAACTGATCCACGCCTATTCCCTGGTGCATGACGACCTGCCGGCCATGGACGACGACGACCTGCGCCGCGGCCAGCCGACCACCCACATCGCCTTCGACGAAGCCTGCGCGATCCTCGCCGGCGACGGCCTGCAGGCGCTGGCGTTCGAGGTGATCGGTAACGCACAACTCAATCCGCAGGATGCCCAGACTCGCCTGGACATGCTGCTGGCCCTGACCCGAGCCGCCGGTTCCGCCGGCATGGTGGGCGGCCAGGCCATCGACCTGGAGTCCGTCGGCCGCAAGATCGACCAGGCAGCGCTGGAGACCATGCACCGGCACAAGACCGGCGCGCTGATCGAAGCCAGCGTGCAGCTCGGCGCCCTCGCCAGCGGCCGCGCCACGACCGAGGCGCTGGAAGCCCTGCGCCGCTATGCCGAGGCCGTGGGCCTGGCGTTCCAGGTGCAGGACGACATCCTCGACGTGGAAAGCGATACCGCCACCCTCGGCAAAACCCAGGGCAAGGATCAGGCCCACGACAAGCCGACCTACCCCGCCCTGCTCGGCCTCGACGCCGCCAAGGCCTACGCCCTGGCCCTGCGCGATCAGGCGCTGGCCGCGCTGGAAGGTTTCGGCGACAACGCCGAACCGCTGCGTGCCCTCGCCCGCTACATCGTCGAACGCCGCCACTGATTTCCCGGCACGCGCATTGCGTGTGCAAATCCCGTGAGTCACCCATTGCGATGACCGCTTGCCGGTGCTTCACTGCATGGCAGGGATTTCGTATACCATATCCGACAACAGCCACCTGACCGGACTGCATCGTGCCGCTACGCAACGCTCCCAACCTGGGTATCGTCCCCTCCGCCTCGGAGACCATCGCCAAGCACCTGCGCGAAGCGATCATTTCCGGCCAGATGGCGGAACACGAGCCGATCCGCCAGGACGACATCGCGCAGATCTTCAACGTCAGCAAGATCCCCGTGCGCGAGGCGCTCAAGCGCCTGGAAGCCGAAGGCCTGGTGGAGTTCCAGCGCAACAAGGGCGCGCTGGTGACGAAGATTTCCGAGCCGGAACTGGCGCAGATGTTCGAGGTGCGCGTGGTGCTGGAAGTCCAGGCGCTGCGCCTGGCGATCCCCAACATGAGCGCGCAGACCTTCGCCCGCGCCGAGAGCATCTGTGCCGAGTTCGTCGGCGAGGATGACATCGGCCGCTGGGCCGAACTGAACTGGGAACTGCATGCCTGCCTCTACGAACCGGCGCAGCGGCCGTACCTGGTCGGCCTGATCCGCTCGATCCACGACAAGGTGGAACGCTACCTGCGCCTGCAGATGAGCATGTCCGACGGCAAGGAACGCGCCGACCACGAGCACCACGACATCCTCGACGCCTGCCGCGCCGGCGACGCCGACCGCGCCGCACGTCTGCTGGAAGAGCACATCAACGGCGTCTGCCGCACGCTCTACGAGCACCTGCCGAACCGGCCGACGCCGAGTTAGACAAAACTGCCCGCTGTGCCGATTTCATCATCGGCCCGGCGGAAAACCCTCAAGCTGCAATCCCCGCGCCGCGCCACCCTAGGGTCAATCACAAGACCACCCCAGGGGGCAGCATGAAACGCATCCAGGTTCTCGATTCCCACACCGGCGGCGAACCCACTCGCCTGGTGCTCGACGGCTTCCCCGATCTGGGCAAGGGCAGCATGGCCGAGCGCCGCGCGCTGCTGGCCGAGCAGCACGACAGCTGGCGCGCCGCGACCGTGCTGGAGCCGCGCGGCAGTGACGTGCTGGTCGGCGCGCTGCTCTGCGAGCCGGTGGACCCGAGCGCCTGCGCCGGGGTGATCTTCTTCAACAACACCGGCTACCTGGGCATGTGCGGCCACGGCACCATCGGCCTGGTGGTCTCGCTGGCGCACCTGGGTCGCATCGGTCCCGGCACGCACAGGATCGAGACGCCGGTGGGCACCGTCGAAGCGACCCTGCACGATGACCGCTCGGTGAGCGTGCGCAACGTCCCCTCCTACCGCTACCGCAAACAGGTTCCGGTGGAAGTGCCCGGTCATGGGCTGGTGCACGGCGACATCGCCTGGGGCGGCAACTGGTTCTTCCTGATCTCCGATCACGGCCTGCGCGTCGCCGGCGACAACCTCGATGAGCTGACCGCCTACACCGTCGCCGTGCAGAAGGCGCTGGAAGACCAGGGCATCCGTGGCGAAGACGGCGGGCTGATCGACCACATCGAACTGTTCGCCGACGACCCGGAAGCGGACAGCCGCAACTACGTGCTCTGCCCCGGCAAGGCCTACGACCGCTCGCCCTGCGGCACCGGCACCAGCGCCAAGCTGGCGTGCCTGGCCGCCGACGGCAAACTCGCTGCCGGCGACGCCTGGCGCCAGGCCAGCGTGATCGGCAGCCAGTTCGAAGGGCGCTTCGAGTGGATTGGAGAACCCGCCGAGGGCCGCATCATCCCGACCATCCGTGGGCGCGCCAACCTCAGCGCCGAGGCCACCCTGCTGCTGGAAGGGGACGATCCCTTCGCCTGGGGCATCCGCCCGTGAGCGATGCCGATATCATCGTCATCGGCGCCGGCATAGTCGGTGCCGCCTGCGCCCACGCCCTCGCCCGCCGCGGCCTGGACGTATTGGTGCTGGATGCGCTCCTGCCCGGCGCCACCGCCGTCGGCATGGGGCACCTGCTGGTGCTCGACGACAACGCCGCCGAACTGGCGCTGAGCAACTACTCGCTGCAGCGCTGGCGCGAATGGGGCCACGACATGCCCGCCGAGTGCGCCTACCGCAGCAACGGCACGATGTGGCTGGCCGCCAATGATGAAGAGATGGCCGAAGCGGAACGCAAGTTCGCCGTCCTCCGCGAGCACGGCGTCGCCGCCAGACTACTGAACAACGCCGAGCTGCAGCAGGAGGAACCCGAGCTGCGCAGCGACCTGCACGGCGGGCTGGAGATCACCAGCGACGGCATTCTCTACGCGCCGCGCGCCGCCGCCTGGCTGCTGGAATCGGCCCTGAAACCGATCCGCCAGCGCCAGGCGAAAGTGGTGGAGATCGACGAACCCCGCGTGCGCCTCGACAGCGGCCAGTGGCTGAGCGCCAGGGCCGTGGTGCTGGCCAACGGCATCCAGGCCGGCGAGCTGTGCCCCGGCCTGCCCATTGAGCCGAAGAAGGGCCACCTGCTGATCACCGACCGCTACCCCGGCAAGGTGCGCCGCACCCTGGTCGAGCTGGGCTACGTGACCAGCGCACACAATGCCAGCGGCCCCTCGGTGGCCTGCAACATCCAGCCGCGCCCCACCGGCCAGCTGTTCATCGGAGCTTCGCGGCAGTTCGGCACCACCGACCCGCAGGTGGAAGGCTGGATGCTGGCGAAGATGCTGCGCCGCGCCGTGGACTACATGCCCGGCCTGGCCAACCTCAATGTGATTCGCAGTTGGGCCGGGTTCCGCGCCGCCAGCCCCGACGGCATGCCTCTGGTGGGCGAACACCCGCAGCGCCCCGGCCTGTGGCTGGCGGTCGGCCATGAAGGCCTGGGTGTGACCACCGCCCCCGGCACCGCCGACCTGCTCGCCGCGCAGCTGTGCGATGAGCCGCTGCCGCTGCCGGCCGAGCCCTATTCCCCGCACCGCTTCCTCGGAGCCAACGCCCATGCCTGAGCTGATCCTCGACGGCCGCCCGCTGCGGGTCGCCGCCGGCACCACGGTCGCCGCTGCGCTCGCCCTGGGCGGTGACGGCACCACACGGACCTCGGTCAGCGGCCAGCGCCGCGCGCCGCTGTGCGGCATGGGCGTCTGCCAGGAATGCCGGGTGAGCATCGACGGCCAGCGTCGCCTGGCCTGCCAGACCCTGTGCCGCGACGGCATGCAGGTGGAGACCCGCCCATGAACGCTGCGGCCGATATCGTCATCATCGGCGCCGGCCCGGCCGGGCTGTCCGCCGCCCTCGCTGCCGCGCCCAGCGGCGCGAGCATCGTCATCCTCGACGACAACCCGCTGCCCGGTGGGCAGATCTGGCGCGACGGGCCCAATGCACACCTGCCGCGTGCCGCCACCGAGCTACGCGAGCAAGTGGCTGCCTGCGCAAATATCAGGATTCACAACGGCACGCGCGTGGTCGCGCTGGCCGGCGAGCGCGGCCTGCTGCTGGAGGACTACGAGCGCGGCTGGCGGCTGGACTACCGCAAGCTGATCCTCTGCACCGGCGCCCGCGAATTGCTGCTGCCCTTCCCCGGCTGGACGCTGCCCGGCGTTACCGGCGCGGGCGGCCTGCAAGCGCTGGTCAAAGGCGGGCTGCCGGTGGATGGGCAACGCGTGGTGATCGCCGGCAGCGGCCCGCTGCTGCTCGCCAGCGCCGCCACTGCCCGCGCCAACGGCGCGAAAATCCTGCGTATCGCCGAGCAGGCGTCCTGGCCTGCGCTCGCGCGGTTCGCCATGAAGCTGCCGCGCTGGCCGAACAAGCTGCTGCAGTCCCTCGGTCTGTATGACCCGGCCTACCGCGCCGACAGCCATGTGGTCGCCGCCCTGGGTAGCGATCACCTGGAAGGCGTACGCATCAGCCAGGGCGGCAAGCTGAAGGAAATCGCCTGCGACCGGCTGGCCTGCGGCTTTGGCCTGATTCCCAACGTGCAGCTCGGCCAGGCGCTGGGGTGCACGGTGGACGACGGCGCGATCCGCGTCGATGCCTGGCAGGCGAGCAGCCGGGATGGCATCTATGCGGCGGGCGAATGCACCGGCTTCGGCGGCTCGGAGCAAGCCCTGGTGGAAGGCCGCATAGCCGGCCACGCAGCGGTGGGTGAGCACGACCGCGCGCGCGAGCTATGGTCGCAGCGCCAGCGCTGGCAGAGCTTTGCCGACGCCCTGAGGCGCGACTTCACCCTCGACCCGCGCCTGAACCAGTTGGCCCAGCCGGACACCCTCGTCTGCCGCTGCGAGGACGTGCCCTACTCGGTGCTGGCCGGCAAGCCGGACTGGACCGCCGCCAAGCTCGCCAGCCGCTGCGGCATGGGCGCCTGCCAGGGCCGGGTGTGCGGCGCAGCGGCGCAGCAACTGTTCGGCTGGCAACCGCCGGCCCCGCGCCCGCCCTTCAGCCCGGCGCGGGTGGAAACTCTGTTGCAGCTGGCCGAAGACTGAAGACTGAGCCTGTCCCGTAGGGCGCATAACGCCTTTGGCGTTATCCGCCACCCGCCGCCACATCGAAGCCAAGGCGGCGGATAAAGCTTCCGCTTTATGCGCCCTACGAGTTGACAGCGACCCGCCACCTCGCCACTTTGCACCGTACCTTTCGCCATGTTCCGACAGCCGACCCGCTTCCCGATGCACGACCTGATCCCCCAGGGCGCCCGCGACCTGGACAGCCTGCTGCAGACTTTCCGGCAGATAGCCCCGCTGCTCGATGCCATGCCCGGCGTGGTGTTCTTCATCAAGGACACCGCGGCCCGCTATGTGCTGGTCAACCAGACCCTGGCGCGGCGCTGCGGCGTGAAGGACGCCAGCGAACTGCTCGGGCGCACCGCCGAGGAAGTATTCCCCTCGCGCTTCGGTCCGGTCTACACCGAGCAGGACCGCCGCGTGCTGGAAACCGGCGGCCAGCTCAGCGACCAGCTGGAACTGCACCTCTATCCCGGCCGCCAACCCGGCTGGTGCCTGACCCACAAGCTGGCGCTGCGTGATGCGGCCGGCGCGGTGATCGGCATGGCGGGGATTTCCAGCGACCTGCAGGCGGCGCAATCCACGCACCCGGCGTACCAGCGCCTGGCAGCGGTGGACGCCTACATCCGCGAGCATTTCGACAAGCCGATCAACCTCGGCGAGCTGACCGAGCTGGCCGGGTTGTCCGTCGCCCAGCTGGAGCGCCACTGCAAGCGCATCTTCCAGCTCACTCCGCGGCAGATGATCCACAAGGCGCGCCTGGGCGCCGCCACCCGCCTGCTGGGTGAAGACCTGCCGATCACCGAGATCGCCCTGCGCTGCGGTTACACCGATCACAGCGCCTTCAGCCGACAGTTCCGCGCACTGACCGGGCTGTCGCCGACGCAGTACCGAGAATCCCAATCGGTTTCCAACTGACGAAACACCTGTATGAACCGGCCATGCCCGCAACCGGGTCCCCCCGCCCACACCGATATGACGGCAGAGCACGAACGTAGGATGGCGTGGAGCGCAGCGATACCCATCGATGGCGGCACGCGGGACAGCATGGGTATCGCAAGCTCGCGGAACGCCGCCCGACCCATCCTACGAATGCGCTCACCGGGGGCGACGGCGGAGTGCGCTTCGCGAGCGAGCGTGGCCCGCTCCTACAGGGAAATGCCGCGCGGCGGAGTGCTCCCATAAGGGGCAGCGAAACGCACTCCTGCTTCATTTGGTAACAGCGCGCAGAACCCGCCTACAGTTAATTCGGAAGGCTCCCAGCAACCAATCCCCCAAACATCGGGCCTTGCGACCCATGGGTCACACCCGAGTGGTTTCTGGCACATGCCTTGCTCTAAAAAATATCGTATACGAAATCCATAATACAAAACTGCTGCACAACACTGACTCAGAGAGGCCCCAATGAAATTCTCCCGAATTGCTCTAGCCCTCACCGCTGTGTTCCTCGTCGGTCAGGCCCAGGCCGACAAGCTCGACGACATCATCGAATCCGGCAAGCTGCGCTGCGCCGTGACCCTGGACTTCCCGCCCATGGGCTCGCGCGATGCACAGAACAACCCGGTCGGCTTCGACGTGGACTACTGCAACGACCTGGCGAAAGTGCTCGGCGTCACCGCCGAAGTCGTCGAGACGCCCTTCCCCGATCGTATCCCGGCGCTGGTTTCCGGCCGTGCCGACGTGATCGTCGCCTCCACCTCCGACACCCTGGAGCGCGCCAAGACAGTCGCCATGACTATCCCCTACTTCGCCTTCCAGATGGTGGTGCTGACCCGTGAGGACACCGGCATCACGAAATACGACGACCTCAAGGACCGCCCGGTGGGCAACACCAGCGGCACCTATGAAGCCATCGCTCTGGAGAAGGACGTGAAGAAGTGGGCCGGCAAGGGTAGCTTCCGCGCCTACCAGAGCCAGAACGACACCATCCTCGCCGTCGCCCAGGGCCACATCGACGCCACCGTGGTGACCAACACCGTCGCCGCTTCCACCCTCAAGTCCGGCAAATACAAGGGCCTGAAGGTCGTGGGCAACGCGCCCTACGTGATCGACTACGTCTCGCTGGCCGCCGCGCGCAACGAGTACGGCCTGATCCATTACCTCAACCTCTTCGTCAACCAGCAGGTCCGCACCGGCCGCTACGCCGAGCTGTATGAGAAGTGGGTCGGCGGCACCCCGGTCGATCTCACCGTTCCCCACGTGTACTACTGACAGCGGGTGCGACATGTCTTCGATGCAGGCTTCAAGGGTGCGGGACTCACGCCTGACAGGGCGGGTCCTGATGGGGGGTAGCGCCGAAGGGGCGCTACTGTCCGCCGACACCGGGCTGAGCTTCTGGGGAGGCGTCGAGCCTTTCACGGGCGAGGTCATCGACCGCCACCATCCGCTGTCGGGCAGCTTCCTGCCCAGCCGGGTGCTGGCGATTCCCAGCGGACGCGGCTCCTGCACCGGCAGCAGCGTGATGCTGGAAATACTGCTCAACGGCCACGCGCCCGCAGCCCTGCTGCTGGCCGAGCCGGACGAAATCCTCACCCTCGGCGTGCTGGTGGCGCAGGCGTTGTTCGGCCGCTCCATCCCGGTGCTGAGCCTGGGGCGCGAGGGTTTCGAGCAGTTGTCCGCGGGCGGCTGGGCCCGTATCGAAGACGGTCAGGTAACACTCAGCGCCGAGCGCCCTGCCGATGGTTGGCAGGGCGTGATGGCCAGCGATGCCGGCCCGCTGCCGGAAGGCCTGGCGTTGAATGCCGGCGACCATGAGCTGCTCGACGGCAAGCACGGCAAGGCCGCGCAGGCCGCCATGCAGATCGTCCTGCGCATGGCCGCGCTGCAAGGCGCGAAGGATTTGCTCGATGTCGCCCAGGCGCACATCGACGGCTGCATCTATACCGGCCCCGCAAGCCTGCGCTTCGCCCGCCAGCTGGCGGACTGGGGCGGCCAGGTGAAGGTGCCGACCACCCTCAACTCCATCTCCGTGGACCACCGCCGCTGGCGCGTGCTGGGCGTCGACAAGGCCTTCGGCGAACCCGCCGCCGCGCTGGGCGATGCCTACATGGAGATGGGTGCACAGATGAGCTACACCTGCGCGCCCTACCTGCTGGACAGCAAACCGGGCCTCGGCGACCAGGTGGTCTGGGCCGAGTCCAACGCCGTGGTGTACGCCAACAGCGTGCTCGGCGCACGGACCCTGAAATACCCGGATTACCTCGACATCTGCATCGCCCTCACCGGCCGCGCGCCGAATGTTGGCAGCCACCGCGACGAGGGCCGGCTGGCCACGCTGCGGATCGATGTCGAGCTGCCGGCCGCCCACGACGAATCGATCTTCCCGCTGCTCGGCTACCACATCGGCGAGCTGTGCGGCTCGCGCATCCCGGTGGTCGACGGCCTGCAGCCGTTGGCGCCGGACAGCGATGCGCTGAAAGCCTTCGGCGCGGCCTTCGCCACCACTTCCGCCGCACCGATGTTCCACATTGCCGGCGTCACTCCGGAAGCGCCGGACGCCACCACCGCCCTGGGCAACAAGGCGCCGCTGCAGCACCTGCGCGTCACCCCGGCGGACCTGGTCGCCTCCTGGCGCGAACTGGACCACGCCAGCGAGCCGACCGTGCAACTGGTCTCGCTGGGCAACCCGCACTTCTCCGCCAGCGAGTGCGCGGACCTGGCGAAGCTCGTCGCCGGGCGCCGCAAGCATCCGGGCGTCGCGCTGGTCATCGCACTGGGCCGCGCCGTGCAGGAGAAGGCCCGCGCCGCCGGAGACGTGAAGGTGCTGGAAGACTTCGGCGCGCAGCTGCTCAACGACACCTGCTGGTGCATGATCGGCGAACCGTTGATCCCGCCGGCCTGCACCACGCTGATGACCAACTCGGCGAAGTACGCCCACTACGGTCCGGGCCTGGCCGGGCGCCAGGTGCATTTTGGCAGCCTTGCCGCGTGCGTCGAGGCGGCCTGCAGCGCTCGCGCCGATGGCGGCGTGCCCAGCTGGCTGAGCGAGGGGGTACGCTGATGTTCAACTACAGCTTCCACTGGCGTTCCGCCTTCAAGGCCCTGCCGGACATGCTCGGCGGCGCCTGGGTGACCCTGGAGACAGCCGCGCTGTCGATGATCCTGGGCGTGCTCATCGCGCTGCTGCTGACCGTCATGCGGCAGATGAAGAACCCGCTGCTCAAGGGCTTCGCCGATACCTGGGTGTCCATCGCGCGCAACACCCCGTCGCTGTTCCAGATCTACATCCTCTACTTCGGCCTGGGTTCCTTCGGCCTGCACGTCAGCTCCTGGGTGGCGCTGCTGGCGGGGATCACCTTCAACAACGCCGGCTACCTCGCGGAGAACTTCCGCGGCGGCCTCAAGGCCGTGCCGGACACCCAGATGCGCGCCGCGCGCTCGCTGGGCATGAGCGCCTTCCAGGCGTACCGGATGATCATCGTTCCGCAGCTGCTGCGCATCGTCTATTACCCGCTGACGAACCAGATGGTCTGGGCGGTGCTGATGACTTCGCTGGGCGTGGTGGTAGGCCTGAACAACGACCTCACCGGCGTGACCCAGGACTTCAACGTGCGCACCTTCCGCACCTTCGAGTACTTCGCCCTGGCCGCGGTGCTCTATTACATCATCGCCAAGGTCATCGTGGCGGTCGCCCGCCTGTTGAGCTGGCGGCTGTTCCGCTACTAGGAGAAGCGCGCATGTTTTCCACGAGCTTCACCGTCAACGACCTGATGTTCCTGCTGCAAGGGGCCTGGGTCACCGTCAAGCTGACCGTCGGCGCCATGCTCATCGGCACCCTCGCCGGCGTCGTGCTGGGCTGGCTGCGCGCCGCCCTGCCGCGCGCCACGATGCCGGTCGGCTGGTTCCTCGACATCTTCCGCAGCGTGCCGCTGCTGATCCAGTTCGTGCTGTTCAACTCGCTGAAAAGCATCGTCGGCCTGAACTGGAGCGCCTTCACCGTCGGCTGCCTGGTACTGGGCATCTACGCGGCGGCGTTCTGCACCGAGATCATCCGCAGCGGCATCCTCGCCGTCGGTCCGAACATCCGTCGGGCGAGCCGCTCGCTGGGTCTGACCTACTGGCAGGACCTGCGCTACATCGTGCTGCCGCTGGCCGCGCGGGTGGCCTTCCCCGGCTGGCTGAACCTGGTGCTGGGGGTGATGAAGGACACCGCGCTGGTCATGTGGATCGGCATCGTCGAACTGCTCCGCGCCTCGCAGACCATCGTGACGCGCATCCAGGAACCCCTGCTGGTGCTGTGCGTCGCCGGGGTCATCTATTACCTCATGAGTTGGGTCGTGGCGCGCCTCGGTGCCCGGCTGGAAAAAAGGTGGCAGGAAAATGATTGAAATCGACAACGTGCACAAAGCCTACGGCGATCTGGAAGTGGTCAAGGGCGTAAGCCTGACCGTGAAGAAAGGCGAGGTGGTCTCGATCATCGGCGGCTCGGGTTCGGGCAAGTCCACCCTGCTGATGTGCATCAACGGCCTGGAGCCGATCCAGCGCGGCAAGATCCGCGTCGACGGCATCGAGGTCCACGCCAAGACCACCGACCTGAACAAGCTGCGGCAGAAGATCGGCATCGTCTTCCAGCAGTGGAACGCCTTCCCGCACCTCACCGTGCTGGAGAACGTCATGCTCGCTCCACGCAAGGTGCTGGGGCTGTCCAAGGACGAAGCCGAGGCGATGGCGGTGAAGCAGCTCAAGCACGTGGGCCTGGGCGACAAGCTCAAGGTGTTCCCGCAGAAGCTTTCCGGCGGGCAGCAGCAGCGCATGGCTATCGCCCGCGCGCTGGCCATGTCGCCGGACTACATGCTGTTCGACGAAGCCACCTCGGCGCTCGACCCGCAGCTGGTGGGCGAGGTGCTCGACACCATGCGCCTGCTCGCCGAAGAGGGCATGACCATGGTCCTGGTGACCCATGAAATCCGCTTCGCCCGCGACGTGTCCGACCGCGTGGCGTTCTTCCGCGAAGGACTGGTGCACGAGATCGGCACGCCGGACCAGGTGATCGTCAACCCGCAGCGGGCGGAGACGGCGGAGTTCCTCCGCTCGGTGAACTGACCGCGCGTTCATTGGCCCATTCGCACAGGAGACAGACATGCGTTCGAGCAAGATCATCCATGTGGTCAGTTGCCATGCCGAGGGCGAGGTCGGCGACGTCATCGTCGGCGGCGTCGCCCCGCCGCCGGGCGACACCGTGTGGGCGCAGTCGCGCTTCATCGCCAGCGACAACGTGCTGCGCAACTTCGTCCTCAATGAACCGCGCGGCGGCGTGTTCCGCCACGTGAACCTGCTGGTCCCGCCCAAGGACCCGCGCGCGCAGATGGCCTGGATCATCATGGAGCCGGCCGACGTGCCGCCCATGTCCGGCTCCAACTCGCTGTGCGTCAGCACCGTGCTGCTCGACAGCGGCATCCTGCCGATGCAGGAGCCGCAAACGCGCCTGACCCTGGAAGCTCCCGGCGGGCTGATCGAGGCGGTGGCCGACTGCAAGGACGGCAAGGTGCAGCGCGTGGAAGTGCGCAACCTGCCCTCCTTCGCCGACAAGCTCGATGCCTGGATCGAGGTAGAAGGTCTCGGCTCGCTGCAGGTGGATACCGCCTACGGCGGCGACAGCTTTGTGCTCGCCGATGCCCACGCCCTGGGCTTCACCCTGCACGCCTCGGAGGCCGCCGACCTGGTCGCCACCGGCCTGAAGATCACCCAGGCGGCGAACCAGCAACTAGGCTTCAAGCACCCGGAAAACCACGACTGGGCGCACATCTCCTTCTGCCAGCTGACCGCTCCGGTGGAGCGCGTCGACGGCGTACTGCACGGCCGCAACGCGGTGGTCATCCGCCCCGGCAAGATCGACCGCTCGCCCTGTGGCACCGGCTGCTCGGCGCGCATGGCGGTGCTGCATGCCAAGGGCCAGCTGAAGGACGGCGAACGCTTCGTCGGCCACTCGATCATCGATTCCAAGTTCCACTGCCGCATCGACGGCCTCACCAGCGTCGGCGGCAAACCGGCGATCCACCCGTGCATCTCCGGTCGTGCCTGGATCACCGGCACCCACCAGCACCTGCTCGACCCGTCCGATCCGTGGCCCGAAGGCTACCGGCTCTCGGACACCTGGCCGAACGGCTACTGATTTCCCCTTTTCAACCCTGATTCGCCGCGTAGCGGCACCCGACGACGAAATGCTGCGGGATTTCCTTCAGACGTTTCGTATACGAAATACGACAATTGGAGACAAACATGAGCAAGAAGGTCAATTGGAGTGGCGTGTTCCCCGCGGTGACCACTCAGTTCAACGACGATTTCTCGGTCAACCTGGAAGCCACCCACAAGGTGATCTCCAACCTGGTGCGCGACGGCGTGTCGGGCCTGGTGGTGTGCGGCAGCGTGGGCGAAAACACCTCGCTGTCCATCGAGGAAAAGATGGCCGTCACCGAAGTCGCCAAGGACGCTTCCGGCGGCCGCGTGCCGGTGATCTGTGGCATCGCCGAGTTCACCAGCCACGGCGCCTCCCAGGTGGCCAAGGCGGTGCAGAAGGTCGGCGTCGACGGCATCATGGTGATGCCCGCGCTGGTCTACTCCTCCAAGCCCCACGAGACCGCCGCGCACTTCCGCAGCGTGGCCACCAGCACCGACCTGCCGGTGATGGTCTACAACAACCCGCCGATCTATAAAAACGACGTCACCCCGGACATCCTCATCTCCCTGGCCGACTGCGAGAACATCGTCTGCTTCAAGGACAGTTCCGGCGACACCCGCCGCTTCATCGACGTGCGTAATGAAGTGGGCAACCGCTTCATCCTCTTCGCCGGCCTCGACGACGTGGTCCTGGAGAGCATCGCGGTGGGCGCCGAAGGCTGGATTTCCGGCATGTCCAACGTCTTCCCGCAGGAAGGTGAAACCATCTTCCGCCTGTGCAAGGCCGGTCGCTATGAGGAGGCCATGCCGATCTACGAATGGCTGATGCCGATCCTCCACCTCGACGCCCGCCCGGACCTGGTGCAGTGCATCAAGCTCTGCGAAGAGATCGCCGGCCGCGGCACCGCGCTTACCCGTCCGCCGCGCCTGGCACTGCAGGGCGCCGACCGCGAGCACGTGGAGACGATCATGGCCAAGGCACTGGCCAACCGGCCGAAGCTGCCGGATGTGGGGCTCTGAGTCGACTTGTATCGAGTGTCCGGGGCAACCCTCTCCCCCGCCCTCTCCCTTCAGGGAGAGGGTTAGGGAGAGGGGCTCTCGCTCCCGCACAAAGCCCACCGGAGACGACGGAACCCATCTCATGACCGCCCACAACTTCATCGCCGGCCAGCGCATCGGTGCCGGCACCGTCCGCCTGCAGAGCCTCGACGCCAGCACCGGCGAAGCCCTGCCCCGGGAATTCCTCCAGGCCACCGAGGCCGAAGTCGACGCTGCCGCCCGCGCCGCCGAAGCCGCCTTCCCGGCCTATAACGCCCTGTCGCCGGAACGCCGCGCGCAGTTCCTCGACGCCATCGCCAGCGAACTCGAAAGCCTCGGCGACGACTTCATCGCCACCGTCTGTCGCGAGACTGCGTTGCCCGCCGCACGTATCCTGGGCGAACGTGGCCGTACCGCTAATCAAATGCGCCTGTTCGCCAAAGTCCTGCGCCGTGGCGATTTCCTCGGCGCGCGGATCGACCGCGCGCTGCCCGAGCGCCAGCCACTGCCACGCCCGGATCTGCGCCAGTACCGTACCGGCGTCGGCCCGGTGGCCGTGTTCGGCGCCAGCAACTTCCCGCTGGCCTTCTCCACAGCCGGTGGCGATACCGCCGCAGCGCTGGCCGCCGGTTGCCCGGTGGTAGTGAAGGCCCACAGCGGCCACATGGCCACCGCCGAGCTCGTCGGCGAGGCGATCACCCGCGCGGCCGAAGCCACCAGCATGCCGGCCGGCGTGTTCAACATGATCTACGGCGCCGGCGTCGGCGAGCCGCTGGTGAAGCACCCGGCGATCCAGGCGGTCGGCTTCACCGGCTCGCTCAAGGGCGGCCGCGCGCTGTGTGATCTCGCCGCCGCGCGCCCGCAACCGATCCCGGTGTTTGCCGAGATGAGCAGCATCAACCCGGTGCTGGTGCTGCCCGCCGCCCTGGAAGCTCGCGGCGAGAAGATCGCCCGTGAGCTGGCGGACTCGGTGGTCATGGGCTGCGGTCAGTTCTGCACCAACCCCGGCCTGGTCGTCGGAATCGCCTCGCCGGCGTTCAGCCTGTTCGTCGCCAACCTGATCGCCGAGATCGGCCAGCGCCCGGCGCAGACCATGCTCAACGCCGGCACCCTGAAGAGCTACGAAAAGGGCATCGCCCGCCTGCTCACCCACCCCGCCATCCGCCACCTCGCCGGCCAGCCGCAGGAAGGCAAGCAGGCCCAGCCGCAGCTGTTCCAGGCCAGGGCCGAACTGCTGTTGGCGGGCGAAGAGCTGCTGCAGGAGGAAGTCTTCGGCCCGACCACCATCGTCGTCGAAGTGGCCGATGAAGCCGAACTGCGCCGCGCGCTGGACGGCCTGCACGGCCAGCTAACCGCCACGCTGATCGCCGAAGCCAACGACCTGTCGCACTTCGCCGCACTGGTGCCGGTGCTGGAGCGCAAGGCCGGGCGCCTGCTGATCAACGGTTACCCGACTGGCGTGGAGGTCTGCGATGCGATGGTCCACGGCGGCCCGTATCCGGCGACCTCGGATGCGCGCGGCACCTCGGTCGGCAGCCTGGCCATCGACCGTTTCCTGCGCCCGGTGTGCTATCAGAACTACCCCGACGCGCTGCTGCCCGATGCGCTGAAGGACGACAACCCGCTGGGTATCGCGCGACTGGTGGATGGCGAGACGACACGCAGTGCGGTGACTCGCTGAAAGTTCGTCGGCGCGGGAGTGAACTGTCGGCCAGTCCCGCGCCGATGCTCAGCCCCGGCCTTGCGCCGGGGCTTTTTTATGCACGGATGCTTGGAATTTACGCAGGGCGCATAACGCGCCAGCGTTATCCGCCCACATCCTCGCTAACCCACACCCTGTAGGAGCGTTGTTACTCCAGCAGCTTGCGCAAATCGGCATACAGCGAATCGCTGATCTCCACGCCCTCGGCGAGGCTGCGCTGGCGCGCCACGAAGCGGCGCTGGGAGGGCAACCGCGCCCCCATGTCGACGATGGACTCGAACAGCGTCTCCGCGCGCGCCAGATGCTGCGCGGCGTCCGCGCCCAGGAAGCGCGCCGGGTCCAGCGCGATCAGCAGCTCGCCGTGGTGTGGCGAGGACCTGGTGCCCTCATCGAACACCGTGGATTCCGCACTGGTCAGGTCGCCGATCAGCGGGCCGGCGATCAGCTCGACCATGGTCGCCAGCGCCGAGCCCTTGTGCCCGCCGAAGGTCAGCATGGCGCCGTCGAGCACGGCGCTCGGATCAGTGCTGGGGTTGCCCTGCGCATCGATGCCCCAGCCCAGCGGAATGGCCTTGCCCTCGCGCTCGTGCAGCTGGATTTCCCCGCGCGCCACCACCGTGGTGGCGAAGTCGAAGACATACGGGTCCTTGTCCCCGCGCGGCCAGCCGAAGGCGATGGGGTTGGTGCCGAACAGCGGCCGCGTCCCGCCCGCTGGCGCCACATAAGCCTGGGCCGGGGTGACCGCCAGCGCGACCAGGCCCTGGGCGGTAATCCGCTCGATCTCCACCCACAGCGCCGAGAAGTGCACGCAATGGTTGATCGCCAGCGCCGCCAGGCCCTGGCTGCGCGCCTTCTCCACCAGTTTCGGCAGGCCGAGGTCGAAGGCGCATTGCGAGAAGCCGCCCTTGGCGTCCACCCGCACCAGTGCCGGCGCGGGCTCGGACAGTTCCGGCACGGCATCGGGCACAACCTTGCCGGCGCGCACGGTGTGGATACAGCCCAGCAGCCGCCATACGCCGTGAGACGTGCAGCCATCGCGCTCGCCCGCCAGCACGGTGGCGGTCACCGCCTGCACGTGGGGTTCGCTGAAGCCGTTGTGGCGCAGGATCGCCAGCGACAGCTCACGCAGTTCATCCAGGGTCAGTCGGGTCACAGCTCACTCCTTGGGGGGGACAGCCACACAAGCATGGCGGAGACCGCCAGCGCCACTCGCTACTTTGCCGTTTCAGGGCCGACGCCGCTTGCTCCCTATCCTTCGGCGGGACGACGAAATCGGCATAGCCAGGACAGGCGGGGCCCATCGTTCGAGCGCGCGCCGTACACCCTGAATATTCGCCTGCTCGATCAGAACATTTACAGCCAGCCAGCACGAATACCTGACTGAAGAATCCCCGCAACGCCGCAGCACTCCTGACAGAAGTAAAACCCCCTTCAAACTTCTCGAAAGCCCCCGCCTGCCGCCTCGACAAGACCACTTGGGAACCATTGAGCCCGCTTACCCTTTCTTCAAACAAGAAAGGCGCAAAGCCAGTTCCAGTTCCCTTTCCACGAATAACCTTCTATCCAGAGCACATCCATGGAAAACATTCCCGTAAACACCCGTTCGCAAAGTTACTCCCGCTGGGAAAGCTCGTCGGCAGGCAACAGCCTGTATGTCAGCTCCGCAGCGACCCAAACGGTTGCCACCACCATCACCGGTGCCTTCGACCTGTACGGCCCAGCCGCCGCCGACCTGACCAACGGCGCCACCACCAGCATCTCCCGTCTGACCTTCCACGGCACCGGCACCCCCGGTGAACTGATCAACGTCATGGCCGTTGCCATCGGCGCCGACGGCAAGGCGTCGGACATCTCGATCCACCTCGGCACCGCCCTCGTGCAGCAGAACGGCACCTGGCAGCTCAGCGCCAACCAGCAGCTCCCTCAGGGTGCCTACGACTTCCATGCCGGGTATGGCCCCACGGATGGCAATGCCTTCCACCTGGTCATCGACCGCTCCGCCGGCTTCCCTGCGCCCCAGCCACAACCGGAACCGCAGCCACAACCCGAGCCGCAGCCCCACCCGGAGCCGTCCCACGGTGACACGACCATCACTTCAGCCACCGACCACATCGGCCCGGTGACTGGCGAGCTCGCCAACGGCGCCACCACCGACGACACCCGCCCGACCTTCCACGGCACCGGCACGCCAGGGGATCTGATCCACCTCAGCGCCACCGCCATCGGCGCCGACGGCAAGGCTTCCGGCCCGATCCTCGGCCTGGGCACCGCACTGGTCCAACAGGACGGCACCTGGCACTTCACCGCGCCTTACGCCATCCAGGAAGGCACCTACGACTTCCGCGCCGGACAGGGCCTGCTCGAAGGCGATGCGTTCCGCCTGGTCATCGACCGCTCCGCGGCCATGCCTCAGCCGCAACCCGAACCCGTTCCGCAGCCTGACCCGCAGCCGCTGCCGGAGCCGCCCCATGGCAACGCCAGCATCACCGGCGCCGTTGACCACGTCGGCCCGGTCACCGGCGAACTGGCCAGCGGCGCCACCACCGACGACACCCGCCCGACCTTCCACGGTACCGGCGCCCCCGGTGAGCTGCTCAACGTCAGCGCCATCGTGATTGGCGCAGACGGCAAGGCCTCCGGCGCCATCCTCGGCCTGGGCATTGCCCTGGTGCAGCCGGACGGCACCTGGCACTTCAATGCTCCCTATGCCCTCCAGGAAGGCACCTATGACGTCCACGTCGGTCGTGGCGGCATCGAAGGCGAGGCTTTCCGGCTGACCGTCGACAACCATTCGCCGCTGCAGGCGAACGCCGGATTCGATGCCCAGCACAGCCTCCAACTGATGGGCCAGCAGGGCCTCGAGCTGAACCTGAGCGCACTGGCTCCCCAGGCCGGAGCGAATCAGGCCAAGGCGGCCTTGCCCTCGATGGGCAGCGTTCTGGAGACCGGGCACGCGAACCTGACCTTTGCCGGTGACGCAGGCAGCCCCAACCAGGCAGGCTCGACCCCGCAGTATGGCGCGATGGACGTGCGCCCGATGCTGATCGACGAGTTGTCCGTCCACCACGCCGTGATCTAAGCCACGGCCGCGCAGCGGGTCGCCTTCGGGCAGCCCGCTGCGACGCTTTGCCACTCCCCGGCCGGCTTCCCGTCCGCTTCCCACCCGGGACGAAGACCGGCAATCCCGGCCACCAGCGCTTCGGCCCGGTCCCGACCATCCGGTCGTCCGAAGGATTGGCCCCACGTTGCTTGGGCCAATCAGGAGCTTCGGGTAAACTTCCGCATCTTTGCCTTCTCATAACGATCAGCCTGATGCCCACGACGTTTCACGAGATTCCCCGCGCGCGCCCTGCCACGCCCCTGCTCGACCGCGCCAGCACGCCGGTCGAGCTGCGTCGCCTGGGCGAGGCGGAGCTGCTGACCCTCGCTGACGAACTGCGCCAGTACCTGCTGTACAGCGTCGGCCAGACTGGCGGGCACTTCGGCGCAGGCCTGGGCGTCATCGAACTGACGGTCGCCCTGCACTACGTCTTCGACACCCCGGACGACCGTCTGGTGTGGGACGTCGGCCACCAGGCCTATCCGCACAAGATCCTCACCGGGCGCCGCGAGCGCATGGGCAGCCTGCGCCAGAAAGACGGCCTGGCCGCCTTCCCGCGCCGCTCGGAAAGCGAGTACGACACCTTCGGCGTCGGCCACTCCAGCACCTCCATCAGCGCTGCCCTGGGGATGGCCATCGCCGCCCGCATGCAGGGCTCAGGCCGCAAGTCGGTGGCGGTGATCGGCGACGGCGCACTGACCGCCGGCATGGCCTTCGAGGCGCTCAACCACGCGTCGGAAGTCAAGGCCGACATGCTGGTGATCCTCAACGACAACGACATGTCGATTTCGAACAATGTCGGCGGCCTGTCCAACTACCTGGCCAAGATTCTCTCCAGCCGCACCTACAGCAGCATGCGCGAAGGCAGCAAGAAGGTGCTCTCGCGCCTGCCCGGCGCCTGGGAGATCGCCCGCCGCACCGAGGAATACGCCAAGGGCATGCTGGTCCCCGGCACGCTCTTCGAGGAACTGGGCTGGAACTACATCGGCCCCATCGACGGCCACGACCTGCCGACCCTGATCGCCACCCTGCGCAACATGCGTGACCTCAAGGGCCCGCAGTTCCTCCACGTGGTGACCAAGAAGGGCAAGGGCTTCGGGCCGGCCGAGATCGACCCGATCGGCTACCACGCCATTACCAAGCTGGAGCCCGAAGGCGCCCCCGCCCATGCCGTGCCGAAGAAGGCCGGCGGGCCGAAGTACTCCAGTGTGTTCGGCCAGTGGCTGTGCGACATGGCTGCCCAGGACCCGCGCCTGGTTGGCATCACCCCGGCCATGAAGGAAGGCTCCGACCTGGTCGCCTTCGCCGACAGATTCCCGGACCGCTACTTCGATGTCGCCATCGCCGAGCAGCACGCCGTGACCCTGGCGGCCGGCATGGCCTGCGACGGCGCCAAGCCGGTGGTGGCGATCTACTCCACCTTCCTGCAGCGCGGCTACGACCAGCTGATCCACGACGTCGCGGTGCAGAACCTCGACGTACTGTTCGCCATCGACCGCGCCGGCCTGGTGGGCGAGGACGGCCCGACCCACGCTGGCAGCTTCGACCTCTCCTACCTGCGCTGCATCCCCGGCATGCTGGTGATGACCCCCAGCGACGAGAACGAACTGCGCAAGCTGCTCACCACCGGCCATCACTTCGAAGGCCCGGCGGCGGTGCGCTACCCGCGCGGCACCGGCCCCAACGCTCCCATCGAGGCGGCGCTGGAACCGGTCGAGATCGGCAAGGGCGTGGTTCGCCGTGAAGGCAAGGCCGGCAAGGTCGCCTTCCTGGTGTTCGGCGTGCAACTGGCCGAAGCGCTGAAAGTGGCGGAGCAGTTCGATGCCACGGTCGCCGACATGCGCTTCGTCAAGCCGCTGGACGAGGAGCTGGTGCGCCAGCTGGCCGCCAGCCACGAGCTGCTGGTGACCCTCGAGGAGAACTCGGTGATGGGTGGCGCCGGCGCCGCCGTCAGCGAATTCCTCGCCCGCGAGAACCTCCAGCAGCCGATCCTGCACCTGGGTCTGCCGGACTACTACGTCGAGCACGCCAAGCCCGCGCAGATGCTCGCGGAGTGCGGGCTAGACGCCGCCGGCATCGAAGCCTCGGTGAAGGCGCGCCTGGAGGCCCTCGGCAAGCGCTGAGACCGATCGGCGCATCCCTCCCCGGGAGTATTGCCAGTGACGGGCGCACCGACTAAGGTGCGCCCGTTTTCGTTCGAGGTAACGGGAAGCAGGTGAAAGACCTGCGCTGCCCCCGCAACGGTAACCGACGCGCCCCTGACGGAGCGCAGCATCGCCATCCGCCACTGCACAAAGCGGGAAGGCGGCGATGTGACGTCGGCAGCCCGGAGACCGCCCTCGACACGCCCCGACAGGTGTTGCGGAGGGCCGCACCGTCAAGTGCGGCCTGCCGCCCTTGCCACGCCCTCCTCGAAAGTCATCCGACCGCTTTTGAGGACGCTCCATGAAACTGACCCGACTCGCCCTGGCCACCAGCCTGCTACCCGGCCTGGCCTTCGCCGCCGACGACATCTACCGGCTCTCCGACCAGGTGATCACCTCCGCACGCCAGGCCCAGCCGCGTGCCGAAGCCACTTCGGCCAACAGCGTATTCACCCGTGCCGACATCGAGCGCCTGCAAGTGCGCAGCGTGCCCGCCCTGCTCGCCCGCGTGCCCGGCGTGCAGATGGGCAGCTCGGGCGGCGTGGTCTCGTACTCCGTGCGCGGCACCAGCACTGCGCAGACCCTGGTACTGGTCGATGGCCAGCGCGTCGCTTCGGCCAGCAGCGGCATCGCCCGCCTGGACTACCTGAGCATCGACAGCATCGAGCGCGTCGAGGTGACCCGCGGCCCGCGCTCCGCCCTGTACGGCGCCGACGCCATTGGCGGGGTCATCCAGATCTTCACCCGTCGCGGCGAAGCCGGCCTGCACCCCGAAGTGCGCCTGGCTGCCGGCAGCCACGGCACCTTCGAACGCAGCCTGAGCCTGTCCGGCGGCGACGAGCAGACCCGCTACAACCTCGGCGGCAGCCTCGACGAGAGCCAGGGCTGGGATCGCACCAGCGACAACGTCGGCGCCGACAACGATCACGACGCCCAGCGCAACAAGGCCGTGCACCTGAACCTGGACCACCGTTTCAGCGAGGACTGGAAGGCCGGCCTGAACCTCAACGACCAGCGCGGCAAGAACGAATACGACGACGCCTACAACTTCGAGCCGGGCTCGCCCCGCGACGAATTCCGCGTCAGCAGCTACAGCGCCTACCTCGACGGCCAGATCACGAAGATGTGGAACAGCCACCTGGAACTGGGCCGCAGCTTCGACCGCAACAAGGCCGTGGGTGCCGCCGACAGCTGGAACAACGGCACGCTGGAAACCACCCGCCACTCGGCGAGCTGGATCAACCGGCTGCAACTGGACGCCGCCAACCAGCTGGCGCTGGGCACCGACTGGTACGAAGACAAGGTCGACGGCACCACCGCTTTTGCCGACGACCAGCGCAGCAACCGCGCCTTCTTCGCCCAGCACAGCTTCAAGGGCGACAGCTTCGGCACCGAGCTGGGTATCCGCCACGACAACAACCAGGCCTACGGCAGCCAGAACAGCTGGAACGCCGCCTTCAGCCTGCCGGTGGGCGACAGCCAGACCTGGATCGCCAGCTACGGCGAAGGCTTCCGCGCACCGACCTTCAGCGACCTCTACTACCCCGGCGCGAGCAACCCGGACCTCAAGGCCGAGACCTCGAAGACCTACGAACTGCAATGGCGCGGGGACTTCTCGGGCACGCACCTGGAAGCCTCGCTGTACCGCACCGAAATCGACGACATGATCGCCTGGGACAGCAACAGCAATCAGCCGGAGAACATCAACAAGGCACGCATCAATGGCTTCGAGGCCAGCGTCGCCCGCGACGTGCTGGGCTGGCAGGCCGCGCTCGGCCTGAGCCTGATCGACCCGCGCGACCGCGACACCGGCCACACTCTGCCGTATCGCGCGCGCCGCACCCTGAGCCTGGACCTGGATCGCCAGTTCGGCGCCATCGGCCTCGGCGGCACCTGGCGTGCGGTCAGCCAGCGCTACGACGACGCGGCCAACACCCGCGAGCTGTCCGGCTACGGCGTGCTCGACCTGCGCACCAGCTGGCTGGCCAGCGACGAGATTCGCTTCGACCTCAAGCTGGATAACGCCCTGGACCGCGACTACACCCTGGGCGACTACCTGCGCCCGACCAGCCCGATGGACTTCATGGGTGAAGCCCGCCCCTACCGCGAACCGGGTCGCACCGCGCTGCTGGCGGTGACCTGGACGCCGGAGCTGTAAGGCCTGGCGCATTTGTAGGATGGCGTGGAGCGCAGCGATACCCATCCGCCCTTGCACCGACCGCATGGGTATCGCCTGGGCTCCACCCATCCTACGTTCGAGGCTCCGTGAGCCTGTAGGAGCGGGCTATGCCCGCGATCGCGCCCATGGGGCGCTCCTACAGGGAGCGTCAGTTTCGTAGGGCGCATAACCTGGAACAGGTTATCCGCCGCACGTTACTCCGGCGGATAACGCTGGCGCGTTATGCGCCCTACACCCACCCAGCCATCGGTGTGGGGATGAGGTCAACCCAGAACCCCCGCCATCCGCCCCAGCTCCGCGCAATCCTGCGCGTGCCAGTCGGTCAGCTCGGGCCAAGGGTTCTCTGGCAGGTTCACCAATGCGCTGTGCGCGCCGGCGGCGCGGGCGCAGTCGAGGTCGAAGCGGTAGTCGCCGACCATCAGCATTTGCTGCGGCGCCACGTCCCAGCGCGCGGCCAGGCGCAGCAGGCCGTCCGGGCTGGGCTTGGGGTCTGCCTCGCCACGGCCGAGAACATCCTCGGTCAGGAAGCAATCACCGATGCCAATCGCAGCCAGCGTGATCAGCGCCAGCTCATGGGCATTGCGGGTGAGGATGCCCAGGCGGTAGCCGGCGCCATGCAGCGCCCGCACCAATTCGACCGCGCCAGGGGCAGCGGTGGAAGCCACCGCCAGCTCGCGCTCGTGCTCCAGCAGCCAGGCATGCTTGGCTGCCGCCTCATCCTCCGGCAACGCGGCCAGGTGGGTGAGGATGTCGTGCTCCTGGGGAATCCCCAGGGCCCGCTTGATTGCCGGGAAATCATGCACCGCCAGGGTCAGGGTGCCGTCCATGTCGAACACCCAGTGGCGGATGCCTTCCAGCGTCATGCCCAGTCCTCGCGGCGGCGGATCAGGCCTTCCTGGGTCGAGGAGGCGACCAGCTGGCCGTCACGGTTGAAGATGCTGCCGCGCACGAAGCCGCGGCCATTGCCGGCCCACGGACTGTCGATGGCATAGAGCAGCCACTCATCCGCGCGCAGGTCACGGTGGAACCACACGGAATGGTCGATGGTGGCGACCTGCATGTCCTTCTGCCACACCGAGCGGCCGTGGGGCAGCAGGGAGGTGGTGAGGAAGCCGAAGTCCGAAGCATAGGCGAGGATGTACTTGTGCAGCGCCGGGATGTCCGGCAGCTTGCCGTCGGCGCGCAGCCAGAGGTACTTGATCGGCTCGCCGACCTCGGGGTCGTACGGGTCGTTCTCGGTCACCGGACGGATTTCGATGGGCTTGGGGTAGAGCAGCTTGTCGCGGATACGCTCGGGGAACTGCGCAGCGCTGCGCTTCTTCAGTTCCTGATCGGTCGGCAGATTCTCCGGGCCGACCACGTCGGGCATGGCGATCTGGTGTTCGAAGCCTTCCTCGTCGGTCTGGAACGAGGTGCTCAGGGCGAAGATCGGCTGGCCTTTCTGGATCGCGGTGACGCGGCGGGTGCTGAAGGTGCCGCCGTCACGCACACGGTCAACCTGATAGACGACCGGCTTGCTGGCGTCGCCCGGGCGCAGGAAGTAGCCGTGCATCGAATGCACGTGGCGCTCCGGCTCGACGGTCTGGCTGGCCGCCGACAGCGCCTGGCCGAGTACCTGCCCGCCGTACAGCTGGCGGAACCCGAGGTCCTGGCTCATGCCGCGGAACAGGTTCTCTTCGATCTGCTCCAGGCTCAGCAGAGCCACCAGGTTGTCCAGGATCTGGGTCATGCGCGTTGTTTCCTCAATTGCGGTCTTGCTGAAGTGGGAGTCGGCGTGGCGACGGATAAGCGGGAAGACTGCTGAGGCGTTCGTCCCAGACCGCGCGGCCGATGGTGAAATGATAGAGGCTGACCGGGCAGTCCGGACCACCGCCGAGCAATTCGTCCAGTGCCGGGTCGAAATAGCAGCCGATGCCGGTGCCCGACAGGCCCGCCGCCTCGGCTTCCAGGTAGAGCAGTTGGCCGACCTGTCCGGCTTCCCAGTACAGGCGCGGGTAGGTCCACGCGCCCTCGGTCAGCGCGGCATCAAGATCAGCCAGCATGGCGAAAGCGACGCAGCCGTCGCTGGCGATGTCCTGCCCGCAGGAGAGGAACGCCGACAGCCCGCGTGCGTCGCCGGACAGCAGGCGGTATAGCGGCACGCCGCTCTCCTCCACGCTCTGCCACAGGTAATCCTCGCGCAGCCCGCCCGCCTCGCGGCCGCTGCGGCCCAACCAGTAAAGGCCCGGCTCCAGGCCCTGGACGCGATGAACGAACAGCAACAGGTCGATGCGCGTCGGCTCGCCGCTGCAGGCGAAAGGCACGGGCGAGCATTCGGGCATCAGGCGGCGCAGCCAGGCATACAACAGTTCGGCGTGAATGCCGCTGCGGCCGTCCATGGACTGCGCGCTGCGCCGGCGATGCAGGATCGGTCGCAGCGGCAGGCCGGGGTTATCCACAACCGTCTCAGGCTTCGGTGCGGACCAGTCATGGCCCGGCAGTGCGGGTGCGCGGCACAGCTGGTGCACCCGCTCCAGCTCCGGCCAGTGGCGATACTCCCGCGACAGCCGATTGGGCGTGCCGGCCAGGGGCAGCCCTGCAAGGCCCTTGAGCAACGTGCCGGGCAGTGGAAACTCGGCAGGCTGTGCCGGGCCGATCCACAGCAGCGCATCGGCGAACTCGTGCTCGCTGAAGCCATCGCGGTCAAGGCCGATCAGCGTATCCAATTGCGCTTCGGCGACGCCGCGCAGCAGACGCACTTCCCAGCCCTGGATCGCCGCGGCGATGCCGAGACAGGCCAGCGCGTGGCCGAGGTCGTGATTGCAGTAGCGGTAGGCACGCTCGCCGTACTTCCAGGCCTCGCGCCAGGGAATGCTCGCCAGCGCCAGCAGGAACCCGCCGGCGGGCAACGCATCGTCGAGCTTTTCGGCCAGCGGCGCGGGCAGTTCGGCGCGCACTTCCAGCACATGTTCGTCGGCGCTGTAGTGCGCCAGCAGCGCGGCGTTATCCACAGCCCCGGAGGGCAGCAGCAAGTAGGCCTCGGTCGGGTGCAGGTTGCCGCTCGACGGATTGACCCGCAGCGCCCAGCGGCTGCCGCCGGCGTCCTTCCAGGCCGACAGCGCCAGGCTGTCGTAGAGCAGTTGCGAGACGCTGGCGAGGTTCAGCGGCGCGGGCGCACCGAGGGGCCCCACGAACACCTGGTCATACCCTGGCGACTCTTCCTGCGGCCGGTGCAGCAGCTCGATGCAACGTGCCCCGGCATAACGGCGGAAGGCGGCCGGCTGGGTCGCCCAGTCGAGCTGGCCGGGGCCGGGGGCGAAGCGCTCCGGGCGATGGCTGCTCAGTTCGTGATAGGCGCGCACGCCTTCGCTCGGCGTCATGGGCGAGGAATCCGATAGAGCACATGCAGGCGCAGCGGATGGCCTTGCGGCAGGCGCGGATGCTCGAAGTCACCGGCTTCATCACGCTGCATCCCCAGGCGCTGCATCAGCCCCTGGGACGGCAGGTTGGCCGGCACGGTGAAGGCCACCACTTCCTCCAGCCGCAACTGCTCGAAGGCGAAGGCCAGCGCCGCGCGTGCCGCCTCCAGCGCATAACCCTGCCGCCAGTAGGCCGTGTTGAAGCGCCAGCCGATCTCCACCGCAGGAGTGAACGGCGCCTCAAAGGACACCCGCTGCAGGCCGAGCACGCCGATGAACGCTCCATCCTCGCGGCGCTCGACTATCCACTGGCCGAAGCCGTGCTCATCGAAATGCTTGAGGATGCGCGCGGCCAGCAGGTCGCTGTCCTCGCGGCTCATGCAGGCGGGGAAGTGGCGCATTACCTCGGCGTCGGCGTTCAGCGCAGCGAAGGACACCAGGTCGTCATGGCGCCACGGCCGCAGCAGCAGGCGCTCGGTGGTCAGGCTGGGAAAATCCATGGGAATCATCGCGGATCAGCAAAGGTCTGCATGATACCCGGCGACGGGCCTGTAGGACGCAATCCGTCAGACGAGGCGCAATCGATTCAGCAGGAAAGGCCCTCATCTGGTATTTTTCTCCTACCTTCGCTGTCGGTCACTGCCTTGACCGTGCTCACGCAGACAGCCGCGCCGCCATGGCGCACCGCAAAAAAGACCAAGGAACTCCCATGACGACCTCCACCACCGGACTGCAACGCAGTACGGCCCTGGTGCTTTTCGCATTGGCTGTCGGCGGCTTCGCCATCGGCACCACTGAATTCGCCACCATGAGCCTGCTCCCCTACTTCGCCCCGGCGCTGGGCATCGATGCCCCCACCGCCGGCCACGTGATCAGCGCCTACGCCCTGGGCGTGGTCGTCGGTGCGCCGCTGCTGGCGGTGCTCGGCGCGCGGTTGCCACGGCGTACCCTGCTGGTGCTGCTGATGGCACTGTTCGCCATCGGCAACGGCCTCAGCGCCCTGGCGCCGACCTACCACTGGATGCTGCTGTTCCGCTTCATCAGCGGCCTGCCCCACGGCGCCTACTTCGGCATCGCCGCACTGGTCGCCGCCTCCATCGTGCCGCCGCACCGGCGCACCGTGGCGGTCGGGCGGATGTTCCTCGGCCTCACCGTCGCCACCATCATCGGCGTGCCGCTGGCCAACTGGCTGAGCCAGGCCGTGGGCTGGCGCTGGAGCTTCGCGCTGGTGGCCGCACTCGGCGTGCTGACCATGATCTGCGTACGCGTCCTTGCGCCCTACTCGCCCGCCGAGCCGGACTCCAGCCCGCTGCGCGAGCTGGGTGCGCTCAAGCGCGGCCAGGTCTGGCTGACCCTGGGTATCGGCGCCATCGGCTTCGGCGGACTGTTCGCGGTGTACACCTACCTGGCCGACATCCTCGGCGCGGTGACCCACGTTTCGCCGAGCATCGTGCCGCTGATCCTGGCGGTGTTCGGCATCGGCATGACCCTGGGCAACCTGTTCATCCCGGTGCTCGCCGACCGCGCCGTGATGCCCACCGCCGGCGGCCTGCTGGTGTGGAGCGCGGTGGTGCTGGCGATCTTCCCGTTCACCGCGGGGAACATCTGGGCCATCTCGATCTGCGTGTTCTTCGTCGGCTTCGGCGGCGCCCTGGGTACCGTCCTGCAGACCCGCCTGATGGACGTCGCCGAAGACGCCCAGGGCCTGGCCGCGGCGCTGAACCACTCGGCCTTCAACTTCGCCAATGCGCTGGGCCCGTACCTCGGCGGCTTGGCCCTGGCGGCCGGCTACGGCTGGACCTCGCCGGGCTGGGTCGGCAGCCTGCTGGCCATCGGCGGCTTCGTGCTGTGGTCGGTCTCGGTGGCCACCAGCCGCAGCGCGCGACGCGACGCCGCCCTCTCCAACGAAGGCTGAAAACGCGGGCTCGAATGAAAAGTGGCCGGCGCAATGCCGGCCCTTTCGTCTGCGCGCTGCGCCGACGTACCCTGTGCAGCACATTCCCGATCCGCCGACGCCATGCCGCTGCCCCTGGTCTACCACGACGACTACAGTCCGCCCTTCCCGGACAACCATCGCTTCCCCATGGAGAAGTTCCGCCTGCTGCGCGACCACCTGGTGGACAGCGCCCTGGTGAAAGACGCGCAATTGCTGCGCCCGGAACTGTGCCCGACGGACGTCCTCGCCCTGGCCCACGACCGCGACTACATCGAGCGCTATTGCAGCGGCGAGATGAGCCGCGAGGAACTGCGCCGCCTCGGCCTGCCCTGGACGCAAGCGCTGGCGCGGCGCACGGTGCGTGCGGTGGGCGGCTCGCTGCTCAGCGCGGAGCTGGCACTGAAACACGGACTGGCCTGTCATCTCGCCGGTGGCACCCACCATGCGCACCACGACCATGCCTCGGGCTTCTGCATCTTCAACGACCTGGCAGTGATCAGCCTGTACCTGCTGGAAAGCGGCAAGGCCAACCGCGTGCTGATCTTCGACTGCGACGTGCACCAGGGCGACGGCACCGCGCGCATCCTGGAAAACGTACCGGACGCGGTGACGGTGTCGTTGCACTGCGAGAAGAACTTCCCCGCGCGCAAGGCGCAGAGCGACTGGGACATTCCCCTGCCACTGCACCTGGGCGACGGGGAGTACCTGAAGGTGGTGCAAGAGGCACTGGACTACCTGCTGCCGCTGTACCAGCCGGACATCGTGCTCTACGACGCCGGCGTGGACGTGCACAAGGACGATGCCCTGGGCTATCTGCAGCTCACCGACGCGGGACTGGCGGCGCGCGACGAGCACGTCATCCGTCGCTGCCTGTCCAGCGACATCCCGGTGGTGGGCGTGATCGGCGGTGGCTACGACAAGGACCGCCACGCGCTGGCCCGGCGCCACGGCATCCTGCACCACAGCGCTGCGCGGGTGGCGCGCGAGTTTCAGCTGGACCGGTAACGCGAGTTGTTGGTGTCCATGCGCATCGGCAGGCGTTGCTGCTCCCAGCGCGCCAGCTCATGGGCGGAGAACCCCAGGAGCGCGGCCGCACGCGACCGGGCATCGTCTTCGTAGTGCTTCTCGCAGAAGCGCATCACCTGCTCGGGCACGTGGTGCTGCAGCAGCTCCTGCGCGCGCAGTGGCCCTGCATATTGCAGGTAGCGTGGCAGCAGGCGGCTCCAGTTGGTAAATACATACAGGTTGTGCAGCGCGATCTGGATCGACAGCAGCTCCAGCACGCGTTGTTCGAACTTCACCTTCGAACCCTGCAGATTCTTGTTCAGGCGCACCACCATATGGGCCACCGCCTCGTTGAGCAGCGCGCGGATTTCCTCGCTGGGGAGGCTGCGGATGACAATATCGAGGCCATTCACCCGCACGCGGGTGTCGCTGCCTTCCACCCATAGGTGGGCCTCGTGGGAGCGAAGGTAATCACGGACTTTCATCGACAGTCGGACCAAGGTTGCAAGAGGCCCGCATGCTGATGGATTCACAAAAGCGCCAACATCGGCGCAATCCCTATCCCCTGTAGGAATTCTCGCAACCCCTATCCATCAGGGATCAGAACGACTGTTCCGCGCCTTCCGGGGTTTTCCACGACAACTGTGGAGCGGCCTGTGGATAAGCTGCGGGAAAGCGGCTGACGCGCCCGCCCCCGCCGGCTCCGGGCCAGCTGGACAAAAAATGAGCAACCGGCGCGCAGTGCCGCTGCGCTAGAATTGCGCCCTTTCCCGCCCTCCTTCGCCTGGCCCCCTGCATGACCGATTCCCGCCCGCTCGCTTCCCGTACCGCCCTCGTCATCGGCGGCGGCCCCGCCGGCCTGATGGCGGCCGAAGTCCTGGCCGGCGCCGGCGTGCAGGTGGAGCTGTTCGACGCCATGCCCTCGGTCGGGCGCAAGTTCCTGCTGGCCGGCGTAGGCGGCATGAACATCACCCACTCCGAGGAGCGCGAAGCCTTCCTGTCGCGCTACGGCCAGCGCGCACAAACCCTCGCGCCACTGATCGACGCCTTCGACAACCAGGCGCTGTGCGCGTGGATTCATGGCCTGGGCATCGAGACCTTCGTCGGCACCTCCGGCCGCGTGTTCCCCACCGACATGAAGGCCGCGCCGCTGCTGCGCGCCTGGCTCAAGCGCCTGCGCGAAGCCGGCGTGGTCATCCACACCCGTCACCGCTGGCTGGGTTGGGATGCCAATGGCGCGCTGTTGATCGACGGGCCGCAAGGCCAGCTCAGCCTGAGCGCCGACGCCAGCGTGCTGGCCCTCGGCGGCGGCAGCTGGCAGCGCCTGGGCTCGGACGGCGCCTGGGTGCCACTGCTCGCCGGGCGCGCTGTGGATATCTCACCGCTGCGTCCGGCCAACTGCGGTTTCGAAGTGGCCGGCTGGAGCGAGTTCTTCCGCGACAAGTTCGCGGGTGCGCCGGTCAAGCCGGTGGCGCTTTCGCTGGCCGGGGGCACGCCGCGTCAGGGCGAGTTCGTGGTCACCGCCGGCGGCATCGAAGGCAGCCTGGTCTACGCGCTGTCCTCCGGCATCCGCGAGTGCATCGAGCAGACCGGCAGCGCCACCCTGTACCTGGACCTGCTGCCCAATCGCAGCCTGGAACAGGTCGCCAAGGCCATCGCCCAGCCGCGCGGCTCCAGGTCCATGGCCAACCACCTGCGCGGTCGCCTGGGACTGGACGGCGTGCGCGCCGGGCTGTTGCGCGAGTTGTCCACAGCCGCCGACTACGCCGATCCACAGCGTCTAGCCCAACTGATCAAGGCGTTGCCGCTGACCGTGGTGCGCACCCGCCCGCTGGATGAGGCCATCAGCAGCGCCGGCGGCGTGACCTTCGAGGCGCTGGACGAGCAGCTGATGCTCAAGGCACTGCCGGGAGTGTTCTGCGCCGGCGAAATGCTCGACTGGGAAGCACCCACCGGCGGCTACCTGCTCACCGCCTGCTTCGCCAGCGGTCGAGCCGCCGGGCTTGGCGCGCTGAAGTGGCTCGAAGCGCAGGGCTGAACCCTGCCAAAACTGGAACCATGGTGCTAGATTCTCGATTCCCACCCAGGAGTCGCCTGCATGCCGCTGACCTTCCGCCGCGCCCGTCCCGATGATGTCGATGCCGCCATCCCGCTGATCTACAGCTCCGGCCCCGACGCCTTCGACTATGCCTTCGCCCGCCCCGGCCGCAACAGCGCCCAGGACTTCCTGCGCTACGCCTTCGCCCAGGGCAGCGGGCAGTTCGGCTGGCGCCAGCACTGGGTCGGCGAGCAGGACGGCCAGGTGGTGGCGGCCGGCACGGTATTCGGCGGCGAGGCGAACCTGGGCTACATGCTCGCGGCCACGCGGCAGATTCTCGGCTACTTCGGCCTGGGGTCGGCAGGGGTGATCCGCCGTGGTCTGCAACTGGAAAGGATCATCTGCCCGCCGCCCCGCAAGACCCTGTACCTCGCGCACCTGGGCGTCATGCCGACGCTGCGCGGCGAAGGCCTGGGCAGCCAGCTGATCGACCACTTCCTGCAGATCGGCCGCAGCAGCGGCCTGCCCATGGCGGCGCTGGATGTCTCCACGGCCAACCCCAAGGCCCAGGCGCTCTACGAGCGGCTGGGTTTCAGCGTGCAGGTGGAGCGCACCTCGACCCTGCCGGGCGTGGCCGGCAGTCGCTACATGCAGCGCCAGCTCTGAGTTAGACTCGCGGCCAGCCGCCCGCCAGAGGCAGCTCGCCCGCATCGAGGGCACCGTCGAGAAGCCTGCTCACGCATGAACCAGGAAGGTTGTCCCATGAGCACTGCCAGCGTTGAACTGAAAGTCTTCGTCCCCGCCCGCGATTTCGCGCTCTCCCAGCAGTTCTACAAGGACCTGGGATTCCTCTCGCCGTGGAACTCCGAAGAGCTCGCCTACTTCCACCATGGCGACCATTGCGCCTTCCTGCTGCAGAACTACTACGTCAGGGAATTTGCCGAAAACCTGATGCTGCACCTGCTGGTGGAAGACGCCGATGCCTGGTACGCGAAGGTCCGCGACTCCGGCCTCGCCGAGCGCTACGGCGTGCGCCTGGGCTCGCCGGAAGACCAGCCGTGGAAGATGCGCGACTTCACCCTGCACGACCCGAGCGGCGTGCTCTGGCGGATCGGGCATAACATCGACTGAGGCGTTCGCGCACGGTGCTTCCGTAGGAGCGGATTCATCCGCGATCCGGCCACGAGGCCGGCCTGGAAGCTATCGCGGACAAAGTCCGCTCCTACGCGATCTGAAATGCCAGCGCCGGCGTGTAAGGGTACGTAGGGCGCATAACCCGGAACGGGTTATCCGCCATAGCCACGACGGCGGATAACGCTGGCGCGTTATTCGCCCTACCAGCTTTTCGCGGGCATGGCCCGCTCCTACAGGTACCACCCCCACGGCTGGTCGGAGATGTACTCGGTTACCTGCTTCACCTCCAGGTAGTTCTCCAGCCCCCACACGCCCAGCTCGCGCCCGATGCCGCTCTGTTTCATGCCGCCCCAGGGCGCCTGGGTGAAGGTCGGCTGCGAGCAGTTGACCCAGACGATCCCCGCGCGCAGCCCGTCGGCCACCCGCGCCGCGCGCTGCGGGTCGCCCGACATCACCGCGCCGGCCAGGCCGAAGCGGCTGTCGTTGGCCAGGCGCAGGGCTTCGGTTTCGGTCTTGAAGCGCTTCACGCAGAGCACCGGGCCGAAGATCTCCTCGCGCCAGATCAGCGCGTCCTCGGCTGGCTCGTCGAAGATCGCCGGCTCGATGAACCAACCCTCGTCCAGTCCCGCGGGACGCTTGCCGCCGGTGAGCAACCGCGCGCCGCCGGCACGACCACGCTCGACGAAACCCAGCACCTTTTCGTGCTGCCCCTGGCTGACCAGCGGGCCGAGCAGCACGCCCGGCTTGAGGCCATTGCCGATGCTGATGGCGCGGGTCGCTTCCACCAGCCGCTCGATCAGGCGCGGGGCGATGCCTTCCTGCACCAGCAGGCGCGAGGTGGCGCTGCACACCTGGCCCTGGTTCCAGAAGATGCCGAACAGGATCCACTCCACCGCCGCCTCGACATCGCTGTCGTCGAAGACGATGAAGGCCGACTTGCCGCCCAGCTCCAGGCTGACGTTCTTGATGTCCTGGGCCGCCGCCGACATGATCCGCGAGCCGGTCGGCACGCTGCCGGTGAAGGCCAGTTTGTCCACACCCGGATGCTGGCTCAGCGGCCCGCCGGCCTCCGCGCCGAGGCCCGGCAGCACGTTGAGCACGCCCGCCGGCAGGCCCACGGCGTCCGCCGCGGCGGCCAGTTCCAGCGCGCTCAGCGGCGTCAGCTCGGACGGCTTGAGTACGCAGGTGGCGCCCGCCGCCAGGGCCGGTGCGACCTTCCACGCCGCCATCAGCAGCGGGTAGTTCCAGGGGATGATCTGCCCCGCCACGCCCACCGGCTCCTGGCGGATGCGGCAGCGGAAGCGCTCGTCGGGCAGCGCCAGCACCCGGTCCTGGCGCTGGTCCAGCTCCCGCGCCAGCTCGGCGTAGTAGCGGAAGCAGCCGATGGCATCGGCCACGTCCCACTGCGCCTCGGGCAGCGGCTTGCCGTTATCGCGCACCTCCAGTTCGGCCAGTGAGTCCTGGTTGCGCTCCAGCTCCCCGGCCAGCGCTTCCAGCCACTCGGCACGCTCGCTGCCACGGCTCTGCCCCCAGCCGCGATTGAACGCGGTACGCGCCGCGCGCACGGCGTGGTCGATATCTTCCTCGGTGGCCGCCGGCACTTCCTGCAGCGGCTGCCCGGAGGCCGGGTCGAAGCTGGTGAAGCGGCCACCCAGGTCCGGCCTGACCCACTGCCCGTTGATGTAGAGCTGGTCGCGCATCCTCGAGTCTCCTTGAAGGCGGCCCTCAGGCGGCCTGAACGCCGGTGCGGCGGTTCTGCAGGTAGCGGGAGGTGAACAGCAGCGCCAGCGAGGCGCAGATGATCACCGTGGAGATGGCGTTGATCTCCGGCGTGATGCCCCGGCGGATCGACGAGAAGATGTAGATCGGCAGCGTGGTCTCGGAGCCGGCGACGAAGAAGGCGATGATGAAATCGTCGAAGCTGAAGGTGAACGCCAGCAGGAAGCCGGCGAGGATGGCCGGGGCGATCTGCGGCAGGGTCACCCGCCAGAAGGTGTCCAGCGGCGGCGCGTAGAGGTCGGCGGAGGCTTCCAGCAGCGACTTGTCCATCGCCTCGACGCGGGTGCGGACGATCACCATCACCAGCGCCATGGTGAACAGCGAGTGCGCCGCCACCACGGTGCCGAAGCTCATGTTGAGTTTCGGCAGGCCGATGTCCAGCAGCGCCAGCAGCGGGTTGAGCACGTCGAACAGGGTGATGAAGGCGATCAGCGTGGCGATGCCGATGACGATGCCCGGCACGATGATCGCGCAGTAGGTCAGCGCGTCGAACAGCAGGCGCACGCGCTTGCCGACCCGCTGCAGGCCGAACACCGCGAGGGTGCCGAACAGGGTGGCGATCAGCGCCGAGCAGAGGGCGATCAGCGCGCTGTTGCCCAGGGCTTCCAGGATGAACGGGTTGTCGAAGGCGCGGCCGAACCACTGCACCGAACAGCACTGGAAGCTCAGCCCGCTGCGCCCGGCGTTGAAGGCGAAGAGCATGATCAGCGCGATGGGCGCGTAGAGGAACAGGTAGACCGAGGTGGAGTAACTGCGCAGCCACATGTCAGAGCACCCCGTCGTTGCGCGAGCCGCCGTAGCGGGCCACGAGTTTCAGATACACGCCGATGATCACCAGCATCATCGCCACCAGGGTCATCGCCACCGCGCTGCCGAACGCCCAGTTGCGCGATTGCAGGAACAGGTCGACCAGCGCGTTGCCGACGAAGAACACCTTGCCGCCACCGAGAATGGCCGGGATCAGGAACTCGCCCATGAGCAGGATGAACACCAGCATCACCCCGGTGATCACCCCCGGCGCGGACAGCGGCAGGGTGATCCGGCGGAAGGTTTCGAAGGCGCTCGCGCCGAGGTCGCCGGAGGCTTCCAGCAGACGCTTGTCGAGCTTCTCCAGGGTCACGTAGATGGGGAACACCATCAGCGGCAGGTAGCCGTAGACGATGCCGATCAGCACCGCGTAGGGCGTGTTGATCAGGCGCACGTCGGCGATGCCGAAGGTCTCCAGCAGCGCCGGGATGCCGCGACCGCTGAGCAGGAAGATCCAGGCGTAGGTGCGGATCAGGAAGCTGGTCCAGAACGGCACGATCACCAGCGTGAGCAGCAGCGATTTGTTGCGCCGCACCTTCACCGCCAGGAAGTAGGCCAGCGGGTAGGCCGCCAGCAGGCACGCCAGGGTGCCCAGCGGCGCGAGGGTCAGGGTGTTCCAGAAGGCCTGGGCGCGGGAGCCGAGGTTCAGGTAGTTCTCCAGCGTCAGCCCGCCGCCGTAGCCACCCACGGCGCTGCGTTCGCCGAAGCTGAAGACCAGGATGATCACCAGCGGCATGAGGAGCAGCAGCAGGAACCACAGGGTGGACGGCAACAGCAGCAGGAGCGTGACGCGCCGGCCGAGGCTTTTTGCGCGCGAGGCGCTGGGCGTCGCCTGGGTCTGCGGCAACGGGGCGCTGACAGCGATGTTCATGTTCGATTCCCTACGCATGGAACGGACCTTCGCGGTAGGGCGAATAACGCGCCAGCGTTATCCGCCGCATTCCGCACAAGCGCCAGAATTGCCGATCAGGCGGCCTTGAACCGCGCCATCAGTTCGGCGCGTGCCGGGCTGGTGAGGGTCGCCGCGGCGCCGAACTCCAGCGGCGACAGGCGCTCGGCCGCCGGGTACATGATCGGGTCGTCGAGCATCTCCTTGGAGAGCAGCGCATCGACGCGCTTGTCCCCGCTCGGGTAGCCGTGGGAGAGCACCTCCAGCTTGTTGTGCTGCGGGTCTAGCAGGTAGTTGATGAACGCGTAGGCGGCATCGCGGTGCTCGGCGCTCTTGGGAATGGCGAAGAAGTCGCTCCATATCTCGCCGCCTTCCTTGCCCAGCACGAAGGTCATGTCCGGGTTGTCGCGGTGCAGCTGGGAGGCATCACCAGTCCAGGCCATGGCCATCCAGGCGTCGCCGTTGCGCAGCGAAGGCTGGATGTCGGAGTTGATCGCGAACAGGTGCGGCTTGGCCTGGATCAGCAGCTTCTCAGCCTCGGCCAGTTCCTTCGGGTCCAGCGAGTTGAAGCTGTAGCCGTAGTACTTGAGCGCGTTGCCGATGGCGGTGAGCTGGTAGTCGTGGACGATGGTGCGGCCCGAGGCGCTGGTCAGGGTCAGGTCCCAGAACTGCTTCCAGGAATCCGGGCTGCCCTTCACACGGCTGGCGTCATAGACGATGCCGGTGGTGCCCCAGTTCTTCGGCACCGCGTAGACCTTGCCGTCCACCGTTCCCTGGGCCATGAAGCGCTCCTCGAAGGCCTTGGGGTCGAAGTTGGGGATGCGCGAGAGGTCCAGCGGCTCGATCAGCCCGAGCTGCACGTAGGTGCTGATGGTGTAGTTGGTCGGCACGAAGACGTCCCAGCCGCTGCCGCCGGCCTGCAGCTTGGCGAGCATCTCTTCGTTGGAGCCGAACACGTTCATCTGCACCCGTGCGCCGGTAGCCTTGGCGAAGGCATCGAAGTTCTCCTGGCTGTGGTAGTTCGGCCAGGTGGCCAGGGCCAGGCGGTCACCGATGTTGCTGCCTTCGGCCGCGTAGGCCTTGCCGCTGAGCAGGCCGGGAGTGTTGGCGGCGACCACCGCCATCGCCAGCCCGAGGCCGGTCTTGCCGAGGAAATCGCGCCGCGTGATGGAGCCGTTTTCCCAGCTGCGCATCGTCTTGATGAAGCTCTTCTTGTCCATCGTCACTCCCCGCCTGTCTGCTGATTGTCGTTATGGTTGGATCGTCGAACTCAAAGGGCCATGGCCAGGCCGCTGGCCTGGTTCCAGCCGACCTGTACCGGCGCGCCGTGCTCGAAGGCTTCCGCCTCGCCGCCGGCCTTGCGCGGCACGCGCACGCAGACGATGCCGAAGGCGTCGGTGCGTACGCGGTATTCAGTGAGGTTGCCCAGGTAGATGCGGTCTTCGACGCGGCCCTTCAGGCGCACTTCGCGCTGCAGCTCCGAATCGGCGGCGGCGATGCCGACCAGCTCCGGGCGAACGGCGATGCAGCCTTCGGCCTGAGGCGCTAGCGCAGGGCCGGTGGGCGTCGGCGGGCTGCTCAGTTCCAGCCCGGCCGGGGTGCCCAGCACCACGCGGCCTGAATCGAGGCGGCGCACGGTGCCGGAAAACAGGTTGGACTCGCCGATGAAGTCGGCGACGTAGCGGCTCGCCGGGGTCTCATAGAGCGCCTCAGGGGTGGCGGTCTGGATGATCAGGCCGTCCTTCATGATGCTGATGCTGTCGCTCATCGACAGCGCTTCTTCCTGATCGTGAGTGACCAGCACGAAGGTGATGCCGACCTCGCGTTGCAGGCGCAGCAGCTCCGACTGCATCTCCTTGCGCAGCTTGCGGTCGAGTGCGGCCAGCGGCTCGTCGAGCAGCAGCACGGTGGGCTTGTTCACCAGTGCGCGGGCCAGCGCCACACGCTGCTGCTGGCCGCCGGAAAGCTCGTGGGGCTTGCGCGTGCCGAAGCCGGACAGGCGCACCATCTCCAGCGCCTCGTCGGCCATCCGGCGCTGCTGCGAACGGTCAGGGCGCGGCGTGCGGTAGCGCAGGCCGTAGGCGATGTTCTCGGCCACCGTCAGGTGCGGGAACAGCGCGTAATGCTGGAACACCATGTTCACCGCACGCTGGTGCGCCGGCACCCCGGCCACCGCCTTGCCGGCCAGCAGCACCTCGCCTTCGCTGGGCTGCTCGAAGCCGGCGATCATCCGCAGGGTGGTGGTCTTGCCGCAGCCGGAGCTGCCGAGGAAGGAATGGAAGGCGCCGCGCTTCACCCTGAAGCTCAGCCCGTTGACCGCCGGCACGCTGCCGTAGCGCTTGACCACGTTACGGAATTCGATATCGAAGTCCTGACCGCTTTCCATCACCGCGCGCTCCCACTTTGTTCTTGTTGGGGCTCACGCTAGCAACGGGGCTTTCGGGGTGTATATATCCCTCGGGGGATAGATGTCGGGATTGGATCGCCCGGTGCGCGCGCTGACTCTCCCTGCAGGAGCGCGTCATGCGCGCGATCGCGGGCATTGCCCGCTCCAGCCATGGGCGCCCGGAGCTTCCGATGACTGTAGGGCGCATAACCTGGAACAGGTTATCCGCCAGCGACGGCACGGCGGATAACGCTGGCGCGTTATTCGCCCTACATGACTGTAGGAGCGAGCTTGCTCGCGAACGGAATCCCCGGCGAATCCGACGTTGGGCGGTTCGCGAGCAAGGGCTAGGCGCCCCCCTCGGTCCTACGAAGAGCCGCGTGGCTCAGCCAACCTCACGCATCCCACCCGCCGCATCGCGCCCGGCCAGCTCGCGGATGAACAGCCCGAGCAGCTCCGACTGGCTGCCGATGCCGAGCTTGGCGTAGATGTTCTTGCGGTGGATCTTCACCGTGCCGGGGCTGATATCCAGCTGCTCGGCGACCGAGGCGCTGGAGTGGCCGCGCAACAGCAGCTGGACGATCTCCTGCTCGCGGGGCGTGAGCAGCTGGGCGCCGAACTGGTCGAAGGCCTCGCGGATCTGGTAGTCCAGGTCCTGCGCCGGGCGCGGCTGCGCGCGGCGCAGTTCCCAGGCTTCGCGCACCACCTGCTCGACCACCGGCCGCGCGCACTCCAGCAGCTGCATCTCGTCGCGGCTGTAGGCGGGGCTGGAGGTCTTGCGCATCAGCGAGAGCACGGCGGTGGCGCCGTCGGCGAGGTCGATGAAGAAGGCGATCTCCTCGGTCAGGCCGGTCTGCTGGTAATACGTCTGGTAGTACTCGCCCAGGTAGAAGTGGTCCGGCGCGAACTGCCGCAGGCGCCACAGCCCCGGCGCCTGGTGGCGGGTACAGGCGAGGTAGAAGGGATCGAGCAGGTAGGGGCCGACCTGGTAGTCCTCGACATAGACGTGGCGGACATCGGCCGGGAAGGTGTCGAACAGGTCCAGCGGCCGGTGGTTGCCTTCGTAGACGAAGAGCACGAAGTTATCCACCGCGCAGACCTGCTGCAGCCACTGGCTGAGGCCGAGCAGGCGCGGACGACCGGCGGCCAGCGGGAGCAGATGGGCGACTCCGCCGGTCCAGGCTTTGAGTTCCTTGTGGCGCATGGGCTGTCGTTCTTGTTGTGTGCGCGATGGGCACACTATAGGCGTTCGGGATTCCACACGGAAATGCAGCTTTTGCGCCACACCCCGCAAGGCCCCGCAACGCCTGGCGACAGCGACCGATTCAGCTTCCGGCGCGCACCGCGATGAAGCAGGCGCGCGCCGAATCGGCTCAGGGCCGGCGAGCGCCCTTGCCGCCCGGCTTTCCGGCGGACGATTTGCCGGAGGCAGGTTTGCCAGCGGCTGGTTTACCGCCCAGGCCGAAGCCCGGCGCCTTGCGCACCGCCTTGACCTGCGGCTTGTCGTCCAGCAGCGAGCCGAGGTGCACCTTGCCCGGCTTGCCTTCGGGCACCTTGGGTTGCTTGGGCTTCTTCGGCTTCTTGGTGATCTGGCCACCCGGAGCGGTGACGGGTACCCGGTGCTCCGCCTCGAAGCCGTCCTCCTCCTGGCGCGGCAGGGTCTGGCCGATCAGCGTCTCGATGGCCGCCAGCTGTTGCACTTCATCGGCGCAGACCAGCGAGATCGCCTGCCCGCTGGCGCCGGCACGGCCGGTCCGGCCGATGCGGTGCACGTAGTCCTCGGGGACGATGGGCAGGTCGAAGTTGACCACCAGCGGCATCTCCTCGATGTCCAGGCCGCGCGCAGCGACATCGGTGGCGATAAGGAAGTCCACCTCGCCCGCCTTGAACCGCGCCAGGGCGCGCAGGCGCGAGGGCTGCGGCTTGTCGCCGTGGATCGAGTCGGCGCGGATGCCTTCGCGCTGCAGCAAGTCGACCAGTTCGTCGACGCCCTTGCGGGTCTTGGCGAACACCAGCGCCTGGCTCCAGCCCTGTTCGCGCAACAGGTGCAGGAACAGCTCGGCCTTGCGCTTCTTGTCCACAGTGAGCAGGTGCTGCTTCACCGTCTTCGCCGCCGTGTTGCGCGGTGCCACGTCGATGGTCAGCGGGTCGCGCAGCAGGGTGCGGGCCATCTGGCGGATGGCGTCGGAGAAGGTCGCGGAGAACAGCAGGGTCTGCCGGCGCCGGGGCAGCGCGGCGAAGACCTCGTCCAGTTCGCGGGCGAAGCCCAGATCGAGCATGCGGTCGGCCTCGTCCAGCACCAGCACCTGCAACTGGGTGAATTTCAGCGCGTTCTGCCGGTACAGGTCGAGCAGGCGGCCGGGCGTGGCCACCAGTATGTCGACGCCCTTGCGCAGCTTCATCATCTGCGGGTTGATGCTGACCCCGCCGTAAGCCACGGCGGTGCGCAACGGCACGTGCTGGCCATAGGCGCGGAAGCTCTCGTGCACCTGCTCGGCCAGCTCGCGGGTCGGCACCAGCACCAGCGCGCGGATCGAGTTGGCCGCCACCTGCGGGCCTTCCTGCAGCAGCTTCTGCAGCAGCGGCAGGGCGAAGCCGGCGGTCTTGCCGGTGCCGGTCTGGGCGGCGGCCAGCAGGTCGCGCCCCTTGAGCACGGCCGGGATGGCCTGGGCCTGCACTGCCGTCGGGTTCTGGTAGCCGAGCCCGTCGAGGGCGTGCAGGAGGGGATCGATCAGGCCGAGATTGGCGAAGGTCATGGAGCGCTCGCAGAAACGATTCGGAATGGGCGGCATTGTAGCCGCAAGGGTCAGGAACGCAGCAGCAGCGCGCCTTCGATGGGCACGTAGCGGCTGGCCGCGCGGATCAGCGCCTGGGCGGTGAGGCCCGGCACGCCGTAGGCGGTGGCGTCGGTGCCGCCGGCACGGACGCGGTCGAGCAGCAGGTCGAAATCGCCGTCGCCGGAGGCCAGCACGACCTCGTCCACGTTCGGCGCGGCGTCGAGGATGTCGATGGTGATGCCGACGTCCCAGTCACCCTTGGCCGAGCCATCGGCGCGCTGGATGTAGGGCTTGAGCTTCACGGTGAAGCCGAGCTTGCGCAGGATCTGCTGGAACTGCTGCTGCCTGGCATCGCCGCGGTCGATGGCGTAGGCGTAGGCCTGGACGATGTTGCCCTGGGCACTCAGCTCGGCCCACAACGCCGCGTAGTTGAAGTGGCAGCCGTAGGCCTGACGCACGGTGTAGTAGAGGTTCTGTACGTCGGCGAACAGGGCGATGGTCTTCAACGGTGACTCCGGGACTCGAACAGCGGGGGCGCATTATCGGCACAGCGGCGCGCCCCCGCCAGTCCCGGCGGGCGGGATGACCCGGCGCCAGCGTCAGCTGAACAGGTCGCCGTCGTCGTCGCCGAAGAAGCTCGAATCGTCACCGAAGCTGCCGCTGTCGTCGTAATTCGCATCGTTGAAGCCGTTGTCGGCGTAGCGGTCACCGCCCAGGGACGAGTCATCGCCGCGCCCGTCGTCGAAGCTGGACGGCTCCGGCTGCACCGGCTGTTCCTGGATCACCTCGACGATTTCCTGCGGCTGGTTGTGGTGGAACATGCTGGTCAGCAGGTCCGCCACCATCACACCACCGGCCACGCCCGCAGCGGTCTGCAAGGCGCCGCGCATGAAGCCGCCACCCTGGGGCGCCGCTTGCGCGGGCTGGGCTGGCCTGAAGTCGTTCGGGTTGCCGGCGCCGGGGTTGTTCGCGTAAGCCGCATTGCCGCCGGCCGGTTGCGAGAAGCGTGTCTGGCCCCAGCCGTCCGGGCGCTGCTGCGCCTGTTCCTGGCGCGGTTGCGGGCTCTGGCCGCCGCCGAACAAGCCGGCGAGGAAGCCGCCGCTGCTCGGGCGCTGCTCCTGGGCCCTGGCCTGCTGCGCTTCCAGCTCCTTGACGCGCTGGTCCAGGCGCTTGATCGCCGCTTCCTGGATCAGCATCGCCTGGGCCATGTAGTACGGCGCGGCTGGCTGCTGCACCAGGTGCCGGTTGATCTGGGCCTCGGCGTCGGCGTCGCGTGGCGCGGTCTGCGCCTGCGCGTCACGCAGGCGGGTGAACAGACCATCGATCAGGGATTGCTCTTCGGAATTCATGGCAGGCCTCGAGTGAGCGGGTGGTTCGGCAGAACATTGCCTCTGCAACATTGGATCGGCTCGCAAAAAAACAAGTTCCGGTCGCAGAATTCTGGCGTCTTCAGCTGAGGGTTTGCTTAAGTTAGAGTCGAAGCCCTCGGACAGTATCGGGTTACTGATGAATCCCCTTTCCATCCTCCGCGACACCTGGTTCTTCTTCTCCCGTCACCTCGGCATCCTGGTGCCGCTGTGCCTGCCCTGGATCGTCATCGAGACGCTGGTCCAGCAGCAGATCAACGTCGCCGCCGGCTCGCAGAACTTCGCGCCCTGGGGCATGGCCGCGGGCCTGGTGTTCTACCCGATCTACACCGCCAGCCTGATCCTTTTCATGATCGACACCGGCGAAGGCGTGCAGCGCAGCGTGCGCGAACTGTGGAGCGCGGCGCTGCGGCTGTGGCCGGCCTTCGCCCTGCTCTCGGCGATCACTTCACTGCTGATCGTGCTCGGCCTGTACCTGATGGTGCTGCCGGGCATCTTCGTGATGATCAAGCTGGCCTTCGCCGAATTCCTCCTGGTGCAGCGCGGCCGCGCGCCCATCGACGCGATGCGCGAAAGCTTCGCCCTGACCACCGGGCACTTCTTCCTGCTGCTGATGACCTCCCTGGCGATCCTCGCGCCGGTATGGATCGCCGAAGGCTGGATCACCGAGGCCGGCCAGGACGCGCCGGTGCTCAGCGTCGCGCTGCACTCGCTGAGCGGGTTCTTCCAGCTGCTGCTGACGGTGGCCGCCTACCGCATCTTCATCCTGCTCGGCCGCGAGCCCGCCTGAGCGGCAGCAAGTCGCAACAAATCCCCCGGCGCGACGCACGCCGGGGTTCTACGCTGGAGTCTCCTTCCCACCCCCCGAAAATCCGGAGTAAGGAGACTCGCCGTGAGCGACTTCCCGCCCAGCTGCCTTTCGCACATTTCCATCGGCACCAATGACTATCCGCGCGCCAAGGCGTTCTACGACGCCGTGCTGCCCACCCTGGGCTGCCAGCCGATCATGGAGCACCCCGGCGCCGTGGCCTACGGCCGGGTGTTCCCCGAGTTCTGGCTGCAGACGCCCATCGACGGCCACCCGGCCAGCGTCGGCAATGGCACGCACTTCGGCTTCATGGCCAACTCCCGCGACGAAGTGGACGCCTTCTACCGCGCCGCGATTGCCGCCGGCGCCACCGACGAAGGCGCTCCCGGCCCGCGCCCGCTGTATGGCGACCCTTACTACGGCTGCTTCGTCCGCGACCTGGACGGCCACAAGATCGAGGCCTCGTTCTGGGACATGGCGCTGGCCGGCGGCGGGTTCGATACCCACTCCCACTGACCTCGACCTGTTGGAGCGGGCCATGCCCGCCATCCGTGAGCAGGGCTCACGCCGCACTTCCTGACAGCGCGGACCTTGTCCGCGCTCGCGGGCAGGGCCCGCTCCTACAGTTGTCCCGGGTTTTACCTCGGACCGGTTCAGTGTCCGGGGCGCAGCCCCGACATCTTCGGCACCAGCAGCTTCTCGAACAGCCGCGGGAAGAAGCGCGCCAGCAGTCGTGCCCGCCAGTTGACGTTGGACAGCACCAGCAAACGCCGCCGACGCAGCGCTCCCTGGTAGATCGCCTCGGCCACGTCGCGCGGCGAGGCCACTTCCGCACCCAGCACCACGGCCGGCTGGCGAATCACCGAGCCGTCGCCGACCAGGGCATTCTTGCGCAGGTCGGTGGCGGTGAAGCCCGGGCAGGCCAGGGTGATCGCCACCCCGGTGCCGTCCAGTTCCATGCGCAGCGTGTCGAACAGCCCGTGCAGCGCGTGCTTGCTGGCGTTGTAGGCACTGCGGTAGAGCAGCGGGGCGAAGCCGGTCAGCGAACTGAGCACGACGATCTGCCCGTGCCGCGCCAGCAGGCTGGGCAGCGCAGACTGGGTACAGTGCAGCGCGCCATAGAAGTTCACCGCCATCACCCGCCGGAACACCGCCAGCTCGGTCTCGATGAACAGGCTGCGGTGGGTGATACCGGCGTTGTTCACCAGCACGTCGATACCGCCGAAGCGCTCGACGGCGAGCGCCACCGCGCGCTCCACCGCCTCGGCATCGGCGATGTCGCAGCGCAGGCCGAGGGCTTCGACGTTCAGGTGCTCGCGCAGGTGCTGCACCAGGCTGTCCAGTGCCGCCTGGTCGAGGTCGAGGATTACCGGATGCGCGCCGGCCCGGGCGAAGCGCAGCACCAGCGCGCGACCGATGCCGGAACAGCCGCCACTGACCAGTACGACCTTGCGCCGGTAAGGCGAATGGGAGAAAAGTGTTCGGGGCATGGCAGTCTCCCGAAGCCCGCAGGGCGCGATGTTGACGTCTTGCGAACTACATCTCACAAGGTTTCAGGATAATTCCCACATCAAACACGGAGGTGAAATACAAAGTCGCAGCCACTATCCTCTGGACCCAACAAGCATAGCCCCTGGTCACCCATGAGCCTCTCGCTTCGCCGCCGCTTCCTCTTCGTGCTGTTCATCGCCCTGCTGCTCGCCGTCACCGCTGCCGCCTGGCTGCTGGCCTGGCACCCCGCCGAGCGCGAGGCCGTCGCCGCACAGTGCCGCGCGCCCGCACCGCAACTGCAGCCAGGGCAGGCGCTGAAGGTGATGACCTGGAACGTCCAGTACCTGGCCGGCAAGCGCTACATCTTCTGGGACGACCTGCCCGATACCACCGGCCCCGACGACAGCCCCAGCGCCGAAGACATCGCCTACAGCCTCGACGAAGTGGTGCGGGTGATCCGCGACGAAGCGCCGGACATCGTCCTGCTGCAGGAAGTCGACGACGGCGCCGCCGCCACCGGCAAGCAGGACCAGCAGGCGCTGATCGGCGACCGCCTGACCGATCTCTACCCCTGCTCCACCGCTGCCTTCGACTGGAAGGCGCGCTTCGATCCCAACCCGCATGTATTCGGCAGCGCCGGGCGCAAGCTGGTGACCTTCAGCCGCTTCCAGATCAGCGGCGGCGAGCGCATCGCTTTGCCGCAGCGCTCGTCCATCCCGCTGCTGCACCTGTTCGCCCCGCAGCCGGCGATGCTGCAGAGCGACCTGCCGATCCGCGGCGGCGGCCAGCTCAGCGTGATCAACACGCGCCTGGAGCGCCCCAACGGCGACGACACCCCGCAGCGCCAGGTCGAAGCCGTCGAAGCCCACTTGAACACCCTGCAGGCTGCCGGCCGCCCCTGGCTGCTGGGCGGCGACCTCGGCCTGCTGCCGCTGGGCCAGTACCCCTACCTGCCGGAAGTGCTGCGCGCGCCCTACCGCGCCAACAGCGAGCTGAACCTGCTGGCGGCGCGCTTCCCGGTGGTCCCGGCGGTGGAGGAATCCAGCGGCGCCGACCAGGAGAAGTGGTACACCCACTTCCCCAACGACCCGCGCGTGCACAAGCCCGATCGCACCCTCGACTACCTGTTCCACAGCCCCGGCCTGAACCGCCTCGATGCCGGCGTGCGCAGCCACGACACCCTGCGTATATCCAATCACCTGCCGCTGTCCGCGCGCTTCCTGCTGCCCCACTGAGCGCCGCGGCACATCGCCGCCGAGCCAGGCTGGACAAGCGAGGCGCGGCGGCCCCATGCTCGGCCGGCACCGCATAACAACGACAACATGCACTTCGGGTATCCATGCACTTTCGCCGTCTCGTCGGGCTGATCGTCGCCCTGCTCTGCCTCAACGCCTTCGCCGTCGACCGGCCCACGCTGGCCGACCGGCTGCCGCATCCGCTGCCGGCCCTGACCGTCGGCTACTACGAATTCCCGCCCTACACCTATACCGCCCCGGACGGCAGTACTCGCGGCAGCGGCGCCGAGATGGTCCGGCGCATCCTGCTCAAAGCCGGTTATCGCGCCGATTTCCGCCCCTTGCCCAGCGCCCGCCTGTACCTGGGCCTGCAGGACGGCAGCGTGCAGCTCTGGGCCGGCGCGCCGGGCAAGCCGGAACTGCTGGGCAGCACACTGGAGTGCGAGCGCGTGCTGGGGCACGTCGAGCTGAACCTGTATCGCCTGGCCTCCCGCCCCTCGCCGAAACTGCCCGAAGGGCTGACCACCAGCCGGGTGATCCTGATCAGCGGCTACAGCTACTGGCGGCCGATCACCGAGATGCTGGCCGACCCGAAACTGCAGCTGGAAGTGCACCGCACCAGCACCCACACCGCCGCCCTGCAGATGCTCGAGCGCGGTCGCGGCGACTACCTGATCGACTACCAGACGCCGGTTGAACAGGCGCGCCGCGAGCTGAACATGGCGCCGCTGGCCTTCGACAACCTGTACAGCGTGCCGACCAAGCTCATCGTCTCCCGCCACGCCCCCGACGCCGAAGGCCTGCGCGCGCAGCTGGACCACGCCTACGACGAACTGCAGTCGGCGGGTTACGAGATGAAGTTGCCCTGACTGCGTAAGGCGGGAATGGCGCAGGAGCGTACTGAAGCGACGGAGACGACCTGTAGGAGCGCGCCATGCGCGCGATCGCGGGCATGGCCCGCTCCTGCAGGGAGGACATCACCTCTGTGCCAAACCTACCCCTTGCGCGGCTTGGCCCGCGCCGTCGGCTCGGCGATCAGTGGGTCATCCGGCCAGTAGTGCTTCGGATAGCGCCCCTTCAGGTCCTTCTTCACTTCCGCATAGGTGCTGCGCCAGAAGTTGGCCAGGTCCTGGGTCACCTGCACCGGCCGCTGCGCTGGCGACAGCAGGTGCAGCTTCACCGCCACCCGCCCACCGGCAATGCGCGGCGTATCGGCCAGGCCGAACAGCTCCTGCAGGCGCACGGCAAGCACCGGGGGAAACTCGCTGTAATCCAGGCGGATATTCGAGCCGGACGGCACCTGCAGCGCGCGTGGCGCCAGCTCGTCCAGCCGCTGCGGCAACGGCCAGGGCAGCAGCCCGTGGAGAATCCCGCTCAGCTCCAGGTTGGCGAAGTGCGACAGCCGCGAGACCTTGCCCAGGTACGGCAGCAGCCAGTCTTCCAGCGAAGCCAGCAGCGCGGCGTCACTGACGTCCGGCCACTCGCTCTCGCCCTTGCCTTCCAGATCGAGCCGGCGCAGCAAGGCGATGCGCGCCTGCCACTGGCGCAGCTCCGGCGTCCACGGCAGCAGCTCCAGCCCCTTGCGCCGCACCAGCCCGAGTAGCGCGCGGCTGCGCGCCTCGGCGTCGAGGTTGGGCAGCGCCTCGGTGGACAGCACCAGCTCACCGACCTTGCGCTGGCGCTCAGCGCGCAGCACGCCTTCGCGCTCGTCCCACTCCAGCTCGTCATGGACACTGACCTGTTCGGCGAGGATCGACTCGAACAGCGCCGGCTCCAGCGCCGCCGCCAGGTAGATGCGCTCCTCGCGCTGGCCCTGGCGGCTGCCGAGATCGGCGATCACCAGCCAGGCTTCCTTCATCAGTGCATCCGGCTCGCCGAACAGCGCCGCGCGGCCGTTGGCCAGGCGATATTCGCCGCCACCGGCGCGGCGCTGGCGGGCGATGCGGTCCGGGTAGGCAAAGGCCAGCAGGCCGCCCAGCCAGCGCGGATGATCGGGGTCGGCCACCGGCTCGCGGGCCGGGCCGCGCAGGTAGCCCTTGAACTGTCGCGCCAGCTGGCGCGCCCGCTGCACCGCACCCCGGCTGGCGCGCGGGCCGTTCTGCTCGCCGGCCAGCAAGGCGATGCGGTGATGCAGGTCGGCGTCGTTGCCGCGCAGGATGTCGCGCTCGCCGAGCAAGGCGGCCAGATCGCAGGCCAGCTGCCCCAGCCCCAGCACATGGCCGCGCAGCAGCAGATGGGCGATACGCGGGTGCGCCGGCACTTCGGCCATGGCCTGACCGTGGGGCGTGAGGCTACCGCCACCGGCGCGGGAAGCCAGCGCGCCGAGGCGCTCCAGCAGGTCCTGGGCCTGTGCATAAGCGGCGGCGGGCGGCAGGTCGAGCCAGGCCAGCTCCTGCGGGGCGACACCCCAGCGCGCCAGCTGCAGGGCGAGGCCGGCCAGATCGGCCTGGAGAATTTCCGCCGCGCCATAGGCCGGCAGTTGATCGTGCTGCGCCTCGGACCACAGGCGGTAGCAGGCGCCCGGTTCCAAACGTCCGGCACGGCCGGCGCGCTGGGTGGCGGAGGCGCGGGAGATGCGCTGGGTTTCCAGGCGGGTCATGCCACTGCCCGGATCGAAGCGCGGTACCCGCGCCAGCCCGGCGTCCACGACGACGCGCACGCCGTCGATGGTCAGGCTGGTCTCGGCGATGTTGGTCGCCAGCACCACCTTGCGCTTGCCCGCCGGCGCGGGTTCGATGGCGGCACGCTGGGCGTCGAGGTCGAGTTCGCCGTGCAGCGGGCAGAGCAGGACATCGGAGCGGCCGGCCAGGGCCTCGCCCAACTGCTCGGCGACGCGGCGAATCTCCGCCTGGCCGGGCAGGAACACCAGCAGGCTGCCGGGCTCGTCGGCCAGCGCCTGCAGAACCGTCTGCACCACGCGCGGCTCGATGAACTCGCCGGCCTGCCATGGCCGGCCCCAGCGGATATCCACAGGGAACATGCGCCCCTCGCTGCGCACCACCGGCGCGTCGTCCAGCAGCGCGGAGAGGCGCTCGCCTTCCAGCGTGGCCGACATCACCAGCACCTTGAGCGGTGGCTCGTCGCGCAGCAGTGCGCGGCCATTGAGGGTCAGCGCCAGCGCCAGATCGGCATCCAGTGAGCGCTCGTGGAATTCATCGAAGATCACCAGCCCCACGCCCTCCAGCGCCGGGTCATCCTGCAGACGGCGGGCGAGGATGCCCTCGGTGACCACCTCGATGCGCGTCCTGGGGCCGACCTTGCTGTCCAGGCGGATGCGGTAGCCAACGGTCTCGCCGACCTTCTCGCCCAGCTCTGCGGCCAATCTTTCAGCGGCGGCGCGAGCGGCCAGGCGGCGCGGTTCCAGCATCAGGATCGACTGGCCGTCCAGCCACGCCTCATCCAGCAGCGCCAGCGGCACGCGGGTGGTCTTGCCGGCGCCGGGCGGCGCCTCCAGCACCACCTCGTGGCGCCCGGCCAGGGCCTGGCGCAGGGCGGGAAGGACGCTGTCGATGGGAAGGGCGTTCATGCCGGCTCCTGGAACTCGAATTTCATAAGGCGGTAACCCGGACTACGCGGGGGGAGGCGATTATAGCGGGCGAACCACGGTGCCAACTCGGCAGTCATAGAAGCAAGCAGAACGCTGGCTAGTGCGAATCTGCCAGCAGCGACAGCAAGCTCGTTGATATAGTTGTCCGCATCATCCTCCCGGAGGTTTTTTCATGCGTCTTGCCACCCGAGTCTCCTGTGCAGTTCTGAGCGCCGCCCTGTTCAGCCAGCTGACGGCCTGCGGCACCCTGTTCTACCCTGATCGCCGCGGCCAGATCGACGGCCGCCTCGACCCGGCAGTCGCTGCCCTGGACGCCGTCGGACTGTTGTTCTACATCATCCCGGGCCTGATCGCCTTCGGCGTAGACTTCGCCACCGGCGCGATCTACCTGCCCGACGAGAAGTACTCGGTCGCGCCTGAAAAGCTCAAGGATGCCGTGAGTGAAGACGGCACCGTGGACAAGGCTAAACTCAAGGCGATCCTCGAGCGTGAAACCGGCCGCAGCCTGCCCCTGGACGATCCGCGTCTGATCCAGCGCAGCGGCGACCTCCAACAACTCGCCAGCCTGGGCCTGCGCCCGGAGGCCTGATATGCACGGCGCTCTCGCTTCACACCTTCAGCAACTCCTGGCGTACCACCAGTGGGCCTACGAACGAATCCTGGAGGCCGTCGCGCCGCTGGATGAAGAGGCCTATCGCGCACCGCGCGGGCTGTTCTTCGGCAGCCTGCACGGCACCCTCAACCACCTCGCGGTGGTCGATCGCATCTGGTTCGCCCGTGTGCAGCGAGAGCCCTGGCAGTTCGAACGCCTCGACGCCGAGGCCGCGCCGGACCGCGCCGGCCTCGCCGACTTCCTGGGTGACGGTGTCGGCGCCTGGCGCCTGTGGCTGAGCAAGCAGAGCGACGCCACCCTCGGCACCCAACTGGACTACCGCAACATGGCCGGGCAGGAACATCGCCAGAGCCTGGCGAACATCGTCCAGCACCTGGTCAACCACGGCACCCACCACCGCGGGCAGATGAGTGCCGCGCTCACCGCGCTGGGCCACAAGGCGCCGCTGCTGGACTACATCTACTTCCTGCCCAACCGCCTGGACACCTGATGCTCAAGCACGCCAGCCACGCCCACCTGATGCGGCTGGCGACCTTTGCGTCGCTCGGCGTCGCCACCACCCTGATCGTCGCCAAGGCCATCGCCTGGTGGCTCAGCGGCTCAGTCAGCCTGCTGGCCGGCCTCACCGACTCGCTGCTCGACGGCGCCGCATCCTTCCTCAACCTGCTGGCGGTGCACTACGCCATCCGCCCCGCGGACGACGACCACCGCTACGGCCACGGCAAGGCGGAATCGCTGTCGGGGCTGGCCCAGGCGCTGTTCATCGCGGTCAGCGCCGTGCTGGTCGGCACCCAGGCCATCGACCGCCTGCAGCACCCGGAACCAGTGGAAGCCGTGGGCTGGGGCGTCGCCGTGATGATCCTGTCGCTGGCGCTCACCGCCGGCCTGCTGCTGGTGCAGGGCTACGTGGTGAAGATCACCGGTTCCAACGCCATCCGCGCGGATTCGCTGCACTATCGCTCGGACCTACTGCTCAACAGCAGCATCCTGGTGGCGCTGCTCCTGGCGCAGTTCGGCTGGCAGCAGATGGACGCCATCTTCGGCCTGGGCATCGCCTTCTACATCCTCTGGAGCTCCTTCCAGATCGCCCGCGAATCCATCGCGGTGCTGATGGACGAGGAGCTGCCGCCGGACGTCAGCACGCGCATGCTCGAACTGGTGCGCGAAGTGCCCGGCGTGCTCGGCGCCCACGACCTGCGCACGCGGATTTCCGGCACGCACTGGTTCGTCCAGCTGCACCTGGAGCTGCCCGGCGAGCTGTCACTGTCGAAGGCGCATCATCTGTGCGACGAGGCGGTGCTGGCGATCCACAGGGAATTCCCGCGGGCCGAGGTGCTGGTGCACGCCGACCCGCAGGAAGTGGTGGGCAAAGAGACCATCAGCTAGAGAACATCAGTTGACGCTGTAGCCGCGCCCGCTCAGGCAGGCACCCAGGGCGCGGCGGTAGTTGTCGGCGACGTAGGCCGGCGGCGCATAGCTCGCCAGGGCCGGGTCGAAGCCGCTCTGGTCGGCGGCCCAGCGGTGGCATTCATAGCGATCGCGGGCCTGCTGGTCCGGGCCCTGGTTGTACATCGGGTAAGCCATCACGTCATAAGCCGATTGCGCCACGCTGGCCACCTGCTGCTGCGGCGGCTCCACCACTTCGTAATCCTGCGAGCCGGCTTGCCACAGGTAGTAGGTGCCGGCCGCGAGGAAGTAGCCGATGCTGCCGATCCACACCTGCTCGGCGTAGGACGGCAGGTAGCGCACGCGCACACCGTAGGGCGGCGTCACCACCACATAGCGTGAGCCGTAGGGGCGATACCAGTAGCCATCGTTGAAGTAGTAGTCGCTGCCGCGATAGGGCACACGGTAATGCCCGCTCGGCATGGCGTTGACCACATAGCCCGGCCGCCAGTAGGACGGATGCGGGCCCCAGTTGCCGTGGGAAGGCGGCGGGCGGCCTTGCCAGCCTGCCGATGGCGGACGGTTGCCGCCCTGCCAGCCGGGGCTGTCGTGATCGTGGCCGTGGTCGTTGCCTTGCGGACGACCTTGCCACTGGCCGCCGTTGCCGCCCGGCGGACGTCCCTGCCACTGCCCGCCGTTGTTGCCCTGCGGACGCCCCTGCCACTGACCACCGTTATTGCCCTGCGGACGGCCCTGCCACTGATCGCCATTGTTACCCTGCGGATGGCCCTGCCACTGACCGCCGTTGCTGCCCGGCGGACGGCCCTGCCACTGACCGCCATTGTTGCCTTGCTGATGGCCCTGCCACTGCCCGCCATTGTTGCCCTGCGGACGCCCCTGCCACTGACCGCCGTTGTTGCCCTGCGGACGGCCCTGCCACTGACCGCCGTTGCCGCCCTGCGGACGCCCGTGCTCCTGGCCGCCATTGTTGCCCTGCGGACGCCCCTGGGACTGCCCGCCACCGCCGTTCGCGGATGGATGGCCCTGCATATCGGGACCTTCGGCCGCCAGCGCCTGGACCGCGACGGCCAGAGAAAGCACAGCGAACGAGGCGAACCGCCCGATGCCCGACTTCATGGATTCCTCACTTCGGCAACGGCCGAAAACCGTGATGTGACATTGCCATAGACCACGGCGCAAAGCCGCCATTGCGGGGCGCTGGGTAAAGTCAGGGTAAAGATGGCGGGGCAAATAGCGGGCAAGAAAAAAGGGAGGCTCGTCAGCCTCCCTTCCGGAATCTCGTCCTGCTCGTCGCTGTTGGCGCCGGCTCACCTCGCTCCGCCTTCTGGGCAGTGCGTAGCCCGGTGGCCGGCGCGATCCTGTTGGGTCGGCGGGCCGCGAAGCGCCTGATTGGGCGGATCGCTGGGGACGTGATGTCCGGGCTGTGAATCTGGAAGAAATAGTAAAGCGACAGAGCGGGGAAATGATTGCTAAGATTGCTCACACAGGCACCACCTGAGCAACAAATACCTAAAAATTACGCCACAAGCGCAATTCAATAGAAATATGAGGCTTTCATGGACAAGCTGGACCGCTACGACCTGCGAATTCTTGCCGAACTGCAACGCGACGCACGCATCTCCAATCAGGAGCTGGCCGAACGCATCGGCCTGTCGCCTTCCCCCTGCTCGCGGCGGGTCAAGCAGCTCGAGGACGACGGCTACATCGTCCGCCAGGTCGCCCTGCTGGACAGCAAGAAGCTCGGCCTGAGCCTCACCGCCTTTGTGCTGATCGGCATGGACCGTCACACGCCGGAACGTTTCGAGCACTTCCAGCAGATCATCGGCAAGTGCCCCGAGGTCCTGGAATGCAGCCTGGTGACCGGCATGGACGCAGACTACCAGCTCAAGGTGATGGTGCCGGACATGGAACACTACCAGCACTTCCTGCTCGGCACCCTGACCCGCATCGAGGGAGTGACCAGCGTGCGGTCGAGCTTCGTGCTGCGCAATGTGATGGCGAGCACCGAGCTGCCGCTGGATCACCTGCGCGCCTGAGCCAGCTCGCGATCTGCGCGGTCCCGCTCCTACCTAACCGGGAAATACCGGTGCCAACCTGTAGGAGCGGGCCACGCCCGCGATCCGTCGGCAAGGCCGACGCCACCCTGCGACACAGCATCGCACCCCTGCTCCCGCCAAACGAAATCGATACCGCAGATTTCCCGCGCCAACCGGCGTGCGCCGGGAATTTCCGGGGCATTCCTCCCGTCCCGCAGCAGGAACTGATCAGTTTATGAACGGCTCTGAACGACAAAGGGCCGCATGCGTATAATGCGCGCCTTCTTCACCACCACCGCGTCCCGGCGTCCCTCGGACACCCTCCGCACCGGGCAGGAGCTGTAATGAACGAAAGTTTCGAAGACTGGATGATGTATGGCCTGGTGACCGGCCTGATCCTGTTCATGGCCTTCATCGTCTGGGACCTCGCCAAGAAGTCCAAGGCCGGCCGCATGGGCACCATGGTGCTGTTCTTCGCACTGGGCCTGGGCGTACTCGGCTTCCTGATCAAGTCCGTGGTCGTCGCCGGGCTCGAAGGCGGCTTCTGACCCTGCGCCCTGCCCCAAGCCTCAGAGCTCGGGGCTGACTTCCCGCCACTGCCCCGGCTGCAGGCCATCCAGCTGCCACGGCCCGATGCGCACGCGCACCAGGCGCAGCGTGGGCAGGCCGACCGCCGCCGTCATCCGCCGCACCTGGCGGTTGCGCCCCTCGCGGATCACCAGTTCCAGCCAGGCGGTGGGCACCGACTTGCGGAAACGCACCGGCGGGTCGCGCTCCCACAGCGGCGGCTCCTCCAGCCGCCGGGCTTCGGCCGGCAGGGTCGGGCCGTCATTGAGCTGCACGCCCTTGCGCAGCTGGTCCAGCTGCTCGTCGCTCGGCTCGCCCTCCACCTGCACCCAGTACGTCTTCGGCAGCTTGTGCTTCGGATCGGCGATGCGCGCCTGCAGGCGGCCGTCGTTGGTCAGCAGCAGCAGGCCCTCACTGTCGCGGTCCAGGCGGCCGGCCGGGTAGATGCCCGGCACGTCGACGAAATCCTTCAGCGTCGCGCGGCCCTCGTTGTCGTTGAACTGCGTCAGTACGTCGAACGGCTTGTTCAGCAGGATCAGCCTGGGTTGCGCCGGCGGCGCCTTGGCCACGCGGCGAGGCGCGGGGCGGGTGGCTGGACGACGATTGGCGGGACGCGGAGGACGGGGCATGGCGAAAAGACTGGTAACCGAGGATGGGGTGCGAGGAATGCCCGGCATGCTAGGTTGTGCAAAGCCCCCACCGCAAGAGCATGCCCATGAGCCATCCCACCTGGCTGATCACCTTGCAGAACCTCAGCGGTCGCCTCGGCGCCCGCTATCGCGGCCCGCAGACGGCGCATTTCGACGGCGCCCGCTTCCATAACCTCGACCGCCAACCGCACAACGGCCTGCGCGCCTTCCTCAAGTGGCAGCGCGAGCGCGGCCGTCAGCAGGAGTGGATCGCCCAGCCCGGCCCGGATACCCGTCCGGAGACGCCGGCCCGCGTCGAAGGCGACGAACTGCGCGTCACCTACATCAACCATGCCACCCTGCTGATCCAGCACCGCGGCCTGAACATCCTCACCGACCCGCTCTGGTGCGAGCGCACCAGCCCGTTCAGCTTCGCCGGTCCCAAGCGTGTGCATCCGCCGGGCCTGGCGCTGGACGAGCTGCCGCCGATCAACCTGATCCTGGTCAGCCACAACCACTACGACCACCTGGATATCCACAGCCTGCGCGAGCTGGCGCGGCGCTTCCCCTCCGCCAAGGTGGTGACCGGCCTGGGCAATGGCGAGCTGATCCGCGCGTGCGGCTTCACCGATATCGCCGAACTGGACTGGTGGCAGAGCCTGCCGATGCCCGAAGGCATGCTGCTCACCGGCGTGCCGGCGCAGCACTGGTCGGCACGCTCGCGGCGCGACACCAACCGCACGCTGTGGATGGGCTTCGTGCTGGAGTCGCCGGACGGCCCGCTGCTGTTCCCCGGCGATACCGGGCTGGGCGAAGAGTTCGGCCTGATGCATGAGCGCTTCGGCCCCATGCGCTTCGCCGCCCTGCCTATCGGCGCCTACGAACCGCGTTGGTTCATGCGCCACCACCACATGAACCCGGACGACGCGGTGCAGGCGCACCAGCACCTCGACTCGCAGTGCAGCATGGCGATCCACTTTGGCACCTTCCGCCTGAGCGACGAGGGCCAGTTCACGCCGGTCAGCGACCTGGCGGCAGCCCTGCAGCAACGTGGTGTGGCGGCGGAGCGTTTCCGCGCGCCGAAGCCGGGAGAGCAGTGGCTCGTTCCACCGATGCCAGACAGTTCCCTGTAGGAGCGCGCCATGCGCGCGATCGCGGGCATGGCCCGCTCCCACAAGGGAAAGCCGGCGCTGTCCCTCTAGCGCAGGAGCGGACTCTGTCCTCGACTGGTCGACCCCAGCGCCGGCACCTCAAAGCGCGCTCCTACGAAGAGCGGCCTCAGTTCTCCCGCACCCGCTTGCTGCAGCAGTTGCGATAACGCTTTCCGCTGTTGCACGGACACGGCTTGTCGCCGCGGCCGCCCAGCTCCAGCCAGCTTTCCAGGCGCTGACGCATGGCGTCGCGGACTTCCCGGCGCTCGTCGTCCATCTGCGGTTTGCTCAGTTCACGGCTGAGCCAGAGGTAATCCTCCAGCAACTCGTCACGCTCCAGCGCGTGAAGCTGTTCGGCGACCGGCACGCCTTCGTAGCGACGTTTCGGATCAGGCAGGAAGGCGATGGCTTCGCCGCCCGGCAGCACGTTCCACAAGCGGCCCTGGGCGTCGCGCCAGCAGGCGCTGAAACGGGCGCGCAAAGCCAGGCCCGGCCACTCTTCCAGGCACCAGCCATCCACTCGCTCGCCGCCCAGACCTTCCACTGCCTTGCCCACGGAGAACCAGGGTTCGCCGGCGATGCTGTCGGGCAGCGGCAGTGGCGCGGCGACTTCGGGCATGCCGTTGTCCACCAGTCGGCGGGCGAAACGGCGCAGCGGGTTGGTGAGGTGCGAGGGGGCGCGGAACGGCATGGAATCACCAGCGGAAAAGGTCGGCGAAGGTCCGACCGGAGGGACGCGCCACGGTTCCCCGTGGCGCGAAAGGCGAGCATTCTAGGCTCGCCCGGGGCGGCGTCAACGCGGCGCGCTCAATAGTCCCGCGTGGAGATCGGCTTCGCCTCGCCGCTCAGTTCACACAGCAGGTCGTCGAGCAGCGCGGAAGCGCCGAAACGCAGATGCTCCGGCTTGATCCAGCCGGCGCCGAAACGCTCCTCCGCCAGCTTCTGGTACACCTGCGCATCGGCCAGCGTGCGCAGGCCGCCGGAGACTTTCAGGCCGACCTTGCCACCCTCCTCCTCGATGGTTTCGAGCATCACCCGCACGGCTTCGGGCGTGGCGTTCACCGTCGCCTTGCCAGTGCTGGTCTTGAGGAAGTCGGCGCCGCCGGCAATGGCTTCGCGGCAGGCCGTGCGGATCAGTTCCGGGTCGGCCAGCTCTCCGGTTTCCAGAATCACCTTGAGCCGATGGTACGGCCCGCACAGCGTCTTGCAGGTGCGGATCAGTTCGACCGCGCCAGTGTCCTGGCCGGCCTTGAGCTTGCGCCAGGGGTAGACCAGGTCGATCTCGTCGGCACCTTCGGCAAGGGTCTTGCGCACTTCCTCTACCACATCGGCCAGCGGCGCGTCGCCACCGGGGAAGTTGCATACGCTCGCGACCCGAACGTCGCGCCCACCCAGCGTATTGAGCGTACGCCGGGCGACGTGCGCCAGCTTCGGCCACACGCACACCGCCGCCACTTCGCCGTAGGGCGTCAGCGCGCGGCGGCAGAGGTCCACTGTGCTTTGCAGGTCATCGCCAGCATTCAGCGAAGTCAGGTCCAGCAGGGCGAGCACGCGGCCCGCCGGGGTCTTGCGAGGATCGGTCATCGGCAACACTCTCCATCGGCTTTCTTCAGGCAGCCGGGGCAACCACCATCGCCCCGGCAGGCGCTCCGCGCCCTGTCGCAGATCAGCGGAACGGCGGCTCGTCGAAGCTGCGCAACTTGCGCGAGTGCAGCGAGTTGAGCTGGGTGCGCAGCAGGTCGACAGCGGCAACGCCTATGGACAGGTGCTGGCTCACCGCGCGCTGGTAGAAGGCCGTGGCGGCGCCGGGCAGCTTGATCTCGCTGTGCAGCGGTTTGTCCGACACACACAGCAGCGTGCCGTACGGCACGCGCAGGCGGTAACCCTGCGCGGCGATAGTGCCACTTTCCATGTCCACCGCGATGGCCCGCGCCAGGTTGATCAGCGGGCGCTCCTGGGCCCAGTGCAGCTCCCAGTTGCGGTCGTCGTAGGTCAGCACGGTGCCGGTGCGCAGTCGACGCTTGAGCTGGTCGCCACGCTCGCCAGTCACCAGCGCGGCGGCTTCCTGCAGCGCCAACTGCACCTCGGCCAGCGCCGGGATCGGGATGTGCGGCGGCAGCACGCGGTCAAGGATGCCGTCGCGGCGCATGTAGGCGTGGGCCAGCACGTAGTCGCCAATGGTCTGCGACTGGCGCAGGCCGCCACAGTGGCCGACCATCAGCCAGCAGTGCGGACGCAGCACGGCGAGGTGGTCGGTGATGTTCTTCGCGTTGGACGGGCCGACGCCGATGTTCACCAGGGTCACGCCGTCGCCGTCCTCGGCGATCAGGTGATAGGCCGGCATCTGGAAGCGGTGCCACTCGACGCTGGCGACGATGGCATTGGCCTCGCCCTCATCCGTGCCGCGCTCGATGATCACGTTGCCCGGCAGGACCATGCGCACGAAGCGCGGGTCGTCGCGCAGGCGCTCCAGGCCCAGGTGGATGAACTGGTCGACGTAGCGGTGGTAGTTGGTCAGCAGGATCCACGGCTGCACGTGGCGCCAGTCACTGCCGGTGTAGTGCACCATGCGGCGCAGGGAAAAGTCGGTGCGTGCGGCGTCGAACAGCGCCAGCGGCATCGGGTCGGCGTTCTCCCATTCGTACAGACCGTCCGCCACACCGTCGGAGGTGGCCGACAGATCGGTACTGGGGAACACCCGCGCCAGCTCAGCGGCCGTCACGCCCGAGCCACCCAGTTCGTCGCCGCCTTCCACCACGTAGGGGTACGGAATGTTCTGCGCGCTGACGCCAACCTCCACGCGCACGGTGAAGTCTTCCATCAGCGGGCGCAGCTGCTCCAGCAGGTATTTGCGGAAGGCCTTGGGCTGGGTGATGGTCACGGCGTAGGTGCCGGGCACCTGGACCTTGGCGTAGGCGCGGGTGGTCGAGGGCACTTCGCCCTGGCACAGGTAGGTCACCCGCAGCAGCGGGTAGCGGAATTGTTCGCGCTGCTGCGCGTCGGGGACTTCGCGGTCCTTCAGGTACCGCTTGAGCGCCTGGTTCAGGGCGCCGGTGGCGCGCTCGTGGAGCACGGCCAGTCGATCGACGGCCTCTTCGGCCGTCTGCGCGACGAAGAACTCGTCGCCAGTCGTAAGACTCATGGTGGGCATCCTGTCTGAACGATCAGCTCCATCTTGCCTGCTTCCGTCACAGAAAGGGATGACAGATTCCGAACCGGCAGGACGAGCGGAAGGGTTGAAGAAAGCCTATGACAGAATCCGCGACCGCGAGTGCGGATGACAGCCGGAATGAAGCGACTGCATTCCATTTTCGTATATCGCTTGTCGGGCCGTCCCAAGCTGCTGGAAGCGTCTTGTTTATCGAGGCGCCGCCGCTAGATTGGCCGCGCTGCGGTCAATCCCGCAGCCGGGTTTGACGGCCTGATTCTAGTGGCGCGATCGCGTCCTCCGACGCATGCAGAGATGGGTACATCTCTGCGCCCATTGGTGTCCCCACGAGTAATGCTCGTGATGCTCAATGGCAAATCGCGCAGGGAGGCTCTCAAGAGGGGCCTGCCGGTGTCGCTAGAGCCGGTCCGTCAACCCTGCGCGGTTTGCCGCCCTTCGATTGACGGCGATGGACGGCAGCTGCTCCCAACCACAATTGGAGTACTGCCATGAACCATGACGTTCATACATCTAGCGTATTCATGCGTCACCAACGTCCGCTCCGCGCCCTGATGCTGGAAAACCAACCCTGGTTCGCCGCCAGCGACCTGGGTGGCCTGATGGGCTGCCCGGTGGAGCACTTCACCGAGCACCGCCTGGATGCCGACCTCAAGCGCCGGGAACGGCTGCAAACCCAGAGCGGCGAACAGGACACCTGGCTGGTCTGCGAAGCCGGCTTCTTCAATCTCCTATCGCGCTACCGCCACCCGGAAAACCGCAGCCTGCGGCAGTGGATCACCCACGAAGTCATCCCTGCCCTGCGCGGCCCCACCCTCCCCGTCCAGCACCCGCGCCGCTCCCTGCTGCGCTGGGAAAGCCGCGACATCGCCCTGCTGGAATGGAACGACCAGCTCTGGGTCCGCTACAGCGACGTGCCGCAGCTCCTGCAACCCAAAACCGCTACAGCGCCACGCTCCGGCTGGTGGCGCTCCTTGCGCTGGCGCCTGATGCTCCCGTAGGGCGCATGACCTGGAACAGGTTATCCGCCGGAACCTCCCCGGCGGATAAGCGCTGACGCGTTATGCGTCCTACGAAGCTGTCAGGCGTGCTGTTCGATGTACTCACTCAGGGCGCGACGCGTCAGGTCGTTCAAGGTGATGTTCTGCTGGATGGCGGCGATGCTCGCCGCCATGTGCAGTTCGTGGCCTACGCGTACGTTGAAGGAGCCCTTGCAGGGGATTTCCGGCTCGAGGCCCCTGAGAGCGCAATCAGCCAGGTAGTCGTCGACCGCTGCCCTGAACGAGCCGGCCAGCTCGGCGACGGTGTCGCCTTCGTAATTGATCAGGGCGCGGATGAACAGCAGCTTGCCGAACAGGCAGTTGTCTTCCGGGCTGGCCTCGATGGACCCGTAATAGCCGCGGTGCTGCAGCAGGTTGTTCATCGTATCAGTCCTCCGCTTTTCAGGTGCTCGATCACCTGGCGCCTGGCATAGGCCTTCAATTCATTGCCGGGATGGGGCTTGTGCAGATTGATCATCGCGCAAGGATCGCCGTTGTCGAACTTGACCCGGCTTCCATCGCCTTCGAGCTTGCGATAACCCAGCCCACCCAGCAGCACAACCAACTCCTGCCAGGTGAACACAGCCTGCCTGTTCAGCAGTTTGGCCAGCAGCTTCTCGTGCTGAGACATACCTTCTCCCAGCTGCAACTAATTTTAGTTGCAGCTATAGACCAAGGCAATCTCAACACTGAGCTGCCCGCACCGAAAGGAAGACCTTCGAGGCTCATCCCGGTCCCGGCGAAGAACACTCCTCCTGCAACCTATTGATCGACCAGCGACGGTTCAACCCGAAAACTTCTACTGAAATTTCCTCACACCAGATGCGGCGTCGCCCGCGCCACCAGCGCTTCCACATCCACCCCGCGCGGCAGGGTGCCGTAGACGCGGCCGCTGTCGTCCAGGCGGCTGGCGATGAAGGCGTCGGAGACCACCGAATTGCCCGCTTCCAGCAGCAGCTTGGCCTGCAGGGCGATGGCGACGTTTTCGGTGAGTTGGCGGGCGCGGTACTGGATGTCCTGGGTGTCGGCGAAGGAGGCCTTGAGGTTGCCGATGAACGAGGCCAGGCGCGCATCGCCATGCCCGTCGCCCAGCTCGCTGAACAGCGCGTCGAGTACGCCGGGCTCCTTCGACAGCGCGCGCAGCACGTCCAGGCACTGCACGTTGCCCGAGCCTTCCCAGGTGGAGTTGACCGGCGCTTCGCGGTACAGGCGCGGGAGGATGGTGTCCTCGACGTAGCCGGCGCCGCCCAGGCATTCGGCGGCCTCGTTGATCATCGCGGGGGCGCGTTTGCAGATCCAGTACTTGCCCACGGCGGTGACCAGGCGGGCGAACTTGTCCTCCTGCTCGTCGTGCAGGTTGTCCAGCGCGCGGCCCATGCGCATGGTCAGCGCCAGCGCGGCTTCGCTTTCCAGGGCAAGGTCGGCCAGCACGTTCTGCATCAGTGGCTGCTCGGCCAGCACGCGACCGCCGACCTGGCGGTAGGCGCAGTGGTGCGCGGCCTGGGTCAGCGCCTGGCGCATCAGCGAGCTGGAGCCGACCATGCAGTCGAAGCGGGTCATGGCGACCATCTCGATGATGGTGGGTACGCCACGGCCTTCCTCGCCGACCATCCAGGCCAGCGCGCCGCGGTATTCCACTTCGCTGGAAGCGTTGGACCAGTTGCCCAGCTTGTTCTTCAGACGCTGGATGTAGAACTCGTTGCGGCTGCCGTCCGGGCGGTGGCGCGGCAGCAGGAAGCAGGTCAGCCCCTTGTCGGTGTAGGCCAGGGTGAGGAAGGCGTCGCACATCGGCGCCGAGCAGAACCACTTGTGGCCGACCAGTTCGTAGGCCTGGCCCGGGCCGGGAATGCCGACCGGGTAGGCGCGGGTGGTGTTGGCGCGCACGTCGGTGCCGCCCTGCTTCTCGGTCATGGCCATGCCGATGGTGGCGCCGGTCTTCTGTTCGATGGGCAGGTTGCGCGGGTCGTATTCGGTGGAGAGGATCTTCGGCAGCCATTGCTCGGCGAGGTCCGGCTGCAGACGCAGGGCAGGCACGCTGGCGAAGGTCATGGTCAGCGGGCAGCCGGTGCCGGCTTCGGCCTGGCTGTGCAGGTAGCTCAGGCCCGCACGGGCGACGTGGGCGCCAGCACGCGGATCGGTCCAGGGCATCGAGGGCAGGCCGGCCTCGATGGCCGCGCGCATCAGCTCGTGGTAGGCCGGGTGGAATTCCACCAGGTCAACGCGATGGCCGAAGCGGTCGTGGGACTTGAACACCGGCTTGTTCTCGTTGGCGAGGAAGCCCGCCGCCATCAGCGGCCCGCCGGCCAGCGCGCCATAGGCATCGAGTTTCTGCTTGGCCCAGCCGCCGCCGTAGCGGCGCACCCACTCCTGCAGCGGTACGTCGACGCGATAGAGGTTGGCGCCGTCCAGCGGCGGTACCTGGTTGGTCACTTCGTGGGTTTCGGCGTACGGGTGCGGGATCATGGCTGGTCCTCCATAACGGGCGTGGGCCTGGCTGGCTTGGGCAAGGCAGATGTGGACGCGCCGACGGCGCGCAGGCAGAAGCTGGCGAGGGCGTCGCTGACGTCCTCCAGGGAAACGCTGGACTGGCCCGCATCCCGCGCGGCGCGGGCCGGCGGCGAAAGCGGGCCGATCAGGGCTTCGGCGATGGCGCCGACCAGACAGGCGGCGGTCAGTTGCACCGGCTGGGGCTGGAATTCGCCGGATGCGATGCCTTGCTCCAGCAGGGTGACGAACAGCGCGGCGTAGGCTTCGCGGTAGATCAAGCGCTGCTCGTCCACTTCCGGATCGACCGGCTCGGCAATAAGCGCGAAGGCCAGCTGCCGGCTACCCCAGGCGCGCGCGGCAAATTGCTGCAGGCCCCGGTTCAGGCGCTCGGAAGCGCTGCCGGGAGCTTTCAGCAGCGCACCGAGGGTATCGACCTCGTGCTGGCTGGCACGGGCGAAGACCTCGGCGGCCAGTTCGCCCTTGCCGCTGAAGTGGCGGTAAAGGCTGCCGGTGGCGATGCCGGCGGCGTCCGCCAGGCTCTGCATGGTCAGGGCGGCAAAACCGCCGTCGGCCACCCGCGCCAGCGCCAGTTCGAGGATGCGCTCGCGCAGTTCGCCGTCCTTTTGCAGCCGTGCTGGGGAGTGTCGGTAGGCCATGATCTGAATCCGGATTCACTGCATGAAAATCAGTGAATCACGGTTCAGACTTTTGCTGAAAGGGACATTCCCGCCACGAGCGGGGCGATTCTGGCCAAACCGCCACCGCCCGTGCGCATACTTACCAGAGCGGCATCTGGTAGCTGACGATCACCCGCGTTTCGTCGATATCGTTGCCGAAGTCGCTGCGGAAGGCGCCGTTGCGCACCTTGAAGCCAAGGTTCTTCAGCGGGCCGTTCTGCACCACGTAGCCGATATCGGTGTCGCGCTCCCACTCCTTGCCGCGCCCCTGGCCGTTCAGCAGGTCGATGTGGTCGCCTTGCAGGTAGCGGGTCATGAAGGTCAGGCCCGGCAGGCCGAGGCCGGCGAAGTCGTAGTCGTAGCGCGCCTGCCAGGAGCGTTCGTCCTTGTTGGCGAAGTCGCCGATCTGCACGAAGTTGGTCAGGTACGGGTCGGTGCCGCTGAGGTAGGCGAAACCGGTGTCGCCGGACATGCGCTGGTAGCCGACGCCGAAGCCGCTGCCGCCGATGCGATAGGTGAACAGCGCGTTGAGCGCGCGGTTGTCGACGTTGCTGCCGCCATCGTCAGTGGAGCGGGCCCAGCGGATATCCGACTTGAGCGACTGGCCCTCGGTGATCGGCAGGGTGTGCACCACGCTCAGGTAGTGCTGGCGGTAGAAGTTTTCCAGGCCGCCGTAGTGGTAGCTGGTGCTGAGGTTGTCGGTCCAGCGGTAGGTGCCGCCGGCGAGGTTGAAGCGGTCGCTGCTGGTGTGGCTGCCAAGCACGATGTTGCGCTTGTTGCCACGGGTCATCGACAGGTCTTCGTCGTTGGTCGAGTCGCGCTGCTTCACCTGGCGCAGCTGGCCGAGCTGGGCACTGAGGCCGTCGATCTCGTTGACCTCGGCAAGCCCACCCTGGAAGGTCTGCGGGGCCAGGCGGGTGTCGTTGTACTGCACCACCGGCAGCTTGGGCAGCAGGGTGCCGACCTTCAAAGTGCTCTTCGAGGCGCGCAGCTTGGCCGTCACGCCGAGGGAGCTGTAGTCGTCGGCGGCGCGCTTGTCGCTGGCCGAGTACGGCAGCAGGCCGGAGCCGGTGCGATCAGGGCTGGAGTCCAGCTTGATCCCCAGCAAGCCGAGGGCATCGACGCCCACGCCCACCGTGCCTTCGGTGTAGCCCGACTCGAAGCGCAGCAGGAAACCCTGCGCCCACTCCTCGGATTTCGACTGCGCGGCACCGCTCTGGCGGTAGTCGCGGTTGAAGTAGAAATTGCGCAGCTCCAGGTTCGCCTTGCTGTCCGCGATGAAGTCCGCGTGGGCGAACAGGGGCAGGCAGGCGATGCTCGAAACGAGCGCCCGTACGGGAAGATTTTTCATTGTTGTTGTCTCTTCGTCAGGTGAGGTGAAGGCGGCGCCGCTCCTGAAGGCGCCGCGCTCGGGATCAATCGGAGAGCAGGCCCTCCAGTCGCTGGCGGATCAACTGGCGCGCCTGCTCGACGATGTCGCGCAGCAGTTCCTCGCAGCTGGGTTCGTCATCGATCAGGCCCTGGACCATGCCCGCCGACCAGATTCCCAGGTCGGTGTCGCCCTGCTCGTAGACGGTGCGCCCGCGCAGGCCGCTGACCAGCGTGGCGATGTCGGCGTAGGTGGCGTTGCCGCGCGCCTCGATGGCCAGCACTTCCTGGCTGATCGCGTTGCGGGCGACCCGCGCACTGTTGCGCAACGAACGCATGATCACGTCCGTGGAGCGCTCGTCCGCCGCGCGGATGGCCGCCTTGACCTGCGGGTGGATCGGACACTCGCGGGTGCTGAGGAAGCGCGTGCCCATGTTGATCGCATCGGCCCCCAGCGCCAGCGCCGCCACCAGCCCGCGACCGTCGGCAAAACCACCGGAAGCGATGATCGGCACGCGCAGCCGGTTGGCCGCCGCAGGCAGCAGGACCAGGCCGGGAATGTCGTCCTCGCCTGGGTGGCCAGCGCACTCGAAGCCGTCGATGGACACCGCGTCCACGCCCAGTTGCTCGGCCTTGAGCGCATGGCGCACGGCGGTGCATTTGTGGATCACCTTGATCCCGTGCTGGCGGAACTCGGCAATGTGCTCGCCGGGATTGTTGCCGGCGGTTTCGACCACGCCGATGCCACCCTCGATGATCGCCGCGCGGTACTCCGCGTAGGGGATCGGCTTCTGCGTCGGCAGCAGCGTGAGGTTGACGCCGAAGGGCTTGTCGGTGAGTTCGCGGCAACGCGCGATCTCGTCGGCCAGCGCCTGCGGGGTCGGCTGGGTCAGCGCCGAGAGCGTTGCCAGCCCGCCGGCATTGGCCACCGCCGCGGCCATCTCGGCGCGCCCCACCCACTGCATGCCGCCCTGCATGATCGGGTGTTCGACGCCGAAGGTTTCGGTGAATCGGGTCTTGAACATGCGCCTGTCCTCCGGCGGTTCAGATCGGGTCCCAGGAGAACACGTCCGGGCTGCGCGCCAGGTCCATGAAGCTGCCGCGCAGCGCGGGTATGCCGTGCTCGGCGATGCTCTGCGGGGTCCAGCCGTTGTCGCTGTGCACGCTGCGCAGCGGGCGGCTCTGGCTCATCAGGAAGATCTCGTGGTTGCGCGCGGCGAACACCTGGCCGTTGACCGCACTGGCGGCGTCGGAAGCGAGGTAGACGGCCAGCGGTGCGTTCTTGTCCGGGGTCATGCGCTGCAGGTTTTCCACCCGCGCCTTCTGCTCCGGCGTCTCGGCCGGGATCGAGTCGGTCATGCGGCTCCAGGCGAAGGGCGCGATGCAGTTGGAGCGCACGTTGTAGCGCTGCATGTCGAGGGCGATGGACTTGCTCAGCGCGACGATGCCGAGCTTGGCCGCCGAGTAGTTGGCCTGGCCGAAGTTGCCGATCAGCCCCGAGGTGCTGGTCATGTGCACGAAGGCGCCGCTGTTCTGCGCGCGGAAGTGCTCGGCGGCGGCGCGGCTGACGAAGAAGCTGCCGTTGAGGTGCACGTTGATCACCGACAGCCAGTCCTCGGCACTCATCTTGTGGAAGATGGTGTCGCGCAGGATGCCGGCATTGTTCACCACGATGTCGACGCGACCGAAGGCGTCGATGGCGCTGGAGACGATGCGCCGGGCGCTGTCCCAGTCCGACACGCTGTCGGTGTTGATGGCGCCGTCACCGCCGCGCTGGCGGATCAGCCCGAGGGTTTCCTCGGCCGGGGAAGCCGAGCCGCCCTCGCCCTGCAGGGACACGCCGATATCGTTGATCAGCACCCGCGCGCCGCTGTCGGCCAGGGCCAGGGCGATCTCGCGGCCGATGCCGCCACCGGCGCCGGTGACGATCGCTACCTTGCCTTCGTTGAGTCGTTGGGTCATCGCTAATTCCTTACTGTTCGTTCAATCAGGGAGTTCGTTGCGCGCAGGATCAGCTCGGCAGGCCGAGAACGGCCTTGGCCAGGATGTTGCGCTGGATCTCGTTGGTGCCGCCGTAGATGGTGGTCGGCCGCGACTGGATGAAGATGCCCGCCGGGTGCAGTTCGGCGTCGTCGGCGAAGGGGTTGAGCAGCGCCGAATCCGCGCCGGCGATCTCCAGTCCCAGCTCGCTGATGCGCTGGTACAGCTCGGACTGGTGGATCTTCAGCAGGGAGACGTCCGGGCCCAGCTCCTCGCCGCGCCGCAGGCGTTCGGCGAAGCGCTCGTAGAGCGCCTTGTGGCAGTCCAGGTCCATGCTCAGCGCGGCGAAACGCTGGGCGAACACCGGGTCGTCCCACAGGCCCTGGTGACGAGCCAGGCGCACCAGGCGTTCGAGGGCGAAGGTGGCCTGCTTGGGCGAGCCCAGGAAGATGCGCTCGAAGCCGAGCAGAGCCTTGGCCATGCCCCAGCCGTGGTTGACCGCGCCGACGAGGTTCTCTTCCGGCACGCGCACGTCGTTGAAGAACACCTCGCAGAACTCGCCCTGCAGTTCCAGGTTGAGGATCGGCCGCACCTCGACGCCGGGGCTGTCCATCGGCACCAGCAGGAAGCTGATGCCCTGCTGCGCCTTGGCGCTGCGCTCGGTGCGCGCCAGCACGAAGATCCAGTTGGCCTCGGTGCCCATGGTGGTCCAGGTCTTCTGGCCGTTGATCACCCACTCGCCGTCACGCAGCACCGCCTCGGTGCGCAGGCTGGCGAGATCGGAGCCGGCGTTGGGCTCGCTGTAGCCCTGGCACCAGATGTCTTCACCGCTCAGGATGCGCGGCAGGAAGCGCTCGCGCTGGGCGTCGGTGCCGTAGCGGATCAGCAGCGGGCCGAGCATGGTGATGCCGCTGTCGGGCAGGCGCGCGCAGCCGTAGTTTTCCATCTCCTCGATCATGATCAGCTGCTTGCCGGCGGCGAGGCCCATGCCGCCGAACTGCACCGGCCAGCCGGGGCACAGCCAACCCTGTTTCGACAGTGCCTGGTACCACTCCCAGGTGTCATCGCGGCCCAGGCGGTGGGCCGGGTTGCGGATGCGCTGCGAGTAGTTGGCGGCGACCCAGTCGCGCACCAGCCGGCGGAACTCGCCATCTTCGAGGGCGTTGTAATCGGTCATGTCACGGCTCTCTTGATTACTGGCCCCGGAAATTCGGGGAACGTTTATCGAGGAAGGCCGCCTTGCCTTCGGCATGGTCGGCGCTGAGGAACAGCTGGCTCTGGAAATCGCCTTCGCGCTCGAGCAGCAGCTCCAGGCCGTCGGCCAGCAGGGCCTTGGTCAAGGCCAGCGGCAGCGGCGCCTGTTGCTCCACTTTCGCGGCCAGCGCGAGGGCCGCGTCCAGCGCAGCTCCCGGTGCGCAGAGCTGGTCCACCAGGCCGATGCGCAGCGCTTCCTCGGCCTCGATGACCTGGCCGAACATCAGCACCTGCCGCGCGCGGCCGACACCGATGCGCGCCGGCAAGGTGTGCAGCTGGCCAAGATCGGCGAGCAGCCCGACCTTGCCGAAGCCGGCGGCGAAGCGCGCGGTTCCGCCGCACACCAGGCTGTCGCAGGCCAGCGCCACCGACAGCCCGGCGCCCACCGCCCAGCCTTCGATGGCGGCGATGATCGGCTTGCCCATGCGCAGCATCTGGCGGATCAGGTCGGCGTTCTTCTGCATGCGCACGCGGCCGGCGTTGAGGTCGGTGACGTGCATGTCGCTGAGGTCGCCGCCGGCGCTGAAGACTTCCGCCGAACCGGTGAGGACCACGCTGCGCACGGCGGGATCGGCGTCCACTTCGCGCAGCGCGTTGAGCAGCTCGGCGCGCAGTGCGGGGGACAGCGCATTGCGCCGCGCCGGATTGTTGAAGCGCAGCAGACGCACCGAGCCGTGGGTTTCCTGCAGCAGCATCTCGCTCATCACGCCACCTCCGCATGCAGCAGGGCGATGTAGCGTGCCCGGTGGAAGGCCAGCGAGCCCTGGCTGTTGAGCAGCACCATGGCGCGGCGCAGGAACAGGCCGATGTCGGCCTCGTCGGTGTAGCCGATGCCGCCGTGCAGCTGGATCGCCTGGCGGGTCACCAGCATGGCCGCTTCGGCGGCGCGCACTTTGGCGGTGGACACCAGGCGCTGCACCTGCGCGACCGGCGCGCCGTCGTCCAGCGCGGTGGCTGCTTCGCCGACGATGGCGCGGGCCAGTTCGATCTGCAGTTTCAGGTCGACCATGCGGTGCTGCAGCGACTGGAAGCTGCCGATCTCGCGGCCGAACTGGCGGCGCACGCCGAGGTAGTCGCGGGTCTGTTCGAAGGCCGCGTCCATCAGGCCCACCAGGTAGGCGGCGCAGGCCAGCGCCGACTCGTCTAGGGCGGCGGGCGCACTGTCGACGAGCTGCGCGGGCGTGCCATCGAAGCGCAGGCGCGCCAGGTGGCCGCCGTCCTGGGTCGGCTCCTGGTGAACACTCAGCCCCTCGGCATTGCATTGCACCAGCGCGAGGCCGGCGTTGCAGGCAACCAGCCACGCATCAGCGGAAGCCCCCAGAGCGACGTGAGCAACCTCGCCGCGCAGTTGGCCGTCGCGCAGCACCGGCAAGGCGGCGCCGGCTTCGTAGCCGATGCCCGCAGGCAGGATCAGTCGCTCGCCGGCCAGCAGCGCGTCGCGCTCGGCGGCGGGCAGCAAGGGAGCGACCAGGCTCGCCTCGATCAGCGGTTCGGGCAGCAGGCCGCGGCCGAGTTCTTCCAGCAGCGCCGTGTACTCGCCCATGCCCAGCCCACTGCCGCCCAGCTCTTCGGCGAGGCGCAGGCCCGGCCAGCCCATGGCGCAGACTTCGGCCCAGGCGTCGCGGTCGAGGCCCTGCGCCTGGAAGCGCAGGCGGCGCACCCGGCCCAGGTCGCCGCCACGCGGCACCAGGGAAGCGGCGCTGTCACGGATCATCCGCAGGCGCTCTTCGCGCTCCTCGGCCATCGCGGTGTTGTCGGTCATTTCGTCATTCCCGTGTCGGTTGAACAGCGCCGGCCGCAGCGGGCCGGTACTTGAAACTGCCGGTGGCGCTGGCGATCAGCTCGCCGGCCCCGTCGAAGATTTCCGCCGCGCAGAAGCACAGCGTGCGGGTCCGCCGCAGCACCCGGCCGACGGCGTTGATCTCGCCGCTGGTGCTGCCCATGAAGTGGGTGGCCATGTCGATGGTGACCATCGAGCAACCCGGCATCTGCGCGCGGATCGCCCCGGCCATGGCGGCATCGAGCACGCTCATCAGCACGCCGCCGTGGAAGCTGCCGATGTAGTTCATCAGCTCCGGGCGGTGAGGCAGGCGCACCCGCACCACGTCGCCATCGATCCAGCGCTCCAGGCCAAGGAACTCCTGGAAGGTGAAGCGGCCGCTGGGGAACATCTCCAGCCCACTCTCGACAGGTGCAGCAACAGGTGCAGCGGCGCGGGGGGAAGTGAGATCGGTCATCGAACGCTTTCCTCCGTGGCAGGCTGACCCACCGGGCGGGCCACGCCTTGTACCGCCGGGCGCGCGGGCGCTGCAGGTGCGGCATCCGGCTGCGGGCTGCGCGCCTCGCGGTTCGGGTCATACAGGCGGTTGGGGATCATCAGCGCAGGGATCAGGCCGGTGATGACGTAGGTGATGCCCATGACCAGGAAGCCCGCGCCGATGGACACGTGGGAGGCCAGCAGGCCGATGGCCGCCGGGGCCACCGCCGCGCCGATGCGGCCGAGGTTGTAGGAAGTGCCCACGGCGGCGCCGCGCACCTGGGTGGAGAAGCTCTCGGTCATGTAGGTGGCCAGCACGCCCACCGGTACGCCGTAGATGAAGCCGAACAGCGCGAGGATCCAGACGATGTTGTCCGGGGTGTGCCAGAACACGATCACCGGCATGAAGATCGCGGTGCCGATGGCGCCGGCGGCGAAGGTGGCGCGGCGGCCGAAGCGGTCCGAGGCGATCCCGGCGAGCACCTTGCCGAGGATCATCGCGGTGTAGGTGCCGACCATGTAGCCGGTCATGGACTTGAAGTTCATGCCCAGCTCGCTTTCCAGGTACGAGGGCATCCAGTTGTTGGTGCCGTAGTAGCCGAACAGCAGGAAGCACGAGGTGATGCTCCAGAGCACGAACATGCGGCGGGTGGACGGATCGACCAGCAATTGGCGCATGCCGCCGCTGGGCGCGCTCTGCTGGCGACTGCTGGCCTGCTGCGCGCGTTGCGCACGAGCCGCCAGCCAGGACGGCGACTCCGGCACCCAGGGCCGCAGCGCCAGGCAGATCAGCGCCGCGCCGATGGCGGTGAAGAACAGCGCGCGCCAGCCGTAGTCCGGGATGATCTGCCCGGCGAGGATGGTCGCCACCAGGTAGCCCACGGTCCAGCCGGCCTGCATGGTCGCCAGGATGGTGGTGCGGTACTTGGCGGTGACGAACTCGGACATCAGGATGTTGCAGGCCACGAACAGCGAGCCCAGGCCCAGCGAGGAAACGAAGCGGATCAGTGCGAAGGCCCAGTAGTTGTGCGCCAGGCCCAGCAGCGCGGTACCGACGGAGAACACCAGGATGGTCCAGGTCACCACGCGCACCCGGCCGAAGCGGTCGCACGCCCAGCCGCCGTAGATGCCGCCGATGGCCATGCCGGCCAGGGTGATGCTGCCCAGCGAGCCGGCCTCGAAGTTGGACAGGCCGAACTCGGCCTTGAGGCTGTTCAGGCTGTAGGCGAGGAACATCAGGTCAGCGCCATCGGCGAGCAGACCCAGGAAGCAGAAGAAGAAGGCGATCACCAGGGTCCGCCGCGGTATCGCGGCGCTCTGGGCCAAGCTGTCGGGTGCGTTCATTGTTGTTGTTCTCGCAGGTTGGTTGAGGTCGTCGTCGCGCTAGGCCCGCCCGGCTGGTTCTCCACCCTCCGGGGTCAGGCTTACGCGGCCGTTGTCCAGCACCACCACGTCGCGCTCGACGACGCGGGTGCGGAAGGAGCCGTCATTCCAGATTTCCGTACGCAGGGTTTCGCCGGGGAACACCGGTGCCGAGAAGCGCACCTGCAGGTGGGCGAAGCGCTCCGCGCGGTAGTCGGCGAAGCCGCGCAGCAGCGCATGGAAGGCCACGCCGAGGGTGCACAGGCCGTGCAGGATCGGCCGCGGGAAACCACCGCGAGCGGCCGCCGCGGGGCTGGCGTGGATCGGGTTGTCGTCGCCGTTGAGGCGGTAGTGCAGCGCCTGTTCCGGGCGTGTCGGCAAGTCGATGACCAGGTCCGGCGCCTGCTCGGGCAGACGGTGCGGCTGACTGAGCGACTGACTGTCGCCGCCGAAGCCGCCGTCACCGCGCAGGAAGGTGGTGCCACGGGCAATCGCCAGCACCTCGCCGCTCTGCGCGTCGCTGACGACCTTCTCGCTGTAGAGCAGCGCGCCCTTGCCGGCTCCCTTGTCCACCAGACCGGTGACGCGGGTGCGGCCGATCACTTCGCCTTCCACCGGCAGCGGTTTCAGCCACTCGATACTTTGCTCGCCATGGACCAGGCGCAGCGCATCGACGCCGGTGTCCGGGTTGCCCAGCCAGAAGCCGGGATGGCCGAGCACCACGGCCATGCAGGGCAGCGCCTGGAGGTCGCGGTTGGCGTCGACGAAGGTCAGCTGGTGCTCATCCATCGGGTCGGCGCCGAGGCCCACCGACAGCGCGTAGAAAGCGCTGTCCTGGCGGCTGAAGCGCTGCCGCACTTCGGGGATCGGGTAGTTCAGCAGGTGCTCAGGATTCAGCGCCATGGGCCACCTCCTCCACTTCCAGCACCGCATCGGCGGCCCACGCGCCCTGCCCCTCGGGCATGGCGAAGACCGGGTTGAGGTCGACCGAACGCAGGCGCGGACCGGCCTCGGCGGCGAATTGCGAGAGCTGCGCGAGCACCCGCGACAGCGCCTGGATGTCGGTCACCGGGCGACCCCGGGCGCCCAGCAGCAGCGGTGCGCCCTTGATGCTGCGGATCATCTGCTCGGCCTCGTCGACGCCGAACGGGCAGCGGCGGAACACCACGTCCTTGAGCACTTCGACGAAGATGCCGCCGAGACCGAACACGGCCACTGGTCCGAACTGCGGGTCGCGCTGGATACCCATGAAGCACTCCACGCCACCCTGCAGCTGACGGGCCACCAGCACGCCGTCGAGGCGGGCGTTCGGCGCATGTTCGGCAGCGCGTTGCAGCAGCAGATCGTAGCCTTCGCGCACGGCCTGGGAGCTGCTGACGTTGAGCAGCACGCCGCCGATTTCCGACTTGTGCAGGATGTCCGCCGAGGCGATTTTCAGCACCACCGGGAAGCCGATCTGCTCGGCGAAGGCGGCGGCTTCCGCCGCACTTTTCAGCACCCGCTCGGGCGCCGATTCGATACCGGCGCGCGCCAGCAATTGCTTGGCTTCGGCCTCACCGGGCGTGCTGGCCGGCAGCTCGACGCCGCCGGGCGCGGGAATCCTGCGCAGCGGGCGGGCGAAGGCTTCGCCCAGCTGGCCCATGGCCTGGATGGCGCGCACCGCGCGGGTCGGGTCCTCGAACAGGGCGAAGCCGGCCTTCTGGTACGGTGCCAGCTCCTCGCCCTCGCCCATCACCGAGACCACGAACAGGCGGTCCGGGTGATCGACCTTGATCCGCGCGAACTGCTCGGCGAGGCGCGGGCCAATGGAGGCGGCGGTGCCGGCCTGGGTGAAGAAGGCGATCAGCGAGCGGTAGCCACCGTCCACCACCATGGACTCGGTGAAGTCGTGCACCAGGCTCAGGTCGTTGAGCGCCTGGGCGGTGCAGTCCACCGGGTTGAGTGGTGAGGCGTAGTGCAGGCGCTGCTTCAGGCGTGCCTGGGCCGCTTCGGGCATCGGCGGCATGGGCAGGCCGAAGTCCTCGGCGGCGTCGCTGACGATGATGCCGGCGCCACCGCTGACGGTGATCATCCCCAGGCTGTTGTTCACCGGGTAGATGCGCTGGGTGGCGAGGTAGGCGATGTCCACCAGCTCCTCGGTGGTGCGCGCGCGGACCACGGCGTAGTCGGCCAGCACCGCGTCGAGCACCTTGTCATCACCCGCCAGGGAGGCGGTGTGCGACATGGCCGCGCGGCCGCCCAGCTCGCTGCGCCCGACCTTGTGCAGGATCACCGGCTTGCCGGCGCGATGAGCCGCTTCGAGGGCGGCGAGGAAGCTGTCGACGTTGCGGATCGATTCGGCGTAGGCCATGACCACGTCGATCTCCGGCGACTCCACCAGCCAGCCGATGGCATCGCCCAGGGTGACGTCGGCTTCGTTGCCGGTGGCGACGCAGATCGGCGTGCCCAGCCCGCGCTGCCGCGACAGGCCGAGCAGGTGCGCCCCGTAGGCGCCGGACTGGGTGGCGATGCCGACCCGCCCGGCCAGCGGAATACCGCGTTCCAGGCTGGTGGAGAAGAAGGCGTAGTAGCCCAGGTTGGCGTTGAACACGCCCAGCGCGTTCGGCCCCAGCAGGCGCATGTTCGCCGCGCGGGCGGCTTCGACGATCGCGTCCTGCATGGCCACGCCTTCCTCGCCGACTTCGCTGAAGCCGGAGGAGAACACGATGGCGCTGCGCGCGCCCTTGCGGCCCAGCGCCTGGACGGTCTCCAGCACCTGCGGCGCCGGCACCGCGATGATCGCCACGTCCGGCGCCTCGGGCAGCGCATCGACGCTGGCGTAGGCTGGCAGGCCCTGGATCTCGGTGCGGTTGGGGTTCACCGGCAGGATGCGCCCGGAAAAGCCGTTGCGCAGCATGTAGGCAATGGGGCGGCCGCCGATGCGGTGCGGGTCGCTGGAAGCGCCGACCACGGCGACCGAGCGCGGCTGCACCAGGGGGGTGAGACTGGAAAAGCCGGTGTGTTGCAAGTGACTCACTGACATGACGTTCCACCTGAACAAGTAGCGGGTGCCGGGCGTTTGCGTGCCGGCGCGAGGGCGAGCGCATCCACGGCAGGCTGCGGGTAGCAGCCACCGGGAGCGTCGGCCCTGTGTTTCAGAGCCCTGAATTTCAGAGCACGGGCTTTCAGAGCACCGCTTGGGTGCCGAGCAGTGCCGTCACCTGGCTGGACAAGGTGCCGCCGTTGCCGTGCAGCAGCGCCACGTCGGCCTTCTTCAGCTGGCGTTCACCGGCCTGGCGACGCAGCTGGGTGACCGCCTCGATGATCAGGAACATGCCGTACATGCCCGGATGCACACAGGACAGCCCGCCGCCGTTGGTGTTCACCGCCAGTTCGCCGCCAGGAGCGATGCGCCCGCCCTGGACGAAGCGGCCACCCTCGCCCTTCGGGCAGAAGCCGAGGTCCTCGAGGAACAGGATCGTATTGATGGTGAAGGCGTCGTAGACCATCACCAGATCGATGTCCGAGTGCTTTACCCCGGCCATCTGCATGGCTCGCGGGCCGCTCTCGGAAGCGGCGGTGACGGTGAGGTCGGGCATGGCGACGATGGAGCGGTGCCACTGCGCGCCGGCGGCGCCGAGGAAGTAGATCGGCGCTTTGGGCAGGTCGCGCGCGCGGTCGGCACGCACCATCACGCAGGCGCCGCCTCCATCGGTGACCAGGCAGCAGTCGGCCTTGCTCAGCGGGTCGCTGACCATCCGTGCGGCGAGCACCTCATCGATGCTCAGCGGGCCACGGGCAAAGGCCTCGGGGTTGAGGTTGGCCCAACCGCGCGCTGCCACGGCCACTTCGGCCAGGTGCTCGCGGGTGGTGCCGTATTGATGCATGTGGCGGCTGGCGGCCAGGGCGTACGCGGTGATCGGGTGACGCGGCTGGTAGGGCGTCTCGTGCCACTGCGGCTCGCTCATTGACACCAGCTTGCCGCCGGCAGTGCGCTGGTTGGAGCCGTAGCAGATGAGCGCCGCGTCACACAGGCCGGCTTCCAGGGCCAGGGTCGCCTGCAGCAGGTGCAGCTCGAAGCTGGAGCCACCGACGTTGGTGCCGTCGACGAATTTCGGCTTGATGCCGAGGTACTCGCAGACCGAGAGCGTCGGGAAGGCGTGGGAGCTGGTGGCCGAGAACACCGCGTCGATGTCCGAGAGCGCAAGCCCCGCATCGGCGATGGCCTTCATCGAGGCCTGGCCAAGCAGCTCCATGGCGCTGTAGCCGTGGGCTTCGCCGATACCGGCGCTGCCGATGCCGACGATGGCGGTCTTGCCGCGCAGGACCTGGCTCATGACTTTGCCTCCGTCAGGGGCTCGAAGACGACGGCGGGGCCGCTGTCCTGCTGGGCGATGCGCGCCTTGAGGCGGGTGCCGATGGGCAGGCTGAGGTGACCTTCGATGCGGGACATCATGCGCACGCCTTCATCGAGGTCGACCAGGGCGACGTTGTAGTCACCGCTGCGGGCGCGGTTGACGGTCAGGGCATAAAGGGTGCCCAGGCCACTGGCGGGAACCCATTCCAGGTCCGTTTCGCCGCTGCCGGGCACCTGGGTGCGCGGGTAGAACACGTGCCGGCCGGTGGAGGCGCTGCGCTGCAACATGAAGCGACCCTGGGCGAGGAAGGCGAGGTACTGCGCCTCTGGCCCTGGCATGTTGCGGTCGGGGAAATCCACCATTGAGGTTTCTCCTTTGTTCTTGTTCTGCCTTTGTTGCAAAGTGCGTTACCGCCCATGCCAAGCCAGCTTCACGGAAGCCGTTGCAGGCGTCGCAGGGTCAGAATACATTCACAATACTGAATGTCAATCAGAATACAGAATATGACCACTGAAAAAACCGTCGAAGAAGCCAGCAGCAAACGCACTGGCGGCGCCAAGGATGTCGGCGCCGTGGTGAATGCCATCCAGATCCTGCGCCACCTGGCCAATGCCGAAGGCCCCGAGGGCGCGACCGCCATCGCCCGCGCCACCGGTATCAGCCCGAGCACCACCTTCAATATCCTGCGCACGCTGAGCAACGAGCAGTTGACCTCGTTCGACAACGAGACCAAGACCTATCGCCTGGGCCTGGGCCTGTCGGAGCTGGCAGTGAGCTTCATCGGTCGCAGCTACGCCGACCTGATCCAGCCGGAACTGGAGCGCCTGAGCACCAGCCACCACATCCTGATCACCTTGTGGCAGGTCACCGACGATGCGCACATCCGCGTGATCGCCGTGTCCGCGCCAACCGTGGCGCACGTCAACGTCGCCGTGGGCTCGCGCCTGCCGGAGCTGGTAGGCGCCGCCGGACGCTGCATCGCCGGGCTGCGCAACCTCCCCGAGGATGAACTGCGACGCCGCCTGACCCGCGTGCGCTGGGAGAACCCACCGAATTTCGATGAGTACCGCCGCGACGCCGCCGCCACGCTGGAGCGCGGCTGGGCCATCGACCAGGACCACCTGTATCGCGGCGTCAGCATGGTCGCCAGCGCGATCATCGACCACGATCGCCAGCCACGCTTCATCATTTCCGGCATCGGCATCAGTGCCCAGCACGACCGCGAGAAGCTCGAGCAGATCGGCGCCAGCCTGCACGAGACGGCCTGTTTCATCAGCCGCTCACTGTTCCCGCAAAGCGCCATCAGCCCAGCGGAATAGCCCGAACACCATTCATCATATGAAATGACATTCATGTGAATGGATGATTTCGACAAGAACAACGGCACCGGCGCGAAACCGCACAGCGGAACCCCGCGCGCCGGCGCCCGCGTCGCAGCATTCCCGATGCGACTGATGGCAGCGATATTCGCCGCCAGGGGCCCACAGCCGCGACTATCGCCGGTATCATGGCAAGTCTTGATGGAGTCCTGGCGGTGACCATCCCGCGGAGAACACCGTTCCCGCCGCACGCCTGAATCCCTTGCGATTCAGGCAGCCCGCCGCCAGAGCCCGCCAAACCTTCTGCCCGGATGCTCGCCTGCCTTGAATGGCTCGCGGCAGCCGCAGGTAATCCCATTGAATGAGGCAACCATGGAACAGAAAGACATCGATTGGGGCACGCTCGGATTCGATTACATCAAGACCGACTTCCGCTACATCTCCCACTGGCGCGATGGTCTGTGGGACGACGGCAAGCTGACCGAAGACAACACCCTGCACATCAGCGAGGGCTCCTCCGCCCTGCACTATGGCCAGCAGTGCTTCGAAGGCCTCAAGGCCTACCGCTGCAAGGACGGCTCGATCAACCTGTTCCGCCCGGACCAGAACGCCGCGCGCATGGCCCGCAGCTGCGCCCGCGTACTGATGCCGCAAGTGTCCGAAGAGCAGTTCATCGAGGCCTGCAAGCAGGTCGTGCGCGCCAACGAGCGCTTCATCCCCCCGTACGGCTCGGGCGGCGCGCTGTACCTGCGCCCGTTCGTGATTGGCGTGGGCGACAACATCGGCGTGCGCCCGGCTCCGGAATTCATCTTCTCGGTGTTCTGCATCCCGGTCGGCGCCTACTTCAAGGGCGGCATGAAGCCCCATGACTTCGTGATTTCCACCTACGACCGCGCCGCCCCCAACGGCACCGGCGCCGCCAAGGTCGGTGGCAACTACGCCGCCAGCCTGATGCCGGGCGCCCAGGCCAAGAAAGAAGGCTTCGCCGACTGCATCTACCTCGACCCGGCCACCCACAGCCGCATCGAGGAAGTGGGCTCGGCCAACTTCTTCGCCATCACCCATGACAACGAGTTCGTCACCCCGCGCTCCAGCTCGGTGCTGCCGGGCATCACCCGCCTGTCGCTGATGCAGCTGGCCGAACAGCGCCTGGGCCTGAAAGTGGTCGAAGGCGACGTGCAGATCGACGACCTGGCCCGCTTCAAGGAAGCCGGCGCCTGCGGTACCGCAGCGGTGATCACCCCGATCGGCGGCATCCAGTACAAGGACAACCTGCACGTATTCTTCAGCCGCGAAGACGTCGGCCCGGTGACCCGCCGCCTTTACGAGGAACTGACCGGCATCCAGAAGGGTGACGTGGAAGGCCCGGAAGGCTGGGTGGTCAAGGTCGACTGAGCCTGACAGCCAGCTTAAGAACGAACGCCGCGCTACCGGAAGGTAGCGCGGCGTTTTTCTTAGGGCCGAGGTCGCCGGCCTGAACCTGTAGGAGCGCGCCATGCGCGCGATCACGGGCATGGCCCGCTCCCACAGGGGACGCCGACCTTTCCGTCAGGCAGGGCTGGGCAGCGCCGGCTGACACAGCAGCCAGTCATGGAGCAGCGCCTGCAGCTCCTCGAACTTCACCGGCTTGGCCATGTAGTCGCTCATCCCCGCAGCCAGGCAGCGCTCGCGATCGCCACTGTGGCTGTGGGCGGTGATCGCCAGCACCGGCAGGTCGGCGCAACGCGGCAGCGTGCGGATCGCCCGGCAGGTGGCGAAGCCGTCCATCACCGGCATCTGGCAATCCAGCAACACGGTGTCGATGGCTTCCCGGCGCAGCAGCTCGATGGCCTCGGCGCCGTTGTCAGCCGTGCGCACGCGGTAGCCGAGCTTGAGCAGCATGCCGCGGATCACCAGCTGGTTGATGGCGTTGTCCTCCACCACCAGCACGGTGCACTGGTCGGGGCTGCGCAGCACCTGGCCGCCCGCGCGACGCGGCGGCGGGGCGATGCCCTGCACCGGCTGGCCGACCTGCAGCTCCAGGGCAAAGCGGCTGCCCTGCCCCGGCATGGATTCGTGGCTCAGCGTACCGCCCAGCAACGCGACCAGCTTGCGGGTCAGCGCCAGCCCAATACCGAGGCCGCCGTACTCGCGGGTCAGCGACCCGTCGAGCTGGAAGAAGCGTTGGTACAGCGCGCCATCCGGCGGGGTGGAGAAACCGATGCCGCTGTCCTGCACCTCGATGCGCAGCGCCAGCCCTTCGCTGTTAGGCACACCGGCAACCCGCAGGTGTACGCCGCCCTGATGGGTGAACTTGATGGCGTTGTCGATCAGGTAGCCCAGCGCCTGGGTCAGCTTGCCGGCATCGCCCTCGAGGGTGTCGGGCAGGCTCTCGTCCAGTTGCAGGACGAAGCGCAGCCCGCGCTCCTCGGCGCGAGGCGCGTACTGCGCGCGCAGGCCGTCGCACAGGCCGCGCAGGCTGAACGGCTCGCGGCGCGGGTAGAGCTTGCCGGCCTGCAGCTCGATCAGCGCGAGGATGTCGTTGACCATGCGCATCATGTCGCGCGCCGAGCCGGTGGCAGTCTTGTGGTACTGCGCCAACTCGATGTCCATGGGCACCGTCTGCATCAGCTCCAGCGAACCGATCACCCCGCTCATGGGCGTGCGCAGTTCATGGGTGACGGTAGCGAGGAATTCGTCCTTCAGGCGGTTGCTGCTGGCCAGCTCCAGGTTCAGCTGCTCCAGCTTGCGGCTGGTTTCCTGGAGGATGCGCGTGCGCTCCTCCTTCATGGCATTGATGCGGTCCGCCAGCGCCAGGGACAGCAGGCCGACCTCCAGCGCCGAACCGATCTGGCTGGCGTACATGGTCAGGAAGATGTTGGGCAGCAAGCCCAGCACCATCAGCGTGTTGATGACTCCGCCGAGCAGAAAGGCGCTCCAGGCGAAGATGAAGTAGCGCGCCACGCGCATGCCGCGCAGCCAGGCGACGATGCCGGCAGTGAAGATCACCACGGTGAAGGCCAGCGCCAGGTAGGTGGCCAGCCGCAGGGCGATGGCGTAGCTGACCGTCAGCGCCAGCACCATCACCAGCGCGCCAACCCCCATCAGCACGCGCAGGATGCGGTCGATCCACAGGCTGTGCTCGCGGGTATGCAGGAAGCTGCGGGCGAACTGGCAGCCGAACAGGCCGGCCGAACCGATCAGGAAGGGCGTGGCGGCGTTGGCCCACCAGGGGTTGTTCGGCCAGAAGTACTCGATACCCGCGCCGTTGACCGATATCTGGTAGAAGCCGAACGAGGCTATATAAAGGATGTAATAGAGGTAGCTGGTGTCGCGCACGCTGAGGAAGATGAACAGGTTGTAGATCAGCATCACCAGCAACACGCCATAGATGATGCCCAGCACATAGATGCGCCCCGGCTGCTCTTCCAGATAGGCCTTGGACGACCAGAGCGTCAGCGGCGCCTGGATCGAGCCCTGGCTTTCCAGGCGCAGGTAGACGCGCAACGGCTTGCCCGGCTCCAGCTTGAGGTCGAACAGGTAGTTGTTCTGGCGGATCGGCCGGCTGTCGAACGGCAGGGTGTCGCCGGTGCGCTGGGCCAGCTTGAAGCCTCCCTGGCCGTCGGGCAGGTAAAGGTCGAGCTTGTCCAGCGGCGGGTAGGCCAGCTCCAGCAGCCAGTTGGCCGGGTCGCGCGAGGCCCTGGGCTGGTAGTCCAGGTCCAGGCGCAGCCAGAACACCGAGCGCGAGTAGCCGGCATTGAGCACGTCGCGCTCATGGTGGCGGAAGCTGGCGGCCAGCGCTGGCGAGCTGATCTCGGCGATATCGGCCGTGCCGCGCACATCCTCGAAGACATCCATCGCCCGCCCCAGGGGCAGTTGTCCGACGTGCTCGTCGAAGCTGATGGCGCTCGCCACTGGCGAGAGGATGAGAAGGATCAGGAAGATCAGCCAGTGCCGCATGGTGCCCCGCAGTGCCGCCGACAGCTGCGCCGGAGATCCCCATCCCCTGCATTGGCGCGCCGTGGAGGCGTTGTGTTGGAATCGGCGAACTCTAGCACAGGCCTTGTGGCCCGTGGCATTCGACCATCCGGGCAGGGCGCGGCCAGGCGATGCGCATTGGACCGTTCGGTCAGCTCAGCGCGGCGATTTGGTGATAAGCTCCCGCGCCATGAAAACACCTGCCTCCCGTCCCGTAGTGCTCTGCCTGTCCGGCCACGACCCCAGTGGCGGCGCCGGCCTGCAGGCCGATATCGAAGCCCTGATCGCCCAAGGCTGCCACGCGGCGCCGACCGTCACCGCGCTGACCGTTCAGGATACCGTCAACGTTTCCGACTTCCGCGTGCTCGACCGCGAGTGGGTGCTGGCCCAGGCCAACGCCGTGATCGCCGATCTGCCGGTGGCTGCGGTCAAGCTGGGCATGCTCGGCTCGGTGCAGATGGTCGACACGGTCGTGGAGATCATGCAGTCCCTGCCGGGCATCCCGCTGGTCTGCGACCCGGTGCTGCGCGCCGGTGGCGGCGGCTCGCTGGGCAAGGACGACGTCGGCTACGCCATGCGCGAACGCCTGCTGCCGATTGCCGCAGTGGCTACCCCGAACCTGCCCGAGGCGCGCATCCTCGCCGAACTGCCCGAGGGCACCGCGGACGAGTGCGCCGACAAGCTGCTGCCTTATATCCAGACCCTGCTGATCACCGGCGGCCATGGCGACGAGTCCGAGGTGCACAATCGCCTGTACACCCGCGACGGCCAGCGCCACACCTTCACCTGCCAGCGCCTGCCTGGCAGCTACCACGGCTCGGGCTGCACCCTGGCGAGCACCCTCGCCGGCCGCCTGGCCCTGGGCGAGGAACTGGTGAGCGCGGTGCGCAGCGCCCTGGACTACACCTGGCGCACCTTGCGCGACGCGGAAGCGCCCGGCCACGGCCAGTACGTGCCGCGCCGCCTGCCACTGGACTTCTGCAACTGATCTGATCGAGGCCTTGATGAAACTGCGCGGACTCTACGCCATCACCGACAGCCAGCTGCTCGACGGCGGCCGCCTGCTGCCCTACGTCGAAGCCGCCCTGAAGGGCGGCGCCAGACTGCTGCAGTACCGCGACAAGTCCGACGACGCCTCGCGCCGCCTGCGCGAAGCCGAGACCCTGCGCGACCTCTGCGCGCGCTACGGCGCCACGCTGCTGATCAACGATGACGCCGAACTGGCCGCGCGCCTGGGCGTCAGCGTGCACCTGGGGCAGACCGACGGCTCGCTGGCCGCCGCCCGCGCCCTGCTCGGCCGCGACGCGGTCATCGGCGGCACCTGCCACGCCAGCCTCGAGATGGCCGAGAAGGCCATTGCCGAGGGCGCCAGCTACGTCGCCTTCGGCCGCTTCTTCGCCTCCCAGACCAAACCCGGCGCGTCCGCCGCCAGCGTCGAACTGCTGGAGCAGGCCAAGGCCCGCTTCAACGTGCCGCTGGTGGCCATTGGCGGCGTAACCCTCGACAACGCGCCCGAGCTGATCGCCCGCGGCGCCGACATGATCGCCGTGATCCACGCCCTGTTCGCCGCCGACACCCCGGCCGAAGTCGAACAGCGCGCCCGCGCCTTCAGCCAACTCTTCGAAACCCGCTGAGCGCCACGCGCCCAGCCCTTCACAGCTTCGCGAGGTACACCATGTCCCGTTCCGAAACGCTTTTCGCCAATGCCCAGAAACACATCCCCGGAGGCGTGAACTCGCCGGTGCGCGCGTTCAAGAGCGTCGGCGGCACCCCGCTGTTCTTCAAGCACGCGGAAGGCGCCTACGTGGTGGACGAGGATGACAAGCGCTACGTCGACTACGTCGGCTCCTGGGGCCCGATGATCCTCGGCCACAGCCATCCGGACGTCCTCGACGCCGTGCGCAAGCAGCTCGATCACGGCCTGTCCTACGGCGCGCCGACCGCGCTGGAAGTGGAAATGGCCGACCTGGTCTGCTCCCTGGTGCCGTCCATGGACATGGTGCGCATGGTCAGCTCCGGCACCGAAGCCACCATGAGCGCCATCCGCCTGGCCCGCGGCTACACCGGCCGTGACAGCATCATCAAGTTCGAGGGCTGCTACCACGGCCACTCCGACAGCCTGCTGGTGAAAGCCGGTTCCGGCGCCCTGACCTTCGGCGTGCCGAACTCCCCCGGCGTGCCGGCGGCCTTCGCCAAGCACACCCTGACCCTGCCCTACAACGACATCGCAGCCGTCGAGAAGACCCTGGCCGAAGTCGGCAAGGACGTGGCCTGCATCATCGTCGAGCCGGTCGCCGGCAACATGAACTGCGTGCCGCCGGCCCCGGGCTTCCTCGAAGGCCTGCGCAGCCTGTGCGACAAGCATGGCGTGGTACTGATCTTCGACGAAGTGATGACCGGCTTCCGCGTAGCCCTGGGCGGCGCCCAGGCGCACTACGGCATCACCCCGGACCTGTCGACCTTCGGCAAGATCATCGGAGGCGGCATGCCGGTGGGCGCCTTCGGCGGCAAGCGGCAGATCATGGAGCAGATTTCCCCGCTCGGCCCGGTCTACCAGGCCGGCACCCTGTCGGGTAACCCGCTGGCCATGGCCGCCGGCCTGACCACCCTGCGCCTGATCAGCCGCCCCGGCTTCCACGACGAGCTGACCACCTACACCACCCGCATGCTGCAAGGCCTGCAGGAGCGCGCCGACGCCGCCGGCATTCCCTTCGTGACCACCCAGGCGGGTGCCGCGATGTTTGGCCTGTACTTCACCGGCGCCGATGATATCGTCACCTTCGACGACGTGATGACCAGCGATGCGGAACGCTTCAAGCGCTTCTTCCACCTGATGCTGGACGCCGGCATCTACCTGGCTCCGAGCGCCTTCGAGGCCGGCTTCACCTCCATCGCCCACGGCGAAACCGAGCTGAAACTGACCCTGGACGCCGCCGAGCGCGCTTTCGCCGCACTCAAGTAAGCCGCCCCACGCGAAGGCGCCCGTCCGGGCGCCTTCCGCTCTGCCACGATGCTTTCAGCGCTTTATTCCGGCGTTACACTCACCCCGCCGTCACAGCCGTTTCCAGCAAAAAAACAGAAAAGAAGGTAAAGACTTTGTAAGGAAGCGCCTGCTTATTTCATAATGTGAAGGCTGGCGCATTTCGCTGGCCGGGTTTTACCCGCCCCGATCCTGGAGGCCGTTTCTCCCCATGTACCGTTCCGGTCGCACCCTGCTGGGTTGCCTGTTGCTCGCACTGCCCCTGTTCACTCAGGCGGGCGGCAACTCGCTGCTGATTCCAGCCACCGGACGCTGCACCCTGAACACCGTGCCCGAACAGCTGCAACAGGCACTGGCCAGCTGCCAGCAGGCCGCCAACGCCGGCGACGCACAGGCCCAGTTCGAACTGGGGGAATTCTTCTACACCGGCGAGCGCGCCCCGCGCGACTTCCAGGCCGCCCTGCACTGGTACGAGAAGGCTTCGCTGCAAGGCCACGCCGACGCACAGCTGCGCCTGGGCACCATGTTCTTCCGCGGCGAAGGCGTGAAGGCCAACAACGTGCAGGCCTACATCGTGCTGAAGATGGCCGCGGTCAACGGCGCCGAAGACGCCATGGACAGCGCCGACCTGGTCGCCGAGCAGATGAACAAGGACGAACTGGACATCGCCACCAAGGTGCTTGGACAGATCTTCCGCAACTACCTGATCGAACTGCAGACCGCCGGCAACTCGCCGTTCTCGCCACTGCCCTGATTCACGCCACGGTAGATACCTGCAAAAGCGGGCCATGCCCGCGATCGCGCGCTCCTGCAAATAAGCCGAGCGTCAGTTGTCCTTGCCGGGCATCGGCATGGGGAACGGCATCACATTGCCGCTGGGCTTGGCCTCGCTGATCTTCGCGGTGCCCAGGCGCTCCACTTCGTCGATGCGGATGATCGAGTGCAGCGGCACGAAGCTGCGGATGACGCCGTCGAACTGCGCCTTGAGCTTCTCCTCGCTGGGGTCTACCACCACCTGGGTGCGCTCGCCGAAGACGAACTCCTCGATCTCCAGGAAACCCCACAGATCGCTCTGGTAGATCTGCTTGGCGTACATCTCGTACACCTGGCCCTGGTTGAGGAAGACCACCTTGTAGATCGGGTTCTCGCGCTTGCTCATGAACGAAGGATGACAGCTTTGCAAAAAGGGCACGCAGCATAGCACAGACAGCCGCCCCTCAAGCCCGCCGCTGGTAGATGCCTGCCCCGGGGCTTATAATGCGCGGTCATTTTTTAACCAGAACAAGACAGGTTCCATGGCCAAGAAGCTTTTCATCCAGACCCACGGTTGCCAGATGAACGAGTACGACAGCTCGCGCATGGCCGACCTGCTGGGTGAACACCAGGCCCTGGAAATCACCGAAAAGGCCGAAGAAGCCGACGTCATCCTGCTCAATACCTGCTCGATCCGCGAGAAGGCCCAGGAGAAGGTGTTCTCCGAGCTGGGCGCCTGGCGCACCCTCAAGCAGCAGAACCCCGACCTGGTGATCGGCGTCGGTGGCTGCGTGGCCAGCCAGGAAGGCGCGGCGATCCGCGAGCGCGCGCCGTACGTCGACGTAGTGTTCGGCCCGCAGACTTTGCACCGCCTGCCGGAAATGATCGACGCCGCCCGCACCACCCGCAAACCGCAGGTGGACGTGTCCTTCCCGGAAATCGAGAAGTTCGACCGCCTGCCCGAGCCACGCGTCGACGGCCCCACCGCCTTCGTCTCGGTGATGGAAGGCTGCAGCAAGTACTGCACCTTCTGCGTGGTCCCCTACACCCGCGGCGAGGAAGTCAGCCGCCCGTTCGACGACGTGCTGGCCGAGGTGATCCACCTGGCCGAGAACGGCGTGAAGGAAGTCACTCTGCTGGGCCAGAACGTCAACGGCTACCGCGGCCCGACCCATGACGGGCGCATCGCCGACTTCGCCGAACTGATCCGCGTGGTCGCCGAGGTCGATGGCATCGAGCGCATCCGCTACACCACCTCGCACCCGCTGGAATTCTCCGACTCGCTGATCGCCGCCCACGCCGAAGTGCCGCAACTGGTGAAGTTCGTCCACCTGCCGGTACAGGCCGGCTCCGACCGCATCCTCGCGGCGATGAAGCGCAACCACACCGCACTGGAATTCAAGTCGCGTATCCGCAAGCTGAAGGCCGCGGTGCCGGACATCTGCATCAGCTCGGACTTCATCATCGGCTTCCCCGGCGAGACCGAGAAAGACTTCGAGCAGACCCTGAAGCTGGTGGAGGACGTCGGCTTCGATTACTCCTTCTCCTTCATCTACAGCTCGCGCCCGGGCACCCCGGCCGCCGACCTGGCCGACGACACCCCGGACGAGGTGAAGAAGCAGCGCCTGCTGACGCTCAACAGCCGCCTCAATCACCAGGGTTTCGAGATCAGCCGACGGATGGTCGGCACCATCCAGCGCATCCTCGTCACCGATTACGCCAAGCGCGACCCTGGCCAATTGCAGGGCCGCACCGAGAACAACCGCGTGGTCAACTTCCGCTGCGACAATCCGCGCCTGATCGGCCAGTTCGTCGACGTGGAAATCTACGAGGCGCTGCCCAACTCCCTGCGCGCGACCCTGCTGGAAGCACGCCACTGACAGTAGAAGCACGTCACTGGCAACCGACCGTTGACTACCCCCTTGGCGACTGAACTTTCGTACTCGGTCGCGTGGGGTTATTCTTCGACCATCTCCCTTTGAAGCACGGCGACTTAGACAACACCTTGAACGCCCCCCTGGATATCCATCGTTTCATGCTCGAGCCCTTCGAGGCCCGCAGCTTCGCCAACCTGTGCGGTCAGTTCGACGAACACCTGCACCAGATCGAGAAGCGCCTCGGCATCGAGATCCGCAACCGCGGCAACCAGTTCGAACTGGTCGGTGACCCCGAGCGCACCCAAGCGGCCGAAAACCTCCTGCAGCGCCTCTACCGCGAAGTGCAGAACGGCACCGAGCTGACGCCTGACATGGTCCACCTGTTCCTGCAGGAGTCCGGCCTGGAAGAGCTCTCCGTCGAGCCCGTCGCCCCGCTGGTCACGCTCAAGACCCGCCAGGCGCATATCCGCCCGCGCGGTGCGAACCAGCAGCGCTACGTGAAGGCCATCCTTGACCACGACATCAACTTCGGCATCGGCCCGGCCGGCACCGGCAAGACCTACCTTGCCGTGGCCTGCGCCGTGGACGCCCTGGAACGCGAGCAGATCCGCCGCATCCTGCTGGTGCGCCCGGCAGTCGAGGCCGGCGAGAAGCTCGGCTTCCTGCCCGGCGACCTGTCGCAGAAGATCGACCCGTACCTGCGCCCGCTGTATGACGCGCTGTACGAGATGCTCGGCTTCGAGACCGTGGCCAAGCTGATCGAACGCCAGGTGATCGAGGTCGCGCCGCTGGCCTATATGCGCGGCCGCACGCTGAGCAACAGCTTCATCATCCTCGACGAAAGCCAGAACACCACGATGGAACAGATGAAGATGTTCCTCACCCGGATTGGCTTCGGCTCCACCGCGGTGATCACTGGCGACGTTACCCAGGTCGACCTGCCCAAAGGCACGCGCTCGGGCCTGAAGCACGTGATGGAAGTGCTGCGCGACGTCCCCGGTATCAGCTTCACCCACTTCAAGTCCAAGGACGTCGTGCGTCACCCGTTGGTGCAGCGCATCGTCGATGCCTACGACGCCTACGAGAATCGCCTGACCGGCGTAGAAGGCCAGGGCAACAAGCATGCTTGAACTGGACCTGCAGGTCGCCTGCGAAGCGACCGGCCTGCCGAGCGAAGCGCAGTTCCGTCACTGGTGCGAACTGGCCCTGCGCCAACGCCAGAATGATTCGGAACTCACCATCCGCCTGGTGGACGAAACCGAAGGGCGCGAACTGAACAAGACCTGGCGACACAAGGACTACGCCACCAACGTACTGTCCTTCCCCGCCGATGTTCCCGATGAGTTGCTGGACATCCCGCTGCTCGGCGACCTGGTGATCTGCGCCCCTGTAGTCACCCGCGAGGCCGCCGAACAGGGCAAGTCCGCCGAGGCCCACTGGGCCCACCTCGTCATCCATGGCTGCCTCCACCTGCTCGGCTACGATCACATCGAAGATGAAGAAGCCGAGGAAATGGAAGGCCTGGAACGCGAATTGCTGGCTGAACTGGGTCACCCGGACCCATACGCGGCCGATGAAGAATAAAAGCCACCGAGCAAGGAAAAGATGAGCGAAGACCGATCGAGCAATGGGCACAAGTCGTGGTTGGACAAGATCACCCAGGCTTTTGCCCATGAGCCGAGAAACCGCCAGGAGCTGCTTGAGCTGCTGCGCGAAGCCCACGACAACAAGCTGCTGGACAGCGAAGCGTTGTCGATCGTCGAAGGCGCGATCCAGGTGGCGGACCTCCAGGTCCGCGACATCATGATCCCGCGTTCGCAGATGATCTCCATCAAGTCGACGCAGAAGCCTGCCGACTTCCTCCCGGCCATCATCGAAGCGGCGCACTCGCGCTACCCGGTGATCGGCGAGAGCCTGGACGACATCATGGGCGTCCTGCTGGCCAAGGACCTGCTGCCGCTGGTCCTCCACGACCAGAATCACGCCTTCAACATCAAGGACCTGCTGCGCCCGGCCACCTTCGTGCCCGAGTCCAAGCGCCTGAACGTGCTGCTGCGCGAATTCCGCGCCAACCGCAACCACATGGCCATCGTCATCGACGAATACGGCGGCGTGGCGGGACTGGTGACCATCGAGGACGTGCTGGAGCAGATCGTCGGCGATATCGAGGACGAGCACGACGTCGAGGAAGACAGCTACATCAAGCCGCTGCCCAGCGGCGACTTCATCGTCAAGGCGCTGACCCCGGTGGAAGCCTTCAACGATTTCTTCGGCGCGGAATTCTCCGACGAGGAATTCGACACCGTCGGCGGCGTGGTGATGAGCGCCTTCGGGCACCTGCCCAAGCGCAACGAAACCACCGAACTGGGCGGCTTCCGCTTCCGCGTGCTCAACGCGGACAGCCGTCGGCTGCACCTGCTGCGCCTCACCCCGCTGCAGGACTGAGCCACCACGCACCCTGTAGGAGCGGGCCATGCCCGCAATCGCGGACAAAGTCCGCTCCTACAGGAGCGCGCGAAACACCCCTCACTGAATTCCTACAGAAAAACCCTCCGCGTCCTGCAACATCCCGCCGCAGTCAGCTCATGGCTTTTGGCTTTCATCCCCATAGCCTACCGTTCGTCTCTCCATTACTCTTGCGCATCGCTTAACCGCAACAAGGATTTCCGATGCGCTGGATCACCCGCCCCGGCCTGCCAGGCCACCTGCTCGCCCTGGCCGCCGGCGCGCTCACGCCGCTGACCCTGGCCCCGTTCGGCTACTGGCCGCTGGCAGTGCTCTCGCTGGCCCTGTTCTACCTCGGCCTGCGCGGCACCACCGCGGGTTCGGCGCTCTGGCGCGGCTGGTGGTACGGCTTCGGCGCCTTCATCGCCGGCACCAGCTGGATCTACTTCAGCATCCACAACTTCGGCGGCGCGTCCGGGCCACTGGCGGGCTTCCTGGTCGGCGGCTTCAGTGCCGGCGTGGCCTTCTTCTTTGCCCTGCCGGCGTGGATCTGGGCGAAGTTCTTCCGTCGCAACAATGCGCCGGTCAGCGACGCACTGGCCTTCGCTGCGCTGTGGGTGGTGCTGGAGCTGTTCCGCAGCTGGTTCCTCACCGGCTTCCCCTGGCTCTACGCCGGCTACAGCCAGCTGGACGGCCCGCTGGCCGGCCTCGCCCCGCTGGGCGGCGTCTGGCTGGTGTCCTTCGGCATAGCCCTGACCGGCGCGCTGATCATCAACCTCCCGGCCCTGACCCGGCGCCCGGCGCGCCTGGTCACCGGCCTGGTCCTGCTGATCACCCCCTGGGCCGTGGGCCTGGGCTACAAGGGTCACGCCTGGACCACTCCGGCCGGCGCACCGCTGAAGGTCGCCGCGCTGCAGGGCAACATCGCCCAGGAAATGAAGTGGGACCCCAAGGCCATCACCCACCAGCTGGAGCTGTACCGCGACCTGACCGCCGAGCAGAACGACGTCGACCTGATCGTCTGGCCGGAAACCGCCGTGCCGGTGCTCAAGGACCAGGCCACCGGCTACCTGGAGATGATCAACGGCGTCGCCACCGCCAAGAAGGCCGCGCTCATCACCGGCGTACCGGTACGCGAGAAGACCACCGAAGGCATTCGCTACTACAACGGCATCACCGTGGTCGGCGAAGGCAGCGGCAACTACCTCAAGCAGAAGCTTGTGCCCTTCGGTGAATACGTCCCGCTGCAGGACCTGCTGCGCGGCCTGATCAGCTTCTTCGACCTGCCCATGTCCGACTTCGCCCGCGGTCCGGCCGACCAGCCGCTGCTCAAGGCCAAGGGCTACTCCGTGGCGCCGTACATCTGCTACGAAGTGGTCTACCCGGAATTCGCCGCCGAACTCGCAGCGCAGAGCCAGCTGCTGCTGACCATCAGCAACGACGCCTGGTTCGGCACCTCCATCGGCCCGCTGCAGCACCTGCAGATGGCGCAGATGCGCGCCCTGGAAGCCGGGCGCTGGATGGTGCGCGGCACCAACAACGGCGTCACCGCGCTGATCGACCCGTTCGGCAAGCTGGCGGTGCAGATCCCGCAGTTCCAGCAAGGCGTGCTGCGTGGCGAAGTGGTGCCGATGCAGGGCATGACGCCGTACCTGCAGTGGCGCGTCTGGCCGCTGGCGATCCTCAGCGCTGTGCTGCTGGTGTGGGCACTGGTACGCCGCCGTACGCACCCGGAAGAACGCCGGCTATTCGGCTGATTCCAACGAACAAGGGCCTCATTGCGAGGCCCTTTTTCATGGCGGAGGCTAGCGGTAGAACAACCGATAGCCGACCAACCCGATCGCCTCATTGAGCAACTGCCCGCTCTGCCAGATCGCCCGCCCTTCCGGCAGCCAACCGCCCATGGGCACTGCGTCGTCCGTACCGATGTAGCCCGAGGGCGCCGGCAGAACTTCCAGCCCGGCCTTCTCGAAGCTCCAGATCGAGCGCGGCATGTGAATGGCGCTGGTCACCAGCACTACTCGCTGGATACCCGCCTCGCGCAGCATCTCGGCGCTGAACCGGGCGTTCTCCCAGGTCGTGCGGCTGCGCCCCTCCTCCCAGCGCACCGGCACGCCGTAATCGTCCCGCAGGCTCTGCGCCATGATCCGCGCCTCGGAGGGCGGCGTGCCGTAGTGCAGGCCGCCGGAAGTCAGCACTGGCAGGCCGCTGGCCTTGGCCAGGCGTGCGGCATAGCGAATGCGCTCGCGAGCCATCAGGCCCGGCTGGTCCTCATCCCAGGCACGATCCCCGCGCACCCGACCAGCGCCGAGCACCACGATGGCGTCGGCGCGCTGCGCCAGCCCCGCCCACTCTGTCTGTTTCAGCGCATCCTGCTGCTCCAGCTGGCGTGCGCCCCACTCCACCGTCACCGGCAGGCTCATCACCAGCAGACCGAGGAAACCGGAAAAGAAGCAGAACACCGACAAGCGCGGATAGCGCCGGCGCAGCACGAAGCCCAGGAAGAGCAACAGCAGCAGCAATCCCGGCGGCATGAAAATCTGTTTGAGGATGAAGCGGATAGGCATTGGCGACTCCTTGTCGAGGCGCCAAGCCTAACGGATCGGGGAAATGTCAGCGTGCCTTCGCGTTGCGGAACAACTGCGAGCCACAGGAAGTGCAGGGCAGCACGCCCTGATTGCGGCTCCAGGCCACAGGCGAGCCACACAGCGCGCATTGCAGCTGCTGCGGGCGCGTCACCAGGCGTGGACGGCTGGGCGGTGTGGGTTGGCGCACATGGCGCGGCGCCCGAGCCGGGGCACGCTCCAGCATGGCGAGCTCCTCCGCCGCGGCATGCCAGCCGCGCAGCCAGTTCACATCCTGGTCCAGATAAGCCCTGATCAACTCCATCTCGGCACTGCTCAAACCGCGCAACTCCAGTTCCACGGGGCATTCGTCACGTAGTCGCTCAGCGGTGTCGGCCTCATCCAGGGCCAGCGCGAGCCGTTGCAACAACCGTTCATACAGACCGGAACCCGAAGCACTTGCGCGATGCAGCTCAGCCATCAGTCACCTCAAGACAGGCGGAAACCTCCCGCCCTCAGGCAAAGCTTAGCGGCCCACCCCGTGCAACACCGAGCGTGCGACAAACGGCGCGGGCTACCGGCTCGAGTGGGGGTCATGTATGCTACGAGGCTTTCTGTAGCCGCCCGGCCCGGGTCTTCTCAGGGGTCGGTTCAGCGAAAGGGCCACTCGACCTTCCTGGCTGCACAATTCTTTTCCGTACAGGTTCAAATCGCGCCATGCACGAGCAATATCAGCCTCTCGAGATCGAATCCCAGGCCCAGAACTTCTGGAACGAACACAACTCTTTCCGCGTCGACGAAGTCGCCGGCAAGGAGAAGTTCTACTGCCTGTCGATGTTCCCGTATCCGAGCGGCAAGCTACACATGGGGCACGTGCGCAACTACACCATCGGTGACGTGATCAGCCGCTACCACCGCATGCAGGGCAAGAACGTCCTGCAGCCGATGGGCTGGGACGCGTTCGGCATGCCGGCGGAAAACGCCGCGATGAAGAACAACGTCGCCCCGGCGGCCTGGACCTACGACAACATCGCCTACATGAAGTCCCAGCTCAACAGCCTGGGCCTGGCGATCGACTGGTCCCGCGAAGTCACCACCTGCAAGCCGGACTACTACCGCTGGGAACAGTGGCTGTTCACCCGCCTGTTCGAGAAGGGCGTGATCTACCGCAAGAACGGTACCGTGAACTGGGACCCGGCGGACCAGACCGTACTGGCCAACGAGCAGGTCATCGATGGCCGTGGCTGGCGTTCGGGCGCGCTGATCGAGAAGCGCGAAATCCCGATGTACTACTTCAAGATCACCGCCTACGCCGAAGAGCTGCTGTCCAGCCTCGACGACCTGCCGGGCTGGCCGGAACAGGTCAAGACCATGCAGCGCAACTGGATCGGCAAGTCCCGCGGCATGGAGATCGCCTTCCCCTATGACCAGGCCTCCATCGGCGAAGCCGGCCAGCTGAAGGTCTTCACCACCCGTCCGGACACCCTGATGGGCGCCACCTACGTCGCCGTGGCCGCCGAGCACCCGCTGGCCACCCTGGCCGCCGAGCGCGATCCGTCGCTGCAGGCGTTCATCGACGAGTGCAAGCGCGGCGGCGTCGCCGAAGCCGACATCGCCACCCAGGAGAAGAAAGGCGTCGCCACTTCCCTTTTCGTCGAGCACCCGCTAACCGGCGACAAGCTGCCGGTGTGGATCGCCAACTACGTCCTGATGACCTACGGCGAAGGCGCCGTGATGGCCGTGCCGGGTCACGACGAGCGCGATTTCGAGTTCGCCAACAAATACGCCCTGCCGATCCAGCAAGTGATCGCCCAGGTCGGTGCCGACAACGACTTCGAATCGACCCTCTGGAAAGAGTGGTACGGCCTGAAGGACGAGAGCGTCATCACCGTCAACTCCGGCAAGTACGACGGCCTCGGCTATCAGGCCGCGTTCGACGCCATCGGCGCCGATCTCGCCGCCAAGAGCCTCGGCCAGCAGCGCACCCAGTTCCGCCTGCGTGACTGGGGCATCAGCCGCCAGCGCTACTGGGGCTGCCCGATTCCGATCATCCACTGCGACACCTGTGGCGACGTGCCGGTACCGGCCGACCAGTTGCCGGTCGTCCTGCCCGAAGACGTGGTGCCGGACGGCGCCGGCTCGCCGCTGGCCAAACTGCCGTCGTTCTACGAGTGCAGCTGCCCGAAATGCGGCCAGCCGGCCAAGCGCGAAACCGACACCATGGACACCTTCGTCGAGTCGTCCTGGTACTTCGCCCGCTACGCCTGCCCGCAGTTCGAAGACGGCATGCTGGACAAGAAGGCCGCCAACTACTGGCTGCCGGTCGACCAGTACATCGGCGGTATCGAACACGCCATCCTCCACCTGCTGTACGCGCGCTTCTTCCACAAGCTGATGCGCGACGAAGGCCTGATCGACTCGGACGAGCCGTTCAAGAACCTGCTGACCCAGGGCATGGTGGTCGCCGAGACCTACTACCGCGTCGCCGCCAACGGTGGCAAGGAATGGTTCAACCCGGCGGACGTGGAAGTCGAACGTGATGCCAAGGCCAAGGTCATCGGCGCTCGCCTGAAGACCGACGGCCTGCCGGTGGAAATCGGCGGCACCGAGAAGATGTCCAAGTCCAAGAACAACGGCGTGGACCCGCAGGCCATGATCGATGCCTACGGCGCCGACACCTGCCGCCTGTTCATGATGTTCGCCTCGCCGCCGGACATGAGCTGCGAATGGTCCGACTCCGGCATCGAAGGCGCCAACCGCTTCCTGCGCCGCGTCTGGCGTCTGGCCCAGGCCCACGTCAACGCAGGCCCTGCCGGCGCCGTGGACAAATCCGCGCTGGACGACGCACAGAAGGCCATTCACCGCGCCATCCACCTGGCCATCCGCCAGGCCAGCCAGGACGTAGGCCAGCACCACAAGTTCAACACCGCCATCGCCGCCGTGATGACCCTGATGAACGTGCTGGAGAAGGCTCCGGCCGAATCCGCCGCCGACCGCGCCCTGCTGCAGGAAGGCCTGGAAACCGTCACCCTGCTGCTCGCCCCGATCACCCCGCACATCTGCCACGTGGTCTGGCAGGAGCTGGGCAAGGACGGCGCCGTGATCGACGCCAGCTGGCCGCAGGTCGACGAAGCCGCCCTGGTGCAGGACAGCCTGCAACTGGTGGTACAGGTCAACGGCAAGCTGCGCGGCCACATCGAAATGCCCGCCAGCGCCAGCCGCGAGGACGTCGAAGCGGCCGCCCGCGCCAACGAGAACGTGCTGCGCTTCACCGACGGCCTGACCATCCGCAAGGTCATCGTGGTGCCCGGCAAGCTGGTCAATATCGTCGCCAACTAAAAGCAACGCTGGAAAAGACCCATTCGCCCGTGGCACCTTCGCCACGGGCATACCGGATCAACAGGAGTGAGGGAAGCTTGATGAAACGTATCCTGACCAGCCTCGCGCTGATCGGCCTGGCCAGCGTGCTGAGCGCCTGCGGTTTCCAACTGCGTGGCCTGGGCGATACGAACTTTGCGCTCAAGGAAATCGACGTGAGCGCGCGCAACGCCTATGGCGACACCGTCACGCAGCTCAAGCAGGTGCTTGAAGGTAGCGGCGTGAAAGTCGTCTCGCGTGCGCCGTACCACCTGATCCTCGCCCGCGAAGACGTGACCAGCCGCAGCGTCAGCTACACCAGCTCGGCGCGCAGCGCGGAAAACGAACTGACCAATACCCTGAGCTACGAGATCCGTGGCACCGACAACCTGCTGCTGCTCGCCAACCAGGTTCAGGTCCGCAAGGTCTATGTGCAGGATGAGAACAACCTGATCGGCTCCGACCAGGAAGCCCAGCAGATCCGCGCCGAAATGCGCCGCGACCTGGTCCAGCAGATGGTCACCCGCCTGCAGCTGATCACTCCGGCCCAGCTCGACGAGCTACAGACCAAGGCAGAAGCCAAGGCCAAGGCCGAAGCGGACGCGATGAAGGCCGCGGACGAGGCTGCCAAGTCTCAGCCGCAGCAATCGCCGATCGAATTCCCGAAAGCGCAGTAAGCGACAAGGGGCCGGCCAACCGGCCCCTTTCTCATTATGAAGCTCAATCCCGGACAACTCGCCAAGCACCTGCAAGGCAACCTCGCGCCCGTCTACGTGGTCAGCGGCGACGAACCGTTGCTCTGCCAGGAGGCCTGCGACGCCATCCGCACCGCCTGCCGCCAGCGTGACTTCGGCGAACGTCAGGTGTTCAACGCCGAAGCCAACTTCGACTGGGGCCAACTGCTCGAAGCCGGCGCCAGCCTCTCGCTGTTCGCCGAAAAGCGCCTGATCGAACTGCGCCTGCCCTCCGGCAAGCCCGGCGACAAGGGCGCGGCCATCCTCCAGGAATACCTGCAGCGCCCACCGGAAGACACCGTCCTGCTGGTCAGCCTGCCCAAGCTCGACGGCAGCACGCAGAAGACCAAATGGGCCAAGGCCCTGATCGATGGCGATGCGGCCCAGTTCATCCAGATCTGGCCTATCGACGTGCACCAGCTGCCGCAGTGGATTCGCCAGCGCCTGTCCCAGGCCGGCCTTGCCGCCAGCCAGGAAGCGGTGGACCTGATCGCAGCGCGCGTCGAAGGCAACCTGCTGGCCGCCGCCCAGGAAATCGAAAAGCTCAAGCTGCTCGCCGATGGCCAGCAGATCGACGCCGACACCGTACAGGCCGCCGTGGCCGACAGCGCGCGCTTCGACGTCTTCGGCCTGATCGATGCCGCCCTCAATGGCGAAGCCGCCCACTGCCTGCGCATGCTCGAAGGCCTGCGCGGCGAAGGCGTTGAGCCGCCGGTGATTCTCTGGGCCCTGGCCCGGGAAGTCCGCGTGCTAGCCAGCCTTGCCCAGCAGTTCAGCCAGGGCATACCGCTGGACAAGGCCTTCAGTCAGTGCCGACCGCCCATCTGGGACAAGCGCCGCCCGCTGATGAGCAAGGCCCTGCAGCGGCACACCGCGCAGCGCTGGAACCAGATGCTGCAGGACGCCCAGTTGATCGACGCACAGATCAAGGGCCAGGCGCCCGGCAACGTCTGGAACAGCCTCGCCCGCCTCGCTCTGCTGGTCGCCGGGCAGCGCATCAGCCTGCCTTCGGCCTGAATTCTCACAGCCCCAAACTGTAGGGCGCATAACCTGGAACAGGTTATCCGCCGGCCATCTCCCGGCGGATAACGCTGACGCGTTATGCGCCCTACGTCATTCAGCGGATCGCTGTGTCGACTTCCTGAAGCACATTGCGTCCTCTTACCCGCTCTTGAGTCGGCCGGTCCAGCGACAACTCGTAGAGCTGTCGCGCCTCGCTGACCAGCGGCAACAATGCCGAAGCCAGCCGCGACGTAGCGCGGATCAGGCCAGGGTCGGAGTCATCCTCCAGCAGGCTCAGCAGGTCTTCCACGGCCGTCAGGCGGCGCAGCGCAGCGTCGCGTAACTGCTCGATCGAAGCCAGGGCATTGATGAACATCACGTCCTCATAGGGCCGGGACTCCAGCGGGACGGGCAGGAACTCAGTCATGGCGGACCTCCGGGGGAAGTACGACGGGAAACGAAGGACTCTGGCGGGGCACGGGCGTAAAAAAGGGATAGTGCATCTTGCGATTCTCCCTGCTCGATGAAAAACCGCCCCCCTACTCGCTGCGACGCGAATTAGGGAGGCGGACCGTGCGGAGGTCGCAGTACCGGGAGCAGGGAGCCAAGAACCGGCCAGGCGTAAGCCTGCACCGCACGATCCGCCATAGATGCGCTTAGTGATGGCGAGCCGAGGATCGCGATGACTAGGGCTATGGCCTTACGTGGCACCGAGCTCAACACGGGCTGCGACACCCGGCCACGGTTTTTTGGGCCGTGGCAAGTGGAATCTAGCGAGCACGCACGTAGGCCCTCAAGGCTAAAAGAACGTAGGAGAATTCGCTGGTCTGACAGCTCAAACCCGGACGTTTAGCCGCATAGCGTGGCCCGGTTCACCTCTCAGGAAATAGCCAACCACCATTCTGAATGGCTGCATCCCCCTGTAGGAGCGGGCCATGCCCGTGATCGCGCCCATGGGGCGCTCCTGCCATTCGGCACCGCGCATCCCGGCGCGAATAACCCTGAACGGGTTATTCGCCGTCTTGCCTTCGGCGGACAACACTGCGCGTTACTCGCCCCAACGCCGCCGCCATACCTCACTCCCACTCCCGTACCTGGCGTACTTCCACACAGCCCAGCCGCCCCGGTGGAATCTTCGCGGCGATGCGCTCGGCCTCCTCCATGCTCTGCGCCTCGATCAGGTAGAAGCCGCCCAACTGCTCCCGCGTCTCGGCGAAAGGCCCGTCGGTAACGGCAAGCTTGTCACCCTGGCCGCGCACTGTGCGCCCGGTCGGCGTCGGCAACAGCGCATTGGCCGCGATGTAATTACCGCTGCGCCGCAGTTGCTCGCTGTAGGTCATGCACTCGTCGACGATGCCGCGCAGCTCGGCCTCCGGCAGCTCCGCCGCCTTGCGCTCGTCAAAGTAGATCATGCACAGAAACTTCATCGCCCTTGCCCTCGTTCTTGTCCGTGGTGCCAGAAAGGTCCGTCGACCAGAGTAGCCCCGAATCGCACACGGCAGTCTTGGCCCGCTCGCCGGTGACCAATGGCATGGACAAACGTCCCAGATAGGCAGAAGATGCGCCCGCCGGCAATGGCACCGGCCTAAACGAGGAAAGTCACATGGCGAAGAAATCCAAACGGCCGAACAAGGCCAAATCCCTGGTCGCACAGCCCCTGTTCCGCAGCCGCCAGGAACAGCCGCTCAAAGGCAAAGGCAGCTACCGCCGCGAAGCCTCCCGAAACTGGGAGGCTTCTTCGCTTCTGGCGGCCTGAAATCCTCAAAAAACCTGAACCAGCCCCGCCCTTTCGCTTTCAACCGGACAGCCAAGCCCTGGAGGTCCAAACCATGAAAGCTCCCCTGATCCTCGCCATCCTCGCCCTTCCCTTCAGCCTGTCCGCCCATGCGTTCTGCTCCGACCAGGAAGCCGAAGCCAAGGGCAAGCAAGTCGCCGCCAAGGTCACCGAAGTCACCCGCAGCGATCCCCAACGCGCACAGAAGCTCAATGAAAAACTCGCGGAAATGAAGAAGTCTCGCTCCAGCGAACAGCGCCCGGACGACTGCGCCGCCTATGACGACATGCTCAAGGAACTGAACCAGAGCGCGCCCAAGGTCGATCAGGAAACCGGCGCCACACCCAAGCAGTAACGGGGCAGACCGTGGGCCGGCACCAGACGACCGGACCGTAGGGCGCAGCAACGCCAGATGGCCGACCGTAGGGCGCATACCCCGGAACGGGTTATCCGCCGCATCCTCCACGGCGGATAACGCTGGCGCGTTATGCGCCCTACAAGAGTGCGGCGGCGCGCCGCCCGACGGTTACCTTGTCGCCAGGGGGAATTTTCCCGCGGCTGCGCCATCGAATCTGCACACCCGCCGATTCTGCCCAACGCAGACGCGTCACAGTGGCCATGCTAAGGTGGCCCCTCCCCTGCCAGTTCCCGAGGAGAGCAATGCGCAAGCCTGTTTCACCTGTTGTCGGCCAACGCTGCCTGCTCGTCGCCGCTCTGTCCCTGGCCAGCTTCGGCCTGCTGACGTCCTGCACGGAGCCGCCCCCAAAGGGCGCCGCTGCCGAGCATGCCCGACCAACGCAAAGCTTCGCCCAATGGCGCGACGACTTCCGCATCCAGGCGCTGGCTGCCGGCATTCGCGCAGAAACATTCGACACAGCCTTCGATGGCATCGAGCCGGATGATTCGGTAGTGACCGCAGATCGTAGTCAACCCGAATTCACCCGTCCGGTCTGGCAGTATCTGGAAAGCGCCGTCTCGCCAGCGCGGGTCCGCAATGGCCAGGACCGCCTGTCGCAGAACGCCGAGACGCTGCAACGCATCGACACCAGCTACGGCGTCGACCGCGAAGCCGTCGTCGCGATCTGGGGCATGGAAAGCAATTTCGGCCGGCAGATGGGCAGCAAGAACGTTATTCGCTCCCTCGCCACGCTCGCCTACGAAGGCCGTCGCCCGGATTTCGGCCGCGACCAGCTGATCGCCGCCTTGCAGATCATCCAGCACGGCGACGTGCCCGCCAGCAACATGATCGGTTCCTGGGCCGGTGCCATGGGGCAGACGCAGTTCATCCCGACGACCTACAACCGCTACGCCGTGGACTTCGACGGCGATGGCCGGCGCGATATCTGGGACTCGCCCAGCGACGCGCTGGCCTCCACCGCCAACTACCTGAAGACTTCCGGCTGGCAGCGCGGCCAGACCTGGGGCTTTGAGGTCCGTCTGCCGCAGGGCTTCGACTACGCCCTCGCTGAAATGAGCATCCGCAAGCCCATGGCCGAATGGCTGCGCCTGGGGGTGCGGCCGGCCAGCGGCACGCTGCCTGGCGATCCGCAGGCGAGCGTCTCACTGGTACTCCCAGCAGGCTATCGCGGCCCGGCATTCCTGGTAACGGACAACTTCCGCGCCATTCTCAAGTACAACAACTCAACCTCCTACGCCCTCGCCGTCGGCCTGCTCGCCGATAGCTTCAAAGGCGGCGGCCAACTGGCGGGGGAATGGCCAGTCGAGGAGGTGCAACTGAGCCGCAGCGAAAGGATCGAATTGCAGCAGCTGTTAGCCGCCAAGGGCCATCAGCCAGGCACCGTAGACGGCATCATCGGCGCCAACACAAGGCAGGCAATCCGTACTTTCCAAAAATCTGCGGGGCTGCCGGCAGACGGCTATCCGACGCTGGACCTGCTGATCCGCCTGCGCAATGCCTGAGGACGAAACGTCCTGACACCGCAAGACTTCAGGCCCTTCTTACACCATCAGCAGGACAATACGACTACATTCCTACACCGCAGGCCCCGAAGATAGCCGCTGGTATCAGCAAATTAGGTTATCAAAATGTCTATCAAAGCAAAGGGGAAGCGGACATCGGTCAGAAACGCTCAATGGTTCGCGGCGATATTGCTGCTCGTGTGCACCAGCGGCGCCTGGGCCAACATCAGTTGTAGCCTCGGCACATCCAACATGCTGACCCTTTCGTTGCCCAGCACGATAGCGGTTCCGCGCGACTCGCAGGCCCCAACCATGCTGGGCGGCTGGGTGGCCAACTGGCCTAGCCAGGCCAGCATGTGGAATTGCACAGGCACCGCAGTCGGCGATAGCGCCAAGATCAATTTCACGGCCGGAGCAGGCCTGGGAGCCAATACGGGCACGACCTATTCGGATGGCGGCGTCACTTATAGCGTGTTCAAGACCAACATCCCCGGGATCGGCTTCATCGTGGGCGGAGCCGGCAGTTGGGGCAGCAATAGCTACAATTACCGGAACATCCCCTTCTCCATCGATTTCCCCATCCAAAATACCACGCAGCGAGCCAGCGCCGGGGGCAAGGTGGCCTTGATCAAGTACGGCCCCTTGACCAACGGCGGCGGTGTGATCCCCGCCGCAACCATACTCAGAGCCGCCATTGATCCCGCTGGCGGCCAAATCCAAGAGCAGTGGCAAACGACGGCCACCACCATCGTGGTCGGCGCCTGCGAGACACCGAACGTCAGTGTCCCACTGGGCAAGCACCTGCGCGCCGAATTCAGTGGTATTGGCAGTTACACGCGCTCAGCCAACTTCAACATCAGCGTCAACAACTGCCCGGCTGGCATGAGCGCAATCCAGTACAAGCTCGACCCCGTCACCACGGTCACCAATTCGTCGCAATCGGTAGTTGCTGTGGACAGCACCTCAACGGCCACCGGCGTGGGTATCCAACTGCTCGACAGCACTGGCGCCGTGTTCCCACTGTCGACATACAAGACCTTTACCAACTACAACAAGGCCACCGGCGGCAGCTACAGCATTCCGTTTCAGGCGCGCTACTACCAGACCGGCGCCTCCATCGGCACCGGCACGGCCAATACAGCCATGACCCTGACCATGTTGTATCAGTAGAGACTTCGGCCCTGGCAGGTAGAGGGGGCCAGAGCAGCACTGCAACCTAGTCACGTCCAGCGCTGTTCATCAGCGGCACGCGTCGATTTAAGTGCTGAACGACTCGGCCCTCGCCGCAAAGGCGAGAGATTTCAGATTTCTCCGGAGCCGTCACCGGAATCGTAGACTCTCTCAGCAACACCGCCGCAAGCCATAGTAGCCACTGACATTATCAGACAGGGCTATCAGGATGGCATACAACGGAAAGTGGCAGCGGCCATTGATTATGACTCGGTGTCTCTTGGCGCCGATGCTGCTGGTCGGCACCAGCACGGCATGGGCCAACATCAGTTGTAACCTCACCGGCGTAGCCAACATGCTGACCCTTTCGCTGCCCAGTACGATAGCGGTTCCACGCGACTCGCAGGCCCCAACCATACTGGGCGGCTGGGTGGCCAACTGGCCTAGCCAGACCAGCATGTGGAATTGCACAGGCACCGCGATCGGCGATGGCGCCAAGATCAATTTCACGGCCGGAGCAAGCCTGGGAGCTAATACGGGCACGACCTATTCGGATGGCAGCGTCACCTATAGCGTGTTCAAGACCAACATCCCCGGCATCGGCTTCATCGTGGGCGGAGCCGGCAGTTGGGGCAGCAATAGCTACGATTACCGGAACATCCCCCGCTCCATCGATTTCCCCATCCAAAATACCACGCAGCGAGCCAGCGCCGGGGGCAAGGTGGCCTTGGTCAAGTACGGCCCCTTGACCAACGGCGGCGGTGTGATCCCCGCCGCAACCATACTCAGAGCCGCCATCGACCCCGCTGGCGGCCAAACCCAAGTGCAGTGGCAAACGACGGCCACCACCATCGTGGTCGGCGCCTGCGAGACACCGAACGTCAGTGTCCCGCTGGGCAAGCACCTGCGCGCCGAATTCAGTGGCATTGGCAGTTACACGCGCTCGACCAACTTCAACATCAGCGTCAACAACTGCCCGGCTGGCATGAGCAGCATCCAATACAAGCTCGACCCCACCACCACGGTCGTCAATTCATCGCAATCAGTGGTTGCTGTGGACAGCACCTCAACGGCCACCGGCGTGGGCATCCAACTGCTCGACAGCAGCGGCGCGGTGTTCCCGCTCTCGAGCTACAAAACCTTTGCCAACTACAACGCGGCCACCGGCGGCAGCTACAGCATTCCGCTGCAGGCGCGCTACTACCAGACAGGCGCCAGCATCGACGTAGGCACTGCCAATACCGCCATGACCCTCACCATGCGCTACCAGTGAGAGCAAGGTATCGCCCACTACCTCAGCACTTATCCGGCACCTGTTCATTCACTCCTGCTACAGCCAGACAGGGGCCGGATAAGGACAATGCCGGCATTGGCCCGCGCACTCCGCCAGTGATCGGTATAAATCGGAACGCATACAGCCGGCAGCGTCAGATACCACTTGGTCCGGAGTGGAGTCGAAACGGTATCAAGCGAGAGAATCGGCCTGAAAACAGGGCGCGAGGACAACAGAAGCCCGCTCTGGGCACGCGGGCTGGGTGGGTCAGTACTGCAGGGTAATGTAACCGAAAGTCCTGAGCTCGCCGGGAGTCACCGGCGCCACCTTGGCGTAATACTGGCCGTAGTACACCAGGTCAGCGGCGCCACCGGTTACCGTGCGGCCGGTGTCAGCGTTCAGGTTGATCGGCGCGAAGGCATCATCTAGCACACGGAGCTGCGCATTTGTGCCCGCGACAGTATTAACCAAGGCGCCCGTTGCACTATCGACGTTGGCCATCTTCTCCCAGACAACCTTGACGCTGCTGGGGCAGTTGGTCAGTTTCAGCGTGAAGGGTGTATTCATGGCCCAGTCACCGACTTTGTTCAATGCGTTCTTATTAATGGACGGCAGAGAGACGTTGATCGTTGCAGGTGCCACGCTGGAACCGTTAATGGTACAGCTCTCGTCGAGCACTTGGCCGTTAATCTCGACCTGAGCGTCGTAGGCAAAGGCTGGTGTGCCGACCAAGGTGGACAACATGCCCGCTACCAACAGTTTATTCATCTTCAGTATCCTTTGAAGGAGTGAAACCATGGCCGGGAATGTACTCCCCGGCGCTGACTGCTTGACGTAAGCACCAGCTCAAGGAATATAAAGTTCGGTAGCAGGCAGCCACTATCAGCCCGCATGGCTAATCATGTATGAATTGACGCTGCCTCCTGCCATATTTTCGTCAGATGGAATCTGACAGCAGCTCCGCGATAGTCGGCAGGAAAAATCAAAAACAGGCCGCCCCACAAGACCGCCCCGCGCTCCCTCCAGAAACTGGGGATGAGCGCGTATTGCAACGCCGCTAATAGGGGAGTGATACCCCTTCCAGAAAAAGGAGGCCGTGGGGCCGCCTCCATCAACGCGAGGCTAGTTGCGGCTTGTCCAGTACGAGCGAACAGGTGGCGTTGGTTTTCAGGAAAGCCCCCCCTTCCACCTTGCCCTCGGGCAGCTCGTAATTCAGGCGGCAGCTCTGGCCGGAGCCATTGCCCCACTTGACGAGCAACTCGCCCTTGGGCTCGAGGCCGCGCATGAAGATCTTACCGCCCTGGCCGACCATAGAGAGGTTGTTGCCCTTGGCGTCGAACACCTCGGCCCCCACTGGAATCGCAGCACCATCCTCGCGGTCGATCATCATAAGCACTGGCACGCCACTGGTGGTGGGGTACTTGAGCATGACCACCGAGCCATAGCGCGGAGCAACGCTTTGCTGGGTAACCTGCAGTTCGACGTTATCGGAGGTGCCTTTGGGGTCAATCTCCAGGTCGTTCTGACGATACGGGGTGAGGCCGCCAACCACGGCGTAGCCGTTGCTGGCGACCTTTGCGCCAACGTTGGCGTTGACCGAGGCTCCCTCAGCACCTTTGGCCTCGAGCACGGCGATCGTTTCGCCCTGGTTCTGGGTGAAATTGATGCCACCCGGATGCGCCACGACCGAGCCGCGTACGCCGCCGCCGACCTGCTTGTAATGATCGCCGCCGCTAACGTTGGCGTTGTAGGTGGCGTACGGCGAATTGTAGGTACCGTTGGCGCCGCCGCTGTAGGTGCGATCACCATCGTTCTTGTCACCCGAGCCGTACACCGAATAATTGTACTGGCGCTCGTCCCCGACCACACCGCTGAGGGTGGTCTGCAGGTTATCGTTCTTGCCATCACTGAAGGTGAAGTTGTTGCTCACGGTCATCGGGCTAGCCGACTCGGTGCCGATCGGCACGTTGATCGAGAGCATGTATGTATTTTCGTAGTTGCCGATCTGATTGTTGGTGCGTGATGCGCTTACGCCCACGGTACCCCAGCTCCAGCCCGTGGTGTAGCCAGTCTGGTAGCTGGTATCGCTGCCGCTGCGGTTCCAGTAGTCCTGCTTGGAGCCATTGACATAGAAGGAGCTGCGCTCACCAACCGGCTGGGACACGGAAAGCTGGTAGCGGTTTCGCTGTCGGTCGAAATCGTACTGCTCGCCCAACCGTCCCCAGACCTGGGCGTAGTCCTGCAGGCTGAGGTAGTCGGCGCTGTTGAAGCGGTAAGCCGCGATGGTCATGTTGGTACTGGTGGCTTCGAGCAGCTTGCTGTAAGTCAACCGGTAGCTCTGGCCGTCCATGTTGCGCTTAATACCATAGCGGTCGGTGGGCAGGTCCTGGGCGTGTGAAAGCGTCACATCCACCGCGAGCGCGCCCATCGCGGTACTGAAGGCCAAGCCGCCCTCGCCGGCCAGATAGGTATCGGCAAGGATACCGCCGGTATAGGCGGTCATCAGATTGTTAACACCGTACTGGTAGGTGCCCTGGGCGAAGTCAGGCTCGCGCTCGAGCGTGTCGTCACGGTACCTACCGACCGTCAGGCTGTAGCGCGATACGCCGGGGCGCACCAACTGGCTGATGGAAGCGTAGGGAACCATGAAGGACTTCACGCGGCCATCGGCTTCGGTGATTTCAACGGTCAAGTCACCGGCATAGCCGGTGTTGTACAGGTCGTTGATTTCGAACGGACCGGGTGCCACGCTGGTTTCGTAGATGACATTGTCGCCCTGCTTCACTCGAACACGCGCGTTGGTATCGGCGACACCTCGAATATCGGGAGCGAAGCCGCGCTGGGCATCAGGCAACATACGATCATCGCTGGCCATCTGCACACCGGTGTAAGGCACGGAGTCGAACAGGTCACTGGGCGAATAATACTGGCCTATGGTGAGCTGGGACTTCAGCGGCGTGACGTCACGCTGGGCATAGCTGCTCAGGGATTTGTATTCGCTTTGCGTCGGCGCTCCGTCGGTCATGTTGCGGTTGTAGCTGGCGTTGTAGCGCATGCGCCAGTCGGCGAAGTTGACGCCCGCGTTGACGCCGGCGTAGCCCTGGGTTGATTTGCTGCCGTAGCTGTCGGTTTGATAAAGATTGGTGTTGTAGTTGACGAAGCCGGCGGTCACGCCGCCATCCCACTGGGATGGGTCGACGTAACCGCGCAAGGCGCGGCCGACATAGAGCTGCGGAATCGATACACGCGCGGTCAGTTCTGCCAAGTCGACGTCAATCTTGCCGTCAGGCACCGCTTTGGAGAATTCGACGCAATCGCCAACGATACGCTTCTGGTTTTCCGGAGGCAGCTTGTCCACTGACACCCCCATTTCGCGGAACTGCGAGGCGCGGATGCAGTAAGCCGACACGGTTGTCTTGTCGGCGCCGCTGGCCACCGCACGGATAGGCATACGGCCGATCCAGCCATCATTGACGTAGACATCCAGGCTGTACTCGCCCGGTGACACAGGGGTACCGTTCTCGAAGCGGGTGACGTCGACACTGGGCGTCTTGCCATCGTTGTCGAAGAAATTCGGGTTAAAGGCCGCAAAGCTTGAAGAAGCATTCACTTCGTTCTGCTCAGCCGCCTGAATGACTGGACTGCCAGTTGCCAGCAAAGCTGACAACACCAGGCAGAAGCAGGAAGCGACCGGCAGTGCGACGGCAAGAGCCACAGCGCGTGTTAAGGGCGATATCTTATGCTGCGGGAGGAGTCCGCCGTGCGTGATGTCCATGATCGTTGCTCTGTGTATTCACTTTTTCGCAGGCAAAATCGCCCCAGACCTTGATCGGCCGGTTCCAAGTAGCAAAACAAAAGGGGAGGCGCGGCTGCTCAAGCCTCGCGCCGGGAAGATGCCTAGAGAGAGGCTTCTTCCTTGTTCAGCGCGCCGTAGTCACTGACCCACTGGTAGTCGACCCTGGCCCCCGCGGCCGGCGGAGCGGTGAGTGCCGGCAACGCGATGTCCTTGCTGCCATTGGGTGCAACCATGGGCATGTCGTCGGCCTTAGCAGTGAAAACCTGGCCATTCGCGGTCAGCTGCACAGTAACCAGCGACACGTGGTAGGCAGCATCGTTCTTGACGCGCAACACGTAACCAGCACCGGAGGGCGCGACTGACCAATGCAGCCCCTTGGCCGCGTCGGCCGGGGTGCCAGGCAGCCCTTCAGGGCGGTAGAAGATTTTCAGGCGTGAACGCACGGCGACCTGAAGGAAGTTGGCGTCCTTGTCCTTGGGCATGGGCGGAACGTCGAGAACGTTCAACCAGAAAACGGTTTCCTGCTTCTTCGAAGCAGCGTCGTCGCCGGTGTAGATCAAGCGCAAGGCCTGGCCTTTCTTTGCTTCGACACGGGCAATGGGTGGCGTGATGAGGAATGGGCCATCGGCCTTGTCGGCGGTGAGTTTTTCATTGCCTTTGTCGACCCAGGCCTGGACCAGGGAGGGCTGGTCGGAGATGTTGTTCATCTTGACCGTCACCTCCCGCTCCTTGGCGGGGTAGACGACGCGGGAGCCCTGGATGACGATGCCGGCGTCCGCCAGACCGGACCACAACATGGCCAGGCCGATACAGCCAGCGAACCACAGGGATTTGGAAGTCAGACTTGCCATTGCTCGGTCACCTCTAAAGACCGGTGGGAGGAAACCCTCCCCCGGATATTTCAAGCTTCACTACAACCACTACGAGGCGGCTGCCCCTGTTAGTAGGTCAGGGTCCAGTAGCCAACGGTTTGCAGCTTGCCGGCGGTAGCCGAGCCAGCTTGGGAGTAGTACTGCGCCATGTAGTTGAGGGTCGCGCTGCCGTCGGCGGCCGGGGTGAAGGAGTAACCAGCGTCGGATTGGATGTTGATGTAGCTGTTGGCCGGGTCGATCAGGCGAACAGTGGCGTTGGTGCCGGCGATGGTGTTGACCAAGGTACCGGCAGCGTCAACCTGGCCAGTAACTTCCCACTTGGCCTTGGTAGCCTGGACCGGGCAGTTGGTCAGCTTGAACTGGAACGGCGTGTTGCCAGCCCAGCTCTCGGCTCCAGCCAGTGCGCTCTTGTTAACCTTCGGCAGGGTCACGTTCACGACGGTAGAACCGTCAGTATTGCCGTTGACGGCGCAGGTCTGATCCAGCACTTCACCGTTGAAGTTGACCTGAGCGTCATAGGCAAAGGCGCCCACCGAGGTGGATGAGAGGATTGCAGCGACGAGTAGCTTTTTCATTTGTTTCACTCAGCAGGATTAGGGGGTCGGGGTGCCGCTTCACGAAGTTGAGCCACATACAAGGCATCTCTGCCTTCCCCGCGGCGACGACCGCTGCCTGTTCAGTTGCGGCCAGCGACGGTAAGAATTGTGCGGCTCTCCCGGTTCGCCCTGCTGTCAGCGAATCCCACCTTTTCCGTCAGAAACTTCTCAACGAAATTCACCCCACCTCACACCCATTCCGTCCTAAAGACGTAAGAATCCAAGCTATCCGTCTTCCTAGGAAGAACAGTCGACTAAATGAAAGAGCGGCACCCTGCAGTCTGCCCGCCACTGGCGAATCATCTCGACACGCACGAAAAAGGCGCCTAGAGGGCGCCTTTAAAGGGTGAGATTGGAGTTCGGACATCAGGCTCACCAGCCTGGAGACTCCCTTACGGATAGACGAGCATCAGATGAGTGTTGCCCTACTGGTATTCTCTTCTTCGACCTGTAGTAGGGCCAAATCGGCGTCGACGGCAGGACAATGCCAGCAATCCGGTCAACGGGTGGCAACCTGCGGCTTTTCCAACATTGGCCGGCAGGTGGCATCGGTCTTTAGGAAGGCCATGCCAACCGCTTTCCCACCAGGCAATTGGTAGCTGAGCTGGCAGCGCTGGCCGGAGCTCTCGCCCCACTTGACCACCAAGTTACCACGAGGCTCCAGGCCCCGCAGGAACACCTTGCCGCCCTGACCGACCATCGACAGGCTATTGCCTTTGCTGTCGAGTACGTCGGCGCCCAGCGGGACGGCCTCGCCATCGTCCCTGAGGATGGACATGAGCACGGCAACGCCGCTGACGGTGGGGTATTTGAGCATCACTACCGAGCCATAGCGCGGCGCCACGCTTTGCTGGGTGACCTGCAGCTCGACGTCACTGGAGGTACCCTTGGGATCGATCTCCAAGTCGTTCTGGCGATACGGCGTCAGGCCGCCAACCACGGCATAGCCGTTACCGGCCACTTTGGCGCCAACGTTGGCGTTGACCGCCGCGCCTTCCGCCCCCTTGGCCTCGAGGATGGCAATGGTTTCGCCCTGGTTCTGGCTGAAGTTGACGCCGCCGGGGTGAGCCACGACTGAACCACGAACCCCCAGGCCGGCCTGCTTGTAGTGGTCACCACCGCTGGCGTTGACGTTGTAGGTGGCATAGGGAGAGTTGTAGGTAGCGTTTGCACCACCGTTGTAGGTACGGTCGCCGTCAACCTTGTTACCTGAACCGAACACGGCGTAGCTGACTTCACGTTCCTCACCGGCCGTGCCGCTGAGGGTAGTCTGTACGCTGTTGTTCTTGTTGTCGGTGACGTTGACGTTGGTAGTCAACGCCATCGGCCTGCCACTCTCCATTCCGATCGGCACGTTGACGTTAACCATGTAGGTGTTCTCGTACTCACCGTACTGGTTGTTGGTGCGCGAGGCGCTTACTCCCAGGGAGCCCCAGTTGAAGCCGGTGCTGTAGCCGGCCTGATAGCTGGTATCGCTACCGCTGCGGTTCCAGTAATCCTGTTTGGAACCATTGATATAGATGGAGCTCTGCTCACCTACAGGCTGGTTCAGGGTGAGCTGGTAGCGGTTGCGCTGGCGATCGAATTCATACTTCTCATCGAGACGCCCCCAGACCTGAGCGTAGTCCTGCAGGCTGAGGAAGTTTTCGCTATTGAAGCGGTACGCGGCGATGGTCATGTTGGTGCTGGTGGCTTCGAGCAGCTTGCTGTACGTCAGCCGGTAGCTCTGGCCATTCATGTCACGCTTGATGCCATAGCGTTCAGTTGGAAGATCGGACGCATGAGACAGCGTGACGTCGCCAGCCAGCGCACCCAGTTCCGTACTGATAGCCAGGCCACCCTGGCCGGACTGATAGGTGTTGGCCACGATTCCCCCCCCGTAGGCCGTCAACAGGTTGCTGACGCCATATTGGTAGGTGCCCTGGGCAAAGTTCGGCTCACGGTCGAGGGTGTCGTCGCGGTATTGGCCGGCAGTCACGCTGAAGCGCGTTACGCCTGGGCGCACCAGTTGGCTGATGGAGGCATAGGGCACGAGGAAGGACTTCACGCGACCATCGGCCTCGGTGACTTCCACTGTCAGATCACCTGCGTAACCGGTGTTATACAGGTCGTTGATCTCGAAGGGACCCGGCGCCACGCTGGTCTCGTAGATGACGTTGTTGCCCTGCTTGACCTGTACCCGTGCGTTACTCTCCGCCACGCCACGGATACTGGGAGCGAAGCCGCGCTGAGAGTCCGGCAGCATGCGATCGTCGCTGGCGATTTGCACGCCGGAGTAGGGCACAGAATCGAACAGGTCGCTGGGCGAGTAATACTGACCGACCGTGAGCTGGGATTTCAGCCGAGTGATATCGCGCTGAGCATAGGTGCTCAGAGATTTGTAGTTGCTTTGCGTCGACATGCCGTCAGCCTTGGTGCGGTTGTAGCTGCCGTTGTAGCGGACACGCCAATCCGCGAGGTTGACGCCCGCATTGACCCCTGCGAAGCCCTGAGTAGAGTCGGTGCCGTGGCTCTCAGTCTTGTAGACGTTGGTGTTGTAGTTGAGGAAGCCAGCGGTCACCCCACCATCCCACTGGGCCGGGTCCACATAGCCGCGCAAGGCTCGGCCGACATAGAGCTGCGGAACGGAACGCGCGCGGTCAGCTCGGACAGGTCGACATCGATCTTTCCTTCGGGCACGGCACTGGCGAAATCGACACAGTCTCCCACGATCTGCTTCTGGTTTTCCGGCGGCAGCTTGTCGACGTCGATACCCAACTCACGGAACTGCGCGGACTTCAAGCAGTAGCGCGCCGAGGCGTTCTTGTCGCTACCGTTGGACACAGCCCGAATGGGCATACGGCCAATCCAGCCCTCGTTGACATAGACATCCAGCCGGTATTCTCCAGGCGAAACGGGCGTTCCATTCTCGAAGCGAGATACGTCAACACCGGGCCCCGTGCCATCGTTATCAAAGAAGTTGGGGTTGAAGGCCGCATAGCTCGGCGCGCCGCCGGCTTGTTCGGGAAGATCCGGCATCTGCGGCGTCAGGGCTGGAAGCTCCTGCGCCTGAAGCGTACCGCCGCCCGGGATGACCAGGGCAGCCAGAAGCAGCCCGCAGACAAGGGATAGGGACAGGGAGGGTGGCAGCGCAGACGCTACGGCCATGGCCAATGGCGAACGCTGATGATGGGAGGAGAGCCTGCCTTGTGTTGTGTCCATGATCCTCTGTACTCATCCATTTACCGCGGACGAATTCATCCCTGCCCCAAGGGGGCATGCTGGGATAAAAAGGGGCGAGGCGGCTGGCCCGGTCGCGGATTCGGAGCCACCTTGTTTCTAGAGAGCAGCTTCCTGCTTGTTCAGTGAGCCGTAGTCGCTGACCCACTGGTAATCGACCTTGGCACCCACTACTGATTGACCTGTGAGGGTTCGCAGCGGGATGTCCACACTGCTGTTGGGGGTGATCAAAGGCAGGTCCTCCGCCTTGGCGGTGTGAGTCTGGCCGTTCGCGACCAGTTGCACAGTAACCAGCGACACGTGGTAAGCAGCATCGTTCTTGACACGCAACACGTAACCAGCACCTGAGGGCGCGACAGACCAATGCAGCCCCTTGGCGGCGTCAGCAGGGGTACCGGGCAGCCCTTCAGGTCGGTAGAAGATTTTCAGGCGTGAACGCACGGCGACCTGAAGGAAGTTGGCGTCCTTGTCCTTGGGCATGGGCGGAACGTCAAGAACGTTCAGCCAAAAAACGGTTTCCTGCTTCTTCGAAGCAGCGTCGTCGCCGGTGTAGATCAGGCGCAGGGCTTGGCCTTTCTTTGCTTCGACACGGGCAATGGGTGGCGTGATGAGGAATGGGCCATCGGCCTTGTCGGCGGTTAGCTTTTCATTGCCCTTGTCGACCCACGCCTGGACCAGGGAGGGCTGGTCAGAGACGTTGCTCATCTTCACCGTCACTTCCCGATCTTTCGCCGGGTAGACAACGCGGGAGCCCTGGATGACGATGCCGGCGTCAGCGAGACAGGACCAGAGCAAAGCCGCTGCAAGGCCGCCAGCGAGCCAAATGGAGTTGTAAATCGGACTTGCCATTACTCGAACACCTTTGAATGCCGAAGAGAAAGGGAAGGGGGACACCCCTTCCCCTTCGGATGTTGCAGCTAGCTATAGTCACCGCACGGTGGCTGACCTGATCAGTAGGTCAGTGTCCAGTAGCCAACTGTCTGCAGCAGGCCTGCGGTCGCCGAGCCAGCCTTGGAGTAGTACTGAGCCATGTAGTTGAGGGTGGCACTGCCATCGGCGGCCGGAGTGAAGGAGTAACCAGCGTCGGTCTGGATATTGATGTAGTTGTTGGCCGGGTCGATCAGGCGAACTGTGGCATTCGTACCAGCGACGGTATTTTTCAGGGTGCCTGCAGCATCGACCTCGCCTCTGATTTCCCACTTGGCCTTGGTGGCCTGGACAGGGCAGTTGGTCAGCTTGAATTGGAATGGGGTGTTGCCAGCCCAACTCTCGGCTCCAGCAAGGGCACTCTTGTTGACCTTCGGCAGGGTCACGTTCACAACAGCGGAACCGTCGCTCTTGCTGTTTATTTCACAGGTCTGGTCCAGCACTTCGCCGTTGAAGTTGACTTGTGCGTCGTAGGCAAATGCGCCCACCGATGCGGAAGAAAGGATTGCAGCTACGAGCAGCTTTTTCATTGGGTTCACTCTGCAGAATTTAGGGTGGTCGGGGGGCCGCCTAACGATCGATGTTGAGCCGCATACCAGGCATCGCTGCCTGTCCCCGTCGCGGCCTCCGCTGCCAGGTCTTTTCAATGGCTAGCGTCGATGTGAATTTTGCGTCGCGCGATACTCGCTTCGCAGTCAGCCAACCCGCCCCTGATCATGGGAATCTTCTCAACACAGGCGCAGCCCTATCCCCTGGCCGCCCTCCACCATTCCGTCTTCCTACCCAATAGAACATTCACCTCCGCGCGTTTCTCATTGGATCAATAGGAAAAGTCCGTAGGACTTAAGCACCTTCGTCGCAAATGCCGACGCATCAAGGGAGAATCACCTGTGGACCAGGGCTCGCATCAGGATGCCGCGGGCCGGCAACTCGGCGGAGAATCATCACGCCAAAAAGAAAGGCCGCTTCCTTGCGGAAGCGGCCTTCTGGAGGACGCATAACGGCCGGCGATGCCGGCGCAGGTCAGCCGATCTTGGTACCGTGGGCCTGCTGGTCGGCGTGATACGAGGAGCGTACCAGCGGGCCGGAGGCGACGTTCTTGAAGCCCATCTTCTCGCCTTCCTCGGCGAACCAGGCGAAGGTGTCCGGGTGGACGAAGCGCTGCACCGGCAGGTGGTTGCGCGAGGGCTGCAGGTACTGGCCGAGGGTCAGCATGTCGATGTCGTGCTCGCGCATGCGGTGCATGACTTCGATGACTTCCTCGTCGGTCTCGCCCAGACCGAGCATCAGGCCGGACTTGGTCGGTACGTGCGGGACCATCTGCTTGAACTTCTGCAGCAGGTCGAGCGACCACTCGAAGTCGGAGCCCGGACGGGACGACTTGTACAGGCGCGGCACGGTTTCCAGGTTGTGGTTGAACACGTCCGGCGGCTCGTTGGCGGTGATTTCCAGGGCGATGTCCATACGGCCACGGTAATCCGGGACCAGGGTCTCCAGTTGTACGCCGGGGGACAGCTTGCGGATTTCGCGCAGGCAGTCGGCGAAGTGCTGGGCGCCACCGTCACGCAGATCGTCGCGGTCCACCGAGGTGATCACCACGTACTTCAGGCGCAGGTCGGCAATGGCGATGGCGAGGTTGGTCGGCTCATCGACATCCAGCGGCTTCGGGCGGCCGTGGCCGACGTCGCAGAACGGGCAGCGACGGGTACAGATGTCGCCCATGATCATGAAGGTCGCGGTGCCGCCGGAGAAGCACTCGCCCAGGTTCGGGCAGGAGGCTTCCTCGCAGACGCTGTGCAGCTTGTGCTTGCGCAGCAGTTGCTTGATGCGGTCGACCTCGGGGGAGACGGGGATGCGCACGCGAATCCAGTCAGGCTTCTTCGGCAGTTCGTCGGTGGGGATGATCTTCACCGGAATGCGCGCGACCTTCTCTGCGCCACGCAGCTTGACGCCGACTTCCACCTTGCCCGGCTTGGCGGCCGGAGCAGCCTGGCCGGAATTCTCCACAACAGTGCTCATCTAGGTTGGATCCCGCCCGTTAGGGTCTTCTGTGCCGCGTAGCCAAGGCGTTCGACGAGTTCGCCACGCAGGCGCTCGCGCACATCGGCCAATGCGATGGGGCCGGCCAGCTGACTCAGCTGGGTCATGGCCATGCCTGCGTAACCGCAGGGATTGATGCGTCGAAAGGGTTCCAGGTCCATGTCCACGTTGAGGGCCAGGCCATGGAAGGAGCGGCCGTTGCGGATGCGCAGGCCGAGGGATGCGATCTTCGCGCCGTCCACATAGACGCCCGGAGCGTCGGGTTTGGACACAGCGGTGACGCCGTAACTGTCGAGAAGGCCGATGAGGCTCTGCTCGATGCGCGAAACCAGGTCGCGCACGCCAATGCCGGAGCGGCGCACGTCGAGCATCAGGTAGGCAACCAGCTGGCCGGGGCCGTGGTAAGTCACCTGGCCGCCGCGGTCGACCTGGACCACCGGGATGTCGCCAGGGAACAGCACGTGCTCGGCCTTGCCGGCCTGGCCCTGGGTGAACACGCGCTCGTGTTCGAGCAGCCAGACTTCGTCGGGCGTGACGGGTTCGCGCTCGGCGGTGAAGCGCTGCATGGCGTGCCAGGTCGGCTCGTAAGGAAGGATACCCAGCTCACGAAAGCCCAGCGTTTCGCCCATCAGAGCACCATGTGGACGCGGCCGGTGGCGCGCAGGTCTTTATGGATGTTCTGCAATTGGTCGACGCCGGTGGCGGTGATCAGCACCTGCACGGACAGGAAACGGCCGTTGCGGCTGTCACGGGTGACCAGGGTGGTGATGTCGAGGTCCGGAGCGTGACGCTGGATGACTTCGACGACCAGGTCGGGGAAGCCTTCGCCGGCGTCGCCGATGACCTTGATCGGGTAGCGTTCGCAGGGGAACTCGATCTTCGGTGCGGGCTGTTCGCTGGTATCGACGGAATCAGGGGTATCAGTCATGGCTCTCGCGGGCGGGTGGCCCGCCTCCGCATGAGCGTCCGGGATGGGGACGCTCCGGGTGGATCGGACTTCGGCCGCCGGGCCACGGGGACCAGGCAGTCGCAGGCGGGCATTTTACCCGAGTTTGCGACCGCGCGGGCGGGTCAATCCCGGTCTTGTATACAAAAGTACAAGACCGGGACGGGCGGTCAGTTGAACAGGCCGAAGAAGAACAGGCGGATGCTGTCCCAGATGCGGCGGAAGAAGCCGCCTTCTTCCACGGCGTTCAGGGCGACGAGGTCGGCGGTGCGGACGACCTTGTCGTTCAGCTTGACCTCGACCTTGCCGATGACCTGGCCCTGCTGGATCGGCGCCATGAGGTTCGGCTCGACGACCATGTTGGCCTGCAGCTGCTTGAGCTGGCCGCGCGGCACGGTCATGGTCAGGTCTTCGGACAGGCCGGCTTTGACTTCGTGCTCGGAGCCTTTCCAGACCATGGCCTTGGTCAGCTCGGTGCCCTTCTTGTAGAAGGTCTGGGTTTCGAAGAAGCGGAAGCCGTAGGTGAGCAGCTTCTGGGTCTCGGCGGCGCGAGCCTGTTCGCTGTTGGTGCCGAACACCACGGCGATCATGCGCTGGCCATCACGCACGGCGGAAGCCACCAGGCAGTAGCCGGCCTCGTCGGTGTGGCCGGTTTTCAGGCCGTCGACGGTCTTGTCGCGCCACAGCAGCAGGTTGCGGTTGGGCTGCTTGATGTTGTTCCAGAAGAACTCTTTCTGCGCGTAGATGGCGTAGTGGGTCGGCTCGCCGTAGATGATGGCGCGGGCCAGGGTGGCCATGTCCTTGGCGGACGAGTAGTGGTCCGGGTTGGGCAGGCCGGTGGCGTCCATGAAGTGGGAATTGGTCATGCCCAGCTTCTGCGCGGTGGTGTTCATCATGTCGGCGAAGGCGTCTTCGCTGCCGGCGATGTGCTCGGCCAGGGCGACGGAGGCGTCGTTGCCCGACTGGATGATGATGCCGTGCAGCAGGTCGCTCACCGAAACCTGGGAGCCGACCTTGATGAACATGCGCGAGCCGCCGGTGCGCCAGGCGTGTTCGCTGACGATGACCAGGTCGGATTCGGCGATGCGGCCGCCTTCGATTTCCTTGGTGGCGATGTAGGCGGTCATCAGCTTGGTCAGGCTGGCGGGCGGCAGGCGCTCGTCCCCGGCGTTCTCGACCAGGATGTTGCCGCTGGCGCCGTCCATCAGCACCCAGGCCTTGGCCGCGAGCTGCGGGGCGGCGGGAACGACTTCAGCTGCCCAGCTGGCCACGGGGGCGCTGAACAACACGAGCAAGGACAGGCGTTTGGCGAAGTTGAAGATGTTCATCCGTCTCTCTGGGGTTCACTAATGGTCAAACAATCCCCTTGAGGGGAACTCGGGTGCTGCAACCTCTGGCGGGCCGCTGCGGCGCGTGCGGTGGAATCTCAGTCCAGGCGCACGAGCTTGGGTTGGCCAAGGTTGGCCACGCGGATGCTGTCCTGCATCCGACTTGCTTCATCCTGCGTTCCGATCGGTCCCAGGCGCACTCGGTACAAGGTCTGCTGGTTGACCACGACCGAGCTGATAAAGGATTTCGCCCCCGTCAGGCCGCCGACCTTCTCCTTGAGAAGCTCCGCAGCGTCCGGGTTGGCGAAGGCACCCACCTGGAGATACAGGCCATCGGCTGGTAATGAAGCGTTTTTTTTTGAGTCGATCTGGACCGGCGCCACAGGCACGGCGTGCTGCGCTGGCGGCGGGGTATAGGTTTCGATGGGCTGGGCCATGGCGACCGCCTGCGGCTGTGCGGCAGGCTGCGCGGCCATCTTCGGCAGGGCCATGATCATCGGCGGCTGCTTGCCCTGGGAGGCCCACCAGCGGTCGGGGTCGATGCCCTCTACCTTCACGTGGGCGGTGCCGGTCTCGGCGTAGCCGAGCTTCTTGGCAGCGGCGAAGGACAGGTCGATCACCCGGTCGGAATAGAACGGGCCGCGGTCGTTGACGCGGACGATGACGCTCTTGCCGTTGTCCAGGTTGGTCACGCGGACGTAGCTGGGCAGCGGCAGGGTCTTGTGCGCGGCGGTCATGCCGTACAGGTCGTACTGCTCGCCGTTGGCGGTGGCCTGGCCATGGAACTTGGTGCCGTACCAGGAGGCGGTGCCGACCACGCTGTAGGTGTTCGCGTTGTTCAGCGGGTAGTAGGTCTTGCCCAGCACGGTGTAGGGGTTGTTCTTGAACGGTCCGTTGTGCGGCATCGGCACGGCATCGGGGATGCGCGACACGTCGACGTCCCACCAGGGCGCGCCGTCGCGGTGCGGGCGGTTGTAGTCATAGGGACCGGAAATGCCGCTGCTGGCCACCGGCTGCTGCTGGGGCGCGCGGTTGCCGGTACAGCTGGCGAGGAACACGGTGCTCAGGCCAACGCAGGCGGCCAGCGACCAGAGGCCGGGACTTGCGATTCGCTTGCTCAATGGACACCTCGTGCCTTGGCGATCTCGCCGGCCAGCTGATGGACCGCCATGGCGTACATGGCGCTGCGGTTGTAACGGGTAATGACGTAGAAGTTCGGCAGCCCGACCCAGTACTCGGTGCCCTGCGCGCCTTCCAGGCGCATGGCGGTCACCATCAGGTCGTCGCGGATCACGTCATGGGTTCGCCAGCCCTGAGAGCGTAGCTGACCGAGGTTCATCTGCGGTTCCAGGCCCTGGGTGAGCGCGTCTTCGGCGGTCGAGGTGCCGATTTCCGCCTGCGACACCACCGGTTCGCCGGTGTGCCAGCCGTGCTGCTTGAAGTAGTTGGCGACGCTGCCGATGGCATCGGTGGGGTCGCTCCAGATATTGATGTGGCCGTCTCCGTCGAAGTCCACGGCGTAGGCGCGGAAGCTGCTCGGCATGAACTGCGGCAGGCCCATGGCGCCGGCATAGGAGCCGGTGAGGCTGAGCGGGTCGACCTGCTGTTCGCGGGCCAGCAGCAGGAACTGCTTGAGCTCCTTGCGGAAGAAGTCGGCGCGCGGCGGGTAGTCGAAGCCCAGGGTGGACAGCGCGTCCATCACCTTGAAGTTGCCGGTATTGCGGCCGAAGAAGGTCTCCACGCCAATGATGGAGACGATGTACTGGGCCGGCACGCCGTATTCCTGCTCGGCGCGGGCCAGGGCCTCGGCATTCTGGTTCCAGAAGTCCACCCCGCGGTTGATGCGCGCGTCGGTGACGAAGATCGGCCGGTATTCCTTCCAGGTCTTCACCCGCTCGGCGGGGCGGGAGATGGCGTCGAGGATGGACTGCTTGCGTTCCACGTCGTGGAAGAGACCCATGAGCTGCTCGCCGGCGAAGCCGTAGTCACGGGTCATCTCGCTGACGAACTCGGCGACCTGGGGCGAACCATCGTAGTCGCCCGCGCCAGCGGCGCCGGACATGCCGATCGCCCCCGCGATTCCGACCCAATGCACCCCCCTGGCAGCCCAGGCGCGCAGTACTTGCATTCCTTTCTTCACTCTTGTCATCAAACCTGGGCGATCCACTTCCGGTGGGTGTGAATCGACATCAAAACGCCGAACCCTGACATCAGGGTCACCAGCGAAGTTCCGCCGTAACTGATAAAGGGCAGCGGTACCCCCACCACTGGCAACAATCCGCTGACCATACCAATGTTGACGAACACATACACGAAGAAGGTCATGGTGATACTGCCGGCCAGCAGCTTGCCGAACAGCGTCTGCGCCTGCGCCGTGATCACCAGCCCCCGGTAGATCACCAGCAGGTACAGCACCAGCAGAAGGCATACGCCGACCAGGCCGAACTCTTCGCCGAGCACGGCAATGATAAAGTCCGTGTGGCTTTCGGGCAAAAAATCCAGATGGGACTGCGTGCCCAGCAGCCAGCCCTTGCCGAAGACGCCGCCGGAACCGATGGCCGCTTTTGACTGGATGATGTTCCAGCCGGTACCCAGCGGATCGCTTTCCGGGTCGAGGAAGGTCAGTACGCGCTGCTTCTGGTAGTCGTGCATGACGAAGTACCACATGCCCACGGCGACCGGCACCGCGGCCGATACGGCCATGATGATCCAGCGCCAGCGCAGCCCGCCGACGAACAGCACGAAGGAGCCGGACGCCAGCACCAGCATGGCGGTGCCCAGGTCCGGCTGCTTGAGGATCAGCACGAAGGGCACGACGATCAGCGCCAGGCCCACCACGCTGTGCTTGAAGCCCGGCGGCAACGAGCGCTTGGACAGGTACCAGGCGATCGTCATGGGCATCAGCAGCTTCATGAATTCCGCCGGCTGGAAGCGGATCACCCCGGGAATGTTGATCCAGCGGGTCGCCCCCATGGCGTTGTGGCCCATCACGTCCACCACCACCAGCAGCGCCACGCCGATCAGGTAGCCCAGCGGCACCCAGCGGGCGAGGAAGCGCGGTTCGATCTGCGCCAGCACGAACATCGCGCCCAGGCCAAGGCCGAACGACGAGGCCTGCTTGATCAGCAGGTCCCAGCTCTTGCCGCTGGCGGAATAGAGGACGAACAGGCCGACCGAGCCGAGGGTCACCAGCAGCAGGAGCAGCAGGCCGTCGATGTGCAGGCGCTGCAGCAGGCTGGAGCGCCGCTTCATCACGTCTTCGCTGGACAGCGTGCGGTCGAAATTTCCGTTCATGGTCATGGTTTGGGCGCCTCCGCCGTGGTCTGCGGTGCGTATTCGGCCTTGAGCTTGCCGGTCTCGTCGAGCAACCAGGCGTCAGTCACGGCCTTGAGCACGGGGGCGGCAACGCCGGAGCCGGACTCGCCGTTCTCCACCATCACGGCCACGGCTATCTGCGGGTTGTCTGCAGGCGCGAAGCCGACGAACAAGGCGTGGTCGCGGTGGCGCTCGAGCAGCTTGGAGCGGTTGTATTTCTCGCCCTGCTTGATCGCGACGACCTGCGCGGTACCGGACTTGCCGGCAATGCGGTAGACGGACGTGGCGCCAACCTTGTGCGCGGTGCCGCGAGCCCCATGGACTACCTGTTGCATGCCGTAGTCCACCAGGTTCCAGTTGTTCGGGTCCTTGAGCTTGATATCCGGCATCGGGTCCTCGTCGACTGGCGGCTTGCCGTCGATGGTCTTGGCCAGGTGCGGTCGAATCCATTTGCCCTTGTTGGCCAGCAGCGCGGTCATCTGCGCCAACTGCAGCGGCGTGGCCTGCATGTAGCCCTGGCCGATGCCGAGAATCAGGGTTTCACCGGGGAACCAGGCCTGTCGGCGCAGCGCGCGCTTCCATTGGCGCGACGGCATCAGGCCTTCCGCTTCGCCGTACATGTCCAGGGCGACCCGTTGGCCGAAGCCGAATTCGCTCATGTAGTCGTGCAGGCGGTCGATCCCCAGCTTATGCGCGAGGTCGTAGAAGTAGGTGTCGTTGGAGCGCATGATCGCGGTCTCCAGGGTCACCCAGCCGTCGCCCATGCGGTTCCAGTTGCGGTACTTGTGGTCGTAGTTCGGCAGTTGGTAATAGCCGGGGTCGAACACTCGGCTGGAGGGCGTCACGACGCCTGCATCGAGGCCGGCGATGGCCACCGCCGGTTTTACCGTCGAGCCCGGCGGGTACAGGCCGCGCAGCACGCGGTTGTACAACGGGCGGTCCTCGGAATCGCGCAGGGCCGCATAGTCCTTGAAGCTGATGCCGGTGACGAACAGGTTGGGGTCGTAGGCGGGCTGGCTGACCATGGCCAGCACTTCGCCGGTGGACGGCTGGATCGCCACGATGGCGCCGCGCCGGCCGGCCAGTGCGGTTTCCGCGGCAGCCTGCAGCTTGCTGTCGATGCTCAGCACGATGTCACGGCCGGAGACCGGCTCGGTGCGCTTGAGTACGCGCAGGACGCGGCCGCGGGCGTTGGTCTCGACTTCCTCGTAGCCAACCGTGCCGTGCAGCGCGTCCTCGTAGAATTTTTCCACGCCGGTCTTGCCGATGTGGTGGGTGCCCGAATAGGCCACCGGGTCGAGCTTCTTCAGTTCCGCCTCGTTGATCCGCCCGACATAGCCGACCGAGTGGGCGAAGTGCTCGCCCAGCGGGTAATGGCGGACGAACTGCGCAGCCACGTCGACGCCATTGAGGCGGTACTGGTTCACCGCGATGCGGGCGATCTGCTCCTCGGACAGCTCGAACATGATCGGCACCGGCTCGAACGGCCGGCGCCCCTGTTTCATGCGCTTCTCGAAGATGGCCTTGTCTTCCTCGGTGAGGCCGAGGATCTCCACCAGGGTCTTGAGCGTCTCCTGCAGGTTCTCGGTGCGCTCGCGGGTGATGGTCAGGCTGAAGCTGGGGCGGTTGTCGGCGATGATCACCCCGTTGCGGTCGAAGATCAGCCCGCGATTGGGCGGAATCGGCTGCACGTGGACGCGGTTGTTCTCCGACAGCGTCGAGTGATAGTCGTACTGCGTCACCTGCAGGTGATACATGCGCGCCACCAGCACCAGGGCGAGCAGGAAGATCGCCACCCCGCCAACGATGACGCGGGCGCGGACCAGACGGGCGTCCTTCTCGTGGTCCTTGAGCTGTATCGGCTGCGGCATCGAAAACGGCTACGACTACTTGTGGTAGGGGTGCCTGGACAGAACCGTCCAGGCGCGGTAGATCTGCTCGCCGACCAGGATCCGCACCAGCGGGTGCGGCAGGGTCAGCGGCGACAGCGACCAGCGCTGCTCGCTGCGCGCGCAGACCTCCGGCGCCAGGCCTTCCGGCCCACCGACCATGAGGTTGACGGTGCGCGCGTCCAGGCGCCAGCGGTCGAGCTCCTGCGCCAGCTGGGGGGTGCTCCAGGGCTTGCCTTCGACTTCCAGGGTGACGATGCGTTCCCCCGGCTGGACCTTGCTCAGCATGGCCTCGCCTTCCTGGCGGATCAGCCGCGCCACGTCGGCATTCTTGCCGCGCGTGTTGAGCGGGATTTCCACCAGTTCCAGGGACAGCTCCGAGGGCAGGCGCTTGACGTACTCCGCCCAGCCCTCTTCCACCCAGCGCGGCATGCGCGAGCCGACCGCGATCAGACGCAGACGCACGGCAGGCTTACTCGGCGCTGTGCGAGGCGCGGCTCTGCTCGGCGCCCTGCCACAGGCGTTCCAGGTCATAGAACTGGCGGGTGGCCGGCTGCATGACGTGGACCACGACGTTGGCGAGGTCGATCAGGACCCACTCGCCGCCTTCCTGGCCTTCGCTGCCGATCGGGCGCACGCCCTGTTCCTTGACCTTTTCCAGGACGTTGTCGGCCAGCGACTTGACCTGACGGCTGGAGGCGCCGGTGGCGATGACCATGACGTCGGTGATGCTGGTCTTCTCGCGCACGTCGATGACGGTGATGTCCTGCGCCTTGAGATCTTCCAGGGCGGCGATGGTCAGTTCGACCAGTTGTTCGGTTTGCATGTATGACTCTCTAGCTTGATCAGTGAGACGCCTGGTACAGGCCGTGCGCCTCGATATAGTTCAATACCGCATCCGGCACCAGGTAGCGCACCGAGCGCCCCTGCGACAGGAGTTGGCGGATCTGGGTGGCGGATACTGCCAGCGGCGTCTGCCAGACGAAGGTGATCTGCCCGGCGGGGCCGGTCATCGCCTTCGGGTCGGCAACACTGCGCGCCGCCAGCAGGTCGCGCAGGTCTTCCGGCGGCTCGCTGTCGGCATCCGGGCGCTGCAGCACGACGATATGACAGTGCTCCAGCAACTCTTCCCAGCGATGCCAGGTCGGCAGGCCGCAAAATGCGTCCCAGCCGACCAGCAGGAACAACTGGTCCTGCTCATCCAGCTCCCCACGCAGCGACTCCAGGGTGTCGATGGTGTAGGAGGGTTTGTCACGCTTCAGCTCGCGGTCATCGACCACCAGCGGGATCACGCCGGCTACTGCCAGCTCGACCATCGCCAGCCGCTGCTCCGGTTTCACCTGGGGGGTGTCGCGGTGCGGCGGGCGGAAGTTGGGGATCAGGCGCAACTCGTCGAACTCGAACTGCTCGGCCATCTCCAACGCACTGCGCAGGTGACCGATGTGCACCGGGTCGAAGGTGCCACCGAACAGACCGACCCGACGGGAACACGCCTTGTTCATCAGGTCCGCACGTGTCCGTCGCCGAACACCACGTATTTCTCGCTGGTCAGGCCTTCCAGGCCGACCGGGCCGCGGGCGTGCAGCTTGTCGGTGGAAATGCCGATCTCCGCGCCCAGGCCGTATTCGAAGCCATCGGCGAAGCGGGTCGAGGCGTTGACCATGACCGAGGCCGAGTCCACTTCGGTGAGGAAGCGGCGGGCGTCGGTGAAGTTCTCGGTGATGATCGCATCGGTGTGCTGCGAGCCGTAGGTGTTGATGTGCTCGATGGCCGCGTCGAGGCCGTCGACAATACGGATCGACAGGATCGGCGCGTTGTACTCGGTGCGCCAGTCTTCCTCGGTGGCTTCCAGTACGTCGGCGCCCAGCAGCGCGCGGGTGGCGGCATCGCCGCGCAGTTCCACGCCCTTGTCACGGTAGATGGCGGCCAGCGGCGGCAGCACGCGGTCGGCGATGCCGGCGTGAACCAGCAGCGTCTCCATGGTGTTGCACGGCGCGTAGCGCTGGGTCTTCGAGTTGTCGGCGACGCGGATTGCCTTGTCCAGGTCGGCGGCGACGTCGATGTAGACGTGGCAGATGCCGTCCAGGTGCTTGATCACCGGGACCTTGGCGTCACGGCTGATGCGCTCGATCAGGCCCTTGCCGCCGCGCGGAACGATGACGTCGACGTACTCGGGCATGGTGATCAGCGCGCCGACAGCGGCGCGGTCGGTGGTTTCCACCACCTGCACGGCGCTGGCCGGCAGGCCGGCGGCGGCCAGGCCGGTCTGGATGCACGCAGCGATCGCCTGGTTGGAGTGGATCGCCTCGGAGCCACCGCGCAGGATGGTCGCGTTGCCGGACTTCAGGCACAGGCTCGCGGCGTCGATGGTCACGTTCGGACGGGATTCGTAGATGATCCCCACCACGCCCAGGGGCACGCGCATCTTGCCCAGCTGGATGCCGGACGGCACGTAGCGCATGTCGCGGATCTCACCGATCGGGTCCGGCAGCGAAGCGACCTGGCGCAGGCCTTCGATCATGTCGTCGATGCGCGCCGGCGTCAGGGCCAGGCGGTCGAGCATGGCGGGCTCCAGACCGTTGGCACGGCCATTGGCCAGATCCTGTTCGTTGGCTTCGGTCAGCTGGGCGCGGGCGGCGTCCAGGGCATCGGCTGCGGCCAGCAGGGCTTGGTTCTTCTGCGCGGTCGTGGCGCGCGCGACAACGCGCGACGCTTCACGGGCGGCGCGGCCCAGGCGGCTCATATAGTCGAGAACGGACTCGGTCATGATCTAACGCGTCTGCGTGAGGGAAATGCGCAAGTATAGCGGGAGCGCGCCCTCAGCGGCCAGCCACAGCAGCCGGCCGGTCAGCGACGCGCTTCGCGTAACGCCAGCGCCCGTCATCCCCCGCCCGCCGGTTACATCCGACACTCCCCGCCTCTCCCTGCCGCCCGAAGGTTGGGTAAACAAATTCGTATCGGCTGGTTACTTTGCAAGCATGGCTCATTGCCCCCGCAGCGTTCGCATTGCCAGGGAGGCACGCCAGGGAAGAACAACAAGAGGCGGCCCACCGCCGGAGAACTGCCATGCGCTATCGCACCGATTACAGCGCCCAGTCCCTGACCACCGCCCCGGCGGTGCTGGAACTGGACGGTTGGCAACTGCACTACCAGGCCTTCTCTTCACGGGAGGATGACACCCGCCCGCCGGTCCTGCTGCTGGGCGGCGCGTTCCAGAGCTTCCGCTCCTTCGCCAGCGAGGTCTCGGAGCTGCTCGCCGGGCACCCGGTGATCCTGCTCGACCTGCCCAGCCAGGGCGGCAACCTGCAACTGGCGCCAGAGCTGAGCCTGGAGGACCTGGCCGACCTGATCGCCGCCTTTGCGCAAACCCTGCAGCTGCCGCCGCTGATGCCCATCGGGCTGTCCTACGGCTCGGCGCTGGCCGCGCTGTTCGCAGCCCGCCACCCGGCGCGCTGCGGCCGCCTGCTGCTGGCCGGCATCACCGCCTTCGGCCGTCCCGGCGCCCGCGCACTGCTGGTGGAAGCCCTGGCGCGCCTGGAGCTGGGCGAGCAGACACCTTTCGCCCACGGCGTGCTGACCGGGCTGATCAACCCGCTGCGCCTGGCCGACACGGGCGTTTCCCCGGTATTCCGCAAGGCCCTGCTGCGCCAGCTGCAGCGCCTGACCCCGGCGGAGATCGAACGCTACCGGCAGAACAGCCAGCGCCTGCTGGCCTTCGGCGGCTTCGACCGCCACCCGCAGTGCCCGACCCTGGTGCTGGCCGGCGAGTACGACCACTTCACCCAGCCCTGGGAGCATGCCGAATTTGCCCACGCCTGCGCGGACGCCGAGTTCGCGCTGATCCACAACGCCGACCACTTGGCCCAGTTCGAGCGCCGCGATGCCTGCGCGCGGCTGTACAACCCGTTCCTGCGCGGTGAAGCACTGCCGCGCAGCGCCGCCGGTAGCACACGCTTCCAGCGCCAGCAGCTGCTGCACCTGGAACGCCGCTTCGAACCGCGCCTGGCGCCGGCCGACACCCGCGCCGTGCTGCGCAACGGCGAAGGTGGCGAATGGCGCTGCGAGCTGGCGGAGCTGGGGTATTTCGGCGGACTGGTCCGCGTCGAGCTGCCGGCAGATCGCCCGGCGCGCGGCTGGAAGCTGGCCGCCGCGGGCCTGCCGGAACTGGATATCCTGCCGCTGCGCTACTGCGGCGATGGGCTGGCCTTCATCTTCGCCCACGGCGACCCGCAGGCCAGCGCGGCGCTGGCGGCAATGGTGGTGCCGATGCAGCAGGGCGCGTGCGCGGCTTGAGACGCGACGGCGTATGACCACCAGAGGTCGTACGCCCTACACCCGCGCTTCGATCACCCGCACCAGGCTCGGCATCCGCCCCTTGGGCAACCCCAGCCCCGCGCCATCCACCTGCGGATCGAGCACAGCCACCCGACCGAACCCGCAGCCGCTGAACGCCTGCTCGATCTCGCCGGCACTGCGGTAATGCAGCGGATAGCCGCCACGGGTCAGCCGGCCGATCAACCCGACGCCCCAGCGGATCTGCCGGTAGCGCGGGTGTTCGCGCAGGTCGGGGTACAGTTCGGTCAGGTAGGTCGCTTCCGGGAACACCCGCAGGGCGGCCGCCAGACGGCGCCAGAAGCCCTCGATCACCGGGCGCTGAAAGTAGTTCACCAGCCCCTCGGTAATCACCGCCACCGGGCGGTCGCGGTCCAGCTCGGAGAACAGCGCAGCCAGGCTTTGCTCGCCCTGTTCGGCGAGGATATCCACGGCCCGCACGCGATGCTTGCCGTCCAGCCAGCCCTGTTCCTGCAGCAGCGCAGACTTGCGCGCCGCCATCGGCGGCAGGTCGGCTTCAATATAAGTCAGCTGGGGATAGCGCTCGCGGAAGCGCCGGCCACGGGGCGAAAGCCCACAGGCGATCTCCACCACCTGGGTCACACCACGCAATTCGATCGCCTGGGTCAGCCGGGCATCGATCAGCAGGTGACGTTGTAACAGGAAGTCTTCGATATTCAGCCCGAAGCCGATCCGCGCGCCCCAGTTGATCGGCGCCACGCAGCCATGCACCCAGCGGCCGAAAGCCGTGGCGAACGCCGGATCGGCCAGTTGGTGGCGATACCAGACGTAACCGGTGTAGTGCGCGCTGGGGGTGATGTGGGCGCTGTCGGCCCGGATCCGTTCAGCCATGCTTAAGAATCTTGTTGTTATGATTCCCCAGCCTAAGACCGGCCCGAGAACCGCGACAATCCGATGCCCGCCGAACCCAACCTAAGTTTGCCCTGGCCCGATGCGAACCCGCTGCCGGATGCCTTCTTCAACCGCGACGCCCTCACCGTCGCCCGCGAGCTGCTGGGCAAGGTGATCCGCCACCGGGTCGGCGAGCTGTGGCTGTCGGCGCGGATCATCGAGACCGAGGCCTATTACCTGGCCGAAAAAGGCAGCCACGCCTCGCTGGGCTACACCGAGAAGCGCAAGGCGCTGTTCCTCGATGGCGGGCACATCTACATGTATTACGCGCGCGGCGGCGACTCGCTGAACTTCAGTGCCGGCGGTGCGGGCAATGCGGTACTGATCAAGTCCGGCCACCCCTGGCTCGATCGCATCTCCGGAGACGCCGCCCTGGCCTGCATGCGCCAGCTCAATCCCGCCGCCGACGGCAGCGAACGCCCGCTGGGCAAGCTGTGCTCCGGCCAGACCCTGCTCTGCCGCTCGATGGGCCTGAAGGTGCCGGACTGGGACGCCCGGCGCTTCGACCCGCAGCGCCTGTTCGTCGATGACCTTGGCGAGCAGCCCTCGCTAGCCATCCAGGCCGCGCGCCTGGGCATTCCCCACGGCCGCGACGAACACCTGCAATACCGCTTCGTCGACGCCGCCTTCGCCAGCTTCTGCACGCGCAACCCTTTGCGTCGCGGACAGGTCGAAGGCCACGACTACCACCTGCTCGGAACCCAGGACGCCACCTTCCGATGATCGATCTCGCCGCCTTCAACACCTGGATGGCCACCCATCCGCAATGGCTCGCCCTGGTCCTGTTCCTGGTCGCCTTCCTCGAATGCGCCGCCGTCATTGGCATCATCCTGCCCGGCGTGGTGATGCTCTTCGCCATCGCCGTGCTGGCCGGCAGCGGCGCCCTCGGCCTGGGGGAAACCCTGGCGCTGGCGTTCTTCGGCGGCTTGCTGGGCGATTTGTCGTCCTACTGGATCGGCCGCCACTTCCACCAGGACATCCGCCGCCTGCCGGTGCTGCGCCACCATCCGGAATGGATGGCCGCCGCCGAAGGCTTCTTCCACCGCTACGGCGTCGCCAGCCTGCTGGTGGGCCGCTTCATCGGTGCGCTGCGGCCGTTCCTGCCGATGATCGCCGGTATGCTCGACATGCCTTTCGGCCGCTTCCTGGCCGTCTCCATCCTGGCCGCCGCCGGCTGGTCGATCGCCTATCTGGTGCCCGGCTGGGCCACCGGCGCGGCCATGCGCCTGCCGCTGCCCGAGGGCTTCTGGCCGGAGGCCGGGGTGGTCGCCGCCTGTGTCGCCGCGGTGCTGGCCCTGATCATCCACGCCGAACTGCGCAAGGAGCGGAAGGCTGCGCTGATCGGCGCCGTCGGCTGCTTCGCGCTGCTGATCGCCATGCTGATCGGCTGGCCGCACCTCGACGCCCTGGACAAGGGTCTGATGGCGCTGGTGCAGGAGCACCGCCACGCCTGGCTGGACGATGTGATGGTGGCCGTCACCCGCGTCGGCGACTTCCGCACCCAGTTCATCGCCGGCGCGCTGCTGGCTGTTCTGCTGGCCGCGCTGCGACTGTGGCGCCATGCGTTCTTCGCCGCCGGCACCATGGTCGGCACCGCCCTGCTCAACACCACCCTCAAGCACCTGTTCAGCCGCGCGCGCCCCGAAGTGATCGCCGACCCGCTGTCCGCCTTCAGCATGCCCAGCGGGCACAGCTCGGCATCCTTCGCCTTCTTCCTGGTGCTTGGCGTGCTGGCCAGCCGGGAAAAATCCCCACGTGTACGCCTGACCTGGATGCTGCTGGCGGTGATCCCTGCCGCCAGCATCGCGCTGTCGCGCGTGTACCTGGGAGCCCACTGGCCCAGCGACATCATTGCCGGCGCCCTGCTCGGCGCCTCGGTATGCGCCGCCAGCCTGTGGATAAGCCAGCGCCGCAGCGAGCTGCCGGCCCTGGCGCCGCGCATCTGGTGGAGCCTGCTGCCGACCGCCATGGTACTGCTGGCGGTGGCCAGCGCCTGGGGCCTGTCCGCGGCGATCCACCGCTACACGCCGCTCTGATCCCGCGTCAGGTCCAGGGGCGCTCGCGCATCAGTTCGGCGCAGCGCAACTGGACGAACTCGCGCAGCTGGGTCACCGCCCGGCTGAGCTGGGCGCGGTGGGTGCAGAACAGGTTCATCGGCGTAGCCTCGCCCAGGTAGTCCGCCAGCGCCACTTCCAGCCGACCGGCGCGTACGTCGGCCGCGACGTCCAGCCAGGACTTGTACACCAGCCCCTGCCCCGCCACGGCCCAGCGCCGCACCACATCGGCATCGTCGCAAAGGCGGTCGCCGCGCACCGCCACCACATGCTGCTTGCGGCTGTCGCTGAAGCTCCAGCGCTCATGGGCGCGCCCGCCGAGCATGTAGAGCAGGCAATTGTGCCGGTGCAGCTCGTCCGGGTGCGTCGGCTTGCCGTGGCGTGCGAAATACTCGGGAGCGGCACAGAGCACGCGGCGGTTGTCCGGGGCCAGCGGCAGCGCTACCAGGTTCGAATCACCCGGCTGGCCGAGACGAAAAGCCACGTCCACCGGCTGCCGGTAGAGATCGGCCTGGCGGTCGCTGATCAGCAGGCGCAGGTTCATCCTCGGGTGCAGCGCCTGGAATTCGTCGAGCCAGGGCAGCAGCACGTTGCGGCCGAAGTCCGACGGCGCCGAGACCTGGAAGTTGCCGGCAATCTCGCTCTTGCCGCCGGCCAGCAGCTGGCGGCCGTCGTCCAGGCTTTGCAGCGCGGCACGGGCGTGAGCCAGGTACAGCTCGCCCTCGGCGGTCAGGCGCAAACTGCGAGTGGAGCGGGCGAACAGGCGCACATCCAGCTCGCTTTCCAGGCGTTTGAGCGCTGCGCTGGCCACCGCCGGCGACAGTTCCAGCTCGCGGGCGGCGGCGGAAAGGCTGCCGCGCTCGGCGGTGCGGACGAAGATCTGCAGGTCGTCGAAACGCAGCATTTTCAAAAATCCTTTGAAAGAGACTCTCTACTTACGCGGTTTTTCTTCCCAACGAAAGAGAGCAGCATGCCCTCACCTTCCCCGCCCCACTGGAGATACCCGGATGAGCCTGACCCTGATCGCCATCATTCGCGCCAAGCCCGGCCGCGCCGACAGCCTGCAGGAGCGCCTGCACGGCATGCTCGCGCCGTCCCGCGCCGAGGCCGGCTGCCTGCAGTACGACCTGCACCGCGACATCAAGGACGCCGAGCTGATCTACATGATCGAGCAGTGGCGCGATGAGGAAGCCCTGGCCGAGCACGAAGCCAGTCCGCACTTCCAGGCCTTCGTGAAGGCCGCCGAACCCGATCTGGCGGAACTCGATATCCGCCTGATGAACCGCATCGACTGATCGCCTCGAACCCATAGGAATTCCCATGAAAGCCATCGGCTATACCCAGAGCCTGCCCAGCAACGACGCCAATTCCCTGCTCGACATCCAGCTGCCCGAGCCCACGCCCGGCCCACGCGACCTGCTGGTGGAAGTACGCGCCATCTCCGTCAACCCGGTGGACACCAAGGTGCGCCAGCGCGCCCAGCTCGCCGAAGGCCAGTACAAGGTGCTGGGCTGGGACGCCGCCGGCGTGGTTCGCGCGGTGGGCAGCGAGGTCAGCCTGTTCAAGCCGGGCGACAAGGTCTGGTACGCCGGCGACCTGACCCGCCCCGGCAGCAACGCCGAGCTGCAGCTGGTGGACGAGCGTATCGTCGGCCCGATGCCGCAGAGCCTGGATTTCGCCCACGCAGCCGCCCTGCCGCTGACCACCATCACCGCCTGGGAACTGCTGTTCGACCGCCTGCAGGTAGCCGAAGGCAAGGTCAGCGTCGGACAGAGCCTGCTGATCGTCGGCGCCGCCGGCGGTGTCGGCTCGATCCTCACCCAGCTGGCGCGCCAGCTCACCGGCATGACCGTGATCGGCACCGCTTCGCGTCCGGAAACCCAGGAATGGGTGCGCAACCTCGGCGCGCACCACGTGATCGATCACCGCAAGCCGCTGAGCGAAGAACTCAAGCGCATCGGCGTCGGCGAAGTCACCCACGTGGCCAGCCTCAACCAGACCGAGGAACACCTCGCCGAGATCGTCGCCAGCCTGCGCCCGCAAGGCCGCCTGGCGCTGATCGACGACCCGCTGAACCTCGACGTGCGCCTGCTCAAGCAGAAGAGCCTGTCGCTGCACTGGGAGTTCATGTACACCCGCTCGATGTTCCAGACCGACGACATGATCGAGCAGCACAAGCTGCTGCAGCGAGTGGCCGGGCTGATCGACAGTGGCGTGCTGAAGACCACCCTGGGCGAGCACTTCGGCAGGATCGACGCCGCCAACCTGCGCCGCGCCCACGCGCTGCTGGAAAGCAACACGGCCAAGGGCAAGATCGTGCTGGAAGGGTTCTGACCTGCGGCTCCCTGTAGGAGCGCCCCATGGGCGATCGCGGGCATGGCCCGCTCCTACAGGGCTACTCTTTCGCCTTGGACAGCAACCGACAGAGCTTCTCGGTCGCGTCGAGCATCGCGAAGCTCGGTTTCTCCAGGTTGCGATTCGGCACCACCCAGAGCTGCTTGAGCCGCGTGGCGCTGAGTTGCTGCATGCCGGTCCAGCTGCGCAGCTGGTCGTCGCTGGCCGCCAGGATCACCTGGGGATCGCGCGCCAATACCGCTTCCAGGCCAACCTGCGGCGCGGGCAGGTCCAGATCGGCGAACAGGTTGCGGCCCCCGCAAACCTCCAGCGCCTCGCTGATGATCTGCTGGCCACCGACGGTATAGAGCGGGCGATCCCACACCTGATAGAACACCTTGAGCGGCTGCTCGCGGCGGTACTGCGCCCGCAGCTGCGCCATGCCCGAATCGAAGGTTTCCGCCAGTTCACGGCCCTTTTCCGCCCTCCCCAGTCGCTCGCCCAGCTCGCGGAACTGTCGGGCGATATCCTCCAGACGGTGCGGATCGGCCACATAGACCGGGATGCCCACAGCCTGTAGACGCTGCAGCTGCGCTTCGGGCACGGCTCCAGGCCAGACCAGCAGCAGGTCAGGCTGCAGGGCAAGAATCTGTTCGAGGTTGACCTGGCCGTAGCGGCCGACGGACGGCAGGTCTTTCAGGGATTCCGCGCGCGGCCCGCCATCGAGCAGGCCGACCAGTCGGTCGGCGGCGCCCAGTTCGAGGACCATGTCGGTGAGGGAAGGCGCGAGGCTCACCACCCGCTCCGCCGCCACGACCGGTAAGCCGGCAAGCAGCAGGAGCAGGCAGAGGAAACGGCGCATCAGGCCAGTTGGCGCGGCAGGCGGTACAGCCAGAGGATGACCAGGCTGGCGAAGCCCAGCAGCAGGACGGGCACGCCATGCAGGTCGACCAGCACCGCCAGGGCGCCGATCCAGGCCGGCAGGCTGCCGACCAGCGCGCCACGGCGCTGCGCGGCGCCCAGCGCCTGCCAGGCGGCGGGTTCATCCACGCCGTCACGGGCCTTGCCGGTGGCAATCAGCGCATGCTTGTAGCGGCGGAACAGCGGCAGGGTGAGGAACATCGACAGCAGGCCGACGACGAACACCGGCGTGGCCAGCGACTCCGGCCCAGGCGCTTCGCCCACCAGCGCCAGCATCAGGTGCTGCGGCGCCAGCGCGAGCGCCAGCAGCAACCACCAGAGCAGATTCAGCCGGCGCCGGGCAGCGACGCGATTCACGAAGCGGATGCCTCGGCCTCGGCTTCGCCCTGATGCATGTTGCCCAGCATGTGGCCCAGCTTTCCTGCCTTGGTCTGCAGGTAACGCTTGTTGTGCGGGTTCAGGCCCTTCTGCAGCGGCACGCGCTCGGCAACGGTCAGGCCATAGCCTTCCAGCGCCTTCACCTTGCGCGGGTTGTTGGTCATCAGCCGCAGCGAGCAGACGCCCAGGTGCTTGAGCATCGGCAGGCACATGGCGTAGTCACGCTGGTCGGCGCCGAAGCCCAGGGCCAGGTTGGCTTCCACGGTATCGGCACCTTCGTCCTGCAGGGCGTAGGCGCGGATCTTGTTGAGCAGGCCGATGCCACGGCCTTCCTGACGCAGGTACAGCAGGACGCCGCGGCCTTCCTTGGCGATGGCCGACAACGCGCCCTCGAGCTGGAAACCGCAGTCGCAACGCAGGCTGAACAGCGCATCGCCGGTGAGGCACTCGGAATGCAGACGCCCCAGCGCCGGCTGGCCGTCGTCGAGCTTGCCCATGGTCAGGGCGACGTGTTCCTTGCCGGTTTCCTCGTCGAGGAAGCCATGCATGGTGAATTCGCCGAAGGGGGTGGGCAGCTTGGAGGCGGCGACGAAAACGACAGACACCGGAAACTCCTGAAAGATTTATCTAAGGAAGGAGGACCGGGATTGTAACAGCTGCGCCGGCCGCACCGTCATTGCGAATTCTGCAAGATAAGCATCGATGCTTTTGATAGAAGTCACGGGGACTGCAGACTACGGGCTCAGTGCTTGGCCTGGATGTACATCATGCCCTGGTCTTCGCGCCAGCCGACGCGGTTGAGGTAGCTCATGCCCAGCAGGATTTCGGTGGGGAAGTCGCCTTCGAGCACCACCGCCTCGACCCCCAGCACCTCGACGCCGCCGAGCTTCACGCTATTGAGCGTCACCCGCCAGCCCTTGGCCGTGCCGCTGGCGGTGGAGGCCATCATCGGCGTACCGCCGGCGCGGTAATCCAGCCCCAGGCGCCGGGCCTGACCTTCGTTCATGGCGATCGAGGTCGCGCCGGTGTCCACCAGGAACTGCGCATTCTGGTTGTTGATCGTGCCGGCCACCCAGTAATGGCCGCCGGTACCGCGGGCGATGCTGGTCTCGGCGTGCGCGGCCGGCGTGGCATAGCCGGCCGTGTTGTACTCGCGGCTCAACTCATAGGTCTGCTCGACGCCGCCCACGCGCAGCACCGCCTTGTGGCTGTCGGCACTGACCACCTGCACGCCTTCCGGGCCGGTCTGGCCGACCTTCACCAGCTTGCGCTGGCCATCGATGCTGAGCACCGCGGCACCGGGGAACAGCCCCACCACCTGCACCTGAGGCGCCGCCACGGCAGCGAAGGAGCAGAGAGACAGGCAGATCAGGGCGGACAGGCGCATGGCGATCACTCCTTGGGCGGCAGCAGCGGTTTCAGCGGGGCGTAGGGCCAGTGCCAGCGGGCGAAGATGCGTTCCAGCTCGCCGCTGCGGTAAAGCACCTGCATGCGTGAATCATAGAGTTTCGCCAATGCCCGCCCACGGTCGTTGTTGGCGAAGCCAAGATACAGCGCAATGGTGCCGATATCGGTGATGTGGTACTCGCTGGCATCAACGCCCCTGGCCTCGATCATCTCTTCCAGCTCGGGCCGCGCGTCGATGAAGTAGTCGATGCGGTGGCCGTCGAGCATTGGCAGGGCCGAGCTGCGCCGTTGCAGCTCGTTGCGCTGCTTGAGGTGGTCCAGGTAGCGGTCGAACGCATAGCCGCGCATCCACGCCAGGCGGTAGCGGTCGAGCGTGGCCAGGGTCGGCTGGGGAGAAGTCTTCAGGCCCAGTGCGCCGATCGGATCGACGTCATAGGGCCAGTGCGGATAGATGATGTGATCGATTTCGTTGCGGTAGGAGCCGACCCAGGCGTCCGCCTCGCCGCGCTGCACCAGCCCGACCGAGCGCACGTAGGGCTCGCTGCGCAGGCTCAGGCGCACACCTTCGGGTTCGTAGATGGCCCGCAGCAGATCCCAGGCCAGGCCACGCCCGTCTGCCTGGCTGTAGTTGACCCAGACTTCGCTGACCACCCGGACTTCCGCGGGCAGCCCGGCAGGCGCTTCGGCGGCCTTGTCAGAGGCCAGGGCCGACGTCAGGGAAGTCGCCGGCAGCCAGCACAGGCAGAGGAGCAGGCACAGCAGTCGGCGCATCGATCTTCCTCAGATCAGCCAGTGGGCCCAACCCCATGTCAGGCCTTGCATCACCAGCCAGGCAAAAACGCCGGCCAGCACATCGTCGAGCATGATGCCGACGCCGCCATGGACGTTGCGGTCGATCCAGCTGATCGGCCAGGGCTTGGAAATGTCGACGATGCGGAACACCACGAACCCGACCAGCAGCCACCACCAGCCTTCCGGCACCAGCCAGAGGGTGATCCACATGCCGACCATCTCGTCCCAGACGATGCCTTCGTGATCGTGCACGCGCAGGTCGTCGGCAACCTTGCCGCACAGCCAGAAGCCGAACAGCATGGTGACGCCCAGCATCAGCCAGTAACCCCAGTCCGGCAGCATCTGCCAGAGTGGTATGAAGGGTAGCGCAACCAGCGAACCCCAGGTGCCCGGCGCCTTGGGCAGGGTGCCCGAGCCGAAGCCGAAGGCCAGGAAGTGCCAGGGATTGCTCCATACCGAATGGGGTACGGGTTGGGCCGGGGCCTGGTTGGGGTGTTCTGTCACGGTCACTCCATGAAATGCAGGTAGCCGCCCTGATGCGGCGTGATGTCGGCACCAGCGCCATCGAGCACGCGTACGCCCGAACCGGCTTCCACCCTACCGACCACGCGTAGGGCCGGCCAGTTCGCCGAAAGTGCCGGCAGATGCTCGGCAGGCAGGGTGAAGGCGAGCACGTAGTCGTCACCGGCGCCCAGCTTGAGCTGCTGCGCGCGCTCGGCGCCCAGCAGGGTTTCCAGCGCCGGGCTTTCCGGCAGCTTGTCGGCTTCGACGATGAGCGCCACGCCAGAGGCGCGGGCGATGTGTCCGCAGTCGGCGAGCAGCCCGTCGGAAATATCCAGCGCCGCGGTGGCCTTGCCGCGCAGCGCCTGGCCGAAGTCCAGCTGCGGCTGCGGCGACCAGTAGCGCGCCAGCAGCGGCTCGGCGACGGACGGTTCGGCGGTCATCTCGCCCAGTACCAGCGGCAACGCCCCGCCCGCTTCGCCCAGCGGGCCACCGACGCAGAGCAGGTCGCCCGGCCGCGCACCGGCGCGGGTCAGCGCCTGCCCGGCGGGCACCCCGCCGAATACGGTGACGGTCATCGCCAGCGGGCCACGGGTGGTGTCGCCGCCGATCAGCACCAGCGCGCATTCCTGCGCCTTCTGGTTCAGGCCACGGGCGAAACCTTCCAGCCAGGCCGGGTCGGCCTCGGGCAGGGTCAGGGCAAGGGTGAAGCCGATGGGCGCGGCGCCCATGGCCGCCAGGTCGCTGGCGGACACCGCCAGGGCACGCTGGCCAAGCAGGAAGGGATCGCAGACGGCGGGAAAATGCACGCCGACGACCAGGGTGTCGGTGGAGATCGCCAGCTGTTCGCCGGCCTTGGGCGCGAGGAGCGCGCAGTCGTCGCCGATCCCCAATGCCACTGCCTCGCCGCCGGCCGCACAGGCGGCCGAGGCGAAGTAGCGACGGATCAGCTCGAACTCACCCATGCCTCAGCGCTTGGCGCCACGCAGTTCGGCGGCGCGCAGGCGCGGAGCGAGCTTGTCCAGCACGCCGTTGACGAACTTGTGTCCGTCGGTGGCGCCGAAGGTCTTGGCCAGCTCGATACCTTCGTTGATGACGACCTTGTACGGCACGTCCAGGCGATTGCGCAGCTCGTAGGTGGCCAGGCGCAGGATGGCCAGCTCCACCGGGTCGATCTCTTCCAGCGCACGGTCCAGGCAGGGAGTGAACGCCTCGTCCAGATCGGTCTTCAGGCGCGGTACGCCGTGCAGGATCTCGTGGAAGTAGGCACCGTCGACATCACTGAAATCGTTGTCGGTACGGAAGGTCGCCTCGATCTCGTTGAGCGGCTGGCCAGCCATCTGCCAGGAGTACAGGGCCTGCACCGCGAGGCTGCGGGCCTTGCGACGCATGGCGATCTTGTTCGGCTTGGCGGGCTTGGCCGGGGTGTTGTTGCCGTCCTGGGTGCTCACTTGGCCTCCAGCTGCGACAGCAGGCTCACCATTTCCAGGGCGGACAGGGCAGCTTCGGCGCCTTTGTTGCCGGCCTTGGTGCCGGAGCGCTCGATGGCTTGTTCGATGGAGTCGACAGTCAGCACGCCGAAGGCGACCGGCACACCGAACTGCAGGGAAACCTGCGCCAGACCCTTGGTGCACTCACCAGCAACGTACTCGAAGTGCGGGGTGCCGCCACGGATCACCGCGCCGAGGGCGATGATGGCGTCGAACTCGCCGCGCTGGGCGACTTTCTGCGCTACCAGCGGGATTTCGAAGGCGCCCGGAGCACGGATCACGGTGATTTCGCTCTGGGCGACGCCGTGGCGCACCAGCGCGTCGATAGCGCCTTCCACCAGGCTTTCCACCACGAAGCTGTTGAAGCGGCCAACCACCAGGGCGAAGCGGCCTTTGGGGGCGATGAAGGTACCTTCGATGGTCTTCAGGGTCATGGGCAAGTCTCACTGTTAAAGAGCCGGAGCGTCACTGTGGCGCTCCGCAAATAGGGTAGAAGAACGGCACCGCCGTGCCAGGGCACGGCGGCGAGGTTCATTCAGCGGGCAGGTATTCTACAACTTCCAGGTCGAAACCGGATATCGCGTTGAAGCGCATCGGTGCCGACATCAGGCGCATCTTGCGAACGCCCAGGTCGCGCAGGATCTGCGAACCGGCACCCACGGTGCTGTAGGTGGTGGTCGGCTTTTGCACGGGCGCCGGGGTATTGGTGATCTCGCGGACATGCGCCAGCAGATCGTCGCCGCCGACCTGGTGACCCAGCAGCAGGACCACGCCGGTGCCGGCCTCGGCCACCTTGGCCATGGCCGCGCGCAGGCTCCAGCGGCCCGCCTGGTTGACCATCAGCAGGTCGCGCAGCGGGTCGGGGTTATGCACACGCACCAGGGTCGGCTCTTCCGGGCAGACGTTGCCCAGGGTCAGCGCCAGGTGCACGTCGCCTTCCACGGAATCGCGGTAGGTGATCAGCTTGAACTGGCCCAGTTCGGTATCCAGCGGCTGCTCGGCGAGGCGCTCGACGGTGCGCTCGTGGATCAGGCGGTAGTGGATCAGGTCGGCGATGGTGCCGATCTTGATGCCGTGCTGCTGGGCGAACTCTTCCAGTTCCGGGCGACGGGCCATGGTGCCGTCGTCGTTCATGATCTCGCAGATCACGCCGGACGGCTCGAAACCGGCCATGCGCGCCAGGTCGCAGGCCGCTTCGGTGTGACCGGCGCGAGCCAGTACGCCGCCGGGCTGCGACATCAGCGGGAAGATGTGCCCGGGGCTGACGATGTCGGCGGCAACCGCGTTCTTCGCGGCGGCGGCCTGCACGGTGCGGGCGCGGTCAGCGGCGGAGATGCCGGTGGTGACGCCTTCAGCGGCCTCGATGGAGACGGTGAACTTGGTGCCGAAGCCGGAACCGTTGCGCTGCACCATCAGCGGGATGCCCAGGCGCTCGCAGCGCTCGCGGGTCATCGGCATGCAGATCAGGCCACGGGCGAAGCGGGCCATGAAGTTGATGTCTTCGGTGCGGACACACTCGGAGGCGATGATCAGGTCGCCTTCGTTCTCGCGGTCCTCGTCATCCATGAGGATGACCATCTTGCCCTGACGCATGTCGTCGAGCAGTTCTTCAATGCTGTTGAGTGCCATACGGGGAAGAGCCTTATCAGTGTTTCATGAAGCCGTTTTCGGCCAGGAATGCTTCGGTGATGCCGCCAGCGCCGGCGGCGGGGTCCGCCGCCTTGTCGCCGAGCAGCAGGCGCTCCAGGTAGCGCGCCAGCAGGTCGACTTCGAGGTTGACCAGGCGACCACCGCGGTAGTCCGCCATGATCGTCTCCTGCACGGTGTGCGGGACGATGGTCAGCTCGAACTCGGCGCCGTTGACCGCGTTCACCGTCAGGCTGGTGCCGTCCACGGTGATCGAGCCCTTGAGCGCGATGTACTTGGCCAGCTCACGCGGTGCGCGCACGGTGAACTGGATGGCGCGGGCGTTTTCCTCGCGCTTGACGATCTCGCCGACGCCGTCGACGTGGCCGCTGACCAGGTGGCCGCCCAGGCGGGTGGTCGGCGTCATGGCTTTTTCCAGGTTCACCCGGCTGCCGATCTTGAGCTGCGCGAAGGCGGTGCGCGCGAGGGTCTCGCGGCTGACGTCGGCCCAGAAGCCGTCGCCGGGCAGTTCCACCGCCGTCAGGCAGATGCCGTTGACCGCGATGCTGTCGCCGAGCTTGACGTCGGCGAGGTCGAGCTTGCCGGTCTTCACGTACAGGCGCACGTCACCGCCTTTCGGGGTGATGGATGCGATGGTGCCGATGGATTCGATTATGCCGGTGAACATGAGGCCTCCCGCACGGCAAAGGCCGCTGGCCGGCAAGGCCGCGTAGCCAACTGGGAAAGATGATGCATGTGGCGAACTCCTGTTTTGGTTAAAAAACAGGGCGTATCGATCGAAGGGATTTCACGGACGCGCGCAGGCACGCCCCGATGGCTCATCCCGTTCTCTCTTCATCCGGACTATTACCGTCGGCCCCGGAATCACACCGGGTCTGCTGACCCTGGCCATCCGGCGAACCGGTCTGGACAGGCGCTCGCGGGCTAGACGCATTGCGCGCCATTACCGCCGGTGGGGACTTGCACCCCGCCCTGAGAACGTCAATCGCGGTCGTTACAGCGTCGACCGCGTGTGGCGTTTTACCACAGGCCGGCGCAAGTCGGAAGCTTCCTATTGATCGCTCCGCGCCCGGCGGCAAGCCCAAGTCAGTGGCGCCGGCGCGCCATCACAGCGGTCTGGCCGTGACCAGCCAGTCGTCTCCCACTGCGCGGATGTCGACGATCTTCAGCTCGCGGGATTCACTCATGCGCTCCAGCGGCAGCTCCAGCAGCGGGCGCGCGGAGGAGCCGAGCAGCTTGGGCGCCATGAAGATGCTGTACTCGTCCACCAGCCCGAGGCGGGCGAAGGCTCCAGCCAGGCGCGGACCGGCTTCCACCAGCACCTCGTTGACGCCACGGCGGCCGAGTTCGGCCAGCAGCGCCATCAGGTCGACCTGGCCGTCGAGGCCGGCGAGGTTCAGCAGTTCGTGGCCGACCACGGCGTAGTTCGGATCGTCCTGGGTGCTCACCACCAGCGCCGGGCCGGCCTGGAAGAAGGTGGCGGTCAGCGGCACGCGCAGGCGGCCGTCGATCAGCACGCGCAGCGGCTGGCGCCGGGAGGCCACTTCAGCCTGTTCGGCGTCCAGGCCCAGCTCGTCCGGGCGCACGGTGAGGCGGGCGTCATCGGTCAGCACCGTATCGGCACCAGACAGCACCACGCTGGCTTGCGCGCGCAGGCGCTGCACGGCGCGGCGCGCGGCTGGGCCGGTGATCCACTGGCTCTCACCACTGGCCATCGCGGTGCGGCCGTCCAGGCTCATCGCCAGCTTCACGCGGACGAACGGCAAGCCGGTTTCCATGCGCTTGAGGAAGCCCTGGTTCAGCGCGCGGGCTTCGTTTTCCAGCACGCCGGAGCGCACTTCGATGCCCGCTTCGGCAATGCGCTTCATGCCGCTGCCGGCGACCTGCGGGTTCGGGTCCTGCATGGCCGCGACTACGCGAGCGAGGCCGGCGCCGATCAGCGCATCGGCGCACGGCGGCGTGCGGCCGAAATGGCTGCAGGGCTCCAGGGTGACGTAGGCGGTGGCGCCACGGGCCTTGTCGCCAGCCTGGCGCAGGGCGTGGACTTCCGCGTGGGGCTCGCCGGCGCGCACGTGCCAGCCTTCACCGACCACCTCGCCATCGCGGACGATGACACAGCCGACGCGCGGGTTGGGATGGGTCGTGTACCAGCCCTTGCGCGCCAGCTCGATGGCGCGGGCCATCCAGAACTCATCCATGCCACTCATTCCTTCGACGGCTCGCGAGCCAGGCGCTCGATTTCCTCGCGGAACTCGTTGAGGTCCTGGAAGCGGCGGTACACCGAGGCGAAGCGGATATAGGCGACCTCATCGAGCTTCTGCAGCTCGGCCATCACCAGCTCGCCCAGCACCCGCGACTTGATCTCGCGCTCGCCGGTGGCGCGCAGCTTGTGCTTGATGTGCGCCATCGCCTCCTCGAGTCGCTCGATGCTCACCGGACGCTTCTCCAGCGCACGCTGCATTCCGGCGCGCAGCTTGTCCTCGTCGAAGGGCTGGCGACTGCCGTCCTGCTTGATCAGGCGCGGCATGACCAGTTCGGCGGTCTCGAAGGTGGTGAAACGCTCGCCGCAGTTCAGGCACTCACGGCGCCGGCGGACCTGGTCGCCCTCGGCGACCAGGCGCGAATCGATGACTTTGGTGTCGTGGGCGCCGCAGAAAGGACAGTGCATGGCGAGTCTTGGGCAGTCAGGAAAGGTAAGAGGCTCATGGTAGCGCATCGACTGGCCGAAGAAACCCCGCTCCCACGAGACACGCCGCAGGCATTAGGCTATATAGGCGCCCGCCTGGAATCTGTTGCGATGGAGCCCGCCATGTTCGCCCGCCTGCTCTGCCTGTCCCTTACCGTCCTGCTGGCCGCCTGCGCCAGCGAGAAGCCTGCACCGGTCACCCAGCCAGTCGCCGTCACGAAGAAATCGACTTCCCCGCTGGACGAGCCCGTGCCGGCCAACATGCGCGCCCTCAGCGGCCAGCTCAGCAGCTCCCAGGGCTTCCTGCCAGCCGGCAGCGAAGTGGAACTGGCGCTGCTGGTGATCGACCAGCGCGACCGCCCGCAGCAGTTGCTCTCCAGCGAGAAGATGATTGCCACCGGCCAGGCCCTGCCGTTCCGCGTGGTGTTCAACCCGGAATCCTTCCCGGCCGGCGCCCGCGTCGAACTGCATGGCCGCGTCTCGCAGTCCGGCCAGCTGGCCTGGCGCCTGCCGCCGGTGCGCATCACCCAGCCGGAAACCCGCGCCCTCGGCGAGCTGCGCTTGGAGCGCGCGCCGTGACGCCACCGCTTTCCCTGCAGACAGCCCTCGGTGAACTGCTCGGCGACGCGCGCCTGTCCGCCGAAACCTTGCCGGGCACCGACATCCGCCTCTGGCTGATCGACGCGCAGAACATGGACCGCGAGTTCAGCCCCGACGAAACCCGGCGCATCCTCGAAGAACCGCCCTACTGGTGCTTCTGCTGGGCCAGCGGCCTGGTGCTGGCGCACTGGCTGGCCGAGAAACCCGAGTGGGTGCGCGGCAAGCGCGTACTGGATTTCGGCGCAGGCTCAGGCATCGCCGCCATCGCCGCGGCCAAGGCCGGTGCCGCCGAAGTGGTGGCCTGCGACCTCGACCCACTGGCGCTGGACGCCTGCCGCGCCAACGCCGAGCTGAACGGTGTGGAGCTGAGCTATTCGGCGGACTTCTTCCAGGAGCAAGACCGCTACGACCTGATCATCGTCGCCGACGTGCTCTACGACCGCGCCAACCTGCCGCTGCTGGACGAATTCCTCAGCCGTGGCCGCGAGGCCCTGGTCGCCGACTCGCGGGTCCGCGACTTCAGCCATCCGCTGTACCAGCGCCTGGGTATTCTCGACGGCTGCACCTGGCCGGACCTGGCCGAGCCGGCCGAATTCCGCCACGTCAGCCTCTATCACGCGCGCCGCGGGTAGCGCCGGCGCGGCGGGGCAAACCATCTCGGATACAGTCCTACGCTCAATGCGCGACGGGTGCGCCATTGTAGGAGCGGGCCATGCCCGCGATCGCGCCCATGGGGCGCTCCTACAGGGAATGCCGGCGCCAGCGTGTGGGTTGTTTCCGTCAGGCAGCGCCCCCACTTATAGTGGCAACCACCTTCATCGCCCCACTCGATTCGAGATTCCCTATGAGCGATACGCCTTACATCTTCGACGCCAGAATCGCCAACTTCGATCAGGTCGTCATCGAGAACTCCTTCCACAAGCCGGTCCTGGTGGACTTCTGGGCCGACTGGTGCGCCCCGTGCAAGGCGCTGATGCCGCTGCTGGCGCAGATCACCGAGTCCTACCAGGGCGAGTTGCTGCTGGCCAAGGTCAACTGCGACGTCGAGCAGGACATCGTGATGCGCTTCGGCATCCGCAGCCTGCCCACCGTGGTGCTGTTCAAGGACGGCCAGCCGGTGGATGGCTTCGCCGGCGCGCAGCCCGAATCGGCGATCCGCCAGATGCTCGAGCAGCACGTACAGCCACCCGCTCCGGCCGCCGATAATCCACTGGAACTGGCGCAGAACGCCTTCAACGAAGGCCGCTTTGCCGAAGCCGAGGCACAACTCAAGGTGCTGTTGGGCGAAGACAACACCAACGCCGCCGCGCTGATCCTCTACGCCCGTTGCCTCGCCGAGCGCGGCGAGCTGGGTGAAGCCGAGACCGTGCTCGACGCAGTGAAGAGCGACGAGCACAAGCAGGCGCTGGCCGCCGCCAAGGCCCAGCTGACCTTCCTGCGCCAGGCTGCCGACCTGCCCGACGCCGCCACACTGAAGACCCGCCTGGCCGCCGACGCCAACGACGACGAAGCCACGTACCAACTGGCCGTCCAGCAACTGGCCCGCCAGCAGTACGAGGCGGCGCTGGACGCCCTGCTCAAGCTGTTCGTGCGCAACCGCAGCTACGGCGAGGACCTGCCGCGCAAGACGCTGGTCCAGGTGTTCGACCTGCTGGGCAACGACCATCCGCTGGTGATCGCCTACCGGCGCAAACTGGCGAACGTGTTGTACTGATAAACAGGGCGCCGCGAGGCGCCCTTTTTCATGGCGGCATGGGCTCGGTCCGTGCCAGCGCTTTCCCCCAGCGCAGAGGCCTCCCGAACCGTAGGGCGCATAACCTGGAACAGGTTATGCGCCATCAAATTCGCGGCGGATAACGCTGGCGCGTTACTCGCCCTACCAGAGCAGGCCGCGAAGGTTTCTACTCCTCGATCCAGTTGAAGACCTGCACACCCTCGTGCACCTCGATCTTCACCTTCGGACTGTGCCGCAGGCGCACCAGCAGCCCCTTCGCCGCCCCTGAACTCCCCGCCAGCGCCGCCAGCTCATCCAGCAGTTGCGGTCCCTCGCTGCTGCCACTGCGGCGCAGCAGGCCCTGCGCGGCCAGCCACAGCTGATCCACTGGCGCGCCCGCTGCGGGCGCCGGCACGGCAGCGGCCACCGGCGCCACAGCGGCAGCCGGCAGGTTCTGCGCCAGCCGCGCCCAGTCGGCGTCGTCCATCTCCACGGTGAGGTCCACCGGCCAGTCGCCGATGGTGCCCTTGATTCTCAGCATCGCCCTTCTCCTCGCGGCCTTTCGCGCATGCTCCCACGGTGCAGGCGTCGCGCCAAATGAACGCTAAGCTGGCGTTAATAATTCATCTGTTATAACGTAACAAAATCATTCAACAGACCGGAGTTTCCCATGCGCCCCCTGCTCCTCGCTGTCGCCCTGCTGCCCCTCGCCGCCCAGGCCCACGACGAACATGAACACGGCAGCCTCGGCAAGCACGAGCATGGCGTCGCCCAGCTCAACGTCGCCCTCGACGGCAAGACCCTGGAACTGGAGATGGACAGCCCGGCGATGAACTTCGTCGGCTTCGAGCACACCGCCACCAGCGACGCCGACAAGGCCACGGTTGCCGCCGTGCAGGCCCAGCTCAAGCAGCCGCTGCAACTGCTCGCCCTGCCCGTCTCGGCAAAATGCAGCGTGCAGTCGGTGGAGCTATCCAGCCCGCTGTTCGGCGATGCGCCCAAGGCGGAAGACCACGATCATGACCACGAACATGCAGATGGCGACCACGACGAACACGAAGGTCACCAGCACGCCGACATCGACGCCCACTACCAGCTGACCTGCGCCCAGCCGCAGGATCTCGCCACCCTCGATTTCGCGCCGCTGTTCAAACGCTTCCCGGCGACCCAGAAGATTCAGGTACAACTGATCGGCCCGAGCGGCCAGCAAGGTGCAGAATTGACCGCCGCCAACCCGACCCTGAACTTCTGATCACGACGCTCTGAAATGACCGCACTGCTCGAACTCGACAACCTCGGCTTCGCCTGGCCCGGCCAGGCGGAGCTGCTGGACATCCCGGCCTTCACCCTGGCCCGTGGCGAGACCCTGTTCCTCAAGGGCCCGTCCGGCAGCGGCAAGACCACCCTGCTCGGCCTGCTCGGCGGCGTGCAGCGCCCCCAGCGCGGCAGCGTGAAGCTGCTCGGCGAAGACATCGCGCAGATGAAGCCTTCGCGCCGCGATCATTTTCGCGTCGATCACACCGGCTACATCTTCCAGCAGTTCAACCTGCTGCCGTTCCTTTCAGTGCGGGAAAACGTCGAGCTGCCCTGTCACTTCTCCCACAGCCGCGCCGAGCGCGCGACCCTGCGCCACGGCAGCGTGGCCAAGGCCGCCGAGGCGCTGCTCAAACATCTGGGCCTGGGCGATGCGGCGCTGATCGAACGCCGCGCCGACAGCCTGTCGATCGGCCAGCAGCAGCGCGTCGCCGCCGCCCGCGCGCTGATCGGCCAGCCGGAACTGGTGATCGCCGACGAACCGACCTCGGCGCTGGACGCCGACGCCCGCGAAGCCTTCCTCCAATTGCTGTTCGCCGAATGCCGCGAGGCCGGCGCCAGCCTGCTGTTCGTCAGCCACGACCAGAGCCTGGCGACCCTGTTCGATCGCAGCCTGTCGCTGACCGACCTCAACCGCGCCGCCCGCGCTCCGGGAATCTGAGCATGTACCTGTTGCGCCTGGCGCTCGCCAGCCTGTCCAACCGCCGCTTCACCGCGCTGCTGACCATCTTCGCCATCGCCCTCTCCGCCTGCCTGCTGCTGGCGGTGGAGCGCGTACGCACAGAGGCCAAGGCCAGCTTCGCCAGCACCATCTCCGGCACCGACCTGATCGTCGGCGCCCGCTCCGGCTCGGTGAACCTGCTGCTCTACTCGGTATTCCGCATCGGCAATGCCACCAACAACATCCGCTGGGAAAGCTACGAGACGGTGACCCACAGCCCGCTGGTGAAGTGGGCCATCCCGATCTCCCTGGGCGATTCGCACCGCGGCTATCGCGTCATGGGCACCGACACCGGCTACTTCGAGCACTACCGCTTCGGCCGCGGGCAGACGCTGGAGCTGGCAGAGGGCAAACCGTTCGGCCAGGACCTGTTCGACGTGGTGCTCGGCGCGGAAGTCGCGCAGGCCCTGCATTACAAGCTGGGCGACAAGATCGTCCTGGCCCACGGCGTCAGCACCATCAGCCTGGTGCAGCACGACGACAAGCCGTTCACCGTGGTCGGCATCCTCAAGCGCACCGGTACGCCGGTGGACCGCACCCTGCACATCTCCCTGCAAGGCATGGAGGCGCTGCACGTCGACTGGAAGAACGGCGTCCCGGCACGCGGCGCCGGCCGCGTCAGCGAAGACCAGGCGCGCGGCATGGACCTGCAGCCCAAGGCGATCACCGCCTTCCTGCTGGGCCTCAAGAGCAAGGTGGCAACGTTCACTCTGCAGCGGCAGATCAACGAATACGACGGCGAACCGCTGATGGCGATCCTCCCCGGCGTGGCGCTGCAGGAGCTGTGGGGGCTGATGGGCACGGCGGAGAAGGCGCTGTTCGTGGTCTCGCTGTTCGTGGTGCTGACTGGCCTGATCGGCATGCTCACCGCCATCCTCACCAGCCTCAACGAACGCCGCCGCGAGATGGCCATCCTGCGCTCGGTGGGCGCGCGGCCCTGGCACATCTTCAGCCTGCTGGTGGCGGAAGCCTTCGCTCTGGCGCTGGCGGGCGTGGCACTGGGCATCGGGCTGCTCTACGCCGGCATCGCCGGCAGCCAGGCGTACGTCCAGGCGAACTACGGCATCTTCCTGCCATTGGCGCTGCCCAGCGCCTATGAATGGTCACTGCTGGGCGGCATACTCCTGGCGGCGCTGCTGATCGGTTGTGTACCGGCGTGGCGTGCCTACCGGCAATCGCTGGCCGATGGCCTGTCGATCCGCCTCTGATTCAGCCCCCTGCGAGCCAGCCCCCTGAAGGAAAGCCCCATGCGTCGCCTGCTGTTTCTCCTGCTGATGCTCACCAGCGCCGCCGTCTGGGCGGCGCCGCGTGAGCTGAGCTGGCCGGAACTGATCCCCGAGGGCGCACCGCCGCCCCCGCCGCCAGTGCCGCTGCACGATATGTCCAAGCTCTCCGATGTACTCAATTCGGAGAGTGGACCGGCGGTGAAGCAGCAGATACCCAACGCTCCCGTGGTACAGCAGCTGGACGGCCAGGAAGTGAAGATGCCCGGCTACATCGTGCCGCTAGAAGTGGAGGAAGACGGCCAGACCGTTCGCGACTTCCTGCTGGTGCCCTACTACGGCGCCTGCATCCACGTGCCGGCACCGCCGTCCAACCAGATCGTCTATGTTCGAGGCGGCAAGGGCGTAAAAGTCGACGAGCTTTATCAGCCCTTCTGGATCATCGGCAGGATGAGCGTGAAGGCGATGGAAAGCGACCTCGCCGAGGCCGGCTACCAGATGCAGGCCAGCAGCATCGAACCCTACGAATACACCGGCCAGTGACAGGGCGCGGCGCTTTGCCGCACCCTCGATTCCTACAAAGCTTGTGGTCTTTATTGAGCCAGGTCAAAAGTGCGCTTTTAGCGCTGTCTACTATTCTGGGCACCAACACTTATACCAAAGAGATATTGGAGCTCATCATGCGTAAGTCCTGGCTCACCACTTCGCTTCTCTCACTTGCCGTCGCAGCGCCGGTCGCAGCCCAGGCCGCCGACATTCGCGGCCACCAGGCCGGCGACTTCCTGGTACGTGGTGGTTTCGCCACCGTGGCGCCCGATGACAGCAGCTCCAACGTCAAGCTCGACGGCACCAAGGTCAGCGGCACCAAGGCCACTGTCGACAGCGACACCCAGCTGGGCCTGACCTTCGCCTACCTGCTCACCGACAAGATCGGCATCGAGCTGGTCGCCGCCACCCCGTTCAACCACCAGGTCGACGTCAAGGGCCTGAACAAGGCCACCGGCCTGACCGGCCTGGACGGCAAGCTGGCCGACATCAAGCAGCTGCCGCCGACCGTGCTGCTGCAGTACTACCCCATGGGTGGTACCAACTCTGCCTTCCAGCCGTACGGCGGCCTGGGCATCAACTACACCACCTTCTTCGACGAAGACCTGGCCAGCAACCGCAAGGACCAGGGCTTCAGCAACCTGAAGCTGCAGGACTCCTGGGGCCTGGCCGCCGAGCTGGGCATGGACTACATGCTCAACGAGCACGCCTTCGTCAACGCCGCTGTCTGGTACATGGACATCGACACCAAGGCGAGCGTAGACGGCCCGTCCGCGCTGGGCGTACAGAAAACCAAGGTCGATGTTGACGTCGACCCCTGGGTTTACATGGTCGGTTTCGGCTACCGTTTCTGACGGAGCAAACATGAAAAAGGCGCCCAAGGGCGCCTTTTTCACTTTCAGGGAACCGGTATGTACCTCGAACTCAAAGCACTGCACGTCAGCCTTGCGATCATCAGCACGCTGCTTTTCCTCCTGCGCCTGGGCCTGAGCTGGTGGGGCAAGCGTCCAACCGGCTGGCAGCGCGGGCTACCCCATCTGATCGACACCCTGCTGCTGCTCAGCGCCCTGGGCCTGGTGCACCTGGCGATGCCCTGGCCGCTGCCGGTCTGGCTGCAGGTGAAGCTCGGCCTGCTGGTGCTCTACATCGTGCTGGCGGCCTTCGCCCTGCGCAGCGCGACGAAGCCAGCCAAGGCACTGCTCAGCGCTCTGGCACTGGGCTCGCTGGCCGGCATCTTCTACCTGGCAGTCAACAAACCCTGGTGGTGATCAACTGGGCCAGGCCATCGGCCAGCGGCGTGGGTGCGTCCAGACTGTAGCGCTGCAGCAGGCGCCGGTTGTCCGCGCGGGAATGGCGGATATCGCCGTGGCGCGCCGGCAGGTAGGTAATCTCCGGCAGGCCGCCGGTGAGGTTGCCGATCTCGGCCAGCAACTGGTTGAGGCTGGTGGACTGGTCGAGGCCGACGTTGATCGCCGACTCGGCCACGTCATCGGCCAGCAGCGCCGTCATCAGCAGCTTCACCAGGTCACCGACGTAGATGAAATCACGGGTCTGCTCGCCGTCGCCGAACACGGTGATCGGCAGGCCCTGCTCGGCGCGCCGGGCGAAGATGCTGATCACCCCGGAATAGGGCGAGGACGGGTCCTGGCGCGGGCCATAGACATTGAAGAAGCGGAAGATCGCCGGCTCCAGGCCGTGTTCGCGACGGTAGAAGTCCAGGTAGTACTCGCTGGCCAGCTTGTCCGCGGCATAGGGCGTCAGCGGCGCCTTCACCACGTCCTCGTCGATGGCGGAGCCTTCGCCGTTCTGCCCATAGACCGCCGCGCTGGAAGCGAACAGCACCCGGCGGATGCCTTCCTGGCGCATGGCCTCGCAGAGGTTCAGGGTGCCGATGAAGTTGGCGCGGTGGGTGCCCACCGGGTCTTCCACCGAAGCCTGCACCGAGGCGATGGCCGCCAGGTGCACGACACCTTGGCAGCCGCTCAGCGCACCACGCAGGGCGGCTTCATCGGCGACGTTGCCGACTATCAGGTCGACGCGGCTGTCGAGGTTCTCGCGCCGGCCGGTGGACAGGTCGTCCAGCACGCGCACGGCGAAGCCCTGCGCCAGCAGCGCGTCAGCCAGATGGGAACCGATGAACCCCGCGCCGCCGGTGATGAGGATGGGCTGCGCGGAGGGGGAAAGACGATCAGACATGGCGGTAATAGCGATCCAGCAAGGCGGGCAGGCCGGCGCGCCAGGCGCGCGGCTTGATACCGAAGGTATGGAGGATTTTCTTGCAGGCGAGCACCGCGTGCTGCGGTTCGTCGCCGGCATCCGGGCGCGCGGCGTGGGCCTGCGGGCTCGGTTCCTGGACAGCCAGGGTATGGAAGGCGCGGGCCTCGCCGAGAACCACCTGGCCCAGGGACAGGGTGGTCGTGGCCTCCAGGCCGCCGTAGTTGTAGGTGCCCCACAGCGGTGCCTGGCAGTCGAGTTGCTTGAGCACGGAGAGGATCACCCGCGCGGCGTCATCCACCGGGGTCGGGTTGCCGCGCCGGTCGTCGGCGAGGAACAGCACCTGCTCCTTCTCGGCACGCTCGAGGAAGCGGCCGAGCACGCCGTCGGCGCTGTCGTCCAGCAGCCAGCCGAAACGCAGCAGCACATGCCGCGGGCAGGTCGCCCGCACCCACTGTTCCATGCGCCACAGCGCCTGGCCACGCGGGCCCAGGGGCAGCGGCTCGTCCTTCTCGCTGTAGGCGGTGGCGCGGGCGCCATCGAACACGCGGTAGCTGGACGGCTGGATCAGCAGGATCTCGTGGTGCTGGCAGAGTTCGGACAGACGCTCCACCGCGCGCTCCTGGCTGGCCAGGCGAGCGGCGTCGACGGCCTCGGCCTGGAACCAGTCGTAGTAGTAGGCGAGGTTGATCACCGCGTCGGGGCGGGTCTCGTCCAGCAGGACGGTGAGGCTGGAAGCATCCCAGCCCTGCTCGGGCGGCCGGGGGGCGAGGAAGCCGATGTCCTCCTCGGCGCCAAGGCGGATCAGCGCCTGTCCAAGGGCATTACCGCCACCCAACAGCATCAGGCGCATGCGCATATTCTGGGGGTCACTCGAATCCGTGGGTTACCGCCGGCGCGCAAGGCGCCGGGGATGATGCCCGCATTTTTCCTGTGCCCCGGCACAGCGTCAAGCTTGGCCGACCCGCTGCAGCCTTCGCCGCACGCGGCGACTCCTGTCTAGGAGCGGCGACGGAACAGCGGACGCGGCTCGATCACCGAGCGGCCATAGAGCACGCTCAGGCCCGCCAGGCCCTTCAGGGCGTCTTCCACGGACTTGTCCTCGCGCACGGCAAAGGCATCGAAACCGCACTGGCGCATATGCGCCAACTGGTCACGCAGCACGTCGCCCACCGCGCGCAACTCCCCGCGCCAGCCCAGGCGGCTGCGCAACAGGTAGGCCAGGCTGTAACCGCGACCGTCGCGGAAACTGGGGAAGTCGATGGCAATGAGTGCGGGTTCCTTCAGGCGCCAGATGAGGTCCTCGGGATCGTCCTCCGGCGCCAGCCAGACGCCGAACCCCGTCCCGGACTCCAGCGCCAGCCAGTGCTTCAACGGCAGGATCAGTCGCCCACCGGGCAATACCTCCGGCACTTCGCGCAGCAATTCCCAGGGGTCGCCCGGCGCCATTTCCGCCACCCCGTCTCGCAGATGAATCAGGTTCCTCATGCCGGCACCTCCGCCTGGCGGTAGACCCGCGCCTTGAAAGGCTCCAGGCCGATGCGCTCGACCGTTTCGACGAAGCGCTCCCCGGCACCGCGCTGCTCCACATAGGTGTGCACCAGCGCCTCGATCACGTCCGGCACCTCGGCGGCGCTGAACGACGGGCCGATCACCTTGCCCAGCGCGCTCTTCACGCCCTGCGCGCCGCCGAGGGTGATCTGGTACCACTCGCTGCCGTTCTTATCGACGCCGAGGATGCCGATGTTGCCGATGTGGTGATGGCCGCAGGCGTTCATGCAGCCGGAGATGTTCAGGCTGAGGTCGCCCAGATCGTGCAGGTAGTCGAGGTCCTCGAAGCGCTGCTGGATACCCTGGGCGATGGGAATCGACTTGGCGTTGGCCAATGCACAGAAATCGCCGCCGGGGCAGGCGATGATGTCGGTCAGCAGGCCCTGGTTCGGCGTGCCCAGGCCAGCCACGCAGGCTTCCAGCCAGAGTGCGTGGAGGTCGGACTTGCGCACGTCCGGCAGCACCAGGTTCTGTTCGTGGGCGACACGGATCTCGCCGAAGCCGAAGCGCTCGGCCCAGTCGGCCACCTGTTCCATCTGCTCGGCGGTCGCGTCCCCCGGCGGCGCCTCGGCGCCCGGTTTGGTGGACAGCACCACGCTGGCATAGCCGGGCACGCGGTGCGGGCGCACATTGCGCGAAACCCAGCGCGCGAACGCCGCGTCGGCGGCCAACGCGCTGCCATAGGCCAGCTCGTCGGCCGCTTCGTGATTATCCTTGTAGCTCGGCGGATCGAATGCCGCGGCCACGCGCTGGTACTCGTCGAGCGTCAGTTGCGCCTCGCCATCGCGCAAATGCTGCCACTCCTCCTCCACCTCGCGGGAGAACGCCTCGATGCCCAGCGCCTTCACCAGGATCTTGATCCGTGCCTTGTACTTGTTGTCGCGCCGGCCGTGCCGGTTGTACACACGCAGGATCGCCTCGACATAGGACAACAGGTGCCACCAGGGCAGGTCGTCGCGGATCACCTGGCCCAGCATCGGCGTGCGCCCCAGCCCGCCGCCCACCAGCACTTTCAGGCGCAGCTCGCCGTCTTCGGCGCGGCGCAGGTAGAGGCCGATATCGTGCATCATCACCGCCGCGCGGTCTTCCTCGGCGGCGCAGAGGGCGATCTTGAACTTGCGCGGCAGGAACAGGAATTCGGGGTTCACCGTCGACCACTGGCGGAGGATTTCCGCCAGCGGGCGTGGGTCGAGGAATTCGTCGGCGGCGACACCGGCGAAGGCCTCGGTGGTGATGTTGCGTACGCAGTTGCCAGAGGTCTGGATGGCGTGCATCTCGACATCCGCCAGGCGCTCGAGAATGTCCGGCACGCGCGCCAGCTCGACCCAGTTGAACTGGATGTTCTGCCGCGTGGTGAAGTGGCCGTAGCCGCGGTCGTGCTCGCGGGCGATCCAGGCCAGGGTGCGCATCTGCTCGCTGGACAGGGTGCCGTAGGGAATCGCCACCCGCAGCATGTAGGCGTGCTTCTGCAGGTACAGGCCGTTCTGCAGGCGCAGCGGCAGGAATTCCTCTTCGCTCAGCTCATCGCTCAGGCGCCGCTGCACCTGGTCGCGGAACTGCGCCACCCGTTCGCGCACCAGGGCGCGGTCGTAATCATCGTATCGGTACATCGCCAGGCCACCTTCAGGACGTTGCGTAGCGGCCTGCTTCTGTCGTCGAGCGCGCTACTTTGCGGTTGACCGAATAGTGGCCGGCGCCTGCTGTGCAAAACAGCGGCAGATCGCGCGGGAAAAACCGGATCAGATGCGCCCGGCGCCTGCCCCGGCGGGCCTGCGACCGGTTGCCGCAACAGGCCCGATCAGCCGCCCCATCGCGCAGCACGCCAGGCCGCCAGCAGCGCGGGGCGGAGCGTTTTCCGCCATCTGATATGGTTTTTTCCGGCGAACCTGAATCTGTTTCGGGTGCAGACCGATTCGTACAGTCGCGGCGCCTCTTCTGCCTGATGGGCCACGACAATGAGCGAAAGAATCCAAGCGAAGGTCATCGAGATCGACGCACCGCAACGTTTCACCCCGCCGCCCAAACCGCTGTCGGCGGTGACCCCGACGGTCTACACCAAGCGCTTCGCCGGGCGTTTCCGCGACCTGCGGCGCCTCGGCGGCGGCCTGCTGTTCCTGCTGTTCTTCGGCACCCTGTGGCTGCAGTGGAACGGCCGCCAGGCGGTGCTCTGGGACCTGCCCGAGCGCAAGTTCTACATCTTCGGCGCGACCTTCTGGCCGCAGGACTTCATCCTGCTCTCGGCGATCCTGATCATCGCCGCCTTCGGCCTGTTCTTCATCACGGTGTTCGCCGGCCGCGTCTGGTGCGGCTACACCTGCCCGCAGAGCGTGTGGACCTGGGTCTTCATGTGGGCCGAGCAGGTCACCGAAGGCGACCGCAACCAGCGCATCAAGCGCGACCAGGGCCCGGTGAGTACCGAGAAAGTCCTGCGCAAGGGCGCCAAGCACGGGCTCTGGCTGCTGATCAGCCTGGTCACGGCGATCACCTTCATCGGCTACTTCACGCCGGTGCGGTCGCTGGTGGCGGACCTGTTCACCTTCAGGCTCGACCTGGAAAGCACCTTCTGGGTCGCCTTCTTCGCCGCCGCCACCTACGCAAACGCTGGCTGGCTGCGCGAGCAGGTGTGCATCCACATGTGCCCGTACTCGCGCTTCCAGAGCGTGATGTTCGACAAGGACACCCTGATCATTTCCTACGACGCGGCGCGCGGTGAGTCCCGTGGTGCGCGCAAGAAGGACGCCGACCCCAAGGCCCTGGGCCTGGGCGACTGCATCGACTGCCACCAGTGTGTGCAGGTCTGCCCCACCGGCATCGATATCCGCGACGGCCTGCAGATCGCCTGCATCGGCTGCGCCGCCTGCATCGACGCCTGCGACTCGGTGATGGACAAGATGGGCTACGACCGCGGCCTGGTGCGCTACACCTCGGAAAGCGCGCTGGAAGGCGGCAAGACCCACCTGCTGCGCCCACGCCTGATCGGCTACGCGGCAGTGCTGCTGGTGATGATCGGCGCGTTCGTCTGGGCGCTGGAAGCACGGCCGCTGATCAACCTCGACGTGGCCCGCGACCGTGGCCTGTTCCGCGAGAACGCCGTCGGCGAGATCGAGAACATCTACAACCTCAAGCTGATCAACAAGACCCAGCAGCCGCAGCATTACCAGCTGAGCCTTGCCGATGGCGCCGGCTACCGCCTGCAGGGCGTGCCGGAACTGATGCTGCAGCCGGGCGAGATCCGCGACTTCGCCGTCTCGGTGGCAAGCCTGGCGCAGAGCAGTGCCGGTGGCTCGGTGCCGCTGCACTTCAAGGTCAGCGATGGCAACGAGTCCATCGACGCCGCCAGCACCTTCGTCTCGCCGAGGCGCTGAGCATGGCTCGGGAGCTTGGCGTGACCTCGGCGCAGCGCCTAGAGTGGGCGGATTCTTCCGCCCCTCAGGCCGCCGTGCAGGACAAGATGAAGCGCTACGAGAAATTCGCCGACGAGATCGCCGGCCTGATCCGCAGCGGCGTGCTCGCCCCCGGCCAGAAAGTCCCCTCGGTGCGGCACGCCAGCCGCACCTACGGGGTCAGCGCATCCACCGTGTTCCAGGCCTATTACCTGCTGGAGGATCGCGGGCTGATCGTCGCCCGCGCGCGCTCGGGCTACTTCGTCCGCGAACACGTGCAGCGCGCCCTGGCCGAGCCGGAAATCGCCCGCCACGACGCGCAGACCACCGAGGTGGACGTCAGCGAACTGGTGTTCTCGGTACTCAGCTCGATCAAGGACCCGGATACCGTGCCCTTCGGCTCGGCCTTCCCGGCGCCGGAACTGTTCCCCCTGCCGCGTCTGGCGCGCTCCATGGCCCACGCCGTGCGCGACATGGACCCGCGCTCGGTGGTCGCCGACCTCGCCCCCGGCAGCCACGCGCTGCGCCGGCAGATTGCCCTGCGCTACATGGTCGGTGGCATGCCGCTGCCGGTGGAGGAGCTGGTGGTCACCAACGGCGCGCTGGAAGCGCTGAACCTGTGCCTGCAGGTGGTCACCCAGCCGGGCGACCTGGTCGCCATCGAGGCGCCGGCCTTCTATGCCAGCCTGCAGGTGCTCGAGCGCCTGAAACTCAAGGCCGTGGAAATCCCCGTGCACCCGCGCGAAGGCATCGATCTGGACGTGCTCGCCGACAGCCTGGCGCGCCTGCCGATCAAGGCCTGCTGGTTCATGAGCAACTTCCAGAACCCGCTGGGCGCCAGCATGGCCGAGGACAAGAAGCGCGCCCTCGCCGCACTGCTGGCCCAGCACCAGGTGCCGCTGATCGAGGACGACGTCTACGCCGAGCTGTACTTCGCCGCCCAGGCGCCCAAGCCGGTGAAGGCCTTCGACAGCGAAGGGCTGGTGATGCACTGCAGCTCCTTCTCCAAGAGCCTCGCGCCGGGCTACCGGGTCGGCTGGGTCGCCGGCGGGCGCTACGCCGAGCAGATCGAGCGGCTCAAGCTGATGACCAGCCTGTCGGCCTCGGTGCCGGCCCAGGCAGCCATCGCCGACTACCTGCAGCACGGCGGCTACGACCGCCACCTGCGCAAGCTGCGCCATGCGCTGGAAAGCCAGCAGCACGCGATGCTCGCCGCCGTGGCCCGGCACTTCCCCGCCGCCACCCGCGTCACCCGGCCCAGCGGCGGCTACTTCCTGTGGCTGGAGCTGCCCGAGCACATCGACGCGCTCAAGCTGTTCCAGCTCGCCCATGCTCAGGGCATCAGCCTCGCGCCGGGGCCGATCTTCTCGGCGACGCGGCGCTTCGGCCACTGCCTGCGCCTGAACTATGGCCACCCATGGACCACGGCCAGCGAACAGGCCATGGAAACCCTCGGGCGGATCATTCACTCGCTGTAGAGCGGCAGCCGGACTGATCCGCACATTCGGAAACGATCTGTACCTGTGCGGCGCTTTGTCGCAGGCCTACCCTGTCAGGCAGGAAACCCGGACGAGGGAAGCTGCCATGGAAGCGGAAGGCCTGATGATCCTGCTCACAGTGAGTGCCGCGCTCGGCGTGCACCTGTGGGTTCGCTGGTACCTGCGGCGCGGGATGCTGCCGCGCGGGGATCAGTGGCTGGCCTGAACCTCGTGCCTATCCGCTCTTCCGCAGGAGCGGGGGGATGCCATCGTTATTGCGCGCGAACCGCCCAGCCCTGGCGCCTCCGGGAATCCCTGCTCGCGAGCAAGCTCGCGCCTACAAGGCGCCCCCGCGATACAGATGCGCATGCCCCGCACTGTACAGCGACGAATCGGCAAACCCCTCCGCCCCCAGCACCTTGCCCACCAGGATCAGCGCCGTGCGCCGGAAGCCCTTGGCCGCCGCCTTGGGCAGGATGTCGCCGAGGGTGCCGGTGACCTGGTCCTGGTCCGGCCAGCTGGCGCGATGGATCACTGCAATGGGGCAGTCCGCGCCGTAGTGCGGCAACAGCTCGGCGACGATGTTCGCCAGTTGACCGACGCCCAGGTGAATGGCCAGGGTCGCGCGGTGCTGCGCCAGTTCCGCCAGCGACTCGCCCTCGGGCATGCGCGTCCTGCTCGCGTAGCGGGTGAGGATCAGCGTCTGGGAAATGTCCGGCAGGGTCAGCTCGCAACCGAGAATCGCCGCGCAGGCGGAAGTCGCGGTGACGCCGGGGACGATCTCGTAGGCGATGCCCCGTTCGCGCAGGTGACGGATCTGCTCGCCTATGGCGCCATACAGAGAGGGATCGCCGGAGTGCACCCGCGCGACGTCCTTGCCCTCCGCGTGGGCCTGCGCCAGCAGCTCGACGATCTCCTCCAGGTTCAGTTCGGCGGTATTCACCACGCGCTCGGCGCTGTGCCCTTCCAGCACGGCCGGCGGCACCAGGGAGCCTGCGTAGAGGATTACCGGACAGGTGCGGATCAGCCGCTGGCCCTTGACCGTGATGAGTTCGGGATCGCCGGGGCCGGCGCCGATGAAGTAGACCGTCATGGCTGCTCCTGTGCGGATTCGACGGGGATGAAGGCCAGCGCACAGGTGGCCTGCTCGCTGCGGCGCTTGCCCACCAGCAGGCGTGCCGGCGCACCACCTTGCGCCTCGGCCTGCAGCAATCCCGCCGCTTCGGCCACGCTCACACTGCCGGTGGCCGCGCGCACGGTTTCGGAAGGGTCGCCCAGGCGCTTCTCGCAGGCCGCGAGCTGTTGCGGCGTGAACAGCGCCAGCGGCAGGTCAAGTGCGGCAGCCAGGGCAGTCAGCCCTTCCTCGTCGGCCTTCAGCGTGGCGCTGGCCAGCGCGGTGAGGTTCGACTCGTCGAGCCCCGCTTCGGCCAATGTTTCTCGCAGCAGCGCACGCAGTTCGTCGAGCGGGCAGCCCCGGCGGCAACCGAGGCCGGCAACCAGCGTCATGGTCGCTCTCCTTGCAGATCAAAATAAAAACCCCGCAGTCGGCCAGGCCGGCTGCGGGGTCGAGCATAGCGCGTGAATCAGGCCGACGGCGCGAAGCGACGGAACAGCCAGGCCGCGACCAGGCCGAGCGCCACCCAGAACACCGCGTTGGTAACCAGCGAGGCGAGGATGAACTCATGGGCCAGGCTTTCCGGCGCAAGGCTGGAATGCACTTCCGGTTGCGGCGCGCCGATCACGTGCGGCACCACCAGCAACGCCAGGCCGACGATGCGCAGCGCCCAGTGGCGACCGAACACCAAGAGCGCGAGGCCGGCGGCGGTGGCGGCGGCCGTGCCGATCCACCAGGTCTGCCGCAGGCTCAGGTCGGCGGCGGCGGTGCCGGGGACTTCCGGCGGCAGGCCGAGGGACGGTGCGAGGGTGAACACGGCAAAGCCGGCCAGGCCCCAGAGCAGGCCTTCGGAGGTTTTGCCCGGCGCGCGCAGGGTGAACAGGCCGGCCAGCATCAGGGCGAAGCCCACCGCGACCACCAGGTTGCCGCCGGTGGTGGAGAGAATGCGCTGCCAGCCGTCTTCCGGCTCCCAGGCCCCCGCGTCGTGGTGGTGACCCGCAGCAGCACCGTCGGCATGCTCGTGGGCGTGCTCCTCGACCAGCGCGGCGGCCGGCTCGGATTTCTCATAGGTTTCCGCCTTGAGGATCAGCGGGGATACCCACAGCAGCTGGACTACGGTCAGCACCAGCGCGGCGATCAGACCGGCGAAACCGGCGGTCTGGGCGATACGTTTGATCATTTTTTCCTTTCCTTTTCGGACTCTCGAATCGAGCGAGCTAGAGCCAGGCAAGGCGGAGGATCGCCGGGGACGCGGAGTTGACTGCAGTCAATGAGCAGTCCACGGCGATACTCCAACGCAGCCTGGCCGACGCGCAGCCGATTGAAATCAGAACCGCATCAATGGCAGGGGAAGCCCGCGCTATGGCGAGTGTCGTGCGCGGCGTTGTGTACCGCTTCCAGATGCGAGAAACCGGCGAAATACACCAGCAGCGCACCGAGCAGGCTGGCGCCGACGGCCAGGCTGATGCGCTTGGAAAGGGGGATGGAAGTGCTCGACGCCTGTTGCGTCAGGATGCTGCTGGACATGAACGTTCCCTCTGAAAAGAGTGAGAACGCAGAGGTTGAACGCATTCGAACGCGCCGGATCGGTCGCGCCACGGCCTGCGCCCGCCCACCGCGGGTTGCCAAAATGTGAGGATTCCAGGCCGGTCTCCGGGCTTGCGACGCCAGCGAGAGACTCTCGCCGGATGGGTCAGCCTTCCCATGCCTTGGCACAGTGGCTACTGACGACCCTCGATGCGCTTACCGTTGCGGGGGCAGCGCCGGACTGGTCCTTGCGGACGCACCGGCTTCCCGTTTCACCTCGCGCGCGTCGGCGCGAGACACCTGAAACCGCGCTAGCTGACCACGGCAGTCCCGCAGCGTCAACTGCGCAGCAACCGATCCTCGGCGATTGACCGGCCCGGCCACGCTGCGTAGCCTTCCTCCCTTCGAGGTTCTCCGGCGCTGGCCGGAGCTAAGAGGGAACGTGGAAATCTTCGGATGCGCCACGGCTGCCCCCGCAACTGTGAACAGCCTGTCTCTTCACGCGCCACTGCCGATTCGGGCGGGAAGGCGAAGGGATAACAAAGGGCTGTGAGCCAGGAGACCTGCCTCGTGACGGGTTTTCGATCTGCTGCGCGTCGGCCATGCTGCGTTGGAGGATCGCCGTGGACTGCTCATTGACTACAGTCAACTCCGCGTCCCCAGCGACCCTCCGCCTTGCCTGGCTCCAGCTCGCGAGATCCAGAACTGGTTCGTTATCAACAGACAACCGGGCGGGGTGATCCGGTGGCGACCTTCGTTGCGCGGCGAACCCGCGCGCGCGCCCTTCATCCGCCCTCCCAATTTCGCTTGCGAGGCGCGCATGAAAACCCTGGCCAAACTCCCCGTCACCATCGTCACCGGCTTCCTCGGTGCCGGTAAGACCACCCTGCTCCGCCACATGCTCGATAACGCCTCCGGCCGCCGCATCGCGGTGATCGTCAACGAATTCGGCGAGCTGGGCATCGACGGCGAAATCCTCAAGCAGTGCTCCATCGGTTGCAGCGAAGAAGAAGCAGTTGGCCGCGTCTTCGAACTGGCCAACGGCTGCCTGTGCTGCACCGTGCAGGAAGAATTCTTCCCGGTGATGCGCGAACTGGTGACGCGCCGTGGCGACCTCGACCAGATCCTCATCGAGACCTCGGGCCTGGCCCTGCCCAAGCCGCTGGTGCAGGCCTTCCAGTGGCCGGAAATCCGCAACGCCTGCACCGTGGATGCGGTGATCACCGTGGTCGACAGCCCGGCAGTGGCCGCCGGCACCTTCGCCGCTTACCCCGAGCAGGTGGACGAGCAGCGCAAGCAGGACCCGAACCTGGACCACGAATCGCCGCTGCACGAACTCTTCGAAGACCAGCTGGCCAGCGCCGATCTGGTGGTACTGAACAAGGCCGACCTGCTCGACGCCGAGGCGCTGGCCCGCGTGCGCGCCGAAGTTGCCGAGGAGCTGCCACCGGCAGTGAAGATCGTCGAAGCCAACTCCGGCCAGCTGCCGCTCTCGGTGCTGCTGGGGCTGAACGCCGAAGCCGAGCTGCACATCGACAGCCGCCCGACCCACCATGACCACGAAGGCCATGAAGATCATGACCACGACGAGTTCGACTCCTTCCACGTCGACCTGCCGGAAGTGGAAGAGCGTGCCCTGCTTGATGCGCTGAACGCGCTTGTCGAGCGCCACGCCGTGCTGCGCATCAAGGGCTTCGTCGCCATCCCCGGCAAGCCCATGCGCCTGCTGGTGCAGGGCGTCGGCAAGCGCTTCGACAAGCACTTCGACCGCGCCTGGCGCAGTGACGAAACCCGTGGCACCCGCCTCGTGGTGATCGGCCAGGAACTGGACCAGGCCACCATCGCCAACGAGCTGCGTACCGCCCTGGCGTAACACAACGCTACCCGCAAACGCCGAACTGCCCCCTCTCCCTTCAGGGAGAGGGCTGGGGAGAGGGTGTTACCACCGAGCGACAAGGCCCGATCCATGCACCTGCTGCGCACCCAACCCGGCGGTTTCGTCCCCGACGACGGCATTGCCCATCTGGCCCAGACGCCCGCCGAGCTGGTGATCCTCTGCAGCGGCGATTCGCACCTGGCGCTGCTCGCCGAGGCCGCCCGAGAGCTGCCGGAAGACTATCCGAGCCTGCGCCTGGCCAACCCCATGCAACTGCAGAACCACGCCTCGGTGGACCTCTACGTCGACGAGGTGCTGCAGCACGCCAGGGTCATCCTGATCTCGGTGCACGGCGGCGTTGGCTACTGGCGCTACGGCATGGAGCAACTGGCGGCGCTGGCCGAGCGCGGCGCCACGCTGATCGCCGTGCCCGGCGACGACAAACCCGACCCCGAACTCGCCGCCCTGTGCAGCATCCCGCCGCAGGATGCCGAGCGCCTCTGGCAGTACCTGCGCCAGGGCGGCATGGACAATGCCCGGCAGTTCTTCGCCTGCCTGGCCAGCCATCACCTGCAACGCGACTACGTCTGGAGCGAACCCCGCACGCTGCCGCGCGTGGCGGTCTATCACCCGCAAGTAGGCAGTTGCGACCTCGCCCGCTGGCAGGCCGACTGGAACCCCGAGTACCCGGTCGCCGCGCTGCTGTTCTATCGCACCCACCTGCAGGCGGCGAACACCGGCTTCATCGACACCTTCTGCGAACGCCTGCAGGCCCAGGGCATCAACCCGCTGCCCATCGCCGTGGCCAGCCTCAAGGAAGCCGCCTGCCTGGAAGCGGTGGAAAGCCTGCTGGACAGCGCTGACACCGAGCTGATCATCAACACCACCGGCTTCGCCCAGTCGAACCCGGAGGCTCCGCAGGACCGGCCATTCCGCCGCGACGTGCCGGTACTGCAAGCCATCTGCTCGCTGGACAACCTCGACCTCTGGCGCGCCAACCCGCAGGGCCTCGGCCCGCGTGACCTGGCCATGCACATCGCGCTACCGGAGCTGGACGGTCGCATCATCACCCGGCCGATCAGCTTCAAGGGCCTGGCCTGGCGCAGCGAGCGCAGCCAGAGCGACGTGGTCTGCTACCTGCCGCACCTGCCTGGCATGGACTTCGTCGCCGAACTGGCGCGGCGCTGGATGCTGCTGGCGCGCAAGGCCAACGCCGACAAGCGCGTGGCGCTGATCCTGGCGAATTACCCGACCCGCGACGGACGCATCGGCAATGGGGTCGGCCTCGACACGCCGGCTGCCGCGCTGAACATCCTGCGCGCGCTGGAGGCCCAGGGTTATCCGGTCGCCGGTCTGCCCGATTCTGGCACCGCGCTGATCCAGCAGTTGCTCGGCGGCGTCAGCAATGACCTCGACAGCCTCGACCTGCGCCCCTGCGCGCAGAGCCTGGCGCTGGACGACTACCTCGCCTGCTTCGCGCGCCTGCCCGAAGCCAACCAGCAAGCGGTGCGCGAACGCTGGGGCGAACCACAGCAGGACCCGATGTTCCGCAGCGGCCGCCTGATGGTCGCCGGCCTGCGCTTCGGCCTCGGCTTCGTCGGCATCCAGCCGGCACGCGGCTACCAGCTCGACGCCGCGGCGATCTACCACGATCCGTCGCTGGTGCCGCCCCACGGCTACCTCGCCTTCTACTTCTGGCTGCGCGAGGTGTTCGGCGCCGACGCGGTGGTCCACGTCGGCAAGCACGGCAACCTCGAATGGCTGCCGGGCAAGGGTGTCGGGCTCTCCGAGAAATGCTGGCCGGACGCGATCCTCGGCGCGCTGCCGAACCTCTACCCGTTCATCGTCAACGACCCTGGCGAAGGCGCGCAGGCCAAGCGCCGCGCCCAGGCGGTGATCATCGACCACCTGATGCCGCCGCTGACCCGCGCGGAAAACTACGGCCCGCTGCGCGACCTCGAACGCCTGGCCGACGAGTACTACGACGCTTCCCTGCTCGACCCGCGCCGCGCCACCGAGCTGCGCGGTGACATCCTCACGCTGGTGCGCGAAACCGCGCTGGACCGCGAGCTGGGCCTGCAGCTGAGCGACGATGCGGAAAGCTGGCTGCCGCAGCTGGATGCCTACCTGTGCGACCTCAAGGAATCGCAGATTCGCGATGGTCTGCATGTGTTCGGCGAATCGCCCGTGGGCGAGTTGCGCCGCGATACGCTGCTGTCGCTGGTGCGCATCCCGCGCGGTGATGGACGCGGCGGCAATGCCAGCCTGCTGCGCGCGCTGAGCGAAGACCTGCAACTGGGTCGCGACCCGCTCGACGAAGCCTTCGCCGAAGCCTGGCAAGGCCCGCGCCCGGACGTGCTGCTCGGCATGAGCGACGAGCCCTGGCGCAGCAACGGCGACACCCGCGAGCGCCTGGAGCTGTTCGCCCTGCGCCTTATCGACGGCACGACCTGCGCGCCGGGAAGCGCCAGCGCGGCGGTCCTCACGCAACTTCACCAGCAGATCGCACCGACCCTGGACGCCTGCGGCGCCAGCGAGATCGGCCACCTGCTCGCCGGTCTCGACGGTCGCTTCGTCCCGCCCGGACCCAGCGGCGCGCCCAGTCGCGGGCGGGTCGATGTGCTGCCGACCGGGCGCAACTTCTTCACCGTGGACGTGCGCAACCTGCCCACGCCCACCGCCTTCCGCCTTGGCTTCCAGTCCGCCAGCCGCCTGCTCGAACGCCACCTGCAGGACCATGGCGACCACCTGCGCCAGCTCGGCCTGTCGGTGTGGGGCACGGCGACCATGCGCACCGGCGGCGACGACATCGCCCAGGCGCTGGCACTGCTCGGCGTGCGCCCGGTGTGGCAGGCCGGCAGCCAGCGCGTGGAAGACTTCGAGATCCTGCCGATCACCCTGCTCGACCGCCCGCGGGTCGACGTGACGCTGCGCGTCTCGGGCTTCTTCCGCGATGCTTTCGCCAACCTGATCCGCCTGTTCGACGCCGCCGTGCAGGCCGTTGCCGCGCTGGATGAGCCGGACGATCTGAACCCCCTGGCCGCTCGCGTCCGAGCCGACCAGTCACGCCTGGTGAGCGAAGGCCTGGATACCGACGAGGCCCGCCGCCAAGCCGGCTGGCGCATCTTCGGCGCCCAGCCCGGCGCCTACGGTGCCGGCGTGCAGGGCGTGATCGAATCACGCCAGTGGGACAGCCGCGCCGATCTTGCCGAGGCCTACCTGAACTGGGGCGGCTACGCCTACGGCGCCAGCGACGACGGCACCCCGGCGCGCGAGCGTTTCGCCCAGCGCCTGTCCGGCCTGCAGGCGGTGCTGCACAACCAGGACAACCGCGAGCACGACATCCTCGATTCCAACGACTACTACCAGTTCCAGGGTGGCATGCTTGCCGCCGCCGAGGTCATCCAGGGCCAGTCGCTGGCCAGCTACCACGGCGACCACAGCCAGCCGGACAACCCGCGCATCCGCACCCTGAAGGAAGAACTCGGCCGTGTGGTGCGCGCCCGTGCGGTGAACCCGAAATGGATCGCCGGCATGAAGCGCCACGGCTACAAGGGCGCCTTCGAACTGGCGGCGACAGTGGACTACCTGTTCGCCTTCGACGCCACCAGCGAGCTGGTGGACGACCACCAGTACCGCCTGCTGGCCGACGCCTACCTGCTGGACGACGGCACCCGCGAATTCATCCGCCAGCACAACCCCGAGGCCCTGCGCGACATCGCCGAACGTCTGGTGGAAGCGCAGCAGCGGGGGTTGTGGGAAGAGCCGGGGGAGTACCGCGAAACGCTGGAAAACCTGCTGGTGGACAGCGAGGAGCAATGAGCCGCACGGCTCCTGCAGGAGCGGGCCATGCCCGCGAATCGCGCCCATCGGGCGCTCCTACAGGACTTCCGCACGTCGTTCAGCGCAGCAGTTGATAGAACGTGGGATTGTCATCGCATTGCCCGCCGCCGCATTCCAGCACGGTGGACACAAGATTGGCCGCGATCAGCGCGGTGAACAGCAGCGCGCCCACCTTGCCCAGCAGAGAGAAGTGCGGCGCCTCCCGACTGGCCCCCTCTTTCAGCGTCATCATCAGGGCGACGGCGACAATCACCAGCAGCGAGGCCACCACCGTCCAGGTGTAAAAGTGCAGGCCGAGGAAGGGTGAGCCGTAGCCGGCATCCCCGGGAGTGATGTGCAGGAAGACCTGGCGCATGCCCACGGCCCCTGCCGTGATTGCCCCCAGCAGCGCCATGGCGTAATGACGGTTGCGGATGCCGAAACGGACGTTGAACAGGAAGCCGAAGCCGATCAGCAGCATTCCGCCCCGCTGCAACAGGCAAAGCGGACAAGGCAGCTCGATTTTCCACAACTGGTAATAGAAGGCGACCAGTAACGTGGCGCAAATCGCATAGAGGGCCAGGACATTCAGCCACAGCGGCAGGCGGCTTTCCGCCTGGAAGATGGGTGAGTTCATGGCGGGCCCTCAGAACGACAGCGTCAGCGGGTCGGTGACGTGGTGATCGAACCACCCCAGCGTGACCAGCAGCAGAACCAGCCAGAGCGCGTAGCTGACCCCGGCCTTCCCCATGAAAGTACTGACGGCTGCGCAGAGCGCGATCAGAAACGGCAGGAACATGTACATCGGCGTTACCTCGCTCCACAGCGGGAGCAGAAAGGACGATTCAGCCGCCGAATCTCGGCGGGACCGGCAGTAAAATTAGCCGGCACCGCCCGAGGAAATTTCGCCTTTTCAGAAGAGAAAGTTCACAAACGCCGCCCGAAGCGATCAGGCCCGACGCAGCCGCTCCGCCGCATTCAGCAACAGCGCCTCGGTGCCGCTCCAGCCCAGGCAGCCGTCGGTGATCGAGACACCGTAGCGCAGCTCGCCGGACAGCGGCTGGCAGCCGTCGAACAGGTGACTCTCCAGCATCACCCCGCGCAGCGACGCATCGCCGGCCAGACGCTGGTCGAGCACGCTGTCCAGCACGGCCGGCTGGCGCAGCGGGTCCTTGCCGCTGTTGGCGTGGCTGCAGTCGACCATGATGCTCGGCTCGAGACCGAGCTTTTCCAGCCCCTGGCGAATCTGCTGCACGCTGGCGGCATCGAAGTTCGGCCCGGCATGGCCGCCGCGCAGCACCAGATGAGTGTCCGGGTTGCCCTGGGTCTGCACCAGCGACGGACGCCCCAGCGCATCGATGCCGAAGTGCTGGTGCGGATGTGCCGCCGAACGCATGGCATCGGTGGCGATGCCGATGCTGCCGTCGGTGCCGTTCTTGAAGCCCACCGGCAGGTCGAGACCGCTGACCATCTCGCGATGCACCTGGGATTCGCTGGTGCGCGCACCGATGGCGGCCCAGCCCAGCAGGTCGTCGAAGTATCCGGCCACCAGGGGTTGCAGCAGTTCGGTGGCGATCGGCAGACCGCGCTCGAGCATGCCCAGCATCAGCCGTCGCGACAGCTCCAGGCCGCCAGCCATGTCACCAGTACCATCCAGCTGCGGGTCGTAGACCAGGCCTTTCCAGCCGATGGTGGTGCGCGGCTTCTCGACGTACGCGCGCATCACCAGCAGCAGCTGGTCGCTGACCTGCGGCGCCAGTTCGGCGAGTTGGTCGGCGTATTCGAGGGCGGAGATGGGGTCGTGCAGCGAGCAGGGGCCGATGACGACCAGCAGGCGCGGGTCGCGGCCATCGAGGACAGCGCGGATGGCATCGCGACCTTCGCGGACACGGTGGGCCATGGCGGCGGACAGCGGCAGGCGCTGGCGCAGTTCGGCGGGGCTCGGCAGCGGGTGTTCGCGGCGGCGGGCGGAGGGCAGCGGCAGGTCGAGGACTTCGGCGCGTGCTGCGTGTTCGGGGCGGATCAGGGTGGAGGTGGAAGCGTTCATCTGACTGGCATCCTTGGCCGGCGCGGAGGTCTTTCCGCGCTCGGCGCTCTATCTAAGTGTTCGTGGCAAGGCTCGTTGGGTGGCACGCAGCGCGCTGCTAAATCGCCAGTCGGAGTTGCGGTAATAGCGGTAATCGGTGGTGTAGGCGGTCATGTCTCGATCCTCTGTCTGAGCGTTTGCGCTCGTTTCAATGCGTTGGGCCTTGTGGGCTTTGAAAAACAAAAACCCCGGTCGGGTTGCCGACCGGGGTTTCGTGAATCTGTCTGGTTGGCGACCCTGCTTGCTAGGGCGCCTGTGGGGTATCAGGCGCGCCTTTGGCTAAACCAATACCCATAGAAGAAATAGCCGGCAGCAGCAGCCAGAACCTGCGCGCGAGCAACTGCGGAGCCGATGGCACCGAGGCGGGCGAGGGACTGGATGGACAGGCTGGACGGCATGATGTTCTCCGTGGAAGTGGAGCCAAGGTACTGCATCGCGCAGCGCCGATCAATGACTTGAATCTATCGTTCCGATGGACATTGGTCGCACCTCCTACACCCGGTTCGCTACCATGCACGGACGAAATCTGCAGGAAATCCCCATGAGCGCCCTTCCCTATTTCCCACTGGCAGCCGTCGTCGGCGCCGATGAGCTGAAGCTGGCCCTGTGCCTGGCAGCCATCGACCCGGCCATCGGCGGCGTGCTGATCGAAGGGCCGCGCGGCATGGCCAAGTCCACCCTGGCGCGCGGCGTCGCCGACCTGCTGGACGGCGGGCGCTTCGTCACCCTGCCGCTGGGCGCCAGCGAGGAACGCATCGTCGGCACCCTCGACCTGGATGCGGCGCTGGGCCAAGGCCGCGCGCAGTTCTCCCCCGGCGTGCTGGCCCATGCCCACGGCGGCGTGCTCTATGTGGATGAAGTGAACCTGCTGCCCGACCACCTCGTCGACCTGCTGCTCGACGTCGCCGCCAGCGGGGTCAACCTGATCGAACGCGACGGACTGTCCCACAGCCACCCGGCGCGCTTCGTGCTGATCGGCACGATGAACCCCGAGGAAGGCGAGCTGCGCCCGCAACTGCTGGACCGCTTCGGCCTCAAGGTGCAGCTGGAAGGAACGCCCGCACCGAGCGAGCGAGCCGAGATCGTCCGCCGCCGGCTGGCCTTTGACGCCGACCCACAAGCGTTCCTCTCGCATTGGCTGGATGCGCAGCAGGCTCTGCAACAGCGCTGCGGCGACGCGCGCCAGCAGTTGGCCGCGATTCCCCTGGACGATGCCGCGCTGGAGACCATCGCCGAGCGCTGCCATGCCGCTGACGTCGACGGTTTGCGTGCTGACCTCGTGTGGCTGCGCGCGGCTCGCGCTCACGCCGCCTGGCGCGGCGCTAGCGCCATCGAGGCGCAGGACATCGATGCAGTCGAGCACTTCGCCCTCGCCCATCGCCGCCGCCACGCGCCGCCGCAATCAAGCACTCCACCGCGGTCACCTTCGAGCCAACCCCAGGCACCATCCAACGCCTCCAGCGGCGAAGGCCAATGGGGCGAGCTGCCCGCGCAGAGCGTCGCCATGGGCGAACGCCGGCAACTGACGGGCTGGCCAAAAAAGCCCTGAGCATCCGCCCGCGCCCGGCCCCAGGCGCGGATGCCAACCCCCGACCCGGCCAGCTCGCCGGTGGCCGCAGCGGCGCCCGCCACACCGGCGCGCACGCCCGCATCGACTGGCCCGCCAGCCTGCGCAACGGCCGCCCGCAACGTCGCGCCGACCTGGTGCTGCGCGCCCGCAGCCGCCAGCCCGGCGAACTCTGGCTGGTGATAGTCGACGCCTCCGCCAGCACCCGCCGCCACGGCGCCCTCGCCCAGGCCAAGGGCCTGCTCGCCGACACCTTCGAACAGGCCTACCGGCAACGCGCTCGCCTCGCCGTGCTGCATGCCACGGGCGCACAACCACGCTGGTTGTGGCAGGGCCAGAAGGCTTCGAGTCAATTGCAGGAATGGCTGGAGCAACTCGGTGCCGGTGGCGGCACCCCGCTGATCGAGGCGCTGCAGCAAGCGAGCGAATGGCTGGACCAGCGCCAGCGACAGAAGCCGGGCGAGAGTCAGCGCCTGCTGGTGCTGACTGACGGCCGCCTGCGCGACTGGCCGGCGCTGCAGCCGCTGAACTGCCCGACAGTGCTGGTGGATATCGAGGGCGGAGCCGTGCGGCTGGGGCGGGCACAAGGACTCGCACAAGAGCTGGGAGCGGAATACCGCAGAGTCGCCGAGGTACCCGGCATAGATCGATAAGCGCGCCACTGTCACCTGTGAGCCGATCTGGATAAAGTGGGCCGCCGAAGGATCGGTCACGCTCACGTTCAAGGAAAGAACTCTTTATGCAGACACGTGCACTACTGCTGGCAGGCCTGGCCACGGCCCTCGCCTACTTCGCGTATGACCGCCACCAGGCTTCGACAGCCGACGCACAGGTTCTGGCGCCCGTGGTAGTCCCGACCGATGCCCCCGGCTTCATGGAAACGCCCGGGCAGATTTCCTCGCAAAGCCAGAGCGAAATCATCAATCACTACACGAGCCAGGGCTATCGCCTGAAATGCTACGGCGATCTCGGACCACGGGAGCGCATTCGTAACGACGACTATCTTTGCCTGGCGCCGATCAGCTCGGCCTTCGCCGAAATACCTGCCAGCCAGGTGGTGTTCTTCTTCAAGAAGGAGCGCCTGAACCATGTGCGCTTTCTGTTTCCGCCCAGTTCATTCGAGCCTCTTCGAGACTACTTGGGCACGTGGCAGGAAAACGCCAGGCGCCTGCCCGAATCCAGGTTCGGCGATTTCGGCCTGGACCCGTCGGGCAACAACCTGGTGGTCTGGAAAACACAGTACGGGCTTCTCACTGCCACGGAGACCAATCGTGCCGGCGAACCTGTGGTTGTGCTGTGGAGCGCCAGGAAGAACTTCGCGCGAATGAAGAACAGCCCCTGGGCCAAGTAGTGCCGCAACTCGCTCAAGGCTCGCCATTGCGCCCATGCAACAGGAACCCCGGCCGCTCGCTCAATCGCTCGTAGTAGGCCGCCACTGCCGGTAGATCGGGTCGCTGCATGGGCGTCAGGTACCAGCGGTTCACCGACAGACCGAGCACGACATCGGCGAGGCTGAAGCAGGCGCCGGTGACGAACGCGCCCGTGTGCGCCAGCTGGCGGTCCAGCAGGGCCATGCCGTGGTTCCACTGCGCCTCGCTCAGGGCGATGGCCGATTCGTCGGTATGGCCCGGGCTGCTGCGCACCCTGGCCATGAACGCATAGCGCCAGGCGTTGTTCAGCTCGGTGGCCTGCCAGCCCATCCACTGCTCCACCAGGGCTCGCTCGCGCGGCCGGGTCGGCAGCAACTCGTCGAGCGGGTACTGGGTAGCGAGGTAGCTGCAGATGGCGTTGGATTCCCAGAGCACGAAGTCGCCGTCGACCAGGACCGGCACCATGGCGTTGGGGTTGAGTGCGATGAACTCCGCCGAGGCGGTGGAGCGGAAGCCCGTGCCCCAGTCTTCGCGTTCATAGGGCAGGTTCAGTTCGGCGCAGGTCCAGAGCACCTTGCGCACGTTGATCGATGAGGCGCGGCCGAGGATTCGCAGCATGGTGTCACTCCCTGTGAAAACCGGGGCCCAGCATAGAGGCTGGCGGGGCGGCGGAGAAGCGCGGTCTTGACGCAACCGCGAGCTTGCCCGCGAATCGCTACGAAGCTGTGAACGCCCGCAGCGCAGGACGTTCCGTCAATCGGCTGCGAGGGGCTCCAGCGCCAGCCAGAGCGCCTCGACACTGTCGAACTGCCGGTCCACTTCCGGCAGTTCCGGCCGCGCCAGGATCAGCACCGGCACACCACGCTCGCGGGCGACCTGCAGCTTCGGTTCGGTGGCCTGGCTGCCGCTGTTCTTGCTGACCAGCACGTCGGTGCCAAGACGGGTGAACAACTCACGCTCGCCCTCGAGGGTGAACGGCCCCCGCGCGCCGAGCACTTCGGCGCACGCGTTGCCGGGCAGGTTCTGCAGGCAACGCACGGTCCAGTGTTGATGCTCAGGAATTTCCTCAAGGTGCTCCAGCGGCTCGCGGCCCATCGTGAAAAGCGGGCGGCGAAAATCCTCCAGCGCCGAGATCAGCGCCAGCCAGCCGGCCACCTCGCGCCAGTCGTCAGCGGCGCCCGCCTGCCAACCGGGGCGACGCAGCGCCCAGCAGGGCACGCCAGCCAGTTGCGCGGCGCGGGCGGCATTTTCACTGATCTGCGCGGCGTAGGGATGGGTAGCGTCGAGCAGCAGGTCGAAACCACGTTCGCGGATGAAGTCCGCCAGGCCTTCGGCGCCGCCGTAACCACCCACCCGCACCTCACAGGCGAGGTCGTCCGGCACCTTGCCGAGGCCGGCGAGGCTGTACAGGTGCCGAGGCCCAAGACGGCGCGCAATGGCCAGCGCCTCGCCAATACCGCCCAGCAGGAGAACCCGTTTCATCGCACCTCCAGCGCCTCGCCCACCAGGTTGCCCTGACGGTCGATGGCGAAGACTTCCAGCGTTACTTCCAGGGGCACGATGCGCCGGGCAAAGGCCAGCGCGCGGGCGCAGACGGCATCACCGAGGGCGATGCCCTCGGCGCGGCACAGGGCCAGCGCTTGCTGGCTGGTGTTGGCCTCACGCATGCGTTGTTGCAGGTCCGCCGTCGCGCCGATTTCCGCCGCCCACTCGGCCAGTTGTGGCAGGTCGATGCTGGAATGACGGCTGTGCAGGTCCATGTGGCCGGCGGCGAGCTTGCTGATCTTGCCGAAGCCGCCGCAGACGCTGAAGCGCTCCACCGGCACCTTGCGCAGGTGCTTGAGCGCGGCGCCGGCGAAGTCGCCCATCTCGATCAGCGCGGTGTCGTCGAAGCCATAGCGACGGCGCATGGCGTCCTCGCTCGCGTTGCCGGTGCAGGCGGCGAGATGGCGGAAGCCGTTGGCGCGGGCGACGTCAATTCCCTGCTGGATCGAGGCGATATACGCCGAGCAGGAGAACGGCCGGACGATGCCGGTGGTGCCGAGGATCGACAGGCCACCGAGGATGCCCAGGCGCGGGTTCATGGTCTTGAGCGCCAGCTCGGCGCCGCCCTCGATGTTGATCGTGACGTCGAAGCCCCCGGCGTAGCCGCACTCGGCCGCCAGCGCAGCGAGGTTGCCCTGCATCATCTGTCGCGGCACCGGGTTGATCGCCGGCTCACCCACCGCCAGCACCAGCCCCGGCTTGGTGACGGTGCCAACGCCTTCTCCTGCGTGGAAGCGCACGCCCGGTTCGGCAGTCAGAACGACGCGGGCGAAAACCAGCGCACCGTGGGTCACGTCCGGGTCGTCGCCGGCATCCTTCAGCGTGCCGGCTTCGGCGCCCTCGGCGGTGAGCCGGCAGAACTCCAGGCGCAGGGTCGCGCTGCGCTCTTTGGGCAGGGCGATCTGCGCCGCGTCCAGCGCCTCACCGGTCAGCAGCAGGCGCGCCGCCGCCAGGCTGGTGGCGGTGGCGCAGCTGCCGGTGGTGTAGCCACTGCGTAGCGGACGGGGCTCTTCGGAAGTTTCTTCGCGCATCGTCAGTCGGCCAGGGGCTTGCGCACTTCCAGCAGGGTGATCGGCAACGCCGCGCGCCAGGTATCGAAACCGCCGAGCGGCTGGGCCTGGGACACCGACAGGCGGGTCAGCTCACCACCGATGCGCGCGCGCCAGCTCAGCAGCATGGACTCGCTCTGCAGGGTGACGGCGTTGGCGACGAGCCGGCCGCCGGGCCTGAGTTGCTCCCAGCATTGCTCGAACACGCCGGGCAGGGTTACGCCGCCGCCGATGAAGATCGCGTCGGGGCGCTCCAGCCCCTGCAAGGCTTCCGGCGCGGCGCCGCAGACCAGTTGCAGCGCCGGCACGCCGAGGGCGTCGCGGTTGAAGCGAATATGTTCCTGGCGTCCGTCATTGGCTTCGATGGCCAGCGTGCGGCAGCTTGGATGCGCGCGCATCCACTCGATGCCGATGGAGCCACAGCCGGCGCCGACATCCCAGAGCAGCTCGCCGGGCTTGGGCGCCAGCCGCGCCAGGGTCACAGCACGCACGTCACGCTTGGTCAGCTGGCCGTCATGGCGGTAGGCATCGTCCGGCAGGCCGATGGTCAGCGGCAGACGCACCGCGTCGAAACCGGCTACGCACTGCACAGCCACCAGGTTGAGCGCAGCGGTCTCGCTCGGCGACCAGTCGCTGGCAAGCCCGTCGATGCGGCGCTCCACCTCGCCGCCCAGGTGCTCCAGCACGCTGAGGCGACTCGCGCCGAAACCCCGTTCGCGCAGCAGCGCAGCAATGGCCGCCGGGCTGTCACCATCGTTGCTGAGGATCAACAGCTTCGCGCCGTCGTGGATCTGCGCGTTGAGTGCCGCCAATGGGCGCGCCACCAGCGACAGCAGCGTGCATTCCTGTAACGCCCAGCCCATCCGTGCGGCGGCGAGCGAGGCGGAAGACGGCGCGGAAAGCACGAGCATTTCCACGGACGGAATCTGACGGGCAAGGCTCGCGCCGACGCCAAACAGCATCGGGTCACCGCTGGCCAGCACACAGGTCGGCTCGCCGCGCCGGCGCAGCACCGGTTCCAGGCTGAACGGGCTCGGCCAGGCCTGACGACGGGCGCCCAGGCAATGCGGCAGCAACTCCAGCTGGCGTGGCGCGCCAATCACTTCGCTGGCCGCGAGCAGCGCGCGGCGCGCGGCCTTGCCGAGGCCGGCATAGCCGTCCTCGCCGATGCCGACGATGGTCAGCCAGGGCGTCATGAAATGTCCTCGAAGGTGCGACGATCGATCCGACGGGCAGGCTTTTCCTGACCTCGGGCAAAGCAGGCATAATACCCGCTTCGTCGGTGCTCGTAGGACGCTTCGCCTTTTGCGGTGAGGTTTCTCAGAGCCGAAGAGGGAACACGGTTAAGCCGTGGCTGCCCCCGCAACTGTAAGCAGCGAGTCCGCGCAATGCGGCGACACGAGAACGACGTTCCGTGCCGCCGGCCAGGCCACTGGGCAACCGGGAAGGCCGCGCTGGATGAGGACCTGCCAGCCAGGAGACCTGCCGACGAAACCAGTCGCGCGTGCAGACATCGAGCGGGGTGTATCGGTGTCGTGAAGTCCCCTTTGGGGGATTCGCAGGTCACCGCGACCCAGCCCTGGTGACCTCAGTGCAAGACTCCTCAGCTCTGCCCGTCCGTCCGCATGCCTGTCCCGGCCTGCTGCGTATCGTGGCCTCCCGCGATGGCGGCATCTGCCGCATCAAGCTGCCCTGTGGGCAACTCGACGCCAGCGCCGCGCGCGCCATCGCGATGGCTGCCGAACGGCATGCCGACGGCGTGCTGGAAGCGACCAACCGCGCCAACCTGCAGATTCGCGGCGTGCATGCCGGTGCCGAAAATGCGCTGAGCCGGGAACTGCTGGCCGCCGGCCTCGGCCCGCGCGAACTGGCGTCGGACGACGTGCGCAACCTGCTGGTCAGCCCGGCAATGGGCCTGGGCACCGGCAGCGCTTTCGATGCGAGCCCGCTGGCCCGCCAGCTGCTCGACCTGCTGGAGCGCACCCCGCGCTTCCACGCCCTGTCCCCCAAGTTCGGCATCCAGCTGGACGCCGGCGAAGCGCTGGCGATGCTGGAGCACCCCAACGATCTCTGGCTGTCGGCCCTGTCCGACGATGCGGCGCCGCTGTTCGCCTTCGGCCTGGCCGGTTGCCCGCCGCAGCGCGAGAGCGATCGCCCGGCCCTCGCCGCCGTGTCCGCCGGGCAGGTGCCGCAGTTGGTGGAAGCCCTGCTGCACCTGTTCCTCGACCTCGCCGGCGACGGCCAGACGCGCATGCGCCACCTGCGCGAGATGCTTCGTGATGAAGTGCTGCTGGAACGCCTGCAGCAACGCCTGCCCTTCCCGCTGCAACACGGGGCGCTTGTGGATAACTGGCGACGTCCTGCACCACAGGCTTTCGGCCATCTCGGGATTCATCCCCAGCACCAGCCGCAACGCGCCATGGTCGGTGCGGGATTCGTCCTCGGACGACTCGACAGCACCACCCTGCTCGGCCTCGCGGACCTTGCCGAGCGCTTCAACGGCGGACAGCTGCGTCTGACCCCCTGGCAAAGCCTGCTCCTCCCTGACGTGGCACAAACCGATGCCGCTGTCGTACTCGGCGCGCTGGCCAACCTCGGCCTGGTGATCGACGCCGCACAGCCGCTGTCGCGCCTGGTCGCGTGCAGCGGCTCCAGCGGTTGCGCTCGCGGGCTGGCCGACACCAAGGCCGATGCCCTGCGTCTGGCCGAACGCCTGCGCCACGCACCGCCGGCCGGCGTGCACCTGTGTGGCTGCCCGCGCTCCTGCGCCGCCGCCCACGTCGCCCCCTACACCCTGCTGGCCGTCGCCGACGGCCGCTATGACCTGTTCCGTCGCGCCGATGGCGTGGCCGGCTTCGGCCAGCCATTGGCGCGCAACCTTTCCCTCGATGCCGCCGGCGACCTGCTGGCCGCACCCGGAGCCCTCACCGATGCTTGATTACATTCGCGACGGCCAGGCGATCTACCGCCAGTCCTTCGCCACTATTCGCGCCGAAGCCGATCTGTCCGGCATCCCCGCGGACCTCGAGAAACTCGCCGTGCGGGTGATCCACGCCTGCGGCATGGTCGACGTCGTGCAGGACCTGCACTTCTCCGCCGGCGCCGGAGCCATTGGCCGTGCGGCGCTGGCCGCTGGCGCGCCGATCCTCTGCGATGCGCGGATGGTCGCCGAGGGCATCACCCGCGCGCGCCTGCCGGCACACAACGAGGTGATCTGCACCCTCAACAATGCGGACGTGCCCGACCTCGCCCGCGAGCGGGGCAATACCCGCTCCGCGGTGGCGCTGGAGCACTGGCGCGAGCACCTGGAAGGCAGCGTGGTGGTGATCGGCAACGCGCCGACCGCGCTCTTCTACCTGCTGGAAATGCTCGATGCCGGCGCACCGAAACCGGCGCTGATCCTCGGCTTCCCGGTGGGCTTCGTCGGCGCCATGGAGTCCAAGGACGCCCTCGCCGCCGACAGCCGTGGCGTGCCCTACGTGATTGTCCGAGGCCGCCGTGGCGGCAGCGCGATGGCCGCCGCCGCAGTGAACGCCCTGGCCACGGAGGTGGAGTGATGACCGGCCGCCTGATCGGCCTGGGCGTCGGCCCGGGCGACCCGGAACTGCTGACCCTCAAGGCCCTGCGCCTGCTGCGTGCGTCCCCGGTGATCGGCTACTTCGTGGCCAAGGCCAAGCACCACGCCGGCCAGGGCGGCAACGCCTTCGCCATCATCGAGCAGCACCTGCTCGATGAGCAGCAACGCCTGCCGCTGGTCTACCCGGTGACCACCGAGAAGCTGGAGCCACCGCTGACCTACGAAGGCGTGATCAGCGACTTCTATGACACCGCCGCCGAGCAGGTGGCGATGCACCTGGATGCCGGCCGCGACGTGGCGGTGATCTGCGAGGGCGACCCGTTCTTCTACGGTTCCTACATGTACCTGCATGACCGTCTTTCGGAACGGTATGACACCGAAGTCGTACCCGGCGTCTGCTCGATGCTCGGCAGCGCGGCGGTGCTCGGCGTGCCGCTGGTGTATCGCAACCAGAGCCTGTCGGTGCTGTCCGGCGTGCTGCCGGAGGACGAGCTCAAGCGTCGCCTGGCCGACGCCGATGCGGCGGTGGTGATGAAGCTCGGCCGCAACTTCGACAAGGTCCGTCGCGTGCTGCGCGAGCTGGGCCGTGACGGCGGCGCCCACTACGTCGAGCGCGCGACCATGCGCGAGCAGCGCATCGTCGCGCTGGACGACGTGGACCCGATGGCTTCGCCGTACTTCTCGATGATCGTCATCCCCGGCCAGCGGTGGAACGGCTGATGCGCGCTGCCATCGTCATTCTCGGCCAGGGGGCGCTAGCCACGGCGCGACGCCTGCAGGGGATTTATCCACAGGCGCGCGTGCTGGGCCTGAAGGACCGAGTCGAAGGCGCCGATGAGTCCTACGCAAACTTCGGCGATACCCTGCGCCAGCTGTACCGCGACGACACCCCGATCATCGCCCTGTGCGCGGCCGGCATCGTCATTCGCACCCTCGCGGCACTGCTGGTCGAGAAAGGCGCTGAGCCGCCAGTGCTGGCCGTCGCCGAAGACGGCAGCGCCGTGGTACCGCTGCTCGGCGGGCTCGGCGGGGTGAACCGCATGGCCCGCGAGATGGCCGCCGCACTGGAAGTGGCGCCCGCCATCACCACCAGCGGCGAGCTGCGTTTCGGTGCCTGCCTGCTCGACCCGCCACCGGGCTATGCGCTGGCGGATATCGAACAGGGCAAGCGCTTCGTCTCCGACCTGCTGGGCGGCGACACCCTGCGCATTGAGGGCGACGCGCCTTGGCTGGAGGAACTGGACCTGCCGCTGGCCGACGACGCCGCGCACACCCTGCGCATCGACGTCCGCGCCGAGGGCATCGCGCAGAACGAGCTGCGTATCCATCCGCGCCTCGTTCTCGCCCACGTCACCCTGGTGGATTCGCAGCTGCCCGAGCGCATCCGCCAGGGCCTTGCACAGGCCGGGCTGGCCGAGGCGTCGCTGGCCGCGCTGGTGGCGCCGCGCTGCCGCATGGCCGACCCGGCGCTGGCCGAGGCCGCTGGCGAGCTGGGTGTACCACTGCGGTTCATCCACAGCGACGACGAACTGCCGCCAGCGGTGCTGCAGGGTGACTCCTTCCACCTGCACCGCGCCGCCGCGCCAGCTGAAGCCCAAGGCATTGGTCAGCCGCGCGGGCGACTCAGCGTGATCGGTCTGGGCCCCGGCGCCAGCGACTTCATGATTCCCGCCGTACGTCGCGCGCTGGACGAAGCCCAGGACCTGCTCGGCTACGAAACCTACGTGAAGATGGCCGAGCCGTTGCGCGACGACCAGGTGCGCCACTGCACCGACAACCGCGAGGAAATGCAGCGCGCCCGTCATGCCTTCGAACTGGCCGCCAGCGGCCGGCGCGTGGTGGTGATTTCCTCCGGTGACCCCGGCGTGTTCGCCATGGCCGCCGCCGTGATGGAAGCCCTGCACGAGAGCAGCGACCCGCATTGGCATGGTGTGGAGCTGGAGGTGCTGCCGGGCGTGTCCGCCGCGCTGGCGGCTGCCGCCAAGGCCGGTGCGCCGCTGGGGCATGATTTCTGTCTGATTTCCCTGTCGGACAACCTCAAGCCCTGGGACACCATCGAGAAGCGTCTCGACCATGCCGGCGCCGCCGACCTGGCCATGGCCTTCTACAACCCGATCTCCAAAGCCAGGCCCTGGCAGCTGGGGCGCGCACTGGAGATCGTCCGGCGCCACCGCACGCCGGAAACTCTGGTGGTGCTCGGCCGCGACATCGGCCGCCCGGCCGAGGCGCTGCGCGTCGTCACCCTCGGCGAGCTGGTGCCGGAGATGGTCGACATGCGCACCCTGGTGATCATCGGCTCGTCCCTGACCCGGCGCTTCCCCCGCGCTGGCGGTGGCGACTGGGTGTATACGCCGCGTTGGTACCACTGACAGTCCTACCGCACACAGCGAAATCTCCCGTTGGCGTCCGCGTAGGATGGCGTGGAGCGAAGCGATACCCATCGATGGCCTGGCAGCCAGGCTGATGGGTATCGCAAGCTCCACCCATCCTACGAACTGCGTAGACCTGTAGGAGCGCCCCACGGGCGTGATCGCGGGCATGGCCCGCTCCTACAGGAAACACCGGAGCTTCAGACACATCTTGCAAATGGCCATCGCCTTGTTGAAAATGCGATAAATTATCATTTGCAACCTTTGCGCGCCCATGTCCTCGACCTTCGACGTCCAGTCGCTCTACAGCGACCATCACGGCTGGCTGCACAACTGGCTTCGCGGCCGGTTGGGCAACGCCGCCGATGCCGCCGATCTGGCCCAGGACACTTTCCTTCGCGTATTGCTCAGACCCGAGCGCGTCGAACTGCATACCCCGCGCGCCTTCCTGCGCACCGTCGCCCGCGGTCTGGTGATCGACCACTGGCGTCGCCAGGAGCTGGAGCGCGCCTACCTCGACTCCATCGCCCATCTGCCGGAAGCGCAGGTGCCGTCGGCAGAAGACCGGCACACCATCCTCCAGCTGCTGGAGAACATCGCCCGCCTGCTCGACGGCCTCAAGCCGAAGGTGCGCAGCGCCTTCCTGCTGGCCCAGTGCGAGGGCATGCCCCACGCGCGGATCGCCGAAGAGCTGGGCGTCTCGGTACGCTCGGTGGAGCGCTACATCGCCGAAGCGCTGTTCCACTGCTACCAGCTGCGGTACGCCGAGTGAGCGGCGCCAGCGCCACGCCCGATCCGCGGGTGGTGAAGCAGGCCATCCAGTGGACCCTGCGCCTGAGCGGCAATGCCGATCCTGAGTTGCTCAGCGCCTGCGAGCACTGGCGCCAGGCCAGCCCCGAACACGAAACCGCCTGGCTGCGGGTGCAGGCGCTGAACAGCGAACTGGCCGCCGGCTACCAGGCCGTGCCTGGCGCTCGCGTGGCGCTGGAGACGCTGGAAAACACCAGCCAGCGCCTGCAGCGGCGCCAGGCGCTCAAGCTGCTCTCGACCTTCGCCATCGGCGCCTCCGCGCTGTGGCTGGCGCGCGACATCGCGCCCTGGCAACGCTGGATGGCCGACTACAGCACCACCACCGGCGAGCGCCGGCGCTTCACCCTGGCCGATGGCAGCCTGCTGCAACTGAACACCGACAGCGCAGTGAACGTGCGCTTCGATCCGCGCCAGCGCCTGCTGGTGCTGGAGCGCGGCGAGATTCTCGTCAGCACCGCGAAGGACGCCGCGCGCCCATTGCGGGTGCGCAATCGCGACGGCCTGTTCGAGGCCCTGGGCACCCGCTTCGTGCTGCGCCAGGACGAGCGCTCCACGCGCCTGAGTGTCGAGGAAGGTTCGGTGGCCATCGCCCCGCGCGTACGCGGCCAGACCACCACCATCGCCGAAGCCGGGCAGTCCTACGAGATCAATGGCGACAGCGCGCTGCTGGCCGAACGCAGCAACATGGACAGCGCCGCCTGGGCCGACGGCCTGATCGTCACCCGCGACATGCGCCTGGCGGACTTCCTCGCCGAGATCGGCCGCTACCGTCACGGGCATCTGCATTGCGATGCCAGCGTGGCCGACCTGCGACTGTCCGGCGTATTCCGCCTGGACGACACCGACAAGTTGCTGGCCCTGTTGCCGCAGACCCTGCCGGTGCGGGTGGAGAAACGCACGGACTGGTGGGTGACGGTGAGCGCGCGGGGCTGACGGTCAATTGCATCTGTAGGGGCACCCTAAGGGCGCGATCGCGGACGTGGCTCGTTCCTGCAAGTCAGCGCCAAACAGTTTTATTTCTCAAACGAGAATTATTTTTGTCGGGTTTCGCCGACCGGATCGGCAAGGAGGAATAACCCGATCATTTCCTTCGTCCACGGAAGCCCCAGCATGCCAGCCGTCCACCTCTCGATGCCCTCCTCCGCCCTGCCCCGCGCCAGCCGGCTGGCCCATGCCGTGCGCGGCGCGCTGCTGTGCGCCAGCCTGGGAGCCAGCCTGCCGCTGAGCGCCTTCGCCGCAGACGCTTCCGCCATCACCAGCAGTCGCGCCTACGCGATTCCGGCCGGACCGCTGGACGAGGTGCTGAACAGCTTCGCCCGCGAAGCCGGCATCACTCTGTCGGCCACGCCGGAGCAGACCCGCGGCCTGAACTCAGCCGGGCTGAACGGGACCTACTCGGTGGATCAGGGCTTGTCGCGCCTGCTGGCCGACACTCCGCTGGAAGCCGCCGACCAGGGCGACGGCAACTACGTGCTGCGCGCCGCCGCGCCGAGCGACGTGCTGGCCATGCCGTCCAGCGAAGTGTTCGCCCTCGGCAACGCGCTGGGCGAGGAAGACGGCTACCTGGCAACCCACAGCCAGATCGCCACCAAGACCTCCAAGTCCCTGCTGGAAACCAGCCAGAGCGTCTCGGTGATCACCCGCGAGCAGATCGACGACACCGCCTCCAAGACCGTACAGCAGGCGATCCGCTACACCCCCGGCATCTTCACCGGCCAGGTCGGCGCCTCGAACCGCTATGACTACATCGTCATGCGCGGCTTCGCCGACAACAGCGTGGACAACATCTACCTCGACGGCCTGAAGGCCATGGGCGACAGCGGCACCTTCAGCTCGATGCAGATCGATCCGTACTTCCTCGAACGCATCGACGTGCTCAAGGGCCCCTCCTCGGTGCTCTACGGCCGCAGCCTGCCCGGCGGCCTGGTGGCGCTGACCAGCAAAAAGCCGCTGTACGAGGACTACCACCAGATTACCGGCACCGTGGGCAACATGGGCCAGAAGGAAATGGGCTTCGACTTCAGCGGCCCGCTGGATGAGGAGAAGCGCATCGCCTACCGCCTGGTCGGCCTGGGCAAGGGTTCGGACACCCAGTTCGACCACGTCAAGGAGGAGCGCTACGCCATCGCCCCGACCCTGGCCATCGACTTCACCGACGACACCACCCTGACCCTGCAGGGTTACCTGCAGCACGACCCGAACGGCGGCTACCACGGCGGCGTGCCGGCGGACGGCGCGCTGTTCCACCACAACGGCCAGAAGATCTCCCGCGAGTTCTTCGACGGCGAGCCGAGCAAGGACGACTTCGACCGCACCCAGCGCATGTTCGGCTACCAGCTGGAACACCGTTTCGACGACGTGTGGACCGCGCGGCAGAACTTCCGCTACCTGGATTCCGACGTCGATCTCTCGCAGGTCTACGCCTACGGCTGGACAGCGCCGGACGAGAACACCCTGAACCGCTACTTCTCCGGCGCCCGCGAGCACCTGCAGGCGTATATCGTGGATAACATGGCGCAGGCCGAGTTCAGCACTGGCGCGGCCAAGCACACCCTGCTGATGGGGTTGGACTACCAGCGCCGCCGCACCACCGTGGACTGGCGCTCCGGCTCGGCGCAGCCGCTGGACGCGTTCGCCCCGCACTATGGCAACGACGCCATCAGCTACTACCCGGACGACAACCACACCCGTCGCCTGGAGCAGACCGGCGTCTACCTGCAGGACCTGATCGACATCGACAACTGGCGCTTCTCCCTGGGCATGCGCGAGGACTGGGTGACGGTCGAGGACAAGAACCGCAGCAGCGGCAGCAAGGCCGACGACGACTGGAAGAAATTCACCGGACGCCTCGGCGCGCTGTACCTGTTCGACAACGGCATCGCGCCGTACATCAGCTACTCCGAGTCGTTCAACCCCAACGCTTACTCCGACCAGTCCGGCACGCCGCTGGAACCGACCGAGGGCAAGCAGTGGGAAGCCGGCCTGAAATTCCAGCCCGAGGGCAGCCGCAGCCTGTACACCGCGTCGATCTTCCACATCACCCAGGAAAACGTCGCGTCGAAGGAGCCGCAGGACAACTTCTACACCTCCGTGGGTGAAGTGCGCTCCCAGGGCCTGGAGCTGGAGGCCCACACCCAGGTCACCGACAACCTCAAGGTACTCGGCAGCTACACCTACACCGACATCACCTACACGAAATCGCTGGACGGCAACCAGGGCCATACCCCGAACCAGGCGCCCAAGCACATGGCCTCGCTGTGGGCCGACTACGGCTTCAACGCCGGCCCGCTGGACGGCCTGACCCTCGGCGGCGGCGCCCGCTACGTCGGCGAGACCTGGGCGGACAAGGAAAACACCCTGCGTGTACCGGACTACACCCTGGTGGATGCGCGCATCGGCTACGACCTGTCCCGCGTCGGCCTGAAGGGCCTGGACGTCAGCCTCAACGCCAACAACCTGCTGGACAAGGACTACGTGGCGTCCTGCTACAGCCTGGACTTCTGCTACTTCGGCGAGAAGCGCAACGTCACCGCGACGGTGAACTACCAGTTCTGATTGCAAGCCACCCAGTTGCAGAGGGCGCATGCCCTCTGCAACTTCCTCTTACATATGCAGCCAGCCATATCCCCCCTTCGGGTGGGCACTGCTGGAACAGCACCGCTCTATGCTCGCCCTCCTGTCCGCGCTCTCGCACAACAAGAACAACCTGGCCAAGCCAGCAGGAGCCCTCATGAGTCAAAGTCTCGAGACGATCTCGTCCCCTCTGGCCGAGCAGATGACATCCAGCCGCGCGCTCTATCGCAAGGTCATCTGGCGCCTGCTGCCCTTCCTGGTGCTTGCCTACGCGATCAACGCCATCGACCGCCTCAACATTTCCTTCGCCAAGCTGCGCATGGCCGAAGACATCGCCCTGAGCGAGGCCGCCTACGGGATCGGCGCCGGCATCTTCTACCTGGGCTACATCCTCTTCGAGGTACCCAGCAACCTGTACATGCAGCGTGCCGGAGCCCGCGCCACGCTGACACGGATCATGGTGCTGTGGGGCATCGTCACGGTGGCCACCGCCTTCGTCACCACTGCCAATCAACTGATCGTCGCGCGGTTCTTCCTGGGCGTCGCTGAAGCCGGGTTCTTCCCTGGCGTCATTCTCTACCTCACGTACTGGTTCCCCAGCGAACTGCGGGGCCGGATCACCGCCGTATTCATCATGTCGGCCATGGTCGCCGGCATCACCAGCGGCCCGCTGGCCGGCTGGATCATGACCCACTTCCACGGCTGGATGGGCCTGCGCGACTGGCAGGTGCTGTTCGTCCTCGAAGGCATCCCCGCGATACTGCTGGGGGTGTTCGGCTGGTACTGGCTGGCCGACCGCCCGCGCGAGGCGAACTGGCTGAGCGACGAGGAGAAGGATCGCCTGGAGGCGGCACTGGCCAGCGAGCCGGCGAAATCCGGCGAACACGGCCGCTTCCTCGATGTGCTGCGCGACCCGCGGGTGTATATCGCCGGCCTGGTGTTCTTCTGCGTCTACAGCGGTTCGAACACCGTGTCGTACTGGATGCCGACACTGATCCGCGGCTTTGGCATCGAGGACCTCAAGTCCATCGGACTCCTCGCCAGCCTGCCGTACGCGGTGGGTATCGTCGGCATGTACCTGCTCGGTCGCAGCTCGGACAAGCGCCAGGAACGCCGCTGGCACGTCGGCGCGACCATGCTGGTCAGCGCCATCAGTTTCTTCCTGCTCGGTTTCGCCCAGGGCCACCTGCTGCTCTCGGTGGCCCTGATGACCCTCGGCGCAGCAACGGCGATGTCCGCTCTCTCGCTGTTCTGGACCATTCCACCGGCCCTGCTCAGCCCTGCCCGGGCAGCCGGCGGCATTGCAGTGATCAGCGCCATCGGCGGCCTGGCGGGAGTGATCAGCCAGATCATGGTCGGCGCGATCAAGACCGCCACCGGCAATCTGTACCTGGCCTTCGATGTGATTGCAGCGACCCTGGCCATCGGCGCGCTGATCCTGCTGATCGGCATTCCGGCGCATCACTTGCGCAAACGGCCGCACTGAGCGGCAGACAGCCAAAGGCCCCGGTTCGACGGGGCCTTTTGCTTAAACCGGGGTTAGAACTCCGCCGCGTGGCGGTAGCGCGCCTCCAGCTCCAGGGAGGCGCGATAGGCTTGCGCCTCGCCTTCGGTGTGGAAGATCCCGACCAGCTGGCCTTCCTGGTGCACATCCCAGCAACGCCCGCCGTGGGCGCGGAACTCGCGGGATTTATGGTCGTCGTCACGCTCGGTCACTGTAATGCTCATGTCTTTTCTTCTCCGGTTTTGCCGTACATCAAGGCAATGCCAGAATCATTTAATTAGCTAGCTAATTAAATACTCGCTTCCGAGAAAGACCGTTGCAGAGATTCGCCAAAACGAGCGTTTCAGAAACGCAAAAGCGCAGCTCGAAGGCTGCGCTCTTGGTGACGATCCGTTCGGGTTAGAACGGAATGTCGTCGTCGAAGCTGTCGTAGTCCGGAGCCGGTTGCGGCGCGGGCTGGGACTGTTGCTGCGGCGCAGGGCGCTGGGCCTGCTGCGGACGCTGCTGTTGCGGCTCACGGGGAGCGCGCGGAGCGTCGTCACCACCAGCGCCCGGACGGCCGCCCAGCAGCTGCATGTTGCCGTTGATGTCGACCACGATTTCGGTGGTGTACTTGTCCTGGCCGTCCTGACCCTGCCACTTGCGGGTACGCAGGCTGCCTTCGACGTAGATCTGCGAACCCTTGCGCACGTACTCGGCGACGATTTCCGCCAGGCGACCGAAGAACACCACGCGGTGCCACTCGGTACGCTCCTGCTGCTGGCCGGTCTGCTTGTCCTTCCAGCTCTCGCTGGTGGCCAGGGTGACGTTGGTCACCGCGTTGCCGTTGGGCATGTAGCGGGTTTCCGGATCGCCACCAACGTTACCGACCAGAATGACTTTGTTAACCCCACGGGCCATGACGCTCTCCTAAAGGCTTCAGCACGTCGCCTGCTCGGCACCGGCTAGGCGCTCGAGGGACGTGCGATCAACTTGTTGGGAATCCACTTTGACATAAGCGGCCGCTTCTTCAGCGACCACCATCACATCGCTCACACCGGGCAATGCCTTGAAACGCTCAGCCAACGAAGCATCGCGCAGCGCCTCAGCGGAAAGAGGCAGGCGAATACTCGTTACATAAGGCGGTTCGCGCATGGTAACAGCAATCGCCAGCCAGATGGCAGCCAGCACCGCGCAGCCGATGAACACCCCGTCGAGCCCGCCGTGCTGGAACATCCAGCCGCCCAGGATGCCGCCCACGGCGGCGCCTAGGAACTGGCTGGTGGAGTACACGCCCATCGCCGTGCCCTTGCCGCCGGCGGGCGAAACCTTGCTCACCAGCGAAGGCAGCGAGGCCTCCAGCAGGTTGAACGCGGTGAAGTAGACGATGATGCCGAACACCAGCTCCTTGAGGCTGTTGCCGAACTCCCAGAAGAACAGTTCGCAGAGCATCAGGGTCGCCACGGCACCGGTCAGCACGCGTTTCATCTGACGCTTCTTCTCGGCGTAGATGATGAACGGGACCATACCGAAGAAGCCCACCAGCAGCGCGGTCAGGTAGACCCACCAGTGTTCTTCCTTGGGCAGCCCGGCGCGCTCCACCAGCGCCAGCGGCAGTGCGACGAAGCTGGCCATGAGGATGGCGTGCAGGACCAGGATGCCGGCGTCCAGGCGCAGCAGCTCGCCGTTCTTCAGGGTCGGCAGCAGCGACTGCTTGGCCACGCTCGACTCGCGGTGCTGCATGCGGTGGTCGGGGGTCGGCACGAAGAACAGGATGATCAGCATGCCCACCAGCGCCATGCCGGCGGTGAACCAGAACAGGCCGTGCAGGCCGAACCAGTGGGTCAGTACCGGGCCTGCGACCATCGCCACGGCGAAGGATACGCCGATGCTCATGCCGATCATCGCCATGGCCTTGGTGCGGTGCTGCTCGCGGGTGAGGTCGGAGAGCATCGCCATCACCGCCGCGGAGATCGCCCCGGCGCCCTGCAGGACGCGACCGGCAATGATGCCCCAGATGGAATCGGCGTTGGCCGCCAGCGCGGCACCGGCGGCGAACACCAGCAGGCCGACGACGATGATCGGCCGGCGGCCGATGCGGTCAGACAGAGTGCCCAGCGGAATCTGCAGGATCGCCTGGGTCAGGCCGTAGGCGCCGATGGCCAGGCCGATCAGTGCCGGGGTGGCGCCGGCCAGGTCCTGGCCGTAGGTGGCGAGCACCGGCAGGACCATGAACATGCCGAGCATGCGGAACGCGAAGACCAGGGACAGGCCGGCGGCCGCGCGGGTTTCGGTGCCACTCATGCGCTCAGTGTGGGAATCGTGCATAAGCCCCTCATGAAAAGACAAAAAACGGGAATGCGCTGGATTGCCCCCGTGGCATCGCGTCATCCGGGCCTTGCAGGGCCGGTTGTCGCCAACGCCGAAAAATAGCCGCGCATTCTACCAGCCCAACGGTCCAAGGGCACACACGCGCTACTTTGCCGCGTGCCGGAAACGCCCCGTATAATCGATAGTTTTCGCCCGCCATGCGAGGCCGCAGTGGACAAGATCCTCATCCGTGGGGCACGTACCCACAACCTGAAGAACATCGACCTGACCCTGCCGCGCGACAAGCTGATCGTGATCACCGGCCTGTCCGGTTCCGGCAAATCTTCCCTGGCCTTCGACACGCTCTACGCCGAAGGCCAGCGCCGCTACGTGGAATCCCTGTCGGCCTATGCCCGGCAGTTCCTCTCGATGATGGAAAAGCCTGACGTCGACACCATCGAAGGCCTGTCGCCGGCGATTTCCATCGAGCAGAAATCCACCTCCCACAACCCGCGTTCCACCGTGGGCACCATCACCGAGATCTACGACTACCTGCGCCTGCTCTATGCACGCGTGGGTATTCCGCGCTGCCCGGACCACGACATCCCGCTGGAAGCGCAGACCGTCAGCCAGATGGTCGACCAGGTGCTGGCGCTGCCCGAAGGCCGCAAGCTGATGCTGCTGGCTCCGGTGATCCGCGAGCGCAAGGGCGAGCACCTGGCGGTGTTCGAGGAGATGCGCGCCCAGGGCTTCGTCCGTGCCCGCGTCGACGGCAAGCTCTACGAACTGGATGAAGTGCCCAAGCTGGACAAGAAGCTCAAGCACTCCATCGACATCGTGGTCGACCGCTTCAAGGTGCGTGGCGACCTGCAGCAGCGCCTGGCGGAATCCTTCGAGACGGCGATCAACCTGGCAGATGGCATCGCGCTCGTGGCACCGATGGATGACGAAGAAGGCGAAGAGATGATCTTCTCCGCCCGCTTCGCCTGCCCGATCTGCGGCCATTCCATCAGCGAGCTGGAACCCAAGCTGTTCTCCTTCAACAACCCGGCCGGCGCCTGCCCGACCTGCGACGGCCTGGGCGTGAAGCAGTTCTTCGACGCGCGCCGGGTGGTCAACGGCGAGCTGACCCTGGCCGAGGGCGCGATCCGTGGCTGGGACCGGCGCAATGTCTACTACTTCCAGATGCTCGGCTCGCTGGCCGGGCACTTCGGCTTCAGCCTGGAAGAACCCTTCCAGGACCTCGATCCGGACCACCAGAAGTTCATCCTCAACGGCTCCGGCCGCGAGAACGTCGAGTTCCGCTACCTCAACGACCGTGGCGACATCGTCAAGCGCGCGCACCCGTTCGAGGGCATCCTGCCGAACCTGGAGCGCCGCTACCGCGAGACCGAGTCGGCCACCGTGCGCGAGGAGCTGGCCAAGTTCCTCAGCACCCAGCCCTGCCCGGACTGCCACGGCACCCGCCTGCGCCGCGAGGCACGTCATGTGTGGGTGGGCGACAAGACCCTGCCGGCGATCACCTCGATGCCGGTGGGCACCGCCTGTGAGTACGCCGAGAGCCTGACCCTGACCGGCCGCCGCGGCGAGATCGCCTCGAAGATCCTCAAGGAGATTCGCGAGCGCCTGCAGTTCCTGGTCAACGTCGGCCTCGACTACCTGACCCTGGACCGCAGCGCCGACACCCTGTCCGGCGGCGAGGCCCAGCGCATCCGCCTGGCCAGCCAGATCGGCGCCGGCCTGGTGGGCGTCATGTACATCCTCGACGAGCCTTCCATCGGCCTGCACCAGCGTGACAACGAGCGCCTGCTGGGCACCCTCACCCACCTGCGCAACCTGGGCAACACGGTGATCGTGGTCGAGCACGACGAGGACGCCATCCGCCTCGCCGACTATGTCGTCGACATCGGCCCCGGCGCCGGTGTGCACGGCGGACAGATCGTCGCCGAGGGCACACCGCAACAGGTCATGGACCATCCGGACTCGGTCACCGGCGCCTACCTGTCCGGCCGCACCAAGATCGTCGTGCCTGCCGAGCGCACTCCGCGCAACAAGAAGCAATTGCTCAAGCTCAAGGGCGCGCGCGGCAACAACCTGCAGAACGTCAACCTGGAAATCCCGGTCGGCCTGTTCACCTGCATCACCGGCGTGTCCGGCTCGGGCAAGTCGACGCTGATCAACAACACCCTGTTCCCGATCACCGCCACCGCGCTCAACGGCGCCACCACGCTGGAGGTCGCGCCCTACGACTCGTTCGACGGCCTGCAGCACCTGGACAAGGTGGTGGACATCGACCAGAGCCCGATCGGCCGCACCCCGCGCTCCAACCCCGCGACCTACACCGGGCTGTTCACGCCGATCCGCGAGCTGTTCGCCGGCGTGCCGGAAGCCCGCTCGCGCGGCTACGGTCCGGGGCGTTTCTCGTTCAACGTCAAGGGAGGCCGCTGCGAGGCTTGCCAGGGCGACGGCGTGATCAAGGTGGAAATGCACTTCCTGCCGGACATCTACGTCCCCTGCGACGTCTGCAAGGGCAAGCGCTACAACCGCGAGACCCTGGAAGTCCGCTACAAGGGCAAGAGCATCACCGAAGTGCTGGACATGACCATCGAGGACGCCCGAGCGTTCTTCGACGCCGTGCCGGCCATCGCCCGCAAGCTGCAGACACTGATGGACGTCGGCCTGTCGTACATCAAGCTCGGCCAGAGCGCGACCACGCTGTCCGGTGGTGAGGCGCAACGGGTGAAGCTGTCCCGCGAGTTGTCCAAGCGCGATACCGGCAAGACCCTGTACATCCTCGACGAGCCGACCACCGGCCTGCACTTCGCGGATATCCAGCAACTGCTCGACGTGCTGCACCGCCTGCGCGACCACGGCAACACCGTGGTGGTGATCGAGCACAACCTGGATGTGATCAAGACCGCCGACTGGCTGGTCGACCTCGGTCCCGAGGGCGGCTCCAAGGGCGGCCAGATCATCGCCACCGGCACACCGGAGCAGGTCGCGGAGCTGGCGGTGTCGCACACCGGGCACTTCCTCAAGCCACTGCTGGAGCGCGATCGGGCCTGATCCGCACCGGCATGAAAAAGCCCCTGCTGCCGAACGGCGCAGGGGCTTTTCTTTGGGCTATTGCAGGAGCGGGCCATGCCCGCGATCAGCGCGCCTCGCGCGCTCCTGCAAGATGCACATCAGATCTGCGACTGCAGATAGTTCTCCAGGCCCATCTTCTGGATCAGACCGAGCTGCTGCTCCAGCCAGTAGGCGTGGTCTTCCTCGGTATCGGTCAGCTGCACGCGCAGGATGTCGCGGGTGACGAAGTCCTTGTGCTTCTCGCACAGGGCGATGCCCTTGGCCAGGGCGGCGCGTACGTGACGCTCCAGCTTGAGGTCGGCTTCCAGCATCTCCGGCACGGTCTTGCCCGGGTGGATGTCGTCCGGGCGCATGCGCGGAGTGCCTTCGAGCAGCAGGATGCGACGCAGCAGGGCGTCGGCGTGCTGGGTTTCCTCTTCCATTTCGTGGTTGAGGCGCTCGTAGAGCTTGGTGAAGCCCCAGTCCTCGTACATGCGCGAATGGATGAAGTACTGGTCGCGAGCGGCCAGCTCACCGGTCAGCAGCGTGTTGAGATAATCGATAACCTCGGCATGGCCTTGCATCAGCCTTCTCCCTGGGACGTGACAGCGAATTAAACGGCGCTATGGTCGCGACTGGCCATGACCGGGGTCAAGTCCGCAATGCCCCACAAACGCAACCGCCCTCCGAAGAGGGCGGCTGGTGGAACGGCTTCAGCTTAGTCCAGCTTCAGGCCCAGCGCCTTGGCGACGCCTTCACCGTAGGCCGGATCGATGTTGAAGAACAGAGCGAGCTGACGACGCTGGATAACCTCCGGAACGCCCGCCATGTCACCGGCGATGTTCTCGTACAGGCGCTGCCGCTGGGCTTCGTCGAACAGGCGGAACAGCGCTGCCGGCTGGCTGTAGTAATCATCGTCGACGCGGTGGTTCCAGTGATCTGCGCTGCCTTCCAGGGTCAGCGGCGGTTCGGAGTAGTCCGGCTGCTCCTGCCACTGGTTGAAGCTGTTCGGCTCGTAGGTGACGGTCATGTCGCCGTTGTTGCCATCCACGCGCATGGCGCCGTCGCGGTGATAGATGCGCGGGTTGTTGCGCGCAGCGTTCACCGGGATCTGGTGGTGGTTCACGCCCAGGCGGTAGCGGTGCGCATCGCCGTAGGAGAACAGGCGGCCCTGGAGCATCCTGTCCGGCGAGAAGCCGATACCGGGGACGATGTTCGCCGGGCTGAAGGCGGACTGTTCGACCTCGGCGAAGTAGTTCGCCGGGTTACGGTTGAGCTCGAAGTAGCCCACCTCGATCAGCGGATAGTCCCCGTGCGGCCAGACCTTGGTCAGGTCGAACGGGTTGTATCGGTAGCTCGCAGCCTCCTTCTCAGGCATTACCTGCACATACATCTTCCAGCGCGGGAAATCGCCGCGTTCGATGGCGTCGTACAGGTCACGCTGCGAGCTTTCGCGGTCGGCGCCAACCAGCTTGGCAGCTTCCTCGTTGCTCAGGTTCTCGATGCCCTGTTGGGTCTTGAAGTGGAACTTGACCCAGAAGCGCTCGTTGCTGGCGTTGATGAAGCTGAAGGTGTGGCTGCCGAAGCCGTGGACGTGACGGTAGCTGCGCGGCAGCCCGCGATCGCTGAAGTCGATGGTCAGCTGGTGCAGGGCTTCGGGCAGGTGCGAGAAGAAGTCCCACTTCAGGGTCGCGTTGCGCAGGTTGGTGCGCGGATCGCGTTTCACCACGTGGTTCAGGTCGGGGAATTTCAGCGGGTCGCGGAAGTAGAAGACCGGGGTGTTGTTTCCCACCAGGTCCCAGTTGCCTTCCTCCGTGTAGAACTTCATGGCGAAGCCGCGGATATCGCGCTCGGCGTCAGCAGCGCCACGCTCACCGGCCACCGTGGAGAAGCGCAGGAACAACGGAGTCTGCTTGCCGACCTCGGAGAACAGCTTGGCGCGGCTGTACCGGGTAATGTCGTGGGTGACGGTGAAGGTGCCGTAGGCAGCAGAGCCCTTGGCATGCATGCGGCGCTCAGGGATCACTTCGCGGTCGAAGTGCGCCAGTTTCTCCAGGAACCAGACGTCCTGCAGCAGCATCGGGCCCCGCGGGCCGGCGGTCTGGACGTTCTGGTTATCGGCGACCGGCGCTCCGGCAGCAGTCGTCAGGCGGGTGTTGTCACTCATCGTTACTCTCCTCAACGGCGGGGTGTTCGAAGACCGGCGGATCACCATGGCAGTGAGCGCGGCCCGACATCCCAATCGGACAATTAAGCGCCTCCACCGGCGTTGCGGCTGTTGATCCAGCTCAGCAAGCAGTAGAAGTCGGCGTCGTTAAGGATCGGTGACAAGGGCATGGATCAGCCAATTTATTGATTCGAGCCGATCGATAGAGAAAAACTTTTTCATAGGCGATAAAAAACCGGGCACAGGGCCCGGTTTCTTATAAGGCGTAAACCTTACTCTGCAGCTTCTACTGCTTGGCCGCCAACAGCGCGGTCAATCAGTTCGACGTATGCCATGGGGGCATTGTCGCCGGCGCGGAAGCCGCACTTCAGGATGCGCAGGTAGCCGCCCGGACGGTTGGCGTAGCGCTTGCCCAGTTCGTTGAACAGCTTGCCTACGGCTTCTTTCGAACGGGTACGGTCGAAAGCGAGACGACGGTTGGCAACGCTATCCACTTTAGCCAGGGTGATCAGCGGCTCGGCAACGCGACGCAGCTCCTTGGCCTTGGGCAGGGTGGTTTTGATCAGTTCGTGTTCGAAGAGCGACACAGCCATGTTCTGGAACATAGCCTTGCGGTGCGCGCTGGTGCGGCTCAGGTGACGACCACTTTTACGATGGCGCATGGTTCAATTCCTTTCCAAACTTTACGTTCGGTAGCTACGACGATCAGGCAGTAGCCTTGTCGTCTTTCTTGAGACTTGCCGGCGGCCAGTTGTCGAGGCGCATACCGAGGGACAGACCGCGAGAGGCCAGAACGTCCTTGATTTCGGTCAGGGACTTCTTACCCAGGTTCGGCGTTTTGAGCAGCTCTACTTCGGTGCGCTGAATCAGGTCACCGATGTAGTAGATGTTCTCTGCCTTCAGGCAGTTGGCCGAACGGACGGTCAGCTCAAGGTCATCGACCGGACGCAGCAGGATCGGATCGATCTCGTCTTCCTGCTCTTCAACAACAGGCTCGCTGTCGCCTTTGAGGTCCACGAACGCTGCCAGCTGCTGTTGCAGGATGGTAGCGGCGCGACGGATAGCCTCTTCAGGGTCCAGGGTGCCGTTGGTTTCCAGATCGAGGACCAGCTTGTCCAGGTTGGTACGCTGTTCGACACGGGCGTTTTCGACCACGTAGGCAACACGACGTACGGGGCTGAACGAGGCGTCGAGCTGAAGACGGCCAATGCTGCGGCTTTCGTCTTCATCGCTCGAACGGGCATCAGCCGGCTCGTAGCCACGGCCACGAGCGACTTTCAGCTTCATGTTCAGCGCGCCGTTATCGGCCAGGTGGGCGATAACATGGTCACCGTTGACGATCTCGACATCATGATCCAGCTGAATATCGGCAGCGGTCACCACACCCGAGCCCTTTTTCGCCAGGGTCAGCGTCACTTCGTCACGGCCGTGCAGCTTGATGGCCAGGCCTTTCAGGTTGAGCAGGATCTCGATGACATCTTCCTGCACACCTTCGATGGCGGAGTACTCGTGGAGTACGCCGTCGATCTCGGCCTCGACTACTGCACAGCCAGGCATGGAGGACAACAGGATGCGACGCAGCGCGTTGCCCAGGGTATGGCCGAAACCACGCTCGAGAGGCTCGAGAGTGATCTTGGCGCGGGTTTGGCTGACCACCTGCACATCGATGTGGCGGGGGGTCAGGAACTCATTTACCGAACTCTGCATGGATGCACCTATTTTCTAGCCCTTACTTGGAGTAGAGCTCGACAATCAGGTTTTCGTTGATGTCGGCGGACAGATCGGCACGAGCCGGGACACTTTTGAAGGTGCCAGCTTTCTTGTCGGTGTCCACGTCGACCCACTCAACGCGACCGCGCTGGGCGCACAGGTCCAGAGCTTGGGCGATACGCAGCTGGTTCTTCGATTTCTCGCGAACAGCAACCACGTCACCAGCTTTGACCTGGTAGGACGGTACGTTTACGGTCTGACCGTTGACGCTGATGGTCTTGTGGGACACCAGCTGACGGGATTCGGAACGAGTGGAACCGAAGCCCATACGGTAGACGACGTTGTCCAGACGGCACTCAAGCAGCTGCAGCAGGTTTTCACCCGTGGAGCCCTTGCGGCGGGACGCTTCCTGATAGTAGCCACGGAATTGACGTTCCAGAACGCCGTAGATGCGGCGAACTTTTTGCTTCTCGCGCAGCTGCAGACCGTAGTCGGACAGGCGACCACGACGCTGGCCATGCTGACCGGGAACTTGTTCTGCCTTGCACTTCGAGTCGAGGGCACGAACGCCGCTCTTCAGGAAGAGGTCAGTGCCTTCGCGGCGGGACAGTTTGCACTTGGGACCAATGTAACGAGCCATTTCTCACTGTCTCCTATTACACGCGACGCTTTTTCGGCGGACGGCAGCCGTTATGCGGGATCGGGGTTACGTCGGTGATGCTGGCGATCTTGTAACCGCAGGCATTCAGCGCACGAACAGCCGACTCGCGACCCGGGCCCGGGCCTTTGACGTTTACGTCAAGGTTCTTCAGACCGTATTCCAGAGCAGCCTGGCCGGCACGCTCGGCCGCTACCTGGGCAGCGAACGGGGTGCTCTTACGCGAGCCGCGGAAGCCCGAACCACCGGAGGTAGCCCAGGACAGAGCGTTGCCCTGACGATCAGTGATGGTAACGATGGTGTTGTTGAAGGACGCGTGGATGTGCGCGATCCCGTCGACCACCGTCTTTTTGACTTTCTTGCGAGGACGAGCAGCAGGTTTTGCCATGACTAGATTCCTAAGCGATTACTTGCGGATCGGCTTACGCGGGCCCTTACGGGTGCGCGCGTTGGTCTTGGTGCGCTGACCGCGAACCGGCAGACCACGACGATGACGCAGACCGCGGTAGCAACCGAGGTCCATCAGACGCTTGATGTTCATGTTGATTTCGCGACGCAGGTCACCTTCGGTGGTCAGCTTGGCCACCTCGGTACGCAGCGAATCAATCTGCTCTTCGCTCAGCTCTTTGATCTTTACAGCCGGGCTGATGCCGGTGGCTGCACAGATGCTCTGTGCGGTAGTGCGACCAACACCATAGATGTAGGTCAGCGAGATAACAGTGTGCTTGTTATCCGGAATGTTTACGCCTGCAATACGGGCCATTCAGAAAAACTCCAATTGACAGCTACCCGGCGCCCAGGGAGCCAAGAAAGGGCGCGGATATTAGCGCTGTAAAAACAAATAATCAACCCGGCAGCACACTAGCTGCCGGGTTATAACGCGTGGTTCACACTCAGCCTTGGCGCTGCTTGTGACGCGGCTCCGCGCTGCAGATCACACGAACGACGCCTTCGCGACGGACGATCTTGCAGTTACGGCACAGCTTCTTAACCGATGCACGAACTTTCATCAGTGACTCCTCGAACCTTACGGGTTAGCGCAGCAGACCGCTGCCATAGCCCTTCAGGTTGGCTTTCTTCATGAGGGATTCGTACTGGTGAGAAACGAGGTGCGATTGTACTTGAGCCATAAAGTCCATCACAACCACGACCACGATCAGCAACGAGGTCCCGCCAAGGTAGAACGGTACGTGGGCAGCTACGACCAGGAACTGGGGCAGCAGGCACACAGCCGTCATGTACAGGGCACCGAACATGGTCAAACGGGTCAACACGCCATCGATGTAGCGAGCCGACTGTTCACCCGGACGAATACCCGGAATAAATGCACCGGACTTCTTGAGGTTTTCCGCCACGTCCTTCGGGTTGAACATCAGCGCTGTGTAGAAGAAGCAGAAGAAAACGATCCCTGCACTAAACAGCAGAATGTTCAGCGGCTGACCAGGAGCAATCGCTTGCGCGACGTCCTGCAGCCAACCCAGGCCTTCCGACTGACCGAACCAGGCACCCAGGGATGCCGGGAACAGCAGGATGCTGCTGGCGAAAATCGCGGGGATTACACCCGCCATGTTCACTTTCAGCGGCAGATGGCTCGTCTGGGCGGCAAACACCTTGCGACCTTGCTGGCGCTTGGCGTAATGCACGGCGATACGGCGCTGACCCCGCTCGATGAACACCACGAACGCGATGATTGCCACAGCCAGGAGGCCGATGGCGATCAGGGCGAAGATGTTGATGTCACCTTGACGCGCGGACTCGAAGGACTGACCGATTGCTCGGGGCAGGCCTGCGACGATACCGGAGAAGATCAGCATGGAGATGCCGTTGCCGACACCCCGTTCGGTGATCTGCTCACCCAGCCACATCATGAACAGTGCACCCGCCACGAAGGTGGTGACCGACACGAAGTAGAAGCCGAAGTCGTTGGAGAAGGCCACGCCCTGGCTACCCAGACCAATGGACATGCCAATGGCCTGGACGAGTGCCAGGACGAGAGTTGCGTAGCGGGTGTACTGGCTGATCTTGCGACGCCCAGACTCACCCTCTTTCTTCAACTGCTCCAGCTGCGGGCTGATAGCGGTCATGAGCTGCATGATGATCGATGCCGAGATGTACGGCATGATCCCCAGTGCAAAGATACTCATGCGCTCCAGCGCGCCGCCGGAAAACATGTTGAAGAGGCTAAGAATGGTCCCCTCGTTCTGCCGGAACAGTGCCGCCAAGCGATCGGGGTTGATGCCCGGGACTGGGATATGCGCGCCGATCCGATAGACGATGATCGCCAGGAACAGGAAACGCAGACGTGCCCAGAGCTCGGACAAACCACCACCGTTGCTCAGCGCAGAGAGAGCACCTTGCTTAGCCATTTAGTCCTCGATTTTGCCGCCAGCTGCTTCGATAGCCGCACGAGCGCCCTTGGTGGCGCCGATGCCTTTCAGGGTGACTGCGCGAGTAACGTCGCCCGACAGCATGACTTTCACACGCTGTACGTTCTGGTTAATCACGTTGGCATCCTTCAGGGACTGCACGGTTACGACATCACCCTCGACCTTGGCCAGTTCGGAAGTGCGCACTTCTGCGCGATCCATGGCTTTCAGCGAGTTGAAGCCGAACTTCGGCAGACGACGGTGCAGCGGTTGCTGACCACCCTCGAAGCCCGGAGCGATGGAGCCACCGGAGCGGGAGGTTTGACCTTTGTGACCACGGCCACCGGTCTTGCCCAGACCGCTACCGATGCCACGGCCCGGACGGTGCTTTTCGCGACGGGCACCCGGCGCGGAACGCAGATCGTTCAGTTGCATGGATTAACCCTCCACACGCAGCAGGTAGTAAGCCTTGTTAATCATGCCGCGGTTTTCAGGAGTGTCCTGAACTTCGACGGTGTGATTAATGCGACGCAGGCCGAGGCCTTTGACGCAAGCCTTGTGATTGGCCAGACGGCCGTTCAGGCTCTTGATCAGGGTAACTTTGACAGTTGCCATGGTTAGAGAATCTCCTCGACGCTCTTGCCACGCTTGGCCGCTACCGACTCAGGGGACTGCATGTTCTTCAGGCCCTTGAAGGTTGCGTAGACCACGTTCACCGGATTGGTGGAGCCGTAGCACTTCGCCAGAACGTTCTGCACACCAGCAACTTCCAGGACAGCGCGCATGGCGCCGCCGGCGATGATGCCGGTACCTTCGGAAGCCGGCTGCATGTACACCTTGGAGGCGCCATGAGCGGACTTGGTCGGGTACTGCAGGGTGGTGCCGTTCAGATCAACCTGGATCATGTTGCGGCGAGCAGCTTCCATTGCCTTCTGGATGGCGGCAGGCACTTCACGCGCCTTGCCACGACCGAAGCCAACACGGCCCTTGCCATCGCCAACCACGGTCAGCGCGGTGAAGGCGAAGATACGGCCACCTTTTACGGTTTTGGCGACGCGGTTCACTTGAACCAGCTTCTCGATGTAGCCTTCGTCGCGCTTTTGATCGTTGTTTGCCATAACTTAGAACTCCAGACCGCCTTCACGAGCGGCATCAGCCAGGGCCTTGATACGACCGTGGTACTTGAAGCCAGAACGGTCGAACGCCACCTGAGTGACGCCGGCAGCCTTGGCGCGTTCCGCGACCAGTTGACCAACTTTCTTGGCTGCGTCGACGTTGCCGGTGGCAGCTTCGCGCAGTTCTTTGTCCAGGGTCGAGGCGCTGGCCAGGACCTTGCCGCCGTCGGCTGCAATGACCTGGGCGTAGATGTGCTGGGAGGAGCGGTACACGCAGAGGCGTACGGCTTCCAGTTCGCGCATCTTCAGGCGAGCCTTGCGAGCGCGGCGCAGACGGGTTTCTTTCTTGACGCTCATTTGCTATGCCCTACTTCTTCTTGGCTTCTTTACGAAGGACGACTTCGTCGGCGTAACGCACGCCCTTGCCTTTGTACGGCTCCGGCGGACGGAAGTCGCGGATTTCCGCGGCAACCTGGCCAACCAGCTGCTTGTCGATACCCTTGATCAGGATGTCGGTCTGGCTGGGGGTTTCCGCGACGATGCCGGCAGGCAGTTCGTAATCAACCGGGTGGGAGAAGCCGAGAGCCAGGGACAGCACTTGGCCTTTGGCCTGCGCTTTGTAACCAACACCAACCAGCTGGAGCTTGCGCTCGAAGCCCTGGCTGACGCCGATTACCATGTTGTTGACCAGAGCGCGGGTGGTACCGGCCATGGCACGGGTCTGCTGGTCGCCGTTACGCGCAGCGAAACGCAGCTCACCGTTGTCCTGAATGACTTCGACGGACGGATGTACTTTCAGCTCGAGAGCGCCTTTGGCACCCTTGATCGAAAGTTCCTGACCAGCCAGCTTGATTTCGACGCCGGCGGGCAGAATGACGGGGTTCTTAGCAACGCGAGACATGCTGATTCCCCTTAGAACACAGTGCAGAGCACTTCGCCACCGACGCCAGCGGCACGGGCAGCACGATCAGTCATCACACCTTTGTTGGTGGAGACAATCGAAACGCCCAGGCCGCCACGAACTTTCGGCAGCTGGTCTACGGATTTGTACTGGCGCAGGCCAGGACGGCTGATTCGCTTCACTTCCTCGATGACAGGCTTGCCTTCGAAGTACTTCAGCTCGATCGACAGCAGAGGCTTGGCCTCGGCGGTGACTTGGAAATCCGCAATATAGCCTTCGTCCTTGAGGACTTTGGCGACTGCCGCTTTCAGCTTGGAAGACGGCATGCTCACGACGGTCTTCTCAGCCATCTGGGCATTACGGATGCGAGTTAGCATGTCTGCTAACGGGTCCTGCATACTCATGGGCTTAATGCTCCTGATACAAAAGATAAGCCTTCAACTTCATAACTCGCCCTCAAAACGCCGGGCGATCTAAACCCAGGCTCGGGGGAGCCGGGTATTCTAGAGATCGCTCAAAAACGAATCAAGCCCCACGAGGGGGCTTGCTTCGCAAAGCGATCAACGGAGCCGTTGCCGACCCCGTCTAGCACTTACCAGCTGGCTTTCACCAGGCCCGGTACGTCACCGCGCATTGCCGCTTCACGCAGCTTGTTACGGCTCAGGCCGAACTTGCGGTAGTAACCGTGCGGACGACCGGTCAGGCGGCAACGGTTACGCAGGCGGCTGGCGCTCGCGTCACGCGGCTGCTTCTGCAGGGCGACCTGGGCATTCCAACGATCTTCAGCCGAAGTGCTCGGATTAGCGATGATCGCTTTCAGCTCGGCACGCTTTTTGGCGTACTTGGCTACCGTTTGCTGACGCTTCAGCTCACGGTTCTTCATGCTCTCTTTAGCCATGGTCCTACTCCAATCAGTTGCGGAACGGGAATTTGAAGGCGCGCAGCAGTGCACGACCCTCATCATCCGAACGCGCGGTGGTGGTCAGAGTGATATCCATACCGCGGAGGGCATCGATCTTGTCGTAATCGATTTCCGGGAAGATGATCTGCTCTTTGACGCCCATGCTGTAGTTGCCACGGCCGTCGAAGGACTTGGCGTTCAGACCGCGGAAGTCACGAACGCGCGGCAGAGAGATCGACAGCAGACGGTCCAGGAACTCGTACATGCGATCGCCACGCAGGGTGACTTTCACGCCGATCGGCCAGCCTTCACGAATCTTGAAACCAGCGATGGACTTACGAGCGTAAGTCACAACCGGCTTCTGACCCGCGATCTTTTCCAGATCAGCTACGGCGCTCTCGATGACTTTCTTGTCGCCGACAGCTTCGCCAAGACCCATGTTCAGGGTGATTTTGGTAACGCGCGGAACTTCCATCACGTTCGCCAGCTGAAGCTCTTGCTTCAGCTTGGGAGCGATTTCCTTCCGATAAATTTCTTTCAATCGTGCCATGGTGATCTACCTAGCTCCCTCAAGCCTGAACCGGTTTCTGGGTCGACTTGAAGACACGAATCTTCTTACCGTCTTCGACTTTGAAACCAACGCGGTCAGCCTTGTTGGTTTCAGCGTTGAAGATGGCGACGTTGGAGACGTGCAGAGGCGCCTCCTTCTCGACGATCCCGCCTTGCTGGTTGAGCATGGGGTTGGGCTTGGTGTGGCGCTTGACCAGGTTCACACCGCCAACGACCAGACGGTCATCAGCCAGAACCTTGATCACTTTGCCACGCTTGCCCTTGTCCTTGCCGGCAATGACGATGACTTCGTCGTCACGACGAATTTTTTGCATGACGGCTACTCCTTACAGCACTTCAGGGGCAAGGGAGACGATCTTCATGAACTTCTCGGTACGAAGTTCACGAGTCACCGGCCCGAAGATACGGGTGCCGATCGGCTCCTGCTTGTTGTTCAGCAGGACGGCGGCGTTGCCGTCGAAGCGAATGATGGAACCGTCGGTACGACGTACGCCGTGCTTGGTGCGAACGACCACGGCAGTCATTACCTGACCCTTCTTCACCTTGCCACGCGGAATTGCTTCCTTGACGGTGACCTTGATGATGTCGCCAATGCCGGCGTAGCGGCGGTGGGAACCGCCGAGCACCTTGATGCACATTACGCGACGCGCGCCGCTGTTGTCAGCGACTTCGAGCATGGATTGAGTCTGAATCATCTTCTATCTCCGACCCTTAGACTTCAACCGCGCGCTCGACGATGTCAACCAGAGTCCAGGCCTTGGTTTTGGCCAGAGGACGGGTCTCGCGAATGGTGACCAGGTCACCAATGCGGCACTGGTTGGTTTCGTCGTGGGCGTGCAGTTTGGTCGAACGCTTCACGTATTTGCCGTAGATCGGGTGCTTAACGCGGCGCTCGATCAGAACGGTGACGGTCTTGTCCATCTTGTCGCTGACGACGCGGCCAGTCAGCGTACGGACGGTTTTCTGAGCTTCAGCCATGATTACTTACCTGCTTGCTGGTTGAGCACAGTTTTCACGCGAGCGATGTCGCGCTTAACCTGCGAGAGCAGGTGAGACTGCCCCAACTGGCCAGTTGCTTTCTGCATGCGCAGATTGAACTGGTCGCGCAGCAGGCCGAGCAGTTGCTCGTTCAGCTGCTCAACGGATTTTTCACGAAGTTCATTCGCTTTCATCACATCACCGTCCGCTTAACAAAGGAGGTGGCGAGCGGCAGCTTTGCAGCAGCCAGGGCGAATGCCTCACGCGCCAGCTCTTCGGATACACCCTCGATCTCGTACAGGACCTTGCCCGGTTGAATCTGGGCTACCCAGTACTCGACGCCGCCCTTACCTTTACCCATACGTACTTCCAGGGGCTTCTTGGTAACAGGCTTGTCGGGGAATACGCGAATCCAGATCTTGCCGCCACGTTTAACGTGACGGGTCAGCGCACGACGTGCGGACTCGATCTGACGCGCGGTGAGACGGCCGCGGCTGGTTGCCTTGAGGGCGAACTCGCCGAAGCTGACTTTGGAACCGCGATGAGCCAGGCCACGGTTGTGACCGGTCATTTGCTTGCGGAACTTCGTACGCTTAGGTTGCAGCATTTGCGTACTCCTTACTTAGCAGCTTTTTTACGAGGAGCGGGCGCTACAGGCTTCAGCTCTTCCTGGCGGCCACCAATGACCTCGCCTTTGAAGATCCAAACCTTCACACCGATCACACCGTAGGTGGTGTGCGCTTCGTAGGTTGCATAGTCGATGTCGGCACGCAGGGTGTGCAGGGGCACACGACCTTCGCGATACCACTCGGTACGAGCGATTTCAGCACCGCCCAGACGACCGCTTACCTGGATCTTGATGCCTTTGGCACCAATGCGCATGGCGTTCTGTACAGCGCGCTTCATGGCGCGACGGAACATAACGCGACGCTCCAGCTGCTGAGCTACGCTCTGCGCAACCAGCATACCGTCGAGTTCCGGCTTGCGGATCTCTTCGATGTTGATGTGCACCGGCACACCCATTTGCTTGGTCAGGTCCTGACGCAGCTTCTCAACATCTTCACCTTTCTTGCCGATCACAATGCCGGGACGAGCGGTGTGGATGGTGATGCGTGCAGTCTGAGCCGGACGATGGATGTCGATACGGCTTACGGACGCGCTTTTTAGTTTGTCTTGGAGATACTCACGTACCTTCAGGTCGGCGAACAGATAATCGGCGTAAGTGCGCTTATCTGCGTACCAAACGGAGGTGTGCTCCTTGACGATACCCAGGCGGATGCCATTGGGATGTACTTTCTGACCCATCTGATCGACTCCGTTACTTGTCCGCAACCTTGACAGTGATATGGCAAGACCGCTTGACGATGCGATCAGCACGGCCTTTGGCACGCGGCATGATGCGCTTGAGCGAACGACCTTCGTTGACGAAGACGGTGGAGACTTTGAGATCGTCTACATCGGCGCCTTCGTTGTGCTCGGCGTTGGCAACGGCCGACTCCAGCACTTTCTTCATGATCTCGGCGGCTTTCTTGTTGCTGAAAGCCAGGAGGTTGAGCGCGTCGCCCACCTTCTTCCCGCGGATCTGGTCGGCGACCAAGCGGGCTTTCTGGGCGGAGATACGAGCGCCCGAGAGCTTAGCGGCTACTTCCATCTTCCTTACCCCTTAACGCTTGGCTTTCTTGTCCGCAGCGTGCCCACGATAAGTGCGGGTAGCAGCGAACTCGCCGAGTTTGTGACCGACCATGTCTTCGTTGACCAGAACCGGCACGTGTTGACGGCCGTTGTGGACAGCGATGGTCAGACCAACCATGTGCGGCATGATCATAGAACGGCGCGACCAGGTCTTGATCGGCTTGCGGTCGTTCTTTTCTACCGCCACTTCGATCTTCTTCAGCAGGTGAAGATCGATAAAAGGACCTTTTTTCAGAGAACGTGGCACTGTCGTATCCCTCTATTTACTTGCGGCGACGGACGATCATGTTGTCGGTACGCTTGTTCGCGCGAGTCTTCTTACCCTTGGTCTGAAGACCCCACGGCGATACCGGATGACGACCAGCAGAGGTACGACCTTCACCACCACCATGCGGGTGGTCGACCGGGTTCATGGCAACACCACGAACGGTCGGGCGAACGCCACGCCAGCGTTTGGCACCGGCTTTACCCAGCGAACGCAGGCTGTGCTCGGAGTTCGAGACTTCACCCAGGGTCGCACGGCAGTCAGCCAGGACTTTACGCATCTCACCGGAACGCAGACGTACGGTTACGTATGCACCTTCACGGGCTACCAGCTGAGCCGAAGCGCCAGCGGAGCGAGCGATCTGAGCGCCTTTGCCAGGCTTCAGTTCGATACCGTGGATGGTGCTACCAACCGGAATGTTGCGCAGCGGCATGTTGTTGCCGGCCTTGATCGGAGCGCCGATACCGGAGATCAGTTGATCGCCAGCCACCACGCCTTTGGGGGCGATGATGTAACGACGCTCGCCGTCCGCGTATTTCAGCAGAGCGATGTGAGCAGTACGGTTCGGATCGTATTCGACGCGCTCAACGATGGCAGGAATGCCATCCTTGTTGCGACGGAAGTCGACCAGACGATAGTGCTGCTTGTGACCACCACCGATATGACGGGTGGTGATGCGACCGTTGTTGTTACGGCCGCCCGACTTGGACTTCTTCTCGAGCAGGGGAGCGAACGGAGCACCTTTGTGCAGGTCCTGGTTCACTACCTTGACGACGAAACGACGACCAGCGGAAGTCGGTTTGCATTTAACGATTGCCATGATGCACCCCTTTACTCAGCGCCAGCTGCGAAATCGAGATCCTGGCCCGGCTGGAGAGCGATGTACGCTTTTTTCCAGTCGTTACGCTTGCCCAGGCCGCGAACGGTACGCTTGGTCTTGCCCTGAACATTCAGGGTGGTGACGCGACGTACTTTCACGCCGAACAGGCTTTCTACGGCCTTCTTGATTTCCAGCTTGGTTGCATCAGTGGCAACCTTGAAAACGAATTGGCTGTTGCCGTCCGCCAGGCCAGTGGCCTTCTCGGAGATATGCGGGCCCAGCAGCACTTTGAATACGCGTTCCTGGTTCATGCCAGCAGCTCCTCGAACTTCTTCACGGCGGACACGGTGACCAGCACCTTGTCGTAGGCGATGAGGCTGACCGGATCGGAAGCCTGGACATCACGTACATCGACGTGGGCCAGGTTGCGAGCTGCCAGGTACAGGTTCTCATCGACGCCTTCGGTGACGATCAGTACATCTTTCAGGCCCAGGCCTTCCAGCTTGCTGACCAGACCTTTGGTCTTCGGTGCGTCGACAGCGAAGTCGGCAACGACAACCAGACGATCCAGACGAACCAGCTCAGAGAGGATGGAGCGCAGAGCAGCGCGGTACATCTTCTTGTTGAGCTTCTGGGAGTGATCCTGGGGCTTGGCCGCGAAGGTCGCGCCGCCGCCACGCCAGATGGGGCTACGGATGGTGCCAGCACGAGCACGACCAGTGCCCTTCTGACGCCACGGCTTCTTGCCACCACCGGAGACTTCGGAACGAGTTTTCTGAGCCTTGGTGCCCTGACGACCGCCAGCCATGTAGGCGACGACTGCCTGGTGAACCAGGGTCTCGTTGAATTCGCTACCAAAAGTACGCTCGGAAACCTCGATCGCCTGAGCGCCATTTACATTCAGTTGCATCTCAGCTTCCTCTCTTAACCGCGAGCCTTGGCTGCCGGACGCACCAGCACATCACCACCGGTAGCGCCGGGAACGGCACCTTTGACCAGCAGCAGATTGCGCTCTGCATCGACACGCACGACCTCAAGGGATTGAACGGTTACACGCTCAGCACCCATGTGGCCCGACATTTTTTTGCCCTTGAACACTCGACCAGGAGTCTGGCACTGGCCGATGGAACCCGGGACGCGGTGGGAAACGGAGTTACCGTGGGTGTTATCTTGACCACGGAAGTTCCAGCGCTTGATGGTACCGGCAAAGCCTTTACCTTTGGACTCACCAGTAACGTCTACCAGCTGACCGGCCTGGAACAGGTCGACAGAGATGGAATCGCCTGCCTTGAACTCCTCTTCGCCCAGACGGAATTCCCACACGCCGCGACCGGCGGCGACATTCGCCTTGGCAAAGTGACCGGCTTGAGCCTTGGTCACGCGAGAAGCACGACGCTCGCCAGCAGTTACCTGCACAGCGCGATAGCCATCGCTTTCTTCGTTTTTGAACTGGGTGACGCGATTCGGCTCGACCTCAATGACCGTGACCGGAATGGAGACACCATCTTCGGTGAAGATGCGGGTCATGCCGCACTTACGACCGACAACACCAATTGTCATCTTTAGAACCTCTTTAGTGTACGGGGCTTTCACCCGCTATGGCCGCCCATTTCAGAGCGTTACACGACCAATGCCGAGGGCATTAGCCGAGGCTGATCTGTACTTCGACGCCAGCAGCAAGGTCGAGCTTCATCAGCGCGTCGACGGTTTTGTCGGTCGGCTGAACGATGTCGAGAACACGCTTGTGGGTACGGATTTCGTACTGGTCACGAGCGTCCTTGTTGACGTGCGGGGAAATCAGCACGGTGTAACGTTCCTTGCGGGTCGGCAGAGGAATCGGACCACGCACCTGAGCCCCAGTACGTTTCGCGGTTTCCACGATTTCCTGGGTAGATTGGTCGATCAGGCGGTGATCAAAAGCCTTCAACCGAATACGGATTTGTTGATTTTGCATTTGACCTCAGACTCCAAGTTGCCATTCCCAACGGACGGACTCCGCCCGTTAAAAGGAGGCGCAATTGTACGGATGCGCCTGAGGGGTGTCAATATTTAACCAACTCAACGAAAAAGGGACCCCGAAGGGTCCCTTTTCCTGGAGCGGATCAGCGATTACTCGATGATCTTGGCAACCACGCCGGCGCCAACGGTACGGCCGCCTTCGCGAATCGCGAAGCGCAGGCCATCTTCCATGGCGATCGGAGCGATCAGGGTGACAACCATTTTCACGTTGTCGCCCGGCATTACCATCTCAACGCCTTCCGGCAGTTCGCAGTTGCCGGTTACGTCGGTGGTACGGAAGTAGAACTGCGGGCGGTAGCCTTTGAAGAACGGGGTGTGACGACCACCTTCTTCCTTGGACAGCACGTACACTTCGCACTCGAACTTGGTGTGCGGCTTGATGGTGCCCGGCTTGGCCAGAACCTGGCCACGCTCTACGTCTTCACGCTTGGTGCCACGCAGCAGAACGCCGACGTTCTCACCAGCACGACCTTCGTCGAGCAGCTTGCGGAACATTTCAACGCCGGTGCAGGTAGTCTTGGTGGTCGCCTTGATGCCGACGATTTCCACTTCTTCCTGGATCTTGACGATGCCACGCTCAACACGGCCAGTTACCACGGTGCCACGACCGGAGATCGAGAATACGTCTTCGATCGGCATCAGGAACGGCTTGTCGATGGCGCGCTCGGGCTCGGGGATGTACGAGTCCAGGGTTTCTACCAGCTTGCGCACGGCGGAAACGCCCATCTCGTTGTCGTCCTGGCCGTTCAGGGCCATCAGAGCGGAACCGATAACGATCGGGGTGTCGTCGCCCGGGAAGTCGTAGGTGTTCAGCAGATCGCGAACTTCCATTTCGACCAGTTCCAGCAGCTCGGCGTCGTCAACCATGTCGGCCTTGTTCAGGAACACGACAATGTAAGGAACGCCTACCTGACGGGACAGCAGGATGTGCTCGCGGGTCTGCGGCATGGGGCCGTCAGCAGCCGAGCAAACCAGGATCGCGCCGTCCATCTGGGCAGCACCGGTGATCATGTTCTTCACGTAGTCGGCGTGACCCGGGCAGTCTACGTGAGCGTAGTGGCGTACCGGCGAGTCGTATTCAACGTGAGAGGTGTTGATGGTGATACCACGAGCCTTCTCTTCCGGCGCGTTGTCGATCTGGTCGAAAGCGCGAGCGGAGCCGCCCCAGGTCTCGGAGCAGACCTTGGTCAGAGCAGCGGTCAGAGTGGTTTTGCCGTGGTCAACGTGACCGATGGTGCCGACGTTGACGTGCGGTTTGTTACGTTCAAATTTTTCTTTAGCCACGAGAGTAACCTCTACTAAAAGAGCTGAATCAAGCTTGTTTTTTGGCCAGAGCTTCGACGACGTTCGCCGGAGCTTCAGCGTACTTGGAGAATTCCATGGAGTAGCTAGCGCGACCCTGGGACATGGAACGCACGTCGGTTGCGTAACCGAACATCTCGCCCAGCGGAACCTCGGCACGGATAACCTTACCGGAAACCGAGTCTTCCATCCCCTGAATCAGACCACGACGACGGTTCAGGTCACCCATCACGTCACCCATGTAGTCCTCAGGAGTCACCACTTCCACCTTCATGATCGGCTCCAGGACCTTGCCGCCGCCCTTCTGGGCCAACTGCTTGGTCGCCATGGAAGCAGCGATCTTGAACGCCATCTCGTTGGAGTCGACGTCGTGGTAGGAACCATCGAAGACGGTCGCCTTCAGGCCGATCAGCGGATAGCCGGCAACAACGCCGTTCTTCATCTGCTCTTCGATGCCCTTCTGGATGGCCGGGATGTATTCCTTCGGAACCACACCGCCCACGACTTCGTTGGTGAAGACCAGGCCTTCAGTGATGTTGCCCTTGTCGTCCACGTCCGGAGTCGAGAAGCGAATCCAGCAGTGACCGAACTGACCACGACCACCGGACTGACGAACGAACTTGCCTTCGATCTCGATGTTGTCCTTCGAGATGGTTTCGCGGTACGAAACCTGCGGCTTGCCGATGTTCGCCTCAACGCCGAATTCACGCTTCATGCGGTCGACGAGGATGTCCAGGTGCAGCTCACCCATACCGGAGATGATGGTCTGGCCGGTTTCTTCGTCGGTCTTGACGCGGAACGACGGGTCTTCCTGAGCCAGCTTGCCGAGGGCAATGCCCATCTTCTCCTGGTCAGCCTTGGTCTTCGGCTCAACAGCTACCGAGATTACCGGCTCCGGGAAGTCCATACGCTCGAGGATGATCGGCTTCTCGATATCGCACAGGGTGTCACCGGTGGTGACGTCCTTCATGCCAATCAGAGCAGCGATGTCGCCAGCGCGTACTTCTTTGATCTCGTCACGCTGGTTCGCGTGCATCTGCACCATACGACCAACGCGCTCTTTCTTGCCTTTCACGGAGTTGATAACGGAGTTACCAGACTCCAGAACGCCCGAGTAGACGCGAACGAAGGTCAGAGTACCTACGAACGGGTCGGTGGCGATCTTGAATGCCAGAGCCGAGAACGGAGCATTGTCGTCGGCAGGACGATCGTCCTTCGGAGCTTCGTCGCCGTCGTCGATGTGATCCGGGTGGATACCCTGGATAGCAGGGATCTCGGTCGGAGCAGGCAGGAAGTCGATCACGGCGTCGAGAACCAGGGGCACGCCCTTGTTCTTGAACGAGGAGCCGCAGACAGCCGGTACGATTTCGCAGGCGATGGTACGCAGACGCAGGCCAGCCTTGATCTCTTCGATCGACAGCTCACCCTCTTCCAGGTACTTGTTCATCAGCTCTTCGTTGGCTTCGGCAGCAGCTTCGACCATGTTGTTGCGCCACTCGGTGGCCAGCTCGACCATATCCGCAGGAATTTCTTCCTCGCGGTAGGAAGTGCCTTTGTCGTCTTCGTTCCAGTAGATGGCCTTCATCTTCAGCAGGTCAACCTGACCCTGGAAGTCATCTTCTGCACCGATGGCCAGCTGAACCGGAACCGGGGTGTGACCCAGGCGGTTCTTGATCTGACCGACAACGCGCAGGAAGTTGGCGCCGGCGCGGTCCATCTTGTTCACGTAAACGATACGCGGAACGCCGTACTTGTTGGCTTGACGCCATACGGTTTCGGACTGCGGCTCAACGCCGGAGGTGCCGCAGAACACAACGACGGCGCCGTCCAGTACGCGCAGGGAGCGCTCAACTTCAATGGTGAAGTCTACGTGGCCGGGGGTGTCGATGACGTTTACGCGGTACTTGTCGTACTGGCCGCGCGAACCTTCCCAGAAGGTGGTGATCGCAGCGGAGGTGATGGTAATACCACGCTCCTGCTCCTGCACCATCCAGTCGGTAGTGGCAGCGCCGTCATGCACCTCACCCATCTTGTGGCTGAGACCTGTGTAGAACAGGATCCGCTCGGTGGTGGTGGTCTTGCCCGCGTCAACGTGGGCACAGATACCAATGTTCCGGTAGCGGTTGATTGCTGTGTTACGAGCCATAAAGCCCTCGCAGAAGTAGTGTTGCCGTAATTAGAAGCGGTAGTGCGAGAACGCTTTGTTGGCCTCGGCCATACGGTGTACGTCTTCACGCTTCTTGACAGCGGCGCCTTTACCTTCAGCGGCGTCCATCAGTTCGCCAGCGAGACGCAGAGCCATGGACTTCTCGCCACGCTTGCGGGCGAAGTCCACCAGCCAGCGCATGGCCAGTGCATTACGACGGGACGGACGTACTTCGACCGGAACCTGGTAGGTAGCACCGCCTACACGGCGGGACTTCACTTCGACCAGCGGAGCGATGGCGTCGAGTGCTTTTTCGAAGAGTTCCAGGGGGTCGCCTTTACCGCGCTCTTTGACCTTGTCCAGAGCACCGTAAACGATACGCTCGGCAACGGCTTTCTTGCCGCTTTCCATCACGTGGTTCATGAACTTCGCCAGAATCTGGCTTCCGTATTTAGGATCGGCCAGGATCTCACGTTTGGCCGCTACACGACGTCTTGGCATTGATAAGCCCTCAAACGGTCTTCAGGTAATCCGGGACTTGATGCCCGACCTTACTCTTATCGACTCAGCAAATAGGAAAACAAAATTACTTCGGACGCTTCGCGCCGTACTTCGAACGACCCTGCTTACGGTCTTTGACGCCGGAGGTATCCAGCGAACCGCGCACGGTGTGGTAGCGAACACCCGGAAGGTCCTTTACACGACCGCCACGGATCAGCACTACGCTGTGCTCCTGCAGGTTGTGACCTTCACCACCGATGTACGAGGAAACCTCGAAACCGTTGGTCAGACGAACACGGCACACTTTACGCAGTGCGGAGTTCGGCTTCTTCGGGGTGGTGGTGTATACGCGGGTGCATACGCCGCGACGCTGAGGGCAGTTCTGCAGGGCAGGAACGCCGCTCTTGTCTACCAGGCGCTTGCGCGGTTTGCGCACCAGCTGGTTGATAGTTGCCATCTATAGCTCCACTGATTGTCTTACGACACTTAAAAACAAAAATGGGCAGAGCACGCGCCCTGCCAATTTTCGGGGTACAAGATACTAAAGAGCTTACGGAAGCCAGTCAAGACAAAGCCCCGGTTGTCAAGACAACCGGGGCTTCGTTTGAGGCTTAGTTACCGCTCAGATTGAGCGCTTCGGCCAGTGCTGCTTCGGCCTCGCTCGCGCTCACGCGCTGCGGCTTGCCGAGTTCGCGCTGACGCTTGCGCTCGCTGTGGTAGGCCAGACCGGTACCCGCCGGGATCAGACGACCCACGACCACGTTCTCCTTCAGGCCGCGCAGGAAGTCGCGCTTGCCGGTGACCGCCGCCTCGGTGAGGACGCGGGTGGTCTCCTGGAAGGATGCCGCCGAGATGAACGACTCGGTGGACAGCGAGGCCTTGGTGATACCCAGCAGAACGCGCTCGTACTTGGCCGGGAACTTGTCCTGGGTGCCCAGTACTTCGTTCTCTTCCAGCACGTGAACCAGTTCGACCTGGTCGCCCTTGATGAAGGACGAATCGCCCGACTCGGCCACTTCGACCTTGCGCAGCATCTGGCGCAGGATGGTCTCGATATGCTTGTCGTTGATCTTCACGCCCTGCAGACGGTAAACGTCCTGGATCTCGTTGACGATGTACTTGGCCAGCGAGCTGACACCCAGCAGACGGAGGATGTCGTGCGGGTTGCTCGGGCCGTCGGAGATCACTTCACCACGGCTTACCTGTTCACCTTCGAACACGTTCAGGTGACGCCACTTCGGAATCAGCTCCTCGTACGGATCGCTACCGTCGGTGGGAGTGATGACCAGGCGACGCTTGCCCTTGGTTTCCTTGCCGAAGGAAATGGTGCCGCTGATTTCCGCCAGGATCGAAGGCTCTTTCGGACGACGAGCTTCGAACAGGTCGGCAACGCGCGGCAGACCACCGGTGATGTCGCGGGTCTTCGAGGTTTCCTGCGGGATACGCGCGATAACGTCACCGATACGCACTTTCGCGCCATCGTTGAGGTTGACCAGGGCGTTCGCCGGCAGGAAGTACTGGGCCGGTACGTCGGTACCCGGCAGCAGCAGATCCTTGCCTGCGGCGTCGATCAGCTTCACAGCCGGACGAATGTCCTTGCCGGCAGCCGGACGATCCTTCGGATCCATCACTTCAATGTTGGTCAGACCGGTCAGTTCGTCGGTCTGGCGCTTGATGGTGATGCCCTCTTCCATGCCCACGAAGGCCACGGTGCCGTCCATCTCGGTGACGATCGGGTGGGTGTGCGGGTCCCACTTGGCGACGATGGCGCCCGGGTCGACCTTGTCACCTTCCTTCACGGAAATCACCGCACCGTACGGCAGCTTGTAGCGCTCGCGCTCACGACCGAAGTCGTCGGCTACCGCCAGCTCACCGGAACGGGAAACCGCTACCAGGGCGCCGTCGGCACGCTCTACGTGCTTCAGGTTGTGCAGGCGAATGGTGCCGCCGTTCTTGACCTGTACGTTGTCCACCGCGGAAGTACGGCTGGCCGCACCACCGATGTGGAAGGTACGCATGGTCAGCTGGGTACCCGGCTCACCGATCGACTGGGCAGCGATAACGCCGACAGCCTCACCGATGTTCACGCGGTGACCACGGGCCAGATCGCGGCCGTAGCACATGGCGCAGATGCCGTGACGGGTTTCGCAGGTGATCGGCGAACGCACAACGACTTCGTCGACGCTCATCTGCTCGAGGAAATCGACCCACTTCTCGTCGATCAGGGTACCGGCTTCGACGATCACGTCGTCGCTGCCCGGCTTGAACACGTCGCGAGCCATTACGCGGCCGAGTACACGCTCACCCAGCGGCTCTACCACGTCGCCGCCTTCGATGTGCGGGGACATGACCAGGCCATGCTCGGTGCCGCAGTCGATCTCGGTCACGACCAGGTCCTGGGCCACGTCGACGAGACGACGGGTCAGGTAACCGGAGTTCGCGGTCTTCAGCGCGGTATCCGCCAGACCTTTACGAGCACCGTGAGTGGAGATGAAGTACTGGAGTACGTTCAGGCCTTCACGGAAGTTCGCGGTGATCGGGGTCTCGATGATGGAGCCGTCCGGCTTGGCCATCAGGCCACGCATACCGGCCAGCTGACGGATCTGGGCCGCGGAACCCCGCGCACCGGAGTCCGCCATCATGTACATGGAGTTGAAGGACTCCTGGTCGACCTGCTTGCCTTCGCGATCGGTCACCTTCTCTTTCGAGAGGTTGGCCATCATCGCCTTGGACACTTCGTCGTTGGCCTTGGACCAGAGGTCGATCACCTTGTTGTACTTCTCGCCCTGGGTTACCAGGCCGGAGGCGTACTGGCTCTCGATCTCCTTCACTTCCTCGGTGGCGGCATCGATGATGCGGGCCTTTTCGTCCGGGATGACGAAGTCGTTCACGCCGATCGACACACCGGAGATGGTCGAGTAGGCGAAGCCGGTGTACATCAGCTGGTCAGCGAAGATGACGGTGTCCTTCAGACCCACCACGCGGTAGCAGTGGTTGATCAGCTTGGAGATCGCCTTCTTCTTCATCGACTGATTGACCACGTCGAAGGGCAGGCCGGCCGGGACAACCTGGAACAGCAGCGCACGGCCGACAGTGGAGTCGACGATACGGGTGTTGGCGGTCAGGGAGCCGTCTTCGTTCTTGATCTTCTCGTTGATGCGCACTTTTACGCGGGCGTGCAGGGACACCTGGCCGCTGCGGTACGCGCGGTCAACTTCCTGCAGGTCTGCGAAAGCCATGCCCTCGCCCTTCGCGTTGATCGCTTCACGGGTCATGTAGTAGAGACCCATTACCACGTCCTGCGACGGAACGATGATCGGCTCGCCGTTGGCGGGCGACAGAATGTTGTTGGTGGACATCATCAGCGCACGCGCTTCCAGCTGAGCCTCGAGGGTCAGCGGAACGTGCACGGCCATCTGGTCACCGTCGAAGTCGGCGTTGTACGCGGCGCAGACCAGCGGGTGCAGCTGGATGGCTTTACCTTCGATCAGTACCGGCTCGAACGCCTGGATGCCCAGACGGTGCAGGGTCGGCGCACGGTTCAGCAGTACGGGGTGTTCGCGGATGACTTCAGCGAGAACGTCCCACACTTCCGGCAGCTCGCGCTCGACCATCTTCTTGGCAGCCTTGATGGTGGTGGCCATGCCACGACCTTCCAGCTTGCCGAAGATGAACGGCTTGAACAGCTCCAGGGCCATTTTCTTCGGCAGACCGCACTGGTGCAGACGCAGGGTCGGACCTACGGTAATTACCGAACGACCGGAGTAGTCCACGCGCTTGCCGAGCAGGTTCTGACGGAAGCGACCCTGCTTGCCCTTGATCATGTCGGCCAGGGACTTCAGCGGGCGCTTGTTCGAGCCGGTGATGGCACGGCCGCGGCGACCGTTGTCCAGCAGGGCGTCGACGGCTTCCTGCAGCATGCGCTTTTCGTTGCGCACGATGATGTCGGGAGCTGCCAGATCGAGCAGGCGCTTCAGACGGTTGTTACGGTTGATCACGCGGCGATACAGATCGTTCAGATCCGAAGTCGCGAAGCGGCCGCCATCCAGCGGAACCAGCGGACGCAGGTCCGGCGGCAGCACCGGCAGGACGGTCAGCACCATCCACTCGGGATGGTTGCCGGAGCCCTGGAAGGCTTCCATCAGCTTCAGGCGCTTGGACAGCTTCTTGATCTTGGTTTCCGAGTTGGTCTGCGGAATCTCTTCGCGCAGGCGGCCAATCTCGTGCTCCAGATCGATAGCGTTGAGCAGCTCGCGAACGGCTTCCGCACCCATGCGGGCGTCGAAGTCGTCACCGAACTCTTCGAGGGCTTCGAAGTACTGCTCGTCGTTCAGCAGCTGACCCTTCTCGAGGGTGGTCATGCCCGGATCGATCACCACGTAGCTCTCGAAATAGAGCACGCGCTCGATGTCACGCAGGGTCATGTCCAGCAGCAGGCCGATACGGGACGGCAGGGACTTCAGGAACCAGATGTGGGCGACCGGCGAGGCCAGCTCGATGTGGCCCATGCGCTCGCGGCGCACCTTGGCCAGAGCGACTTCCACGCCGCACTTCTCGCAGATCACACCGCGGTGCTTCAGGCGCTTGTACTTACCGCACAGACACTCGTAGTCCTTCACCGGGCCAAAGATCTTGGCGCAGAACAGGCCATCGCGCTCCGGCTTGAAGGTACGGTAGTTGATGGTCTCCGGCTTCTTGACTTCGCCGAAGGACCAGGAACGAATCATCTCGGGCGAGGCCAGGCCAATACGGATGGCATCGAACTCTTCGATCTGACCCTGGTTTTTCAACAGATTAAGCAAGTCTTTCAAGGCCTTTCCTCCTCACGGACCCGGTGCGACCGGCCTTGACCAGCCGCACCGTTCTGACGTCACGTGTTATTCGGTTTCCAGTTCGATATCGATGCCGAGCGAGCGGATCTCTTTGATCAACACGTTGAAGGACTCGGGCATGCCGGCCTCCATGCGGTGATCCCCGTCCACGATGTTCTTGTACATCTTGGTACGGCCGTTCACGTCGTCCGACTTCACGGTCAGCATTTCCTGCAGGGTGTAGGCGGCACCGTAGGCTTCCAGCGCCCAGACCTCCATCTCCCCGAAACGCTGGCCACCGAACTGCGCCTTACCACCCAGCGGCTGCTGGGTAACCAGGCTGTAAGAGCCGGTGGAACGTGCGTGCATCTTGTCATCGACCAGGTGGTTCAGCTTGAGCATGTACATGTAACCAACGGTGGTCGTACGCTCGAACTGGTTGCCGGTGCGGCCGTCATACAGACGCATCTGACCGCTCTCCGGCAGATCGGCCAGCTTCAGCATGGCCTTGATCTCGCGCTCCTTGGCACCGTCGAACACTGGGGTAGCCATGGGCACGCCGCCCTTGAGGTTGTTGGCCAGAGCGAGGATCTCGTTATCGCTCAGCTCGTCCAGGCTTTCCTGGCGGCCGCCGATCTCGTTGTAGATCTCGTTCAGGAACACACGCAGCTCGGCGATCTTGCGCTGCTCTTCGAGCATGCGGTTGATCTTCTCGCCCAGACCCTTGGCCGCAAGGCCCAGGTGGGTTTCGAGAATCTGACCGACGTTCATACGCGACGGTACGCCCAGCGGGTTCAGAACGATGTCGACCGGAGTGCCATGCACGTCGTGCGGCATGTCTTCGACCGGCATGATCACCGAGACCACACCCTTGTTACCGTGGCGGCCTGCCATCTTGTCGCCCGGCTGGATGCGGCGCTTGATAGCGAGGTAGACCTTGACGATCTTCAGTACGCCCGGAGCCAGGTCGTCGCCCTGCTGCAGCTTGCGCTTCTTGTCTTCGAACTTGTCGTCCAGCATCTGACGGCGGTCGCTGATGTAGGCCTGGGCCTTCTCCAGCTGCTCGTTCAGAGCATCTTCCGCCATGCGCAGCTTGAACCACTGGCCGCGCTCGAGGCCGTCCAGGTACTCGTCGGTGATCTCTGCGCCTTTCTTCAGGGCAGGACCGCCGTCGGCCTTGGCGCCGACCAGAGCGGAACGCAGACGCTCGAAGGTTGCGCCTTCGACGATGCGGAACTCTTCGTTCAGGTCCTTGCGGATCTCGTCCAGCTGCATCTTCTCGATGGACAGGGCACGGCTGTCGCGCTCCACGCCATCGCGGGTGAAGACCTGTACGTCGATGACGGTACCCTTGGTGCCGGTCGGCACGCGCAGGGAGGTGTCCTTCACGTCGGACGCCTTCTCACCGAAGATCGCACGCAGCAGCTTCTCTTCCGGAGTCAGCTGAGTCTCGCCTTTCGGGGTGACTTTGCCGACCAGGATGTCGCCAGCCTGTACTTCGGCGCCGACGTAGACGATGCCAGCTTCGTCCAGCTTGTTCAGCGCAGCCTCACCCACGTTCGGGATGTCCGCGGTGATTTCTTCTGGGCCGAGCTTGGTGTCACGGGCAACGCAAGTCAGTTCCTGGATGTGGATCGTGGTGAAACGATCTTCCTGGACCACGCGCTCGGACAGGCAGATGGAGTCTTCGAAGTTGAAGCCGTTCCAGGGCATGAACGCTACGCGCATGTTCTGACCCAGAGCCAGTTCACCCATGTCGGTGGACGGGCCGTCGGCCAGGATGTCGCTGCGCGAAACCTGGTCACCCTTCTGCACCAGCGGACGCTGGTTGATGCAGGTGTTCTGGTTCGAACGGGTGTACTTGGTCAGGTTGTAGATGTCGACACCGGCTTCGCCAGTCTCGACTTCGTCGTCGTTCACGCGGACCACGATACGGCTGGCGTCGACCGAGTCGATCACGCCACCACGACGGGCAACCACGCAGACACCGGAGTCACGGGCGACGTTGCGCTCCATGCCAGTACCTACCAGCGGCTTGTCGGCGCGCAGGGTCGGTACAGCCTGACGCTGCATGTTCGAACCCATGAGTGCACGGTTGGCGTCGTCGTGCTCGAGGAACGGAATCAGCGAGGCAGCGACGGAAACGACCTGCTTCGGCGACACGTCCATGAGGGTGACGTCTTCCGGCGCCTTCACGGTGAATTCGTTCAGGTGACGTACGGCTACCAGTTCGTCGATCAGCTCACCCTTTTCGTTCAGGGTGGCGGAGGCCTGGGCGATCACATGATCGGCCTCTTCGATCGCGGACAGGAAGACGATGTCGTCGCTGACCAGACCTTCCTTCACCACGCGGTACGGGCTTTCGAGGAAGCCGTACTTGTTGGTGCGGGCGTAGGTAGCCAGGGAGTTGATCAGACCGATGTTCGGACCTTCAGGGGTTTCGATCGGGCACACGCGGCCGTAGTGGGTCGGGTGTACGTCACGAACCTCGAAGCCCGCGCGCTCACGGGTCAGACCACCCGGGCCGAGTGCGGAGACGCGGCGCTTGTGGGTGATCTCGGAGAGCGGGTTGTTCTGGTCCATGAACTGCGACAGCTGGCTGGAACCGAAGAACTCCTTGATCGCGGCAGCCACCGGCTTGGCGTTGATCAGGTCCTGCGGCATCAGGCCTTCGCTTTCGGCCATCGACAGACGTTCCTTGACCGCGCGCTCTACACGCACCAGGCCAACGCGGAACTGGTTCTCGGCCATCTCGCCGACGCAACGGACGCGACGGTTACCCAGGTGGTCGATGTCGTCGACGATGCCTTTACCGTTACGGATGGCAACCAGGGTCTTGAGGACCTCGACGATGTCTTCCTTGCTCAGGACGCCGGCGCCTTCGATCTCGGTACGACCGATACGACGGTTGAACTTCATGCGGCCAACGGCGGACAGGTCGTAACGCTCGGCGCTGAAGAACAGGTTGCCGAACAGGGTCTCGGCGGCTTCCTTGGTCGGCGGCTCGCCGGGACGCATCATGCGATAGATCTCGACCAGCGCTTCCAGTTGGTTGCTGGTGGAGTCGATCTTCAGCGTGTCGGAGATGAACGGACCGCAGTCGATGTCGTTGGTGTACAGAGTTTCCAGGCGCGCAACCTGGGCCTTGGCGATCTTGGCCAGGGCATCGACGGTCAGCTCGGTGTTGCACTCGGCGATGATCTCGCCGGTAGCCGGGTGCACGACAGCCTTGGCCACGGTACGGCCAATCAGGTAGTCGAACGGCACTTCCAGCTGGCTGATGCCAGCCTTCTCGAGCTGATTGATGTGGCGCGCGGTGATACGGCGGCCCGCTTCAACGATGACCTTGCCGGCAGCATCCTTGATGTCGAAGCTGGCGATCTCGCCACGCAGACGCGACGGCACCAGCTCCAGATTCAGGGTCTCGCCCTTGATCTCGTAGACGTTGGTGTCATAGAACGCGTTGAGGATTTCCTCGGTGCTGTAGTTCAGCGCGCGCAGCAGGACGGAAGCCGGCAGTTTGCGGCGACGGTCGATACGAACGAACACGCAGTCCTTCGGATCGAACTCGAAGTCGAGCCAGGAACCGCGGTAAGGAATGATGCGCGCGGAGTACAGCAGCTTGCCGGAGCTGTGGGTCTTGCCACGGTCGTGGTCGAAGAACACGCCCGGGGAGCGGTGCAGCTGGGAAACGATGACGCGCTCGGTACCGTTGATGATGAAGGTACCGTTCTCGGTCATCAGGGGGATTTCCCCCATGTAGACTTCTTGTTCCTTGATGTCCTTGATCGCTTTGTTCGACGATTCCTTGTCGAAAATGATCAGGCGCACTTTCACACGCAGCGGGACCGCGAAGGTCACACCACGCAGCACGCATTCCTTGACATCGAAGGCCGGCTCACCCAGACGGTAGCCGACGTATTCCAGGGCAGCATTGCCGGAATAGCTGATAATCGGGAAGACGGACTTGAAGGCCGCATGCAGGCCGATGTCTCGGACCTGGTCCTTGCTTGCACCCGCCTGCAGGAATTCGCGATAGGAATCCAGCTGGATGGCCAGCAAATACGGCACATCCATGACGTCCGGCAACTTGCTAAAGTCCTTGCGGATACGTTTTTTCTCAGTGTATGAGTAAGCCATCAGCGTTCCCCAGCTTGGTCACCTGCTTGTTTGGCCTCTCCCGCACAGGGGAGCAGCCCAAAAATCGTGCAAACCCTAGGTTTGCGCCGCCACTCGTGGCGGGATTTTCACGTTATGGGAGGCACCTACGGCACCCCACCCATAACGGAAAAAGGCCGGTGGCAATTGCCACCAGCCATCAGCCTGTCGCTTAACGCTCGGGCTGTCGACGCAAGGTACGAACTTACTTGAGCTCGACCTTGGCGCCTGCTTCTTCCAGGGCTTTCTTGGCAGCTTCGGCTTCTTCTTTCGAAGCGCCTTCCTTGACCACGCCCGGGGCGCCGTCAACGACAGCCTTGGCTTCTTTCAGGCCCAGGCCGGTCAGTTCACGAACGACCTTGATCACGTTCACTTTCTTGTCGCCAGCTTCGGCCAGGACGATGGTGAACTCGGTCTGCTCTTCAGCAGCGGCAGCAGCCGGGCCGGCAGCAGCAACGGTAGCGGCAGCAGCGGTAACGCCGAACTTCTCTTCCATCGCCTTGATCAGTTCAACGATCTGCATGACGGACATTTCGGATACGGCGGAGATGATGTCTTCGTTGGTCAGAGCCATGACTCTAATTCCTGTATTGGGTGACGGCCTAAGGCCATCGAATTAAACAAAAAAGGTTGAAAGCAGATGCCGAGCCTTAGGCTGCGGTAGCTTCTTTCTGATCGCGAATTGCCGCCAGAGTACGAGCCAGCTTGCTGGTAGCGCCTTGGATCACGCTCATCAGCTGTGCAACAGCTTCGTTGTAGGTCGGCAGGGTCGCCAGCACGTCGATCTGATTGGCTGCGAGGAACTGACCCTCGAACGCGGCCGCCTTGATCTCGAACTTGTCCTGACCCTTGGCAAACTCCTTGAAGATACGAGCGGCAGCGCCCGGATGTTCGTTGGAGAAAGCAATCAGGGTCGGGCCCTTGAACGTGTCGTTGAGCACTTCAAACTGAGTGCCTTCAACGGCGCGCTTGAGCAGGGTGTTACGTACGACTTTCACGTACACACCAGCTGCGCGGGCCTCTTTACGGAGTCCGGTCATAGCGCCGACAGTCACGCCGCGTGCATCAACCACGACAGCGGACAGACCGGCTTTGGCAGCCTCGTTGACTTCAGCGACGATGGCCTTCTTGTCTTCGAGTTTAATTGCCACGGGTTTACTCCTGGATGTTACCGATTCGTCCAGCCGGAGCCGGACGGCGTTTTGGTGTCTGATTCGGTAAACGAATCGGGAGCACCATCTGCGTAGGCTTGAGGTTTAAGGCTTGCGCCGCCTACGGTCTTGGATAGCCCCCGCCAGGCAGGGACCCCAATACCTGCGAGCAGTGGGCGAACCCACTACTCGACTTAGTTCATCAGCCTTCCAGCGAAGCCTGATCGATCTGCAGACCCGGGCCCATGGTGGTGCTCAGGGTCACGCGCTGAACGTACACGCCCTTCGAGGAGGACGGCTTCAGGCGCTTCAGATCGCTCAGCAGCGCTTCCACGTTCTGCTTCAGCTTGACCGGCTCGAAGTCGATCTTGCCAACGGAAGCGTGGATGATGCCGTTCTTGTCGGTACGGAAACGTACCTGACCGGCTTTGGCGTTCTTGACGGCGGTAGCGACGTCCGGGGTCACGGTGCCGACCTTCGGGTTCGGCATCAGACCGCGCGGGCCCAGTACCTGGCCCAGCTGGCCAACAACACGCATCGCGTCCGGGGAGGCGATAACGACGTCGTAGTTCAGGTCGCCGGCTTTCATTTCGGCAGCCAGTTCGTCCATGCCAACCTTGTCTGCACCAGCAGCCAGGGCAGCTTCAACACCAGGACCCTGGGTGAAGACGGCAACGCGTACGGATTTGCCGGTACCGTTCGGCAGAACGGTGGCGCCACGTACGACCTGGTCGGATTTACGCGGATCAACGCCCAGATTGATGGCGATGTCCACGGACTCCTTGAACTTGATGGTCGACAGCTCGGCCAGCAGCTTGGCGGCATCTTCGAAGCCGTATTGCTTGCCTGCTTCGATCTTCTCGGCGATAGCCTTTTGACGCTTGGTCAGCTTAGCCATTACACACCCTCCACGTTCAGGCCCATGCTGCGCGCGGAGCCAGCAATGGTACGTACGGCAGCGTCCAGGTCAGCAGCGGTCAGGTCAGCCTGCTTGGCCTTGGCGATCTCTTCCAGCTGAGCACGGGTAACGGTGCCGACTTTCTGAGAGTTCGGACGAGCGGAACCGCTGGTGATGCCAGCTGCTTTTTTCAGCAGGACGGCAGCGGGGGTGCTCTTGGTTTCGAAGGTGAAGCTACGGTCGCTGTAAACGGTGATGATCACAGGAGTCGGCAGACCCGGCTCTTGGCCTTGGGTCTTGGCGTTGAACGCCTTGCAGAATTCCATGATGTTCACGCCGTGCTGACCCAGAGCCGGGCCGACGGGCGGCGACGGGTTGGCCTGGCCGGCCTTAACTTGCAGCTTGATGTAAGCCGTGATTTTCTTAGCCATTTGCTACTCCAAATGCGGGTCAAGCGCCCTGTCGGGCTCCCCGGTTGCTTTCGCGTTTTATCCCAAGGACGACAAAACCCCGCAGCCTAGGGCTGCGGGGTGTGGGATTCAGTGTGCCAGTTAAACTTTCTCTACCTGGCTGAACTCCAGCTCTACCGGGGTAGAGCGACCGAAAATGAGCACAGCGACCTGGATGCGGCTCTTTTCGTAGTTAACTTCTTCGACGACGCCATTGAAGTCAGCAAACGGACCATCGATGACACGAACAGTCTCGCCCGGCTCGAACAGGGTCTTCGGCTTCGGCTTGTCGCCGCTATCAGCGACACGACGCAGGATGGCATCAGCCTCTTTATCGGTGATCGGCGCCGGTTTGTCGGCAGTACCACCAATGAAGCCCATGACGCGAGGAGTATCCTTGACCAGGTGCCAAGTACCCTCGTTCATATCCATCTGCACCAGGACATAGCCCGGGAAGAATTTGCGCTCACTCTTGCGCTTCTGGCCGTTCCGCATCTCCACGACTTCTTCAGTGGGGACGAGAATCTCACCAAACCCATCTTCCATGCCGGCCAGTTTGACCCGCTCGATCAGCGAGCGCATGACATGCTTCTCGTAACCCGAGTAGGCATGCACAACGTACCAACGCTTAGCCACGGAACACCCTTAACCTACGATCATGGAAACCAGCCAACCCAGCAGGGAGTCGAGCCCCCAAAGCACCAGCGCCATTACCAGCACTACTGCCACTACGATCAGCGTGGTCTGAGTTGTCTCTTGACGAGACGGCCATACAACCTTGCGAATCTCGGCGCGAGCTTCTTTAGCCAAAGTAAAGAAGGCACGCCCCTTGACGGTCTGCAGCGAGATGAAGCCAGCAACAGCCGCCATTACGAGGATACCGAGAACGCGATAGAAGATCGGTTGCGCGGAATAATACTGGTTGGCAACCACAGCCACCACAACCAGCACTGCAACCACAAGCCACTTCAAGAGATCAAGACGCGACTCTTTGGCTTCTACCTTCGCATTCATCTGCTAGGAATCCCGTTTAAAGAAGTGCCAGATCTTGAGAAATCTGGCAGGCCAGGAGGGAATCGAACCCCCAACCTGCGGTTTTGGAGACCGCCGCTCTGCCAATTGAGCTACTGGCCTAGAACAAAGTCAGGCCGACCATTATGCCGGCCTGAGAGGGAAAGATCAATCGATTATTCGATGATCTTGGCAACCACGCCGGCGCCAACGGTACGGCCGCCTTCGCGAATCGCGAAGCGCAGGCCATCTTCCATGGCGATCGGAGCGATCAGGGTGACAACCATTTTCACGTTGTCGCCCGGCATTACCATCTCAACGCCTTCCGGCAGTTCGCAGTTGCCGGTTACGTCGGTGGTACGGAAGTAGAACTGCGGGCGGTAGCCTTTGAAGAACGGGGTGTGACGACCACCTTCTTCCTTGGACAGCACGTACACTTCGCACTCGAACTTGGTGTGCGGCTTGATGGTGCCCGGCTTGGCCAGAACCTGACCACGCTCTACGTCTTCACGCTTGGTGCCACGCAGCAGAACGCCGACGTTCTCACCAGCACGACCTTCGTCGAGCAGCTTGCGGAACATTTCAACGCCGGTGCAGGTAGTCTTGGTGGTCGCCTTGATGCCGACGATTTCCACTTCTTCCTGGATCTTGACGATGCCACGCTCAACACGGCCAGTTACCACGGTGCCACGACCGGAGATCGAGAATACGTCTTCGATCGGCATCAGGAACGGCTTGTCGATAGCGCGCTCGGGCTCAGGGATGTACGAGTCCAGGGTTTCTACCAGCTTGCGCACAGCGGAAACGCCCATCTCGTTGTCGTCCTGGCCGTTCAGAGCCATCAGAGCGGAACCGATAACGATCGGGGTGTCGTCGCCCGGGAAGTCGTAGGTGTTCAGCAGATCGCGAACTTCCATTTCGACCAGTTCCAGCAGCTCGGCGTCGTCAACCATGTCGGCCTTGTTCAGGAACACGACAATGTAAGGAACGCCTACCTGACGGGACAGCAGGATGTGCTCGCGGGTCTGCGGCATGGGGCCGTCAGCAGCGGAGCAAACCAGGATCGCGCCGTCCATCTGGGCAGCACCGGTGATCATGTTCTTCACGTAGTCGGCGTGACCCGGGCAGTCTACGTGAGCGTAGTGGCGTACCGGCGAGTCGTATTCAACGTGAGAGGTGTTGATGGTGATACCACGAGCCTTCTCTTCCGGCGCGTTGTCGATCTGGTCGAAAGCGCGAGCGGAGCCGCCCCAGGTCTCGGAGCAGACCTTGGTCAGAGCAGCGGTCAGAGTGGTTTTGCCGTGGTCAACGTGACCGATGGTGCCGACGTTTACGTGCGGCTTGTTACGCTCAAACTTTTCTTTAGCCATCTTGACCGCCTCCCGTAAGGAATTGAGAAAGTCACGTCACCATTAAAACAAAGGCAGATATTTTCATATCTGCCTTTGCGAGATGGAGCTCATGAGCGGATTTGAACCGCTGACCTCACCCTTACCAAGGGTGTGCTCTACCAGCTGAGCTACATGAGCAAGACATAAGCAACAAACTTGGAGCGGGTAGCGGGAATCGAACCCGCATCATCAGCTTGGAAGGCTGAGGTTCTACCACTGAACTATACCCGCGGAGCTTGCAGCTCACGCTTGAAAACTGGTGGAGGGGGAAGGATTCGAACCTTCGAAGTCTGAGACGTCAGATTTACAGTCTGATCCCTTTGGCCGCTCGGGAACCCCTCCGAGTGAGGCGGCATTCTACAGCCTGCCACCGCGTTGTCAACTGTTTTTCTTTAAAAAACTTGAGCTTAGCTCTTCGACAACGGCTTCCAGTGTTTGACCTTTTCAGGCCGCCCCTGTGAAGCGGGCGCCATTCTATTCAAACTATTGAGGGCTTGCAACGCTTTTACACGGCATTGTTTGTTTTTCCAGTTCCGGGAAGTCCGGGACCAGTTGACGCACCACGGAATCATCCACCAGGCGCGCGCTTTCTGCGGCTATCTGCGCCCAGTAATCATGCTGCGAGCGAGCAAGTTCGCGCACCAGAGCATCGTAGCCAGCAGATTTCAGACGCTCGACGACACTGTCAGCGGAATCCTTGCGCTGGAAGATCCCGAGGGAAATCCCGTCAGTCAGGTCGCCCTCGGTGATGATGTAGCTATCGATCTTGCGCGCCTGCAGCTCGCGCAGCTGCCACAGGGATGCCTGGCGCGATGCCAGCGGCGGCAGATAAACCCAGTAATCGACACCTGCCGCGGCATCCACCGTCTGCACTGACGCCTGGACATCCAGGCTCAGCAAGCGCTGGACCAGTTGCCGGGCGCGATCCTCAGCAGGGAAGCTGCCCAGGAAGACACACGCGGACGCAGGAGCAGCCGCCGGCTTTTCTTCTGCCGGACGACGCTGAGGCGCCTCGGCAGACTCACTGAGCAGGCGAATATTCTTTTGCTCAGAGTGAAACAGACTGAGCGGCGCAATCTCCTTCGGGCGAAGCGGCGCCTGCTGCTGGTGCCAGACGTAATAGAAGACATTGAGGGCGAGCAGGAAGAGGAAGAACCAACGCATCGATCAGACTCACTCGATCGGACAGGCAAGCGCCAAGCCGAGAAACACCAGGTCCGGAAGCACGACAGCACGAGCACTCTCATCCTTGACGAGCTCAGCATCACCCCCGGTCAGATAGACAGCGCAGTCATCGCCCAGCAGCTTGTTGGCCAGAGCAATCTGCTCCCGCACAAACCCGCGCAGCATCAGCACGCAACCGCGCTCTACGGCCTCGGACGTTTCCTGGCCTGGCAGCAGATTCTGCAGCGCTTCATGAGCTGCCTCATCGTCATAACGAATACGGCGCGTATGCGTGCGCAACTGGCTGCGCATCAGAGGCATCCCGGGAGCTATATAGCCACCCAGATGCTTGCCGGCGGCGTCGACCAGATCGGAAGTGACCGCAGTGCCCAGATCGAGCACCAGGCAGCCACGCCCCGCAAGGCAATGGCCCGCCACGAGGGCAAGCCAGCGATCCATCCCGAGCCGCTGATACTCGCGGTAGCCATTCAGCACACCGCTCAACTCGGTCGCCGGCGCAGCAATCTGCACAGCAATGGGGAATGCGCTTTCCAGGCCAACACGAAGCGCGTCGGTTTCCTGCTCGCTGCGCACGCTGACCATACGGCAATAGCGAATATCGACCACTTCGCTGGCCTGCAATTGCGCAAGCAGCGCCTGATCGGAATCAGCCACGCCACCCGCGACGGTCACCAGGTCGTGCTTTCTGACCACCCGCCACTTGATCAGGCTGTTTCCGCAATCCAACTCAAGAATCATCCGACAACCTCAGACTCAACTCGCCTCCGCTGTAGCTCTGCTCCTTGCCATCCACCAGGAGACGCAGCGCGCCTCTTTCATCGATGCCAAGGGCACGCCCAACGATATTATTGGCGACAGTGGACAGTGTGACCTGCCGCCCCTGCCATAGATGAAGGGATTCCCACTCCTCGCGACTCGCGGCAAATCCGCGTTCGCGATGACGGGAGAGCGCATGCGCGAGTTGTGACTCCAACGCCTGCAGCAACTCATTGCGATCGACCAGCCTACCCAGCGTTTCTCGCACCGACGTCCAGGGCTGATCAATGGCGTCAGCCTTGCGCATGTTCACATTGATACCGATACCGATGGCAACGCTGCAGATGTCAGCAGGATCCCCAGTCAACTCCAACAGGATACCGGCGATCTTCTTGCCACCGACGAGGACGTCATTGGGCCATTTCAGGCCGACATCCTTTACGCCCAGCGCCTGGATGGCCTTCGCCACAGCAAGACCAACCACCAGACTCATCCCCTCCAGCTCCTGCGCACCACCGCGCACAGTGATGCCGAGGGTGTAATAAAGGTTGGCACCGAACGGACTTTCCCACTGCCGCCCTCGCCTCCCCCGCCCAGCAGTCTGGCGCTCACCAAGAATGGCGAACGGCGCCACAGAGCCGGCAGAGAGGCGTCTCAGGACCTCAGCGTTGGTGGAGTCGATCGAAAACAGGACATCGAGAGGCCACTGGCCGGAGTCGGACCTGGGCGAGATGATGCTCAGAGGCTCTTCCAGGCGGTAGCCACGGCCGCGCACTCGCTGCACGACCATACCGTAGTCACGCTCAAAACCCTCAAGGCGCTTCCAGACAGCACTGCGACTTACTCCGAGGAGAGCACCCAGCTCCTCTCCGGAATGGAAGCGGCCATCGCTCAGCAGTTTCAGCAAGGTCTGCATATCACCCCCGCAACAGTCAGGCACGCATCATATAGAGGCATGCCTGAATTGCCTACGCAGCAATGGCCCGACTTTTCAGCGCGCAAAAGCAAAACCCCCGGCCAGCGATGCTGACCAGGGGTCTTGGGATAGGAGCTTGACGATGACCTACTCTCACATGGAGAAACTCCACACTACCATCGGCGATGCGTCGTTTCACTACTGAG